>NC_016943.1:3656505-4875340 GCF_000284015.1 Blastococcus saxobsidens DD2
GCTGGCCGGGATGCTGCTGGGGTGACCGCCGCCCCGCCGTCCCTCCTGGTCGAGGACCTCGCCTACGCCTATCCCGACGGGCACCAGGCGCTGTTCGGTGTCGACCTGCGGATCGACCGCGGCGAGCGGGTGGCCCTGCTGGGCCCCAACGGCGCGGGCAAGACCACCCTGGTGCTGCACCTCAACGGCATCCTGCGGGCCGGCCGCGGGCAGGTGACCGTGGCCGGCCTGCCGGTCGGGAAGCGCGCGCTGCAGGAGATCCGCCGCCGGGTCGGCGTGGTCTTCCAGGACCCCGACGACCAGCTGTTCATGCCGACCGTCGGCGAGGACGTGGCCTTCGGCCCCCGCAACCTGGGGCTGCCCGAGCCCGAGGTCGCCGCCCGGGTCGCCGCGGCGTTGCAGCAGGTGCGCATGGCCGACGCCGCCGACCGCCCGCCGCACCACCTGTCGTTCGGCCAGCGGCGCCGGGTCGCCGTCGCCACGGTGCTGGCGATGCAGCCGGAGATCGTGGTGCTCGACGAGCCGTCGTCCAACCTCGACCCGGCGGGCCGGCGGGAACTGGCCGAGGTGCTGGCCGGGCTGCCGGTGACGCTGCTGATGGTCACCCACGACCTGCCCTACGCCGCTCAGCTGTGCTCGCGGTCGGTGATCCTCGACGGCGGGGTGATCGTCGCCGACGGCCCGACGCCGGACGTGCTGTCCGATGCCGGCCTCCTGGCCGCCCACCGGCTCGAGCTGCCCTACGGCTTCTCGCCCGCGGGCTGACCGCTCAGGCCTCGCCGACCAGCCCCTCCGCGAACGCCCGCGGCTCGAACGGCGCCAGGTCGTCGGGGCCCTCACCGAGGCCGATCAGCTTCACCGGGATGCCCAGCTCCTGCTGCACCCGGACCACGATGCCGCCCTTGGCGGTGCCGTCGAGCTTGGTGAGGACGACGCCGGTGACGTGCACGGCCTCGGTGAACACCCGTGCCTGCACGACGCCGTTCTGCCCCGTCGTGGCGTCCAGCACCAGCAGCACCTCGGTGACCGGCGCCTGCTTCTCCACGACCCGCTTCACCTTGCCGAGCTCGTCCATGAGCCCGGACTTGGTGTGCAGCCGCCCGGCGGTGTCGACGACGACGGTGTCGACCTCGGCCTCCACGCCGGTGCGCACCGCCTCGAACGCGACGGCGGCGGGGTCGCCGCCCTCGCGCCCCCGGACGGTGAGGACCCCGACCCGCTCGCCCCAGGTCTCGAGCTGGTCGGCGGCCGCGGCACGGAAGGTGTCGGCGGCGCCGAGGATCACGCTCCTGCCGTCGCCCACCAGCACCCGGGCGAGCTTGCCGACGGTGGTCGTCTTCCCGGCCCCGTTCACACCGACGACGAGGACGACGCCCGGGCGCCCCTCGCTCCGACCGGTGCCGAGCGTCCGGTCCAGGTCGGGGCCCAGCACGGCGGTCAGCTCGCGCACGAGGAGCTCGCGCAGGTCGGCGCCGGAGGCGGTGGCCAGCACCAGCGACTGGGTGCGCAGCCGCTCGACGATCCGGGTGGTCGAGGCGACCCCGACGTCGGCGGCGAGCAGGGTCTCCTCGATCTCCTCCCAGTCGTCCTCGGTCAGCTGCTCGCGGGCCAGGACGGTGAGCAGGCCGCGGCCGAGGGAGGACTGCGATCGGGCCAGGCGCGACCGCAGCCGCACCAGCCGGCCGGCCGACGGCAAGGGCGTCTCGAAGACCAGCCCCGGCTCGGGCTCGGCCGGGGGCAGCTCGACGGACGGCGGCGTCTCGGGGACGACCGCATCGGGCTGGTCGGTCTGCGGGAGGCCCAGCCCCGACGCGGTGGACCCGGTCGGCCGTGGCTGCTCGACCGGCGGCGCGGGCGGTCGCGGCCGGGTGAGCGTCGTGCCGCCGAGGGCGTCGTCGTCGAGTCGCGTCGTCCGCCGGCCACGGCCGACGAGGAGGCTCACCCCGAGGATCAGTCCGACGACCAGGATCGCGATGGCGATCAGCACGAATTCCATGGACCCGAGTCTCCCAGCCCCCGTCGGGGGAGGCGGCGGGGACACCGACTCCCTGCGCCCCGCGTCGTAGGCCAGGCTGTCCCCATGCCGCAACCCGCCGCCAGCGCCCCCGCCCTCGTGCTCGGGCCGCTCCTGCGGCACGTCGACCCGGTGTCGGCGACCGTGTGGGTGGAGACCGACCGCCCGTGCGAGGTCGACGTGCTGGGCCGGCGCGCCCGGACGTTCCGCGTCGGCGGTCACCACTACGCCCTGGTCCTCGTCGAAGACCTCGAACCGGGCAGCACCACGCCGTACGAGGTGCACCTCGACGGCGTGCAGGTCTGGCCACCCGTGGAGTCGGAGTTCCCGCCCAGCCGGATCCGCACCCCCGGAGGCCCGGGTCCCTTCCGGCTGGCCTTCGGGTCGTGCCGGTACGCCAGCCGGCACACGGTCGCGGACTCCGAGGGCATCCCGCCGGACGCGCTCGACTTCTACGCGCAGCGGATCGCGACCCAGCCGGAGGAGGAGTGGCCGGATGCGCTGGTGCTGCTCGGCGACCAGGTGTACGCCGACGAGCTCACCGAGCGGACCCACGGATGGCTCGCCCGCCGGCGGGACCGGGAGCTGACGAGCACGGCCCCGAACGCCCAGGTGGCGGACTTCGAGGAGTACACCCAGCTCTACGTTGAGTCCTGGCAGGACCCGCAGGTGCGGTGGCTGCTGTCCACCATCCCGTCCTCGATGATCTTCGACGACCACGAGATGATCGACGACTGGAACACCTCGGCGGCCTGGCGGGCGAAGATGTCGCGCAAGGACTGGTGGGCCGGGCGGATCACCGCTGGCCTGGCCAGTTACTGGATCTACCAGCACCTGGGCAACCTCAGCCCGCAGGAGCTGGCCGAGAACAAGACCTGGCGGGCGATCCAGGAGCTCGTCGACGCCTCCCCGGACGTGCCCGTCGACGCCGGGCCGCTGCTCCACGAGATGGCGACGCAGGCCGACGCGACCCCGGCCAGCACGCGGTGGAGCTACGTCCGGCACTGGGGTGACGCCCGGCTGGTCATGATCGACACCCGGGCCGGCCGGGTGCTGGAGGAGACCGGCCGCCGGATGCTGGACGAGGCGGAGTTCGACTGGGTCGAGGCGGCCATGCGCCGGGCGTGCGACGAGGGGGTGCAGCACCTCATCCTCGGCACGTCGCTGCCCTGGCTGCTGCCGCACGCCGTCGACTCGCTGGAGCGGTGGAACGCGACGCTGAACGTCCGCCACCACGGCCGGTGGCGCGGCACGCTGGCCGAGGCGCTGCGGCAGGCGTCGGACCTGGAGCACTGGGCCGCGTTCGCGCACTCCTTCGACCGGCTCGGCCGCGCGGTCACCGGCGTGGCCCGCGGCGAGCACGGGGCGGCCCCGGCGACGACGGTGGTCATCTCCGGCGACGTCCACCACGCCTACGCCGCGGAGGTGGTCGAACCGTCCGGGCTGGTCTCCCGGGTGCACCAGCTGACCGTCTCCCCGCTGCACAACCAGGCCCCGCACCCGATCAAGGTCGCCTTCAGGATCGGGTGGAGCCGGCGCGCACGGCGGTTCACCGAGCGGCTGGCCCGCCTGGTGGGCGCCGAGCCGGCCGGGCTGGAGTGGGAGAAGCAGGTCGGCCCGTACTTCGGCAACCAGATCGGCGAGCTCGTGCTGGACGGGCGGGAGGCGCGGTTCGTGCTGTCGGTGAGCGAACTGGGGTCGACGTCGCTGTCCGAGGTCGTCGACATGCCCCTGTCCGAGCCTGAGAGGGTGGAGCGGTGACGAAGCCGGCCCCGGGTCCCGACCAGCCGCCGATCCCGGTGCGGCTGGTCACCTTCAACACCCACCACGGGGTGGGCGACGACGACCGGCACGACCTCCCCCGGCTGGCCACGCTGCTGGCCTCGGTGGACGCCGATGTCATCTGCCTGCAGGAGGTCGACCGCTACTACGGCGAGCGCAGCGAGGACGTCGACCAGGCGCTGCTGCTCTCCCGGGCGCTGGACATGCAGCTGGCGTGGGGGCCGGCCATCGACGAGCAGCGGGCGGGCACGAAGGCGGCAGACGCCCCGCGGCGCCAGTACGGCAACGCGCTGCTCTCCCGCCTGCCGATCCTGATCAGCGACGTCCACCGGCTGCCCGGCACCGGCGAGCCGCGGAGCGCGCTGCGCACCATGGTCGAGCTCGACGGCGGGGCGCTGTGGATCACCGCGACGCACCTGACCACCCGTTCGGCGCAGGAGCGGGCCGCCCAGGTGTCCACGCTCGCCGGGCTGCACACCGAGCCGATGGACACCGGCGTCCTGGTCGGCGACTTCAACACCGAGCCGGATGCCCCCGAGCTCGACGCGCTGCGGCAGCGGTTCACCGACGCCTGGCAGCTGGCCCGGGCGCGGAACGACCAGGCCGGCTGGAAGTTCTGGCAGTCCGACGCCGGGATGACGCACCCGGCCGGCTCCCCGCACCGGCGGATCGACCAGGTGTGGGTCTCCCCCGGGGTCACCGTCGCCGGGGCCTACGTGCTCGACGCCGAGGGCGCCTCGGACCACCTGCCGGTCGTCGTCGACGTGGAGGTCCGCTCCGGGGTCTAGGGAGGCCGACCGGGCGGTACATCATTTGCCCTACGGCACACGGGCCGACCTGCCGTTACCCGGGACCACACGTGCGCCCCAGCATCAGCGCCATGACCGCCGAGCCCGCAGCCCTTCCCACGATCGTCCTCGTCCACGGCGCCTGGCACGGGTCGTGGTCCTGGGACCACGTCGTTCCGCTGCTCACCGAGCGGGGCTTCCCGGTCCGCACCGTCGACCTGCCGAGCACCGGCCCGGACGTCGACGCGCTGGGGGACCTGGCCGACGACTCCGCGGCGGTGCGGGCCGTCCTGGACGACGTGGCCGGCCCCACGGTCCTGGTCGGGCACTCGTACGGCGGCCTGCCGATCACCGAGGCCAGCGCCGGCCGGGACGACGTCGTCCGGCTGGTCTACGTCTGCGCGTTCCTGCTCGACGTCGGCGTGAGCCTGCTGGACGCCGCCGGTGGCGAGCCGCCGGCGTTCTGGCAGGTCTCCGAGGACGGCCGCTGGATGACCCCCGCACAGCCGGAACAGGTGTTCTACGCGGACTGCCCTCCCGACGTCACCGCCGCGGCCGTGGCCCGGCTGACCCCCCAGTCGCTGAGCTCGTGCACCACACCGCTGCGGGCCGCCGGGTGGTCGACACTCCCGACGACCTACGTCGTGGCGGACGGGGACGTGGGGCTGCCGGCCGCCGTGCAGGAGCTGATGGCGGCGGGCAAGGCCGAGGACGTCCGGCACATCGACTCGGCCCACTCCCCGTTCTTCGCCCGACCACGGGAACTCGCCGACATCCTGATCGAGGCGTCCTCGGGAAGCCGCTGATCGGGGATGGACGCAGCTCAGGCGGTGTCCAGCTCCCGGAGCCGCTGGCTGATCACGCCGGTGATGCCGTCGCCGCGCATGCTGACGCCGTAGAGGGCGTCGGCGATCTCCATCGTCCGCTTCTGGTGGGTGATGATGATCAGCTGCGACGTCGACCGCAGCTGCTCGACCAGCACCAGCAGCCGGCCCAGGTTGACGTCGTCCAGCGCCGCCTCGACCTCGTCGAGGACGTAGAACGGGGAGGGGCGTGCGCGGAAGATCGCCACGAGCAGGGCGACGGCGGTCAGCGAGCGCTCGCCGCCGGACAGCAGCGAGAGCCGCTTGACCTTCTTGCCCGGCGGCCGCGCCTCCACCTCGACGCCGGTGGTGAGCATGCTGTCGGGCTCGGTGAGCACCAGGCGCCCCGAGCCGCCGGGGAAGAGGGTGGCGAAGACCTGCTCGAACTCGCGGGCGACGTCGGCGAAGGCGGCGGCGAAGACGTCGTGGATCCGGCCGTCGACCTCGCGGACGACGGTGAGCAGGTCCCGCCGGGTGTTCTTGAGATCCTCCAGCTGGGTGGCGAGGAAGGTGTGCCGCTCCTCCAGCGCGGCGAACTCCTCCAGCGCCAGCGGGTTCACCTTGCCCAGGGTCGCGAGGTCGCGCTCGGCACGGGCGGCCCGCCGTTCCTGGACCGCCCGGTCGTAGGGCTGCGGCTCGGGGACGGGCTGCCCGGCGGCGTCGGCCTCGGCGACCTGCTGGGGTGCCGGCGGCACCGGCGCGCGCGGCCCGTACTCGGCGACCAGCGTGGGCAGGTCGACCCCGAACTCCTCGGCGGCCCGGGTCTCCAGCGTCTCGATACGGTACCGCTGCTCGGTGCGCGCCACCTCGTCGCGGTGCACCTCGTCGGTGAGCCGGTCCAGTTCGGCGGTGGCCGCACGCACCCGGCCGCGCACCTCCAGCAGCTCGGCCTCGAAGGAACTCCGGGACGACGCGAGCGCATCCCGCTCGGCAGCGGCCCGGGCCAGCGAGGAGCCCAGCGCCACCAGGGCGGCCTCGGCGTCGGCGCGGACCGCGGCCGCCACCGCCGCACCCCGCTGACGGGCGACCCGGGCGGCGGCCGCCCGCTCGCGGGCGGTGCGCTCCTGCCGGGCCTGGCGGCGCAGCGACTCGGCCCGACCCTGCAGTGCGCGGGCCCGCTCCTCGGCCGTGCGCACCGACAACCGTGCCTCGGTCTCCCCCTGCCGGGCCGCCGCCACCTCGGCGCGCAGCCGGTCGCGAACCTCGGTGGGCGGCTCGTCCTCCAGCGGCGCGGCCTGGGCCTCGGCGAGCCGGCCCTCCAGGGTGGACAGGGCGGTGATCGCCCGCTCCAGCGACTCCTCGGCGCGCACCCGGGCGGCCGCGTGCCGCTCCGCCTCGGCCGACGCGGAGCGGGCCGCCGCGCCGAGCTCGGCCAGCGCGGTGGCCTCGGCGGAGCGGCTGCGGTCGGCGGCCTGCCGGGCGGCGAGCGCGGTGTCGACGTCGGCGGAGCGGTCCTGGGCGGTGCGCCGGGCGCGGGTCAGCTGCTCGGCGAGCTCGGCGGCGTGCGCGGTGGCGGCGGCCAGCTCGGCCGCCGCCTCGTCGACGCGGGCCCGCACCTCCAGGTTCGACGGCGCGTCGGTCTGCCCGCCGAGGGCCCAGTCGGCGCCGAGCAGGTCACCGGTGGCGGTGACGGCCCGGACCCGGGGGTGCACGCGCACCAGCGCCACCGCGGCGTCGAGGTCGGGCACCAGGGCCACCCGCTCCAGGGCACGGGCCAGCGCCGGCCGGAGGGGCTCGGGCGCCTGCACCGCGTCCAGGGCCCAGCGGATCCCCTCGGGCAGCTCCGGCCAGCCTTCCCGCGGGACCGGGGGGAGTCCGCCGGTGACCAGCAGCCCGGCGCGGCCGCCGCCGGTGCCGGTCAGGTGGGCCAGCGCCTCGGCCGCCTCGGTCACCCCGGAGACGACGACGGCGTCGGCCATGCCCCCGAGCGCGGCGGCGACCGCCACCTCGTCACCCGGTGCCACGGTCAGCTGCTCGGTCAGCGGGCCGACCACCCCGGGAAGGCCCGAGCCGAGGACCGCGGCCGCGCCGTCGGCCGGCGCCAGCCCCAGGGCGAGCGCGTCCCGCCGGGCCTGCCAGGAGGCACGGTCGCTCTCTGCGGCGCGTTCGGCAGCAGCGAGCTCGGTGACCCGGCGGGCGGCGGCGGTGTGCGCGGCGACGGCGTCCTGGTGGGCCGCGACGAGCCCGACGTCGGCGTCCTCGTGCTCGGCGAGCTGACCGCGGCGGTCGGCCAGCCGATCGGCGGCCACCTCCGCCCGGTCGGCCGCCTCGGCGGCGGCGACCGCGAGCCGGTCGATCTCGGCCTGACCGGCGCCGACCCGTGAGCGGGCCGCCGCCACCTCGCCGGACAGCCGGGCCAGGCTCTCCCGGCGGTCGGCCAGCGCCCGGGCGGCGGCAACCCAGGCCTTCTCCGCCTCGGCCAGGGCCCGCTCCAGGTCGGTGCGGCCGGCCACCACCCGCGCCAGCCGTTCCCGCTCGGCCGCCAGCCCGGCGGCGAGCTCGGCCTCGGTCGCGGCGACCTTGTCGGCCTCGACCTCCAGCTGCTCGGGGTCCCGCCCGGCCGCTGCGGCCGGGGCGGCCGCGGACAGGTGCCGGTGCCGCTCGGCGGCCAGCTGGGCCACGCTCCGGAACCGCTCGCCGAGGGTGGACAGCCGGTACCAGGTGTCGGAGGCGACCTGCAGCTGCGGGGTGGTGTGGGCCAACCGGCTCTCCAGCGCGCTCTCCCGGCGGGACACCTCGGCCAGCTCCCGCTCGACGACGGTCCGTCGCTCCCGTGCGGCGGTCTCGTCGGCGACGTCCCGGTCGAGGGCATCTCGCAGCTGCACGAGGTCGTCGGCCAGCAGCCGGAGCCGGGCATCTCGCAGGTCGGCCTGCACGCCGGCGGCACGGCGGGCCACCTCCGCCTGGCGGCCCAGCGGCTTGAGCTGGCGGCGCAGCTCGGCGGTGAGGTCGGCCAGCCGGTCCAGGTTGGCCTGCATCCCGTCGAGCTTGCGGAGGGCCTTCTCCTTGCGCTTGCGGTGCTTGAGGACGCCGGCCGCCTCCTCGATGAACGCGCGCCGGTCCTCGGGGCGGCCGGACAGGACGGCGTCGAGCTGGCCCTGGCCGACGATGACGTGCATCTCGCGGCCGATGCCGGAGTCGCTGAGCAGCTCCTGGACGTCGAGCAGCCGCACCTTGTCGCCGTTGATCTCGTACTCGCTCTCCCCGGAGCGGTACATGCGGCGGGTGATCGACACCTCGGTGTACTCGATCGGCAGCGCGCCGTCGGAGTTGTCGATGGTGAGGGTCACCTCGGCGCGGCCCAGCGCCGGACGGCCGGCGGTGCCGGCGAAGATGACGTCCTCCATCTTGCCGCCGCGCAGGCTCTTGGCGCCCTGCTCGCCGAGGACCCAGGAGATGGCGTCGACGACGTTGGACTTGCCGGAGCCGTTGGGGCCGACGACGGCGGTGATCCCGGGTTCGAGCCGCAGCGTGGTGGCGGACGCGAAGGACTTGAAGCCCTTCAGCGTGAGGCTCGACAGGTGCACGGGAAGGAGACTCTAGCCGGGATCCGCCCCGGTCAGGGTGGCCGCGAGGCCGCTGGTGCGGGTGTGACTCAGGCGAGTGCGGGCTGGGCGGCGTCGCCGGCCATGGAGAGCAGCTCGTGGGCGATCGCGGCGTCGCGCTGGGCGCGCAGCTCGGCGAGCTCCTGCTCCAGCCGACGCACCTTCGCCCGCAGGACGGCGTTCTCCTCGGCTACGCGGAGCTGCGCGGGGGCGACGACGTGACCGAACAGGGCCTTGGCCATGGCTGGGACGGCCTTTCAGACAGTGGGAGGGAGTAGCCGGCGCCCCGGGAAACGGTCGGCGCGGCTGGGGTGCTTCCAGGGTGACAGCACCTGTGACGCAGGTCAACGCGAGCGGGCCAGCCTCCCATGTCCGGGCGATGTCGCGTTGGTCACCCTGTGGTGAACGTCCGCACCCCGCGTGCGGGCTCGTCGCGGACGTCGACCCGCGTGACCGCCCCGGGCGCGTCCGGGCCGTCGAGGACGCCGAGGACGGCGGCCACGGCGTCCTCCGCCCCCTCGAGGACGACCTCGACCCGCCCGTCGGGCCGGTTCGTCGCCGAGCCGGACACCCCGGCCCCCTCGGCCCGGCCGCGCACGAACCACCGGTACCCGACGCCCTGCACCCGCCCCGAGACGACGGCCACCGCGCGGCGGCTCATGACCGGCGCGCTCGCGGGCGCGGCTGGCACACCGGACAGCTGTAGCTGCTGCGGTTCATGAACGACTCCCGGCGGATCGCCGTCCCGCAGCGCGGGCAGGGCCGGTCGGCCTGCCCGTAGACGGCCAGGTGCCGGGAGAAGTAGCCGCTCTGCCCGTTGACGTCGACGTACAGCGAGTCGAAGGAGGTGCCGCCCTGCGCGAGACTCTCGCCGAGCACGTCGCGGACGCCCTCCAGCAGGTCGGCGACCTGGGCGCCGGTGAGCTTGTCGGTGGGGCGGGCGCCGTGCAGCCGGGCCCGCCACAGCGACTCGTCGGCGTAGATGTTGCCCACCCCGCCGATCAGGGTCTGGTCGAGCAGGGCCCGCTTGACCTCGGTCCGCCGGCGGCGCAGCGCGACCGAGAAGGCGTCGACGTCGAAGGAGGGATCGAGCGGGTCGATGGCGATGTGCGCGAGCCGCGGCGGGATCTCCTCCGCTGCCGGTCCGGCCACCCCACCAGCCCGAGCGCACTCCTCCACCGCCAGCCCGCCGAAGGTGCGCTGGTCGACGAAGCGCAGCTCGCGGCCGCCGTCGGCGAAGGTGAACCGGGCCCGCAGGTGGGTCTCGTCGGGGGCCGACGGCTTCTCCACGAGCAGCTGCCCGCTCATGCCCAGGTGCGCCACCAGCGCCCGCCCCGACGGCGTGCCGTCCGGTTCGGCCAGCGGCAGCCAGAGGTACTTGCCGCGCCGGTGGGCGGCGGCCAGGGTGCGCCCGGTCAGGGCCTGCACGAAGTGGTCGGCGCCCTCCAGGTGCCGCCGGACGGCCCGGGGGTGCTGCACCTCCACGGTGGCGACCGTTCGACCGGCGATCCACTGCTCCAGTCCCCGGCGCACCACCTCGACCTCGGGTAGCTCGGGCACGGTCCTACTCCTCGGACAGGGCGCGCCAGGCGATCTCGGCCGCCTCCTGCTCGGCGGCCTTCTTCGTGCGGCCGCTGCCGGTGCCCCGGACGATGCCGGCGAGCAGCACGGCGGCGGTGAAGGTCTTGGCGTGGTCGGGTCCCTCGTCGTCCACCTGGTAGGTGGGCGCGCCCAACCCCTGCGCGGCACCGAGCTCCTGCAGGCTGGTCTTCCAGTCCAGGCCGGCGCCGCGGGTGGCGGCCTCGACCAGCAGCGGGTCGAACAGCCGGTGCACGACCGCGGAGGCGGTGTCCAGCCCGCAGCCGAGGTGGATCGCGCCGACCAGCGCCTCGAGGGCGTCGGCGAGGATCGAGTCCTTCTCCCGGCCGCCGGTCGTCTCCTCACCGCGCCCCAGCAGCACGTGGGGGCCGAGGCCGCCGTCGCCGAGCCGGCGGGCGACCCGCGCCAGCGACGTCATGTTGACCACCGACGCGCGGAGCTTCGCCAGCTGGCCCTCGGGGAGGCCCGGCTGGCTGCGGTACAGCTCGTCGGTGACGACGAGGCCGAGCACGGAGTCGCCCAGGAACTCCAGGCGCTCGTTGGTCGGCAGGCCGCCGTTCTCGTACGCGAACGACCGGTGCGTCAGCATCAGGCCCAGCAGGTCGTCGGGCAGCCGGACGCCGAGAGCGTCGTCGAGCCACGCAGCGGCCCGCGCGGCGTGTGCCTCGCCGCCGGGGTGTGCCGCCCCGTCCGGGGCGCGACCGCCCGCCGCACTCTCGGCAGGGTGCGTCGCGGCGGCCGTCGTCCCCATGGCGGTACGGGTGCCGGAGGTCAGACCGACAGGACCTGGCGGCCGTCGTACTGGCCGCACGTCGGGCACGCCTGGTGCGGGGGCTTGAGCTCGCCGCAGGCGCGGTTGGGACACGGCGACAGGGTCGGCGCGGTGGCCTTCCACTGCGACCGGCGCATGCGGGTGTTGGCGCGCGACATCTTCCGCTTCGGAACGGCCACGATCAGTTCTCCTCTGGGGTGGTGGATTCGCCGGGGGTGCCCGGCGAGGAAGCGAAACGCTCCGCGAGGGCGGCCCACCGGGGGTCGGTCACCTCGTGGGTGTGGTCTGCCGGGAGGTCGTCGATCCGCTGACCGCAGTCGACGCACAGGCCGCCGCAGTCCGGGGTGCAGACCGGCGACAGCGGGAGGTTCAGGACGATGGTGTCGCGGGCCAGCGGCTCGAGGTCGAGGAAGTCACCCTCGACGCGGCGGACCTCGTCCTCCTCGCTGGTCGCCTCGGTGGTGCTGCCCGCGTAGGCGTAGAGCTCCTGGACGTCGAGGGTCAGGGTGTCCTCGGTCGGCTCGAGGCAGCGGGCGCAGGAGCCGACGACGGGGACGTCGAGGTCTCCGGTGACCAGCACGCCCTCCATGACGGACTCCAGCCGCAGCCGCAGGTGCACGTCGGCCTTCTCCGGGACCCGGATCAGCTCCAGGCCCCAGCCGGCGGGCGCCGGGGCCCTGCGGTCGAGCTCCTGCATGGTGCCCGCGCGGCGGCCGAGCTCCCGGAGGTCGTACTTCCAGGGGTTGGCGGACGGACGCCGGTCCTCGGAGGCCGTTGGCCTTGAGGACGGGGCGCCGGAGGGGAACGGCTGAGCGGCAGGCATGTCAGTACTCGCGGTCGGGAGCAGGGAGGGGTGGCCGGCCGGGCGGGTAGCCGCCGGCGGTCGGACCAGGGGTCGAGCCTACCCGATGGCCGGGTGGCACCGACCGTGCGGAAGGTCTCAGGGCTCCCGCAGGGTGGTACGCGCCTTGTCCACCGACCGGAGCATGCGCTCGAGGGTGGCCCCGAACTCGGCCAGCCGGGTGTCGACGTACTCGTCGACCTCGGCCCGCATCCGGTTGGCATCGGCGTGCGACTGCGCGCCGAGCTCGTCGGCGCGGTCGACGGCGGTGCGGTAGACCTCGGTCTCGGTGATCAGCCGCTCGTGCTCGGCCTGCCCCTCGGCGATCAGCGCGGCCCGGTGCTGGCGCCCCTCGGCGACCAGCGCCTCGGCCTCCGCCTCGGCGTCGACCAGGATCTGCTCGGCCTCGCCCTGGGCCTGGGCGAGCAGCTCGTCCCGCTGGCGGCGGGCGGTGCCGAGGATCTCGTCGCGCTGCCGGCGGGCCTGGACGAGCAGCTGCTCGCTCTCGGCGCGGGTGCGGCCGGTCAGCCGCTCGGCCTCGGCCTGGGCCTGCTGCAGGATCTCGGTGCGCTGCTCGACGATCGCGCCGGCCGCCTGCACGTCCTCGGGCAGCGACTCCCGCAGGTCGTCGAGCAGGTCGAGCACGACGTCGCGGGGGACCATGCAGGAACTCGACATCGGCACGCTGCGCGCGTTCTCGATGACGGTCGTCAGCTCGTCGACCGTCTCGTACAGCCGGTAGACGACCTCCGTGCTGGAACCGCGCGGCGGGCGGGTCACTGCGCATCCCGCCGGGCGCGCTCGGCCAGCCGGTCGTGGACGACCGTGGGCACCAGCCGGGAGACGTCGCCGCCGAAGGTGGCGATCTGCTTGACCAGGCTGGAGGACAGGTGACCGACCTGCGGCGCGGTGGGCACGAACAGGGTCTCGATGCCGGCCAGCTCCCGGTTCATCTGGGCCATCTGGAGCTCGTACTCGAAGTCGCTGACGGCCCGCAGCCCCTTGACGATCACCGGGATGTCGTGGCTGCGGCAGTAGTCGACGAGCAGCCCCTGGAAGCTGTCGACGGTGACGTTGGGCAGGTCGGCGACGGCCTCGCGGAGGAGGTCCATGCGCTCCTCGACCGGGAAGAACCCGGCCTTGCCCGGGTTGACCAGCACGGCGACGACCAGCTCGTCGTAGAGCCCGGCAGCCCGGCCGATGACGTCGACGTGCCCGTTGGTGACCGGATCGAAGGAACCTGGGCAGACGGCACGCCTCACGGACGCCGACCGTACCGGAGCACTGCCTCGCCGTAGCGCCGTTCGCGCAGAGCGTCCAGGGGTGTCGGCCATTCCCAGCCCGTCTCGCGGCTGGACCGCTCGACGACGACGACCCCTCCGGGGGCCAGCCACTCCCCCGTGACCAGCGCGCGCAGCACGTCCTGCACCTCGTCCACCGGCACCTCGTACGGCGGATCGGCGAGGACGACGTCGAACGCCCGCGGGGCCGCCCTGGCCAGCACCGCGGGCACCGAGCCGGCGATCACCCGGCCGCCGGGCAGCCCGACGGCGGCGAGGTTGGCCCGCAGCACCGGCAGCACCCTGGGCCCGGACTCGACGAAGACGACCTCGGTGGCCCCGCGGGACAGCGCCTCCAGGCCCAGCGCGCCGGAGCCGGCGTAGAGGTCGAGCACCGCGGCGCCCTCCAGGTCCAGCAGCGAGCCGAGGGAGTTGAACAGGGCGCCGCGGGCCTTGTCGCCGGTCGGCCGGACACCGGCGGGCGGAACCCGGAGCCGCCGGCCCCCCGCGACGCCCGCGATCAGCCGCGTCATGCCTTCTCCGGCACTATGCCTTCTCCAACCACTGGGCGCGCTCGTCGGTGGCCAGGGCGGCGACCTCGGCGGCGAGCCCCGGGTGGTCGGCGAGGCCGCGATCGGTCCCGAGCAGAGCGTGCGCCTCGGCGCGGGCCTGGCTGATGAGCTCCTCGTCCTCGAGGAGGGACAGCAGCTTGATGGCCGAGCGCCGGCCGGACTGCGCCGCGCCGAGGACGTCGCCCTCCCGCCGGGTCTCCAGGTCCAGCCGGGCGAGCTCGAACCCGTCGGAGGTGGCGGCCACGGCGGCCAGCCGCTGGCCGGTGGGCGAGGCCGAGGGGGCGTCGGTGACCAGCAGGCAGAGCCCGGCGTGCGTGCCGCGGGCCACCCGGCCGCGGAGTTGGTGCAGCTGGCTGACGCCGAACCGGTCGGCGTCCATGACCACCATGACCGTGGCGTTGGGGACGTCGACACCGACCTCCACGACGGTGGTGGCGACCAGCACGTCGATCTCTCCCGTCGCGAAGGCGCGCATGACGGCGTCCTTCTCGTCGGGGGTCATCCGGCCGTGCAGGACGTCGAGCCGCAGCCCGGCCAGCGGTCCGGCGCGCAGTGCCTCGGCGACGTCGAGGACCGCCAGCGGCGGCCGCCGGTCGCTGCGGCCCTGCTCGTCGTCCGGGGCGCCGTCGGCGTCCTCGGGCTCGTCGCCGGGGCCGGTGACGTCGCCGATGCGCGGACAGACGACGTAGGCCTGGCGGCCGGCGGCGACCTCCTCCCGGAGGCGTTCCCAGGCCCGGTCGATCCAGCCGGGTCTCTCGACCACCGGGACCACGGAGCTGGAGACGCCGCCGCGGCCGCTCGGCAGCTGGCGCAGCGTGGAGATCTCCAGATCGCCGTAGACGGTCATGGCCACGGTGCGCGGGATCGGGGTGGCCGTCATGACCAGCACGTGCGGCGGCCGGCCGCCCTTGGCGCGCAGCGCGTCGCGCTGCTCGACGCCGAACCGGTGCTGCTCGTCGACGACGACGAGCCCGAGGTCGGCGAACTCCACGCCCTCCTGCAGGAGCGCGTGGGTGCCGACCACGATGCCGGCCCGGCCCTCGGCGACCTCCGCCCGCGCGGTGCGGCGGGCCGCCGCCTTCAGCGAGCCGGTGAGCAGGGTGACGCGGGTACCGGCGGGGTCGCCGTCGATCTCCCCGGCCCGACCGAGCGGGCCGAGCAGCTGCCGGATGCCGCGGGCGTGCTGGGCAGCGAGCACCTCGGTCGGGGCGAGCAGTGCGGCCTGGCCGCCGGCGTCGACGACCTGCGCCATGGCGCGCAGCGCCACCACCGTCTTGCCGGAGCCCACCTCGCCCTGCAGCAGCCGGTGCATCGGCTGGTCGCGGTCGAGCTCCGCGGCCAGCTCCTCCCCCACCGCGCGCTGGCCTTCGGTGAGGGCGAAGGGCAGGGCGGCGTCGACCGCGTCGAGGAGCCCGCCGGGCCGGCGGGGCCGCGCGGTGCCCGGCTCCAGGGCCGCGGCCCGGCGGCGGGCGGCGAGGGTGAGCTGCAGGGTGAGCGCCTCGTCCCACTTCAGGCGGTGCTCGGCGCGCTCGACGTCCTCCGTCGTGGTCGGCCGGTGGATGTCGAGGAGTGCGGCGGCGAGCGGGAGCAGCCCGTGCCGGGCGCGGATCTCCTCGGGCAGCGGGTCCTCGACGAGCTCGGCGAGCCCACCGCCGGCGCCCAGCAGGAGCCGGACGGACTTCTGGATCACCCAGCTGGAGACGTCCTTGCTCGCCGGGTAGATCGGTACCAGCGCGCGCGCCCAGTCGGTGTCCTCGTCGGAGGCGTCGATCAGGTGCATGTCGGGGTGCGCGAACTGCTTCTCCCCCCGGTACTCGCCGACCGTGCCGGCGAACATGCCCCACGCGTTGACCTTCAGCTGTCCGTGCCGGTGGTTGAAGAACACCAGCTTCATCCGCCCGCCGCCGTCCCCGACCACGACCTCGGTGAGGCTGCCGCGGCGGTTGCGCATCGGGCGCGTCGTGACGCTCCTGACCTGGGCCAGGACGGTGACGCGGTCGCCGACCTGGACATCGGCCAGATCTGCCTGCTCCCCGCGGCGGGCGTAGCGGCGCGGGTAGTGCCGGAGCAGGTGCCGCACGGTGTGCAGGCCGAGGGTCTCCGCCATCCCGGTGGCCGTCTTGGGGCCGAGGACCCGGGCCAGCGGCGTCTCCAGGGTGACGGCCATCGTCACTCCACCCCGATCTGCACCGGCAGCGAGCTCGGGCCGCCGCCGTACCGGACGACCTCGATCGTGGGGTGCACTCCGGAGAGGTGCCCGCAGACGGCGTCGCCGAGCTCCTCGTCCGGACCGACGACGAGGGTGGCCATCTCCCCGCCGGCCGACAGCAGGCGGTCCAGCAGGTCGCAGGCCACGGACGCGAGGTCGGGGCCGATCACGACCACGTCCCCTTCCGCGGATCCGAGCACGTCGCCGGGGTGGCACCGGCCGGCGGAGGTCAGCGCCTCCTGGTCGGCCACGGTGACCTCGGCCCAGCGGGTGGCCGCGGCGGCCTCGGCCATGGCGATGACGTCGTCCCCGAACCGCTGGCCGGGATCGGCGACCGCCACGGCGGCCAGCCCCTGCACGGGTGAACGGGTGGGCACGACGCCGACCTCGCGCCCCGCCTCCCGCGCCCGCGTGGCCGCCCGGGAGGCGACGGCGAGGAGGCCGGCGTCGTTGGGCAGCACGACCACCTCCTGCGCGCCCGAGGCGACGATCTCGTCGTGCAGATCGTCCTCGGTGATGCCGTCGGGGTCGCAGACGACGACACGGACGCCCTCGGCCCGGAAGAGAGCGGCCAGACCGTCGCTGTGGACGGCGGCGACGACCGCGCGGAGTCCGGGGACCGGTGCCGGCGGGGGCACCGGCGCGAGCGGGGTGACCGAGATGCGGTGCGGTCGCCCCGCCTCGATGCCGGCCTCGATGGCCGCGCCGACGTCGGACACGTGGACGTGGACGTTCCACTCGCGACCGGTCGGGGTGTCGACGCCGACGACGACGAGGCTGTCGCCCAGCTCGGCCAGGCGCTGCTGGAGACGGGTGACCGCCACCTCGTCGGCGTCGGCGAGCAGGTACTGGACCTCGCTGCCCGGACCGGGCGGCGGCTGGTGGGGGGCGTGCTCGGAGCCGTGCCGGTGCCGGTCGGGCAGGGCCAGCGCCGGCCGGACGGGCTCGATGCCGGTGACGGTGCGCACCAGGGCGTCGAGCACCAGGCACAGCCCGGCGCCCCCGGCGTCGACGACCCCCGCCTCGCGCAGGACCGTGAGCTGGCCGGGCGTCCGGTCGAGAGCGGCGCGGGCGCCGTCGGCGGCCGCCACGACGACGTCGGCCAGTGCCGTGCGGCCCACGTCGACGGCCGCCACGGCGGACTCACCGCCGGCCCGGGCGACCGTGAGGAAAGTGCCCTCCTCCGGGTCGGCGACCGCGGTGTACGCGCCCTCGGCGGCCTTGCGCAGCGCCGCGGCGAGGACCGGCCCGTCCGCGGGGGGCTGGTCGGCCAGCTGGTCGGCGAGCCCGCGCAGGAGCTGGGCGAGGATCGTGCCCGAGTTGCCGCGGGCGGCCAGCACCGCACCCCGGGCCAGGACCGCCCACGGGGACTCACCGGCGAGGGCGGCGTCGAGTGCGGCACGGGCGCCCTCGGCGGTGTGCAGGAGGTTGGTGCCGGTGTCCCCGTCCGGGACGGGGAAGACGTTGATGTCGTCCAGCCTGCTCCGCGCGCCGGACAGCGCCTCGACCGCGGCGCGGCACCACTGACCGACCGCGGCGTCGTCCAGCGCCTGCAGCACGGGTGGGAGGCTACCCACCCGGACCGACATGTCCCGCCGTCGCGAGCCGGAACGGGGCCCGCCGGGGCACGATCGGAGGGCACCGCGACGTCCCGCGCGAGGAACGGTTAGACTCCATGACGGTCTTGATGCGGGTGCTGCCTTGCCCCGCCGTCTGTGAACGATTCTTCTGGGAGTGATCCACCGTGGCTGCCGTGTGCGATGTGTGTGGCAAGGGCCCCGGTTTCGGTATGTCGGTGTCGCACTCGCACCGCCGCACGCCGCGCCGTTGGAACCCGAACATCCAGTCCGTGCGGGCGCTGATCGCCCCCGGTAACCGTCGCCGGATCAACGCGTGCACCTCGTGCATCCGCGCCGGCAAGGTCGCCCGCAGCTGACCCGGGGGCTTCGACCCCCAGCTGAACTGCCGACGAACCCCGGAGGTCATCGACCTCCGGGGTTCGTCGTGTGCGCGGCGATCGTCCCGCGCCTCCCGCAGGGCGGGCAGCGCCGCGACGTCGCGCCCGGCGCCGGCCGCGGACGGATCACCGACCGATGCCGCGCCCGCGCGCCGCCGTCACCACGAGCTGCACGACCGTCTCGACCGGCAGCTCGGTGCTGTCCACCACCAGGTGGTAGTGGCCGGCCGCGGCGGGGTCGGCCCGGTAGAAGTGCCGCACGTAGGCCTCCCGCCCGCGGTCGGTCACCGCCATCTCCCGCGCCACCTCCTCGCGCGGTCGGCCCGACCGCGCCACCGCCGCCGACAGCCGGCGCTCCCGGGAGCCGTCGAGCCGCACGTGCAGCGCATCGGTCCGGCCGCGCAGGACCATCGCCGCGGCCCGCCCGAGCACGACGCCGCCGTCGCCCGCGGCGAGCTCGGCGAGCACCCGCTCGGTCTGCTCCCGGTAGGCCCGGGCGTCCGGCAGCGGCGCGCCCGGTACCACCCCGCCCACGGGGTCGGGCATGGTCCCGAGCGAGGCGACGAGCCGCCACAGCCCGCGGACGACGGTCTCGTCGTTGGCCTCGGCCTCGGCCACCGGCACACCCAGCCGGCCGGCCACCTGCGCCGGGATCGCCCGGTCGTGGAACGGCAGCCCCAGCTGCTCGGCGACGGCCGGGGCGATCTCCGCGCCCGCGGCACCGTAGGGGGCGGAGATGGTCACGATGCCCACGTCGACTCCTCGCCGTGCGTCAGGGCTGCCAGCTCCTTGCCGAGGAACACGGCCTCCGGCGAGCACGCGTACACCCCGAACCCGGGGACGGGAACGTAGCCCAGGTCGGCGTAGAGAGCGACGGCCTCCGGCTGCCTCCGGCCGGTGTTGAGCACCACCGACCGGTGCCCGGCACGTGCGGCGGAGCACTCGAGCTCGGCCATGATCGCCTGCGCGAGGCCGCGCCGGCGGAACCCAGCCGCCACGTAGACCCGCTTGATCTCCACCCCGCCGGGTGGGTGGACCCGCCACGCGCCGCACCCCGCGGGCGCGCCGTCCAGCTCGGCGACGAGGAAGAGGCCCGCCGGCGGCCGGAACTCCGCCGGGTCGACGACGGCCTCGTCCCGGCCGCCGTACCGCGCCACGTACTCCTGCTGGACCGCCTCGACCAGGGTCCGCGCGAGCGGGTCGTCGTAGGGAACGGCCCGCAGCCGGGCCACCGACCCGTCCGGCAGCACCCGCTCAGCCGAAGTGGACATGGCCCCCCCGCTCCGCCCCGACGGCACGCAGCGCCTCCTCCGCGGCCTCGCCGTTCACCCGCACACCGGCCCCCCGCTTCCCGGGGCGCACGGTGCCGATGGGGACCCAGCCCTCCGGGAGGATGGCCTTGCGGGGGAAGGTCGCGAGCAGCGCGTGGTCCTCACCACCACTGAGCACCCACGCCATCGGGTCGACCCCGAGGGCCGAGCCCACCTGCTGCAGCGGCCCGACCGGTTCCAGGCAGGCCTGCTCCAGGGCGGCGCGGTCGAGGTCGATCAGCACGCCGCTGTCCCGGGCGAGATGTCCGGCGTCGGCCACCAGGCCGTCGCTCACGTCGCACATCGCGGTGGCGCCCGCGTCGGCCGCCGCCGGACCCGCCGCGTAGGGCGGGGTCGGCCGGCGGTGCGCGGTCACGACGGCCAGCGGGCTGGCGAAACCGCGGCGCAGGACCGCGAGCCCGGCCGCCGACCAACCCAGCCGCCCGGCCAGCGCCACGACGTCGCCCGGCCGGGCCCCCGAGCGCAGCACCGGCGCCCGCCCGCCCAGGTCGCCGAGCGCGGTCACCGACAGCACGACACCGGCGCTGTCCGCCGCGGCGGCCACCGTGTCGCCACCGACCACCGCGGCACCCATCGGCGCGCACTCGTCGGCCAGCCCGGTGGCGACCCCCTCCAGCCAGCTGGTGGGGGTGTCCGGTGGGCACGCCAGCCCCACGACCAGTGCCGTGGTGGTCGCGCCCATCGCCGCGACGTCGGCCAGGTTCGCCGCCGCCGCCTTGTGCCCGACGTCCTCGGCCGACGACCAGTCCCGCCGGAAGTGCCGCCCCTCCACCAGCACGTCGGTGGTGACGACGACGCGCTGGTCCGGCGCCCGGAGCACGGCCGCATCGTCCCCGGGCCCCACCTCCGCGGCTGCCGCGGTCCCCGACCGGGCCAGCACCCGGGAGATGACGCCGAACTCGCCGACGACCCGGACGCTGTCGGCCGGATCACCGCGTGGGACCAGCGGGCGGGGTCGGCTCATCGGTGCTCTCCAGTTCCTGCGGTAGGTTGCCGACGAGTCCGCCAGCCGGCGGGGACGACGTCTCGGCACTGTTGCCGGAGGAAGGATCTCCCGTGGTCCACGCCTACATCCTCATCCAGACCGAGGTCGGCAAGGCCGCCCAGGTCGCCTCGACGATCAGCGAGATCAGCGGCGTCACCAAGGCCGAGGACGTCACCGGCCCGTACGACGTGATCGTCCGCGCCGAGGCGGAGACCGTGGACGACCTGGGTCGCCTGGTCGTCGCGCGCGTGCAGTCGGTCGACGGGATCACCCGCACCCTGACGTGCCCGGTCGTCAACATCTGAGCGGGTCCCCCGTGGACCCGCTCCGCCGGGCCGCGCTCCTGATCACGGCGATCACCGTGCCGGTGGTCATCGCGCTCATCGTGCTGGTCAACGTGGTCGGCGACCGTGCCGAGGAGAGCTCGGCCGCCGGCCCGGCGGAGATCGACGGGGTCGCCCCCGTCCGGCCCGAGGACCTCCCGGTGCTGCCGCTGGACACCCCGCCGGTCACCCCCGAGGCCGAGGCCTCGTGCCCGGCGCTCATGTCCGACCTGCCGCTGGAGCTGGCCGGCGAACCCTCCCGCCGGGTGCAGTCGGACACCCC
Source organism: Blastococcus saxobsidens DD2 (assembly GCF_000284015.1). Taxonomy (NCBI): domain Bacteria; kingdom Bacillati; phylum Actinomycetota; class Actinomycetes; order Geodermatophilales; family Geodermatophilaceae; genus Blastococcus; species Blastococcus saxobsidens. Next base: position 3,677,650 of record NC_016943.1, read on the forward strand.
GTACGTCTACGCCTGGGGTGACCCACCGGTGGTGCTGACCTGCGGCGTCGAGCGCCCCGCCGGCTGGACGGTCGGGGCCTCGGCCATCCAGATCAACGGCGTGCAGTGGCACGTGGACACCAGCGATCCGGACACCACGGTGTGGACGGCGGTCGACCGGCCGGTCTACGTGGAGGTGCGGCTCCCGGCCGACGTCGACAGCGCTCCGGTCACCGCCCTCACCATCCCGCTCGCCGAGGCGCTCCCCTACCAGGAGCCACGCCCCGCCCCCTGAGCGCCGCACCCGGCCGTTCCCTGCCCGACCGGGGGTCATGCCGGGGGCAGCAGTGCCAGCTGCGTGTCCAGCACGGCGCCGACCTCCCGGACGGCGTCGTCGGCCGTCTCGGCCACGGCCGTGACCGACACGCTGAAGACGCCGTGCCAGCACCACGCGAATGCGGCGGGATCGGTGAGGCCGGCCTGCGGCACGGGAGCGTCCACCGTGAGCAGCCGGCAGTTCCCGGGCAGCTCCGGCGGGTCCTCGCTCAGCGTGCCGCCGTAGAGCTCGGCATCGTTGCGCGCCAGGTCCTCGGCGTAGGCCCGCGCCCCGGACCGTTGCTGGAACTGGTCGACGAAGAGCCCCGTCATCGGGCCGGACTCCCGGCCCCAGAAGCGTTCCCAGCCGAACCGGTAGCCGTAGCTCGCGAGCACGGCCCGCTCGCGCGCCGGATCGGGGGCGTAGCCGGCGACGTCCTCCAGCCGCTTGGCCCCTGCCGGCGGCTCCACCTCGTCATCGGGCAGCCGCGGCAGCCCCGAGGGCACCACGGCCACCAGCAGCTGCTCGAGCTCGGCCGGGGTGGTCGGCCGGTCCGACGGTGCGGCGGCCGTCGGCACGCCGTCGACCGTGCGTCCGCAGCCGGGCACGAGGGACACGGCGGCGAGGAGCACCGGGACGAGGACAGCGAGCCGGGAGGGTGCGGCGGGCGCGCCCCCGCGGGAGGCCGGCCGCCACGGGGTCACCGGCCCGGGCGGGCGCCGTCGGCCAGCGCCCCCGCCACCAGCCGGTCCACCAGCTCGGCGAAGTCCACGCCGGTGGCCGCCCACATGCGGGCGAACATCGAGATCGGGGTGAACCCGGGCATGGTGTTCACCTCGTTGATCACCAGCCGGTCCTCGCCGTCCGGACCCGTCCCGAGGAAGAAGTCGACCCGGGCCAGGCCACGGCAGTCCAGCGCCAGGTAGGCCCGCCGGGCGGCGTCCTGCACGGCGGCCATCCGGTCGGCCGAGAGGTCGGCGGGGATGTCGAACTCGGCGGCGTCGTCGAGGTACTTCGCGGCGAAGTCGTACCAGTCGACGCCGGGGCGCAACCGGATCTCGGCGGGCAGGCTCGCCTCGGGGAGCCCCGACCCTCGTGCGGCCAGCACACCGCACTCGACCTCCCGGCCGGGGATCGCCGCCTCGACGATCACCTTCGGATCGACCGCGGCGGCCTCGGCGACCGCGGCGGGGAACTGCGCCCAGTCGGTGACCTTCGTGATGCCGATGCTGGACCCGGCCCGGGCCGGCTTGACGAAGACCGGCAGGCCGAGCCGCTCGCGCGCGGCCTCGTCGAGGACGGTGGGATCGGCGCAGACCGCCCCGTGCGCGTCCCGGAGGACGACGTGCGGCCCCTGGGGCAGGCCGGCGGCGGCCAGCAGCTTCTTGGTGAACTCCTTGTCCATCGACGCGGCGCTGGCGAACACGCCCGACCCCACGTAGGGCAGGCCGGTCATCTCCAGCAGCCCCTGGACGGTGCCGTCCTCGCCGAAGGCGCCGTGCAGGACCGGGAAGACCACGTCGACCTCGGTGAGCACCCGCCCGACGGCCGCACCGGCCTCCAGCACGGCCAGCCCCCGGGCCTCCGGGTCGCCGACCAGGGAGACCGCCGTGCCCCCGGTGACCTCGGGGAGGCCGCCGTCGGTGATGGTGAGCTGCTGGCCGGGGTCGGGCAGCACCCAGCGGCCGTCCCGCGCGATGCCCACCGGGACGACCTCGTACCGCTCGGGGTCCAGCGCGGCCATCACGCTGCCGGCCGACACGCAGGAGATCGCGTGCTCCTCGCTGCGCCCGCCGAAGACGACCGCCACACGCACCTTGCCCGCCTGTCCGCTCATTGCCGCGACCCTAACCGAGGGCTCCTGCACCGCCCTGGCGCGACGTCGGCACACCCGTCACCCCACCTCCCACTCCGCGGTGTGGCAGCCTCGTCGCGTGCACGAGAACGCGGCCGGCACGGCGGCCACCACCGACGCGGACGCGGGGTTCTCCCGTCGGCTGCGGCTGGCCGGTGCCGCGGTGCACCTCTACACCGCCAGCGGATCGGTGCTCGGGCTGCTCATGGTGCTGGCGGCGATCGAGGGCGACGTGGTCACCGCGCTGTGGCTCGTACTGGCCACGCTGGTCATCGACGGGACCGACGGCATGCTGGCCCGCCGCACCAGGGTCAAGCAGACGATCCCCTGGTTCGACGGCGCCCGCATGGACGACATCGTCGACTACCTGACCTACGTGTTCGCGCCCGTGGTCCTGCTCTGGACGACCGACCGGCTGCCCGGCGGCCCCCTGGGCTGGGTGGTGGCCGCGCTGCCGCTGCTCGCCTCGTGCTACCAGTTCTGCCGGACCGACGCGAAGACCGAGGACCACTACTTCCTCGGGTTCCCGAGCTACTGGAACGTGGTCGCGTTCTACCTGATCGTGCTGGACGTCGGGACCACCGGCGCCGCCGTGACGCTGGTCGTCCTGACCGTGCTGGTGTTCGTGCCGGTCAAGTACGTCTACCCGTCCCGCACCCGGACGCTGCGCAGCCTCAACCTGGCGCTCGCCGCCGTCTGGCTGGTCTCCTACGCGGTCCTGCTGGTCCAGTACCCGGATCCGCATCCCGTGGTCGTCGTCCTGAGCCTGGGCTACCTCGGCTACTACGCCGCCGTGAGCGTGTGGCTCACGGTGGCCGGCGCCCGCCGCCGGGCCGGGTCAGCCCAGAGCGTCGAGCGCGCCGGCTAGGTCGGCGACCAGGTCGGCGGTGTCCTCGATGCCGCACGAGAACCGGACGAATCCGGCCGGCACGTCGTCGCCACCCCATTGCGCCCGCCGGTCGACGGTGCTGTGCACCCCGCCGAAGCTGGTCGCCGCCGCCCACAGCCGGCTGGCGCCCAGCAGCCCGGAGACGGCCACCTCGTCGGCCAGCTCCGCCGACACGACTCCGTTGGGCCGCAGCATCTGCACCGACGCCAGTGCGAACGACGGGTCACCGGCGCGCCACGGCCAGCGCAGGTTCGTGACGGCGGGATGCCCGGCGAGCACCTCCACGACGGCCGCGGCGTTGGCCGCCTGGCGGGCCAACCGCAGGTCCAGCGTGCTCATCGACCGGTGGCCCAGCCACGCCTCGAACGGGCCCGGCGTGCTGCCGGTGCGGTCGCGGAAGCCCTTCAGCTGCGCGTACAGGTCGTCGTCGGTCACGGTCACGTGCCCCAGCAGCACGTCGCTGTGCCCGGTCAGCGCCTTGGTGTCGCTGCCCACCGTGAGGTCGGCGCCGAGGGCGAGCGGCCGCTGTCCCAGGGGCGTCGCCGTGGTGTTGTCGACGGCGACCAGCGCACCGGCCGCGTGGGCCGCGTCGGCGACCGCGGCGATGTCGCAGACGTCGAGCTGCGGGTTGCTCGGCGTCTCCAGCAGGACCAGGCGCGCGCCGGCCAGGCCGCCCTCGGCGGCGACCCGCCCGATCTCCGGAGTGGGCACGTACCGGACGTCGATGCCGAACCGGGCCAGCTCCTCGGCGGCCAGCAACCGGGTCGTGTAGTAGCCGTCCGACGGCAGCACGATCCGGTCCCCGCTACGGGCGCAGGCGAGGACGGCGGCGGTCAGCGCCGCCATCCCCGTGGCGAAGGACAGGCACCGGCCGCCGTCCAGCGCACCGACGGCGTCCTCGAAGTGCCGGAACGTCGGGTGCTCTGTCCGGGCGTAGGCGTCCACCCCGCCGGCCCGCGGCGGCTGGTCGCCGAGGTGGAACGGTGCGGCGAACACCGGCGACGGCCGCAGCGGCGCCCCCGGCACCGCCGGGTCCTCACCGGCCCGGACGGCCCGCGTCCCGTCGCCGTAACCGGCCAGCTCGCCACTCACTGCACCCCTCATTCCGGCTTCGCCTCCCGCGACATGATCTCCCGCACCATCCGGCCCGGGGCCTCCCCCTCGTGGCACACCCGCACGACCGCCTCGGTGATCGGCACGTCGATGCCGTGCGCCCGGGCCAGGTCGAGCACCGACCGGCAGCTCTTCACCCCCTCGGCGGTCTGCCGGGTGCTCTGCTGCACCTCCTCGACCGTCATCCCGCGGCCGAGCTTCTCGCCGAAGGTGCGGTTGCGGGACAGCGGCGAGCTGCAGGTGGCCACCAGGTCGCCGAGCCCGGCCAGGCCGGCGAACGTGGTCAGCTCCGCGCCCAGCGCCAGGCCCAGGCGCGCGGTCTCGGCCAGGCCCCGGGTCATCAGCGACGCCCGGGTGTTGTCCCCGAACCCGAGCCCCTCGGCGATGCCGCAGGCCAGCGCGATGACGTTCTTCACGGCGCCGCCGAGCTCGCAGCCGACCACGTCGGGATTGGTGTAGGGCCGGAAGTAGCGGGTGTGGCAGGCGGCCTGGAGCACGGCCGCGCGGTCGGCATCGGAGCACGCGATGACCGTGGCGGCCGGCTGCTCCTCGGCGATCTCCCGCGCCAGGTTCGGCCCGCTCAGCGCCGCCACCCGCTCCGGCCCGGCCCCGGTCACCTCGCAGATGACCTCGCTCATGCGCTTCGTGCTGCCGAGCTCGATGCCCTTCATCAGCGACAGCAGCGTCGCGTCCGGCGGCAGCAGGTCGCGCCAGGAGGCCAGGTTGTCCCGCAGCGACTGCGACGGGACCGCCAGCACCACGACCTGGGCGTCCAGCAGCGCCTCACCCGGGTCGGCGGTCGCCCGCAGCCGCTCCGGCAGCCGGACACCGGGCAGGTAGTCCCGGTTCTCGCCGTCCTCGGTGATCGCCTTGGCCAGCTCCGCCCGCCGCGCGTGGAGGACGACCTCGCAGCCGGCGTCGGCGAGGACCTTGGCGAACGTCGTCCCCCAGGAGCCGGCACCGAGCACCGCGGCCCGCGTCACGCCGCGCTCCCCGGGACGCCGTGGGGACGGTCCTGCCCGGGCCCCGGGTGGAACGTCGCCGGCGCCGGTTCGCCCCGCAGCTCGGCCAGCTGGTCGCGCACCCTCGACATCATCAGGTCCGTCACCTCCCGCAACAGCTCACCGTCCAGCGGGCGGCCCGCCCGCACCTCTGCCCGGCGGGCGGAGAGGTCGATCGGCTCACCGACGAGGTGGTCGGTGGGCGTGCGTACCCGCAGGTGCAGCTTCTCGGCGTGGTAGTCGTGCACCCGCTGCGGCCCCCACTGCGCCACCGGGAGGACGACGGCGTCGGTGGTCAGGGCGAGGTGCGCGGCGCCGGTCCGGGCCCGCATGGGCCACCAGCCGGGATCGCGGGTGACCGAGCCCTCGGGGTAGATGACCACGAGGCCGCCGGCCCGCAGGTCCTCCTCGGCGGCGTCCAGGGACCCCCGGGCGGCACTGGAGTACCGCGCCACCGGGATCTGGCCCGCCGACCGCAGGATCGTCCCGGCCGGCCCGCGGAAGACCGCCTCCTTGGCCAGGAAGTGCGGGATGCGGCCGTGGTCGAAGACCAGCCGGGCGCAGGCCAGCGGGTCGAGCACCGACACGTGGTTGACCACCAGGAGCACCGGCCCGCGCACCGGGATGCGTTCACCGTGCCGGTACCGCAGCCGGAACAGCAGCGCGGACACCGGGTAGATCACCAGGATGCACAGCCACAGGGCGGAGGAGATGGGCCCGCGGGTGGCCCACCTGCCCGGGCGGCGGCCACCGGGCCGGCCCGCACGCGAGCCACGCGAGAACATCTGCGGCATCGGCCGGCCTCCCCTCTCCTGCGAGCCAGCCCATGATCGACCCGTCCCGCTGCTCCCGGTGCACCGGGTCCCGGCCGGCCGGGCCTCCGGCACCGGTGTGCTCACATTGTCGCCGTGTCCAGCTGGTCGGTCGTGGTCCCGGCGAAGCGGCTCGCCGTGGCGAAGACGCGGCTGCAGCCGCTCACCGGCGCTCCCGGCGGGGACCACGGCGCCCTGGTGCTCGCCCTGCTCGGCGACACGGTCGCGGCCGCGCTGGCCTGCCCACGGGTGGGTTCGGTCGTCGTCGTCACCGACGAGCCGGCGGCCGCCGACCTGGTGCAGGGCCTCGGCGCGCGCCCCGTTCCCGACCGGCCCGACCGCGGGTTGAACCCGGCGCTCGAGCACGGCGCCGGGCTGGCCGACGGCCCCGCCGTGGCGGCGCTCTCCTCCGACCTGCCCGCCCTGCGGCCGGACGAGCTCGCCGCGGCCCTGACGGCCGCGGAGGCCTCGCCCCGCTGCTTCGTCGCCGACCGGCAGGGCACCGGGACCACCCTGCTCACCGCCGTCGGCACCGCGCTGCGCCCCCGGTTCGGCCGCGGCTCGGCGCGGGAGCACCGGAGCGGCGGCGCGGTGCCGTTGACGGGCGCCTGGCCGGGGCTGCTGCGCGACGTCGACACCCCCGCCGACCTGCGGGCGGCCCTGGAACTGGGCGTCGGACCCAGGACCACCGCGCTGGTGCGGCGGTCGCCGACTCTCGCCCTCGCCCTGGGTGCGGCACGATGACCAGGTGCCCAGCGAGAGCGCGTCCCCGACCAGCGACCTGCCCGCCGACCGATACCTGAACCGCGAACTGTCCTGGCTGGACTTCAACGCCCGGGTGCTCGAGCTCGCCGAGGACGACTCGCTGCCCCTGCTGGAACGGGTCGAGTTCCTCGCGATCTTCGCCAGCAACCTCGACGAGTTCTTCATGGTCCGCATCGCCGGGCTGAAGCGCCGGCAGAGCACCGGCCTCACCGTCCGCTCGCCCGACGGGCTGACCATCCGCGAGCAGCTCGAGCGGGTGACCACGCGGACCCAGGAACTCGTCCAGCGGCACTCCGACGTCTTCAACAAGGACGTGCTGCCCCGGCTGGAGGAGACCGGCATCCGGATCGTCCACTGGGAGGACCTGCAGGACGACGCCGCCCGGCGGCTGCGGGACTACTTCCGCGACCAGGTGTTCCCGGTGCTCACGCCGCTGGCCGTCGATCCGGCGCACCCCTTCCCCTACATCAGCGGGCTGTCGCTGAACCTCGCCGTGTCGGTGCGCGACCCCGACACGAACGCCCCCCGCTTCGCGCGGCTCAAGGTGCCGAACAACGTGCCCCGGTTCGTCCGGGTCGCCTCGCAGGACGACACGGCGACCTTCCTGCCGCTCGAGGACCTGATCGCCGCCCACCTGGCTCAGCTGTTCCCGGGCCTGGAGGTGCTCGACCACCACTTCTTCCGGGTCACCCGGAACGCCGACATGGAGGTGGAGGAGGACCGGGACGAGGACCTGCTGCAGGCGCTGGAGCGCGAGCTCGCCCGGCGCCGCTTCGGCCCGGCGGTGCGCCTCGAGGTGGGCGAGCCGATGGACCCCCGCATCCTCGAGGTCCTCATGTCGGAGCTGGAGGTCTCCCCCTCGGACGTGGTCCACGTGCCGGGGCTGCTCGACCTGGCCTCGCTGCTCGCCCTCTACGACCTCGACCGCCCCGAGCTCAAGGACGAGCCGTTCGTGCCGGCGACGCACCCGCGGTTGAGCGAGGGCGAGACCCCCAAGAGCGTGTTCGCCACGCTGCGCGAGGGCGACGTCCTGCTGCACCACCCGTACCACTCGTTTGCCACGAGCGTGCAGCGCTTCATCGAGCAGGCCGCCGCCGACCCCAACGTGCTGGCCATCAAGCAGACCCTCTACCGGACCTCCGGCGACTCGCCCATCGTCAACGCGCTCATCGAGGCGGCGGAGGCGGGCAAGCAGGTCGTCGTCCTCGTGGAGATCAAGGCACGCTTCGACGAGGAGGCCAACATCACCTGGGCCCGGTCGCTGGAGCGGGCCGGCTGCCACGTCGTCTACGGCCTGGTGGGGCTCAAGACCCACTGCAAGACGGCGCTCGTGGTGCGGCGCGAGCAGGGCGTGATCCGGCGGTACTGCCACATCGGCACGGGCAACTACAACCCCAAGACCGCGCGCATCTACGAGGACCTCGGCATCCTCACCGCCGACCCGCGGGTGGGCGCCGACCTCACCGACCTGTTCAACACGCTCACCGGCTACTCCCGCCAGACCAACTACCGCACCCTCATGGTCGCCCCGCACGGCATTCGCAACGGGCTGCTCGAGAAGATCCGGCGCGAGGCCCGGCACGCGGCCGAGGGACGCCCCTCGGGCATCCGGATCAAGGCCAACTCGATCGTCGACGAGCGCCTGATCGATGCCCTCTACGAGGCGTCGCGGGCCGGCGTCCCGGTGGAGCTGTTCGTCCGCGGGATCTGCGCGCTCCGGCCCGGCGTCCCGGGGCTGTCGGAGACCATCCGGGTGCGCTCCATCGTCGGCCGGTTCCTCGAGCACTCGCGGGTCATCTCGTTCCACAACAGCGGCGATCCCGAGTGGTGGATCGGCAGCGCCGACCTCATGCACCGCAACCTGGACCGCCGCGTCGAGGTGCTGCTGAGGGTCTGCGACGAAACCCTGCGTACCCAGCTGGAGGAGTCGCTGTCCCCCGCCATGGCCCCGGGGGTGCGCAGCTGGGAGCTGCGCAGCGACGGGCAGTGGGAACGGCTGGAGGGGCGCGACTACCAGGCCGAGCTGATGCGCCGGATCCATGAGCTCGCCGGCTGAGCCGCCGGTGATCGCCGCCGCGGGCGGGATCGTGTGGCGCCCGGCCGACGACGGCGGCACTGAGATCGCGGTGGTCCACCGCGCCCGCTACGACGACTGGTCGCTCCCCAAGGGCAAGCTGGACCGGGGTGAGCACGCGCTCGGTGCGGCGCACCGCGAGGTGGTGGAGGAGACCGGCCTGGACGTGGTCGCCGGACGCCGCGGGCTCACCACCCGGTACGCCGTGGACGGGGCCGCGAAGCGGGTCGACTACTGGCTCATGCGCTGCGTGGGCGGCAGCTTCGTGGCCAACGACGAGGTCGACGAGTTGCGCTGGCTGCCGGCCGACGAGGCCGCAGGGCTGTGCAGCCACGACCACGACCGGCAGGTCATGGCCGACGCAGCCCGCGCCGACGTCCCGCGGGAGGTGGACCTGCTCCTCGTGCGGCACGGTCGCGCCGGCCACCGGCACGAGTTCGAGGGCCCCGACGAGCTCCGGCCGCTGGACGCCAAGGGACGGCGGCAGGCGCAGCGCCTGGCCGCGGCGCTCCCGCTGTTCGGTCCGACCACCGTGGCCGCCGCCGGGAGGGTGCGCTGCCGGCAGACGGTGGCGCCCCTGGCCGCGTCCCTCGCAGTGGAGACCCTGGAGTGGCCCGAGTTCGGCGAGCAGGAGTTCTCCAGCGACCCGGAGCGGGCCCTGACGGCGGTGCACCGGCTGCTGGCCGGCCCGGGCGTCACCGTGGTCTGCAGCCAGGGCGCAGCCATCCCGTCGCTGCTGCAGGCGCTCGGCGTGCACGGCCACGGCGTGCCAGGCCTGCTGCCGCCGGCCGCCAAGGGCAGCACGTGGGCCCTCGGCGGCCGGCCGGGCGCGCTGGTCGCCGACTACTACCGCGACTTCGACCCCGACCCCGACGCCCCGTCATAGGCAGAGGAACCTATGCACACGGTTTCGCGACGGAATCCACATGCACAGGTTCCTCTGCCCGGGGATGGGCGAGGTCAGCGCGCGGGGATCGCCTCCGGCAGCCAGGCCGGACGGCGGGCCTCGAAGGTCTCGACGTCGTCGAGGTGCCGCTCGGTCAGCCCGACGTCGTCCAACCCCTCCAGGAGCCGCCACCGGGTGTAGTCGTCGGCCTCGAACGGGACGGTCGTGTCGCCGTAGGTGACCTCCTTGGCCTGCAGGTCGACGGTGATCTGCGTGCTGGGGTCGGCCTCGATCGCGGCCCACAGCTTCTCGACCTCGGCCTGCGCCATGACCACGGTGAGCAGCCCGGACTTGGTCGAGTTGTTCTTGAAGATGTCGGCGAACCGCGAGGAGATGACCACCCGGAAGCCGCCGTCGAGGAGCGCCCAGACCGCGTGCTCCCGGGAGGACCCGGTGCCGAAGTCCGGGCCGGCGACCAGGACCGAGGCGTCGGCGTACTCGGACTTGTTGAGGACGAAGTCCGGCTCGTTGGTGCGCCAGGCGACGAACAGCCCGTCCTCGAAGCCGGTGCGGGTGATCCGCTTCAGGTACTCGGCCGGGATGATCTGGTCGGTGTCGACGGCGCTGCGGCGCAGCGGCGCCGCGGTACCGGTGTGCGTGGTGAAGGCGTCCATGGCTCAGGCTCCGATCAGGTCGGCGGGGGCGGTCAGGCGGCCGGTGAGTGCGGTGGCCGCGGCCACCGACGGCGACACCAGGTGGGTGCGCCCGCCCTTGCCCTGGCGGCCCTGGAAGTTGCGGTTGCTGGTCGAGGCCGACCGCTCCCCCGGCTTGAGCTGGTCGGGGTTCATGCCCAGGCACATCGAGCACCCGGCGCCGCGCCACTCGGCGCCGGCCTCGACGAACACCTTGTCCAGGCCCTCGGCCTCGGCCTGGCTCTTGACGCCCACCGAGCCGGGGACGACGAGCATCCGGGTGCCCGGGTCGATCTTCTTGCCGCGCAGCAGGTCCGCGGCGACCCGCAGGTCCTCGATCCGGCCGTTGGTGCAGGAGCCGAGGAAGACGGTGTCGACCTCGATCTCGGTCAGCGGGGTGCCGGGGGTCAGGCCCATGTAGGCCAGCGCCTGCTCGGCGGCACGGCGCTCGCCCTCGTCGGCCATCTCGGCGGGGTCGGGCACCCGCTCGCTGATCGGCAGCCCCTGCCCCGGGTTGGTGCCCCAGGTGACGAACGGCATCAGGGACGAGGCGTCCAGCACGACCTCGGCGTCGAAGACCGCGCCCTCGTCGGTGCGCAGCGTCGACCAGTACTCGACCGCGGTGTCCCAGTCGGCGCCCTGCGGGGCGTGCGGCCGGCCCTGCAGGAAGTCGAAGGCGGTCTGGTCGGGGGCGATCAGACCGGCCTTGGCGCCGGCCTCGATCGACATGTTGCAGATGGTCATCCGGGCCTCCATCGACAGCGCCTCGATGGCGTTGCCGCGGTACTCGATGACGTGGCCGGCGGCACCGTTGGTGCCGATCTGCGCGATGACGGCCAGGATGATGTCCTTCGCCGAGACGCCGGGGGCCAGCTCGCCGTCCACGGTGACCGCCATCTGCTTCGGGCGGTACTGCGGCAGCGTCTGGGTGGCGAGCACGTGCTCGACCTCGCTGGTGCCGATGCCGAAGGCCAGCGCCCCGAAGGCGCCGTGGGTGGAGGTGTGGCTGTCGCCGCAGACGATGGTCATCCCCGGCTGCGTCAGCCCGAGCTGCGGGCCGATGACGTGCACGATGCCCTGGTCGCGGTCGCCCATCGGGGCGAGCCGGATGCCGAACTCGGCGGCGTTCTTCCGCAGGGCCTCCACCTGCGCGCGGCTGATCGGGTCGGCGATGGGCGCCAGGATGTCCAGCGTCGGGACGTTGTGGTCCTCGGTGGCCATCGTGAGCTCGGGACGGCGGACCGTGCGCCCGGCGGCCCGGAGGCCGTCGAAGGCCTGCGGGCTGGTGACCTCGTGCACGAGGTGCAGGTCGATGTAGAGCAGGTCGGGCTCGCCGTCGGTGCGGCGCACGACATGCGCGTCGTAGACCTTCTCGGCCAGGGTCTTCGGCACGGTCTCGTCCCCTTCGGGTGACTGGTCGATCCCGGAGTAGCTGTCCCACTCTGCGGGATGCGAGTATTGCTGTGTGGGACAGCCTAACCCGGTAGCGGTCTTGGACAAAGCGGTCTCGATCCTGCACGCCGTCGCGCACGAGCCGGCGACCCTCGCCGAGCTCGTCGCACGCACCGGTCTCCCCCGCGCGACGGCCCACCGGCTGGCCGTCGCGCTCGAGGGTCACCGCCTGGTGCGCCGTACCGACGGCGGCAGCTGGGCCCCCGGCCCGGCGCTCGCGGAGCTGGGGCGCGGTACCGCCGACATCGGCGAGATGGCCGGCCGGCACCTGGTCACCCTGCGCGACGCCACCGGCGAGAGTGCCCAGTTCTACGTGCGCGACGGGGCCACCCGGGTCTGCGTCGCCGCCGCCGAGCGCACCAGCGGCCTGCGGGACACCGTGCCGGTGGGCGCGCGCCTGCCCATGACCGCGGGCTCGGCCGCGCACGCCCTGCTGGCCTTCATGCCCGTGGACGAGGTCAACCGGCTGCTGCCGAACGCCAGCTTCACCGCCCGCACGCTGCTCGACGTCCGCCGGCGCGGCTGGGCACACAGCGTGGCCGAACGCGAGCCCGGGGTGGCTTCGCTGTCGGCGCCGGTGCGTGACGCGACCGGGGCGGTGCTCGGCGCGGTGTCGATCTCCGGCCCGGTGGAGCGGCTGGGCCGCCGGCCCGGCGCCGAGGTCATCGGCGCGGTGCTCGACGCCTCCGCGGCCATCTCCCGCGCGGCACGCTAGCCCCGGGGCGCCGACGACACGACCGCCTGGCGGTGAGCGACGAAGCTCTGGACGTGACCGCGCGACCGGCTGGACACTGACCCATGACCGCCACCGGCAATCGCGGAACGGCCCGTGTCGCCCAGCCCGGCGAGGGCATCGGTCTCGACGAGCTCGCCCTGGCCACCCGCAACCACGGCCTGCCGCTCGAGGCGCTCCGGTACGACGTCACCCCACCGGGCCTGCACTACGTCCTCACCCACTTCGACATCCCCGCCGCCGACCCCGCGTCCTGGGAGCTGCGGATCGACGGCGCCGTCGACCGGCCGCTCACCCTGGGCCTGGACGAGCTCATGCGCCGACCCGCCGTCACCTCTCGCGTCCTGCTCGAGTGCGCCGGAAACGGCCGGGCCCGCCTCGAACCCCGGCCGGTCAGCCAGCCGTGGCTCCTGGAAGCCGTCGGGACGGCGGAGTGGACCGGCACGCCGCTGGCGCCGTTGCTGAGAGAGGCGGGGGTCCACCCCGCCTCCGTCGACGTCGTCTTCACCGGCGCCGACCACGGCGTGGAGCGCGGCGTCGAGCAGGACTACGCCCGCGGGCTGCCGCTGGCCGAGGCGCTGCGTCCGGATGCGCTGCTGGTCTGGGCGATGAACGGGCAGCCGCTCCCGCCGCAGCACGGCGCCCCGCTCCGGCTGGTGCTCCCTGGCTGGTACGGGATGGCGCAGGTGAAGTGGCTGACCAGGATCGACGTCCTGACCGAGCCGTTCACCGGCTACCAGAACGCCACCGCCTACCGGCTGAAGGTGCACGCGGACGACCAGGGCGAGCCGGTCACCCGCATCCGACCGCGCGCCCTGCTGGCCCCGCCGGGCTGGCCCGACTTCATGACCCGGGAACGGTTCGTCCGCGCCGGTGCCGCGCCCTTGTCCGGGCGGGCCTGGTCCGGCCGCGCGGCCATCACGCGGGTCGAGGTCAGCACTGACGGCGGCCGGACCTGGGACGACGCCGTCCTGGCCCCGGCCGACCCCGCCCACCCGTTCAGCTGGCGGGCCTGGACCTACGACTGGACCGCGGCCGCTGGTGTCCACGAGCTGATCGTCCGGGCCACCGACGAGCAGGGCACCCAGCCGGTCGAGCAGGAGTGGAACCGCCAGGGCATGGCGAACAACCTCGTGCAGCGGGTCGCGGTCACGGTCCTGACCTGACCGGCGTCGCTCCGGCCCGAAGACGGCGAGAGCCCCCGACCAGCAGGTCGGGGGCTCTCGAGCGCGTAGCCCCGAAGGGATTCGAACCCTCGCTACCGCCGTGAGAGGGCGGCGTCCTGGGCCGCTAGACGACGGGGCCGGACAGCGGACATGTTGCCATGGCCGGAGAGCCGGCCCGCACAGGGGTCCCCGGAGACGGCGAGAGCCCCCGGCCGGAAGGCCGGGAGCTCTCGGTCGCGTAGCCCCGAAGGGATTCGAACCCTCGCTACCGCCGTGAGAGGGCGGCGTCCTGGGCCGCTAGACGACGGGGCCGTGCTGTGTCACTGCTGTACTGCAAGAGGAACCAGGCTCCTCGCTGGGGTACCAGGACTCGAACCTAGACTAACGGAACCAGAAACCGTCGGGCTGCCAATTACCCCATACCCCATGGGTAGCACCTCGCGGCGCCGGAGAAGACGATACCTGACGCTCCGGCGGCCGGTCGAACCCACCCCCCGGCCAGCGGGTCAGTCCGCCGGAGCAAGCTCCGGCGCCGGCGGGCGGAGGTCCAGCGCCGGGGTGCGCGTCTCGGGCTGCGCGCGCCGCCGCCACCACGCGATCAGCGCCACGTAGCCTCCGAGGCCGGCCAGTCCGATGGCGGCCGGCACGGGGCCGGACAGCGCCGCAGCGGCCACTCCGGGGCCCAGCAGCCCGGCCAGCAGCAGCACCAGCACGTCGGTGACCACGTGCAGCGCGATCGCCGCTTCCAGCCCGCCGGTCAGGACCACGATCGCCGAGGCGGTCAGGCCGAACGCGAAGCGGGCGAGGAACGTCGCCAGGTCCGGCGGCAGGTGGACGAGCGAGAACAGGACCGAGCTGACCACGGCGGCCACCACCGCTCCGCTCGTCCGGGCGCCGGTCCAGCCGGCGACCGTCTGGCTCAGGTACCCCCGGAACAGGTACTCCTCGGCCGCGGACCGCACCGGCGTGGTCAGCAGGACGACGACGAGCAGCCAGCCCCACGACCGGACCGGTCCCTCGCTGCCACCGTCCTCGGCAGTGACGTGGAGGAGCACCGACAGCCCCAGGGCCGTTCCGGCGGCGAGCGTCGCCAGCAGGACCAGCCGAGGCAGCAGCCGCCGGCGCAACCGCGCGCGCACCGACGACGACCATCCCGCAGCCATGCCGTGCGCCACGGCCCACGCCAGCCAGACCACCGGCACCGCGACGGCGAGGGCGGCGTTCGTGAGCAGCAGGACGACCGGGTCGGTCGCGGCGAGCAGCGACAGGGCGGGGCGGACACCGGTGAGGATGCCGATCACGCCGAGGAGCGCGCCGACCACCACGGCGGCCACGCCCAGCAGGCCCCACCCGACCAGCGGCCGCCACCACGCCCAGTCGCGGGCGCGCATGGCGAGCAGGTACGGCTGCGGCTCGTCGTGCGGCGGCGTGCCGGGAGGCGGCGGCCAGACGACGGGCGCCGGAGCCGGGGCGGTACCGGCCGCCTGGGGCCACGGGCTGAGCGGGAACCGTCCCGGCTCCGGGCGCAGCGTCGGCGGCGGGCCGGCGTAGGGTGCCCCGGCCGGCCCGCCACCGGGTCCCGGCGGGGTCATCCCGCGGTGGCGACCGTGCGGGCCGCGGCCAGGCGCGCCAACGTCCGCTCCCGGCCCAGCAGCTCCATCGACTCGTACAGCGGCGGGGACACCGTCCGGCCGCTCACCGCGACGCGCACCGGCCCGAAGGCCTGCCGCGGCTTGCGGCCCAGGCCCTCCACCAGCGCCTCCTTCAGCGCCTGCTCGATCGCCGGAGTGGTCCACCCGGGGAGGTCGCGCAGCGCCGTCGCCGCCGCGTCGAGCACCTCGACCGCGGCCTCGCCGGACAGCTGCTTTTCCGCCGCCGCAGGATCGATCTCCACCTCGTCGACGAAGAGGAAGCCCAGCAGGCCGACCGCCTCCGACAGCACGATCATGCGCTCCTGGGCCAGCGGCGCGATCGCCGACAGCACCGCGGCCTGCTCCGCCGTCGGCGGCTCCGCGACGAGGCCGGCGCCGGCCAGGTACGGGGTCACCCGCTCGGTGAACTCCTCGACCGGCAGGGCCCGCAGGTGCGTGGCGTTGATCGCCTCGGCCTTCTTGAGGTCGAAGCGCGCCGGGTTGGCGCTGACGCGGGTGACGTCGAAGGCCGCGACCATCTCGGCCGTCGAGAAGATGTCCCGGTCCTCGGCGATCGACCAGCCCAGCAGCGCCAGGTAGTTGGCGAACCCCTCCGGCAGGAAACCCCGCTCCCGGTACACGTCGAGGTTGGACTGCGGATCGCGCTTGGAGAGCTTCTTGCTGCCCTCCCCGGTGACGTAGGGCAGGTGGCCGAACCGGGGGGTGCCCTGAGCGACGCCGATGTCGGTCAGCGCGCCGTAGAGGGCGAGCTGGCGCGGGGTCGAGGGCAGCAGGTCCTCGCCACGCAGCACGTCGGTGATCTGCATCAGGGCGTCGTCGACCGGGTTGACGAAGGGGTACAGCGGCGCACCGTTGCCCCGGACGAGCACGAAGTCCGGCACGGACCCGGCGGCGAACCGCACCTCGCCGCGCACCAGGTCGGTCCAGACCAGGTCCTCGTCGGGCATGCGCAGCCGCAGCACCGGCTGGCGGCCCTCGTCCCGGAAGGCGGTCTTCTGCGCGTCGGTGAGGAACCGGTCGGCGTTGTCGTAGCCGAGCTTGGGGTCCTGGCCGGCCGCGCGCCGGCGGGCGTCGACCTCCTCGTTGGTGGAGAAGGACTCGTAGGCGTGCCCGGCCTCGAGCAGCTTCGCCGCCACCTCGCGGTAGATGTCGTACCGCTCCGACTGGCGGTAGGGGCCGTGCGGACCGCCGACCTCGGGGCCCTCGTCCCACTCCAGGCCCAGCCACCGCAGGCAGTCGAGCAGGTGGCGGTAGGACTCCTCGGAGTCGCGGGAGGCGTCGGTGTCCTCGATGCGGAAGACGAACGTGCCGCCCGAGTGCCGGGCGTGCGCCCAGTTGAACAGCGCCGTCCGCATCAGCCCGACGTGGACCATGCCCGTCGGGGACGGGCAGAAGCGGGTGCGCACCGTCACCGGGCGCCACCGGCGGTGGAGACGGCCTCGGACTCGGTCACCGTGTTGGTGAGCGTGCCCAGCCCCTGGATCGTGACCGTGACCGTCTGGCCCGGGCGGATCGGGCCCACGCCCGACGGGGTGCCGGTCAGCACGACGTCACCGGGCAGCAGGGTCATCACCTGCGAGATGTAGGAGATCAGGGTGGGGATGTCGAAGAGCAGCTGGCTGGTGCGACCGGACTGGCGGCGCTCCCCGTCGACGTCGCAGGTGACCTCGAGGTCGGCGGCGTCCAGGCCGATGCCGGGCAGGTCGGTCTCGATCCACGGGCCCAGGGGGCAGAACGAGTCGAAGCCCTTGGCCCGGGTCCACTGTCCGTCGCTCTTCTGCATGTCCCGCTCGGTCACGTCGTTGCCGACCGTGTAGCCGAACACGCTGCCCAGCGCCTGCTCCGGCGTCACGTTGCGGGCACCGCGGGCGCCGATGACGACGGCGAGCTCCGCCTCGTGGTGCACGTTCGTGCTGCCCGGCGGGATGCGGATGGCGTCGCCGGGGCCGATGACCGACGTGGACGGCTTGAGGAACAGCAGGGGCTGCTCCGGGGCGTCCCCGGTGTTCATCTCCTTGACGTGCTCGGCGTAGTTCTTGCCGACGCACACCACCTTGCTCGGCAGGATCGGCGAGAGCAGCCGGATGTCGGCCTGCGCGAAGCGCGTACCGGTGAAGGAGATCTGGCCGAAGGGGTGGCCCTCGATCTGGGCGACCTGGCCGTCCCCGTCGAGGACGCCGAAGGACATGCCCTGCGGGGAGGCGAAACGGACGATGCGCACGACCCGACACTAGCCGCCGGGCGGCAGGGTGCCTGCCGACCAGCCGGATCCCGGACGGAGCCCGGCTCTTTCCTCGCCCGCGGTCGGGGGCCGGGGACGTACCGCTCCGCGGGCCGGGGGACGGCGAATGGCGGCGGTGTCGTCCGGAGGACGACGATGTCATGGTGATCCTGATCGTCGTGAAGTTCCCTGTCCGCCCCGACCGCGCCGACGAATGGGCCGGGCTGGCCGCCGACTACGCCCGCGCGGTGAACGCCGAGGAGGGCTCGCTGTTCTTCGAGTGGTCGCGGAGCCTCGAGGAGCCCGACACGTTCGTCTGCGTCGAGGGCTTCCGGGACGCCGCGGCCGGCGGTGCGCACGTGGCCACCGACGCCTTCACGCGCTTCGTCGAGCAGGCGCCGGACCTGGTGTCGGCCCAGCCGCAGATCATCTACGTGGACGCCCCCGAGGTCTCCGGCTGGGGCCCGATGGGCGAGATCCAGCCGCGCTGACCCCCGGTCGTGCGCCCCTTCCTGCTGCTCTCGTCCCGCGCCGAGGACGAGGCGGCCGACGCGGAGTACGCCGCGTTCCGGCGCTTCACCCGGCTTTCCGCGGACCGGCTGCACCGCATCCGGCTGGAGGCCGGCCCGCTGCCGGCGCTGGACCTGGACGGCTACGCCGGGGTCTTCCTCGGCGGCGGGCCGTTCAACTCCAGCGACCCCGCGGCGGAGAAGTCGGCCGTCCAGGTCCGGGTGGAGCGGGAGGTCGGCGAGCTGCTGGACGAGCTCGTCGAGCGGGATCAGCCCTTCTTCGGGGCCTGCTACGGCATCGGCACGCTGGGCACCCACCAGGGCGGGGTGGTCGACCGCACGTACGCCGAGCCGGTGTCGGCGGTGGAGGTGACGCTCACGCCCGCGGGCCGCGACGACCCGCTGCTGGCCGGGATCCCCGACCGGTTCCAGGCCTTCGCCGGGCACAAGGAGGCCTGCCGGGAGCTGCCGCCCGGGGCGGTGCTGCTGGCGTCGTCGGCGACCTGCCCCGTGCAGATGTTCAAGGTGCGGCAGAACCTCTACGCCACCCAGTTCCACCCCGAGCTCGACGTCGCCGGGATCGTGCAGCGGGTGCGCATCTACCAGCACGCCGGGTACTTCGCGCCCAGCGAGACCGACGCGGTGATCGGGCGGCTGACCCCCGCGGCCGTGACCGCGCCCGGACGGCTGCTGGCGAACTTCGTCGCCCGCTACGGCTGAGGACGGCGCAGGACGGCGTAGGCGAGCGCGTCCACCAGCGCGTGCCACGACGCCTCGACGATGTTGGCGTGCACCCCGACGGTGGTCCACTCCCCCGCCCCGTCGGTGGTGTCGATGAGCACCCGGGTGGTGGCGCTCGTGCCGCCCTTCCAGCCCAGGATGCGGACCTTGTAGTCGGCCAGCGCGACGTCGGCCAGCTGCGGGTAGCGGCTCACCAGCGCCTGGCGCAGCGCGTTGTCCAGCGCATTGACCGGGCCGTTCCCCTCGCCGGTGCTGATGATCCGCTCCCCGTCGACGTGCACCTTCACCGTGGCCTCGCTGACCACCACGCCGTTGCGCCAGTGCTCGACCGAGGTCCTGTAGCTCTCCAGCTCGAACAGCGGCGGCGGGGCCTCGGGCAGCTGGGACCGCAGCAGCAGTTCGAAGGAGGCGTCGGCAGCCTCGAACGACCAGCCGTCGGCCTCCAGGACCTTCACCTGGTCCACGACCCGGCCGATGGCATCGGCCTGGCCGGCGAGATCCACACCGAGCTCCCGGCCCTTGAGCTCGACCGACGCCCGGCCGGCCATCTCGGTGACCAGGATGCGCATGTCGTTGCCCACGACGGTGGGGTCGAGGTGGTTGTACAACCCCGGGCTGACCTTGATGGCGCTGGCGTGCAGACCTGCCTTGTGCGCGAAGGCCGAGGCACCCACGTAGGGCTGGTGGTCGTCGGGGGCGATGTTGGCCAGCTCCGCGATGGCGTGGCTGACCCGTTGCAGCTCCGGCAGGCACTCGGCCGGCACCGCGGGGATGCCCATCTTGGTGACCAGGTTCGCGACGAGCACGAAGGTGTCGGCATTGCCCGCCCGCTCCCCGTAGCCGTTCGCCGTCCCCTGCACGTGGGTGACCCCGGCCTCGACCGCGGCGAGGGTGTTGGCGACGGCGCAGCCGGTGTCGTCCTGGCAGTGGATGCCGAGCTTCCCGGGTGTCCGCGCCCGCACGTCGGCGACGACCCGGCCGACCCCCATCGGCAGCATGCCGCCGTTGGTGTCGCAGAGGACGCCGACCTCCGCGCCCGCGGCGAACGCCGCGTCCAGCACCCGCACCCCGTAGCCGGGGTCGGCGGCGTAGCCGTCGAAGAAGTGCTCGCAGTCGACGAACACCCGCCGGCCGTGTCCGACCAGGAAGGCGACGGTGTCGGCCACCATCGCCAGGTTCTCCTCCAGCGTGGTGCGCAGCGCCTCCCGCACGTGCCGGACGTCGGACTTGGCGACCAGGCACACGACCGGCGTCTCCGCGTCCAGCAGGGCCCGCACCTGCAGGTCGTCCTCCACCGCGACCCCGGCCTTGCGGGTCGAGCCGAACGCGACCAGCTGCGCGTGCTTCAACTGGAGCTCGGTGCGCGCCCGGGAGAAGAACTCGGTGTCCTTGGGCAGGGCGCCGGGCCAGCCCCCCTCGATGTAGCCGACCCCGATCTCGTCCAGCAGGCGGGCGACCGCGAGCTTGTCGGCGACCGAGTAGCTGACGCCCTCCCGCTGCGCGCCGTCGCGCAGGGTCGTGTCGAAGACGTGGAAGTCGGTGCTGGTCATGGGATCTCCGCGGGGACGTGGGCCCGAACACGAAAAAGACCCCCCGGTACGGGAGGTCTGCGCGCAGTCGGGGAGCTGACTGCGCGCTAGGCGATGAGAATCGTGCCGCTGGGGTGCATCGCGGTCAGTGAATCACAGCGGGACGGTCTCGAGCACGATCGCCGTCCTCACCGTGGGTCCGCCGTCCTCGGGCTGCAGCCCGAGGACGGCGACGGTGCGGCGAGGTCGGCCGCCCCGGGCTGGCCCCGCTCAGCCGCCGGCGAGCGCGGCCAGGCGGTCGCCGACGTCCGAGGTGCGGATCGGCCGCTGCGGGTCGCGGGTGGACAGGTCGAAGGCGACGGCGGCGTCCACCTTGCGGGCCTGCTCCGCGCGACCCAGGTGATCCAGCAGCAGCGCGACCGACAGCACCGTCGCGGTCGGGTCGGCGATCCCCTGGCCGGCGATGTCGGGCGCGGAGCCGTGGACGGGCTCGAACATGCTCGGATTGGTGCCCGAGGCGTCGAGGTTCCCGCTCGCGGCCAGGCCGATCCCCCCGGTCACCGCGGCGGCGATGTCGGTGACGATGTCGCCGAAGAGGTTGTCGGTGACGATGACGTCGTAGCGGCCCGGGTCGGTGATGAAGAACATCGAGGCGGCGTCGACGTGCTGGTAGGCGACGGCGACCTCGGGGAACTCGACCGAGACCTCCTCGACGGTCCGCGACCAGAGGCCGCCGGCATGGGTGAGGACGTTGGTCTTGTGGATCAGGGTCAGGTGCCTGCGCGGACGGGCGGCGGCCCGCTCGAAGGCGTACCGGACCACCCGCTCGACCCCGAACGCGGTGTTGAGGCTGACCTCGGTCGCGACCTCGTGCGGGGTGTCCCGGCGCAGCACACCGCCGTTCCCCACGTAGGGGCCCTCGGTGCCCTCCCGGACGCAGAGCATGTCGATCGGGCCGGGGTCGGCCAGCGGGCTCCGGACGCCGTCGAAGAGCCGGGCCGGGCGCAGGTTGACGTGGTGGTCGAGCTCGAAGCGCAGCCGCAGCAGGAGGCCGCGCTCCAGGATGCCCGGCGGCACCCCGGGGTCGCCGATCGCGCCGAGCAGGATCGCGTCGTGCTGGCGCAGCTCGTCGAGCACGGTGTCCGGCAGCAGCTCACCGGTCCGCTGCCACCGGGCCGCCCCGAGGTCGTACGGGGCCGTCTCCAGATCGGGGGCGACCGCGCGGAGGACCTTCAGTCCCTCCGCCACGACCTCCGGGCCGATGCCGTCTCCAGGGATCACTGCCAGGCGCATGGGAAGCGACCCTAGGTCAGAGCGTCGTGAGGTCCGCGGCCCGGGCGTCCTTCGCCCCGATGAGCCCGGCGATCTCCTCGAGCAGCTCGGCTCCGACGGGGCTGTCCACGGTCACGGCCATGAGCGCTTCGCCCCCCTCGTCGGCCCGGCTGACCTGGGCGCCGGCGATGTTGATCCCGGCCTCGCCCAGCGCCGCCCCGACCGCGCCGACGATCCCCGGGCGGTCGGCGTAGACGAAGAACAGCAGGTGGCCGGACGCGGCCAGGTCGATCTCGAAGCCGGCCACCTCGGTCAGCCGCGGCACCTGGTTCTTGCCGAAGAGCGTGCCGGAGACGGTCACCTGGGTGCCGTCGGCCATGGCGCCGCAGACCCGGACGTAGTTCCGGTAGGTCGGGCTCTCCGGGTCGCTGGTCAGGGCGATCTCCAGGCCGCGCTGCTCGGCGAGCAGCGGGGCGTTGACGTAGGTGACCTGCTCCTCGACGACGTCGGAGAAGACGCCCTTGAGCACGGCCAGGGAGAGCACCGAGACGTCGAACTCGGCGAGCTTGCCGCGGACGTCCACGGTGACCGACTGCGCCAGGCCGCCGGCGACGGAGGTGAACACCCGCCCCAGCTTCTCGGCCAGCGGGAGCCCCGGGCGCACGTCCTCGGCCACCACGCCGCCGGCCTGCACGTTCACCGCGTCCGGCACGAACTCGCCCAGCAGCGCCAGGCGCACCGAGCGTGCGACCGCGGCGCCGGCCTTGTCCTGGGCCTCCGTCGTCGAGGCACCGAGGTGCGGGGTGACGACGGCGTTCGGCAGGGCGAACAGGGGGCTGTCGGTGCACGGCTCGGTGGCGTAGACGTCGATGCCCGCGGCGCCCACCTGCCCCGACCGCAGCGCGTCGGCCAGCGCCGCCTCGTCGACCAGCCCACCACGGGCAGCGTTGACGACGATCACCCCCCGCTTCGTGGTGGCCAGCTCGGCGGCGCCGATGAGGCCGACGGTCTCCGGCGTCCTGGGCAGGTGGATGGTCAGGAAGTCCGACTCCCGGAGCAGCTCCTCGAGCGACACCATGCGCACACCCAGCTGGGCGGCACGCCCCGGCTGGATGTACGGGTCGTAGGCGATCAGCTCGACGTCGAACGCCGCCAGCCGCTGGGCCACCAGCTGACCGATGCGCCCGAGGCCCACCACGCCGACCGTCTTCTCGGTGACCTCGACGCCGGTGAACGCCGACCGCTTCCACTGGCCCTCGCGCAGCGACGCGTCGGCGGCCGGGATGTGCCGGGCGGCGGCCAGCAGCAGGGCCACGGCGTGTTCGGCGGCGCTGACGATGTTGGAGGTGGGGGCATTCACGACCATGACGCCGCGCTCGGTGGCGGCGGCCACGTCGACGTTGTCCAGGCCGATCCCCGCGCGGGCGACCACCTTCAGGTTCGGGGCCGCGGCGAGCGCCTCGGCGTCGATCTGCGTCGCGCTGCGGATCATCACGGCAGCCGCCTCGGCCAGCGCGGGCAGCAGTGCCGACCGGTCGGCCCCGTCGACATGCCGGATCTCGACGCCGGTCCCGAGCACCCCCAGGACGCTGGGCGCGAGCTCTTCGGCGATCAGGACGACGGGCGCGGACGTGGTCACGGGTGGACAGCCTAGGGAGGCGGCGGACCCGCGGGGCCACCGCCCAGGTCCTTGCTCCGGCGGGGGCGCCCCGACATCCTGACGGCGGAGAACCGGAATCATCCGGCGCCCGACGGAGGAGAACAGTGAGCCAGTCCGACGACCACGGTCGTTCCGAGTCCCAGCCCTCCGGTCCCGGCGGCGGGCCCCAGTACGGCCGGCCGGAGCACGGTCAGGGGCAGTACGGCGACCCCGCCTACACGCAGCAGTTCACGACGCCGGTCTCCTACGGCCAGCAGCCCTACCCCCAGCAGTACGGCCAGCAGTACGGCCAGCCGGCGGGCTTCCAGCAGCCCTACGGCGCCTACGGCACGTCCGCGGCCCCCGCCAAGCCCGGTGGGGTGATCACCGCTGCGGTGCTCGGCTTCGTCTTCGGGGCCTTCGGTGCCCTGATCAGCTTGTTCCTGATCATCGCGGGGGCGACGGCCACCACCGTCGGGGACGACCTGGAGCAGGAGGTCCCCGGTTTCGGCTCGATGGCCGGCGCGGTCGGTGGCGCCCTGCTGGTGGTCGGCCTGCTGGCCCTGGCCTGGACGGTGGTGATGATCTGGGGCTCGGTCTGGGCGCTGACCGGACGCAGCCGGGTCCTGCTGCTCGTCGGCGGCTCCGTGGCCGTCGCGATCGCCCTGCTGGGCATGCTCGGCAGCCTCGCCGGCAGCGGCGCCGCCGAGCTCGTGGGGAACCTGTTGTTCCTGCTGGCCGCCGCGGCGATCGTCGTGCTGCTCAGCACGAAGTCCGCCGCGCACTACTTCGCCGCGCACCGGTACCGCCGCACCGGTCACTGATCCGGGTGATCCGGGGCGGGGACCTGCGGCCGCGTCAGCTCATGGAGCCCGTACCGGCGTGAGGATCCCTACGATCGGTCACCAGGGAGCCACGTCGGCCCCCCCGACCAGGAGGACGCTGCGATGTCCAGCCCCACCCACGGCTCCGACCCCGACGACCCCCAGGGCGGCGCGCCACAGGGCCAGCCCGGCTGGGGTCCCCCGCCCGGCCAGGGCTACGGCCAGCCCGGCCAGGGCTACGGCCAGCCGGCCCAGGGCTGGGACCCGCCCGGCGGCCATCCGAACGCCCCCGCCGGCTACGGCCAGGCTCCCAGCGGTCAGCGCCCGACCCAGGTGACCGCCGCCGCGGTCATCGGCGTCGTCATCGGGGGCCTGGGCACCCTGGGCGGCCTGCTCAGCCTCTTCGCCCTCGGCACGCTGTTCGCGGTGGACGCGCTGCTGGGCATCCTGGCGCTGTTGTCGTTCGCGGCGGCCGTCGTGCTGCTGATCGGCGGCATCCAGGTGCTGCGCGGGCAGGACCCGAAGCTGCTGCTCCTCGGCAGCTACGCCTCGATCGTCACCCAGCTGCTCTACCTGGTGTGGGGGCTGATCCGGGACCAGGGCTTCGTCGTCACCGGCCTGCTGGGCTTCATCCTGCCGGTCCTCATCGTGGTGCTGCTCCGGTCGGGCCAGTCCCGGCAGTACTTCGCCTCGCGGGGCCAGTCGGTCTGACCGACGGCCACACGCGAGACGGCCCCCGCTGCTCGCGCAGCGGGGGCCGTCTCGCGTCCTGCCTCAGTTCCGGGCAGCGGTCCCGGTGTAGTCGTCGGAGGCCGACACCCAGCTCATCAGGCCGCGCAGCTTGCGCCCGGTCTCCTCGATCGGGTGCGCCTCGGCAGCGGCCCGCTTGGCCTTGAAGTCGGGCGCGCCGGCGTCCTGGTCGGCGATGAACGCCGCGGCCCAGGAGCCGTCCTTGATCGCCGCCAGCACGTCCTGCATCGACTCCTTGACGCGGGCGTCGATGACCTTCGGGCCGGAGGTGTAGTCGCCGTACTCGGCGGTGTCCGACACCGACCAGCGCTGCTTGGCGATGCCGCCCTCGTACATGAGGTCGACGATCAGCTTCAGCTCGTGGAGGCACTCGAAGTAGGCGACCTCGGGCTGGTAGCCGGCCTCGGTCAGGGTCTCGAACCCGGCGGTGATCAGCGCGCTCGCGCCACCGCAGAGGACGGCCTGCTCACCGAACAGGTCGGTCTCGGTCTCCTCGGCGAAGGTGGTCCGGATGACGCCGGCGCGGGTGCCGCCGATGGCCGCGGCGTAGGACAGCGCCAGCTGGAGCGCCGAACCGCCGGCGTCCTGCTCGACCGCCACGAGGCAGGGCACGCCCTTGCCGTTCTCGAACTCGCGGCGCACGAGGTGGCCGGGGCCCTTGGGGGCGACCATCGCGACGTCCACGCCGGCCGGGGGCTGGATGTAGCCGAACCGGATGTTGAAGCCGTGGCCGAAGAACAGCGCGTCGCCGTCCTGCAGGTTCGGCTCCACCGAGTCCTTGTACAGGTTCCGCTGCACGTGGTCGGGCGCCAGGATCATGATCAGGTCGGCCTCGGCCGACGCCTCGGCCGGCGTCACGACGCGGAGGCCCTCGGTCTCGGCCTTGGCCCGGCTCTTGCTGCCCTCCGGCAGGCCGACTCGGACGTCGACGCCCGAGTCCCGCAGGGAGAGCGCGTGCGCGTGCCCCTGGCTGCCGTAGCCCAGGACGGCGACGGTGCGCCCCTGGATGATCGAGAGGTCGGCGTCGTCGTCGTAGAAGATCTCGGCGGCCATGCTGTGTGCGTTTCCCTTCGGTTGGTTGTGCGAAGTCTCAGGCTGCGGGATCAAGCGGTGTCGATGGCGCGACTCCGCGCCCTGGTCCGCTCCTCGCTCGAAGCCGAACGCCGGCCTCGCTGCGATGCTCCCAGGGCTGTGGTCACGCGGTGCGCTCGACCGGGCGCAAGGTACCGGCGCCCGACATGGCCCGCGGTCCCCGGCCCAGGGCCACGGTGCCGGACTGGGCCATCTCCTTGATGCCGAGCGGCGCGAGCACCGCCAGGAGGGCCTGCAGCTTGTCCGGCGTCCCGGTGGCCTCGAGCGTCACCGTGTCGGGGTTGACGTCGATGACCCGGGCGCGGAAGAGCTCCGCGGTCTGCAGCACCTGGGTGCGCTCCGCCATGGCGGCGCGCACCTTCACCAGGAGCAGCTCGCGCTGGACGGCGGCGCCGCCGTCCAGCTCGACGATCTTGATGATCTCGATGAGCTTGTTCAGCTGCTTGGTGATCTGCTCCAGCGGCTGGCTCTCCGCGTCGACGACGATCGTCATGCGCGAGAGGTCGGGGTTCTCGGTGGGCCCGACGGCCAGCGACTCGATGTTGAACCCGCGCCGGCTGAACAGGGCCGAGACGCGGGCCAGCACACCGGACTTGTTCTCGACGAGGACCGACAGCGTGTGGCGTGACATTGCGGAAGGTGACCTTTCGGATCGACCGGCACCGTGGCGGCCCCCTCGAGGGGCCCGTCGCGAGCGGAGCGAGGGGTGGGGGAAGGGGGGGTCCTAGACCTGCCCGTCGCCGAAGACCGGGCGCACGTCGCGCGCGGCCAGGATCGCGTCGTTGCTGGCGCCCGCGGCGACCATCGGCCACACCTGGGCGTCGGAGCCGACGATGAAGTCGATCACGACCGGGGCGTCGTTGATCGCCATGGCCTTCTCGATGACGGCGTCGACGTCGTCCTTGCTCTCGCAGCGGAGCCCGACGCAGCCGAGCGCCTCGGCCAGCGCGACGAAGTCGGGGATGCGCACCGGCTTCTGCCGGGCACCTCCGCCGGTCCCCCGCTCCTGCAGCTTGGTGTTCGAGTACCGGCCCTCGTAGAAGAGGGTCTGCCACTGCCGGACCATGCCGAGGTTGCCGTTGTTGATGACGGCGACCTTGACCGGGATCCCCTCGATGGCGCAGGTGGCGAGCTCCTGGTTGGTCATCTGGAAGCAGCCGTCGCCGTCGATGGCCCAGACGGTCGTGTCGGGGCAGCCGTACTTGGCGCCCATCGCGGCCGGGACGGCGTAGCCCATGGTGCCCAGGCCGCCGCTGTTGAGCCAGGTGCCCGGCTTCTCGTACCGGATGAACTGGGCGGCCCACATCTGGTGCTGGCCGACGCCGGAGGTGTAGATGGCGTCGGGGCCGGCGATCGCGCCCAGCCGCTCGATCACGTACTGAGGCGACAGCGCGCCGTCCTCCGGCCAGTCGTAGCCGAGCGGGTAGCGCTCCTGCCAGTCGTCCAGCTGTGCCCACCAGGCCGCGAGGTCCGGCGTGCGGCCCGCCGCGTGCTCGGCACGGAGCGCCTCGGTCAGCTGGGCGATCGTCTCCTTGGCGTCACCCACGATCGGCACGTCGGCCTTGCGGTTCTTGCCGATCTCGGCCGGGTCGATGTCGGCGTGCACGACTCGGGCCTCCGGTGCGAAGCTGGACAGCTCCCCGGTCACGCGGTCGTCGAAGCGCGCTCCCAGCGCGACGATGACGTCGGACTTCTGCAGGGCGGTCACCGCCGCGACGGTGCCGTGCATCCCCGGCATGCCCAGGTGCTGGCGGTCGCTGTCGGGGAACGCGCCGCGGGCCATGAGGGTGGTGACCACCGGGGCGCCGGTCAGGCGGGCGAGCTCGACCAGCTCCTCGGTGGCGTCCGCCTTCAGCACGCCGCCGCCGACGTAGAGCACCGGCCTGCGGGCACCGGCGATCAGGGTGGCCGCCTCGCGCACCTGCTTGCCGTGCGGGCGGGTGGTCGGCTTGTAGCCGGGCAGGTCCATCCGCGGCGGCCAGGCGAAATCGGTGGTGGCCTGCAGGACGTCCTTGGGGATGTCGACCAGGACCGGCCCGGGGCGGCCGGTGGAGGCCAGGTGGAACGCCTCGGCGATCCGCTGCGGGATCTCCGCAGCGCTGGTCACGAGGAAGTTGTGCTTGGTGACCGGCATCGTGATGCCGCGGATGTCCGCCTCCTGGAAGGCGTCGGTGCCGATGGCGGCGCTGGGGACCTGGCCGGTGATGGCGACGATCGGGACCGAGTCCATGTAGGCGTCGGCCAGCGGGGTCACGAGGTTGGTCGCGCCGGGGCCGGAGGTGGCCATGCAGACGCCCACCCGGCCGGTGGCCTGGGCGTACCCGGTGGCCGCGTGGCCGGCGCCCTGCTCGTGGCGGACCAGCACGTGCCGCACGTGGGAGTCGAACAGCGGGTCGTACGCGGGCAGGATGGCGCCGCCCGGGATGCCGAAGACCACGTCGACGCCAACCGCCTCGAGGGAGCGGACGAGGCTCTGCGCCCCGGTGATGCCGGTGGCCGGCTCGGCGGCGGCGTCGGCCAGGGAGCGGGCCGTGGTCTCGACGCCGGTCAGCGCCGCGGCAGCCTCGCGGGTGGGGGCCTCGGAGCCCGGGGCCTCGTGCTGGGTGCTGGTCATTGCGCGGATCTCCTGTGCCTTGCGGCGGTGGTACGGGCTGGTGCGACGGGCGGCGTGCTCGCTGTGCGGCAGGTCAGGGCCAACAAAAAACCCCTCGTGCCACGGGCACGAAGGGTCAGCGCGTCGGTCGGTGACCGGACGCGCTACGCGATTACGAGGACGCCGCAGGTGCGGGCGTCGGCGAGCATGCTGGTGCGAGGCACGCAGACACTGTGCGCCTCACGACGGCGGGACGTCAACTGCCCGGTCTCACCATGTGGACACCGGAGTCCAGATCCGCCGCTCCCCCGTCGAGGACGGTCGGGTCGAAGGTGTCCAGCAGCGCCCGCAGGTCGGCGAACGGCATCGGCCGCCCGAACAGGTAGCCCTGGAGATAGCGGCAGTCCATCGCCCGCAGCTCGGCGACCTGCTCCTCGGTCTCGACGCCCTCGGCGACGACGTCCATGCCGAGCGTCCGGCCGAGCTCCACCACGCTGGCCACGAGGGCGCGCCCCCGCGGGCCGGTCTCGATCCCTGCCACGAACTCGCGGTCCATCTTCAGGACCTGGACCGGCAGCCGGGCGAGGTAGGCCAGCGACGACCACCCGCGGCCGAAGTCGTCGAGCGAGAGCACGACGCCCATGCCGCGCAGGGTCTCCAGGTCGCTGACCAGCCCGCCCTCCGCGTCGAGCAGCACCGACTCGGTCAGCTCCAGCATCAGCTTGCCCGGTGGCAGATGTGCCGCGGCCAGCGCCGCGGCGACGTCCGGAGCCAGGCAGCCGGCCTGCAGGTGCCGGACCGAGACGTTGACGCCCATCTGGACGTCCCAGCCGTCGGCCATCAGCACGGCGGCCTGGCGCGTGGCCACCTCGAGCACCCAGCGCTGCAGCGGGACGATGAGCCCGTCCTCCTCCGCGAGGTGGATGAACTCGTCAGGCGACACCGTGCCGAGCAGCGGGTGCTCCCAGCGCACGAGCGCCTCCAGGCCCAGCACCCGCCGGTCGTGCACGCCGACGACCGGCTGGTAGAGGACCCGCAGCTGCCCCTGCTCCAGCGCGGTCGGCAGATCACGGGCCAGCCGGGTGCGCCGGCCGATCGCGGCGTCGATCGCCTCGCCGGAGGAGCGCACGCAGCGCTTCCCCGCCGCCTTCGCGGCCCGCAGCGCCAGGTCAGCCTGGCGGACGACGGCCGGCACGTCGCCGGAGCCGCCCACCTCGGCCAGCCCGATGCTGCCCGAGACGGCGAACAGCGGGCCGCCCCCGTCGTCGCCCAGGGTGGGCGCCCGGAAGGACCGGTCCAGGGCGACGACCAGCCGCTCGGCCAGACCGGTCGCCTCGTCGGGCCCGCCCGGCACCAGCAGGGCGAACTCGTCGCCGCCCAGCCGGGCCACCAGGTCCTGCTCCCGCGCCCCCGCGCGCAGCTGGTCGGCCACCTGGGCGAGCAGCTGGTCACCGGCGTCGTGGCCGGCCACGTCGTTGACCGCCTTGAAACCGTCGAGGTCGACCAGCAGCACGCAGCTCCGCTCGCCGTCGGCGGCGCGCGCCCCGGCCTCCTCCAGCGCGGCGACGAACCGGGCGCGGTTGGGCAGACCGGTGAGGTAGTCGGTGTAGGCGAGCCGCTCCAGCTCGCGCTGGGCGACGTGCCGCTCGGTCACGTCGCGCAGATGGAGCACGAGGCCATCGCCCAAGGCCGAGTCCGGAAGACCGGCCCGTGCCGAGCCGGCCAGTTCCACGTACCGCAGGTCCCCCGTGCGGGTGCGCAGGCGCACCGTGGTGGGAAGGGGGTGCGCCGAGCGCCGGGACCCGGTGACCACGCCGGTCAGCACCCCGTGGTCGGCCGGATCGAGCAGGTCTGTCAGCCGCCGGCCGGTCAGCTCCCGGTCGGTCCAGCCCAGCCGGCTCCGGGTGGCACCGGAGACCCAGCGCAGCGTCCCGCCGGCGTCGAGCACGACGGTGACGTCCTCGGCGCTGGCGGCCAGCGCGCGGAAGTAGGCCTCGGTCTCCTGCAGCCGGCGGGTCAGCCGCCCGCCGTCGAGGACCCACAGCAGGCTGCGCAGCGAGGTGCAGAGCACGAGCATCGCGATGGCGATCCGCTCGAAGGTGCAGAAGGCGTGGCCGGTGCTCAGCACCGCCACCACGACGCCGGCCACGCCGTAGGCCGCGACGTGGCTGACGACCAGGCCGAACATCGGCAGCCCGGCGGGCGTCCCACCGTGCGGGCGGTGCCCGGGATCGGTGTCGACGGCACGGACCACCGCCGCCAGCATCACCGCCCCGGCGACGCCGGTCAGCAGGTCGGCCGACGTGTCCCCCAGCACCGGGGCGAGCGCGCCGGCGACCGCGACGACCGACGCCCCGACCATCGCCACCAACACCCACACGGCCGGGCGGCGGCGGTTCGCCGCCGCCCGGGAGACCACCATGAGCGCGATGCCGCACAGCAGCGCTCCCGCGAGGGGATAGCCCATGGCGAGGAGGAAACCGGACAGACCCCGGCTGCCGACCACGGCCTCGCAGAGCACCAGGCCGGCCAGCAACGCCACCGCGACCACCACGATCGCGCTGTCCAGCAGCTCCCGCACGCCCGCACGCCGGCCGTCCCGCGACGGCAGCAGCAGCAGGCAGGCCGCCAGAGCCAGGGGCACGGCGAGCACCTGCGGGACGTGGGCGGCCGCGCTCTGCGCGTCGCCGACGGCGGCGCCGAGGCCATCGATCAGCCGGCCGGCCGCCAGCAGCCCACCGACCACCGCCAGGAGCCGCCACGGCCGGCCCGAGCGCCGGTCCAGCCGGGACGAGTGGCGGTGGACGACCACGCCGGCCGCAGCCGCCGAGACGGCGAGGCCCAGGGTGAGCACCGGCTCCGCCGTCGCGCCCAGGGCCGCCCGCAGGACGACGCCGCCGAGAGTGAGCGCCGCCAGCACGGCCAGGAAGATCAGGGACTCCCGGAGCTCGCGCGCCGGAGCGGCGGCCGCCGGGACGGCGGGTGCCGCAGCGCGGGGCGGTGGCGCGAACGGAAGGCCCGGCGGTCCCTCGAGGGCACCGCCGTGCGACCACCGCTCATGGAGCTCCACGCTCCTCCCGTCGGCAGCCGGGAGGCGGCGGTCAAGGCCACGCCGCCGGCACCTCACCCCTCAGGGGGGCTCATCCGCAGATGGCGCCCTGCGCGGCCGAGCCGACGAGCTTCGCGTACTTGCCGAGCACCCCGGTGGTGTACCGCGGCGGCAGCGGCGCCCAGCCGTCCGCCCGGCTGGCCAGCTCGTCGGCGTCGACCAGCAGGTCCAGCGTCCGGGTGGTCAGGTCCAGCCGGATCCGGTCGCCGTCGCGCACGAAGGCGATCGGGCCGCCGTCGGTCGCCTCGGGGGCGACGTGCCCGATGCAGAGTCCCGTGGTGCCACCGGAGAACCGGCCGTCGGTGAGCAGCAGGACGTCCTTGCCGAGCCCGGCGCCCTTGATCGCGCCGGTGACGGCGAGCATCTCCCGCATCCCCGGGCCGCCGCGCGGGCCCTCGTAGCGGATGACGACGACGTCGCCGGGCTGCAGCGTGCCGTCGGTGACGGCGTCCATGGCGCCCTGCTCGCCGTCGAACACCCGCGCGGTGCCCTCGAAGACGTCGGCGTCGAAGCCGGCGGACTTCACGACCGCCCCCTCGGGGGCCAGCGTGCCGCGCAGGATGCTCAGCCCGCCCGTCTTGTGGATCGGGTCGTTCATGGCGTGCACGATCGTGCCGTCGAGGTCCGGCGGGGCGATCTCGGCCAGGTTCTCGGCCATCGTCTTTCCGGTGACGGTGAGCGTGTCGCCGTGCAGGAGCCCGGCGTCGAGCAGCGCGCGCAGGACGACGGGCACCCCGCCGACCCGGTCGACGTCGGTCATGACGTACTTGCCGAAGGGCTTCACGTCGGCGAGGTGCGGGGTGCGGTCGCCGATCCGGTTGAAGTCGTCGAGGGTCAGCTCGACCTGGGCCTCGTGGGCGATGGCGAGCAGGTGGAGGACGGCGTTGGTCGAACCGCCCAGGGCCATGACGACGGTGATCGCGTTCTCGAACGCCTCCCGCGTCATGATCTGCCGCGCGGTGATGCCCTTGCGGAGCAGGTTGACCACCGCCTCGCCGGACGCGATCGCGTACGCGTCGCGCCGGTTGTCGGGGGCGGGCGGGGCGGCGCTGCCCGGCAGCGCCATGCCGAGCGCCTCGGCGACGCTGGCCATCGTGTTGGCCGTGTACATGCCGCCGCAGGACCCCATGCCCGGGCAGGCGGCCTTCTCGATCGCGTCGAGCTCGTCCTGGGTGATGAGGCCCCGGGCGCACGCGCCGACGCCCTCGAAGACGTCGATGATCGTGAGGTCCCGGTCGCCGAGCTTGCCCGGCAGCGTGGAGCCCGAGTAGAGGAAGACGCTCGCCAGGTCCAGCCGCGCGGCGGCCATGAGCATGCCCGGGAGCGACTTGTCGCAGCCGGCCAGCAGGACCGAGCCGTCCAGCCGCTCGGCGAACATGACGGTCTCGACCGAGTCGGCGATCACCTCGCGGGACACCAGCGAGGCCCGCATGCCTTCGTGGCCCATGGAGATGCCGTCGGAGACGGAGATGGTGCCGAACTCCAGCGGGAAGCCACCGGCGGCGTGCACGCCCTCCTTGGCCCGCTTGGCCAGCCGGTCCAGCGAGAGGTTGCACGGGGTGATCTCGTTCCACGACGAGGCGACGCCGATCTGCGGCTTGGCGAAGTCGTCGTCGCCCATGCCCACCGCACGGAGCATCGCCCGCGCCGGCGCCTTGGCCATCCCGTCGGTCACCTCGTGGCTGCGGGGCTTGAGCGGGCTGTGCGTCGCGCTCGCGGGCTCGTTGCCGGGGATGAGGTCCTCGCCGATCGTCACGGGTCCGGATGGTAGGCCTGCGGCCGCACCCGCTGCCGCAGCCGGGTGGGAGGATGGCCGGCCGTGAGCTCTCCCGTCCGGTTCCGGATGTCCCGCAGCGCGCTGATCCCGGTCCTCGTCCTGGCCTTGTGCATCCTGCCGACGGCGGCGGTGACGTGGTGGACGCTGCTCCTGCTGCTGGTGCCCGTGGCCGTGGCCTGCTGGGTGCTGCGGAGCGGGACCGACGTCGGCGACGACGGGGTCACCGCCCGGGCCGTGCTCGGCTCCCGGACCGTGCGCTGGACCGAGCTCGCCGGCATCCGGATCGGGGAGCGCGGGGACCTCTGGCTGGTGACCACCGCGGCGACGGAGGTGCGGCTGCCGGTGGTCCGGGCACGGGACCTCCCCGCCCTGGCCGCGGCGTCGGGCGGCCGGCTGGAGATCCCGGCACTACCTCAGTAGGCGCCCACCACGTCGACCAGTGGTTCCCCGGCCAGGATCCGGCCGATCTGCGCGGTGACGGCCGCGACCGCACGCTCGCCCGTCCGTGGCACCTCTCCCGCGACGTGCGGGGTGAGCAGCAGTCCCGGCGCTCGCCACAGCGGGTGCCCGGCGGGCAGCGGCTCGGGGTCGGTGACGTCGAGCGCCGCCCGCAGCCGACCCGAGGTCAGCTCCGTGACCAGGGCGTCGGTGTCCACGATCCGCCCGCGAGCGGCGTTGACCAGGAGCGCCCCGTCGGGCATCGCAGCCAGGAAGCGGGCGTCGACCATGCCGGCGGTCTCCGGCGTCAGGGGGACGATCAGGATCACGACGTCGGCGTGCGGGAGCAGCCCGGGCAGCTCGTCGGTGCCGCGCACGTCCCCGCGGGCGGTGCGGGCGACATAGATCGGCTCGACGTCGAACCCGGCCAGCATCCGGCCGATGGCGCGGCCGATGTCCCCGGCCCCGACCACCAGCACCCGCGCACCCACCAGCGACCGGTGCGTGGCGAACGACCAGCGTTCCGCGTCCTGCTCCCGGACGAAGAAGGGCAGCCCGCGCTGGGCGGCCAGCGTGGCGGCCACCGCCCACTCGGCGGTCGAGGGGGTGTGCGCGCCGCGGGCGTTGCAGAGGACGACGCCCTCGGGCAGTCGCCCCGCCAACCCCTCGACGCCGGCGCTGATCGACTGGACCAGCTGCAGCCGGGGCAGCGCCTCGAGCAGACCCTCCGGCGCGGTCCGCGTCGAGGGCACCCAGACCTGGGCCTGCGCAGCCTCCCCGTGGGGTAGCCCGTCCGCCGGCTTCCAGCGGTGCGCCCGCACCCGGGGCGACAGCGCCTCCACCGCCGCCTCCAGACGGCGGGAGGACAGCAGCACGTGCAGCGTCTCGTCCGCCGCAAGCTCCAGGGTGGTCACCGTGCCACGCTAGCGAGTGACTCGCCCCCATCCGCAGGTCACCCGCTTCCGGGCCGCCCGCGCGGAGCGCGGCCGGACAGGCGACCATTCGTGGGACGGCACACACGTGCGCACCGACCGGAAGGACTTCCCGTGGCGGGTGGACTCGTAGCCCTGCTCGACGACGTGGCGGTGCTGGCACGCGCCGCCGCGGCCTCGATCGACGACATCGGGGCCGCGGCCGGCCGGGCCAGCATGAAGGCCGCCGGCGTCGTCGTCGACGACACCGCGGTCACGCCGCAGTACGTGCACGGCCTCGCGGCCCAGCGGGAGCTGCCGATCATCCGGAAGATCGCCCTCGGCTCGCTGCGCAACAAGCTGCTGGTCATCCTGCCCGCGATCCTGCTGCTCAGTCAGTTC
Organism: Blastococcus saxobsidens DD2; assembly: GCF_000284015.1. Taxonomy (NCBI): domain Bacteria; kingdom Bacillati; phylum Actinomycetota; class Actinomycetes; order Geodermatophilales; family Geodermatophilaceae; genus Blastococcus; species Blastococcus saxobsidens. Next base: position 3,712,842 of record NC_016943.1, read on the forward strand.
CTGCCGTGGCTGCTGACCCCGATCCTCATGCTCGGTGGCGCCTACCTCTGCTACGAGGGCGCGGAGAAGATCTGGCACAAGGTCAGCGGGCATGCCGAGTCCCATGCGTCGGTGGAGGACGCCCTCCCCGACGAGAAGACGATCGTGTCCGGGGCCGTGCGCACCGACTTCATCCTGTCGGCCGAGATCATGGTCATCAGCCTCAACGAGGTGGCCAGCGAGGCGTTCTGGTCCCGGGCGATCATCCTGCTCGTCGTCGCGATCGGCATCACCGTCCTGGTGTACGGCGTCGTCGGCGTCATCGTGAAGATGGACGACGTCGGGCTGAACCTCTCCCAGCGCGCCGGGAAGGGCGTGGCCGCATTCGGCCGCGGGCTGGTGAAGGGGATGCCCAAGCTGCTCGCCGGGCTCACCGTGGTCGGTACCGCGGCGATGCTGTGGGTCGGTGGCCACATCATCCTGGTCGGAAGTGACGAACTGGGCTTCCACCCGATCTACGAGTTCGTGCACCACCTGGAGGAAGCGGCGCACGACGCCACCGGGGCCTTCGGCGGCGTCATCGGCTGGCTGGTCAACACGCTGGGCAGCGCCGTCCTCGGACTGGTCGTCGGCGCGATCATCGTGGCGGTCATGAACCCGACGGTGCACCGGAAGAAGGCCGACGCCGGCAGCGAGGCGGGGGCGCACTAGTCCGGCGCACGTACGCTGGGCTGGTGAGGCCGACGAGGGCGCTGCGCGCGCCGCGGGTGGTCGGCGCTCTGCTCGCCGGGCTGCTGCTGACCGCCTGCTCGGACGGTGGCTACGAGCCGGCCGGCCCGTTCCGCCCGCTGCCGGAGGGCGCCCCGCCCGAGGTCGGGCCGCCACCGGCCACCGTCCCGGCGCCGGTCGACCCGGCCCAGCCCGGGTCGGGCGAGGAGGAGGGCGACCCGAACGTCGTCGCCTCAGGGCTGAGCGTGCCCACCGGTGTCGTGCTGCTCCCCGACGGCTCGGCGATCGTCGGCGAACGGGACACGGGCCGCCTGCTCCAGGTCTTCCCCGACCGGTCCCCGGCCAAGGAGCTCATGACCGTGCCGGGGATCGACACCACCGGTGACGGCGGACTGCTGGGGCTGACCCTCTCCCCCACGTTCCTCGAGGACGGGCTGCTGTTCGCCTACGTCTCCACCGCTACCGACAACCGGGTGGTGCGCTTCCCGATCGGCGGGACGCCGAACCCGGTGCTCACCGGGATCCCGCGGGGTGAGGTCGGCAACGGCGGTGGGCTGCTCACCGGGGCCGACGGTCATCTCTACGTGGGCACCGGCGACGCCGGGAACCCCGCGCTCGCCGCCGACCCGGCGTCCCTGGCGGGCAAGGTGCTGCGGATCGACGTCTTCGGCCGCCCCGTCGGGGGGAGCAGCCCGGTGTTCAGCCGCGGCCACCGCGACGTCACCGCCCTGTGCCAGGACGAGGAACGGATCTACGCCACCGACGAGGCCCGCCAGGGCCCCGACGAGTTCGACGTGGTCACCGAGGGCGGCGACGGCGCGCCGCTGCTCGACGTCCCCGCGGAGGAGGGCGGGCTGGGCGGCTGCGCCGTCGCCAACGGCACCGTGTTCCTCGGCGCGCTCGACGGGCAGCGGGTGCACGTGTTCACGCTCGACGAGAGCGGCGCACCGCTGGAGGACGTCTCCGACGAGGTGCTGGGCGGCAGCTACGGCCGGCTGCGCAGCGTCGTCCTCGACACCCAGGGCGCGCTCTGGGTGACGACGTCGAACAAGGACGGCATCGGCACCCCCGCCGAGGACGACGACAAGGTGCTGCGCATCCAGCCCCCCGGCGGCCAGCCCACGTCCCCGCTATGACACTGCGGTCCTCCGGACCGCACCGCGGCCAGGTGCCGTGCCCCTGACGAGCGGAGCCGCTGCGTCGCGGCTGCGCGGAACCCTCCGGGCCCCACTCGCCACGACAGGGCGACTCGCGGTACAGCAGCCGCCCCCTGTTGAGCTGAGCGCGCCCGTCGTTCCCGGCGGGAGCCCTCCGGGCCCCGCGCCGGGAACGACCACACTCAGGTGAGGCGTTCCTCCAGCATTCGCTTGACGGTGGCGGCGTCGGCCTTGCCGCGGGTGGTCTTCATGACCGCACCGACCAGTGCCCCGATCGCCTGCACCTTGCCGCCGCGCACCTTCTCGGCCACGTCGGGGTTGCCCTCGATCGCCGCGTCGACGGCGGCCACCAGCTCGTCGGACTCGCCCATGACGGCGAGACCGCGGGACGCCACGACCTGCGCCGGACCGCCCTCGCCGGCCAGCACACCGTCGAGCGCCTGCCGGGCCAGCTGGTCATTGATGGTGCCCGCGGAGACGAGGCCGATCAACTCGGCGACCTGCGCCGGGGTGACGGCCAGCTCGCCCAGGTCCGTCCCGGCGTCGTTGGCCCGGCGGGCCAGCTCGCCCAGCCACCACTTCCGGGCGTCGGCCGGCGAGGCGCCGGCGGCCACCGTGTCACTCACCAGCTCGACGGCGCCGGCGTTGACCAGCCAGGCCATCTCGGTCGGCGAGATGCCCCACTCGTCGCGGAGCCGGGACCGGCGGGCGGCGGGCAGCTCGGGCAGCCCGGCGCGCAGCTTCTCCACCCACTCCTCGTCCGGGGCGAGGGGCACCAGGTCGGGCTCGGGGAAGTACCGGTAGTCGGTGGCCTCCTCCTTGCTCCGCCCGGGCGAGGTGCTGCCGGTGTCCTCGTGGAAGTGGCGGGTCTCCTGCACGATGCGCTCGCCGGCGTCCAGGACGGCGGCCTGGCGGCGCATCTCGAAACGCACCGACCGCTCCACCGAGCGCAGCGAGTTCACGTTCTTGGTCTCGGTGCGGGTGCCCCAGTCCAGGCTCCCGACCGGCGCCAGCGAGGTGTTCACGTCGCAGCGCAGGTTGCCCTGCTCCATGCGGACCTCGGAGACGCCGAGGGCGAGCAGGATCTCCCGCAGCTCGGTGACGTAGGCGCGCGCGACCTCCGGGGCCTTCGCAGCGGCACCGGGGATGGGGCGGGTGACGATCTCGACCAGCGGGATACCGGCCCGGTTGTAGTCGACCAGCGAGTGGTCGGCCCCGTGGATGCGGCCGGTGGAGCCGCCGACGTGCAGGTTCTTGCCGGTGTCCTCCTCCAGGTGGACCCGCTCGATCTCCACGCGGTAGGTCTCGCCGTCGACCTCGACGTCGAGGTGCCCGGCGGTGCAGAGCGGCTCGTCGTACTGGCTGGTCTGGAAGCCCTTGGGGATGTCCGGGTAGAAGTAGTTCTTGCGAGCGAACCGCGACCACGTGGCGATCCGGCAGCCCAGCGCCAGCCCGATCCGGATGGTCGCCTCGATCGCCGCGGCGTTCGCCGCCGGCAGCGACCCCGGCAGGCCGAGGCACACCGGGCAGGTCTGGGTGTTGGGCTCGGCACCGAAGGTGGTCGAGCAGCCGCAGAACATCTTGGACTCGGTGCCCAGCTCGACGTGGGTCTCCAGCCCGACGACCGGCTCGTAGCGGGTCAGGACCTCGTCGAAGTCGACCAGGGTGTCGGTGCTCATGAGGGGGTGTTCTCCTTACGCCCGGGACGGCCGGGGGGCTGGCTGCGCCCGGTGAGCCACGCCCCGACCCCGGTCAGCAGGCCGAGGACGATGAAGACGGCGAAGATGGCACGGCCGGTGGTCAGCCACAGCACGAGGCCGGCGAGGACGACGAACGCGGTGAGCGCCCACGCCGCCTTCATGGCGCCGTTCACGCCGCGCTCCCCGGGGCGGTGCGGCCCAGCTCGTCGAGCAGCCGGTGCCCGCGGGCGGCGTCCTGGGCGGCCTCCAGCGCGGCGGCCACCCGGTAGCAGCGGTCGTCGGCCAGCGCCGGCGCCATCACCTGGAAGCCGACCGGCAGGCCCTCGGACAGCCCGCAGGGCACCGAGATGGCCGGCACCCCGGCCAGGCTGGCCGGCAGGGTGCAGAGGTCGGCGGCGTACATGGCGATCGGGTCGTCGACCCGGGAGCCCAGCGGGAAGGCGACCGTGGGCATGGTGGGGCTGACCAGCACGTCGACGTCCGCGTAGGCCGCGGCGAAGTTCCGCGTGATCAGCGTCCGGACCTTCTGCGCCTGGCCGTAGTAGGCGTCGTAGTAGCCCGCGGAGAGCGCGTAGGCGCCGAGGATGATCCGCCGCTTCACCTCCGGGCCGAAGCCCTGCTCACGGGTGAGCGCCATGACCTCGTCGAGGTCCCGGCTGCCGTCGTCGCCCGCCCGGAGCCCGTACCGGACGCCGTCGAACCGGGCCAGGTTGGACGAGGCCTCGCTGGGCGCGATCAGGTAGTAGGCGGGCAGCGCCAGGTCGAAGGCCGGGCAGGAGACCTCCCGCACCTCCGCGCCCATGCTCTCGAGCAGGGCCACCGCCTCCTGGAAGCGGGCCAGCACACCCGGCTCGTAGCCCTCGGCGTGCCCCTCGCCACCCAGCTCGCGGACGACGCCGACCGTGAGGCCGGCCAGCTCGCCCTCGGCACCGCGGCGGGCGGCCTCGGCGAGCACGGGGACGGGGCTGTCGATGCTGGTGGAGTCGTAGGGATCGTGCCCGGCGATCGCCTCGTGCAGCAGCGCCGCGTCGAGGACCGTGCGGGTCATCGGCCCGGCCTGGTCGAGGCTGGAGGAGAACGCGATCAGGCCGTAGCGGGACACCGAGCCGTAGGTGGGCTTGTGACCGACCAGCCCGGTGACCGCGGCCGGCTGGCGGATGGAGCCACCGGTGTCGGTACCGATCGACCACGGCGCGAGCCCCCCGGCGACGGCGGCCGACGACCCACCCGAGGACCCGCCGGGGATCCGGCTGTGGTCCCAGGGGTTGCGGGTGATCCGGTAGGCGGAGTTCTCCGTCGACGAGCCCATCGCGAACTCGTCCATGTTCGTCTTGCCCAGGAGGACGGTGCCCGCGGCCTTGAGCTTCGCGGCGAGGGTCGCGTCGTACGGTGGACGCCAGCCCTCGAGGATCCTCGAACCGCTCGTGGTGGGCACGCCCTCGGTGACGACGACGTCCTTGAGCGCCATCGGGACGCCGGCCAGCGGGCCGAGGTCACGGCCGGCGACGCGGGCGGCGTCGACGGCCTCCGCGGCGGCCAGCGCGGCGTCGGCGTCGACGTGCAGGTAGGCCCCGAGCTCGCCGTCCTCGGCCGCGATGCGGTCGAGGTAGGCGCCGGTGACCTCGACGGAGGTCAGGTCGCCGGCCTGGAGCGCGGTGCTGAGGTCGGCGGCGCTGGTGGTGGTGATGGTCACGACTCCTCCCCCAGGATGCGCGGCACGCGGAAGCGGCCGTCCTCCGCAGCGGGGGCGCCGGCGAGGACGACGTCGCAGGGCAGGCTCGGGCGGGCGACGTCCGGCCGCATGACGTTGGTCATCGGAACCGCGTGCGTGGTGGGCGCGACGTCCGTGACGTCGGCCTTGCCCACCTCCGCGACGGCGTCGAGCACGGCGGCGAGCTGGCCGGCGAAGAGGTCCAGCTCCTCCTCGCTCACCGCCAGCCGGGACAGGTGGGCCAGGTGCGCCACCTCGTCGCGGGTCAGGTGGCCCTTCGGGGAGGGGGTGCTCATGCTGCGGTGGAACTCCACTTCGGCAGTGCCCGTCGGCCCGCTCTCGGCCCGGGACGTGACCGGGACACTGTACGTGGGCCCCTCCGGCCGCTGGTCAGCGTGAGAGGCTCTCCCCGACCGCGATCGACGGAGATCGGCCCGAACCGGCGAGGACTCCCCGGAGGAACCGTGTCCTTTCTCCTGCGGCTCGTGCTGCCCGACCGCCCCGGCATCCTCGGCGCGGTGGCCACCGCGCTCGGCGCGGCCGGGATCGACATCATCTCCCTCGACGTGCTGGAGCGGGGCGACGGCATCGCCGTCGACGACGTGGTCGTCGACCTGCCCGGCGACCGGCTGCCCGACAGCCTCATCACGGTGGCGCAGGCCGTACCCGGCGTCCAGGTCGAGTCGCTGCGCCCCTTCGCCGGTCCGCTGGACACCCACCGGGAGCTCGAGCTGCTCGACGCACTGGCCCACGAGGCGGGCGGCGCGGCGACGTTGCTGGCCGCCGAGCTGCCCCGGGTGCTGCACAGCGGCTGGGCCGTGGTGCTGGAGTGCGAGGAGGCGGCTGACACGTGGCACGTCGCCGCGGCGTCGGATGCGGCGCCCGCGTTCGAGGGGCTGACCCTGCCGTGGCTGCCGCTGACCACCCCGCAGCTGCTGCCCAGCGAGGAGGAGTGGCTGCCCGAGCGCTGGCAGGAGATGGCCATCGAGATGATGGCCGCCCCCTACGGCGGCACCGCTCGCGCCGTGGTGATCGGCCGGTCGGGCGGCCCGGCCTTCCGGCGGTCGGAGTTGCTCCGCCTGGCGCACCTGACCGGGATCGCGGCGACGGTGCAGGCCCTGCCCCCGGCCTGAGGTTTCCCGCGTCTCCTCGCCCGACCTTCCGCTCGCGACCCCGTTTCTGTCGGTGGTCGAACGTATGATCGAGCACATGGAGCAGGAGACCACTCTCGCGGCCGGCACCGCCGGTGCGCCTGTGGCCGGCTGGGCGTCGGGGCCGTTGGGCGCGGTGCAGGCCGCCGATCGGGAGATCGCCCGGCAGACGGCGGTGCGGGCGCGGGCGGTGGCGGAGTTCGCGGCGTCCCGGCCGGCGTCGGTGGACCGGCAGCCCGGTGAGCCGGGTGCGATGAGCGCGGCGCGGCGGGCCGCCCGGCCCGCGGTGCTGGCTGATGTGTCGGAGTGGACAGCCCAGGAGCTGTCGATCGCCCTCGGGCTGAGCAGGCAGGGCGCCGGGCAATTGCTGGAGCGATCACTCACCCTGGTGCACAAGCTGCCCGGGACCGTGGATGCGATGGAGTCCGGGCTGCTGCACGACCGGCATCTGTGGGCGCTGCTGGAGCGGGTCGCGCCGGTCACCGACGAGCAGAAGCGGGCCGACCTCGAGCGGGACGTGCTCGCCTGGGTGGCCGAGCGGGCCGGCAAGCGGCAGATCACCACCCCGGCGCAGCTCGGTGGAAAGCTGCGTCGGATGGGTCTGGGCCGCGACCCTCGGCAGGACGCGAACGAGCTGCTGGCGGCGCTCAGGGAGCGCGGGGTGTGGGCACGGCCGGACCGCCGGTCCGGCATGGCGGCGTTGACGGCACTGCTCACCCAGTCCGAGGCGCAGGCGGTGGTCGACGTGCTGGGCCGGTACGCCGACGCCCTCGACGACCCCGAGGACCGCCGCACCCGGGGGCAGAAGATGGCCGACGTGCTGCTCGACCTGGTGCTGCGCCCGGGTGAGAGCCAGCTGCCGCCGGTACAGGCACAGCTCACCGTCGTGGCCGGGGTGCGGACCCTGGCCGGTGGCGAGGAACCCGGCGAGATCGGCGGTGAGCCGGTGCCGGCCGAGATGGTCCGGGCACTGGCGCGCGGCCTCGGTCTGCTGGCGGTCCCGGCAGCAGACCCGGCGGATGCCGGGTCGACCGGCGAGGGCCTGGTCCCCGGCCACCTGCTCGCGCAGTGGGAGGTCGAGACGTCGCCGCCGGAGACCTGGCCGGACTGGCTGCGCGACGCCGACGAGCGGTGGTGGGCGGAGCTGGAGGCCCGCGCCCTGGCCGGCGGATGGGGCGGTGAGGACGATCCGCCACCGGAGGTACGGCAGCGGCTCTGGGACGAGGAGTCCGAAGGGGCCGCCCAGCTCCGGGCCGACGACGGCGAGCCGGGCGCAGCGCACGCAGCCGTCCCCACCCGGGAGGACGAACGGTGGGCGGCCACGGAGTCCGCGCCCTGCGGGGCCCCGGCCCCGACCCCGGCCCCGGCCCCTGCCCCTGCCCCGGCGCCGGCCGGGCTGTGGCCGGCCGCGCATGCGGCCGTGGACGAGGCGAGCCTCGCCCTGCTGGCGCTGGACCGGGCAATGAACCGCGCCTCCGGGGCGGTCGACCGGGCGCGGATGGCCGACCACGAGGACGAGGAGAGCTGGCGGCGCAGCCCGGCCGGCCGGATCGACGCGGCCGGATCGGACCTGGCAGCGTTGGTCGCGGCGACCGCCCCCCAACGCGCCGCGCTGGCCGAACTGCTCGACCGATCCGGTGGCGGCACGCTGGTCGACCGGCCACGCATCGCGGTCGTCGACGAGCTCACCGGCGCCCTGCTGGCACTCACCGACGCCCGCGAACTACGCCGCAGGGCGCACTGCGGCCGACCGGCCTGCACCCGCCGGCCCGAGACCTGCGAGCACGACCTCACCGGCCGGCCCGGCCTCGGCCCGCCACCACCCACCGACGGCTACCGACCCGGGGCGGCACTGGACCGGTACCTGCGCGCCCGCGACCGCCGCTGCCGCTTCGCCGGCTGCCGCCGCCGCGTCCCGCGGGGCGGGGAACTGGACCACAACACGCCCTACCCCGACGGGCCGACCAGTGCGGAGGACCTCACCGGCTTCTGCACCGGCCACCACCGCGGCAAACACCAGGCACCCGGCTGGACCTACGACCTCGACCCGACCGGCACCCTCACCGTCACCACCCCCACCGGCCTGGTCGCTCAGACCGAACCGCCCCCATTCTGAGTCCGAGTGGGTGTTCCAGACCTCACGAGTCGCTGCCGTCTGCGACCGTCGCCACCGGTGACCTTGCCGCCGCGTCCCTGGATCGCTGCGACGGCCTGGTCACGGCTGTAGTCATCGGAGCGACCCGGTGACGACGATGGTCCTGAGACGCGTGGCTCACTCGTACCGGTTCTGCCGGCCCGCCTCCCGGATCGGTTCCGACCCGACGCTAGGGCAGCGGGCCTACTTCCCGACCGGCGTGGTCCCGAACATGAGGACCCGGCGACCTACGTCGTAGTGGACGTCATCGCTGTGCCGGAGGAGGTCCTGCAGCACATCGGCGTCATCCTCGTCGAGGGTGACCACCTCTTCCCAGGCACCTTGGTCGAGGACCAGCTGCAGCGTCCACACCCCGGACTCGCCGGGCTCCTGGGCGGTCCAGCTGAACTGGTAGTGCGACAGCTGGCGCACCCGGATGCTGTCATCGGTGACCGGCTGCGGGACCTTCGGCGTGCTGGGCTGCTCCGACATGGCGACCTCTTTCTGTTTCGGTGGTTGGTCGAGGCCCCCTACCCCGATGACCTGCGTCACAGTCACGTGGTCGGTACATCTCCGCCGCCGGGCTCATTCCCGTCGCCGGTCGTGGCGACCTCGCGTGCCGCATCGGGCCCCTCCTCGAGCAGCACGCGGAAGCCGTCGTCGTCCAGGATCGGCGCCTTCACCTGCACGGCCTTGTCGTACTTGCTGCCCGGGTCGGCACCCACGACGACGAAGCCGGTATTCTTCGAGACCGAGCCGGTGACCTTGCCACCGCGTTCCTGGATCGCCGCGACGGCCTGGTCACGGCTGTAGTCGCGGAGCGACCCGGTGACGACGACGGTCACGCCGGTGAGCGGACCGGGTCCGGCGTCGTCCCCCTCGTCGGCCATGCGGACGCCGGCCTGCCGCCACTTCTCGACGACGTCGCGGTGCCAGTCGACGGCGAACCAGTCCCGGATCGACGTGGCGATCGTCGGCCCCACGCCGTCCGCGGCCGCGAGCTCCTCCTCGCTGGCCTCGGCGATGCGGTCCAGCGAGCGGAAGTCGCGGGCCAGCGCCTGGGCCGCCGTCGGGCCGACGTGCCGGATCGACAGGGCGACCAGCACCCGCCACAGCGGGACGTCCTTGCGGGTCTGCAGGTTGGTGAGCAGCTTCGCGCCGTTGGCCGACAGCGTGCCGTTCTTCCTGGTGAAGAACGCCGAGCGCTGCAGCTGCTCCCGGTCGAGGAAGAAGAGGTCGCCCTCGCCCTGCAGGAGGGAGCTCTGCAGCAGGGCGATCGCCGCCTCGTACCCGAGGTTCTCGATGTCGAAGGCGCCGCGGCCGGCCACGTGGAAGACCCGCTCCCGCAGCTGTGCGGGGCAGGACCGCGCGTTCGGGCAGCGGATGTCGGCGTCGCCCTCCTTCTCCGGGCGCAGCCCGGTGCCGCACTCGGGGCAGTGGGTGGGCATGACGAACTCGCGCTCGGACCCGTCGCGCGCCGCCACGACCGGGCCGAGCACCTCGGGGATGACGTCGCCGGCCTTGCGGATGACGACGGTGTCGCCGATCAGCACCCCCTTGCGCTTCACCTCGCTGGCGTTGTGCAGCGTGGCCAGCTGCACGGTCGAGCCGGCGACCTTGACCGGCTCCATGTGGGCGAAAGGCGTCACCCGTCCGGTGCGGCCGACGTTGACCCGGATGTCGAGGAGCTTCGTGGTGGCCTCCTCCGGCGGGTACTTGAACGCGATCGCCCAGCGCGGGGCGCGGGACGTCGAGCCCAGCCGCCGCTGCAGGGCCACCTGGTCGACCTTCACGACGACGCCGTCGATCTCGTGCGCCACCGAATGCCGCTGCTCGCGGTAGCGCTCGATGAAGGCCCACACGCCCTCGAGGTCGTCGACGACCTCGTACCGGTCGCTGATCGGCAGCCCCAGCGCCCGCAGCCCGTCGTAGGCCGCCGACTGCCGGTCGGGCTCGAAGCCCGTCCGGGCCCCCAGGCCGTGCATCACCAGGCGCAGTGGGCGTGACGCGGTGACCTTCGGGTCCTTCTGCCGGAGTGAACCCGCGGCGGCATTGCGCGGGTTGGCGAAGGGCGGCTTGCCGTCGGCCACCTGCCCGGCATTGACCTCGGCGAACGCCTCGACCGGGAAGTAGATCTCGCCGCGCACCTCGAGCAGCGGCGGGACGTCGTCCCCGGTCAGCTGCTGCGGGACGTCGGCCATCGTGCGGACGTTGGCGGTGACGTCCTCGCCCGTGACGCCGTCGCCGCGCGTGGCGGCCCGGACCAGACGCCCCTTCTCGTAGACCAGGTCGACCGCGACACCGTCGACCTTCAGCTCGCACAGGTAGCCCGCGCCGGCCGCACCCTCGCGGTCGACGCGCGCTGCCCACGCCGACAGCTCGTCGCTGCTGAACGCGTTGTCCAGGCTCTGCATCCGCTCGAGGTGCTGAACCGGCGCGAAGGTGGCGGTGAAGCCGCCGTTGACCTTCTGGCTGGGGGAATCGGGGCTGACCAGCGCCGGGTGCGCCGCCTCCAGCGCCTCGAGCTCGCCCATCAGCTCGTCGTACTGGCCGTCGCTGACCAGCGGCTCGTCGCGGACGTAGTAGGCGAAGGCGTACCGGTCGAGTGCCTCCGACAGGTCGCGGTGCCGGGTGCGGACGTCGTCAGGCACCTCGGTGAGGTCTTCCCGGTCGGTCGGCGCGCCGACGGGAGGGTGGTCGACGCTGGGGTCCTCGAGTCCGGCCTCGCTGGTCACGCGGGAACGGTATCCGGCGGGTACGACGGCCGACCGGCGGTCACCCGGTCGGGGCGATCACTCCGGGCGCAGATACTTTCCGGCTTCTCGTACCTGCCCCATGGCCGCGCGGGCGTAGGCCGGCGTCGCGCCGGCCAGCCCGCACGCGGGGGTGAGCGTCACCGCATCCGGCAGCTGCTGGAGCGGGAAGCCGAGCTCGCTCCACCACGCCTGCACCCGTGAGGCAGTGGCCTTCGGCGCACCGAGCGGGGCGTCGGTGCCGGGCACGACGCCCAGCAGCAGGTGCACCCCCGCCTCGACGGCGGTGCCGACGGCGTCCAGGTCCTGGACGAGGCCCAGGTCGAAGGAGAGACCGGTGGCGCCTGCCGCGCGGAACAGATCCAGGGGCATGCGCGGGGCGCAGCAGTGCACCACCACCGAGGCCGGCAGCGCCCGGATGACGGCGGCGAGCTCCCGCTCGATCACCTCCGGCTCGACGGCCGAGAGCTTGCCGAAGCCGCTGACCGTGGGGAGCCCGCCCTGGAGGACGGCCGGGACCGACGGCTCGTCGAGCTGGACGACGACCTGCGCCCCCGGGACCCGCGCCTGCACCTCGCGCACGTGTGCGGCCAGCCCCTCGGCGAGCGACTGCCCGAGGTCGCGGCGGGCACCCGCGTCGACGACGGCCCGGTCACCCCGGGTCCGCTCGAGCCCGGCGGCCAGCGTCCAGGGGCCCGCGGCCTGGACCTTGAAGGGGCCGGTCCAGCTCGCGGCGACGTCGTGCAGCGCATCGAGGTCGCGGTCCAGGAACTCCTGCGCCCGCTGGTGGTCCACCCCCGAACGGGGCACCAGCCGCCAGCCGGCGGAAGTCAGGTCCACCGCGAGGTCGACCAGGAGCGCGGCGGTGCGGCCGAGCATGTCGGCGCCGGCACCCCGGCCGGGCAGCTCGGGCAGGTGGGCGAAGTCCGGGAGCTCCCCCACCACCGTGCGCAGCGCCTCGGCCGGGTCGGTGCCCGGGAGGGACCCGACGCCGGAGGCCGGCCCCCAGAGGATGGGGACCGGCCTCGGGTCGGTGCTGTCGGTCGGAGTGGCCACGACGGCGACGGTAGCCGCCACCGTCGCGGCCGCGTCACGCCCGGGTCAGCGGTTGCTCAGCCAGATCAGCAGTTTGGCGACGAGGTCCTGGATGAACTGCTTGACCGTGTCGGGCGTGGGAGTCGGGGTCGGAGCGGGGCCACCCGACCCGCCGGAGGCGACGGCGAGAGCGACCGACGCCGTCTCGCCGCTCTTCCCGGTGAGGACCACCTCGTACTTCCCGGGCTGCACGTCCCGCGGCACCCGGAACCGGATTTCCACCGTTCCGTTGCGGTCGGCGCGGGCCGAGCCGACGGTGCGGTCACCCAGCGTCGCGGAGACCTTCTCACCGCGGGAGAACTTCGTGCCCGTGACGGTCACCTCGTCGCCGGGGCGCACCTCGTCGTCGCTGATCGCCGCGGTGGCGTCGCAGGCCGGGCCCGGGGTCTGCGGACCCTCGACCGCGGGAGTCCCGTCGACGGTTGTCGGCTCGGCCGGCTCCTCACCGCTGCCGCCCAGGCCCTCGGCCGGTGCCGGGGGCGTCGTGAAGGTGGTGGCCGTGCCGTGGTCGGCCGCCGGCGGTGCCACCGGGCTGTTCTGCTCGAAGTAGAAGACCGCGCTGTCCACGTCGAGCGGACCGGTCGCCGGGGCGGTCCCGTTGGTGAAGGCGGAGAACTGGTCACCCCCGGCGATCAGGAACGAGTTCGCGGCCACCCGGTAGTTCCCGGCCGGGTCGATGAGCACGCCGTCCAGCGTGATCGTGGCCGGGTCGACCCGCTGGCCGTAGGGCTGCGCGAGATCGTAGGAGTAGGCGAACCCCTCTGAGGTGCCGAGGGCGAGGACGGTGCCGCGCGGCTGGTCGAGCTGGAACTGCTGCTCCAGCACCGCGCGGATGTCGGCACCGGTCAGCGTGATGGTGTTGACGGTGTTGCCGAACGGCTGCACCGCGAACAGGTCGGCGAAGGTGAGCTCGCCGGCCGGCAGGTCGGCCCTCAGGCCACCGGGGTTCATGAACGCGATCACGGGGGAGCCGTACTGCTCCTCCTGCACAGCCTGCAACTGCATCTCGGCGACCAGGTTGCCCAGGCTGGACTCCGTGCTCCGGTCGGGACGGGTCATCGCCGCGGTGGTCGACCCGACCGGCACGCTGCCCTCCTCGAGGCCGCGCTCCTCCCAGTACGCGACGATCGAGGCGACCTCCTCGTCCGGGGCATCGCGGGTCACCGGCACGTTGACCGCCCGGTAGTCGGCGCAGTACCGGTCCACGTCGCCGGTCCTGCCGTCCAGGGTGAGCCGGATGTCGGTGACCAGCCGGCCGTAGTAGCCGGCCTGGGTGACCAGCCGCGGCGCGCCGGCCGGGTCGGTGAGCAGGCAGTCGTAGGCCTGGTGGCTGTGTGCGCTGACGATCAGGTCGACGGCGGGGACGACCGCGTTGTTGATGTCGACGACCGGTCCGCTGAGGAAGTCGCAGCCGTTGGCGAGCTCGGCGTCCTCACCGGTGCTCTCGCCGCCCTCGTGCACGAGCACGCCGATGGCCTCGATGCCCTCCTCCTGCAGCACCGGGACCCAACGGTTGACCGCCTCGGCCTCGTCGATGAACTCGACGTCGGTGATGCCGGCGGGCGCGACGATGCTCGGGGTGGTGTCGGTGACCACGCCGATCAGCGCGATCTTCTTGCCGCCGCCGACCTCGATGACCTGGTACGGGGGCAGCATCGGCTCCCCGGTCTCCTTCGAGATCACGTTGGCCGCGAGGAAGGGGAAGTCGGCGCCGTCGAAGGCGTGCTCGCCCTCGCCGAAGCAGCCGGTCTCCCCCGGGACGATGCCCTCGCACGCCTCGACGTCGTCGGTGAACGTGCCGTCGGTGGCACCGGAGATCCGGCGCAGCTCCTCGGTCCCGCGGTCGAACTCGTGGTTGCCGACCGAGGAGACGTCCAGCCCCATGGCGTCGAGGACCTCGATGGTCGGCTCGTCCTTGAAGGCGCTGGAGTTGTACGGGGAGGCGCTGACCAGGTCGCCGGCGCCGACGAAGAAGGTGGCCTGCTCGCTGCCGCCCTGCTCGACGAACGTCTGCTGCGCGGCGTCGACGGTGCCGGCGATGTTCGCGGCGCCGCCGACGGTGATCGTCTCGTCGTCGACCGGATCCGTCCGGTCGTCGGGGGTCTGGTCCCCGTGCAGCCCGTCGGGGCCCGGGCCGACGACGAGCTCGCTGTCGCCGTTGGTCGTCGTCGAGATGCGGCCGTGGAAGTCGTTCATGGCCAGCAGCTGGACCGGGACGTCGGCGACGGGGGGCTGACCGTGGCGCGGCGCCGCCGACGCCACGGACGGGGCGACCACGGCGGCCGACGTGGCCACCACCAGGGCCAGGGCCAGGGAGAGGCGCGATCTGCGCAAGGAGTCCTCCAGAGGACAGGCGGGCACCGACCGCCCCAGGGCGGTTCCGACGGACGAGGGAGCCTGGTCACCGGCCCGCTCCGGAGGGCGGGCACGGGAAGCCGCTCGCGAAGAAAGCTAGCCCCCGGGAGGGACGAAACCAATACTCAGGGACGGACCGCTTCTTCCCGTTCACGCGTCGTTTCGACGGTCGCCTGGCCGAGCACCAGGTCACCCTGCTCCGGGTCGGGCGCGTAGAGCACCGCCGACTGTCCCGCGGCGATCCCGCGCTGTGCTTCGTCGAGCCTGATCACCAGGCCGCCGCCGCCCGAGGCGGTCACCATGCAAGGCACCGCCGCCCCGTGTGCGCGGAGCTGGACCTGCGCCCGGAACGGCAGCTCGGGAACCGCCGCGGTCCAGGTGGCGGCCGCGGTGGAGATCTCGCCGACTCCCGCGAGGTCGGCGGTGCCGATGGTCACCGTGCGCGTCACCGGCTCGATGCCGAGCACGTAGCGGGGCTGCTGGTCGCCGACGCTCACCCCGAGCCCGCGGCGCTGGCCGACCGTGAAGCCGTAGGTGCCCTCGTGCTCCCCCACGGTCTCGCCGGTGGCCGCATCGACCACCGGGCCGGGCCGGCTGCCCAGCTTCCGGGCCAGGAAGCCGCGGGTGTCGCCATCGGGGATGAAGCAGATGTCGTGCGAGTCGGCCTTGGTGGCGACGGCGAAGCCGCGCCCGGCGGCGATCTCGCGGACGCGGTCCTTGGTCATCCCACCGAGCGGGAACATCGCCGCGGCGAGCTGCTCGGGGGTCAGCACACCCAGCACGTAGGACTGGTCCTTGGCCGCGTCCACCGACCGGCGCAGCTCACCGTCGGCCAACCGGGCGTGGTGCCCGGTGACCACCGCGTCGAACCCGAGAGCCCGGGCCCGGTCCAGCACCGCGGTGAACTTGATCTTCTCGTTGCAGCGCAGGCACGGGTTCGGGGTGCGCCCGGCGGCGTACTCGGCCACGAAGTCGTCGACGACGTCCTCGCGGAAGCGGTCGGCGAGGTCCCAGACGTAGAACGGGATGCCGAGCTCGTCGGCGACCCGGCGGGCGTCGTGGGCGTCCTCCACGCTGCAGCAGCCCCGGGCACCGCTGCGCAGGGTCTGCCGGTCCGGTGACAGCGCCAGGTGCACGCCGGTGACGTCGTGCCCGGCGTCGACCGCGAGGGCCGCGGCGACGGCGGAGTCCACTCCCCCGCTCATGGCGGCGAGCAGCCTCATGTCCAGCCCCTCATCGCCGTCCCCCGGCCCGGCGCGCCCGTTCCACCACCGGACCGATCACGTCGAGCAGGGCGTCGACGTCGGCGTCGGTGCTGGTGTGCCCGAGGCTGAACCGCAGTGAGCTGCGGGCGCGGTCGGGATCGGCGCCCACGGCGAGCAGCACGTGGCTGGGCCGGGCCACCCCGGCGCTGCACGCCGACCCCGTCGAGCACTCGATGCCCCGGGCGTCGAGCAGCATCAGCAGCGCGTCGCCCTCCGCCCCCGGGAAGGACAGGTGCGCGTTGCCGGGCAGCCGGCCGGGCCCCGACCGCACCACGTCGTCCAGCGGCGCACCGTTGAGCCGTACGTCGGGCACCTGGCCGACGACGCCGGCGACCAGCCGGTCGCGCAGGCGCGACAGCTCCGCGGCACGCTCCACCCGGCCCGCGACGGCCGCGGTGGCCGCCACGGCCAGCCCCACGATCGCGGCCACGTCCAGCGTGCCCGAGCGGACGTCGCGCTCCTGCCCGCCGCCGTGCATCAGGGGGGTGCACTCGGCGTCCCGGCGCAGCAGCAGGACGCCGGCGCCCATCGGGCCACCGAGCTTGTGCCCGGTCATGGTCAGCGCGTCCACCCCGGTGGCGCCGAAGTCGACCAGCACGTGACCCACCGCCTGCACGGCGTCGGTGTGCAGCGGCACCCCGACGTCGTGGGCGGTGGCCGCCAGCGCGGCGACGTCGTTGACGGTGCCGATCTCGTTGTTGGCCCACATCACGCTGGCCACGGCGACGTCGGTGCCGTCGCCCAGCGCGTCGGCCAGCGAGACTGGCGTCACGCGCCCGGAGGGCTCCACGTGCAGCCAGGTGACCTCGGCGCCCTCGTGCTTGGCCAGCCACTCGACGCTGTCGAGCACCGCGTGGTGCTCGGCGGGGCTGACCACGATCCGGCGACGGCGGGAGTCGGCCTCGCGCCGGGCCCAGAAGAGCCCCTTGACCGCGAGGTTGTCGCTCTCGGTGCCGCCGCCGGTGAACAGCACCTCCGACGGCCGGGCGCCCAGCGCCTCGGCCAGCCGCTCGCGGGCCTGCTCGGCCGCCCGGCGGGCGGCCCGGCCGCTGGCGTGCAACGACGAGGCGTTGCCCACCCGGCCCAGCTGCTCGGTCGTCGCGGCCAGCACCTGGGGCAGCATCGGCGTGGTCGCCGCGTGGTCGAGGTAGACCGGCTCCGAGTAGGTCATGACGCGCTCAGCGTAGCCGCGCGGACCGAGGGGTCCCCGGTCAGCGCCGGACGGGCGCCCGCCCGGGGAGCGACCACCGCGCCGCCCACCGCGACCAGCGTGAGCACCGCCACCCCGGCCAGCACCGCCGCCGACAGGGGCAGCGCACCGGTGACGGAGGCGGCGACCAGCACGCCGACGACACCGACGAGCAGCGCCGAGCCGGTGACGTCGGCGATCTGGAAGGCCGCCGAGTCCGCGCCGCGCCGGTGCTCGGGCGACTGGTCGAGCAGCAGCACACCGAGGCTCGGCATGCCCAGCCCCATGCCGAGGCCGGCGACCGCCCAGGTGAGATAGGCCGGCCAGCCGCCGATCCCGGGCAGCGTGATCAGCGCGGTGCCGGCCAGCCCGGCGGCCAGCAGCAGGAAGCCGGCGCGGAGCACCACCGTGCGGCTCCAGTCCGGCCGGCGGCCCTGCAGCTGGGAGGCCGTCGCCCAGCCGAGCGCTCCCGCGGTGAGGGGCACCCCGGCGGCGGCCGCGGGGTAGCCGTGCAGCTCGGTCAGCGCCAGCGGCAGCAGCGCGTCCATGCCGAAGAACGCGCCGGCGAGCAGCCCGCGGGCACCCACGACGGCCGGCAGCCCGGGGCGCGCGGTCGCGGTCCCCGCCGGCAGCAGCGCGCGGAGACCGAGCGCGAGCGCGGCGAGCCCGGCGACGGCCAGCCCGGCCGCCAGGAGATCAAGCCGCTGGCCGGCGTACTGCAGCGCGACGATGCCTGCCCCCGCCAGCAGCGCCCACCAGCGCCGGGCCGGCGCGGCGACCGCGTCCGGCCCGGGGACCGCCAGCCCGCGCACCGCGGGCAGCACCAGCGCCAGCCCGAGCGCGATCAGCGGCAGCAGGCCGAGGAAGACCAGCCGCCAGGTCAGGTGGGTGGTGAGCAGACCGGCGACGACCGGGCCGATCAGTGCCGGCAGCACCCAGGCCGCCGAGATCGCACCGAACAGGCGGGGCCGCAGGCGCGCCTCGTAGGCCTGCCCGGCGACGACGTAGAGCGAAACGGCGATGATGCCGCCACCGATGCCCTGCACCGCGCGCGCTGCGACGAGCACCGCCATCGATCCGGCCACGCCGGCGGCGAGCAGCCCGGTGGCGAAGATCGCGACGCCGCCGAGCAGCGCCGCCCGGGGCCCGCGGCGGTCGCCCACGTCGCCGCCCACCACCATGCCGACGACCGAGGCGACGAGGTAGGCGCTGAACGGCCACGCGTACCAGGCCAGCCCGTCGAGCTCGGCGACCGCGGTGGGCATCGCCGTCGCGACGGCCATCGACTCGAAGGCCACGAAGGTGACCAGCATCAGCAGCCCTGCGGTGGTCAGCCGGTGGGCCCGGTCGAAGACCGACGGCGCCTCACTGGTGTCCACGCCCTCGCCAACCGCCGTCGCCGGCTCCGGCTTCCCGGAGCCGGCGACGGCGGTGCTCACACCTGGCCGGCGGGGACCTGCCCAGGAGCGGCGAGCGGGGTGACGGCCGCCCCGGCACCCGGTGCCGCCGCGCGCGAGACGGCGACGGCGACCAGCCCCAGGGCGGTCGAGGCCACGAGGAGGCCCGCCACCTCACCGGCCTTGACGGTGAACTCGCTGGCCATGAACCCGCCGATGCCGAGCACCCAGGTGGCCAGCGCGAGCGCCGGCAGCCGGCCGGCGGCCCCGCTCCGCCAGGCACCGACCGCCAGCACCACGGGCGCCACCAGCAGGGCGGGCAGCGCGAGGACCAGCGGGACGAAGCCCGGGCCGACGTCGGCCGCCAGCACGTCGGCCGCCGGCGCCGCCGGGACGGAGGGATCGCTCAACCGGTACATCTGCAGGTTGAACGCCCCCCGCCCCGCAGCGAGCCAGATCCCGCCCAGGGCCAGCAGGACCGTGCCGGTGCGGACGGTCCCGGCCCCCCGGCCGGGCAGCGGCCGGCGCGCGGTCACGACCGCGGCGGTCACGAGCAGCCCACCGGCGACGACGAACAGCCCGGCCGAGAGCGACTGCGCCGGGCGGGCCGCGGCGACCGCGGCCAGCCGCGGTCCCCAGTCCGTCCCCATGTCGGGGAGCACGGCCTGACCGGCGGTCCAGGAAGCGCCCCCGAGCAGGAGCAGGACGGGCGATGGCGAACGCTTCATGGCGGAGTCCTCCGGGGCCGTGCGGATCGGTGCGCCGATCGTCGGCGCCGGGACCGGCCCCGACACTGGAGCCGGCTGCCCGGTCAGCTGCAGCCGGCTGCAGGTCCCTCCGGCAGCCGGCACCCTCCCGGCAGGCCGTGCCGGCTGCCACAGTGGGCCGGTGCCCGGCGTCGGCCTCCTCATCGGTGGCGTCCTCGTCACCTGGGTGGCGTCCGGCCTCGCCGCGGTCTGCCTGACCCCGCGCAACCCCGCCGCACGCTCGCTGCTGGCCGCGGGCGTGCTGCTGGCCGCGAGCACCGGCGCCGAGTCCCTCGCCCGCGAGGCGGCCGGCGGCCCGGTCGGCTTCGCCCTGTGGCGCACGGCCGGCTGGATCACCTTCCTGGGCGCGGTGGCCGCGATCGTGCTGACCCTGTCCCGGCTCCCCGACGGCGTCGCCGACTCGGTGTGGCACGTCCGGCTCGCCCGGGCGCTGGCCGCCCTCGCCGTCGCAGCGCCGGTCCTCGAACTCGTGGGCTCGCCGACGCTCGCGGTCGATGCCGACTCCCCCGCTCGGGAGAACCCGCTCGCCGTGGCCGGCCTGGACCCCCTCGGTGCCGCCGGGGCCGTCGTCCGCGCCACCGAACCGGCCTGGGTGCTGCTGGGGGTGGCGCTGCTGCTCCTGCGGTGGCGCTACGGCAGCACGCAACGGCGCCACGAGCTGAGCTGGGCACTGCGCAGCATCGGCCTGCTGTCGGCCCTGCTGGTGCTGATCGTCGTCGTCGAGGTCACCGGCGCGCCGATCCCGCCGGAGGTGGTGTTCGTGCCGGTGTTCCTGCTGGCGCTGGCGCTCTTCCCCGTGGCCCTGCTCGTCGGCATCACCCGGCGGGTACGGGGCCTGGAGGCCCGGCTGGTCGAGTCGCGGGAGCGGCTGGTCACCGCGGAGGACGCCGCCCGGCGCGCCCTGGAGCGCGACCTGCACGACGGGGTGCAGCAGCAGCTGGTCGCGGCGCTGTCGCTCACGGCGCTGGCCGCCCGGCACGTGGAGCGCAACCCCGAGGTGGCCGGGGCCACGGTCGGTGAGGTCGGCGAGCGGGTGCGCGGGGCCATGACGGAGCTGCGGGAGCTCGTCCGGGGCATCCGTCCACCGGTGCTCCAGGACGCCGGGCTGGTGCCGGCGATCGAGAGCCGGCTGAGCTCGCTGCCGGCTCCGGTGCAGCTGTGCACCGACG
Source organism: Blastococcus saxobsidens DD2 (assembly GCF_000284015.1). Classification (NCBI taxonomy): domain Bacteria; kingdom Bacillati; phylum Actinomycetota; class Actinomycetes; order Geodermatophilales; family Geodermatophilaceae; genus Blastococcus; species Blastococcus saxobsidens. Next base: position 3,733,393 of record NC_016943.1, read on the forward strand.
CGGACGCCGTCGCACGACGGCCTGCCGCGGTGGAGGCGGCCGCGTACTTCGTCGTCACCGAGGCCGTCACGAACGCGCTCAAGCACGCACCGTGCAGCCGGATCGCCGTCCGGATCACCGGAGCCGACGACCGGCTGGAGGTCGCCGTCGCCGACGACGGCCCGGGCCCGGGAGCCGGCACGTCGGCCGGCGGCGGGTTGCGCGGCCTGCAGGACCGGGTCGAGTCGCTGCGCGGCACCTTCTCGGTGACCGGCGGCCCCGGCACGGGCACCGTCGTCCGTGCGACCTTCCCCGGCCCCGGGACGCCGCGGTGAGCCTCCGGCTGGTCCTCGCCGACGACAACTACCTGGTCCGGGAAGGCATGCGGCGGCTGCTCGACGAGGGCGACGAGGTCACGACGGTCGGCACGGCCGCAAGCGCGCCGGCACTGCTGCTGCGGGTCCGCGACCTGCGACCCGACGTCGTGCTGACCGACATCCGCATGCCCCCGACCTTCACCACCGACGGGATCACCGCCGCGCTGCAGCTGCGCGCCGAGCACCCGGACGTGGGAGTGGTCGTGCTCTCCCAGCACGCGGACGCCTCCTACGCGTCCGCGCTGTTCGCGCAGGGCACCGGTGGCCTGGCCTACCTGCTCAAGGACCGGGTCGGCGACCGGGAGGAGCTGATCCGGGCGCTGGAGGCGGTGCACACGGGCGGCTCCGTGGTGGACCCGCAGGTGGTCGACGCCCTCCTGGCCGCGGGCCGGCGGGCCGCCGGCTCACCGGTGCGGGACCTCTCCCAGCGGGAGGTCGACGTCCTGCGGGGCATGGCGGAGGGGCGCACCAACGGCGCGATCGCCGCGTCCCTGCACGTCTCGGAGTCCGCGGTGAGCAAGCACGTGGCGTCGGTCTTCGCCAAGCTCGGGCTGCACGAGTCGCCCGACACCGACCGGCGGGTGCGCGCCGTGCTCACCTGGGTGGAGCACCGCCCCGGCCCCGGGGCCTGAGCCGCGTCGAGCGCCGACCCCCGGAGGGATCGGCGCTCGACGGTGCCGTGCTGCGCTCTTACTTCCGGGCGTTGATCTGCTCGGTGGCGGCCGGCACGACCGTGTTCAGGTCGCCGACGACACCGAAGTCGGCCAGCTCGAAGATCGGGGCCTCGGGGTCCTTGTTGATGGCCACGATGGTCTTCGAGGTCTGCATGCCGGCGCGGTGCTGGATCGCGCCGGAGATGCCGACGGCCACGTAGAGCTGCGGCGAGACGGTCTTGCCGGTCTGCCCGACCTGGAAGCTGTGCGGGTAGAAGCCGGAGTCGACCGCAGCCCGCGAGGCGCCGACGGCCGCGCCGAGGGAGTCGGCCAGGCCCTCGATGACCGAGAAGTTCTCGGCGCTCGCGACACCGCGACCACCGGAGACCACGATCGAGGCCTCGGTGAGCTCGGGGCGGTTGCTCTTCTGCTCCACGACGCGCTCGACGACCCGGACCTGCTTGGCCGAGTCGCTCACCGACACCGACACGGGCTGCTCGGCGCCCGCGGCCGGGGCGGCCTCGGGGGCGACCGAGTTGCCCCGCAGCGTGTAGATCGGGGTGCCGACCGTCACCTGCGAGTGCACGATCGTCGCCCCGGCGAACGCCACCTGGGTGGCGGTGCCGTCGGCGGCGATCTCGGTGACGTCGGTCAGGAAGCCGCTGCCGGTCTTGATGGCCAGGCGAGCGGCGATCTCCTTGCCCTCCGGGGAGGACGGGATGACGACGGCGGCGGGCGACTTCTCGCTCACCAGCTGCGCCAGCACCTCGGCCTTGGGGGCCACCAGGTAGTCGTCGATGTCGGCGGACTCGGCGACGTACACCGTGGCCGCGCCGTACTCCGCGAGCTGGTCGCGGACACCGGCGGCGGTGCCGGGGGCACCGAGGACGACGGCCGAGGGCTCACCGAGCGCGCGGGCCGCGGTCAGGGCCTCCAGGGTGGTCTTGCGGACGCCGCCGCCGGCCGGGTTGAGCTCGGCCAGGACGAGAATCTCATTGCTCTCTGCCACGATTCTGTCTCTCTTCCTTCGATCCGGACCGGGCTCAGACGATCTTCTGGCTGGCGAGGAAGTCGACGAACTTCTGCGCGCCGTCGCCCTCGTCGGTCACCTTGACGCCCTCGCCCTTCGGCGGGCGGCCGGCGAAGTCGAGCACCTTGCTGGTGGCGCTGGCCAGGCCCACGCTGCCGGCGTCGACGCCGAGGTCGGCCAGCGACTTGGTCTCCACCGGCTTCTTCTTCGCGGCCATGATCCCCTTGAACGAGGGGTAGCGCGGCTCGTTGATGGTGTCCCAGGTCGAGATGATCGCCGGGAGCGGGGCCTCCAGCGCCCAGAAGCCGCCGTCGGTCTGCCGCTCCACCTTCGCGGTGCCGCCCTCGATGGTGACCTTGCGGGCCCCGGACAGCTGCGGGAGGCCGAGACGCTCGGCGAGCAGGGCGGGCATGACCGACAGCTGCGCGTCGGTGGCCTCCGCGCCGCAGAGCACGAGGTCGTACTCCAGCTGGCCCAGCGCCGCGGCGATGACCGCCGAGGTCTGCACCGCGCACGAGCCGTGGATGGCGTCGTCGACGACGTGCACGGCCTTGTCGGCGCCCATGGACAGCGCCTTGCGGATGGCGTCGGTGGCGGAGTCGGGGCCGACGGTCAGCACGGTGACCTCACCGCCCTGCGCCTCCTTGATGGTGAGCGCCTCCTCGATGGCGTACTCGTCCATCTCGTTGATGACGTTGTCGGCGGACGCACGGGCGACGGTGTTGTCGGCCGGGTCCAGCTTGCGCTCACTTCCCGAGTCCGGGACCTGCTTGACAAGAACGACGATGTTCATCGCGCTGAACCTTCCTCAGGACGCGTTCAGGATGCGGGCACGCGGGCCCGCCTGGCTCCGATCATGGAGGCTACTGGGCGGTAACGCCGACGCGGGACGAGGGGCCGGTGAGGCACATCACGCCGACGCGCCCGGTGACACCGCCCACTCCCCCGTCGCGGCGAAGCGCCGGAGGGTCCCGGTGTGCGGCCCGAGGTCCAGGCCCTGCGCGGCCACCCAGTCGTCGGAGTAGTAGGTGTGCGCGTACCGCTCGCCGCCGTCGCACAGCAGGGTGACCACGCTGCCCCGGCGGCCGGCCGCCACCATCTCGGCGACCAACCCGAAGGCCCCCCACAGGTTGGTGCCCGTGGACCCGCCCGCCCGGCGCCCGGTCATCCGCTCCAGGTGCCGCATGGCCGCCAGCGAGGCGGCGTCCGGCACGCCGATCATCCGGTCGACGATCGTCGGCACGAACGAGGGCTCGACCCGTGGCCGGCCGATGCCCTCGATCCGCGACGGGGTCCCGGTGGTCCACCCGGGGTCACCGGCCGCGTAACCGGGCAGGAAGGCGGAGTTCTCCGGGTCGACGACGGCCAGCCGGGTGGGGTGGCGGCGGTAGCGGATGTACCGGCCGATGGTGGCGCTCGTGCCTCCCGTGCCGGCGCCCACGACGACCCATTCGGGGACCGGGTGCCGCTCGGCGGCGAGCTGCTCGAAGATCGACTCGGCGATGTTGTTGTTGCCCCGCCAGTCGGTGGCCCGCTCGGCGTAGGTGAACTGGTCGAGGTAGTGGCCACCGCACTCGGCGGCCAGCCGCCGGGCCTCCTCGTACATGTCCGGCGGACGGTCGACGAAGTGGCAGCGCCCGCCGTGGAACTCGATGAGCGCGATCTTCTCCGGGCTGGTGGACCGGGGCATGACGACGACGAACGGCAGGCCGAGCATCCGCGCGAAGTACGCCTCGCTGACCGCCGTCGATCCGCTCGATGCCTCGACGACCGTGCTGCCCTCGGTGATCTGCCCGGAGCACAGCCCGTAGAGGAACAGCGACCGCGCCAGCCGGTGCTTGAGGCTGCCGGTGGGGTGCGTGGACTCGTCCTTGAGGTAGAGGTCGACGCCCCACTCCGGCGGCAGCGGGTAGACCAGCAGGTGGGTGTCGGCGCTGCGCCGGGCGTCGGCCTCGACCGCGGCGACGGCCCGGTCGACCCAGGCCCGGCCTGCGGGATCGGACCGGTCGACGACGGACCGGTCGGCGCTCATCGCCCGGTGAAGGTCGCCTTGCCCGGGCCGCTCTCCAGGAACGATCGCATGCCGGCGGCCTGGTCCTCGGTGTCGAACAGCTCGGCGAACAGCCGGCTCTCCAGGTCCAGGCCCTCGTCGAGCGGGAGGTCGAGCCCCTCGTCGATCGCCCGCTTGGCCGCGGCCAGCGCCAGCGGCGGGCCGGCGGCGAGCTTGCGCGCCATGGCCACAGCCGTCTCGTACACCTCGGCGTCGGGGACCACGGCGTCGGCCAGCCCCATGTCCAGCGCCTCCTCGGCACCGACGTGCCGGCCGGTGAAGACCAGGTCCTTCGCCCGGGCCGGGCCGACCAGGCGGGCCAGCCGCTGGCTCCCGCCGGCCCCCGGGATCACACCGAGCAGGATCTCCGGCTGGCCGACCTTCGCCGACGCGCCGAGCACCCGGAAGTCGGCGCACAGCGCCAGCTCGTAACCGCCGCCGAGGGCGTAGCCGGTGACCGCGGCGACGACCGGCTTCGGGATGCCGGCCACGGCCCGGAACGAGTCCTGCAGCTCCTTGCCCCAGGCGGTCATGCCGGCGGCGTCGAGCTGCGACATCGCCTTGATGTCGGCGCCGGCGGCGAACACCCGCTCGCCGCCGTAGATCACCACGGCGCGCACGTCGGTCCGCTCGCCGGCCTCGACCGCCGCGGCACGCACCTCCAGGTGCAGCTGCTCGTCGATCGCGTTCATCTTCGGCCGATCGAGGCGGATGGTGCCGACTCCGTTCTCGACCTGCAGCGTCACGAACTCGGGCTCGGCCATGTGCGGTACCTCCAGGTGCGGACGACGTCGTCGAAAGCACCCTAGAAGGGACCCCGTCCACCCCGCCCCTGGACGGGGCCTGTCAGGTCGCGCGGCGGGCGGTGAACCGGCCGTCGGTGCGGGCGAGCGACAGCGGGAGCCCGAAGGTGTCCGAGAGCGTCGCGGCGGTGAGCACGTCGTCGGCGGCGCCGGCGGCCACCACCTCGCCGTCGCGCAGCAGCAGGGCGTGGGTGTACCCGGGCGGGATCTCCTCGACGTGGTGGGTGACCAGCACCTGCGCCGGCGCGTAGTGGTACTTGGCGAGGTCGGTGAGCCGGCCGACGAGGTCCTCCCGCCCGGCGAGGTCCAGTCCCGCACCGGGTTCGTCGAGCAGCAGCAGCTCCGGGTCCGGCATGAGCGCCCGGGCGATCTGGGTGCGCTTGCGCTCGCCCTCGCTCAGCGTGCCGAAGGGGCGGTGCGCGTACTGCGCGACGCCCCACTGCTGCATGAGCAGCCCGGCGCGGGTGAGGTCGTGGACGTCGTACCGCTCCCGCCACCGTCCCACGACGGCGTAGCCCGCCGAGACGACGACGTCGCCGGTGCGCTCGGCGCCGCTGATGCGCTGGGCCAGCGACGCACTGGTGAGGCCGATCCGCGGGCGCAGCTCGAAGACGTCGACCGCGCCCAGGGTCTCCCCCAGCAGCCGGACCTCGCCGCGGGTCGGGTGCATCAGCGCCGCGGCCAGCTGCAGCAGCGTCGTCTTCCCCGCCCCGTTGGGCCCGAGCACCACCCACCGGTGGTCGGCCTCGACGCTCCAGTCGACGCCGCGCAGCAGGTGGTCCTGCCCGCGGACGACGTCGACACCGGTCATCCGTACGACCGCGCCCTCCGGGGCGCCAGGGTTCGACACGTCCCCCATCCAACCAACCTTCCCCGCCGTCGGTGCGCCCGCTCCGGGCCCGGAGTTGGCACGATCACGCAGGTGACCGACTCCCCCGCTGCCGGATCCCTGGTCCCCGGGGTGCTTCCCGGCACGCCCACCCCCCTCGGCGCCTCCTGGGACGGCCGCGGGACGAACTTCGCGCTGTGGTCGGCCGGCGCCTCCGCCGTCGACCTGTGCCTGTTCGCCCCCGACGGCACCGAGCAGCGTCACCGGCTGGAGGAGACCACCCACCAGGTGTGGCACGGCCGGCTGCCCGGCGTCGGGCCCGGCCAGCGCTACGGGTACCGCGTGCACGGCGGCTACGACCCGCGGTCCGGCCTGCGGTACAACCCGGCCAAGCTGCTGCTGGACCCCTACGCCCGCGCCGTCGACGGCGAGCTGCGGCTGGACCCGGCCCTGTTCGGCCACCCCGCCGACGGCGTGGACTCCGCGGTGCCCGACCCCCGGGACTCCGCACCCTCCGTCCCGCGCGGCGTGGTGGTCCACGACCCGTTCCCGTGGGACGGCGACCGGCCCCCGCGCCGTTCCTGGTCGGACACCGTCATCTACGAGGTGCACGTCAAGGGCGCCACCGCCGCGCACCCCGGCGTACCGCCGCACCTGCGCGGGACGTACGCGGGGCTGGCGCACCCGGCGTTCGTCGAACACCTGCTGGCACTCGGGGTCACCGCGGTGGAACTGCTGCCCGTCCACCACTTCGTCAGCGAGCCGCACCTGCTGCGCCGCGGCCTGACCAACTACTGGGGCTACAACACCCTCGGCTACTTCGCCCCGCACGCCGCCTACAGCGCCTCCGGCAGCGGTGGCGGCCAGGTCACCGAGTTCAAGACGATGGTGAAGGAGCTGCACGCCGCCGGCATCGAGGTGCTCCTCGACGTCGTCTACAACCACACCGCCGAGGGCGACCACACCGGGCCGACGTTGTCGTTCAAGGGCATCGACAACCCCGGCTACTACCGCCTCGACGGTGCCAACCCGGCCCGGTACACCGACTACACCGGCTGCGGGAACACCCTCGACGTGCGCCGGCCGGCGGTGCTCGGCCTGCTCATGGACTCGCTGCGCTACTGGGTCACCGAGATGCACGTCGACGGCTTCCGGTTCGACCTCGCCTCGGCGCTGGCCCGCTCGATGCACGACGTCGACCGGCTCTCGGCCTTCTTCGACGTCGTGCACCAGGACCCGGTGGTCAGCCAGGTGAAGCTCATCGCCGAGCCGTGGGACGTCGGCCCGGGCGGCTACCAGGTGGGCAACTTCCCGCCACCGTGGACGGAGTGGAACGGCAAGTACCGCGACACGGTGCGCGACGTCTGGTCCGGTGCGCACGTGGGCGTCCGGGACCTGGCGTACCGGCTGACCGGGTCGTCCGATCTCTACCGCTCCGACGGCCGCCGCCCGTTCGCCTCCATCAACTTCGTCACCGCGCACGACGGCTTCCCGCTCGCCGACCTGGTCACCTACGAGCAGAAGCGCAACGAGGCCAACGGCGAGGACAACCGGGACGGCGAGAGCCACAACCGGAACTGGAACTGCGGCGTCGAGGGCGAGACCTCCGACCCGGACGTGCTGGCGCTGCGGGCCCGGCAGGTCCGCAACCTGCTGACGACGCTCCTGCTGTCCACCGGGGTCCCGATGCTCACGGCCGGCGACGAGCTCGGCCGGACCCAGCGCGGCAACAACAACGCCTACTGCCAGGACAACGAGCTCTCGTGGCTGGACTGGGAGCACGTGGACGAGGACATGAGGGCCTTCGTCACCCGGCTCGTGCGGCTGCGCCGCGGCGCCCCGGTGCTGCGGCAGGAGGCGTTCTTCGAGGGCCACGAACTGCCCGGGACCGGGGGCACCCGCGACCTGGCGTGGTTCGCCCCCGCCGGCGGCCAGCTCACCACCGCCGACTGGTTCGACACCGGGCTGCAGACCGTCGGCATGTACCTGGACGGCCGCGGCATCCGGCACCGCGACGAGCACGGCCACCCGGTGCTGGACGACTCCTACCTGCTGCAGCTGCACGCCGGGCCCGAGCCGGTGACCGTGACGCTGCCCGGGCCGCCCTGGGCCGACGGCTACGGGCTGGTGCTCTCCACCGAGTACCCGAGGGGTGCTCCCCCGGCGCCGGCGTTCCTCGCGCCGGGGCCGGTCGACGTCCCCGGCCGCTGCGTCTGGCTGCTGCGCATCGAACGCCGCCCCTGACGCGAGTGCGACGAAGTCGTGGCCATCAGCGCTCGACGGCCACGACTTCGTCGCACTCGGACGGCCCGCCCGGGGCGCCTGCCTACTCCGACGGCTGCTCGAAGGTGATGACCGTCCAGCCCAGCAGCAGGCGGTCGCCGTCGGAGAGCGGGTGGGCCACCCCCGGCTCCAACTGGGTCCACTCGGTGGCCTCGGGGCCGGCGACGTGGGTGCCGTTGAGCGAGCCCAGGTCGACCAGCGAGACCTCGCGGCCGGAGCGGGTCAGCGCGGCGTGCGCCGAGGAGAGGACGTTCTGGGTGTCGGCGATCGGCACGGCCCGCGCCGAACCGCTGCTCACCATCTCGTGGTTGTCGGGACGCCGGCCGAGCACGAGGTCCTCGTCGATCGTGACGACCATGCCGTCGTCGAAGCGCAGGACGGGCGCGGCGTCCGACGGGTCGGGGCGCCAGAAGGCGGTCTGCTCGCCGGATTCCGGGCGGGCCGCCGACGCCGACGCCGAGCCGCGGCTCGCGCTGAAACCGGCGTCGGTGCCGGCCGAGAACGGCGACTGCGCCGGCGCTGCGGCCGTGGGCGCGCCGACCGGCGCGGGACCGGCCAGGTGCAGCGTGGCGCCGCTCCCCGGCACGGTGCCCTCGACGAGGTCGTAGCTCACGCCCGGCGGGGTGCCGGGGGCCGACTGGCCGGGGCCGACGTACAGCGACTGCCCCAGCGAGAAGCCGGACGCGAGCGTGCCCCCGTCCACCGACGAGCCGGAGACGGGGACGCCGTCGACGGCCGGCTGGCCCTTACCCCCCCAGAGCGCGACGCCGGTACCGGCGTCGGTCGTCAGGACGAGGGCGAAGGAGGCGCCGCCGGAGGTGAGCGAGCTCACCTGCGCCCCGACGGCGGCCAGGACGCGGTCGGCACCGGGGCCCGCCACGCCCAGGCAGGCGTGGAGAGCCGACACCAGGGCGGGCGAACCGGGAGCGTCGACCCACAGCAGGCCGCCGCCACGGCGGGCGACGACGGCATCTCCGGGGAGGACTTCACAGCGGTCGGGCATGGCGTCCAGCCTAGTGATGTCCAGCCGGTCTGGCTGGGCGCAGCCTCCCGCCACGCCGGGGTGTCGCGACGTCACACGAGGTCACTGTGACCGGCGTGGTCCGAGTGTCCGCTGAGCCGTACTCAGGCTGTGTCCAGGCCCGACTCCGCGCCCCGGCCCGCTCCTCGCTCGCTGGCGCTCGCTCCGATGCTCCCGCGGCTGTCGTCAGGCAGTGCTCACCACGCCGAGCTCCGCCGGATCGGCCAGGTACTCCGAGTGCGGGAGCACGCGCACGGTGTAGCCGAAGGCACCGGTCCGCTCGAGGGGCACCGTGGCGGTGAACCAGTGCCGCGAACCGTCTCTGTGCTCGTGGGCCATCGGCACCGTCGTCACCTCGTGCAGCCCGTCGGCGTCGTCCACCCGGCCGTAGGCCGCCTGCACCTCCACGTCGGCCGGCTCGAGGCCGGGCAGTTCCACCTCGGCACGCAGCGCCACGGTCGACCCGATCTCCGGCGTGTCGCCGGCTCCGGTCGCCTCCACGTGGGCGACCCGGACGTCGTGCCAGTGGTGCAGCAGGTGCGCCCGCCACGCGGCCTCGGTGCGCGCCGGGGCGTAGCCGTCGGTGGCCATGGCGCGGGTGGACCCGGCGGCCGGTACGTAGAGAGCCTGCACGTAGTCGCGGACCATCCGGGTGGCCAGCACCTTGGGCCCGGTCTCGCGCAGCGTGTGCCGGACCATCTCCACCCACCGGCCCGGGATCCCGTCGCGGTCGGTCTCGTAGAACCGCGGGAGCACCTGGTTGTCCAGCAGCTCGTAGATCGCCCGGGCCTCGACCTCGTCCCGCCGGTCGTGGTCGCTGACACCGTCCGCGGTGGGGATCGCCCAGCCGTTCTGGCCGTCGAACCACTCGTCCCACCAGCCGTCGCGGATGGACAGGTTCAGCCCGCCGTTGAGCGCGGCCTTCATGCCCGACGTGCCGCAGGCCTCCAGTGGGCGCAGCGGGTTGTTCAGCCAGACGTCGCAGCCCCAGTAGAGGTAACGGGCCATGCCGATGTCGTAGCCGGGCAGGAAGGCGATCCGGTGGCGGATCTCCGGGTCGTCGGCGAACGCGACCATCTGCTGGATGAGCTTCTTGCCGCCGTCGTCGGCCGGGTGGCTCTTCCCGGCGATGACCAGCTGCAGCGGACGCTCCGGATCGAGCAGGAGGGCCTTCAGCCGCTCGGGATCGCGCAGCATGAGGGTCAGCCGCTTGTACGAGGGCACCCGCCGGGCGAAGCCGATGGTGAGCACGTCGGGGTCGAAGGCGGTGTCGGTCCAGCCGACCTCGGCCACGGTCGCGCCCCGCGAGAGCGCCGTCTCCCGGATGCGGCGGCGGACCTCGTCGACCAGGCGGGCCCGCAGCTGGCGACGGGTCGCCCACAGCTCCGCGGCGGGGATCCGGTCCACCCCGTCGAAGTGCACCGGGCCGTCCACGTACACCGAGTCACCCTGGCTCGAGGTCTGGGTGCCCATCTCGACCAGTTCGCGGGCGGTCCAGGTCGGCGCGTGCACCCCGTTGGTGATCGAGCCGATCGGGACGTCGCCCTCGTCGAAGCCCGGCCACAGGTCGCGGAACATCCCCCGGCTGACGTGCCCGTGCAGCTCGCTGACTCCGTTGGCGCGCTGCCCCAGGCGCAGCCCCATGTGCGCCATGTTGAACTTCGACGGGTCCTCCTCGGCACCCAGCGGGAGGAGCTGGTCCATCGGCACACCGAACCCGGCGAAGTAGCGCTCGATGAGCGCCTTCGGGAACCGGTCGATGCCGGCGGGCACCGGCGTGTGCGTGGTGAACACGGTGCCCGCGCGGACGGCCTGCAGGGCCTCGGCGAAGGTGAGCCCGTGGGCCTCGGTGAGCTCGCGGATGCGCTCGACGCCCTGGAAGCCGGCGTGGCCCTCGTTGGCGTGGAACACCTCCGGCTGCGCGGTGCCGGTGGCCGAGCAGTACGCCCGGAGCGCCCGCACGCCACCGATGCCCAGCAGCATCTCCTGGCGGAGCCGGTGGTCCTCGTCGCCGCCGTAGAGGCGGTCGGTGACCAGCCGCTCGGCCGGGGCGTTCTCCTCGATGTCGCTGTCGAGCAGCAGCAGCGAGACCCGGCCGACCTGGGCCCGCCAGACGTGCGCGTGCAGGGTGCGCCCCTCGGGCAGCGGGACGGTGATGACGACGGCGGAGCCGTCGGCGTGGCGCAGCAGCTTGATGGGCAGACCGTGCGGGTCGAGGGACGGGTAGTGCTCCAGCTGCCAGCCGTCGGCGGACAGCCCCTGGCTGAAGTAGCCGGCCCGGTAGAGCAGCCCCACACCGATCAGCGGGACGCCGAGGTCGGAGGCCGCCTTGAGGTGGTCACCCGCCAGGATGCCGAGCCCACCGGAGTACTGCGGGAGCACCTCGGTGATGCCGAATTCCGCCGAGAAGTAGGCGATCGTCGCGGGCGCCTCGGCCCCCAGCGACTGGTACCAGCGCGGGGTCGCGAGGTACTCCTCCAGGTCGTCGACCGCGTCGGTCAGCCGGCGGACGAAGCGCCGGTCGCCGGCCAGCGCCGCCAGCCGTTCGGCCGACACCTCGCCGAGAGCGCGCACCGGATCCCCGCCGCAGCTCTGCCACAGATCGGGGTCGAGGGTCTCGAACAGGTCCCGGGTCTCCGCGTGCCACGACCAGCGGAGGTTCATCACCAACTGGGACAGCGGCAGGAGCGGCTCGGGAAGAGCTGCACGGACGGTGAACCGACGGAGAGCACGCACCGGACGAGACTAACGAGTCCCGGCGACACCGGGAGGCTTCTCGAGGGATCTCTCGGGAAGCCGTCCCCGGCGTCTCCGGCAGCTCCGACGGGTGAGACAGGAGGGGCAGATCAACCGCCGAGATGCTGGTGGGGCGGCACCTCGATAGCGTGGCCGGGATGAATGGCCGCGCTGACCTCCGCCTCGGCATCACCGATGTCGCCCCCGTCGTGTCCTGCGGGTCCTTCTCGGCCCGCGCGGTCGTCGGGGAACACCTGCCGATCACCGCCACCGTCTTCCGCGAGGGCCACGACGCCGTCGCGGCGAACGTGGTCTGGACCGCCCCCGGCGAGGACGGCTCGCCCGCGCCCTTCGTGCGCATGGCGAAGCTCCCCCCGGAACCCGACCGCTGGATCGCCGGCGTCGTCCCGGACCGGGAGGGGCGGTGGTCGTTCGGCATCGAGGCGTGGAGCGACCCGCTGGCCACGTGGAAGCACGCCGTCGAGGTGAAGGTCGAGGCAGGCCAGGGGCCCGACGAGCTCGCCAACGACCTCGAGGAGGGCGCCCGGCTGCTCGACCGGGTCGCCGCCGAGGCCGACGGCGAGTGGCGGAACCGCGCCGCCGCGGCCGCCGCGGCCCTGCGCGACTCCTCCCAGGAGCTCACCGTCCGCATCGCGCCGGCGCTCGCGGCGGGTCTCCAGCGCTACCTCCACGACCACCCGGTGCGCGAGCTGGTCACCCGGTCGCCGCGGTACGAGGTGTTCGTCGACCGGCGCGAAGCGCTCTACGGCTCCTGGTACGAGTTCTTCCCCCGCTCGGAGGGCCCCGTCGTCGGCGGTGTGTCGACGCACGGGACGCTCACCACCGCCGGTGACCGGCTGCCCGCGATCGCCGACATGGGCTTCGACGTCGTCTACCTGCCGCCGATCCACCCGATCGGCACGGTCAACCGCAAGGGCCCGAACTCCCCGCAGTTCCCCGGCGGCAACCCGCACGACATCGGGCCGGACGAGGTCGGGTCACCCTGGGCCATCGGCAGCGCCGAGGGCGGGCACGACGCCGTGCACCCGCAGCTCGGCACGATGGACGACTTCCGTGCGTTCGTGCAGCGCACCCGCGACCTCGGCATGGAGGTCGCCCTCGACCTGGCGCTGCAGGCGGCGCCCGACCACCCGTGGGTCCGCGAGCACCCGGAGTGGTTCACCACCAAGCCCGACGGCACGATCGCCTACGCGGAGAACCCGCCGAAGAAGTACCAGGACATCTACCCGATCAACTTCGACAACGACCCCGAGGGCCTCTACGCCGAGGTGCTGCGGGTCGTGCGGGTGTGGATGGACGCCGGCGTGCGGATCTTCCGCGTCGACAACCCGCACACCAAGCCGCTGAACTTCTGGCACTGGCTGATCTGGGAGGTCAAGAAGACCGACCCGGACGTGCTGTTCCTCGCCGAGGCGTTCACCCGGCCGGCGATGATGCACCAGCTGGCCCGGATCGGGTTCACGCAGTCCTACACGTACTTCACCTGGCGGACCGGGCGCGGCGAGCTCGAGGAGTACGGCAGCGAGCTGGCCACCAACAGCCACTACATGCGGCCGAACTTCTTCGTGAACACGCCGGACATCCTGCACGAGTCGCTGCAGTTCGGCGGCCCGCCGATGTTCAAGATCCGCGCCGTGCTCGCCTCGATGCTGAGCCCGACGTGGGGCGTCTACTCCGGGTTCGAGCTGTTCGAGCACGTGGCGGTGAAACCGGGCAGCGAGGAGTACCTCGACAGCGAGAAGTACCAGCTGCGTCCCCGGGACTGGGCCGGCGCCGAGGCGTCGGGCCGCAGCCTCGCCCCGTACCTGCGCCGGCTCAACGAGGTCCGGCGGGCGCACCCGGCGCTGCAGCAGCTGCGCACGCTGCGGTTCCACCAGGTCGACAACCCGAACCTGCTCTGCTTCACCAAGACCGATACCGGGTCGCAGGACGCCGTGCTCGTCGTCGTGAACCTCTCCAGCCGGGACACCCACATCGGGACGACGGCGCTGGACCTGCCCGCGCTCGGACTGGACTGGCACGAGCGCTTCGCGGTCACCGACGAGCTCACCGGCGCCCGCTACGACTGGGGTCAGTTCAACTACGTGGAGCTCGATCCCTACCGGGAGCCGGCGCACGTCTTCGCGGTCACCTTCCCGCGGACCGTGCAGTTCCCCCCGCCGGTCGACTGACAGAGGCCCCGCCTGCACCCACCGCTCGCACGCTCGCGTCGGCCCGTGCAGGTGGGCCGTGAACGTCCCACCCACTGCACGACCCGAGAGGGGAACCCACTCCCGATGACCGTTCCCGTCCCCGACTCCCGCAGCAACCACTCCCCGCTCCCGCCGCCCGGGACCGATCCGGAGTGGTACAAGCGCGCGGTCTTCTACGAGGTGCTGGTGCGCGGCTTCGCCGACAGCAACGCCGACGGCGTCGGCGACCTGCGCGGCATGATCGACAAGCTGGACTACCTGCAGTGGCTCGGCGTCGACTGCCTGTGGCTGCCGCCGTTCTTCGCCTCGCCCCTGCGTGACGGCGGCTACGACGTCAGCGACTACACCGCCGTCCTGCCGGAGTTCGGCGACATCGAGGACTTCCACGAGTTCCTCGACGCGGCCCACGCCCGCGGCATGCGCGTGATCATCGACTTCGTCATGAACCACACCTCGGACCAGCATCCCTGGTTCCAGGCCAGCCGGAGCGATCCGGACGGCGACTACGGCGACTTCTACGTATGGGCCGACGACGACACCGGCTACGCCGACGCGCGGATCATCTTCGTCGACACCGAGAGCTCGAACTGGACGTTCGACCCGGTGCGCAAGCAGTACTTCTGGCACCGGTTCTTCTCCCACCAGCCCGACCTGAACTTCGAGAACCCGAAGGTCCGGGAGGCGATCATCGACGCCCTCCGGTTCTGGCTGGACCTGGGCATCGACGGCTTCCGGCTCGACGCCGTGCCCTACCTCTTCGAGGAGGAGGGCACCAACTGCGAGAACCTGCCGCGCACCCACGAGTTCCTCAAGGAGGTGCGCACAGTCGTCGACGCCAACTACCCCGACACGGTGCTGCTCTGCGAGGCCAACCAGTGGCCGGCCGATGTCGTCGAGTACTTCGGCGAGAACGGTGACGAGTGCCAGATGGCGTTCCACTTCCCGGTCATGCCGCGCCTGTTCATGGCGGTGCGCCGGGAGCAGCGCTTCCCGATCTCGGAGATCATGGCGCAGACACCGGACATCCCGGACAACTGCCAGTGGGGCGTCTTCCTCCGCAACCACGACGAGCTGACGCTCGAGATGGTCACCGACGAAGAGCGCGACTACATGTGGGACGAGTACGCCAAGGACCCGCGCATGAAGGCCAACATCGGCATCCGCCGTCGGCTGGCCCCACTGCTCGACAACGACGTCAACACCCTGGAGCTGTTCAACGCGCTGCTGCTGTCGCTCCCGGGCTCGCCGGTCCTCTACTACGGCGACGAGATCGGCATGGGCGACAACATCTGGCTCGGTGACCGCGACGGCGTCCGGACCCCGATGCAGTGGACACCCGACCGCAACGGTGGGTTCTCCAGCGCCGACCCGCAGCGGATGTACCTGCCGCTGAACGGAGACCCCGTCTACGGCTTCCAGGTCACCAACGTCGAGTCGCAGCTGCGCAACAGCAACTCGCTGCTGCAGTGGCTGCGCCGGATGATCCAGGTCCGGGGCCAGCACCCCACCTTCGGCCTGGGCAGCTACGCGGAGATCGGGTCCCGCAACCCGACGGTGCTGTCGTTCGTCCGCGAGTTCGGCGACGACGTGGTGCTGTGCGTGAACAACCTGTCGCGGTTCCCGCAGCCGGTGGAGCTGGACCTGCGGCGGTTCGAGGGCTACACCCCGATCGAGCTCACCGGCCGGGTGGAGTTCCCGCAGATCGGCGTCCTGCCGTACATGCTGACCCTCGCCGGGCACGGCTTCTACTGGTTCGAGCTCTCCAAGCCCACCGAGCCGGCTCCCGACGAGCACGAGGACTGGGCCAACGCCACGTCCAGTGCCGTCGCCGACTCCCTGCTGGCCGCCGGGGTGGTCAGCGCCGCTGACGACACCCCGTCCGACCAGTCCGGAGGCCCCCGATGAGCGCACTGACCGAGCTGTTCCGCGAGTGGATCCCGCAGCAGCGGTGGTTCGGCGGCAAGGGGCGGGAGTGGGCCGACGTGACCGAGGAGGGCTTCTTCCTCGACCGCGGGAACCCCGTGCTGTCCGTGCACCGGGTGCACATCGAGTACACCGACGGCGTCCGCGAGACCTACCTCGTGCCGCTGTCCTGGCGCGACCAGCAGGCCGACGAGCTGGAGTCGGCGTTCGTCGGCGCGGTCGCGAGCGAGGGGAACGAGACGTTCGCCTACGACGCGATGCGGGACCGGGAGGCCACCGCGCCCTGGCTGATCCACCTGGCCCAGGGATCGTCGGTCGGCCCGATGCACTTCTCCCCCGCCGGCGAAGGCGACATCCCGGAGGGTCTGCCCGGCGACATCGTCTCCACCGAGCAGAGCAACACCTCGCTGGTCTACGGCCAGGAGGCGATCTTCAAGCTGTTCCGGCGGCTCGAGCCCGGGCTGAACCCCGACGTGGAGGTCCACGGTGCGCTGCGCCGGGCGGACAACCCGCACATCGCCTCGCTGCTGGGGCACGTGGAGATCGACGACCCGTCGGGGGCCGAGCCCGCCACCGTGGCCATGCTCCAGACGTTCGTGCCCAACGCCAGCGACGGCTGGCGGCTGGCCACCGCGAGCGTGCGTGACCTCTACGCCGAAGGCGACCTGCACGCCGACGAGGTGGGCGGCGACTTCGCGGCCGACAGCGAGCGGCTGGGCGCGGCCACGGCATCCGTGCACGCCGACATGGCGGAGGTCCTGCCCACGGAGGCAGCCGCGGCCGAGTGGTTCACCACCGTCTCGCGGCAGATGTCCGAGCGGCTCGACGCGGCGATCGAGGTCGTGCCTCAGCTGGCGGAGCACGCCGACGGCCTCCGGGAGGTGTACGCCGCGGTCGCCGGTACCGAGGAGCGGGTGGTCCGCCAGCGGGTGCACGGCGACCTCCACCTCGGCCAGGTGCTGCGCACCGCGACCGGCTGGATCATCCTCGACTTCGAGGGGGAGCCCGCCCGCCCGCTGGCGTCCCGCCGCGAGCTCGACAGCCCGCTGCGCGACGTGGCCGGGATGCTGCGCAGCTTCGACTACGCCGCCCGGCACCTGCTCGTCGAGCAGCCGGAGGACCCGCAGCGCGAGTACCGCGCCCAGGAGTGGGCGGCCCGCAACCGGGCCGCCTTCTGCGCCGGCTACTCGCACGCCAGGGGGCTCGACCCGTGCGGGGATTCACCACTCCTTCGGGCGTTGGAGGCGGACAAGGCGGTTTACGAATGCGTCTACGAGGCGAGGAACCGTCCGCACTGGCTGATGATCCCGCTCCAGTCGCTGGCCCGGCTCGCCGGCCGCGACTGAGCACCGAACCGACGGACCAGAGCACCGAGACGGACGAGGACGGCGAGACGATGACGACCGACGACCGAGGTGAGCAGCCCGTGGCCGGCAAGGACGATCTGCAGCGCGCCGTGGACCAGAAGGTGACCGAGGCCGAGGCAGCCGCCGGCGGCCCCGTGGTGAACGCCGAACCGGCGAAGAAGACGACGAAGCGCGCCACGGCGAAGAAGACCGCGGCGGCCGAGCCGGCCGGGGGCGGCGCGGTACCGGCCCGGAAGGCGGCGGCGAAGAAGGCCGCGCCGGCCAAGAAGGCGGCACCGGCGAAGAAGGCCGCCGCAGCCAAGCGGACGACGGCCAAGAAGGTGGCGGCCGCACCGACGGCCACCGAGGCGACGCCCGAGCCCGGCAGCGAGGACGCCCCGACCACCGCCAACCCGGTGGTGGCCCCGGCGCCGATCGCCGAGCCCGGGTCGCCCAGCGGTGAGCCGGCCGGCCAGCCGGAGGCGCCCAGCCCCGACCCGGCCGAGCCGAGCACCCCGCAGGCGCCCGGCGAGGGTGCCGGCAGCCGGCCGGCCTCGGGCGCCGGCTCCGCCGAGCCGGCGGCTCCGGTGGCGCCCGTCCCGGCCGACACCGCGTCGGGCGCTCCGGACACCGGCGAGCAGGCTGGTGGCCTGACGGCCGGGACCGAGGTCCGGGAGGTCGGCGAGGAGGACCTGCGGGCGATCGTCGAGGGCTGGTCCCGCGACCCGCACGGGGTGCTCGGCGCGCACCGGACCGGCGAGGAGTGGGTGGTGCGCACGCTGCGCCCCGACGCCGTCGCCGTGGCCGTCCTCGACGAGGACGGCACCCGCTACGACGCCACCCGGTTGCACGACGGCGGGATCTACGAGGCCAGCTTCCCGCGCCAGCCGGGCGACTACCGCATCGAGGTCGTCTACGGCGACGGCGAGGGCGGAAGCACCACCCACACCGTCGACGACCCGTTCCGCTGGCTGCCGACGCTCGGTCCGCTGGACGAGCACCTCATCCGCGAGGGCCGGCACGAGCGGCTGTGGGAGGTGCTGGGCGCGCACATCCGGCGCTACGAGACGCCCCGCGGCACGGTCGAGGGCGTCTCCTTCGCCGTCTGGGCGCCCAGTGCCCGCGGCGTCAAGGTGACCGGCGACTTCGACTACTGGCAGGCCCGCGCCTACCCGATGCGGCACCTCGGGTCCTCCGGCGTGTGGGAGATCTTCATCCCCGGCGCCCAGGTGGGCACCCGGTACCGCTACCACGTCCTGGGTGCTGACGGCACGTGGCGGGAGAAGTCCGACCCGCTCGCCTTCGCCACCGAGGTCCCGCCGCTGAACGCCTCGGTCGTCACCGAGTCGACCTACGAGTGGCAGGACGACGCCTGGCTCAGCCAGCGGGCCGAGGCCGGCTGGCACCAGCGTCCGATCAGCGTCTACGAGGTGCACGCCGGCTCGTGGCGGCAGGGCCTGTCCTACCGCGAGCTCGCCGACGAGCTGGTCGACTACGTCGTCTCCGCTGGTTTCACCCACATCGAGTTCATGCCGCTGGCCGAGCATCCCTTCGGCGGCTCCTGGGGCTACCAGGTCACCTCCTACTACGCGCCCACGTCCAGGTTCGGCAGCCCGGACGACCTGCGCTACCTGATCGACCGCGCCCACCAGGCCGGGATCGGCGTCATCGTGGACTGGGTGCCGGCGCACTTCCCCAAGGACGAGTGGGCGCTGGCCCGCTTCGACGGCACGCCGCTCTACGAGCACGGTGACCCGCGCCGCGGCGAGCAGCTGGACTGGGGCACGTACGTCTTCGACTTCGGGCGCTCCGAGGTCCGGAACTTCCTGGTCGCCAACGCGCTGTTCTGGTGCAAGGAGTTCCACGTCGACGGTGTCCGCGTCGATGCCGTGGCCTCGATGCTCTACCTGGACTACTCGCGCGACGAGTGGCTGCCCAACAAGTACGGCGGCCGGGAGAACCTGGAGGCCGTCGCCTTCCTCCAGGAGTTCAACGCCACCGTCTACCGCGAGGTCCCCGGCGTGGTCACCATCGCCGAGGAGTCCACCGCCTGGCCAGGGGTCACCCGACCGACGCACCTGGGCGGGCTGGGCTTCGGCTTCAAGTGGAACATGGGCTGGATGCACGACTCGCTCGGCTACGTCGAGCGGGAGCCGATCTACCGCAGCTACCACCACGGCCAGCTCACGTTCTCGATGCACTACGCGTACAGCGAGAACTACGTCCTCCCGATCAGCCACGACGAGGTCGTCTACGGCAAGGGTTCGATGCTGCGGAAGATGCCGGGTGACCGGTGGCAGCAGCTGGCCAACCTGCGCGCGTACCTCTCCTACATGTGGGCCCACCCGGGCAAGCAGCTGCTGTTCATGGGGTCGGAGTTCGCCCAGGACGCCGAGTGGGCCGAGAGCCGCTCGCTGGACTGGTGGCACCTCGACGATCCCGCCCACCGCGGCATGCTGCAGCTGGTCACCGACCTCAACGGCCGGTACAAGGAGATCGACGCGCTCTGGTCGCAGGACGTCGACCCCGCCGGCTTCCAGTGGATCGACGCCAACGACGCGTCGGGCAACGTGCTGTCGTTCCTGCGCTACGGATCCGCGGCCGGCGGGCCGGCGACCGAGGACGCGCCGGTGGACGACGCCGCCCCGGGGGGCGAGCCGGCCGCGCAGGGTTCCGCGCTCGCCTGCGTGGTCAACTTCTCCGGCTCGCCGCACCACGAGTACCGGATCGGCCTGCCCCGGCCCGGACAGTGGCGCGAGGTCCTCAACAGCGACGGGGAGGGTTACGGCGGGTCCGGCGTCGGCAACTACGGCGGCGTGGAGGCCGTGGCCGAGCCCTGGCACGGCCAGCCGTACTCGGCAACCATCTCCGCTCCCCCGCTGGGCACCGTCTGGTTCCTGCACGAAGGCTGATCGCCCCTCCGGCGCGCCGCCCCGCGGCGCGTCGGAGGTAGCCGGGGCCACGGCGCAGCGGGCATGCTGTTCGGCGCCCGTCCGGCCGGACGGGCGGGCGCGGGCACGTGGAGGACCTCCGGATGAGACAGCTGCTGCGCCGCGCCGGCTGCGTGGCCGTGGCCGGCGTGCTGCTCACCGGCTGCTCCTCCCACGCCGTCCGCGGGCAGGCATCGCCGGGCCCTGCTGACCGGGTCGACGTCCCGGCCGAGGAGTTCCCGATCACCGGGGTGAGCGAGGACCCCATCGACCAGTTCGCCCGCAACGCTCTGGCCGACCTCGACGCCTTCTGGTCGCAGGCCTATCCGGAGTTCTTCGGGGAGGAGTACACCCCCCTCCAGGGCGGCTACTTCTCGGTCGACTCCGTCGACCTGGACGAGAGCGCGTACCCGGGAACCGGCATCGGCTGCGAGGGCTCGTACACCGCTCCGGAGGACGTGGCCGGCAACGCCTTCTACGACGCCGTCTGCGACGTCATCGCCTACGACCGCTCGATGCTGCAGGAGCTGTCCGACGACTACGGCCGCTTCCTGGTGCCGGTGGTCATGGCGCACGAGTTCGGCCACGCCATGCAGGGGCGCTTCGGCTTCGCCGCGTCAGGACGCAGCATCCAGGACGAGACGCAGGCCGACTGCCTGGCCGGCGCGTGGACCCGCTGGGTCGCCGACGGCGGCTCCGACCACCTGAGCCTGCGGGAGCCGGAGCTCGACGACGTCATCCGCGGCTTCCTCCTGCTGCGCGACGACGTCGGGAGCGACCCCGACGACGTCGAAGCGCACGGGTCGTACTTCGACCGGGTCTCGGCGTTCTACGACGGGTTCGACACCGGCCTGGCCACCTGCCGCGACGCGTTCGGCGAGGACCGGCTGTTCACCGCCGCGGAGTTCACGTCCGGCGACCTCAACCAGGGCAACGCGGAGTTCCAGGACATCGTCGACTGGGTGGGCACCACGCTGCCCGCGTTCTGGGGCGAGGTGTTCCCCATCGCTCTCGGCGCCGAGTTCGAGGCGCCCGGGATCGAGGGGTTCCAGGGCGACGCCCCCGACTGCGCCGGTCTCGACGGCCGCGACCTCGGCTACTGCGCCGACGACGGCACCGTCTACATCGACGAGAGCGGCCTCGCCGTCCCGGCGTACGACGAGATCGGCGACTTCGCCCTGGCCACCGCCATGGCGCTCCCCTACGCCCTGGCGGTGCGCGACCAGGCCGGCCTCTCGGTCGACGACAGCGCGGCCACCCGGTCGGCCGTCTGCCTCACCGGCTGGTACGAGGCGCAGTGGTACACCGACGCGTTCGGCGACCTGCTCGAGGCCGAGATCAGCCCCGGGGACCTCGACGAGGCCGTCCAGTTCCTGCTGCAGTACGGGGTCGACGACCGGGTGTTCCCGAACGTCGACATCTCCGGCTTCCAGCTGGTGGGCGCCTTCCGCGCCGGCTTCCTCGATGGCGGCGAGGCGTGCGACCTCGGCCGCTGAGCAAGGACCCCTGGCTCAGAACAGCGCGGTGGTGAGCTGCCGGCGGGCCTGGGTGACCCGGGGGTCCTGGTCACCCACGACGGCGAACAGCTCGACCAGGTGCATGCGTGCCTGGTCGCGGTCCTCGCCGGCGGTGCGCCGTACGACGCCGAGCAGCCGGTCGAACGCCGCGTCGACGTCACCGGTCCCCAGCAGGAAGTCGGCCGCGCGGGTCTGCGCGGCGACGTCGTCCGGCGCGGCGTCCGCAGCGGCGAGCGCGTCGGGCCCGGCCTCCTCGGCCCGCCGGAACAGCTGGACCTGGCGCAGCGCGAGCGCCGCGTCGGGGTGGTCGGGATTTTCGGCGAGGATGGCCTGGTAGGCCGCCTCGGCAGCGGCGAGGTCACCGCGCTCGAGCGCGGCCTCGGCCGCGTCCAGGCGCGGGTCCTCCGTCTCCTCGGGTGCAGCGGCTCCCGGAACCGCGCCCCCGGTGGTGGCCTGCACCAGCTCGGAGACGAACTGCCGCGCCTGCTCCTCGGGGATGGCGCCGGTGAACTCGGCGACCAACTGGCCCTGCCACACGGCCTTCACCGCCGGGATGCCCTGCACGCGCAACCCCTGGGCCAGCGCCGGGTTGGCCTCCACGTCGACCTTCGCGAGGACCCACGAGCCGCCACCCTCGACGGCCAGCGCCTCCAGGACGGGGGACAGCTGCTTGCACGGCCCGCACCACTCCGCCCACAGGTCCAGGACCACGGGCACCTGGAAGGAGCGGTCGAGCACCTCGGCCTGGAACGTCGCCTCGGTGACGTCGACGACGGCGCCACCCGGCGCCCCGTCCGGGGCGGCGGCGCTCGGCGGCGGGGCCGCCTGGGCGCGTGCGGCGGCCTCGGAGCGCGCCTTGACGGCGGCGAGGTCCACCGCGCCGGCCATCGCGGCCGCCATCTGGGCCTGCTGAGCCTGTGCGCGCGGGTCAGGGGGTCCGGGTCGGGTCGGCTGCATGGGGACATGATCCCAGAGGCGAGCCGCCCCGCGCGGGCAGGCCTCAGGCCTCCGCCCAGACCCCGAGCTCGTTGCCGCTGGGGTCGCGGAAGTGGAACCGCCGTCCGCCGGGGAACGGGTACGGGCCCTCGACCACCTGACCCCCCGCGGCGGACACCGCCGCCAGGCTCTGCTCGAGGTCGGCCGAGTAGAGCAGGACGAGCGGCCCGCCCCTGCCGGCCGGCTCGCCGAGCGCGATGCCGCCCGGTTCCGGGCCGGCCCCGCCGTCCAGGTGGCGGATCCCGGCGTACCGCGGTCCGTAGTCGGTGAACGCCCAGCCGAAGGCCTCCGCGTAGAACCGTTTCGCCCGTTCGAGGTCGGTGGCGGTGAGCTCGACGTAGTCGATGGTGTGGTGACGGTGCTCGGGGTGCTCGGTCATGCGAGCATCCTGACCGCCGGGGGTGTCAAAAACGCGCGGGCTCGGTGTAGCCGCCCCACTCGGCGCGCAGGGCGTCGCAGATCTCGCCCAGGGTGGCCTCGGCCCGCACCGCGTCGAGCATCGCCGGCACCATGTTGGCCTCGGTGCGGGCGACCTCCACCATGCGGGCGACCGCGGCCCGCGCGGCGGCGTCGTCCCGGTGCTGCCGGCGGCCCGCCAGCTCGGCCTTCTGATCGATCTCGACCTGGTGGCTCACCCGGAGGATTTCCAGCTTGTCGTCCGCGTCGACCGAGCCGGTCAGGGTGTTCACGCCGACGACCTTCTTGTCGCCCTTCTCCAGCGCCCGCTGGTAGACGAACGCCGCCTCGGCGATCTCGCCGGTGAACCAGCCGTCCTCGATCCCCCGCAGGATCCCCGCGGTCATGGTGCCGTCGGTGCCCATGTCCTTGATGCGCGCGAAGATGTCCTCGGCCTGGCGCTCCATCTCGTCGGTCAGCGCCTCGACGTACCAGGAGCCACCGAGCGGGTCGGCGACGTTGGCGACGCCGGTCTCCTCGGCGATGACCTGCTGGGTGCGCAGGGCGATCTGCGCCGCCTTGGCGCTGGGCAGCGCGAGCACCTCGTCCAGGGCGTTGGTGTGCAGCGACTGGGTGCCACCCATGACCGCCGCCATCGCTTCGATCGCCGTCCGGACGATGTTGTTGTCCGGCTGCTGGGCGGTGAGGCTGACGCCGGCCGTCTGGGTGTGGAAGCGGAGCTGCTGGGCCTTGTCGGTCGTCGCCCCGTAGACGTCGCGCAGCCAGCGGGCCCAGATGCGCCGTGCGGCGCGGAACTTCGCGATCTCCTCGAAGAAGTCGACGTGCGCGTCGAAGAAGAAGGAGAGACCGGGGGCGAACGTCTCGAGGTCCAGGCCGCGGGAGAGGCCGAGTTCCACGTAGGCGAAGCCGTCCGCCAGCGTGTAGGCCAGCTCCTGCGCGGCGGTCGAGCCGGCCTCGCGGATGTGGTAGCCGGAGACGCTGATCGGCTTGTAGGCCGGGATGTGCTCGGCGCAGTACTCCATGAGGTCGCCGATCAGGCGCAGGTGCGGCTCGGGCGGGAACAGCCACTCCTTCTGCGCGATGTACTCCTTGAAGATGTCGGTCTGCAGGGTGCCGTTGAGCTTCCCGAGGTCGGCGCCCTGGCGCTCGGCGGCCACCAGGTACATGCAGAACACCGGGACGGCGGGGCCGCTGATCGTCATCGACGTCGTCGTGCCCTCGAGGTCGATGTCGTCGAAGAGCACGTCCATGTCGGCCGCGGTGTCGATCGCGACGCCGCAGTGCCCCACCTCGCCCAGCGCCCGCGGGTCGTCGGAGTCCCGGCCCATGAGGGTGGGCATGTCGAACGCGACGGACAGCCCGCCGCCGCCGTCGGCCAGGATCGACCGGAAACGCTCGTTGGTCTGCCGGGCGTTGCCGAAACCGGCGAACTGGCGGATCGTCCACGGCCGCCCGCGGTAGCCCGTGGCGTGCAGCCCGCGGGTGAAGGGGAACTCGCCCGGATAGCCGATGCGCTCGAAGTTCTCGACGGCGCTCTCGTCGGCCGGGCCGTAGACGGGCTGCACCTCGTCACCGGAGAGGGTGGTGAAGTCGGCGTCCCGCACCCGCCCCGCAGCCAGCGCCGAGTCGTACCGCTGCTGCCACCGTTGCCGGGCGTCCTGGGTCATGGTTCCGATAGTAGGACGTCCAACTATCGTGTGTCGACCGTCACGCAGGTGGGGTCGCCGCCCCCCTGGTCGACGTCGCCGGCACCCAGCCGCACGGCCCGCAGGATGCCGAACAGCTGCTCCCGCTCCGGCCCGGGGAGCTCTGCCAGGCCGAAGTCGAGCGCGGTCAGCGCCCTCGTCGCCGTCTCCACCACCGCCCGCCCCCGCTCGCTGATCGCCGCCAGGACGCCGCGCCCGTCGGCCGGGTTGGGCCGTCGGTCCACGTAGCCGGCCGCGACCAGCCGGTCGATGGCGTTGGTGACGCTGGTCGGGTGGACCATCAGCCGGCTGCCGATGACCTTCAGCGGCAGCTCCCCGCGCCGGCTGAAGGTGAGCAGCACGAGCACCTCGTAGCGGGCGAAGGTCAGCCCGTGCGGCTTGAGCACCTCGTCGAAGCGGGCGAGCAGGATTTGCTGCACCCGGAAGATCGACGTCGCCGCACGCATGGCCGAGGCCGGCCCGAAGCGCTGCTCCCACGTCTCCCCGGCCCGTTCGATCGGGTCGAAGGGCAGCCCCAGCGGTCGGACCATGCGCCGCACGGTACCGGCCCGCGCTTCCCACCTGGTGCCCGCCGATATGCGCATGGTGGCGGTTATCAAGGCGCCATAACCGCCACCATGCGCGTCAGGGCGGCCCACGCCGCACAGTCGGGCTGATCGCTTCTGTGGACAGCGCCCGCCGCGCCGTAACTGAAAGCGGCAAGGTGCCGGGGTGACCCGAACCCCCGTCCGACCCGCACAGCTGCGCGGGACGATCTTTCGCGGCTCCGAGCAGGTGGCGCGGGGGCGCCTGACACGGGCGCAGCTGCGCAGCTCGGCCTGGACGCGCCTCTTCCCCGACGTGTACGCCTGCGCGTCGCTACCCGTCACCCACCACCGGCGCGCGCGGGCGGTGGCCCGGCTGCTGCTGCCCGGTGCGGTGCTCAGCGGCCGGAGCGCGGCCGTGCTGTGGGATGTCGATGCCGCGGAGCGGGACGATCCGGTCGAGTGCACGCTGGCTCCGGCGCGGCGCTGCGGCGCCGTCCGCGGGGTCCACGTGACCCGCCGACATCTGGCAGACGACGAGGTCGTGCAGCGGCACGGCGTCCTCGTCACGACCCCGATGCGGACGGCGCTGGATCTGGCCCGCATCCAGCCTCCGGACGAGGCCGTCGTGCATCTTGACCGGTTCCTGCGCTCGCGCCTGGTCACGCTGCACGAGCTGCGCGCGGCGGCCGCAGCGACCACCGGCCCGGGATGCCGCGGAATCCGGCTGGCGGCCGAACGTGCCGACGGGCTGGCCCAGTCGCCACAGGAGACCCGGCTACGACTGCTGCTGCACCGGTCCTCGCTCCCGCGGCCGGTCGCCCAGTACGAGGTCCGTGACGCCACGGGTTTCGTCGCCGCGGTCGACTTCGGCTGGCCCGAGCACAAGGTCGCCGTCGAGTACGAAGGCGTCTGGCACGGGGAACCTCAGCAGGTCGGCAAGGACCGACGGCGGCTGAACCGGCTGACCGCGGCCGGTTGGACCGTGGTGTTCGTGACCGCGGCGGATCTCCGGGACCCGGTCGCTCTGGTGGCCCGCATCGCGGCGGCGCTGAGTGCACCGCGATACGCATGAACGCGGTTATGCGGGCGGGATAACCGCATCGGTGCGCATATCGGTGGTTCAGGCGGCGGGGCGCAGCGGCGGGATCTCCCGGACGCCGAAGACCTCCCGCAGCGCGACGCGGGCGGCGTTGTCTCCGCAGGCACCGTGCACCGCAGGCCCGGGCGGGGTCGCCGCCGATGCGAGGTACACCCCTGTCACCGGGGTCTTGTAGGTGTTCCACCGCGGCACCGGCCGGGCCAGCATCTGCCGCAGCGTGGCCTGGCCGTTGGAGATGTCGCCGCCGAGGTAGCTCGGGTTCCACTCCTCCATCTGGACGGCGGTCTTCGTGTACCGCTCCAGCACCGTGTCGCGGAAGCCGGGCGCGAACCGCTCGATCTGGTTCTCGATGGCCTCGGTCATGTCGACGTCGGAGCCGTGCGGCACGTGCACGTACGCCCAGAAGATGTGCCCACCCTCGGGCGCGCGGGTGGGATCGGGCACCGTCGGCTGCACCGCGAGGACGTACGGACGGTCGGTGATCCGGCCCTCGTTCGGGGCCCGCTCGCCCTCGATCGTCTCGTCGAGGTCCCCCGCGACGTGGATCGTTCCCGCGCGGCGCACATCGGGGTTCGCCCACGGCACGGGCTCGGAGAGGATCCAGTCGATCTTGAACACGCCGGCGCCGTGCCGGTACCGCCCCACCCAGCGGCGGTAGCCCTCGTTCACCCGGTCCCCCGCCATCGCGACGAAGTCCTCGGGCGTGGTGTCCAGCAGCACGGCCGGCACGCCCTCGAACTCCCGCAGGTCGGTCACCCGGTGGCCGGTGACCACCTCCCCGCCCTGCTCCTCGAGCGCGGTGACCATCGCGTCGGCCAGCTGCTGCGACCCGCCCTCGATCAGCGGCCACCCGACGTGGTGGGACAGCATCGCCAGCAGCATGCCGAGCGCGGAGGTCAGCGGCTGGGTGAGGTCGAGCATCCCGTGCGCGCCGGCGCCGGCGATCAGCACCCGCCCCTCCTCGGTGTCGAAGTACCGGTGCGACAGCCAGCGCACGTTGGGCAGGCCGGTCAGCCCGAACTTCGCGATCTGCGCGACGCTCTTCGTGGGCAGCGACCGCAGCCGGCTGGTCAGGAAGAAGTCGACGATGTCGGTGCCGTGCTCCACCAGCGGCTCGAACAGCCGGCGGTACGCGTCGCCGTCCGCCCCCAGGCCGGCCGCGGTCTCCTCCAGCGACCGGAACGACAGCGCCGCACCCCCGCCGTCCAGCGGGTGGGCGAAGTTGATCTCCGGGTGCGCGAAGCGCACACCGCGGCTCTCGAGGTCGAACTCCCGGAAGAACGGCGCCGCGACGGCCAGGGGCTGCACGGTCGAGCAGACGTCGTGGTGGTAGCCGGGGCGGATGAGCTCCTCCGTACGCATGCCACCGCCGGGCCGCTCACCGGCGTCCACCACCCGCACCCGCAGGCCCGCCGCCGACAGGCGCAGGGCGGCGGCAAGGCCGTTCGGCCCCGCCCCGACGACGACGGCATCAGGTCGTCCCGCAGCCCCGCTCACCCGGCGATCCTCACGAGGGCGCGGAGGAAGCGCAAGTTCCGGCTGTGACGGCTGTGCCGCCCCGGCGGGCGGCCACGCGCGGCAGTCCCCTCCCGGTTCCGGCCCGTCCTAGCCTGCCCCCGTGTCGTTCCACTCCCGCCCCGGGCCTGCGGCGGAGCCGCCGGTGCTCCGGCTGCCCCCGGCCGCGCGCCGGAGACGGCTGGCCGCGACGGTCGTCGTCCTGGCCCTGCTGCTCGCCGGCACCCTGTTCGGCGACGACGACGAGTTCCCGTTCGGCCCGTTCCGGATGTACTCGACCCGCGCCGACCCGGACGCCCCGGTGGTCTCCACCCGCACGGTCGGGCTGACCGCGACCGGCGAGGAGGTGCGGCTGTCCGGCGGGCAGGTCGGGCTGCGCCGCGCGGAGTTCGAGGGGCAGCTGGACCGGATCCAGGAGAACCCGGAGCTGCTGGGGCTGCTGGCCGAGTCCTTCGCCGACGCGCACCCGTCCGCGCCGGAGCTGGTGGCCGTGCAGGTCGTGCAGCGCCGGATCGAGCTGATCGACGGCCGGCAGACCGGGACCTGGTCCGACCACGTCGTGGTCGAGTACGAACTGGAGGACGCATGAGCACAGCGACGTCCCCGGACGCAGCGGCGCCGGACCGCTGGTGGTTCCGGCCGGTCCCGCTCGCCCGCATCGCGGTCTTCCGCGCGATCGCCTACCTGTTCATCCCGGTCGACGTCTTCCTCACCACCGCATGGGTCAAGGCGCACGCCGACGTGCCCGTCGAGTGGTACGACCCGCTGCTCATCGGCCGGCTGCTGCCCCTCCCGACCCCCACCGCCACCGTCGTGGTGGTCGTCCAGTGGGCGCTCCTGCTCGCTGCCCTCGCCGCCGCGACCGGCCGGGCACCGCGGCTGCTGGGCACCGCTGTCTTCCTCCTCTACCTGGAGTGGATGGTGATCGCGATGAGCTTCGGCAAGGTCGACCACGACCGGATCGCCTACCTGGTCGCGCTGGCGGTGCTACCGACCATCGGGCGGGCACGGTTCCGCGACCGGCGCCCGTCCGAGGCCGCCGGCTGGGCCATGGCCGCCGTGCTGGTGACGATCATGCTGACGTACTTCCTCGCCGCCTGGGCCAAGATCCGGTTCGGGGGCCTCGACTGGCCGTCCGGGGCCACGCTCACCCGCGCGCTCGTACGCCGTGGCACGGAGCTGTCCGAGTGGACCCTCGACGTGCCCTACCTGCTGGCGACCGCGCAGTGGGGAATGCTGATCCTGGAGTTCGCCGCCCCGCTCGTGCTGCTGGTGCGCAGTGACCGGGCCCGGATCGCCCTGGCGGTCTTCCTGCTCGGCTTCCACGTCATGGTCTACGCCGGGGTGGAGATCATCTTCCTGCCGCACTGCGTGGCGATCCTGTCGATCCTGCCCTGGGAGCGGCTGACCGCACGGCGCCGGGCGCCCGCCGAGCCGTCGGTCCCGGAGCCGAGCCCGGCGCCGGCCTGACGAGCCACCCTGGCCCGCCGGGGAGCGCTGGCTAGAGCTGGCCGAGCAGCTCGTCGGCGGCGCGGTAGGGGTCGGTGCTCCCGCCCACCACCTCGTCGGCCAGCGCGCCGAGCGCCGCGGAGCCGCGCACGTCACCCATCCGCCCCCGCAGCGTGGCCAGGGCGATCGCCTCGATCTCCCGGGCCGCCCGCTCGCTGCGCCGGCGGTGCCCCTCGCCGGAGGCCTCCAGCCACTGGCGGTGCTCCTCGATCTTCGCCAGCACCTCCTCGACGCCGTTGTCGGCGTCGCGGGCGGCGACGGTGCGGCAGATCGGTGGCCGCCAGTGACCGGCCTCCGAGTGCCGGCCGCCGAGGGACAGCATGTAGCGCAGGTCGCGCACGGTCTGGTCGGCGCCGTCCCGGTCGGCCTTGTTGACGACGAAGACGTCGGCGACCTCGAGGATGCCCGCCTTCGCCGCCTGGATGCCGTCGCCCATGCCGGGGGCCACCAGCACCAGCGTGGTGTCGGCCAGCGAGGCGATCTCCAGCTCGGACTGCCCGACACCGACGGTCTCGATCAGCACGACGTCGCAGCCGGCGGCGTCCAGCACCCGCAGGGCCTGCGGGGTCGCCCACGAGAGGCCGCCCAGGTGGCCGCGCGAGGCCATGGAGCGGATGAACACCCCGCTGTCGCCGGCGTGGTCCTGCATGCGCACGCGGTCGCCGAGCAACGCGCCACCGGAGAAGGGCGACGACGGGTCGACGGCGAGCACGCCGACGCGCTTGCCGGCCTGGCGGAGAGCGCGCACCAGCGCAGTGGTCGACGTGGACTTGCCGACCCCGGGTGAGCCGGTCAGGCCGATCACCTGGGCCTGCCCCGTGTGCGGGGCCAGGGCGGCCGCCACCTCGCGGAGGGCCGGGCTGGCGTCCTCCACCAGGGAGATCAGCCGGGCCACGGAACGGGCGTCGCCCTTCCGGGCTCCGGCGACCAGCGTGGGGACGTCGACCGCGCGGCGACTCCGCCGCCCCCTCGGGGCGGCGGAGGCGTCGGGCTGGACCGCGATGCCGTCCGACGTCACGCCTTGGCGGGCACGTGCAGGATCAGCGCGTCCCCCTGGCCCCCGCCGCCGCACAGCGCGGCCGCGCCGACGCCACCGCCCCTGCGGCGCAGTTCCAGCGCGACGTCGAGCACGACGCGGGCACCGCTCATGCCGATCGGGTGACCCAGCGCGATGGCGCCGCCGTTGGGGTTGACCTTCTCGGGGTCGATGCCCAGCTCGCGGGTGGAGACGATGCCGACGGCGGCGAAGGCCTCGTTGAGCTCGACGACGTCGAGGTCCGCAGGCGTGATGCCCTCGCGCTCGCAGGCCTTCTGGATCGCCCGCGACGGCTGGCTCTGCAGGGTGGCGTCCGGACCGGCGACCACGCCGTGCGCGCCGATCTCGGCGATCGGCGTGACGCCCAGCTCGGCGGCCTTCTCGGCGCTCATGACCACCACCGCGCAGGCCCCGTCGGAGATCTGCGACGCGGTGCCCGCGGTGATCGTCCCGTCCTTGGCGAACGCCGGCTTCAGCTTGGCCAGGCTCGCCGCGGTGGTGTCGGGGCGGATCCCCTCGTCCTCGGTGAACTCGATCGGGTCACCCTTGCGCTGCGGGATGAGGACCGGGGTGACCGCCTCGGCGAAGACGCCGTCCTTGGCGGCGCGCGCCGCCTTCTGGTGGCTGGCGGCGGCGAACTCGTCCTGCTCCTCGCGGGTCAGGTCGTAGCGGGAGTTGGCCTTCTCGGTCAGTTCTCCCATCGCGACCTGGTCGAAGGTGTCGGAGAGACCGTCGTGGGCCATGGAGTCGACGAGCGTGGTGTCGCCGTACTTCGTGCCGGTGCGCGAGCCGGCAAGCAGGTGCGGAGCCTGCGTCATCGACTCCATGCCGCCTGCGACGACGACGTCGTACTCGCCGGCGCGGATCAGCTGGTCGGCCATCGCGATCGCGCTGAGGCCGGAGAGGCAGACCTTGTTGATCGTCAGCGAGGGCACCGACATCGGGATGCCACCGGCGACCGCGGCCGGGCGGGCCGGGTTCTGACCGGCACCGGCCTGGATGACCTGACCCATGATCACGTAGTCGACCTGGTCGCCGGAGATGCCGGCGCGCTCGAGAGCGGCCTTGATGGCGACGCCGCCGAGGTCGGCCGCGGAGAAGTCCTTGAGCGAGCCGAGGAGCCGCCCCATCGGGGTACGGGCGCCGCTGACGATGACCGAGCGGGACATGCTGCCTCCAGGGGCGGGCCGCCGCCGTTGGCGGCCACGTTGTCGGGACGCACCGCGGCGGCGGGGACCGGCGCGGCGTCAGGCCTTCCGGGAAGGATAGGACGGCGCACCGGCATGCGGCAGGGCCGGTTCTGTGGTCGCGATCACGCCGGTCGGGTGATGCCCGCCACATCGACCTGTCGTCCGGGACGTCGTGGCGTCAGGATGCCCCGGTGACCACCAACGACGCCGATCACAGCAGCGCCGCGGGCCTGCCCGCGGAGCTGTTCACCACCATCGACCACGTGGGCATCGCCGTGCCGGACCTCGACGAGGCGATCGCCTTCTACGCCCGGACCTTCGGGGTGCGCTCCGTGCACGAGGAGACCAACGAGGAGCAGGGCGTCCGCGAGGCCATGCTCGCCGTCGGCACGGGGGACACCCGCATCCAGCTGCTCGCGCCGCTGACCCCGGAGTCGACCATCGCGAAGTTCATCGGCCGCTCCGGCCCGGGCCTGCAGCAGCTGGCCTTCCGGGTGGACGACGTCGAGGCGGTCAGCGCCACGCTGCGCGAGCGAGGCCTGCGCCTGCTCTACGACGTCCCCAGGCGTGGGACGTCGGACAGCCGGGTCAACTTCATCCACCCGAAGGACGCCGGCGGCGTCCTGGTCGAGCTCGTCGAGCCCGCCGCCGCGCCCGCTCACTGACCGACCACACCGGAACGGTTACCGACCGGTAACATCCATCCCCACCGCAACCGCCCTCCGAGCCCGGCCGACCCGGCCGCCGATGACCCAGGAGTTCGCGTGAACGAGATCAGGGACGCCATCCTCGCCGACGAGCTGGACGCACTGGGAGGCCTGGCCGTGCCGGCGTCCTACCGCGCCGTGCTGGTCCGCAAGGACGAGCAGAACATGTTCGAGGGGATGTCCACCAAGGACAAGGACCCCCGCAAGTCGCTGCACGTCGAGGAGGTGGCGACCCCGGAGCTGGGCCCCGGCGAGGCGATCGTCGCCGTCATGGCGTCCTCGGTGAACTACAACACCGTCTGGACCTCGATCTTCGAGCCGGTCTCGACCTTCGGCTTCCTGGAGCGCTACGGCCGGGTCTCCGAGCTGACCAAGCGGCACGACCTGCCCTACCACGTGGTGGGATCCGACCTGGCCGGCGTCGTGCTGCGGGTCGGGCCGGGCGTCAACAAGTGGAAGCCCGGTGACGAGGTCGTCGCGCACTGCCTGTCCGTGGAGCTCGAGGACCCGGCCGGCCACGACGACACGATGATGGACCCCGAGCAGCGGATCTGGGGCTTCGAGACCAACTTCGGCGGTCTGGCCGAGCTGGCGCTGGTCAAGAGCAATCAGCTCATGCCCAAGCCGGCCCACCTGTCCTGGGAGGAGGCCGCGGCGCCGGGGCTGGTCAACTCCACCGCCTACCGGCAGCTGGTCAGCAAGAACGGCGCGGCCATGAAGCAGGGCGACACCGTGCTCATCTGGGGCGCCTCGGGCGGGCTGGGCTCGTACGCCACCCAGATGGCGCTCAACGGCGGTGCCATCCCCGTGTGCGTCGTGAGCAGCCCGGAGAAGGCCGACATCGTCCGGAAGATGGGCGCCGAGCTGGTCATCGACCGCTCCGCCGAGGGCTACCGGTTCTGGAAGGACGAGAACACCCAGGACCCCAAGGAGTGGCAGCGCCTGGGCAAGAAGATCCGTGAGCTGACCGGCGGGGAGGACGTCGACATCGTCTTCGAGCACCCCGGCCGGGACACCTTCGGCGCCAGCGTCTACGTCGCCAAGAAGGGCGGGACGATCGTCACCTGCGCCTCCACCACCGGGTACATGCACTCCTACGACAACCGGTACCTCTGGATGAACCTCAAGCGGATCGTCAGCTCGCACTTCGCCAACTACAAGGAGGCGTGGGAAGCCAACCGGCTCATCGACAAGGGGCTGATCCACCCGACCCTGTCGAAGGTGTACCCGATGGAGGAGGTCGGCCAGGCCGCCTGCGACGTCAAGGGCAACCTGCACCAGGGCAAGGTCGGCGTCCTCACCCTCGCCCCCGAGGAGGGGCTGGGCGTCAAGGACGCCGAGAAGCGCGAGAAGCACCTGGCGGCGATCAACCGCTTCCGCGGAGTCTGAGGGAGGACTCCGGCCGCCGGTGGGGTCGGCCGCGCGCCGGCCCCACCGGGCACCGTCCGGCGTGTCGCGCGAGACGTCCGGGACAGCTGGGATTCGACCACCCCGGGAACGGTGACGAGCCCCTCCCCTTCTGCGAGGATGACCCCATGAGCGACCCCCGCGATCTGCCGATGCACGAGGCGCAGCACTCGTTCGACGTCGTCCTGCGCGGATACGACCGCAGCCAGGTGGCCGACACCATCGAGCGGCTGGAGGCGGACTTCCGCATCGCGCTCGCCGATCGCGACGCCGCGGTCGCCCGCTCGGCCGACATGGCCGGCCAGCTGTCGGCGCTGCACGGCGAGATCGAGTCCCTCCGGCGCAAGGCCGCCACCGCCGCGGCCCCGACGTTCGAGAACATCAGCGAGCGCATCCAGCACATGCTGCAGCTCGCCGAGGAGGAGGCCGGCGAGATCCGCCGCGCCGCCGAGATCGACGCTTTGGCCGTCCGCGAGCAGACGGCCACCGAGGAGCGTGCCCTGCTCGAGCGGCACGCGGCCGGGCAGGCCGAGATCGAGCGGATGATCACCGAGGCCCGCCAGGGCGCCGAGCAGATCGCGCAGAAGGCCCAGATCCGCGCCGACGAGCTGGTCGCGAAGGCGCAGGAGCGGGTCGCGCGTCTCGACGCCGAGTCGCAGGCCCGCCGGGCGAAGGTCGAGGAGGACTTCGACATCGCCCAGCGCGCCCGCCGCGCCGAGGCCGCCCGCGCCGAGGAGGACCGGGAGCGGGTCTCCACGCAGGCCGCTCGCCAGCGGATCTCGGCCGCCGAACAGCACGCGGCCCAGCTCGTCGCCGAGGCCGAGGCCCGCGCCGAGGCGATCCGCGAGGTTCGCGACGAGCTGACCAGCCGGCTGCTCCAGGCCCGCCGGCTGCTGGACACCCTGCCGGACCTGGGCGACCGTTCCCAGCAGTCCCGGGACGACGCCGGGACCGACCGGCGCCCCGAGCCGGCCGCTCGCCCCGCGGAGCCTGCGGCGGAGGGCGCGCCCGTGGCGCAGACCGCCAAGCCCGCCACGGCTCCGCAGCCGGCTGCCGCCGCCTGGCCCCAGGCACCGGCCCCGGTCGCCGGGCCGCAGACCGGGCAGCAGCCCGCCGTCCAGGTGCCCCGGGGCGACGGCGAGGCCGCCGCCGCACGGCAGCCGACGCGTCCCGACCCGGTGACCGCCACGTTCCCCGCCGGCCACCGCGCGGGAGAGCCCACGACCCGGCAGCTGCCGCTGCCGCCGCGCCCCGACTCCGGCCCGTCGGAATCCACCGCGGAGTCCATGGCGGGCGCCACGGTCGCGAACCCGGCCACCCGGTCGATCGACCAGCCGGTCCGGGCGCAGGGCTGACGCCGGCGGCCCACCACCCGCGGTAGCGAGCCACCGCACCACCGCGCGCGGGCCGACCGGCGTCCTGCGCGCGGAACCTCCACGGACGCCGGGGAGGAGGTGCGGTGCCGACCCGCAGTGCACGGCACCGTCCCCGGCACCGCGCCGGGGGACCGCTCGGCGCCACCCTCGGCAGCCGGCGCGGGCAGCTCCTCCTCGTGGCGGCGCTCGTCGCGGTGCTGGCTGCGGCGGCGGTCGCCCTGGTGGCGGGGCCGGAGCAGGGGGACCGGTCCAGCGCCCAGGGCGGCCCACCGACCGGAGGGGCGGGCACACCGACGGCGGGGACGACGACCGCCCCGGACAGCGCCCCGGCGACGAACACCGTCCCCGGGACCGGGATCACCTCCCTGCTGGACTGGGCCGACGGCGAACTGCCTCCCGGCACGCAGCTGCGCGCCGAGGGCGACGTGCGCGACGACCTGCTCGCCGCCGGAGCACCCGACGACCTGGTGGCGACCGACCGGCCCACCGGCCCGGACGGCCTCGTCCTCACGGTGTCCGACGGCTCCGCCGGGCCCGGCGGCCGGGTGGTCGCCCGCTTCGATGGCCTCGTCCTGAGCGACCCCTCCCCCGGCACCCCCACGGTGGAGCACCTCGAACGGCGGCGGGCGCTGGCCGAGGCGATGCTGGCCAACCCCACGATGCGCGCCCCGGAGCAGGCGGCCGCGGTGCTGCGGTCGGCCGACGTGGACATGCGGCTGCTGTCCCTGCTGGCGGTGCTGACCGCGCGGGAGGGCCTCGGTGTGGCCGCCTTCCCGCGGGCCGCGGGAGCCGAGGGGCCGGCGCGGACCGTGCTGCTCGACGCCGTGGGAAGCGCGCCGGTCGGCGCCGGCGAAGCGGCCACCGCGGAACTACGCACCTGGCTGGAGGCCCAGCTCCCGCCCTTCGCCCCCGACCGCGTCGAGGTCACGGAGGAGGGCGTTCTGCTGTCCTACCGCTACGCATCGGACCCCGACGCGCTGGTCGCCGAGGCCGCCCCGTGACGCTCGGTTGGACAGGAGTCGCGTCGAGTGGGCGAATGGACCCCAGGGCCGCTTCCCGGTCCGCTCCCCACCTCTTGGAGAAACTGTGGACCGGTTGACCCGCGTGCTGTCCGTCGCCGCACTGAGTGCCGGCTTCCTGCTCGTCGCCCCCGCCGGGGCGGGCGCCGCCGAGGAGGACGGGCTGCTGCGCCTGGCCCACCTCTCGCCGGACACCCCGGCGGTCGACGTGTACGTCGACTCGGTCGCCGACCCGGGCGACGGGACGGCGCTGCTCACCGTGCCCGGCGTCGGTTACGGGACCATCTCCGACTACCAGAGCGTGCCCGCGGGGGTCTACGCGGTGAGCATGCGGCAGGCCGGCGCCGACCCGACCGCTCCGCCGGTGCTGTCGACCACCGTGGAGATCGGCTCCGGTGACGCTCGCACCGTCGCCGGGGTCGGCCGCTTCGCCGACCTGGGCCTGGAGGTGCTCGAGGACGACCTCACGCTCGCGCCGCCCGGCCAGGCCCGCGTGCGGATCATCTCCGCCGCAGCCACGGCACCGACGCTGGACGCCGCCGTCGGCGGTACGGACCTGGCCACCGGTCTGGCCTTCGCCGAGGCCGGCGACTACGCCACCGTGCCCGGCGACGCCGGCTCGGTGCGGCTCACGGTGGACGGCGAGCCCACCGAGTTGCCGCTGGACCTGGCCCCGGGCTCCGTGTACAGCCTCTTCGTCCTGGACCGACCCGAGGGCGGGCTGACCGTGCGCACGGTCCTGGACGCCGCGGGCTCGGGCGTGGTGCCGACCGGCGGTGTCGAGACGGGCGCCGGCGGCACCGCGGCCGACGAGGTGGACCCGGCCGTCGTGAGCGGTGCCGCAGGCCTGACGATCCTCACCGGCCTGCTGCTGGCCCGGCGGTCGCGCCGCGATCCGGCACGGCACGCCGCCGGTTCCTGAGGCGCGCCCGGTGAGCTGCCACCGCCGGCCGCGGCGGCCGGTGCAGCCGTGGCTGCGACTGCTCGCCGGCACCGCCTTGGTGGCCGGCACGGTCGCGCTGATCTCTCCCGGCGCGAACGTCCCCGCGGCGGGGTCCACCGCGACCCCGCCGGTCCCCGTGGTGACCGGGCACGGCACGGTGAGTGCGGCGGCGCCGCCGGTCCGGGTGCGGGTCCCGGCGATCGGCGTGGACAGCCCGCTGGTCGAGCTCGGCATCGACGGCGCCGGCGCGCTGGTGCCGCCCGCGGACTTCGCCCGTGCCGGTTGGTTCGCCGGGGGGCCGGCCCCCGGTGACGTCGGGCCGTCCGTGATCGCCGGTCACGTCGACTCGCGGGACGGGCCCGCGGTGTTCTTCCGGCTGGACGAACTGGCGGCCGGCGACGAGGTGCTGGTCGACCGCGCCGACGGCACGACGGCCCGTTTCACCGTCACCGGCGCCGACCGCTTCCCGAAGGACCGGTTCCCGACCCAGGAGGTCTACGGTCCGACACCCCGCGCCGAGCTCACGCTGATCACCTGCGGCGGGGAGTTCGACCGCGAGCGGCGCAGCTATCGCGACAACGTCGTGGTGACCGCCGTCCTCGTGAGCTGACGGCCGCCGCCCGTCAGCGGCGACGGTCGCGGGCCCGCCAGCAGGCGGTGTGCCAGTGCCGCCGCCAGTCGGCGGCGGAGTCGACGTCCCAGGGCTGGAGGTCGGAGTCCCGGGCGTACGCCGGCCAGGTCACCACGTGCGGTGTGCCGGGACGGATCTCCTGGTCGCAGCCCGGACAGCGGTAGGTCTTGCCGGTCGCCGCCCCGGTGATCCCGCGCACCACCCAGTCGCCGTCCGTGGCTTCCTCGACCTGCTCGACGCCCCGCCGGCGCACCCCCGACCCACCCGGCGCACGATCCGGGGATCGCGAACCGGCCCGGGGGCGGCGACGGGGCACGCGTCAGCGGCTGGCGTAGTCCCGGAACCCGCGGCCGGTCTTGCGGCCCAGGTAGCCGGCGGTCACCAGGTGCTCGAGCAGCGGGGCCGGGGCGAAGCCGGGCTCGCGGAACTCGGTGTAGAGCTCCCGCTCGATGGCCAGGGAGACGTCGAGGCCGACGACGTCGAGCAGCTCGAACGGACCCATCGGGTAGCCGCAGCCGACCTTCATGGCGGCGTCGATGTCATCCGCGGTCGCGTAGTGGGCCTCGAGCATCTTGACCGCGTCGTTCAGGTACGGGAAGAGCAGGGCGTTGACGATGAAGCCGGCCCGGTCGGTGCACGAGACCGCGTGCTTCGCCAGCTTCGCCGAGACCGCGTGCACGGTCGCCGCGACGTCGGGCGCGGTGGAGATCGTCGAGACGACCTCCACCAGCTTCATGACCTGCGCCGGGTTGAAGAAGTGCATCCCGACCACGTCGGCGGGGCGGCCGCTGGCCTTGGCGCACTCGATGACCGGCAGGCTGGAGGTCGTGGTGGCCAGGACGGCACCCGGCTTGGCGATCTCGCCGAGGTTGGCGAACAGCGCCTCCTTGACCGGCAGCGACTCGACGACGGCCTCGATGATCAGGTCGCGGTCGGCGAGGTCGTCCAGCGAGGTGGTGCCGGTGATCCGGCCGAGGATCTCGTCCCGGGCGGCCTCCTCGAGCCGCCCGCGGACGACCTGCTTGTCGAGCGACTTGGCCAGCGCCGTGCGGACCGCCTCGACCTTCTCGGCCGCGCGGGCGACGAAGACCACGTCGTAGCCGCCCTTGGCGACGACCTCGATGATGCCGGTGGCCATCGTGCCGGAGCCGACGACGCCCACGGTCGACACCGGCCGGGCGCCCTCGGCGGCGCCGCCGGGGATCGGGGTGGCCGCGTCCGGGACCACCTCGGCGGAGCCGGCCTCGGCGTAGGTGTAGAAGCCGCGGCCGACCTTCCGGCCGAGCAGCCCGGCGGTCATCATCTGCTTGATGACCGGGCTGGGTGCGTGCAGCCGGTTGCGCGACTGCTTGTACATCGTGTCGAGGATCTCGTAGGCGGTGTCGATGCCGATGAGGTCCATGAGCGCCAGCGGCCCCATGGGCAGGCCGCAGCCCAGCCGCATGGCGGCGTCGATGTCCTCACGGCTGGCGTACCGGTTCTCGTACATCGACACCGCGTGGTTGAGGTAGCCGAAGAGCAGCGCGTTGGCGATGAAGCCCGCCTTGTCGCCGATCGTCACGTCGACCTTGCCCAACCGATCGGCGAGGGCCTCGACGTCCTCGACCACCGAGGGCTCGGTGACGACGGTGCGCACCACCTCGACCAGCTTCATGACCGGCGCCGGGTTGAAGAAGTGCATGCCGATGACCTTGCTGGGCCGGCCGGTGACCACGGACAGCTCGGTGACCGAGAGGCTCGAGGTGTTCGTCGCCAGGATGGTGTCCGGCGGGCAGATCTTGTCGAGCTTGGCGAAGACCTCGGCCTTGAGCTCCATCCGCTCCGGGATGGCCTCGATGACCAGCTCCGCGGACGAGAGGTCCTCCAGCGAGGTCGAGAAGCGGACCCGCTCGAAGATCGCGTCGCGCTCCGCCGGGTCGAGCTTTCCCCGGGCCACGGCTCGGTCGGTCGACTGCTCCAGGTGGCCACGACCGCGGGCGAGCGCCTCGTCGGTGACCTCCACGGCGGTGACCGACAGGCCCGCCCGGGCGAGCACCTCCGTGATCCCGGCACCCATGGTGCCCAGCCCCACGACGCCGACCTCGTTCAGTTCCCTGGCCACGTTGCCCTCTCCTCCCACCGCCGGTGATCGCGGGGAAGTCTCTCACCTCCCCGCTCCGGGGCTGCGCGCGACTACCGGTCGGTAACCTCCCGGGCCACCGTCAGAACAGGCGCTGGGTGGGGTCGTCGGTCCCCTTCAGCACGGCGTAGTCGACCGTGACGCAGTCGATGCCGCGGTCGGTGGCCAGCACACGGGCCTGCGGCTTGATCTCCTGGGCGGCGAACACCCCGCGGACCGGCGCCAGCAGCGGGTCGCGGTTGAGCAGTTCCAGGTAGCGGGTCAGCTGCTCGACCCCGTCGATCTCCCCGCGGCGCTTGATCTCCACGGCGACGGTGGTGCCGCCGGCGTCCCGGCACAGCAGGTCGACCGGCCCGATCGCCGTCGGGTACTCGCGCCGGACCAGCGACCAGCCGGGCCCGAAGGTCTCCACGTGCAGGGCGAGCAGGCGCTGGAGCTCGGCCTCGACGCCGTCCTTCTGCAGCCCGGGATCGACACCGAGCTCGTGGGAGTGGTCGTGCTCGACGGCGTCGATCGTGATGACCAGCTGCTCGCCGGCCTTGTTCGTCACCGTCCACGTGCCCGCCCCGTCCACGAGGTCGTCCTTGAGCGTGCAGGGCGGGGTCATCCAGTTCAGCGGCTTGTAGGCGCGGTCGTCGGCGTGGATGGACACCGAGCCGTCGGCCTTGACCAGCAGCAGACGGGTCGCCATCGGCAGATGGGCGGTGAGCCGACCGATGTAGTCGACGGAGCAGCGGGCGATCACCAGGCGCACGGACGACGACGGTACCGGTCCGGTGCCGGACCGGAGGGGCCCACCGGTTACGGAAAGACCCGTACCGGAAGTCGTGGTGGCGACCGTCACCTGAGCCCAGAATGGGCGGCGTGCCAGGTGCGGGGGGAACCACGACGGTCGCAACCGGCGGCGCGCTCGCCGACGACTGGGTGCACTGGCTGCTCGACGCGGCCCGCGCCCGGCTCGGCATGGAGGAGGTCATCGGCCACGAGGCCCTCAGCCGGTTCCCGGCGTGGGCCGCCGACGGGCCCGCGGAGCTGTTCAGCGAGGCCGCCGCCACCGGCGTCGGCGTCGAGCTGGAGGAGGTCGCGGTCCGTGCCGCGCTCGCGGAGGCCGGCCGGCTGCCCGGGGAGCTGACCCTCGCGGTGAACCTCTCGGCCGGCGCGTTCCTGTGCCCGTCCGTGGTCGACGCGCTGCTGGAGCACGCAGGCTGCCCGCTGGCCGTGGAGATCACCGAGCACAGCCCCGTCGACGACTACGAGTCCGTCCTCGCGACCACC
Source organism: Blastococcus saxobsidens DD2 (assembly GCF_000284015.1). NCBI lineage: Bacteria > Bacillati > Actinomycetota > Actinomycetes > Geodermatophilales > Geodermatophilaceae > Blastococcus > Blastococcus saxobsidens. The sequence continues at coordinate 3,774,555 of NC_016943.1, forward strand.
AGGCGGCTGCGCCACGCCGGCGTCGCCATCAGCGTGGACGACGCCGGGGCCGGGTACGCCAGCCTCCGGCACATCCTTCGACTGAATCCCGACGTGATCAAGCTCGACATCGGGCTGGTGATGGGTCTGCACACCGACCGCGCCCGCCAGGCCATGACCTCGGCGATGGTCGCGTTCGCCGGTGAGACGGGCGCTCTCCTGATCGCCGAGGGAGTGGAGGACGCAGCAGAGCGGGACACCCTGGTGGCCCGCGGCGTCCGGTACGGGCAGGGATACCTGTTCGGCCGGCCCCGTCCGGCCGGCGAGGTGCTGTCCGCCCTCGGCAGGTAGGACGGGAGAAGGCCGGAACCTTTCGTGCTGCCCGCCCCGTCATACCCGTATGAGCAACCATCGACTGCACGTCGCAGCCGCCGTGGTGCTGGCCCTGCTGCTCAGCGCCTGCGCCGGGAAGGGTGGGAACGGCGGGAACGGCGGCTCCGCCGCCGGCCCGTCGCCGGAACCGCAGCCGGACCCGGCCACGGTCGTGCTGCAGGTCAGCGAGGTCGGTGGCTTCACGACCCCGGCCCTGCTGGCCGGCCGGGTGCCCAGCGTGACGGTGTACTCCGACGGCCGGGTGATCACCGACGGCCCGGTGCCGGCCATCTGGCCCGCGCCCGCGCTGCCGAACCTGCAGCTCTACCAGCTCGACGACGGCGGGGTGCGCGAGCTCGTCGAGCAGGCCCTGGCCGCGGGCGTCACCGAGACGACCGATCTCGGCAGCCCACCGCTCGCCGACGTCACCAGCACCCGCATCACGGTCCGCACGGGCGGGGAGATCGTCACCCGGGAGGTCTACGCCCTCGGGATCGGTGCGCCGCGCCTGCCGGACGACGGCCCGGCGGCGCCCGCGGACGACGGAAGCGGCCTGACCGAGGAGCAGATGGCCGCACGCGCCGAGCTGTCGGCGTTGGTCGACGCCCTGCGGAACCCGGGCGAGGTGCTGGGCGCCGAGTGGGTGACCGAGCCCGAGCCCTACGTCCCCGAAGCGGTGGCGGCGCTGGTCTCGCCCTACGTCGACCCGGCTCCGGATCTTCCCCAGCCGGAGGTAGCGTGGCCCGGCCCGCCGCTGCCGGGCGAGCCGATCGCGCCCGGGGTCACCTGCGTGACCGCCACCGGGGAGCAGGCCGACGCCGTCCTCGCTGCCGCGGCCGACGCCTCCGGCGCGACCCCGTGGACGACGGACGACGGCACCCGCTGGTCCGTGGTCCTCCGGCCGCTGCTGCCCCACGAGTCCGGCTGCGACGACCTGGTGGACTGAGCTGGACGTCACCGACGGGCCCGCCGCTCCGCGAGGAGGGGCGCGCCCATCGGCTGAAGCGCCTCGAATGGCCCAGGATCCAGGGCGACGCACGCACGTCGACGTCCTGCCCCGGCGGAGAGCCACCGGGATGGAGGTAGCCGGGCCGACGCCGACGCAGAAGACCCGCTTCTTCGGAGTGCGGACCTTGGACCCGCAGACGTACGGCAAGGACTTCGCCGTCGTCGTGGAACAGGTGCTGCAGCGGCTGTCGGCCACCGGCGCGCAGCTGGAGGTGGAGCTGGAGATCTCGGCGACCAAGGCCGAAGGCTTAGGCGACGACGTCGTCCGCACCGTATCGGAGAACGCCGGCACCCTCCGCTTCGAGCAGTCCGGCTTCGAGACCGACCGACGCGGGGCTGCGGCGTTTCCTTGGCTGTGTAGCGCGCTCTACAAAGGATAGTCGCTAACCTTGCCGAAACGGAGGTCCGAGGGAAGGAAACCCGCCATGGCTCGATGGCGAGCCGAGTACTGGCCAGCATCCGAGTCCACCATGCTGCCCCGGCGTGAACGCAAGAGCGGCCCCTTCCAGTCCTACCTCCCCGATCCCTTGGGCGACCGAGCGCTTCGAGTAGACCCAGTACTGGGAGAGCTGGCAGCTGACGCTGAACGTGCGGTTCGAGCTGTCAGCTCGCAGCCGGGCGTCACCGGGCTGCAAGGCCTGTCCCGATTCCTGCTCCGGTCCGAGGCCATTGCCAGCTCCCTCATCGAGGGAGTGGCGCCAGGTGCGCAGCAAGTGGCCCTCGCAGAGCTCGCCCAGGTAGAAGGTCTCAAGGGGTTCAGCGAGCAGGCGCGGCTCGTCGCCAACAACATCACCGTGCTCCGGGACGCAGCAGGACGGCTGGCCCAGGCCGATCACGTCCGGATGCCCGACATCGATGCACTGCACCGTGCGCTGCTCCCGGAGGAGAAGCATCACGGCATCCGCCGTGTCCAGAACTGGATCGGACGGTCGAGCTACCACCCCCTCGACGCGGTCTTCGTCCCTCCGCCGCCCGACCTCGTTGCTCCCATGATCGACGATCTGGTGCGCTACATGAACGGCTCCGTGCATGCCCCCCTCATCCAGGCAGCGCTGGTGCATGCGCAATTCGAAACGATCCATCCCTTCACCGACGGCAACGGCAGAGTGGGTCGGGCCCTGATCCACACCGTCTTGACCCGTCGCGGACTGACCTCCTCGTCGGTTCTCCCGATCAGCCTCGTCCTCGCAACGCTGGCCGAGGAGTACATCGCGGGACTCACGCACTACCGGTATGACGGCCCATCAGGCAGCGAGGCAGCACATGAAGGAGTCTCGGCGTGGCTGCGCGTCTTCCTCGAGGCCGCATTGGTCGCTGCCGAGCAAGCCAGGCTCGTATCCGCCGAAGTGCTTGCGCTCACCCAAGAATGGGACGCACGCGTGCGCGCCCACCGCCAGGAGAAGGGACTCCGAGGCGTCCCGCGTGCCGATTCTGTCTCCGCTCGACTACTCGCTCGACTCCCCGAAGCACCGGTGGTCACGCTTGCGACGGTGCAGCGCATCCTCGACGTATCCGACGTCGCAGCCCGTGCAGGCTTGGAGGAGCTGACTGATGCCGGGGTGCTCACGCGGAGAAAGCTGGGCGGCCAGACCGCCGGGTTCCTGGCCAGAGAGGTCTTCGACTTGATCGGTCACGCCGAACGTCAGCTGGCGAGCACCCGGTTCGACACCCGCATCTCCTCACCGGACCGTCCCGTGCCGGCGCCTCCGCAGTCCTGAGAGCCCGGCTCAGGCCGTCCTGACCGAATCGGGCCTCAGTGACGACCGCTTCCGGGCCTCACAACCGAGTGGTGGCACCGTGCTTGTACTCACTTATCGGCTGATGTGAGTGCTGACCCACGGGTGCGGACCGACGGCCCGTGTCAGTCCGGCCAGACGGGACGCCGCTTCTCCAGGAACGCCGACATGCCCTCGACCGCTCCGGGCAGCTGGCTGGCGGCGGCCATGACCTCGATCGCCGTCGTGTAGGCGTCCCGCTCGGGCCGGTCCAGCTGGGCGTACATCGTCTGCTTACCCCAGGCCTTGCTGGCCCGCGAACCCCGGGTGGCCCGGCCCATGAGGTCGGCGACCGCGGCGTCCAGCCGGTCGTCGGGCACGACCCGGTTGACCAGGCCCCACTCCAGGGCGGTGGCGGCGTCGATGACGTCCCCCGTCAGCGCCAGCTCCATCGCCCGCTTGCGCCCGACGTTGCGGGCGATCGCGACCATCGGGGTGTGGCAGAACCAACCGCCCTTGCCGCCCGGCGCCGCGAAGCCGGCCGACTCGGCCGCCACCGCCAGGTCGCACGAGGCCACCAGCTGGCAGCCGGCCGCCGTGGCGAGGGCGTGCACGCGCGCCAGCACCACCTGCGGCACGTCCTGGACGGTCTGCATCAGCTCCGTGCACAGCGCCAGCAGGCTGCGGACCTCCGGCAGGGAGGCGCCGGCCACGTCCGCGAAGTCGTGGCCGGCGCTGAACACCGGCCCCTCGGCGGCGAGCACGATGCCCGCCGCGTCGGACTCCCCGGCCTCGGTGACCGCGGCCAGGAGCTGGCCGAGGTGTTCCCGCGACAGGGCGTTGCGGCGGGCCGCCCGCACCATCGTGATGCGGACGACGTCGCCGTCCCGCTCGACCCTGGGTGCGCCGTCGCTCATGCCAGCACGCTAGCCGAGGTCAGGCCGGCTCGGGAACCTGCGCATCCAGGCCGTGGGCGTCGCGGACCACGTCGACGACCTGCCCCATGATGTCGTTCAGCCCGAAGTCCTTCGGCGTGAAGACACGGGCCACGCCCTGCTCGCGCAGCCGACGGGCGTCGCTGTCGGGGATGATGCCGCCCACGACCACCGGGACGTCGTCCAGCCCGGCCTCCTGCAGGCCGCGCAGGACGGCCGGCACCACCTGCAGGTGCGAGCCGGAGAGCACCGACAGGCCGACGACGTGCACGTCCTCCTCGACGGCCGCCGAGACGATCTGCTCGGGGGTCAGCCGGATGCCCTGGTAGATCACCTCGAACCCGGCGTCGCGGGCCCGGACGGCGATCTGCTCGGCGCCGTTGGAGTGCCCGTCCAGGCCGGGCTTGCCGACCAGGAAGCGCAGCCGGCCGCCGATCTCCTCGCCGGTGGCCCGCACCAGCTCCCGGACGTCGGTCAGCGTCTGGTCGGCCTCGCCCCCGCCGGCGGCCGCGGCGACGCCCGTGGGGGCGCGGTACTCGCCGAACACCTCGCGCAGCACGCCGGCCCACTCCCCCGTCGTCACCCCGGCGCGGGCGCAGTCGAGGGTGGCGGGCATGAGGTTGACGTCGGAGGAGGCGGCCACACGGAGGGCGTCCAGGGTCTTCCGCACCGGCTCCGGGTCGCGCTCGGCGCGCCACTTCTGCACCGCCTCCTGAGCGGCCGCCTCGACGGCGGGATCGACGACCATGATCGCGGTGTCCAGGTCGGCGGTCAGCGGGTTGGGCTCGGTGGTGTCGAACTTGTTGACCCCGACGACGACGTCCTCGCCGCTCTCCATCCGACGCCGGCGCTCGGCCAGGGACGCCACCAGCTCGCCCTTCATGTAGCCGGATTCGACGGCGGCGACGGCCCCGCCCATCTCCTGCACCCGGGCGATCTCGGCCCGCGCGCCCTCGACGAGCTCGGCGACCTTCTTCTCCACCACGACGGAGCCGGTGAACAGGTCCTCGTACTCGAGCAGGTCGGTCTCGTAGGCGAGCACCTGCTGCAGCCGGAGCGACCACTGCTGGTCCCACGGCCGGGGCAGGCCGAGCGCCTCGTTCCAGGCCGGCAGCTGCACGGCGCGGGCGCGGGCGTCCTTGGAGAGGGTGACCGCCAGCATCTCCAGCACGATGCGCTGGACGTTGTTCTCCGGCTGCGCCTCGGTCAGCCCCAGCGAGTTGACCTGGACGCCGTAGCGGAAGCGGCGGTGCTTGGGGTCCTCGACGCCGTAGCGCTCCTTCGTCAGCTCGTCCCAGAGCTGGGTGAAGGCGCGCATCTTGCACATCTCCTCCACGAACCGGACGCCCGCGTTGACGAAGAAGGAGATGCGGGCGACGACCTCGCCGAAGCGCTCCTGCGGCACCTGCCCGGAGTCGCGCACGGAGTCCAGCACGGCGATGGCGGTGCTCATCGCGTAGGCGATCTCCTGCACCGGGGTCGCCCCGGCCTCCTGCAGGTGGTAGCTGCAGATGTTGGTCGGGTTCCACTTCGGCATGGCCGTCACCGTGTAGGCGACCATGTCGGTGATCAGCCGCATCGAGGGTGCCGGCGGGAACACGTAGGTCCCCCGCGACAGGTATTCCTTGATGATGTCGTTCTGCGTCGTCCCGGCGAGCTGCGAGACGTCGTGCCCGTGCTCCTCCGCGACCGCCTGGTAGAGCGCGAGCAGCCACATGGCGGTGGCGTTGATCGTCATCGACGTGTTCATCTCGTCGAGCGGGATGCCGTCGAAGAGCGCGCGCATGTCACCGATGTGCGTGACCGGGACGCCGACCTTCCCGACCTCGCCCACGGCGAGCTCGTCGTCGGGGTCGTAACCGGTCTGCGTGGGCAGGTCGAAGGCGACCGAGAGGCCGGTCTGGCCCTTCGCGAGATTGCGCCGGTACAGGGCGTTGGACTCCGCGGGCGAGGAGTGGCCGGCGTACGTGCGCATGACCCACGGGCGGTCGCGGTCCTTCGGCATGTGCGGGAACGGCATGTCGCGGAAGTCTAGGGCGGTTACCCATGAGTAGCAGCCCCGCCCGGGCGACGTGTGCGGTGGCACACTCGTACGGGGGTGGACGGGAGGGACCATGCCGGTGGACGTAGGCGGCCTGCACCCCGCGGTGGGCCCGCCGATCGCATTCGTCGTCCTGGCACTGCTGGCACTGTTCGTGCGCTGGGCCTTCGCCGGCCGTGGCGGGCCGACGGCCGACGACGACGGGCTGCTCGTCCGGGTGGCGACGGTCAGCCGGCGCGACTGGGCGTCCGCGCTGCAGGCGACCCTGTCCGACGCCGGCATCCGTTCCACCGTGCGCTCCCCCGCCGCCCACCGGACCGAGGTGCTGGTCTTCCCCGCGGACGCCGAGCGGGCCCGTGCCCTGGCGGCCTCCTTCAGCGGCCCGGGATGACTCAGCCGGGGCGCTGGGTCCGCTGCACCTGGGCGCCGAGACCCCGCAGCTGGTCGACGAAGTCGGGGTAGCCGCGGTCGACGTGGTGCACGTCCTGCACCTCGGTGACGCCGTCGGAGCACAGCCCGGCCAGCACGAGACCGGCACCGGCACGGATGTCGGTCGCCAGGACCGGCGCACTCGAGAACCGCTCGCGGCCACGGACGACGGCGTGGTGCCCGTCGATGCGGACGTCGGCCCCCAGCCGCACCAGCTCGTTGACGAACATGAACCGGCCCTCGAACACGTTCTCGGTGATGAGGGCCGTGCCGGTGGACACCGCGGCGAGCGCGACGGCCATGGGCTGCAGGTCGGTCGGGAACCCCGGGAAGGGCAGCGTGACGACGTCGACGCAACGCGGCCGGCCGTCCATCGCCACCCGGATCCCGCCGGGGAGCGTCTCCACGGTGGCGCCGGCGTCGGCGAGCTTGTCCAGCGCCACGGTGAGGTGCTCGGCCATCCCGCGCTCGATGACGACGTCGCCGCGGGTCATCACCGCGCCGATCGCCCAGGTGCCGGCCACGATCCGGTCCGGAACGGTCGTGTACTCCACCGGCTCCAGGGAGTCCACGCCCTCCACGGTGATGGTGGAGGTCCCGGCGCCGTCGATGCGGGCGCCCATCTCGCCGAGCATCCGGCAGAGGTCGACGATCTCGGGCTCGCGGGCGGCGTTGTCCACCACGGTCGTCCCCTGCGCCAGGACCGCGGCCATGACCAGGTTCTCGGTCGCCCCGACCGAGGGGAAGTCGAGCCAGATCGACGTGCCGGTGAGCCGTGGGGCCGTCGCCACCAGGAAACCGTGCTCGCTGACGATGGTGGCGCCGAGGCGCTCCAGCCCCGAGATGTGCATGTCGAGCCCGCGCGAACCGATCGCGTCACCGCCGGGCAGGGCCACCCGGGCGGTGCCGCAGCGGGCGACCAGGGGGCCCAGCACGCTGATCGAGGCGCGCATCCGGCGGACCAGGTCGTAGTCGGTCTCCGTCGACGGGCGCTCCGGGACGTCGATGGTCAGCCGGCCACCGCCGGTGCCCGGCGTGCGCTCGTAGGACACCTCGCACCCCAGCCGCCGGAGCACCTCGCTCATGATCGTCACATCGAGGATGTCGGGGACCTCGTGGATGGTCGTCCGTCCGGTGGCCAGCAGCGCGGCGGCCATGAGCTTGAGGGCGCTGTTCTTCGCGCCGGTGACCCGTACCCGACCCGCGAGCCTGGCTCCCCCGGTCACCTCGAAGCACTCCACCCGGCCACCCTACGGCGCCCGCTCCCCCGACCTGGGCCGCGACGGACAGGGACGCGGCCTAGGCTGCGATCATGACCATCCGGCTGACCCGCATCTACACCAAGACCGGTGACGCCGGTCAGACGCACCTGGGCGACATGAGCCGGGTGTCGAAGACCGACCCGCGGCTGGTCGCCTACGCCGACGTCGACGAGGCCAACAGCGCGATCGGCGTGGCTCTGGCGCTCGGCTCGGCCGATCCGGCCGTCGCCGAGCTGCTGCGCAGCATCCAGAACGACCTGTTCGACGTCGGTGCCGACCTGTGCGCGCCGATCGTGGAGGCCCCGGAGTACCCGCCGCTGCGGATCACCGCCGCCTACACCGAGCGGCTCGAGGCGGCCTGCGACACCTACAACGAGACGCTGCCGAAGCTGACCAGCTTCATCCTGCCCGGGGGCACCGCGCTGGCGGCGCTGCTGCACCAGGTGCGGGTGATCGTGCGCCGGGCCGAGCGCAGCGTCTGGGCGATCCTCGAGGTCGAGCCGGAGCGCACCAATCCCGAGACCGCCCGCTACCTCAACCGCCTGTCGGACCTGGTCTTCATCCTCGGCCGCGTGGCCAACCCCGACGGCGACATCCTGTGGGAGCCCGGAGCGCACAGCGGCGCACACGTGCAGCGGGCGGCGGCGGCGCGGGAGCAGCAGGCCGACTGACGGCGTCAGCTGCCCGGCGGCGCGGACTCCACCCAGGACAGGAACCCGGTCAGGGTCGAGGGCTCCATCGCCAGCTCACAGCGGCCGCCTCCCGTGCTGCAGGACAGGACGAGGACGTCGCCGGGCAGCGCCAGGTCCTCCCGCCCCGCGGGCCGCTGCGCCAGCACCCGGAAGCCGGCCCGCGACAGCCGCTGCTGCGGCCGCACCGACAACGAGAGCGCGCGGTACCAGAGCAGGGCGTCGCCGCCGTACCAGGCGACCCCGACCGACCAGCGGGGCGTGCCCTCCGGCCGGTACCACATGGTGACCGCGCCGAGCCCCGACAGCAGGAACCGGCGGCGCAGCAGGAACACCACGACGACGAGCAGCAGCAGGACCCCGGCGAGGACCAGCAGGGCCGTGGTCATGCTGCGCGCTCGCCGGGTGGATCAGGCGCTGTCGCCGGCCGCCCTCAGCCGGGACTGCGCGCGGCGGGCGGCGGCGAGCGCCTCGGGGCTGTCCCCCTCGCTCTCGGCGCGGCGCAGCGCCTCGCGGGCGCGCTCGACGTCGATCTCGGAGGAGATCTCCGCGGTCTCGGCGAGGATCGAGACGCCGCGCTCGGTGACGGACAGGAAGCCGCCGTGCGCCGCGACGACCAGATCGTCCCCGGACTCGGTGCGGATCGTCACCACACCGCCGTCCGCCAGCTGACCCAGCAGCGGTGCGTGGCCGGGCAGGACGCCGAGCTCTCCCTCGGTGGTGCGGGCGATGACGCGGGTGGCCTCGCCGGACCAGATCTTGCGCTCGACGGCCACCAACTCGACCTGCAGGGTCGCCACGACACTCCTCGGGGTTCACCCCTCCACCGTCGAAGGGGTGCGCTGCGTACGGGGACGCCGACCCGGCAGGGGCGGCGACGGACCTGCCCACTCTATAAGGACCCCGCCCTGCCCTTCCCCCGCAGGCTCGGGGCCGGGCGGGTGACGTGCCGGAGGAGCCCGTGCAGGGACCCGCTCCCCGCTGGGGGCACCTCCCGCTTGCGGGGGACAGCGAAGAGGGGGCCCGGGGTTCGTCGTCAGGCGGGGCGGCGGTAGAGCAGCGTCCAGCGGCCGACCCGCACCCAGGGGTAACGCACGCACGTGGGGGACGCCCAGCCGTCGGTGTCGAAGGCGGCAGCCGGCCCCTCGACCGGCGTACGGCGCCCACGTCCGGCCGCCGGTGTCCCGGCTGGTCCACGGACGTACCGACCTGTCCCGCTCCACGTCGCCCCTCGTGCCGGCGCCCGCCGGCGGGCGCTCCTGTGCAGATGGTCGGCAGGCCGGCATCGCCGGCGCAGGGTCCGCGCGCGAGATCACCCGACCGAGCGACCGGCTCCCGCCGGTGCACGGCCGGAGCCGGGGACCGAGGAAGCGGGAACGGCGACGGCCGGGTCCCCGTACGGGGACCCGGCCGTCGACGCAATGGGCTGGAACGGCGCGGCTGCAGGGGGCAGCCGGGTCGTTCTACTTCTTGAGCTTGTCCGCGTTCTTCTCGAGGTCCTCGAGACCACCGCACATGAAGAAGGCCTGCTCCGGCACGTGGTCGTAGGTGCCCTCGGTGAGCGCCTTGAACGCCTCGAGGGTCTCCGACAGCGGCACGTACGAGCCAGGCTGCCCGGTGAAGGCCTCGGCCACGAACATGTTCTGCGAGAGGAAGCGCTCGATGCGCCGGGCCCGGTTGACCGTGACCTTGTCCTCTTCGGAGAGCTCGTCGATACCGAGGATGGCGATGATGTCCTGCAGCTCCTGGTAGCGCTGGAGGATCTGCTTCACCGTCTGGGCGATCTGGTAGTGGTCCTGGCCCACGTACTGCGGGTCGAGGATCCGGCTGGTGGAGTCCAGCGGGTCCACGGCCGGGTAGATGCCCTTCTCCGAGATCGGCCGCGAGAGCACGGTCGTCGCGTCGAGGTGGGCGAACGTGGTGTGCGGCGCCGGGTCGGTGATGTCGTCGGCGGGCACGTAGATCGCCTGCAGCGAGGTGATGGAACGACCCCGCGTCGAGGTGATCCGCTCCTGGAGCTGACCCATCTCGTCGGCCAGCGTGGGCTGGTAACCCACCGCCGAGGGCATGCGGCCCAGCAGGGTCGACACCTCCGAGCCGGCCTGGGTGAACCGGAAGATGTTGTCGATGAACAGCAGCACGTCCTGGTGCATCTCGTCCCGGAAGTACTCCGCCATCGTCAGGGCCGACAGGGCCACGCGCAGCCGCGTACCCGGCGGCTCGTCCATCTGACCGAACACCAGCGCGGTCGCCTCGATGACCCCGGACTCGGTCATCTCCGTGATCAGGTCGTTGCCCTCGCGGGTGCGCTCGCCGACACCGGCGAACACCGACACACCACCGAACTCCTGGGCGACCCGGCGGATCATCTCCTGGATGAGCACGGTCTTGCCGACACCGGCACCGCCGAACAGACCGATCTTCCCGCCCGCTACGTAGGGCGTGAGCAGGTCGATGACCTTGATGCCGGTCTCCAGCAGCTCGGTGCGACCCTCGAGCTGGTCGAACCGCGGGGCGTGCCGGTGGATCGACCAGTGCAGGGCGTCCTCGGCGTAGCCGGGGGTGTCCAGACACTCGCCCAGGGCGTTGAACACGTGCCCCTTGGTGACGTCGCCGACGGGCACGCTGATCGGCCCGCCGGTGTCGGTGACCTCGGCGCTGCGGACGAGGCCGTCGGTCGGCGCCATGGAGATGGTCCGGACGACGTTCTGGCCCAGGTGCTGGGCGACCTCGAGGGTGAGCGTCTTGCTGAGGTCGGTCAGGGTGACGTCGACCTTCAGGGCGTTGTACAGGTCGGGCATCGCGTCGCGGGGGAACTCGACGTCGACGACCGGCCCGGTGACCCGCACGACCCGGCCGGTGGCCTGGGTGTGCTGGGTGGTCGGACGGTCCTCGGTGACGGTCATCTGTACTGCTCTCCTGCCCTGGGGCTCGGGTGTCTGCTGTTCGGTGGGGTCAGTCGTTGGCGCCGGACGAGACCAACGCGTCGGCGCCACCGACGATCTCGCTGATCTCCTGGGTGATCTCCGCCTGGCGGGCCTGGTTCGCCTGGCGCGCCAGATTCTTCGCCAGTTCCTCGGCGTTGTCCGAGGCCGACTTCATGGCCCGGCGGCGCGAAGCCGACTCCGAAGCCGCCGACTCGAGCATCGCCGCGTAGATCCGCGTGGTGATGTACTTCGGCAGCAGGGCGTCGAGCAGCCCCTCGGCCGAGGGCTCGAACTCGTACGACGTCGGGATGCCGCTGTCGCCGGCCGCGCCGCGCTCCCGGTCCTCCCGCTCGTAGTCGAACTCGTCGACCTCCTCGACCTCCAGCGGAGCCATCCGCCTGGCGACCGGGACCTGTGCGAGCAGGGAGCGGAACTCGGTGTAGACGATGTGCAGCTCGTCCACCCCGAGCATGCCGTCGGCGCCCGCGCCACCGGCCTCGTCGTCCTCACCGGCGGTGAAGGCGTCGATGAGCTCGCGGCCGACCTCCTGCGCGTCGGTGTAGCCCGGCTGCTCGGAGAAGCCGGTGAACGTCGCCGTCATCTCGCGGTTGCGGAAGGAGTAGTAGGTCTCCCCCTTCCGGCCGACCACGTAGAGCAGTGGCTCCTTGCCCTCCTGCCGCAGCAGGGCGAGCAGCTCCTCGGTGCGCCGGAGCACGTTCACGTTGTACGACCCGGCGAACCCTCGGTCGGAGGTGATCACCAGGACGGCCGCCCGCTGCGGGTTTTCCCGCTCGGTCAGCAGCGGGTGGTCCAGCGAGGCCGACGAGGCCAGTGCCGACAGCACCCGGGTGATCTCCCGGGCGTAGGGCTTGGACGCCTCCACCCGGGCCTGGGCGCGGACGATGCGGGCACCGGCGATCAGCTCCTGGGCCGAGAAGATCTTCTTCGTCGACTGCGTGGAACGGATGCGGCGCCGCAGCGCGCGGAGAGAGCCGGCCATGGGTCAGCTGCCCCGCTTGACCTGGACGCGCTCCTGACCCCGCTGCGAGGCGTCCAGGGCCTCGGCCTCGGGCTCGTTGACCACCAGCGACTCTCCCTCGGAGGTCGTGAACTGGCCGTAGAAGGTCTCGACGGCCCGCTCCAGCGCGGCGACGGTGTCGTCCTCGAGCTTCTTCGACTGCCGGATGGTGTCGAAGATGCCGGTGTCACCGCGGCCGATGGAGTCGAGGAACTCCGACTCGAAGCGGCGCACCTCGGAGACCGGCACGCGGTCGAGCTTGCCGGTCGTGCCCAGCCACAGCGAGACGACCTCGCGCTCCACCGGGTACGGCGAGTACTGGCCCTGCTTGAGCAGCTCGACCAGACGCTGACCGCGCTCGAGCGTGGCCCGGCTGGAGGCGTCGAGGTCGGAGGAGAAGGACGCGAAGGCCTCCAGCTCTCGGTACTGGGCCAGGTCCAGCCGCAGCCGCCCGGCGACCGACTTCATCGCCTTGATCTGCGCCGAGCCACCGACGCGGGACACCGAGATGCCGACGTTGATGGCGGGGCGGACGCCAGAGTTGAACAGGCCGGTCTCGAGGAAGATCTGCCCGTCGGTGATCGAGATGACGTTCGTCGGGATGTAGGCCGACACGTCGTTGCCCTTGGTCTCCACGATCGGCAGACCCGTCATCGAGCCGGCCCCGAGCTCGTCGGAGAGCTTGGCGCAACGCTCCAGCAGGCGGGAGTGCAGGTAGAAGACGTCACCGGGGTAGGCCTCGCGACCCGGCGGGCGGCGCAGCAGGAGGGAGACCGCGCGGTAGGCCTCGGCCTGCCGGGACAGGTCGTCGAAGACGATCAGGACGTGCTTGCCCTCGTACATCCAGTGCTGGCCGATGGCCGAGCCGGTGTAGGGGGAGATGTACTTCATGCCGGCGGACTCGGACGCGGGAGCGGCGACGATGGTCGTGTACTCCAGGGCGCCGGCGTCCTCGAGGGACGCGCGGATCGCGGCGATCGTCGAGCCCTTCTGACCCACGGCGACGTAGATGCAGCGCACCTGCTGCGTCGGGTCGCCGGTGGCCCAGGCCTGCTTCTGGTTGATGATCGTGTCGATCGCGATCGCGGTCCGGCCGGTCTGCCGGTCACCGATGATCAGCTGGCGCTGGCCACGGCCGATCGGGGTCATGGCGTCGATGGCCTTGATGCCGGTCTGCATCGGCTCGTGCACCGACTGGCGCTGCACCACGCTCGGTGCCTGGAGCTCCAGGGCGCGGCGGCCGGTGGAGGCGATGGCGCCGGCACCGTCGATCGGGTTGCCCAGCGGGTCGACCACGCGGCCCAGGTAACCGTCGCCGACGGCCACGGAGAGCACCTCGCCGGTGCGGCGGACCTGTTGGCCCTCCTCGATGCCGGAGAAGTCACCCAGGATGACCACGCCGACCTCGCGGACGTCGAGGTTCAGCGCCAGACCGCGGACACCGCTCTCGAACTCGAGCAGCTCGTTGGTCATGACCGAAGGCAGGCCCTCGACCCGGGCGATGCCGTCGCCGGCCTCGGTGACGATCCCGACCTCTTCGCGGGAGACGTCCGGCGAGTACTCGGTGACGTAGTTCTGGATGGCACTGCGGATCTCGTCTGCGGAGATCGTCAGCTCGGCCATGGCTCTGAGTCCTCTTCCCTGCGGGGGTCGTGATCTGTGGTGGTGGGCGGTCAGCCGGCGAGCTGCCGGCGAGCGGCTTCCAGCCGATGGGCGATGCTGCCGTCGATGAGCTCGTCGCCCACCTGGACGACGAGTCCGCCGAGGACGCTCGGGTCCACGGTGACCTGCAACCCGATGGTCCGCCCGTAGAGGCGGGTGAGCACGTCGACCAGCCGCTGCTCCTGGGCCGGCCTGAGCGGCACGGCGGTCGTCACCCGCGCCACCGACTGACCGCGGCGACGGCTGGCGACCTCCGAGAGCCGCTCGACAGCGACCCCGGCGGTACCGGCGTGCGAGCCGGTCAGGACGTTCCGGAGCAGCAGCTCGGTGACCGGGCTGACCCGCCCCGACAGCAGCCGGTCCAGCAGCTCGGTCTTGCCCTGCGCCGATGCGGTGCGGTCGCTGAGGAGCCGGGACAGCTCGCGGTCGCCGGTGACGATCCGGCCGAAGCGGAAGAGCTCGTCCTCCACGCCGTCCAGCTCGCCGCGCAGGTCCGCCGCGTCGAGCGCCGCATCGGTGGCCAGGGTCATGGCGGCCTCGACCAGGTCCAGTGGCCGCGACCAGCGCTGCCGGACGCTGACCTCGACCAGGTCGAGGGCCACCGGGGACAGTCGCGCCCCGAACAGCCGCTGGGCCAGTGCGGCCCGCTCCTCCGGCTTGCCCGAGGGGTCGGACAGCGCCCGCCGGAGGGACGGCTGCCCGGTGAGCAGCCGGGCCACCGCGAACAGCTCCTCGGCCAGCGCGAGCTGGTCCTCGGCGGTGGTGGCCCCGGCCTGACCGGTCAGCCGGTCGCGGGCCTTCCCCAGCAGTCCGGAGGGGTCCCGGGTCAGCGCGTCCAGCCGCTCGAGGGCGACCGCCAGCGCAGCGCGGCTCGATGCCTCCATCAGCAGGTGCCCTCGGCGGCGACTGCCCCGTGCCCGGTGCCGACCATCCCGTCGAGCTCGTCGAGGAACCGGTCGACGGTGCCCTGGCGGCGCGCGTCGTCGGCGAGGGACTCCCCGACCACCCGGCCGGCCAGCTCCACGGCGAGCGCGCCGATCTGCCCGCGCAGCTCGTTGACCACCTGCTGGCGGGAAGCCGCGATCTGCTCCTCGCCGCGGGCGACGATCCGCGCCGACTCCTCCTGTGCCTGCGCCCGCAGCTCCTCGAGGATCTGCTGACCCTCGGCGCGGGCCTGATCGCGGATCTGGGCCGCCTCGTTCCGGGCTTCGGCCAGCTGGGCGCGGTACTGCTCCAGCGAGGCCTTCGCCTCGGCCTGCATCGCCTCGGCGCGCTCGATCCCGCCCTCGATCGCCTCGCGGCGGGCCCGGAAGACCTGCTCGAAGCGGGGCGCGACGAACTTGGCCACGACGAACAGCAGGACCGCGAACGCGATCAGGCCGATGATGATCTCGCCCACCGGCGGGAGGAGCGGATTGGGGCTCTCCGCAGCCAGGATGCTCATGCTCTCAACGTCCTCGTCTGGAGTCGGTGACCGTACTCGGAAGGAGTGCGGATCAGGTGCCGTAGACGAGGGGGGCGACGAAGCCGATCAGCGCGAGCGCCTCGGCGAGCGCGAAGCCGAGAAATGCGTAGGTACGGGTCAGGCCGGCCGACTCGGGCTGGCGGGCCGTGGCCTGGATGTAGGCGGCCCACACGAGCCCCACACCGATGCCCGGGCCGATCGTGGCGATGCCGTAGCCGACCGAACCGATGCTGCCTTCGAGCTCTGCGAGTACCTCGATCATTGCGGGATGTTCCTCCTGTGTCGTCGCCCGGCGGTCGCCGGACGGCTGGCGGGATCGTGCGGGTGGTGCGGTTCAGGACCACCGGCCGCGGCCGGTGGCGTGCTGCTGGTCAGTGCGCGGCCTCGACCGACCCGTTCAGGTAGGTGCCCATCAGCATCGTGAAGACGTAGGCCTGCAGGAAGATCACCAGCAGCTCGAAGAAGGTCATCACGATCGCCATGAGGGCCGAGATCGGACCGAAGACGGCCGAGAAGTTGCCGACCTGCAGCAGGTAGACGGCGCCCAGGGCGAAGGTCACCAGCAGCATGTGACCGGCGAACATGTTCGCGAAGAGCCGGATCGCCAGGGTGAACGGCCGGACGACGAAGTTCTGCAGCAGCTCGAGCGGCGTGATCAGGATGTACATCGGCTTGGGCACGCCGGGCAGGAACATGATGTCCCGGAAGTACGGCCACGCGCCCTGGTTGCGGATGCCGACCGCGATGTACACGACCCAGCAGATCACCGCGAGGACCAGCGGGAAGGCGAACTTCGACATCGGCGAGATCTGGGCGAACGGGATGATCGCCATCAGGTTGTTCGCCAGGATGAAGAAGAAGAGCGACGCGAGGAAGGGCGCGAACGGCAGCCCCTTCGGGCCGACGACGTCGCGGGCGATGCCGTCGCGGACGAAGGAGTAGCCCGTCTCACCGATGAACTGCATGCGCCCCGGCACGATCTGCGGATTGCGCACCGTCGCGACGAGGAACGCGATCATCGCGGCGGTCGCGATCCAGAGCAGGAGCGTGATCCGGGTGATCTCGAACTCGACGCCGAGCAGCGTGAAGTCGGCGATCGTCGCGGGGAAGAACTCACCGAGACCGGGGGGCGTGAAGCCTCCACCGGGGTCGCTCTCCACGGCGAGCACATCGCCGAGCGCACGGGCGCTGGAGGTCACCGCTGTCCTTTCTGCGTCCCGGACCGGCTCCGTCGCCCGTCCGGGGTCGTCCCCGTCCGCGACCCGGGGTCAGGGTCCACGGTTCCGTACTTGACGACGACCACGTAGATCGCCACCGTCACGCCGAGGATGACGCCGACCGCGAAGAACACACGGGTGTCCAACCACCGGTCGAGCAGCCAGCCGCCCCCGCCCCACACGGCCATGCCGGACAACATCGTTCCGGTGACCGCCCAGCCGGCGTCAGCCCCACTGGGCTGACGAGCTGGGCTCGCTGGGCGCGCTCGGCCTCCTCCGTTCCCGGAGGTGTCCTCGGACATCGGGCTGGACACTATCAGCCGCCGGTCGCGGGCCCGTCCGGGTCCGCCCGTGGGGCCGGCGGACGCGGCGGGGTGACGTAGTACAGGGACCGGGTCCAGACCCAGCGCAGCTGCACCCCGCTCCACACCAGCGCCCCCACGACCACCGCCCACGCGAGCGCACGCCGGTCCACCCAGCCGTCCACGGGCAGGGCATCGAGGATGGCGAAGAGCAGCAGCGCCTTCACGAAGAACGCGAGGAGGGCGGCCGGCAGGGTGAGGGTGTCACCGATCCGGCCGGCGAAGGCCACGGCGCTGCTGGACACGGCGAAGAACACCGTGACGATGACGGCTCCGAGGAGGACGCCCAGCGCCCCCGCCCAGCCGGCCAGGAGTCCCGCGACCGGGGCTCCGACCGCCGCGGCCAGCGCCGTCACGAGGGCACCGGCGCGCAGGAAGGAGAGGTCCCAGGGAGCGTCGGGCGGGGTGCGAGCAGTGGAGGGGACGGTCACCGGAGGGCCTCACGGGTGTCGGAGGAAGGGACGGCGGTCCGGCTGGAGCCGGACCCGTCGAGGGGGACACGGACCGCGCGGCCCGTCGGGTGGTCGGCCCGGCTCCGACGGCGTTGCGCCTCGAGCTCCGCGGCCCGCGCCTCCCGTGCGGCCCGTCGCGCCCGCGGGCTGAGCACCACCACCACGCCGACGACGAGAAGCACCGCGATGGCCACCAGGACCTCCACCTGACCACCGGTGACCGACAGCCCGACCGCCCCGAAGGAGAGCAGCGCGGCCCAGAAGTACATGACCAGCACCGCCCGCCGGTGGGAGTGCCCGATCGACAGCAGCCGATGGTGCAGGTGCATCTTGTCCGGCGAGAACGGCGACCGGCCTTGGCGGGTGCGCCGCACCACTGCCAGCACCAGGTCGATGAACGGGATGAAGAGGATCGCGATCGGTACCAGCAGCGGCAGGGTCAGCGGCAGCAGACTGGCCGCCGAGGCGAAGGTCTGGGCGTCCACTCCCCCGGTCGCCGTCACCGCGGCCGCCGACAGCATGAGCCCGACCAGCATCGAGCCGGAGTCCCCCATGAAGATGCGTGCCGGGCTGAAGTTGTGCGGCAGGAACCCGAGGCAGGCGCCGGCGAGCACCGCGGTGATCAGCGCCGGGGCGCTCGCCGCCTCCTCGTACCGCATCTGTCCGAGGTTGTAGCTGTAGGCGAAGAACGCCAGCGCGGCGATCGCCGACACCCCGGCGGCCAGCCCGTCGAGCCCGTCGATGAAGTTCAGCGCGTTAACCGCGAAGACGGTGAGCAGGATGGTCAGCGGCACGCCGACATCCGGGCCGAGGATCAGGGTGCCGATGTCGGCGAACGGCAGGAACAGGAACGCCAGTTGCACGCCCAGCAGCACCATGACGCCGGCGGCGGCGATCTGCCCGGTCAGTTTCGTCAGGGCGTCCAGGCCCCACTTGTCGTCCAGCACCCCCAGCAGGCAGATCAGCCCGCCGGCGACCAGCACCGCGTAGACCTGGGTGTCCTCGAACGTCCGCTGCAGCGCGGGCAGCCGGGAGGCCACCAGGACGGCGGCGACCACCCCGAGGTACATGGCCACGCCGCCGCCCCGCGGGGTGGGGATGACGTGCACGTCGCGCTCCCGCGGGGCGGCCATCATGCGTAGCCGGATCGCCGTCATCCGCACCACCGGCGTGGCCAGGAAGGTGACCAGCGCCGCGGTGAGCAGGACGACGACGTACTCGCGCACGACTCAGACGGTCCGCGCGGGCTCGGGGTAGGCAGTCGGTCGGGTCGGGTGGGGGTAGGCCGGGTGGGCGCCGACCAGTTCGCGGACGCCGGCGGCGACCTGGGTCGCGCGGCTGCCGTCGGCGTCGCGGATGGCGGTGCCGATGAGGGAGGCGATCTCCTTCATGTGGCTCTCCGTCATGCCCTGGGTGGTCACCGCGGGGCTGCCGACCCGGATGCCCGAGGCGACCGAGGCCGGCTGCGGGTCGAAGGGGATCGCATTCTTGTTCAGGACGATGCCCGCCGCACCGCAGCGCGCCTCGGCGTCGACCCCGGTCACCCCGGTCTCCTGCAGGTCCAGCAGCGCGAGGTGGGTGTCGGTGCCGCCGGCCACCGGCCGCAGCCCCTCGGCCGCCAGGCCCTCGGTGAGCGCCTGCGCGTTGGCGACCACCTGCCGTGCGTAGGCCTGGTACTCGGGCTGCAGGCACTCCTTGAAGTTCACCGCCTTGGCCGCGACGGCGTGCATGAGCGGACCGCCCTGCATCATCGGGAAGGCGGACTTGTCGATGGCCTTGGCGTGCTCGGCCTTGCAGACGATCGCGCCTCCGCGCGGACCGCGCAGCACCTTGTGGGTGGTGAACGTCACCACGTCGGCGTAGGGGACGGGACTCGGGATCGCCTTGCCGGCGACCAGGCCGATGAAGTGGGCGGCGTCGACCATGAAGATCGCGCCGACCTCGTCGGCGATCTCGCGGAACGCGGCGAAGTCGATCAGCCGCGGGATCGCCGACCCGCCGGCCACGATGAGCTTGGGCCGGTGCTCGCGGGCCAGGTCGCGCACCTGGTCGTAGTCGATGTGCTCGGTCTTCTGGTCGACCCCGTACTGCACGGCGTTGAACCACTTGCCGCTGAAGCTGACCTTCGTGCCGTGCGTCAGGTGGCCTCCGTGGGGCAGCGCCATGCCCAGAAAGGTGTCCCCCGGCTTGAGGAAGGCCCCGTAGGCGGCCAGGTTGGCGTTCGCGCCCGAGTGCGGCTGCAGGTTGGCGTGCTCGGCGCCGAACAGTTCCTTGGCCCGCGCGATGCCGATCTCCTCGGCGACGTCGACGACCTCGCAGCCGCCGTAGTACCGCCGGCCGGGATAGCCCTCGGCGTACTTGTTCGACAGCGTGCTGCCCAGTGCGGCCAGGACGGCCGGGCTGGTGAAGTTCTCGCTGGCGATCAGCTGCAGCCCAGCCCGCAGCCGGTCCAGCTCTCCGGTGACCACACCGGCGATGTCGGGGTCGAAAGCGGCCAGGGCGTCGAAGTCCGGGCCCCAGTAGGGGGTGCTCATCTCAGGCGCACTCCAGAAGTCGGTGCGGGCGCCCGCGATGCCCGGGCTCGGGCGGCGCGGCGGTCGTACAACTATGACACTGCGACATGGCGACGCTCCGCGTCGCACCGCGGGCTATCACATCGCGACGCTCCGCGTCGCACCGCGACCAATTGCCGTCCTGGCCGCCGTCGAGCCCCTGCGTCGTGCCTGCGCGGGACCCTCCGGGCCCCACTCGGCCCGATTTCTACGTTCCCATGTCCCTACATGCTCTCGGGTCAATCCGTAAGTTCGGGGACGACCTCGCGGAGGCGGTCGACGCTGATCGCGCCGACGCGCAGGACGCGCGGCGCCGGACCGGTGCAGTCGACGATCGTGCTGGCCGCCGAGCCGGTGCGGGGGCCGTCGTCCAGGATCACCGCCGCGTGCGGGCCGAGCTGCATGTCGGCCTCCTGGGCGGAGGCGGCCGCCGGGCGCCCCGAGCGGTTGGCGCTGGACACCGCGAGCGGGCCGGTGCGGCGGAGCAGGTCCCGCGCCAGCTCGTCGTCGGGGAGCCGGACCGCGACCGTCCCCTCGGCGTCGCCCAGGTCCCAGGCCAGGGACGGCGCGTGCTCCAGCACCAGCGTGAGTCCACCGGGCCAGAACGCCTGGGCGAGCTGTGTCGCCGTCTCCGGTGGCTGCAGCACCAGCCCGGCCAGCGTCGATGCCTCCCCGATCAGCACCGGCACGGGCATCGCCCGCCCCCGGTTCTTCGCGGCCAGCAGGCGGGCGACCGCCGGCGGGGTGAACGCATCGGCCGCGACGCCGTAGACGGTGTCGGTCGGCAGCAGCACCAGCTCGCCGCGACCGATCGCCGCGGCGGCGGAATCGAGTCCGGCGGCCCGGGCGGCGGGATCGGAGCAGTCGTAGATGTCGGCCACGAGCGCCGAGTCTCCCAGCCGGTCGGTGGGCCGTGGGGAACCGGCGTCAGTCCCCGCCCTCCTCGCGGTCCTCCTCCCGGTCCTGCCGCTCCTCCTCGGCCTCCTTCATCGCCTCCTCTGCGTCCTTCCTGGCCTTCTCCTCGGCCTCCTTCGCCTCCTCCTCGGCCTCCTTCCGCTCCTCCTCGGCCTTCTTCCGGTCCTCCTCGGCTTCTTCCCGGTCCTCGCGCCCGTCGTCGCCCGGGTCGACCGGGGGCGGCACCGGAGCAGGCACGGGAACCGGCGACACCGCGTAGGACAGCCGGACGAGATCGCCTGGCGCCAGCGTCCCGACCGGATCCAGCGCGGTCACCTGACCCGCCGGCACGTCCGCCGTCTCGACGGCGACGAGCTCCACCCGCAGACCACGGCCGACGAGATCCGCCTGGACCTCCTGGACCGGCCGGCCGATGTGGGCCGCGGCGAGGACCTCGATCCCGGCGGGGGTCGTCGCGGTCGGGGCCTCGCCGGGCGGCGCGGGTTCGGAGCGGTCGGGGAGCACCACCGCCAGGACGGCGACGGCAAGGAGGAGCGCGCCCAGCCCCGCCAGCAGGGGGATCGCCCACCGGGAGCGTGCCCGCGCAGCCGTCGTCGCGGCGGCCATCGGGGTCGTGCCCGGGCCGGCTACCGGCAGCACCGCCGTGGTCGCTCGTCGCGTCGGGGAGGTGGGCAGGCCCGGGGCCAGTCGTCCGGCGGCGTCCCGGAGGGCCGCACCGTCGGGGAACCGCGCGTGCGGGTCCTTGGCCATGGCGCGTTCCACGAGAGCCCGGACGCCGGCCGGGATCCCCGCCGGCAGCGGAGGCGGGGCGTCGCGGATGTGCATGACCGCGATCTGGACGGGGTTCTCGGCCTCGAACGGGCGTCGTCCGGCCAGGCACTCGTAGCCGACCGTCCCCAGGGCGTAGACGTCGCTGGCCGGGGTCGACGCCCCGCCCGTTGCCTGCTCGGGTGAGAAGTAGTGCGCCGTCCCGATCACCTGGCCGGTGCCGGTGACCGCGACGCTGGCAGCGGATCGGGCGATCCCGAAGTCGGTGATCTTCACGACGCCCTGCGGGGTGACCAGCAGGTTCGCCGGCTTGATGTCGCGGTGCACGACCCCGGCCGCGTGCGCGGCCGCGAGCCCGTCGGCGGCCTGCCACAGGATGTCCACCGTCCGTGCCGGGTCGAGGCGCCCGACCCGTGCGAGCAGGTCGGCGAGGGACTCGCCCTCGACGAGCTCCATCACGAGGTAGGCCAGCGGCGAACCGTCAGGGCCCGCCGGCACCTCGCCGTAGTCGAACACCGCGGCGATGTGCGGGTGGGTGAGGAGGGCGGCGTGCTGCGCCTCGGCCCGGAACCGCGTCAGGAAGGTGGCGTTCCCGGCGAACTGGTCGCGCAGCACCTTCACCGCGACCGGCCGGTCGAGCAGCGTGTCCTGCCCGCGCCAGACCTGCCCCATGCCGCCGCCGGCGATCGGTGCCCGCAGCTCGTACCGGTTCGCCAGCAGATCCGTCCGCGGTCGCATCGCGCCTCCCCCTGCCATCGGTTCCCCGGTGCCACCACGCCACCGCACGCAATCCCCGGACCGGCCGGGAGCACCCGTCCGGGTGCTCCCCTCAGACCCGGCGGGCGGTGGTGTAGCGGGGACGCCCGGCCAGGTCGGGGTGATCATCCACGTCGGTGAAGCTGCCGTGCGCCCGGACCACCGCCGGCAGGCTCTCCCCCTGCTGGTCGGCGTGCTCGATGCCCAGTGCCCCGCCCGGCCGGAGCAGCCGGGCGGCGGTGACCAGCAACCCGCGGACGACGTCGAGCCCGTCGGGTCCACCCCACAGCGCCAGCGGCGGGTCGTGGTCGGCGACCTCGCGGGGCACCCGCGCACCGTCGGGGACGTAGGGCGGGTTGGAGACGACCAGGTCGACGGTGCCGTCGAGTTCGCGCAGCAGCCCGCCGTCGGTCATGTCCCCGCTGAGCACCTCGACCGGGGGGTCACCGGTGGCGGCACGGGTGCGCGCATTGTGCCGGGTCCACTCGACGGCGCCGGGGTCGCGTTCCACCGCGGTCACCCGCGCGCCGGGGTGCTCGTGCGCGATCGACAACGCGATCGCGCCGGAGCCGGACCCGAGGTCGACCACGACGGGCTCGGCGATGCCGGCGACCTGCTGCAGCGCCCAGCCCACCAGCTGCTCCGTCTCGGGGCGGGGCACGAAGACACCCGGCCCGACCGCGAGCTCGAGGTACCGGAACGGCGCCCGGCCGGTCAGGTGCTGCAGCGGCACCCGGTCGGCCCGCAGGGCCAGCAGCGCCTCGAAGCGGGCGATCGCCTCGTCGCCCACCTCGTCGAGGGTGAGCAGCCGGGTGCGCGGCACGACGAGGGCGTGTGCCAGCAGCAGCTCGGCGTCGACACGCGGGGACTCGACACCGGCGTCGGCGAGCCGGGCGGCCGCCGCGGTGAGCAGGGCTCTGCAGGTCAGGGTCATGGCGTCCTAGGAGCCGGCCGCCAGGAGCTCGGCCGTGTGCGCGCCGACCAGGGCGTCGATGACGCCGTCGAGGTCGCCGTCGAGCACCTGGTCGAGGTTGTGCGACTTGTAGCCGACGCGGTGGTCGGAGATCCGGTTCTCCGGGAAGTTGTAGGTGCGCACCCGCTCGCTGCGGTCGACGGTGCGGACCTGGCTGCGGCGCTGGTCGCTCGCCGTCGCGGCGGCCTCCTCACGGGCGGCGGCCAGCAGCCGGGCGCGCAGCACGCGCAGCGCCGACTCGCGGTTCTGCAGCTGGCTCTTCTCGTTCTGCGAGCTGACCACGATGCCGCTGGGCAGGTGGGTGATGCGGACGGCGGAGTCGGTGGTGTTCACGCTCTGCCCGCCGGGGCCCGACGAGCGGAAGACGTCGATCCGCAGGTCGTTCGGGTCGACGCTCACGTCGACCTCCTCGGCCTCGGGCAGCACCAGGACCCCGGCCGCCGAGGTGTGGATGCGGCCCTGGCTCTCGGTGGCCGGTACCCGCTGGACGCGGTGCACGCCGCCCTCGAACTTCAGCCGGGCCCAGATGCCTTCGTCAGTTCGCGACTTGATGGCGACAGCGACGTCCTTGTAGCCACCGAGCTCGGCATCGACGGCGTCCAGCACCTCGGTGGCCCAGCCGCGCCGCTCGGCGTAGCGCAGGTACATGCGCAGCAGATCGCCGGCGAAGAGCGCGGACTCCGCACCGCCCTCGCCGGCCTTGATCTCGAGGATGACGTCCTTGTCGTCGTCGGGGTCCTTGGGCAGCAGCTGCTCGCGGAGGCGATCGGTGAGCTCGGCGACCTGCTGCTCGAGCGCGGTCGCCTCCGCGGCGAAGGACGCATCCTCCGCGGCCAACTCACGGGCCGCACCGAGGTCGTCGCGGGCCTGGTCCAGGCCACGGGCGGTCTCCACCAGCGGCGCCAGCTGGGCGTAGCGGCGTCCCATCCGGCGGGCGCGCGGCTGGTCGGCGTGCACCGCCGGGTCGGCGAGCTCCCGCTCCAGGCGCGCGTGCTCGGCGAGCAGCCCGGCCAGCCGGTCGGGTGCCGACGTCTCGGTGCTGCTCATCGGGAACTCGCTCTCAGAGAGGGACTTCCGGTACCGAAAGTCCCCGGGGGCGTGCCGGGGGCCGGACATGACGACGGCGCCCGCCCCACCGCGAGGGGTGGGGACGGGCGCCGTCGGGGGTGCTACTGGGCGTCGGCCGCCGCGCCGGCGTTGCGCTTGCCGAAGCGCTTCTCGAAGCGGGCCACCCGGCCACCGGTGTCGAGGATCTTCTGCTTGCCGGTGTAGAAGGGGTGGCACGCCGAGCAGACCTCGACGGTCAGCTGACCGCTGGGCGCCGTGCTCCGGGTGGTGAAGGTGTTCCCGCAACCACAGGTCACGGTGGTCTCGTGGTACGTGGGGTGGATGTCGGGCTTCATGCCTGTTGCCTCTTCCGAGAAGTCTGTGCGGTTCACGTGGTGGAACGCCGGGCGGCGGGAGGTATTCCGCGCCGGGGGCGGGGCTCGGTCGACCAGTATCCCTGATCGCCGCGCCCCGCCCGCCGTCGGCCCCGTCCCGAGGCTCACCCCGAGCCTGCGGGGGGTGCGGAAATGAGGTCCTTCAGTCGCCGCCGGGGCCCAGGGTGGTCTTCTGGATCTGCATGAGGAACTCGACGTTGTTGCGGGTCTTCTTCAGCTTGTCGAGCAGCAGTTCCAGCGCCTGCTGGGGCTCCAGTGCGGAGAGCACCCGGCGCAGCTTGATGACGATGGCCAGCTCGTCGGGCGACATGAGGATCTCCTCCTTGCGCGTGCCCGACGCGTTGACGTCGACGGCCGGGAAGACCCGCTTGTCCGCCAGCCGGCGGTCGAGCTTGATCTCCGCGTTACCGGTGCCCTTGAACTCCTCGAAGATGACCGTGTCCATCGTGGAGCCGGTCTCGACCAGCGCCGAGGCGATGATCGTGAGCGAGCCGCCGTTCTCGATGTTCCGGGCGGCGCCGAGGAAGCGCTTGGGCGGGTAGAGCGCCGTGGAGTCGACACCGCCGGAGAGGATCCGCCCGCTGGCGGGGGCCGCCAGGTTGTAGGCGCGGCCCAGGCGGGTGATCGAGTCCAGCAGGACGACGACGTCGTGGCCCATCTCGACCAGGCGCTTGGCCCGCTCGATGGAGAGCTCGGCGACCGTGGTGTGGTCCGACGGCGGCCGGTCGAAGGTCGAGGCGATGACCTCGCCCTTCACCGAGCGCTGCATGTCGGTGACCTCTTCGGGCCGCTCGTCGACGAGCACGACCATGAGGTGGCACTCGGGGTTGTTCGTGGTGATCGCGTTGGCCAGCGACTGCAGCACCATCGTCTTGCCGGCCTTGGGGGGCGACACGATCAGTGCGCGCTGCCCCTTGCCGATCGGCATGACCAGGTCGATGACCCGGGTGGTGAGCAGGTGCGGCTCGGTCTCCAGCCGCAGGCGGTCCTGCGGGTAGAGCGGGGTCAGCTTGGTGAACTCGGGGCGGTTGCGGGCCTGCTCGGGGTCCAGGCCGTTGACCGTGTCGAGCCGGACCAGCGCGTTGTACTTGTCCTTGCGCTCGCCCTCGCGCGGCTGCCGGACGGCGCCGGTGATCGCGTCACCGCGGCGCAGGCCGTACCTGCGCACCTGCGACAGGGAGACGTAGACGTCGTTCGGGCCGGTCAGGTACCCGGACGTGCGGACGAACGCGTAGTTGTCCAGGACGTCGAGGATGCCGGCGACGGGCAGCAGGACGTCGTCCTCGCTGACGGTCGGCTCCCCCTGGTCGAAGCGGTCCCGGCTGTTGCCGCGCTTGTTGCGGTCGCGGTACCGGCGCCCGCGACGGCCGCGGCCGCCCTCGAAGTCGTCGTCGTCCTCGTCGGTGGATGCCGGACCGCGGCCACCGTCGTTGCGGTTGTCGTTGCGGTTGTCCGGACGCCCGCCCCGGTCGTTGCGGTCGCGGTCGGGGCCACGGTTGCCGTCGCGGTTGCCGCGCTCGTTCCGGTCGTCCGCGTCGCGGTTGCCGCGCTCGGTGCGGTCCCCGCGCTCGGTGCGGTCACGGTTGCCACCGTCCCGGCTGTCGCGCTCGCCGCGGTCGTTGTTCTCCCGGCCGCCGTCGCGGTTGCCGTCCCGCTCACCGCGGTTCCGGTTGCGGTCGCGGTTGCGCTGCGGCCGGTCACCGTCGCGCTGCTCGTCCGCACGCGCCTCGTCCTCGCGGGGCTCGGTGGTGGCCGGGGCCGCGGCGTCGGCGGGGGCGGGGGCGGGGGCGGACGAGTCGACCGAGGCAGCCTCGGTCGCGGGCGTATCGGTGGTGCTGTCGGGCGAGCCCGCCGGACGACGCGCGCCGCGACGGGTGCGGGCCGGTGCGGCGGTGCTCTCGCCGGTCAGCGGGCCACCGTTGGCGCCGCCGCTGATCGGCGCCTCGAGGGGTGCGGACGAGGCGGCGACACCGCGGGCGGTGTCGGCGGCACCGGCGGCGGGGCTCTCGGTGGCGGCCGTCTCGCTGGGCGGAGCCGGGGCGCCGGCCTCGGGGTCCCCGCCCACCTGGCGGGCGGAGATGGCGGCGACCAGGTCGCTCTTGCGCATCCGGCCGGTGCCGGCGATGCCGAGCTCCCCGGCCAGGCGCTGAAGTTCGGGCAGGAGCATGCCCGACAGTCCATTGCCGCGGCGGCGGGGGCGGCCCGCCGTCCCAGAAGCGGCAGCGTCCTCGGTGGAGACGGCGGCGTCGGGCGCACCGTTCACGGCGAGGTCGTTGGTTTCGCTCACGTACAGGTCCTTCCCTGCGGTGACCTGCGCCGAGTCGGCGCAGGGGATGCCCGGTCCCCGGCGGACCGGCCCGGGGATCGGACGGGTGCGCGTCAGGAGACAGGTTGAGAGGTGCGGGGCGGATCAGCGACGAAGAGAATCGAACGTCTGCTTCGGCCCCGCGCGAGGCACGCCCGAGTGGGCGGCTACGCCGTGAGCCTAGTCGCAGCTCACGGGCAGGACAACACCGGATGATCTCGGCGTGTTCCTCGTTATCGAGACGATACCTGGCGGAACGGGTGGTCGACGCGCGCCCCCGTCGGATCGACCTCCAGCGGGAGCACCGACCAGCCCTCTGGAGCGAACTCGGCGATGGCCCGCACCTCGCTGTCGCCGGGTCGCTCGTCCGGGCGCATGACGGTGCGACGGCCCAGCACCAGCACCGACGGGCCGGCACCGGAGATCACGGCAGCGTGCCCGGCCGCCCGCAGCCGGTCGACGAGGGCCAACGAGTCGGGCATGGCCGCGGCCCGTTGCCGCTGGTGCAGCCGGTCCTCGGTGGCCTCCATGAACGAGTAGTCCCCCGAGGTCAGCACGTGCACCAGCAGCGCGGACCGCCCGGCGTTGAACGCGGCGTCCGCATGCGGGACGACGTCGGGCAGCAGCCCGCGGGCCACCTCCGTCGACAGCGTCGCGTCGGGGACCAGGACGACCGGCAGTACGTTCTGGTGCACGGTGAGGCTGTCCGCGCCGACGCCCCGTTCGCCGGTCCAGGACAGCGTCAGCCCGCCCAGCAGGCAAGCGGCGACGTTGTCGGGGTGCCCCTCCATCGCCGTGGCCAGGCGCAGGACGGCGTTGCCGTCGGTGACCTCGACGTCGGGGCACAGCTCCCACGCCGCACGGATCCCGGCCACGACCGCTGCGGCCGAGGAACCCATGCCCCTCCCCTGCGGGATGGCGTTCTCCGCGACGACCCGGAGCCCGGGCGGCGTCCAGCCGAGCTCCGCGCAGGCGGCGCGGAAGGCGCGCACGACGAGGTGCGACTCGTCGGTGGGCAGCTCACCGGCGCCCACGCCGCTGACCTCGACGGCCAGACCGCTCGGCTGCACCGAGAAGTGCAGGACGTCGTGGTGCGCCAGGGCCAGCCCGGCGCAGTCGAAGGCCGGACCGAGGTTCGCGCTCGTGGCCGGCACCCGCACGCGGACCCGGTAGGGGTCGAGCCGGCTCACAGGCCGAGCTGGGATGCGGCGGCGGCGGCGTCCACCGGGATGGTGACCGGCGCCGGGGCCCCGGAGATGGCCCACTCCGGGTCCTTGAGCCCGTTGCCGGTGACGGTGCAGACGATCCGCTGGCCGGGCTCGAGCTCACCGGCAGCGGCCACCTGCAGCAGACCGGCGACCGACGCCGCGGACGCGGGCTCGACGAAGACCGCCTCGCTGCGGGCCAGCAGCCGGTAGGCGGACAGGATGGCGCGGTCGGTGACGGCGTCGATGCGGCCGCCGGACTCGTCGCGGGCGGCCAGCGCCTTGGTCCAGGACGCGGGGTTGCCGATCCGGATCGCGGTGGCGATGGTGCTCGGGTTCTCCACCACCTGCCCGCTGACGATCGGAGCCGCGCCGGCGGCCTGGAAACCCCACATCCGGGGCGCGCGGGAGGCGGGGCCGGGGGCCTCGGAGTCGGCGCAGTACTCCCGGTAGCCCTGCCAGTAGGCGGTGATGTTGCCGGCGTTGCCGACCGGCAGGCAGTGGATGTCGGGCGCGTCCCCGAGCACGTCGACGATCTCGAAGGACGCCGTCTTCTGCCCCTCGATGCGGTACTGGTTGACGCTGTTGACCAGGCTGACCGGGTAGTCGATGGCCAGCTTGCTGGCCAGTGCCAGGCAGTCGTCGAAGTTGCCCTGGACCTGCAGCAGCCGCGCGCCGTGCACGAGTGCCTGCGCCAGCTTGCCCATCGCGATCTTGCCCTGCGGCACGAGGACGGCGCAGGTGATGCCGGCGCGCGCGGCGTAGGCGGCGGCGCTGGCGCTGGTGTTCCCGGTGGACGCGCAGATGACCGCGCGCGCCCCCTCCTCGACGGCCTTGCTGATGGCCATCGTCATGCCGCGGTCCTTGAAGGAGCCGGTCGGGTTGGCGCCCTCGACCTTGAGGTACACCTCGCAGCCGGTCCGCTCCGACAGCTCGCGGGCCGGCACCAGCGGGGTCGCCCCCTCCTGGAGGGTGACCACCGGGGTCGTGTCGGTGACCGGCAGCCGGGAGCGGTAGGCCTCGATGAGGCCCGGCCAGCCCGGGGACACGACCGACGAGACCGTCATGACAATCCCTCCACGCGCAGCACGCTGGTGACCCCCCGGACCGCGGGCATCTCCCGCAGCGCGGCAATGGTGGCCGACAGCGCCGCGTCCGGGGCGCTGTGGGTCACGATGACCAGCGTCGCGGCGTCGCCGCGGCCGGTCTGACGGACGGTGGAGATGCTCACCTCGTGCCGCGCGAACTCCTGCGCGACGGCGGCGAGCACACCGGGCTTGTCGGCCACGTCGAGGCTCACGTGGTAGCGCGTCGGCGTCTCCGCCATGGGCCGCAGGGCGAGGTTCGCGTACCCGGTCACCCCCGGCCCGGGGGCGCCGGTCACCCGGCTGCGGGCGACGGCGACCAGGTCGCCCAGCACGGCGCTGGCGGTGGGCTCTCCCCCGGCGCCCTGGCCGTAGAACATCAGCTGCCCGGCGGCCGCGGCCTCGACGAAGACGGCGTTGAAGGCACCGCCGACCGAGGCCAGCGGGTGCGACGTCGGGATCATCGCCGGGTGCACCCGGACGGCGACCGAGTCGCCGTCCTCACCAGCGACCCGCTCGCAGATGGCCAGCAGCTTCACCGTGCAACCGATCTCGGCCGCCCGGGCGACGTCCGTGGCGGTGACCGTGGAGATTCCCTCCCGGTACACGTCGACGGCGGACACCGGGGTGTGGAACGCCAGCGACGCGAGGATCGCCGCCTTCGCGGCCGCGTCGAACCCGTCGACGTCGGCGGTCGGGTCGGCCTCGGCGTAACCGAGCTCCGTCGCCTCGGCCAGCGCCTCGCCGAAGCCGGCGCCGGTCTCGGCCATCCGCGACAGGATGTAGTTCGTCGTCCCGTTGACGATGCCCACGACGCGGGACAGCTGATCCCCCACCAGCGACTCGCGAAGCGGCCGGAGGATCGGGATGGCACCGGCCACGGCGGCCTCGTAGTAGAGGTCCACCCCTGCCTTGGCGGCCGCGGCGTGCAGCGCGACACCGTCCTCGGCGAGCAGCGCCTTGTTCGCGCTGACCACCGACTTGCCGGCCTCGAACGCCGCCAGCATCAGCGAGCGCGCCGGCTCGATGCCGCCGATCACCTCGACGACGAGGTCGACGTCGTCGCGGGTGACCAGGGCGTGCGCGTCGGTGGTGAGCAGGTGCGCCGGCACGTCGGGGTGGTGCGCCGGGCGGCGCACGGCGACGCCGGCCACCTCGACCGGGCGGCCGATGCGGGCGCCGAGATCGCCGGCCTGGTCCTGCAGCACGCGCAGCACCGCGCTGCCGACGGTGCCGCAGCCGAGGAGGGCGACCTTGAGGGGTCCGGTCACGAGGTCGCTCCCGCGGGGTGTTCGGGCGCCGGCTGGTCGATCGCCGGCGAGGGGTCGGGGCGGTCGGCGAGGACCGCGTCGAGGGCGAACACGTCGGACAGTGTCTGACGTCGCAGGATCTCCGTGGCGTGTCCGTCCCGGACGGCGACCACCGGAGGCTTGAGCAGGTAGTTGTAGTTGCTCGCCATCGACCAGCAGTACGCGCCGGTGGCGGCGACGGCGAGCAGGTCACCCGGCTGCACATCGGCGGGCAGCCACAGGTCCCGGACCAGGATGTCGCCGCTCTCGCAGTGCTTGCCCACCACCCGGCACAGCGCCGGCGGGGCCTCGGAGACCCGGTTGGCCAGCACGCAGGTGTAGGAGGCGTCGTAGAGCGCGGTGCGGATGTTGTCGCTCATCCCGCCGTCGACGGAGACGTAGTTGCGCACCAGCGGGGTGCCCGGCGCCCCGGAGGCGCCCAGGCGGACCGGCTTGATGGTGCCGATCTCGTACAGCGTGACCGTGCCCGGCCCGGCGATGGCGCGGCCGGGCTCGACCGCGAGCCGCGGCATCGGCAGGCCCAGCTGGGCGCACTCGGCGGCGACGACGGCCCGCAGCCGCGTCGCGACGTCGGCCGGGCTCACCGGGTCGTCCTCGGCCAGGTAGGCGATGCCGAACCCGCCGCCGAGGTTGAGCTCGGGCAGGACCTGGCCGGTGGCCTGGTGCACCTGCCCGAGGAGCCCGACCACCCGGTGCGCCGCGGCCTCGAAGCCCGCGGTGTCGAAGATCTGCGAGCCGATGTGGCTGTGCAGCCCGGTCAGCCGCAGCGCGGGTTCGCGGATGACCCGCACCGCGGCGGTGAGCGCGTCGCCGGTGGCCAGCGAGAAGCCGAACTTCTGGTCCTCGTGCGCGGTGGCGATGAACTCGTGGGTGTGCGCCTCGATGCCGACGGTCGCGCGGATGAGCACCGGCACCGGCGACCCGCCGTCGGCGACCCGCTTCTCGGCCATCGGGACCAGCCGGTCGATCTCGTCGAAGGAGTCGAGGACGACGTGCCCGATCCCCGAGTCGACGGCCAGCTGCAGCTCGACCAGCGACTTGTTGTTGCCGTGCAGGGCGATCCGCCCGGCGGGGAAACCGGCGGCCAGCGCCAGCGCCAGCTCGTTGCCGCTGCACGCGTCCAGGTGCAGGC
This sequence comes from Blastococcus saxobsidens DD2, assembly GCF_000284015.1. Lineage (NCBI taxonomy): Bacteria > Bacillati > Actinomycetota > Actinomycetes > Geodermatophilales > Geodermatophilaceae > Blastococcus > Blastococcus saxobsidens. The sequence continues at coordinate 3,806,531 of NC_016943.1, forward strand.
CGTCGTCGGCGACCCAGCGGGCCACCTGACCGCAGAGGAAGGCCTTCGACGCGTAGTGCACGTCGGCGCCGGCGAACGCGGTCGCGAACTCGGCGGAGCGGCCGCGGAAGTCCGCCTCGTCCAGCACGAACAGCGGGGTGCCGTGCGCGCGGGCGAGGTCGGTGACCGCCCGGCCACCCAGGTGCAGCTCGCCGTCGATCCGCTCCGCCGACCGTGGCCAGACATGCGGATCCAGGACGCCGAGGTCGCTCGGCGGCGCCCCCGCGGCGGTCGGCTGCTGAAGGTTGCCGTGGAGCGGACCAGCCGGGTGCGCGCGCATCACATCCGCTCCGGCGCGGAGACACCGAGCACGGCCAGGCCGTTGCGCAGGACCCCCGCGGTGGCGGCGCACAGCCACAGCCGGGCGGTGGTGAGCGGAGTCGCCTCCTCGTCGCCGCGCGGCAGCACCCGGCAGGAGTCGTAGAACCGGTGGTAGGTGCCGGCCAGCTCCTCGAGGTACCGGGCCACCCGGTGGGGTGCCCGCAGCTCCGCGGCCGTGGTCAGCACGCGCGGGAACTCGCCGATCGCCCGCAGCAGGTCGTTCTCCCGTTCATGGGTGAGCTGCCCGGCGTCGACGTCGCCTGCCTCGCCGAGCGCCAGGCCGAGGTCGGCGGCGTTGCGCAGCACCGAGGAGATCCGGGCGTGCGCGTACTGGACGTAGAAGACCGGGTTGTCGTTGGTCTTGCGGGTCCACAGGTCGATGTCGATGTCGATCTGCTGGTCGACCGACGCCCGCGCCAGCGCGTAGCGGGCGGCATCACCACCGATCGCGTCGACCAGGTCCTCCAGGTTGACCACCGTGCCGGCCCGCTTGCTCATCCGGACCGGCTCCCCGTCGCGCAGCAGATTCACCAGCTGGCCGAGGAGGATCTCCAGGTGCGTCGCGGGGTCGTCGCCGGCCGCGGCCACCAGCGCCTTGTAGCGCCCGACGTACCCCGAGTGGTCGGCACCGAGCATGATCACGACCTTGTCGAACCCGCGCCCGCGCTTGTCCAGGTAGTAGGCGCAGTCGGCGGCGAAGTAGGTCGGCTCGCCGTCGGCCTTGACCAGGACGCGGTCCTTGTCGTCGCCGAAGGTGGTCGTCCGCAGCCACACCGCGCCCTCGGACTCGTAGACGTGGCCGTGCTCGCGGAGCCGCGCCACGGCCTTCTCCAGGGCGCCGGCCTCGTGCAGCGAGGTCTCGGAGAACCAGACGTCGAAGTGGACGCCGAAGCCCTCCATGGTGCTGCGGATCTCGCTGACCATGAGCTCCACGCCGCGGGCCCGGAACACCGGCAGCTGCTCGTCCCCGGGCCGGTCGAGCAGCCCGGGCTCGGCCGCGACGACCTGCGCGGCGATGTCGCCGATGTAGCTGCCCGCGTAGCCGTCCTCGGGCACCTCCCGGCCGTTGGCCGCGGCCTGCAGGCTCCGGGCGAACCGGTCGATCTGGGCCCCGGCGTCGTTCAGGTAGTACTCCCGGGTGACGTCGGCGCCGCTGGCCTGGAGCAGGCGGGCGATGGCGTCCCCGACGGCCGCCCACCGCGTGCCACCGATGTGCACGGGGCCGGTCGGGTTGGCCGAGACGAACTCCAGGTTCAGCTTCTGACCTGCCAGCGTCGCGGTACGGCCGTAGGCCTGCCCCGCGGTGACCGCGTCGACGGCGATCTTCCCCAGCGCGCCCTGCGCGAGGGTGATGTTGAGGAAGCCCGGCCCGGCGATGTCCACCCGGGCGATGCCCGCGTGGCCGTGCAGCTCCGCGGCCAGCAGCTCGGCCACCTCGCGCGGCGGCCGCCCGGCCGGCTTGGCCAGCCGCATGGCCAGGTTGGTGGCGTAGTCGCCGTGCTCGGGATTCTTCGGACGCTCCACCACGACGTCGGCGGGCACGTCCACGGGCAGCGCGCCTCGCTCGACGACCGCGGCCACGGCGGTACGAACGGCGTCCTGCAGCTGCTCCGGTGTCACCCGGCGAGCGTACTGACCGGCTCCGGCGCGCCCGGCGGGCCGCCCGGCTCCCAGCTCGCGTACAGGTCCGCGACCTAGACTCGCCGCCGGTACGAGGGGCTGTCCGGGGCCCCGCGGCACCGGCGCGGACGCGCCCCGTCACGAGGAGAGGCCTTGGCCAAGGACCGCACGCCCGACAAGAGCCGAGCGACCGGCGGTGGGGCCTCCCGCGCCGGCGGGCGCGGCACGGGCGGCCGGACCAGGCCCCCGACGCAGGTCGTGGCCCAGCAGCGCCCGTGGGGGCTGATCGCCGGCGCCCTGGCCGTCGTGGTGTTCGCCGCGGCCGTCATCGTCTACGCCGTGGTGGAGGTGCGCGAGGCCGATGCGCTCAGGGTCGACTCGATCGACGAGATCGCCGGCGCCGCGACGTTCGACTACGAGGCCGGTCAGCACGTCCAGACGCCGGTCGACTACGAGCAGTCCCCGCCGGTCGGTGGCCCGCACGACCCGTACTGGGCCGACTGCACCGGCAGCGTCTACGACGTGGACATCCGGCACGAGAACGCGGTGCACAGCCTCGAGCACGGTGCCGTGTGGATCACCTACAACCCGGACGAGGTCTCCGACGCCGACGTCGCAACGCTGGCCGGGCTGGTGGACGGCGTCTCCGGCCGCATGCTGTCGCCCTACGAGGGGCAAGAGTCCCCGATCAGCGTCCAGTCGTGGGGCGACCAGATCACCGCGGACAGCGCCGAGGACGAGCGGATCAAGCAGTTCGCCGACCTGATGACCTACAAGGCCGGGGACTTCCCCGAGCCGGGCGCCACGTGCGAGAACCCGGCTTTCCTCGCCGACCCCCTCGTCGAGGAGGACGGCGCCGCGGACGCCGACGCCGGCGAGGTCCCGGCGCCCTGACCCGCACCCCGCACCTGCACGGCGGCGACCACGGAGGAGATTTCGTGACCAGTACCCCCGATCCGGCGCGCCGCCCCCTGCGGGCGGTCCTGCTCGCCGTCATCGGCGTCGGGCTGGTCCTCCTGGGCGGTGGGCTGGCCGTCGCCGTCGGTGTCGGGCAGGACCCCGATCCCACGGCGGACTCGGTGGATGCCGGTTTCGCCCGGGACATGTCCCTGCACCATCTGCAGGGCGTGGAGATGGCGAACCTGGCGCCCGAGCGCAGCGACGACCCCGACGTCGAGCAGCTGGCCTTCGACATCTCCGCCACCCAGACCAACCAGGCCGGCCGGATGCAGGGCTGGCTGTCCCTGTGGGGCATTTCGCCGACCGGCGGCGACACGATGGCCTGGATGCCCGCCGGCGAGGGCGGCCACGGCGGGCACGACACGGCCGACATGGACATGGGCGCCGGCGCTCTCATGCCGGGCATGGCGACCGAGGACGAGCTGGCGGAACTGCGCAGCCTGTCGGGCACCGCGTTCGACGTGGAGTTCCTGAAGCTGATGATCCGGCACCACCAGGGCGGCTTCGACATGGGCGCGTACGCCGCCGAGCACGCCGAGGAGGAGGCCGTGCGCGACCTCGCCCGGTCGATCGTGCAGTCGCAGGGCACCGAGACCGCGACGATGACCGACATGCTCGCCGCCCGGGGTGGCACCCCCCTCCCGGCGCCGTGATCGGCGGGCCGGGAGCCGCTTCCCGGACCACCGCGGGCGGCTGGTAACTTCTCCTCTGCCCCACCACCGAGCCCCCGTAGCTCAGGGGATAGAGCACCGCCCTCCGGAGGCGGGTGCGCAGGTTCGAATCCTGCCGGGGGCACCACGAGAAGTCGCTGGTCAGTCGGCCGTTTGGGTGATCAATTCGACGCTGGATCGAGCGTGAAGAGGTCCGGAGTCCGCAAATAGTCCGCAGAACGTTCGCGGACCGTCCGCGCAGCGAGGTCCAAGCGCTCCGCTACCGCGTCGAGGTCCTCGTCGAAGAGGTCGGCGTAGGTGTCCAACGTCATGGCGGCCGAGGCGTGCCCCAGCATCCGTTGCACCGCCTTCACGTTGGCACCGGATGACACGGCCAGGCTGGCGGCCGTGTGCCGAAGCTCGTGCGGCACGAGTCCCTCGAGTCCCACCGCCTGGGCTGCCCGGTCGAAGCCCGCTCTGCGGAACACCCGGTTGCGCAGTACTCCCCCGGCCCGCAGGCCAGTGAAGACGAGATCCTCAGGTCCCCGGCCTGCCAGCTGTTCGCGTAGGTCCTCGGCGATGAAGGCCGGGATGGGGACCGAGCGGCGCTCGTACCCCTTGGGGACGCCCCAGGTCAGCAGTCCGTCGACCTCGACCACCGATTCGGCGATCTCGATCCGGCGCCGGCGAAGGTCGACCCGCTTCGCCTTGAGGGCTGCCAACTCGCCCCAGCGCAGCCCGCAGTACGCGAGGACTAGCACGACGACGCGGTAGGAGGCCATGATCTCCCGCTCGCGGTGCGGGAGCCGGGTGCCAGCCCGGAGAGAACATGTCGCGTCCGCGAGGCGGTGGACCTGTGCGTGTGTGAGGTACCGCCGCCGAGCCTGTTGGACTCGGGGCAGGTTGACCTTTTGGCACGGGTTCCGGGAGAGCCGTCCGTCACGCACGGCGAGATCGAGGATGAGGCTGAGGACTCGGAAGTGCTTGCGGACGGTAGCGGGGGCGGCACCTTCCGCGTGCTGCTGCGCCACCCATGCCTGGACGTCGGCATGCGACACAGCCACCAACTGGTGGGCGGACCAGTTGGGCAGGACGTGCATGTCGAGGATGCTTCGGTACCGCGACCGCGTCGTGGGCTTGAGCTGGGCCTGACCCTCGAACCACTTCTCCGCCCACTCGCCCACTTTGATCTTGCCCGCACGAGGGTCGACGTAGTTCCCGGTTTCCATGGCGGCCGTGACGGAGTTCAGCCACCGCTGGGCGTCGACCTTTCGCTTGAAGTGGCGGGCGTGCTCCTTGCCGTTCTCATCCCGGTACCGCGGCCGGTACGTGCCGTCAGGCCGCCTCGCGATCGACGCCACCGCTCATCGCCTCCCTGGTCGTGAATCTGGCCCGTGACCAGCGCCGTCTCGGGCTCGTCTGCTGACCCGAACGCTGACACCGCAAGTGGGACTTGTCTCCCGGCTCCGGTCTTTCTGGGGATTCACCGGGGAATCCCCAGGCCCGCGTCGGGATGGAACGCGAGCCGTCGGACGTCCTCGGGCCGCGGCGGACGGACGACCAGCCGCGGTGGCGCCGGCGGGGAGGCGGGTAGCCGGGTGGCGGCGAGCTCGGGATCGTGGCGGGCCCGCCACTGGTCACGCTCTCTGGCTAGCCGATCGGCCGGCTGGGCGAGGAGAACCGGCTCGGCCGTCAGGCGCGCGATGCGAGCTCGGACGGCGGCCAGCTCGGTGTGGGCGGCGGTTATGTTCCGGTCGGTGTGGGCCAGCCGCCCCGCCGGGTCGAGAGTCCAGGCGAGAGACCCGAAGCGGGCGAGCCGCTCCTCGTGCTGACGGCGGGCGTCGGCCACCGCGGCCCCGGCGTGCCGGTGGGCCTCCTGGGCGGTGGCTGCGGTCCCGCGCGACTGAGCGTTCTCCGGGTGGGCCCGTTCGGCGTGGTGGCGGGCGTAGGAGTCGAAGGCGGTCCACAGCCGCGGCCGGTCGTCGGACCGGTCGGCCAGGCGCGCGATCAGCTGCGGGTCGGTGGGCATCGCCGGCAGGTAAGGCCGCCAGGCGTCCGCCCAGTCGACCAGCTGCTCGCCGGCCCGGTTCACCGCCCCCCGCCGAAGCCCGAGCCGGCCGGGACCGTCGAGCACGACTCGCGCGGCGTCGCGGGAGGCGTTCCGCCCGGCGTCCCAGCTGGCGAGCAGCGTGTCGCGGATCCGGTCGGTCTCGGCGGCGACGACCGCGCCGCTGGCGTCGGCCCGCGCCGTGGCGTCGCGGGCGTCGATTCCCGTCCGCCGATATGCGTCGGTCAGGGCGGCGGCCCAGTCGGCGTAGGCGGACTCGTCGAGCGCGACGATCTCGCGCAGCGCGTCCCGGCGCGGCAGGTCGCGGGCGAGCCGATCCAGGCAGCGCTGTTCGGCCGTCCACGCAAAGTGCAGGGCGGCGAGCGCCTGCTCCAGCGGGCGCGGCTGGGCGTAGCGGGCGGCCTCGGCGGCGGCCAGCCGGGCGGCGTGCGCGGGGCCGAGATCGGCGCGGTCGCGGGCGAAGACGGCGAGCCACTGCTCCCGCGCCTGCGCGGGGTCGGTCGCGACGAGGTGGGCGGTGTTGGCGATACGGCCGCGGGTCATCCCGACGTAGGCCGCCGCCGCGCCGGTGTCCTCGCCGACCACCAGGTGAGCGGCGGTCACGGTGTCACCTTGCGCGCCGTGCGCGGTGGTTGCGTAGGCCAGTTCCACGTGTGCCATGACGTAGTCGGCGGGCAGCACCCGCGACCCTGTCCCGGCCGGGGTGACGGCGGGGGTGACAGCGGCGAGCACGCCGCCGGCGGGGGTGACATGCGGTGTGCTGTCGGGGGTGACGAGCAGCCCGCCGTCCCGGCCGACGCCGGTGACCGTCCACACGTCGCGGTTGGCGACTGCGAGGTCGCGGTCGTTGCGGCGGGTGGCGATCCGGTCGCCGACGCCGATCCGCTCCCCAGCCCCGGTGACGACCACGCGCCGGTCGTCGACCCGGCCATCGGTGACGAGTCGGTCCCGGATGGCGGCATTGAGCGCGGTCGCCTGCTCGCGGGTGGAGACCACCACGGCCACGCGCTCGCCCGCGGTGTAGCGCTCGGCCGCGCCGGCGGCGAGCGCCTCCCGCAGCGCCTGCGCGTCGGGGTGCAGCCGGATCTGCTCGCGGGCGAGCAGCGCGTCGAACACCTTGCCGGGGTTCTCGCCGGTGCGCATCGCCAGGGTCAGGTCGGCGTAATCGGTGTCCGGTGTGGTGCGGCCGGTGGCGTCGGTGCGAGTGAAGCGGTGCACCCCGACCAGGGTCAGGTGCTCGGTCGGGTCAACCTGCGCCGCGGCGAGGTCCAGGACACCACCGCGGCCGACCGCCGGCAGCTGGTGCCGGTCACCGAGCAGGGCGAGGTGCACCTGGCACTCGTCGGCGATCGTCAGGAGGGCTCGGGCGGTGTCCTGATCGAGCATGCCCGCCTCGTCCACGACGAGGAGGTCGCCGGCCCGCAGCCGCGCCCCTTCCGTCGGGTCGGTGTAGGAGTCGCCGGTGACCGGGTCGGTCTCGCTGAGCGCGAGCCGGGCCCAGGCACCGTCGTCATTCCAGCGCCAGCCGTACTCGAAGGCCAGCCGGGCCGCCGACCCGGCGACCGCGCCGACCTCCGCGGCGACGACCTTGGCCGCCTTCAGCGTCGGGGTCACCACCACCAGCCGGCGCCCCTGCTCGGCGAGCAGGGTCCTGGTGGCGGCCAGCGTGGTGGTCTTGCCGGCGCCGGCCGCGCCCTCGACCACGACCAGCCGCCGTTGCCCGGCGAGCGCGGCCACCGCCGCGGCCTGTCCCGGGTCCAGCCGCGTGGCACCGGCTGCGACGTCGACCGGCGGTGTCGGGTCGGTGGCAGAGACGCCGGCCGAGTGCTCGGAGGCGCGGGCGGCGAGGCGGGCGGTGAGGTCGTTCTCGACGGCGAGCACCGGGCCTGAGGTCCACGCCCGGATGTGCTCGGGCACCCCGTCGCGGTCCAGCAGCGGCGCGCACCGGTCCATCGCGCGCGCGGTGAGGTCTTCGGCCAGCTCGATGCGCACCGCCGGGTCGGTGACGATGCCGGCGGCGGCGAGCAGCTGCTCGACCTCTCCGCGCACGTCGGCGGCGTTCCACGCCGAGCGGGCGGCGCCCAGCCGGGCCAGCACCCGCTCCACCGCCTGCTCCCGGTCCAGGCAGCCGACCGGGGTGGGTGTCAGGCCGACCGCAACATTCCGGTCGCGGTAGCCCAGGGCGACCAGCTCGGTCAGCCACCGTGCGGTGAGGTCCTCCCCCGGCTGGGGCAGCACCTTGTCCGGGCGGCCCGCTGCCCACGCTCGCGCGTCCCAGGCCCGGCGCAACGCCGGCCCGGCGCGTTCGCCGGGATGCGCCGCGGCCCATTCTCGTTCGTACGTGTCGATGTTCCGGGAAATCTGCGCGGTCCGTGCGCTGAACGGACCGACGTACTGGGCGAGCTCGTGTACTTCTCCGGTCGCATCCAATGCGTACCCGTGGGCGGCGAGCGCGGCGCGGAATTGCGGGTCGCAGGCGACCGCGGCGTGCCCGATACCGTTGATTGCAGCGAGGGAATCGCGGACGCCGACGGTGTGCAGGCTGCGCCATTTCCCGGCCGCGAACACCCGGGCGTTGATCTGCAGGTGCAGATGGCGGTGCGGATCCCCGGCCCGCGACGTGTAGTGCGCCACCGTCACCGCCTCGGCCACCTCGACCGGCACCTGCACCTGCCCGCCGCGGGGACCGACCCTGGTGGTGGCGTGCTCCCCGAGCCAGCCGATGATCTGCTCGGCCGCCCGGGCCTGGGCCGCGTCGTACGCCGTCGCGATGTCCGGATGCAGCGCGGCCGCCAGCGACCACGTCTTCGGGCCGTTGACCACCACCTCGACGAACCGCACCGCCCGGTCGTCGTCCCGCAGTTGCCCCCGCGGCTCGCCGGTGCCCGGGTCACAGCCGGCCACCCACGTCTCATAGGCGTCGCCGGTCAGCGGCGCCAGCTCGCACACCCGCCCCCCGGTGACGCCGAACCGGCGGGCGACGCCGGCGCCCTCGCTGAGGTAGTAGTCATCCGCCCGACCCCGGTCGGCCTCCACGTACTGCCGGGCAGCCGCCGGCGCGCCGGCGTAGACCTTCATCCCGCCATGCATTCTCAACGCCACCCGACAATGACCAACAAGTCACCCCTAGAAACAGCGATGGGCCCCGCGAAGCGGGGCCCGATCTACCTCCGAAGGTAGCATGCGTGCCGTTCTCCTGTGAACAGTGGAGGGGGTGTTGATAATCATTGGCGAATGCGATACTGAGACGACGCAAAAGTCCAGCATATTGAGCCGTTATGGCAATTGCAGATTGCCTTGGGGGTGCTTGTGATGCGTACGTCATGATCATGGCGATGGCAGTGTGCACGGTGCCGATGACCAGGGTCTCGGGGCGACCGTCCCCCGAGGGGATGGCGAGTGTCTCGAAAGGCCAGGTTCGTGGATTGCTGCGCTGACCGGCGTCCGGTTACCGCACCCCCTGCGGGAAGTGTCACCCGGACAGGTCTTACGGCTCACCGCTGCCGCGACCGGACCTGATCGCAGGCGCAACCAGTAGGGGTTCGGCTACTGAGACGGAGTAATCACCTCACACCGGTCGGCGCCGAGTCGCCCAACCTGCCGCTACCGGGTTAGCCAGCACGGTCGGGTAGCCGGGGTTGATCTCACTCACAACTCCGGACTGCTGTCTCGGCGACGCCGCGCTGCAGCGAGAGGAGCTCTCGACGCCGACGGGCAGTGGTTGCCCCATCGACGACCCATGCGATGACGCTGTAGTTCGGCTCGCCAGCCTACTGCTCCTCACCGCGCGGTTCGACAGCCTCGTCACTGTGGATCACAAGGGTGCCGGACTCGGCTCCCGCGTCCTCGAGACGCCAGATGAGCTCTCCGACGTGCCGTTGGAGCCGCTGCCACTCGTCGTCCGGGTGAGTGTCGCCTCCGTCGAGCTTCCGGTGCTCTGCGAATGCCCGCAGGTAGGCCTTCAACCCCGCCCGCACCGTCATCATGTCGTATCCAGACAGCGTCACGCTGTGCGTCGCGTCGGGGTTCACCCCGTGACCGTAGACAGTCCGTCAACACGCTCACCGAGCGTCCTGTTGGCGACGTCCGTGGGCTACCTCTGCGCGATCACCGCCTGGGAGAACGCGTCTCCCGGGACGGATCCGCGTACGGCACATGCCCTCTGCTTCGGTCGTCGTGTTGAGCGATCGAGTCCGACTCCCGGGTCAGCCACACACGCAGCAGCGTCAGGGCTGGACGGCGTCGCCTGGGTCATGGCCGACGAGTGCGCGTAACCGCTCGCTGAGCACGACGTCGTGCGGTAGCCGTTTGAGGTCCAGGGCGTCCGCGACGATCCCCTGCTGCCGGAGGACCCCAGTCAGCTGAGCCCAGTGGTCTGCCTCCATGTCCTCGTGCGACCGCTCACCGAACGGCTCGTCCGGCCCGACCACCGTGCGCGTCGTGCCCACGATGTCCTCGACCGAGGTCATAGCCCAGATGTTGGGTGGGCCCGATTCGCTCCAGCCCCGGTCATCCAGCAGCAGCACTTGGCGGCCGTCCTCCAGCACGGCCTCGTGGCGCGCCGACACCGAGATCTGTCGAGCGTCAGCGGCGTCGTCGACATCGACGAACGTCACCAGACGTATCACTGCAGCCACATGCTCATCGTTGCAGCTCGCCCCCGTCGTGCGCGACGGGCCGTCGAGCGACCGGCCTGGGACTCATGGCCCGGCAAAGCGAAGGCGACCGGCAGCACTTCACGCCACGACTCGGCGCCGACGATCGTCTCGCAAGCCGACCCTCCGACGGCGACGGCTTTCGCGGTCGCCGTCGGAAGCAGCCTCGTCGCCGCTGACGGTTCCACACCTGGGAATCCGCGTGATCGTCCAGGACCGCGGCTGTGCCTCACGCTGGCAGAGCGAAAGCCAGCCACCATCCCGCCCCGAGACCGAGGACAAGCGAGAGCGCCGCCGCTCCGTGCAGTACCCCGGCCGGGATGCCGAGCCTCGTCCATTGCGCCGTGTCCGAATCACTGTAGGGGCGGTCGGAGATGTTCGCGCGGCGCGCGATCACCCCGCCTGTGCAACCGCACCAGCCTCGACACACCCACTGTCAGTCGTCGTCCGGCGCCGCTTCCGTGAGGACGACCAACTGGCGGAGGCAGTGCTCCCGCAGTGGCTCGGGGAAACCTTCGGCCAGGCGGTAGAACACGACGCGCCCCTGCTTCCGGTTGGTCACCAGTCCCGCCGTGCGCAGCAGCCGCAGGGCATAGCCGACGGCGTCCTCGTTGGACTCCAGGGCCAGAGCCAGATCGCCCACACATAGCTCCTTGACCATGTCGAGCGCGAACAGGACTCGGGCTCGGGTGGGATCGGCCATCAGGCTCAGGACGCTGGTCAGCTGGGCGGCCTCCTCCCGACTGGGCAGCCGGGCACGGGCGTGTGCGACACGCTCGGGATCGACCGGATGCGCGTGATCAGGTTCGGACATCGAGAAACACCTCCAGGCCGCTCATACCCGTACGGGTCTGCGGGTACCGCCGGATCTGTCGGCGTGACGTCCGGGCGACATCCGAGCCGTCCGGCGCCGAGAATCCGAGGAGACAACCATGACCGTGGCAGCCCAGATGCTCGACACGTACCCCAAGGACCTCGGCGGAGTGGACAAGCAGAAGCTCCTCGAGTGCATCGAGGCCTGCTTCGAGTGCGCCCAGGCGTGCACCGCCTGCGCCGACGCCTGCCTGAGCGAGGACATGGTCGCCGAGCTGACCAAGTGCATTCGCAGCAACACCGACTGCGCCGACATCTGCGACACAACCGGCCGCGTGCTTTCCCGGCACACCGGCTACGACGCCAACCTCACCCGGGCGGTGCTCGAGGCCTGCGCCGCCGCCTGCAAGGCGTGCGGTGACGAGTGTGAAAGCCACGCCTCGATGCACGAGCACTGCCGGGTCTGCGCCGAGGCCTGCCGGCGCTGCGAGCGGGCCTGCCGGGATCTCATCAGCTCGCTTGGCTGACGGAGGCCACATGGAAGCCGCCGCCGGGGGCGCCACGGTTCACCACGGCCTGGCGCCCCGGAGCGGCGTCATCGCTCCAGCAGGACCTGGAAGGTCGAGCCGCCGTCGAACGACTCGACGAGGGCGTCGGTGGTCACGACGACGAGCCGCATCCGATCGCCTTCCGATGACGCCGCCACAGCTTCCGGAGCCGCGTCCAGCCGCCCCGCCTCCTGCCAGCTCTCACCCCGGTCGCTACTGAACCACACCACCCCGGTCGGCGTGACTCCGACGGCGCTGTCGCCGTCGGCCCAGTCGACCACCTGGAGGACGGGCGCCCCATCCACCGATGACCACGAGGACCCGGCGTCGACGGAACGCAGGAGGCCCTGCTGAGTTGTCGCGAGCACATGCATGCCGTCCGGTGAAGCCGCGAGCGAGTGCGGCTCGACCGGGATGTCCAGCTGTTCCCACTCTCGACCGTCGGGGCTGCGCATCAGTGCCCCGTCGAAGCCGAGCACACCGGCGTCGCTGACGGTCAAGCCGTGGAAGTCCGACTGGCCCTGTCGGGACAGCGGCGTCCAGGTGCGGCCGCCGTCGGTGGACTCGATGAGCCCGACGGGCTGTGGCAGGTCGACGCGTAGGCCGGGGTGACCGGAGGCCAGGTACCGGTCGGGCCCGGCCACGCTGAATCCCATGAGGTCGATCACCGGGCCGACGGGGGTGACCTGGCCGCCGTCACCCACCTCAAGGAGGCCCTCGTGAGTCGCCACCAGCACGGCTCCGTCTCCGGGGTCGATCCCGACTCCGTGGACGTGAGCTGGCGGCAACGACCCCGCAGGAAGTGCTTCGGCTGGGCCGGAGGCGGCGGGCTCCGGCGAGGAACATGCGGCCAGGGCGGCCACGACCGCAACGGTCATCACCGAGCTGGCGGTCATCGGCGTACGGAGGGGACAGCGGCGACGAGGCGGGACGTGGCGGTGCACGGCAATCTCCAGGAATCTGTCTGAGGGTCGGGGGTGGACCCGGGGAGCAGCGTCGGAGACGGGGGCGGCGGAGTGGCCGCCGCCCCCGTGCCACCGACTCAGCCGCCGAGTTCGTTCAGCAGTTGCTGCATCTCGTTGATCTCGTCGTTCTGGGTCTCGACGATGCGCCGAGCCAGGTCGATCGCTCCCTCGCTCGCGCCGTCGTCGATCTCGATCTGCGACATGATCACCGCGCCGTCGTGGTGCTCGATCATCGACTGCAGCCACATGACGTCGAAGTCGGGACCGGCGGCCGGCATGTCCCCCATGCCTTCCAAGTCATGGTCCATGCCGCCGCCGGATCCATGATCCATACCGCCCATGCCACCGGACTCCACCGGCTCTCCCCACGCCTCCAGCCAGCCGGTCATCAGATCGATCTCCGGGCCCTGGCCGGCCTGGATGCACTCGGCCAGGTCGAGCACGCGAGGATCGCTGGCGCGCTTCAGAGCCATCTCGGCCATCACCAGGGCACCTTCGTGGTGCGGGATCATCCCTTGCGCGAAGGCGACGTCGGCGTCGTTGAACTGTTCGGACACGGTCGCCGAGCTGTCGGCGGAAGTGTTGCTCTCGGCCGCGGTGTCGTCGACGGCGCTGGAGCAGCCGCCGAGGAGGACTGCGCCGGCGAGCAGGCCGCCGGCGATGCGGACGAGTCGAGCTGTCGTGCGGGTCATTGCGAGTCTCCTGTCAACGGAATCTGGGCGTGCCTGATCGACCCCGTCCAGCAGGCGCTGGCGAGGTCGGGGCATTCGGCCTAGATCCGCAGGAGGCAGAGAGTGGAAAGATCCGGCGCAGCGGGCAGCCGGTAGCGCCGCCGGAGCCCGCGCAGCGAGGGCGGCGGGCCTCGCACGAGAAGGGCGACTCGCCCACGGAACAGCGTCGCGACGCTCACCAGCGCCAACGCCGCGAACACCACAGCCAGGCAGATGGTCCAGAACTCCGCTCCATGGGCAGGTATGCCGCCAGGAGCCGGGTGGAGTGGCGTGCTCGCGTCCGCGCCGAGGGCGGCGACGTGGTGGGGGCCATCGGGGAACACGGTGGGGCCGCCGTCGAGCACGGTGAGAGGGACGGCCGGTGCTGCCACGCTGACGTGGGCGGAGCCGACAGATCCGCTCATGCACTGCACCCCGTGCATGGCCAGGACGGCGGCCACCGCGAGCAGTGCCCAGATCCGCCGGCCTCGCATGACACCCCCCGCTCCGCACCGCAGACCCGACCGTGCCTGCAGGCTCGACGGCGGGCACGACGCTATTCGTTGCGACTGCTCGGATGAAGAGTACCGAGCGACCAGCGTTTGCCCGGACGACCGTACGGGCATGCGGACGCCGTTCCACAGACTCACAGTCTGCGCACGCACAGTCCCGGCCTCACGCGCGGACTTGCCGACCCCACGCCACGCGCCTGTGACGCGACCAGCATGTGACGGGCGGGCCCGGTGACGAGGAGCCGTACGACGTCCAGCGCCCTTCCACCCCGACGACAGCGAAACGGAGATCGGATCCATGGCGACGAAGAAGAGCGACGAGAAGAACGACCAGCAGGGTCACGGCGGCAAGCTGTCGCACGAGACGAAGATGTACCTGCGCTTCGCGGCCATGATCTCGACGGCCATAGTCGTCATGTACTGGGTCATGTTCGCCGGCACGTGGGAGTGGAGCCACGTCCAGTTCAGCGAGAGCCGTGTGCTCATGGCGATCACCATGGGCGGCACCATGGGGCTGGTCATGCTCGGCTGGATGCTCAACATGTACAAGAACATGAAGGGCAACATCGCCATCGTGGCGGCGAGCCTGCTGCTGCTGGGCGGCGGCATCGCCCTCGACCGCACCCAGTTCACCGTGGACGACCTCGGCTGGATGAAGTCGATGATCCCGCACCACTCGCTGGCCATCACCCGCTCCGAGCGGGCCGACATCGACGACGTCCGCGTGTGCCAGCTCGCCGTCGAGATCATCCGGGCACAGGAGATCGAGATCAGCGAGATGGAGTGGCTCATCGAGGACATCGAGGAGAACGGCGAGGCCGAGACCCTCGAGGAGGCGCAGGCGCGACCCGTCCCCGAGTTCGAGGCGTCGGCACTGCGCGACTGCCCGCCGTCGGACTGATCACGGCACGGCCGGCGCGTCCGGGCCGGTGGGTGAGCACCCTGCCAGGGGCCCCGCCGGTGGAGTGGGAAGTGGCCGATGGGGCGTCCAGGGGGGCCAATCGACCAGCACGGTTTTCAGCCTTGGGGACTGACCCCCGCCAACGTGACATCAACCAGCCGCCGGACAGCAGCCTCGGACGGCAGGCCCCCCGCGGCCGTCAGAGCGTGCAGGCAGTAGCTGGCGAGCTCGTCCGGTGCTACGTCGTCCCGGAGCCCGTCGGCGGCAGCCACCTTTACGAGCAGGTCTCGGATCGGCACTGCACCGCTCCTGGTGACCGGAGGGGATCGTCAAGCGGCACAGTGGCTGAGCGCCAAGGCTGGCTGAGCGCCAAGGCTGAGGAACAACTGTGGTGCTTGAGAGGCCGGGGAGGACGGCTGCCGCTCTACCCCCGGTTACCCTCGGCGTGTGTGACGGCGGTGACAGCGAGGGCGCGTCCGCGGGTGACTGCGTCATCGGAGGTGCCGCGGAGGAAGGCGGCCAGGGTGCCGTCGTAAGCCAGCAGGATGTGCTCGGCGAGGGAATCGGGATCCGCGACCGGCAAGTCGGCAGCGAGTGAGCGCAACCGGTCGCGCAGGTGTGCGGTGTCCGCCGCGACGACGTCCAGGGCGGGGTGGTCGGGGCCGGGAATCTCGACGGCCGTGGCGAGGAACGCGCAGCCACGCGCGGCGGGCTGGTCGGCGCGGAAGCGAGCCAGCGCGTCGAAGACGGCGAGCAGCCGGTCCTCGGGTGTGGTCGCGGCCGCGACGGCGTCGTCCCAGACGCGGCGCCATCGGTCGAGGCGGCGCTGGAGGTAGGCGGCGACGAGGGGGTCCTTGCCGCCGAAGTGGGCGTAGAGCGTGGCCGTGGAGACACCGGCCTGCGCGAGGACCGCGTCCACCCCGGTGCGTCCAATTCCGTCGCGGTGGAACAGCGTCTCCGCGGCATCCAGCAGCCGCTCCCGCACCGCCGGGCCCCGGACCTGTCGCGCCACCACACCGCTACTGTAACGTCCGTTCTGCCATAACGAACGTTCTAGATAGGGGTACGGGGATGGCTGACCGCCGGGGGATCACCCTCGTCGCCGGGGGCACGGCGCTGATCGCCTGCACCTACGGGCTGGCCCGATACGGCTACGGCTTGTTCCTGCCGACCTTCCGCGCCGACTTCGCCCTCTCGTCCACCCTGTCCGGGCTGCTGGCCACCGGGGCGTTCGGCTCCTACTGCGCCGCCGCCCTGCTGTCCCGCCGCCTCGTGGGCTCTGGCCGGTCGCGCGCGGCCGCCGCGCTCGCGGGGGCGCTCGCCGCGGGAGGGTGCGTAGCGGTCGCGGCCGCGCCGAGCGCCGCTGTGCTGGGGATCGCCGTCCTCGTCGCCGGAAGTGGCGCTGGCCTGGCCTCTCCTGCCCTCGTCGCCCTCGTGGACCGCGCCGTCCCGGCTGCCGACCGGTCGCGGGCGCAGACCGTCGTCAACGCCGGCACCGGCCTGGGTGTCCTGCTCGCCGGACCGCTGGCCCTCGCCCTGACCGGGCACTGGCGCGTCGCCTGGCTCTGCTTCGCGGTGCTCACCGTCCTCGCGACGATGGCCACCGTCCGCGCCGCAGCGCCCCCCGGCAACGGGGCTCGGGCCATGCCAGACGATGTCGTCCCTTCGGCCCCGTGGCACCGCCTCCGCCCCGCAATCGTCGCTGCCCTGCTCGCCGGGACCGGGAGCGCCGCGGTGTGGACCTTTGGCCGCGACCTCGTCGTCACCGCCGGCAGGCTCGACCCCCTCGCCTCCACCGCTTTCTGGATCGTGCTCGGCGCCGCCGGCGCCACCGGCGCCGTGGCCGGCGACGCCGTCCGACGGTGGGACGTCCCCCGTACCTGGACCGCCTTCGCGGTGACCCTGGCCCTCGCCACCGGGGGCCTCGCGCTCGCCCCCGATGTGCCCGTCGTCGCGTTCGCCTGCGCCGCCGCCTTCGGCGGCTCCTACGTCGCCCTGTCCGGTGTCCTGATCGCCTGGGGAACCCAGCTCCACCCAGACTCACCCGGCAGCGCCAACGCCATCCTCTTCCTCACCCTCGCCGCCGGCCAGGCTTTCGGCGCGCTCCTGCTCGGCAGCCTCACCGATGCCAGCAGCTCGCTCACCGCCTTCATTGCCGCTGCGGTGCTCGCCACCGCCAGCTGTCTCCCGCTGACCCGTAGCCGGCCCACCCCGCCGGGAAAACCCGAATACGCGCTGGCAGACCATGGAACGCCAACTCAATAGTCAATCCGCCAGCGGGACGCAGGCCTATTTGCTGCCCAGTAGCGTTACATGTAACATCGTCCCATGGCAAGCACGCGGGATCGGGTACGTGAGCATCGACAGCGTTTGCGCGAACAGGGTCTCAGGCCTGTTCAGATCTGGGTGCCCGACGTACGGGCTCCGGAGTTCGTCGCGGAATCTCACCGCCAGTCGGCTGTCGTCGCGGTCAGCGAACATGAAGTTGACGAGCAGGCGTTCGTCGATGCCATCTCCGTCGATTGGGACGACGAGGCGGAGCCCGCCGAGTGAGGCGAGGCGACATCTGCATTGCAGCTGCGCGTGGTGCCTACACCGGCAAGCCGAGGCCCGTTGTCATCGTCCAGGACGATCGGTTCGATGCCACCGCCTCCGTTACGGTCTGCCCGCTGACCACCAATCTGGTCGAGGCGCCGTTGATCCGGATCGCTGTAGAGCCGACGGCCGCCACCGGAATCGAGCAAGCAAGTCAGATCATGGTCGACAAGGTTGTGACGATGCCGCGGGCAAATGTGCGCAGTCCTCTCGGCCGACTCGCCGATTCAGATATTGTTCGGCTCAATCGCGCACTCCTGGTGTTTTTCGGGCTTGCAGAGTGACGAGCTCACCCGCGCGCGGTGACGCACAATCCCTTCCGCTATGGAGTCGGGAAGCCACTTGGACCCCATATGTCATGACGGGATCCGCCGCTGCGAGCAGCGACGACCGGGGGTCCGTGAGGCTGGTGGGCGTCACCCGCTGCGACCGGCTCCCCCGGCCCGGGGAGCGCCGGATGGGACTCCGAGGCCGTCCAGTTGTCTTCGGCGCTCGGTGCGTTCTCGCCGGTGTGCTCCTCCCCGTCTTCTGACGGTTCACTGGATGTTTGCTTGCGGCCAGGGGACCAGTGGCGGCAGCCGCCCACCCGGGTGCGGGGCGCCGTCGAGGTCGCGCGTGATGTGGTGGTGTTCGTGGCTTCCGGCGGCGTGAGCGATCGCGGCGAGGACGAGGGTCAGGGCGCGGCGGTCGAGGCCGGCGGCGAGGTCACCGAGGTCGATGGGATGGCCGTCGGCGATGCTGGCGGCCGCCTGCAGGACCCGGCGTTGGCTGCTGCTGCCGGTGATCGTGCCGATGCCCACGGCCCCGTCGAGGCCTGGCCAGGCGATGTGGGCCCACAGTCCGTCGCCGTCGACGTTCCCGTCGAGGGTGATCAGCCCGGCGTGGTGCAGTTGCGGCAGCCAGTGGCCGGAGGTGATCAGCAGGAGGATCGCGGCCTCGTCGGAGTAGTCGCCCAGGGCGGCGCGCAGCAGGGCGTTCTCCACGTCGACCGGGTCGAGATCGGCGGCTCTAGGTTTGAAGATCACTAAGTTCTCCCTCTCCCGGCCGGCGTGGGTCGGGGCTGAGTGTGCCGGTGGGGTCTGACAGGCGCGGCCGGTGACGGGTGTCGGGTGGCGGTCGAGGGGCTGGTGAGCGCGTCGGGCCGGCAGGCCCGCCGGCAGCTTGCTGACGGTGGGCCTCGACGCGCCAGCGGCGAGGCCTCGCGCGACCCCCGCCGCCGGCCGGCCACCCCGAACCACCCCCCGCCTCGACGTGGCCGCCCCCGCGGGGGTGCGGGGACGGCCGAACGCCGGTCAGGTTGCGTCGGGTGCGGGATCGGCGGTGGGTTGGTCGGCGGCGTCGATGATCTGCCGCTCGATGTCGGCAAGGGTGTAGCCGCACGAGACCAGGAACCGCAGCCAGCGGGCGTCGCCGGCCCCGGGGTTGCGCCAGGACTGGCGATGCAGCCCGGACTCGATGGCCCCGGCGACGTGGGCCAGCAGCGCCACGCCCAGCCGGGCGTCGGGCACTCGTTCGCCACTGGTCAGCGTGAGCGACGGCTTGTCCCGGGTGGCCCACCACTGACCGGGGGCGTCGATGCCGAGGTCGGCGGCGGCGGCATTCTGGGCACGGTTGGGCTGCCCGGATAGCCACCGGGACAGCGCCCGGGGGTCGATGGCCAGTGTCTCGACGGCGAACCGCAGCGCCCCCTTGGGCGCGGTCTTGCGCAGCAGCAGGCCCTTGATCCACTCCCGGCGGGTCTCGTTGGCCGCCGCCATCGCCTTGTTGTTGTCGATGGTGGCCCGCCGCCCGGCCGCGGCGGCCTCCCGCTCGGCCTCGCTGGGTTCCTCGGCTGCTGTACCGGCGGGCAGGGCGGTGGCCGTCCAGCGGTCACGGTGGCCGTTGCCGGCCGGGTCGGTGCACACCTCGACCGCCCGTGGCCCAGACCAGCCGGTCGTGCAGACGTAGACCGCCGCACCGGGGCACCCGGCGTGGCCGTCGGCGGTCAGCGGCTCGCCGTCGTGCTCAAGGTCGGCCAGCCGGGTGCGCGTGCGGCCGGTGTCCTCGTCCAGGACGGTGCGCCCGGCGGCGGTCAACTCCGCCAGCAGGGCGGCGGCCTTCTCCGCTTCCTGCCTCGCCTGCTTGGCGCGGGTCAGTGCGTGGGCGAACCGCCCCGGCCCTTCCCCCGCTGCCGCGATGAGGGTCGCGGTGGTGTCGGGGTCATCGGCGTAGACGGCGACGGCGGCGGCCTGGTCCAGGGTCAGCCCGGCATCGGCGACCGCCGCGGCGGTGTCGCTGTCCAGCCGGGCCACACCGGCGGCCTTGGCGACCCGCTTGCGGGCCAGCCCGGTGGACTTGGCCACCCTGGTGAGGGATACGCCGAGGTCGAGCATCGCCTGTACGCCGCGGGCCTCCTCCACCGCGGACAGGCCGCGGCGGTGCAGGTTCTCGGCCAGCATCGCGCCCACGTGTCCGGCCTGGGCGGCCCGGTCACCGTCGGCGGCGTCACGGTCGAGGGCGAGGTCGGGGCGCAGCACGCACGGCACCGAGGTGAGGCCGGCGAGGATCGCGGCGGCCGCCCGGCGGTGCCCGGCGACCAGCTGATGGCGCGGCGTGCCGTCGGCGGCGGCGTGCGGGATCACGGTGAGGGCCTCCAGCACGCCCTGGGCGGCGATGGAGTCGGCCAGCCCGGACAGGTCGCCGAGGTCGTCGCGGATGTTGCGGGGGTGCACGGCCAGCCCTCGGGGGTCCAGCCACACCAGCCGGTGTGCCCGCCCGCTGTCCTCGGCCGTGTCGGCGCCTGCGCTGCCGGTGTCGGCCGGGTCGACGTGCTCGGCCTCGCGCTGCTCGCTCCCGGCACGCTGAGCGGTTCCGGTCGCGGAACCCTCGTCGGGCGTGCTCTCCCGGCCGGTGGTCAAGGCGGTGGCTGTAGTGGTCGTGGTCATGCCGGGTTCTCCTTCGATGCTCTGCGGGATGGCGGTGCTCTCGGCGGGAGTGCTGGTGGCGGCCATGTCGCGCGCTCTCCCCGCTCAGGCGGTGGCGAGGACGCGGGCGCCCCCGGGCTGCGCGGCCGAGCCGGCCGACCGGGCGTCGTCCCCGTCCCTCGGTGGGTTCTCGGCGCCGTCGAGGTGGTCGAGGATGCGGCGCGCGGCGGCGGTCACGGTCGTGGCGGCGGCGCGGACGACGGCGACGTCCCCGGCCGCCCAGGCAGCGACGTAGGGGACGGTGTAGGCGCCGGCGTCCAGCCCGGCCCAGGCGGTGACGATGTAGGCGACCGACTCGGCTTCGGCCTCTGCCCGCCCGCGGCAGCCCCGGTAGTCATAGCCGTCGGCGGTGTGCCCGCACTCGATGTGCGCGAGTTCTTTTCCGCACCAAGATCGTTGTGTGCAGACGATCGCGGTGACCGGCCGGACCGGTGCAGCGCAGGGCGCACTAACGTGTTGACGTGGCGTCTTGGCTCCGAAGGGTTGGCCAGTACCTCGGCCTGATCTATCGCGATGACGGGACCTGGAAGATCGGTCGCGGCTACCCGAAGCCGCCGCGGAGCAGCCGTCGCTCGCGGCCCTCTCGCTAGGGACCGTTTCTCATCGTCGTCTCCGTACTCATGGCGGTGTGATGGCCGCTGGGGTGGCTGGAATGGCGGGGAGGCCGAGGTCGGTGGTCGTTCGGCTGCGGCGCATCTGGGCGAGCTTCTGTTCGGCCGCGGCGAGGCTGGTCTCCAGGCCGTCGACCTCGCCGAGCCAGTCCTGATCCTTGGCCTCGGCCAGCCGGGCGTGGAGGTTGGCTCTGATCTCTTCCAGCCGGTGCTGCTGCGCGGGGTCGGGCCGCAGCATGGGGCAGCGGATGCAGGCGTGCTCGTGCTGGCAGGGGGTGCCGTAGGCGCGCCCGCAGACGCCGAGCTCGACCTTGCGCCGTTGGAAGTGGCCGAGGAACTCGTCCCATTCGGCGTCGGTCGGCTCGCGGTACTCCTCGCTGGGTCGCACCGCCCTGCGCCGGGCGAGGAAGCCGCGGTAGTGCTCGACGACGTCGGAGTCATAGACGGCGACGTAGATCTGGGTGGTGGCCAGCGTCTGGTGGCCGAGGATCTTCGCCGCGATGTGGATCGGCAGGCCGGCGGCGACGGCTTCGGTGGCGAAGAGCCGCCGGAAGTCGTGCGGGGAGAACCGCATGGGCGTGCCGTCGGGAGCGGTCAGCCCGGCGGCGGTGACCAGCCGGTCGAGCAGCACCCGCACGTAGTGGTGGGTCAGGCAGTGCGCCGAGGCGCCCCACCAGCGTTGGAACAGGAACGGCAGCGCGGAGCTGTGCACGCGTTCCATGTGGTCGTAGCGGGAGACCAGCGGGATCTGCTGGTGGCCGGCGCGCACTCGGGCGATCACGGCGGCGAGCACGTCGGCCAGCTCGGGGCTGACCACGAGCAGCCGTTCCCGGTCGGTCTTCGATGGCACGATCTGCAGCAGCGGCACCACCTCGCCGGTGTCGGGCACGGTGTAGGCGACGAAGGCCCGGTGGGTGAGCTCGAGCATCTCCTCGATGCGCATCCCGGTGTGCCGGAGCACCTCGACGATGGCCCAGGTCCAGAACGCGTTGTCCTCGGCGAGGGTGAGGTTGCACCGCGGGCCGCCGTCGGGGTCGTCGACGTAGACGACGCCAGGTCGCCGGGTGCTGGCGGCGCGCTGGCCGGTCGCGACCGC
The DNA here is from genome assembly GCF_000284015.1 of Blastococcus saxobsidens DD2. NCBI lineage: Bacteria > Bacillati > Actinomycetota > Actinomycetes > Geodermatophilales > Geodermatophilaceae > Blastococcus > Blastococcus saxobsidens. The sequence continues at coordinate 3,828,558 of NC_016943.1, forward strand.
CGAGCGCCGCCGCTGCACTCCGTCGAGGTCGAAGGTCTCGCCGGGAGCGACGGCGGAGGCGGCCTGTAGCAGCGCCGCCGCAGTCCGCCGACCGGTCTCGGCGGCGTCGACCAGCGCGGGCAGCCCCGAGGCCTGGGTGCGGGTGCGCTGGTGCATGCGGGCGGTGGTGCGGGTGCGCTGCTTGCCCATTCCGCGCAGGTCGTTGGCGCTGACCGGGTTGGGAGCGACCCACCGCCCCCAACGGAGCGGTTCCTCCAGCGCCCAGTGGGTCAGGTCGGCGTAGAACGCCCGCACCGCCATCAGGATCGCGTGCGGGTCCTCGCGGCGTTCCCCGATCCGGTGGTTGCCATAGCGGATCTCGCCCAGCCGGCTCTTCCAACCCCGCACCATCTGCTGGGACAGCTGGAACGAGTCGATGCCCGGTTCGTGGAGTTCCAGGTCGCGCCAGAACAGCAGCACCAGCTTGGTCGCCAGCTGGCGCAGCGAGGCGTAGTCCATGCCGGCCTGCCGCTCGTGCAGGTAGTCCACCAGCAGGTCGCGGACCGGACGGCACTCCACGTCGTAGCCGTCGACCAGCTCCTCCACGGTCAGCTGCCCGCGTCGGCTGGCCGCCCAGATGCTCGGTGGGCTGCCCGGCGGCAGGATGCCGGCCCGCAGCAACAGCACGTACCAGTAGCTGTGCTGGCGCTGGCTGTATCCGGCCTGCGCCCGGTAGGCCTCCACGCAGTCGGCAAGGGTGACGTCAGCGAGCCGGCCGCCGTTGTGGATGAGGATGCGGGTCAGCTGACAGAAGGCCAGCCGCCGATCCGCCGGGGTCAACCGCGTGTCGTCCTCGGTGAACAGGGCGTCCAGCGCGGCGAACCCGTCCGGGTCGTGGCGGGCGCGGAACCGCTCCAGCACGCTGGCCGAGCGCAGCGCATACAGCCAGGCGTAGCTCGGCCGCAGCGCGCCGAGCACGATCAGCCGGCCGACCGCCCCGGTGAGCTGTGCGCGGCGGTCAGGGCCGGTCTGCAGCCCGTCGACGTCCACCAGGTCGGCCCAGTCGGAGCCGGCGGCGTCCGCGCCGCAGGCCTGCCAGCGCTGCTGCCAGGACCCGCCGGGAAAGGTCTGCAGCCAGTCCAGCAGCAGTCCGACCGCGGCGCGACGGCGGCGCCGCTCTTTGACCGGCACCCCACCGCCCAGCTCGTCCAGCGCGGCGAGGACCTCGCTGCGGCTGCGGGCGGTCTCCGGCCACACGCTCGGCCGCGCCAGGATCGGGGTCGGCAGCGTCGGCGTGCGGAAGTCGTGCTGCTCGGACGGCCGGCGGGCGGTGCGCGGGCCACGTCCGCGCGGCGCCGGCACCGCATCGACGTAACGGTCCGCCCCGGAATCGACGCCCTGCTCTACGAGCTCCTGACCGGACTGGCGGCCGGTGGTCTCAGCGCGCATCGCGGGCCTGCCCGAGCAGCTCGCGCAGCGAGTCCGGGCGGTAGCCGCCCGACGGCGGCGCTGCCGGCTGCCGTGCCGGCCGGTCACCGCGCGCCCGGTGGTGCTCGAGCACCCGGGCGACCACCGCGTCCTCGCGTGGACGCAGGTAGATCTGCGTGGTGGCCAGCTGCGCGTGCCCGAGCACCCACTGCACGTCGGTCAGCGTCAGCCGCGGATCCTCGGCCATCCGGAAGGCCGCGGTGTGCCGCAGATCGTGCAGCGTCCAGCCGGTGCCCAGCTCCTCGTTGGCCCGCTGCAGCACCCGCCGCATCGCCGAATAGGTCAGCGGCCGGTGCGGTGCCCGGCGGGTCAGCCACAACGCCTGCTGCCCGGCCGGCCGGTCCTGCCGCTGCTGATAGAGCCGTAGCCACACGAACGCGTCCGCCGACCCGGGCAGCCACTGCAGCCGACCGCTGCCCTTGCGATGCACCCCGATCCGCTGAGCGCCCACGTCGACCCGGTCCACGCTCACCCCGAGCAGCTCGCTGGCCCGGGCGCCGGTGCTGACGTAGAGGGCCAGCAGCGCCCGGTCCCGGTCACTGCGCATCGCCGCGAACAACGTGTCGAACAAGTGATCTGGCAGGCTGCGCGGCAGCCGGGCCGGCGTCTTCTGCCGCAGCGGCGCGCGGCGGTGCCGCTCCGGCGGCGCCATCGGATTGGCGTGCGCACCCACCCGCTGCCCGCCGCGGCCGACCGCCTCCGGCACCGGGTTGACCACCGGACCGTCCCCGGCCGCCATCCGGTCGGCGTAGAAGCCGCGCAGCACCGCCAGGTTGTGGTTGATCGTCGCCGGCGCGTACCCGACCCGCTCTCCCACCCGGCCGGCGCGCGTCGCGCCGCCGGCAGTCGTCGCGGCCAGCCGCATCCACAGCACGAAGTCGCGGGCCTCGACCCGACTCGCCCGCTGCCAGCCCAGCTCCACGGCCGCCAGAAACCGCCACCAGCGCAGCAGCGCGAGCGCGTAGGACCGCACGCTGCCGGTGGCAGCGCCGCTGGCCAGCAATGAGCACAGGTAGTCCGCGATCGCCGGCACCGGCACCCCCGCAGCGTCGAGCACCGCCACCCCGGGCAGCTCGTCGCTCACCCGGATCCCGCCAACCGCGGCCACCGTCAACCCCGTCACGTCCCGTGACGGATCACACTCCCCGGCCCTCGCCACAGCGGCTCCTCCCCACATCGGTGGAGAGAGCGCAGCAGCCAACCAGCCCGGATGATCGCAACCGAACCCGCGACGGCGAGTCCGCTGCGCGCGAACCGGCCGCGCACGCTCACCGACCCGGCTTGGTGCGGTCAATAGGTCGTGGGCGAGGGTCTTGACCGCCTGGGCGTCGGCGACGTCCGGGCGGACCCGCACGGTGCGGGCGACCGGGTCGGTGAGGCCGTTGGCCTGCCCGCAGTCCTCGCGGCTGAGCGTGTAGCCGTGCGCGGCGACCTGGGCGGCCAGCGCCTGCCACAGGGCGGCGGGGGCGTCGCCGCACAACAGCTCGGGTGCGACGTCGGGCAGCGGGTCGCCCTCGGTTTGGGAGATGTCGAAGACGTGCGCGACGCGGAACCCGCGCAGCACCCGCCCCCGGGCCGGCCTGTCGGAGTCCCCGCCGGCCGGCTCCCCCGCCGTCCCCGTCGCTGTCGCGACCGCGGGCGCAGCCCGGTCGGTGCCCTCGCCGGTGCCGGTGCCGGTGTCGGCTCGGGTGTCCTTGGGGGTGTAGGTGCAGGGGGCCAGCACCGCGAGCCCGGTGGATCCCTTGACCACGCTGCGGCCCAGCGCCTTCCAGGTGCCGAACCCGGCGACCCGGGTCGGGTTGATGCCCAGCCGCGCGGCCTGCAGTGTGATCAGCAGCTGGTTGTTGAGGCTGTAGGTGTGGAACTTCGCGGCGGCATCGAGCATCGCCCGCCACTGCGGATCGGCGGTCAGCTGCTCGACGCGCTCGCCGATCTGCTCGTGCAGGGCGGTGATCTTCGCTGCCCGCGCGGCGTCGGCGGCTTCCGCCTGCGCGGCGCTGAGGTGGGCGCTCCTGCCCCGCTTGCCCTTGCCGGTGCGACTGCTGCTCGTTGCGCTTCTGGTGCTGGTCATCTGGACCCTCCCGGAACTGGAGCCGACACCGGTACGGGAGGAACTGCGGAACAGGTGTCCTGCCACCCATTCCCCCGGCCCGTCCGGCACAGAGCTCTGCTCAGGGGCCGGGAGCGCCGGCGGGGGACGACCGGACCAAGACTGCTTCCGCAGCGAAGCGCCCGAAGGGCGGAAGGATCTTGGTCCGGTCGGGAGGAGACGGCGCGGGAGGCCCCTACGCTGAGCTGCCGGACGGGTCGGGGGACCAGCAAGCACAGCCCGCCGAAGGCGGACCTTGACGACGGCGCAGCCGGCGCCACGCGCAGCGTGGCCCGAAGGGTGCTCCTGGCCCGCCTCACCGGCCGCGGCGGCGACGACGTCGGCGGCACGCTCACCGGATAGCGAGCGCCGGTAACCCGACACGTCGCGGAGGCTCCTGGCGGACCAGTCACGGGCCCGCCGTCTCGCCGTACTCCCGATGCGATGTCGTGCGCCATGGGTCGAGCGTGGCCAGCTCAGCGCTCGTCCAAGGGCGTCGGTTCGGATGCTGTGGACAGGAGCCGTCGTCCACAGGAACCGGTTGCGCAGGGACGCCCCGATCCTCGCCTGCATCGGCTGACTGGAGGACAACTGGAGAAATCCCAGGTCAGGTAGTCCTCCAGTACCCATGAGCTGTGCTCATACCTCGCGGCGGCTGTAATACCACAACATCCACCGCGACGACTTGCAGGGTGATCGGCGCGAGCAGGAGGAAAACAAGAGACCCCTCGGCCATCGTCCCGGTCCCGGGAGACCGCTGATCGGGACATGTCGAACCCAGCCGCAGGACCGGGGGCTGTCCCCCGGCTATACCGGCGCCGACCCGGGCGTCGGCAGATGAAGCGCTTCCGTCGCTGGCAGGTGACGTGCCAGAAGCGCGCCGCTACAGGAGAAGAACCGGAGATCGTCAGAGAAGGCTGGCTGTGCAGTGTCACCACCGGGCCCGAAATGGCGCCTTCTGTGGTGACGGCACAGCCCACCACCGATGACCCCCGGGAGCCAGCCATGCCCGAGCCCACCGCCGACCACGAGCCCGAGTTGCTCACCATCACCGAGGCCGCGGACGTGCTCCGCGCGCCCGTGGCCACCCTCCGGTACTGGCGACACCTCGGCACCGGCCCGAACAGCTTCCGGCTCGGCCGGTGCGTCCTCTACCGCCGCGCCGATCTGCGCTCCTGGATCGACGCACAAGCAGACCAGTCCCGGCGCCGATAGTCCCGTGCCTCCGGAGAGCGGCTGGACGGGGCGCGGGGCCGCTTGCGTCTCCGGGCCCACGGTGGGGACTTGTGGCCACCCCTGTCTGTGGACAACGACGGCCATCCACAGAAGCCGAACAGGACAGGTCCGGCAGGCGCCGGAGCGGCGACGCTGCGCACACGCATCGAGAGGAGGAGCGATGGGATGGATGGGCCCGGTCGTGGACGACCAAGAGCACGAGGGCTGGGTGGTGCCGCTGTTCGCCGACGGCGCGCAAGGCGCCGGCACCACCAGCGCCCGCGGGGTGCTGATAGTCCGTCGGCCCGACGATGGACCCTGCGACGGCGACCGGGTGCGGCTGGCCTACCGCGACGGCTGCACCGCCGAGGGCATCTGGCAGGACGGCACGGTCATCGGCGGTGACGGGATCATGCCCGGCAATGCCGGCGGCCAGGTGCACTGCGAGGTGATCGAGGAGGCCGACCAGTGGCGTCCGGACGCGGAGGTGGTCGGCTGGGTCGCCGGCTGCACCTGCGGCTGGCGCGGCACCCCCTGGACCCGCGTGCCACCGCGGCTGGCCGACCCGGCGGCGCGGCGGCTGGCCGTAGCCGGCCCGTGGGCCGAGCTGGAGGCCGCAGACGAGAACCGGGTGCGACAGGAATGGCGCCAGCACATCGCCGGATGGCAAGCCCTCGAAGACGTCAAGGAGGCCGCCACCCGGCAGGCCGCCGCCGCCCGCGCGCTCGACGAGGCGGTGCGCGCTGCACTCGCCGCCGGGGCCTCGTGGGCCGACATCGGCCAGGTCACCGGCATGACCGGCCGGTCGGCCACCGAGCGGTGGTCCGCCCGTGACTGAGCAGCCGACCGGCCACCCCGGACCGAGCGAGCAGCCCGCGCCAGGGCAGCGGACCGTGCTCGTCGTCGACCTCGACGGCGAGCCGCTGGCGCCGCTGCGCGCCCTGGAAGAGATTCTCCTGTGCCTGGGCGGGTGGGAGGACGACGACCAGGAGGATCCGGGCGCCGGCACGGAGCCGCAGCGGTTGCCGGCGCCGCTGGCCGGCCGGGTCGCCCTCGCCGCCGTGCAGCGCCTGCTCGCCGCGCTGGCGCCCACCCAGTCCCGAGGACCAGGGTGCGGCCGGCTGCTCGCCCCGGACGGCCGCTACGAGCACGCGCCGATGACCGCGCTCAGCCTGCCCGCCGCCGACATCGAGCTTCTGTCCGCAACCGCAGCCGCCCTCGGCCACCCCGGGCTGGACGCCCACCTCGCCGAGCTGGTTGACGCGCACGCCGCGCAGCTCGCCGGCGGCTACCGCCGGACCGGCCGCATCGAGCTGGTCTCGCTTCTCGCGCGGCTGGCCAGCCTGCTCGACCTCGCTCCCACCGACGACACCCGACTGCTCACCGCCCGGCTTCGGGCCACCCCGCTCGGCATCGACTGCGTGCTCAGCGACGCCGAGGAAGCCGCCCACGCCCGCACCGCCGACCGCATGAACCACCTGTGGGCGCGCGGCTCCGGCATCGACCGGTACCTCTACTGACCCGCGGCCCCGCGAGCGGCGAGCCGGCAGGAAGGCCGCACCATTTTCCGGGGGTCGGTGCAACAGACGCTCGGGCCGACGCGATCTAGGCAGCGAAGTCCTCGTCGCCGCACGGGCGGTCGACGAACCGACAGCGCACGATCTTGGTCCGCACAGAGTCCGCAGAAAGTCCGCAGACCGTCCGGAGATGGCCACTCTCACCCATCAGTGGCCAACGACATAACGGCAGGTCAACTGCAGGTTTGGACGCGTGTCCGCAGGTCAGCCAACCAGCCGAATGGCCCTCCGGAGGCGGGTGCGCAGGTTCGAATCCTGCCGGGGGCACAGAGAACGTGTGCTGGTCAGCGCGACGATCGCCTCGGTCGGCCAGCACTGGTCGCATCCGCCCGCGGGGTCTCGGCGCGGTCGGCAACTGGTCGGCGAGGCATGACTGGCTGCTGCTCCGCGCACGTCGTCGCACCGGCAGGCGGACGATGCGACACCCGATCAAGCTCCCGCAGGGACGTGGTCGCGGACCTCGGGTGGGACGTGGTCCCCGTGCACGTCGATGCGGTAGCGGAGGCCGTCCTCCGGTGTCGCGGCGATGGCACGGAGGGCCTCCCCGAGCGCTATGACGTCCCGGATCGAGGTGGCCCGGTTGGCGCTGGCGCGCACGGCTCCGGGCAACTGGCGGCGCCCGGCGCGGGCGTCCTGGTGGAAGCGCTCCACCTGCTTCTCGGTCAGGTCCAGCAGCCGGGCCATGTAGGGGTGGGCGCAGAAGCAGCCACTGCGCACGCCGATCCCGTACTCGGCCGACAGCCGGGCAGCCAGCAGTCCGTGCGGCACGCCTTCGAGGTTGAAAGCGGCGACCGGCAGCCGGTCCCCCGAGCTGGGTCCATAGCGCCGGAGCCCCGGGACCGTGCTCAGCTCGGCGTCCAGCGCCTCGGTCAGTACCCGCTCGTGGGCCAGCAGTCCGGGCCAGTCGCTCCGCAGCTCGTCGGCGGCAGCGGCCAGGGCGACGGCGCCGAGGACGTTGGGCGACCCGGCCTCGTCGCGGTCGGGGGCATCGGCCCAGACCACGTCGCCGAACGAGACCGCCCTGACCGCACCGCCGCCGGCGAGCAGCGGCTCGCCGTGGCGGAGGACATGTCGCGGCACGACCAGGGCCCCGGACCCGAAGGGCGCGTACATCTTGTGGCCGGAGAGGGCCAGGGCATCCACTCCGAGCGCCGTCATGTCGATGGGCCGGTGCGGTGCCAGCTGGGCCGCGTCGACCACCACGAACACACCCCGCTCCCGCGCGGCGGTGGCGATCGCGGCGAGGTCGGGTACCCAGCCCGTGACGTTCGATGCCCCACTGACGGCCAGGACGCGCGGCGCGGGACTCCGGTCGAGTGCGGTCACGACCTGCTCCGGGGTGAAGGTCCCCCTGGAGTCGACGTCGACGACCCGCAGCCGCGCGTGCCGGCGCCACGGGAGGAGGTTGGCGTGGTGCTCGACGGCCGTGGTGACCACCACGTCGTCGGGCCGTAGGTCCAGCCGGAAGGCCAGCGCGTTGAGCGCCTCGGTGGTGTTCCGGGTGAAGACCGCGACGTGCGAGCGCGGATCGGCCCCCACCAGACGCAGCACGCCCTCCCGTGCCTCCTCGTACCGGGCACTGGTGTAGCGGGACTTGGCGCCCGCGCCCCGGTGCACGCTGGAGTACCAGGGCAGCAGGTCCTGGACGGCCTGGACCACCCGGACGGAGGCGGAGCTGGTCGCGGCAGCGTCCAGGTCGACGTAGCGGGTCAACTGCCCACCGCGCGTCGGAACCTGGACGTCCTCACCGACGAGTCGGCCCGCGGTCATGTCGAATGCCGGTCGCATGGTGATGCCATCGGCTGCGGATCGCGGTTACTCAAGCGCAACCCGGCGACCGGAACCTGTACCGACCCGTTGTGGTGATCTCCGGGCGGCAGGCTCAACGTGCTGCCCCCGGTTGACGAGGGACTGGGCATGAGCCCGGTTCCGATCGAGATAAGCACCGTGCGCCGTCGTCGGCGCGGGTTCCGGCTGACGTCGCGCGTCTTCTGGGACCTGGCCGTCTGGATGATCGGACTCGGCATCGCCGTCGGGCTGGTGTTCCCGCCGTTCGCGACCGGCCTGGGCGTGCCCGCCGAGTACGCCGAGCGCCCGCTGTTCCAGGCGGCCTGCCTCGGCGCCGGCTTCCTCGTCGGCGCCCTCAGCTACGCGCTGTGCCGCTGCCTGGTCGGCGGCCGGCTGGCCGTGCTCAGCAGCCACCTGCGGTCGGTGGCTCAGGGCATCTCGCAGGCCAGCCGCACCGGCGACTGGGCACAGTCGACCTCCCAGCGCATCCGCGTGGACTCCGACGACCAGCTCGGGGAGACCGCCCAGGCCTTCAACAGCCTGCTCGACGCACTCGAGGCGGGGGAACACTTCCGCTCACTCGTGCGCAACGCCTCCGACGTCATCACCGTCGTCGACCCCGCCGGCACGGTCACCTACCAGACCCCGTCGGTCGGCTGGGTGCTCGGCTACCCACCCGGGACGCTCATCGGCACCGACATCCACGCGCTCGTCCACCCCGAGGACGCCCGGACCTTCCGCGATCAGCTGGCCTCGGTCGTCCGTGGGCCGTCCCCGGCTCCTTGCCCCGCCGTCCGGATACGGCACCGCAACGGCTCCTGGCGGTGGACCGAGACCGTCGTCAACGACCTCCTGGACGACCCCGCCGTCACCGGCGTCGTGCTCACCACCCGGGACGTCAGCGACCGCAGGGAGCTCGAGGAGCAACTGCGGACCCAGGCGTTCTACGATCCGCTGACCGGCCTGCCGAACCGGGCTTTGTTCATGGACCGCCTGCGCGCCGCCGAGGAGCTCGAACGCGACACCGGTACCCCGGCTGCGGTGCTGTTCCTGGACCTGGACAACCTCAAGACGGTCAACGACACGCTCGGCCACGACGGCGGAGACGCACTCCTCGAGGTGGTGGCCCAGCGGGTCGGCGCCTGCCTGCGTCCGGGCGACACGCTCGCCCGCCTGGCCGGTGACGAGTTCGCCGTGCTCCTCGGCGGCCCGCAGAGCGGCGAGATGGCTCTTCGCGTGGCCGAGCGCATCCTCGGCGCGCTCCGCGAACCGGTACTCGTCGTCGACCGCATGGTCCGGGCCGGGCTCAGCATCGGCCTGGCCACGACCGCCACCGCCGGCGTCAGCGGCATCGGCCTGCTCCGCGCGGCCGACATCGCCATGTACGTGGCCAAGACCAGCGGCAAGGGTCGTTGCGAGGCGTTCCAGCCCAGTCACCACGCCGACCACCTGGAGCGCGAACGTCTGCAGGCCGGCCTGTACCAGGCGCTGGAACGGCACGAGCTCGTCCTGCACTACCAGCCGATCGTCGACCTGGCCTCCCGTGAGATCAACGGCTACGAGGCGCTCGTGCGCTGGCAGCATCCGGAGCGGGGGCTGGTGCCGCCGGCGCAGTTCATCACCTTGGCCGAGGACAGCGGCCTCATCGTCCCGATCGGCCGGTGGATCCTCCGGGAGGCCACCCGTCAGGCCGCCGCCTGGCAGCGGATCGACGGCAGGGCACCCCGGATGAGTGTCAACGTGTCGGTGTGCCAGTTCCGGCACCCCGACCTCGTCGACGACGTCACCGAAGCACTGCGGGCCTCTGGCCTGGCACCGGACCGGCTGACCCTGGAGATCACCGAGTCGCTGTTCGCCCAGGACACCACCGGCACCACGCTCAAGCTCGAGCAGCTCAAGGCCCTCGGCGTCCGGCTCGCCCTCGACGACTTCGGGACGGGATACTCGTCGCTGAGCTACCTGCGGCGCTTCCCCATCGACATCCTCAAGATCGACAAGTCCTTCGTCGACGGCGTCGCCACGAGCTGCGAGGACCGAGCCGTCATCGGGGCGATCGTCGCGCTGGGGCAGACCCTGCACCTCGACCTCGTGGCCGAGGGCATCGAGACGGCCGAAGAGCTCGCCGCCCTGGAGGCGCTGGGCGTGCAGTCCGGGCAGGGCTACCACCTCGGGCGGCCCGCACCGCCGCAGTACGCCTCGCCCGGCGCAGAGCGCCGCCGGTCAGGCAGTCCGGGAACCGCGCTCCGGTCCGCACCCGCGCCCCGGGCGGCCACCGCGGCCTCCCCCGGGCAGGACGACCCTGTCCGGGAAGCTGCGTCACCCGGCCATTCCTAGGACAGACCGGATCACCGCGTTGATCGATCGCGTCGAACGCCCAGCGTGACCGCCGCTCCGCCGGGGTTCCCGGCCAGCGGCGACGCGCGTAGCGTCGGCCAACTGTGAACTGGGTCACCATCGAGGTCTTCGACGGCGGCACGCCCGCCGCGGGGTGGCTGCGCGCCTGGCACGACCTGCTGGTCGAGACGGCGGTGACCTCCGGTGCCCGGTTCTGGGACGAGCACGAGCACCGGTGGGGGGTCGTCCTCGAGTTCGTCTTCGACGAGGAGACCCAGCGCGACGGCTTCCGCGACTCGGCCGCCGTGCGGGCGGCGCTGGACGCCGCTCCCGACCCGGTGAACGGCGTCCTGGTCTACCCGCACCGCGGTGGCGGCAGCGGCAGCCGCCAGCCTCGTCGTCCGCACCCGCGCGCCGGCGGGGGGACGGCGGCGCTGCCGGAGCCGGATCCGGATGCCGGCCGTGTGCTGCCGTGCACCGCCCCGGCCGAGCTCGCCGCCGAGGCGCCGCTCAGCTGGTGAGCATCCCGCCCTCGACCGGGATGGTGGTGCCGGTGACGTACCCGCCGGCGTCGCTGACAAGGAAGACGAGGGCGGCGGCGAGCTCCTCGGGCTCACCCTTGCGCCCGACGAGCACCCGGGACAGCTGCGACTCCAGGTACCCCTCGGGGTACTGGTCGGTCATCTCCGAGGTGAAGAAGCCCGGCGCCAGGGCGTTGACCCGGATGCCCTTGCGGCCGGTCCACTGCTGGGCGAGGTCGCGGGTCAGCCCGATCAGCCCCGCCTTGCTCGCCGCGTAGGCCGCCTGCGGCAGACCCGCGGTGGTCAGGCCGAGGACGCTGGAGATGTTGACGATGGAGCTGCCCGGCTGCATCACCCGGCCGCAGGCCTGGGCCATCCAGTAGCAGCCGTTGAGGTTGACCTCGATGACCTGCCGGAACTGCTCGGGGGCCTCCCGCGTCGCCGGAGCGGCGGTGCCGACCCCGGCGTTGTTCACCAGGATGTCGACCTTGCCGAACTCCGCCATGGCGGCGTCGACGAGCGCCTGGCAGTCCTCGGGCTTCGACACGTCGGTGGCCACCGCGATCGCCCGCCGCCCGGCCGCCTCCACGGACCGCTGGGTGTCGGCCAGCCGGTCGACCCGGCGGGCGCCCAGCACGACGTCGCAGCCGGCCTCGGCCAGCGTCCGGGCGAAGACCGCGCCGAGCCCGGAGGACGCGCCGGTCACGACGGCGACGCGGTCGTCGAGGCGGAAGAGGTCGAGGATCGGGCGGTCGGGCATGAGCGGGGATCTCCTCGCAGACGGTGGGCGGTCCCGCCACCGTATCCGCCCTGTGCGGTAGATCACCGGTCGAGCCGGGTAGGGGCTGCCAGTCCAGCTCAGGGCACAGGGAGGACCACGCATGACCAACCTCGCGCAGAACCTGCTCGATTCGGCCGCCGAGCGAGAGAGCCGCCCCGCCTTGCGGATGGACGACGCCGTGCTGACCTACGGCGAGTTCCGGGACGCCGCGCTGCGGGTCGCCGCGGCACTGCAGGGCCGTGGCGTGCGACCCGGTGACCGCGTGGGCCTGGTGCTGCCCAACGTGCTGGCGTTCCCGGTCGTCCTCTACGGCGCCCTGCTCGCCGGGGCCGCCGTCGTCCCCATGAACCCGCTGCTCAAGGCGCGGGAGGTGCAGTACTACCTGGAGGACTCCGGGGCACGGGTCGTCGTCACCCTCGGGTCCACCGCCGAGCCGGTGCGCGAGGCGGCCGGCACGGTCGGCGTCGAGGCCGTGGTGGTGGGGCCGGCGTCCCCGTCCGAGCTGATGGCCGACGAGCCGCTGGCCGAGCCGGTCGAGCGGTCCGACGAGGACCTCGCGGTGATCCTCTACACCTCGGGCACGACCGGGCAGCCGAAGGGCGCCGAGCTCACCCACGCCAACCTGGGCCGCAACGCCGTGACCACGGCCGACACCCTCGCCGAGAACACCCCCGACGACGTGATCATGGGCTGCCTGCCGCTGTTCCACGTCTTCGGGCTGACCTGCGGCCTCAACACCGCCGTCCTGCGGGGCTCGCTGCTCACGCTCATCCCCCGGTTCGACGGCGGCAAGGCGCTGGAGGTCATCGAACGCGACCGGGTGACCATCTTCGAGGGCGTCCCGACGATGTTCGCGGCGATGCTGCACCAGCCCGACGCCGACCGGCACGACGTGTCGAGCCTGCGGCTGTGCGTCTCCGGCGGGTCGGCCATGCCGGTGGAGATCATGCGGTCGTTCGAGGAGCGGTTCGGCTGCATCATCCTCGAGGGCTACGGCCTGTCGGAGACCTCGCCGGTCGCCTCCTTCAACCACCCGCACGCCGCGCGGAAGCCGGGCTCCATCGGCACCCCGATCCGCGGCGTGGAGATGCGACTGGTCGACGACGAGGGCGAGGACGTCGGTCCGGGCGAGGTCGGCGAGATCGCCATCCGCGGCGAGAACGTCATGACGGGCTACTGGCAGCGCGACGAGGAGACGGCCAAGGCGATCCCCGACGGCTGGTTCCGCACCGGCGACCTGGCCCGGAAGGACGACGACGGCTACTTCTTCATCGTCGACCGCAAGAAGGAGATGATCATCCGCGGCGGCTACAACGTGTACCCGCGGGAGATCGAGGAAGCCCTCTACGAGCACCCGGCGGTGGCCGAGGTGGCGGTGATCGGCATCTCGCACCCCGACCTGGGTGAAGAGGTGGCCGCGGCGGTCGCGCTGAAGCCGGGGGCCGGCGCCGAGGTCGAGGAGCTCCGCGAGTTCGTCAAGTCGCGGGTGGCCGCCTACAAGTACCCGCGGCACCTGTGGCTGGTGGACACCCTGCCCAAGGGGCCGACGGGGAAGATCCTGCGACGGTCGGTGGAGGTTCCCCAGGAGGTGGGGACCCGATGACCCAGCAGCCGGCCCCCCGCACACCACCACCGTCGCCACCGCTGTGGCGGCAGGCCTTCGACGCCGCCGAACGGGCCGTGGCACCCCACGCGGAGAGCCTGGTCCGCTCGGAGCACTTCGCCCTCGGCACCGCTCTGGTGCGCCGGGCGCAGACCCTCGCGGGCCGCTCGGTGCAGGGCCTCAGCGCCCGCGCCTGGCACCTGCTCAACCTGCCCGCGGGCAGCGACATCAGCCGGCTGCGCGCGCAGATCGGCTCCCTGGACCGGGAGGTCCGCCGGCTGACCCTGCAACTGGAGTCCGAGCGGCGACGGGCCTCGGCCCCCGCGCGCACCCGGCCCCCCGAGACGACGACACCCGCGACCACGGAGGACGACGATGCCGACGGTGCCCAGCCCGCAGACGGTGCTCGACCGCGTCCGGCGAGACGTCGAGCGCAACGCTCTACGGGCGCGTAACGGGATCAAGCTTGCGGCGGGCGTCGACCGCCCCGGCGTCGGGCAGACCCCCAAGGACGTCGTCTGGCAGCGCGGCCGCACCCAGCTGTGGCACTACCGCAACGACGACGTGCGCTACGGGCCGCCGCTGCTGCTGGTGTTCAGCCTGATCAGCCGGAGCTACATCCTCGACCTCACGCCGGGCAACAGCTTCGTGGAGCAGCTGCTCGATGCGGGATTCGACGTGTACATGCTCGACTGGGGCGAACCCGACGAGCGGGACGCGGAGAACCGGCTCGAGGACTACGTCGACGACTACATCCCGGCCGGGATCGACCGGGTCCTGGAGCTGTCCGGTGCCGACGAGGTGAACCTGTTCGGCTACTGCTTCGGCGGCGACCTCGCGCTGCTCTACGCCGCGCACCATCCCGACGCCCCGCTGCGCAGCCTGACCGTGCTGGCGACGCCGGTCGACTTCCAGCACATGGGCCCGCTCGCCGACATCTTCAGCGTCGGCGGCATGGACGTCGGCTCGGTCCTCGGCCCCGACGGCAACGTGCCGCCGTCGGTCGTCGTCCAGGGGTTCCGGACCCTGACCCCGACCGCCGAGGTGACCCGGTACGTGACGCTCTGGGAACGGCTCTGGAGCGACGAGTACGTCGCCTCCTACCAGGCCATGACCGGCTGGTCGGACGACCACGTGCCGTTCCCCGGCGCGGCTGCCCGGGAGACCGCGGAGATGCTGGTGCGGAACAACGGGATGGTCAACGACCGGCTCACCGTGGGCGGCGACCGGGTGCACCTCTCCGACATCCAGGTGCCGTTCCTGACCGTGCGGGCCAACCGCGACCACATCGTCCCGCCGGACGCGACCGCGCCGCTGATCGACCTGATCGGTTCCCCCGACAAGCACGAGCTGTGCCTCGACGCCGGCCACATGGGGCTGGTCGTCGGACGCACCGCGGCGAAAACGACGGTGCCGACCATCATCGACTTCATCCGGCGGCGCAGCGACGCACTGGATGCCGACGACGCGAGAGAAGAGGCCTGACGTGGCGGTGGTGGAACTCGGACCGGAGCGTTGCGACGCGCTGCTGCGGTTCTTCGGAGAACTCCCCGAGGGCGACCTGACCTTCATCAAGGAGGAGGTCACCGACCCGGAGACCGTCCGCTCGTGGGCCACCGGCGACTCCGCCGGTGGCCGCTGGGTGGCGGTCGACACCGGTGGGGAGGGTGGGGACGGCAGAGACGACGTGACCGGTTACGTCGCCGTCCGGCCGCTCCCCGGGTGGTCGGACCACGTCGGCGAGGTGCGGCTGGTCGTCGCGCCGTCCCGCCGCGGCAGCGGGCTCGGGCGCGAGCTGGCCCGGCAGGCCCTGGTGGGCGCCGTCTCGTCGGGTCTGTCGAAGCTCGTCGTGGAGGTCGTCGCCGAGCAGGGGGCGGCCCTGGCACTCTTCACCGACCTGGGCTTCTCCGGGGAGGCGCTGCTGCGCGACCACATCCGCGGCCGCGACGGCGAGCTGCGCGACCTCATGGTGCTCGCCCACCACGTCTCGGACACGTGGTCGGGCATGGACACCGTCGGCGTCGCCGACGAGCTGGGCGCTCCCGCCGGCTGACCGCCTCAGCTCTCGGTGACCCGGCCCCCGACCACCTCGAACCGCCGGGTGGTCGCCACCGCCTCGAGCATCCGCCGGTCGTGCGTGACCAGCAGCAGGGTGCCGGGGTAGTCGGCCAGCGCCTGCTCGAGCTGCTCGATGGCCGGCAGATCGAGGTGGTTGGTGGGCTCGTCGAGCACCAGCACGTTCACGCCGCGCGCCTGCAGCAACGCCAGGGCCGCGCGGGTCCGCTCCCCGGGAGAGAGGGTGACGGCCGGCCGGAGCACGTGGTCGGCGGTGAGGCCGAACTTGGCCAGCAGCGTCCGCACCTCCGCCGTCGGCCAGTCGGGCACCTCGGTGCCGAACGCGTCCAGCAGCTGCTCGGGGCCGAGGAACCGCCCCCGCGCCTGGTCGATCTCGCCGATCCGCACGGCCGGGCCCACCGAGCCCGCGCCGTCGTCCAGCGGCACCCGGCCGAGCAGGGCGGCCAGCAGGGTGGACTTCCCCGAGCCGTTGGCCCCGGTGATGGCCACCCGGTCCCCCCAGCCGATCTGGAGGTCCACCGGTCCCAGCGTGAACCCGCCCCGCCGGACGACGGCCCCGCGCAACGTGGCCACCACCGCGCCCGCCCTCGGCGCGACGGCGATCTCCATGCGCAGCTCCCACTCCTTGCGGGGCTCCTCGACGACGTCCAGGCGCTCGATCATGCGCTGGGTCTGCTTGGCCTTGGCCGCCTGCTTCTCCGAGGACGCCCGGTTGGCGGCCCTGATGTGCTTGTCGCCGTCCTTGGATTTCTTGATCGAGTCGCGGACCCCCTTGGCCATCCAGTTCCGCTGCATCCGCGCGCGCGCCTCGAGCGATGCCTTCGTATCGGCGAACCCCTCGTACTCCTCGCGGGCGTGCCGCCGGGCCACCTCGCGCTCGACCAGGTAGGCCTCGTAGCCGCCGTCGTGCACCCGTACCAGCTGCTGCACGAGGTCCAGCTCGACGATCCGGGTGACGGTGCGGGCCAGGAACTCGCGGTCGTGGCTGACGACCACCACGCCGACCCGGGTGCCGGTGACGAACCGCTCCAGCTGGTCGAGCCCGGCCAGGTCGAGGTCGTTGGTCGGCTCGTCGAGCAGCAGGACGTCGTACCGGGACAGCAGGAGCGCGGCGAGCCCCACGCGGGCGGCCTGGCCGCCGGAGAGCCCGGCGGTCGGCGCGTCGAGGGCGACACCGGGCGCCACGTCGGCCACCACCTCGGCGGCCCGCTCGTCGAGGTCGGCCCCACCGAGGGCGAGCCACCGCTCGAGCGCGTCGCCGTAGCCGTCATCGGCGCCCGCCGCACCGGAGGTGAGCGCCTCGGTCGCGGCGTCCAGGGCCGCCTGGGCGGCGGCGACGCCGGTGCGCCGGGCGAGCGCGGCCAGCACCGTCTCCCCCGCCCGCCGTTCGTGCTCCTGCGGGAGGTAGCCGAGGGTCGCGCTCGGTGGGCTGAGCGCGATGCTGCCGGCCTCGGCCGGGAGGTCCCCGGCCAGGATGCGCAGCAGCGTGGACTTGCCCGCGCCGTTCACCCCCACGAGCCCGACGACGTCGCCGGGCGCGACGACGAGGTCGAGGTCGGAGAAGAGCACGCGGGCGCCGTGACCGGCCGACAGTCCGCGGGCGACGAGGGTGGCGCTCACCCCTACAGCCTGCCAAGCCGTCGCGGTCGGCCGGCAGCCGACGTCGGGGACGCGCCGACCCGACCCCCCGGCAGCTCAGGCGTCGGGGTCGTCACCGGCCTCGTCGAACGCGTTCTCGTCGTAGCCGCTGTCGCTGTCGTGCTCGCCGGCGGCACCCGCCGGGCGGCGGACCAGCCACGGCTGCAGGTGGTCGTAGCCGCGCACCGACACCCGGCGCAGCGGCCGTACCCGGTAGCCCGGGAGCCCGCGGAGCCGGTCGGCCAGGTCGCGGTCGACCAGGAGCGCCCCGGGGCGGGCCAGCGAGGTGAGCCGGCTGGCCAGGTTCACGACCGGCGAGTACACGTCACCGAGCCGGGTGAGCACGGCGCCGTAGGCCGCGCCCACCCGCAACGGCGGGCGGTCGGCGGCCGCCCAGATACCGGGCAGCTCGAGGCCGATGCCGGCGGCGTCGGTGGCCGTCCGGGCGGTGAACAGCACCCCGTCCCCCACCGTCTTCACCACCCGGCCGTGGTGCCGGGCGATGACCTCGGCCGCGATGCTCTCGAAGTCCTCCACCATCGCGCCGAGCTCCCGGCCACCCATGCCCCGGCTGCGGGAGGTGTAGCCGACGAGGTCGGCGAAGCCCACCGCGAGCTCCCGCCGGTCCCCCGGTCCGGTCGCCGCCAGCAACCTGTCGACGTTCGCCGCCAGGTGGCGCAACCAGACGTAGCTCTGAAGCTGGAGCATCTTCGGCAGCATCGCGCCGGCGACCGCCACGGCCTCCTCAGGAGAGGCCGGCCGCCGCTCGCCGTCCGGCCCGGTCCGGGTCAGGGCGTCGGCGAGCATGTCCGCCTGCCAGTCAGCCAGCCGCGACAGCGCCTGTCCCATGGCCCGCGCGATCGATGCTTCGGTGTCCTCGTCCACGAACCCCGACCTGATCAGGTCCGACAGGACGCCGAGGGCGTGGATGTCGGCATCGGTGAACGCGGGGTCGTCGTCGGCGGCGTCCGGGAAGCCCAGCGCCCGCCACAGCCGCTGAGTGCGCTCCGGCGGCATGCCCGCCCGCTGATGCACCTGCAGCCGGGTGTACCGGCGCGGACCGTCGAGCAGGAGCCGCTCCATGGCCTCGCGGGCGTCGGGTACCGGGGCGTCGGCGTCCATGCCCTCGCCGGACCTCAGTCGGTGGTGTGGACGACGAGCACGTCGCACTGCGACCGACGGGTCGCATCGGCGGGGACCGAACCCAGCAGCCGGCCCTTGATCCCGTTCAGCCCCCGGTTGCCGACGACCAGCAGGTCGGCGTTCTCCCGCCGGACCACGTCCAGCAGCGTCTCGACCGGGGAACCCATGACCGCGACCGTGCGCACCTTCCCCGCACCGGCGGCAGCTGCTCGCTCGGCCGCGGTGCGCACGGTGTCCTCCGCGGGGTGCGCCCCCACCACCTGGTAGGCCTCGTCCCCGAGGACGTCCTGGGCGCGGGCCAGCTCCCGCTCGTCCGCCTCCGTGGGGAGGTAGGCGCAGGCGACGACCAGGGTCGCCCCGCAGGCGCCGGCGAGGGCACCGGCGCGGGCGACCGCACGCAGGGACGATTCCGACCCGTCGGTTCCGACGACGACCGTGGAGTACGCGCTGGCGGGCTCGCTCACGGCGCGCACTCTATGGGATCGCCGCGGCTGGTGTGCCCGTGGTCACGCGAACGGATGCCGCCCGGCGCAGCCGGGAGCCCCCGCGCGGCGCGGGGCTCCCGCGGACGTCGCCGGGTGCGCTTGGATGGAACTCACCAGGACCGATGAGGGGAGCAGGCCATTTCCAGCGGCACGACGGCGAGGGTCGACCCCGTCCGGGTCGAGATCCGCGGTCTCACGAAGAGCTTCGGGAGCGTGCGGGCGGTCTCCGATCTCGGGTTCACCGTGGAGCCCGGCACCGTGACCGGCTTCCTGGGCCCCAACGGCGCAGGCAAGACGACCACCCTGCGGATGGTCCTGGGACTGCTGAACCCCGACGCCGGCACCGCGACGTTCGACGGCGTGCCCTACTCGTCGCTCTCCCAGCCGCTGCGCACCGTCGGGGCGGTGCTGGAGACCGCGTTCCACCCCGCCCGGTCGGGACGCAACCACCTGCGCGTCTACTGCCGCGCCGCCGGACTGCCGCTGCAGCGCGCGGACGAGGTGCTCGCGCAGGTCGGGCTCGCCGACGCCGGCCAGCGCCGGGCGGGTGGCTACTCCCTGGGCATGCGGCAGCGGCTCGGACTGGCCACTGCGCTCCTCGGCGACCCCGCGGTCCTGGTGCTCGACGAGCCGGCCAACGGCCTCGACCCCGAGGGCATCCAGTGGCTGCGCGGTTTCCTCCGCCACCTCGCGCACGAGCAGGGGCGGACGGTCCTCGTCTCCAGCCACCTGCTGTCGGAGGTGGAGCAGACCGTCGACCGGGTCGTCATCGTCGGGGCCGGGCAGCTCGTGCGCGAAGGCTCGATGGAGCAGCTGCGGTCCGGCGCCGACGGCGCGGGGACCGTGCTGGTGCGCAGCCCGGAGGCCGCCCGGCTGGCCGAGGCCCTCCGTACCGACGGCACCGGCGTCTCGCTGGACGGCGACGCCCTCACCGTCAGCGGTCGGACGACCGCCGAGATCGGGGCCTGCGCCTTCGCCGCCGGGGTCGAGCTGCACGAGCTGCGCTCGCAGACCAGCGGCCTCGAGGAGATCTACTTCCAGCTCACCGCCGGGCGCGGGCAGTTCGCCGCGCCCTCGGCCGGTCCGGTCGCCGAGGAGACCACCCGATGATGCGCCTCGTCCGTGCCGAGTGGACGAAGCTGTTCACCACCCGCGTCTGGATCGGGCTGCTGATCGGCGCGGTCGCCCTGGCGGTCCTGTCCACCGTCCTCCTCACCGCGTTCGCCGGGGACAGCCAGGGCGGCGTGGGCATCCCCCCGGTGGGCACCCCGACCTTCGAGCAGCTGGCCCTCGCGGGGCCGGCGAACTCCGTCGTCCTCATGCTCGTGCTGGGCGTCATCGGGATGACGCAGGAGTACCGCCACCGCACCGCCACCCCGACGTTTCTCACCACGCCGCACCGCGGCCAGGTCGTGATCGCCAAGCTGGTGGCCTACGCCCTGGTCGCCGTGCCGTTCGCGGTGGTCGTCACCGCCGTCAACTACGCCGTCCTGGCGGTGTTCGCGGGCAGCCGCGGAAACGTCCCCGCACTCACCGGCGACAACCTCCGCGTCGTGCTGACCTCGGCGCTGGCCCTGGTGATCTACACGGTCATCGGCGTCGGCCTGGGCGCGCTCATCCGCAACCAGATCGGGGCGATCGTCGGCGCCCTGGTCTACCTCTTCGTCATCGAGGCGCTGATCCGCCAGTTCGTCGGCACGGCGTACAAGTGGTTGCCCGGCGGTGGCCTCGAGGCGCTCACGGCGACCTTCCAGGGCCCGGACGTCCTGGAGGCGTGGCAGGGCGGCGTCCTGCTGCTCGGCTACGGTCTGGTGGCCGCCGTGCTGGGCACGTTCCTGGCCGTCCGGCGTGACATCGTCTGACGACAGCCCCGTGAGCATCGCAGCGAGGAACGAGCGAGGAGCGGACCGGGGCACGGAGTCGGACCCGAGGAATCGCCTGAGGCGCCGGCGGACAGCGCACGATCCCCGTCCGGGCGAGACCACGCGCCGGGCGCCCCGAACGGAGAACGGAGACCGCGTGACGACCCGCATGACCGTGCAGCGACTGGACCGGATGATCGCCGAGGAGCACGCCGACGACGTCCGCGCCGCCGTCGCCGAGGCCCCGCACCTGCTCACCGCCTCGGTGGAGCGGCAGGGCGAGGGCGGCTGGACGCCGCTGCACCTCGCCGTCGCCTGCGACCGCGCCGACGTGGTGCCGGTCCTGGTGGAGGCCGGAGCCGACCTGGCGGCGCGCACCGACGGTCACCGCACCCCGCTACACGTGGCGCTCGAGCACGCACCCGGTCTGGTGCCGATGCTGGTGGAGCTCGGTGCGGTCGTCGACGCGCCCAGCGCGGCCTACCTCGACGACGTCGACCGGCTCACCGCCGAGCTCGACGGCGGTGCCCCGCTCACCGACCCCACCACCGGGTTGGACCTGCTCGCGTGGGCCGCCTACGGTGGCGCGGCCCGTGCCGCGCGGCTCCTGATCGACCGGGGCGCCGACCCCGACGGCGGAGCGCTGCACGCCGCAGCCGAGGGTCGGCGCCTGGAGCTGGTCCGCCTGCTCCTGGACGCCGGGGCCGAGGTCGACCGCCGGGATCCCGACACCGGCCGCACCCCGTTGCACACGGCCGTGGCGGCCGGCGGCACCGGCGCCTCGCCGGAGATCGTCCGGCTGCTCCTGGACGCCGGCGCGGACGTCGACGCCACCACCCACGACGGCGCCAGCGCGCTCGACATCAGCCGGGTCGCCGCGGCACGCCACCGCCGCGCCGACGAGGGAGAGGCCAGTGGTGCCGACGCCCTGGCCGACCTCCTCGTCGCGCGCGGGGCGAGCCATTGACCTCGTTCCGGGCGGGGCACGCGGGAGCGGCTCCGCACCCGGTCAGCCCCCGCACACGGGCGTAGACTCGGCACCCGGTTCAGCGACGCCCCTCAGACGCAGCCCCGAGACGAAGAAGGCACTCGACCCCGTGTCAAGCGTGAGTTCATCCCGACCGTCGTCCGCCTCGTCCCCGGTCGCCGGTTTCGGCACCAACGAGTGGCTGGTCGAGGAGATGTACCAGCAGTTCCTCGCCGACCCGTCCAGCGTCGATCAGGCGTGGCACGAGTTCTTCGCCGACTACCGGCCGGGCAGTCCGGTCGGTGGCGGCGACCGAGGCGAGGCGCCGGCCGGTGACGGCGCGCCCGCGGCGGCCCCGAAGCAGGCGGCCCCGAAGCAGGCGGCCCCGGCCACTCCCGCGCCGGAGGCGCCCGCCGCCGCGAAGAAGCCCGACGTCCCGCGCCCGGCCGCCGGGTCCCAGCCGACGGGGAGCTCGCCCGTGCAGAAGTCCAGCCAGCCCGCCGCCAAGGCCGCGCCCAAGCTCCCGGTCGCGGACGGCAGCCAGTCGCCGCTGCGCGGCGCCGCCGCCGCGGTGGTCAAGAACATGAACGCGTCGCTGACCGTGCCGACGGCGACCAGCGTGCGCGCGGTGCCGGCCAAGCTCCTGGCCGACAACCGCATCGTCATCAACAACCACCTGGCCCGCGCGCGCGGCGGCAAGATCTCGTTCACCCACCTGATCGGTTACGCGCTGATCCGGGCGCTCGAGGCGTTCCCGAACATGAACAGCGCCTTCGCCGAGGTCGACGGCAAGCCGGTGCTCGTGCAGCCGGAGCACGTCAACTTCGGCCTGGCCATCGATCTGCCGAAGCCCGACGGCTCCCGCTCGCTGGTGGTGGCCTCCATCAAGGGCGCCGAGGAGATGGACTTCGCCGGCTTCTGGGCCGCCTACGAGGACATCATCCGCCGGGCCCGGAACAACAAGCTGACGATGGAGGACTTCTCCGGCACCACGATCAGCCTGACCAACCCGGGCACGATCGGCACCAACCACTCGGTGCCGCGGCTCACCGCCGGCCAGGGCGCGATCATCGGCGTGGGGGCCATGGAGTACCCGGCCGAGTTCCAGGGGATGAGCCCCGAGGTGCTCACCGAGATGGGCATCTCGAAGATCATCACGCTGACCTCGACCTACGACCACCGGATCATCCAGGGCGCGGAGTCCGGCGACTTCCTGCGGAAGCTGCACGCGCTGCTGCTGGGTGAGGACGGCTTCTACGACGAGGTCTTCCGCTCCCTGCGAATCCCCTACGAGCCGGTGCGCTGGATGCCGGACGTGCGGGTCACGCGCGAGGGGCAGATCGACAAGGAAGCCCGCGTCATCGAGGTCATCGAGGCCTACCGGCGCAACGGCCACCTGATGGCCGACACCGACCCGCTCGAGTTCAAGGTCCGCACCCACCCCGACCTCGACATCCTCGAGCACGGCCTGACCCTGTGGGACCTGGACCGCCGGTTCCCCGTGGGCGGCTTCGCCGGTGAGCGACTCATGCCGCTGCGCGACATCCTCGGCGTGCTGCGCAACTCCTACTGCCGCACGGTCGGCGTGGAGTACATGCACATCACCGACCCCGAGGAGCGCGAGTGGCTCCAGCAGCGCATCGAGGTCAAGCACGAGCAGCCCGACCGGGAGAAGCAGAAGCACATCCTGGGCCGGCTCAACGCCGCCGAGGCGTTCGAGACGTTCCTGCAGACGAAGTACGTCGGGCAGAAGCGGTTCTCCCTCGAGGGCGGCGAGTCGGTCATCCCGATCCTCGACGAGGTGCTCATCGCCGGCACCGACCACGGCCTCGACGAGGTCGCGATCGGCATGGCGCACCGCGGCCGGCTCAACGTGCTCGCGAACGTGCTGGGCAAGAGCTACGCGAAGATCTTCGGCGAGTTCGAGGGCAACATCGATCCGGGCACGGTCCAGGGCTCCGGTGACGTGAAGTACCACCTCGGCGCCACCGGCAGGTTCCGCAACCCGTTCCAGCCCGACGCCGAGATCGCCGTCTCGCTGGCCAGCAACCCGAGCCACCTGGAGACGGTGAATCCCGTCCTCGAGGGCATCGTGCGGGCCAAGCAGGACATGATCGACAAGGGCGAGGAGGGCTTCACCGTCCTCCCGGTCCTGCTGCACGGTGACTCCGCGTTCGCCGGGCAGGGCGTGGTCCAGGAGACGCTGAACCTCTCCCAGCTGCGCGGTTACCGCACCGGCGGCACGGTCCACGTGGTCATCAACAACCAGGTCGGGTTCACCACCAGCCCCGGCTCCGCGCGCTCGACGCTCTACTCCACCGACGTCGCGCGGATGGTCAACGCGCCGATCTTCCACGTCAACGGCGACGACCCCGAGGCGTGCGTCCGGGTGGCGCGGCTGGCGATCGAGTACCGGCAGAAGTTCAAGAAGGACGTCGTCATCGACCTCGTCTGCTACCGCCGCCGGGGGCACAACGAGGGCGACGACCCCTCGATGACCCAGCCGCAGATGTACGACATCATCGACCGCAAGCGCTCGGTCCGGAAGCTCTACACCGAGGCGCTGGTCGGCCGCGGCGACATCACCCTCGAGGAGGCCGAGGAGGCACTCAAGGACTACCGCGGTCAGCTCGAGCGGGCGTTCGCCGAGACCCACGACGCGCAGGACTCCTCGAAGCCCGAGCCGGTCATGGACCCGCGCACCCCGGAGCAGTCGCAGGTGAAGACCGCGATCACCCCCGAGGTGCTCAAAGCCATCGGCGACGCGCACGTCTCCTTCCCGCCGGACTTCACCCCGCACCCGAAGCTGCAGAAGATGCTCGAGCGTCGCGCGGCGATGGCCAGCGAGGGCGGCATCGACTGGGCGATGGGCGAGCTGCTGGCCTTCGGATCGCTGCTCATGGACGGCGTCCCCGTGCGCCTGGCGGGCCAGGACTCGCGCCGCGGCACGTTCGTGCAGCGCCACTCGGTGCTCATCGACCGGGAGAACGGCGATGAGTACACCCCGCTGGCCAACCTCACCGAGGAGCAGGCGAAGTTCTTCGTCTACGACTCGTTGCTGTCCGAGTACGCCGCAGTCGGCTTCGAGTACGGCTACTCGGTGGCCAACCCCCAGGCGCTGGTGCTCTGGGAGGCGCAGTTCGGCGACTTCGTCGACGGGGCGCAGATGGTCATCGACGAGTTCATCAGCTCCGGCGAGGCCAAGTGGGGCCAGCGCTCCGGCGTCGTCATGCTCCTGCCGCACGGCATGGAGGGGCAGGGCCCCGACCACTCCAGCGGCCGGATCGAGCGGTTCCTGCAGCTGTCGGCCGAGAACAACATGACGGTCGCCAACTGCACGACGCCCGGCAACTACTTCCACCTGCTCCGCCGCCAGGCGCTGTCGGACGTGCACCGGCCGCTGGTCATCTTCACGCCGAAGTCGCTGCTGCGGGCCAAGGCCGCGGTCAGCCCCGTCAGCGACTTCACCGAGGAGAACTTCCGCCCGGTGCTGCCCGACACCGGCGTCGGCGGCGAGCCCCTCGAGGCATCCGCGGTCACGCGGGTGCTGCTGTGCAGCGGCAAGGTCGCCTACGACCTGATGGCGCAGCGGGAGGCCGACGGCCGCGCCGACACCGCCGTGGTGCGGGTCGAGCAGCTGTACCCGCTGCCGGCCGAGCAGATTCGTGCGGAGCTCGAGCGCTACCCGAACGCCTCCGACGTCGTCTGGGTGCAGGAGGAGCCGGCCAACATGGGGGCCTGGCAGTTCATGGCGGTCAACCTGCCCGAGGAGCTGCCGGCCGACCGGAAGCTGCGGCGGGTCAGCCGCCGGGCGTCGGCCAGCCCGGCCGTGGGCTCGGCGAAGGTGCACGAGGTCGAGCAGCGCACGCTGGTCGCCGAGGCCTTCGCCGACTGACGCAGCAGGAAGCCCTACGACACCCGGTCCCCGATCCGCTGGGGACCGGGCGTCGTAGGTTCTGCGGCATGTACTTCACCGACAGGGGCCTCGAGGAGCTGGCCGAGCGGCGGGGCGGGGAGCAGGTCACCCTCGCCTGGCTGGCCGACCAGATGCAGGCGTTCGTCGACCAGCACCCTGACTTCGAGGTGCCGGTCGAGCGGCTGGCCACCTGGCTGGCCCGCGGCGGCACGGACGACGACGAGCTGGACGACTGACTCGGCCTGCCCCCGCGTCGGCTCCGGGCGATGGGTACCGCGAGCCTCCGTCCGGACATGCCCGGAGCGAGGCACTCTCCGTACGTGCTCGGTCACTCGCATGCGCTCTCGGGTCTCGCCGCCGGCGCCGCGACCCTGCCCTGGGCCCCGGTGCAGGGTGCGGTCGCCCAGGGCGCTTGGATCGCCGCCGTCGGGGGGTTCGCGATGCTGCCGGACCTCGACCACCGCAACTCCACGGTGTCGGACATGTGGGGCCCGGTGACCGACGTACCGGCGGGGGCGATCGGGGCGCTGTCCGGCGGGCACCGCTGGGGCACCCACGACGCGATCCTCGCCCCGCTGGCCTTCGGCGCCCTCGCGGTGCTCGCCGCCGGCGCGTTCTGGTCCACCTACCTGCTGATGGCGCTGGCCATCGGGCTGGCGCTGCGGGCGCTGCACTTCGTCATCCCCGGGCGGACCGAGACGACGATCCTCGGCAACCTGGTCCTGTCCTGGGGCGGCGCGTGGCTGCTGCTGGACCACATGAGCAGCCCGGCGTGGCTGCCGTGGGCGGTGGCCGCCGGCGTCCTGACGCACGTCCTCGGCGACGCGATCACCACCGCCGGCGTACCGGTGCCGGTGCTGTGGCTGATCAAGCGGAAGCGGCTGGCCCTCTCCCCCATCCGCACCGGTGCCGGGGTGGAGAAGATGGCGCTGGTGCCGCTGTTCGTGGTCGCCACCCTCGTGTTCGCCTACAGCAACACCGGCCTGCACCTGGCCGTCGACCCGCTGGTGGACCGCCTGCTCAGCGCCGGCTGACTCACGGCCGGGGATTGGTCCGCGTCCAGCCGCGCTCGTCCCGCCGGGCGCCCCGGGCGGCACGGCAGCGGCGGCACACGACCTGCACGCCTTCCGCGTGCCGGCCCGACTCCGGCTGGACGTCGGGCCAGCCGACGTGCGGGAAGCGGGTGAGGCGCGAGCGGCTCAGCGACAGCCCGCAGACCGTCTCGTTGCGCCCGCGCTCCCACGCATGCACCTCCCCGGCGGGGTACCGGATCCCGTCATCGGGATCGACCCACTGGTCCGTGGCTGCCACGGCCGCGCTGCCCGCTCCCATGCGCCGCTCCGTACCCGAGACCCTGGCCTGCGACAAACCGTTCGCCGCGATCGGCCGCGGCACGCAGACTCGGGGCGTGGAAAGACTGTCCGACAAACTCCTGAACTGGGCCAGCATCCTCGACGACGAGACGCTGAAGCAGGCCGAGCGCACCGCCTCCCTCGACATCGTCGACCCGCACGTCGCGCTCATGCCCGACGCACACCTGGGCAAGGGCGCGACCGTCGGCTCGGTGCTACCGACGCGGGCGGCGATCATCCCGGCGGCGGTCGGCGTCGACATCGGCTGCGGCATGATCGCCGTCCGCACCCCGTGGTCGGCGGACGAGGTGCGGGCCCGCGGCCCGCTCGCGCCGCTGCGCGGCGACATCGAGCGCGCCGTCCCGCTGTCGGCGGGGCGCTACAACAAGAAGCTGACCGAGACCGCCCGCCGCCGGGTCGTCGAGCTCGAGGCCACGGCCGAGGGGCTCGGCGACCGCGTCCTGCACTCGGTGACGACGACGGCGCCGAACTGGGCGATGCAGCTGGGCAGCCTAGGCTCGGGCAACCACTTCATCGAACTGACCGCCGACGAACAGGACCGCGTCTGGCTCTTCCTGCACTCCGGCAGCCGCGGGGTGGGCAACAAGATCGCCCAGAAGCACGTCGCTATCGCCCAGGAGCAGGCCCGCCGGGACGGGCTCGACCTGCCCGACCGCGACCTCGCCTGGCTCGACGAGGGCACCCCGGAGTTCGACCGATACATCGCCGAGCTGCGGTGGGCGCAGCACTTCGCGCTGCTCAACCGCGAGGAGATGATGGACCGGGTCGCCGACTGCCTAGCCCGGCACATGCGGGCCGACGGCACGCCGGAGCTCGAGCGGATCAACGCCCACCACAACTTCACCCAGCACGAGCGGCACTTCGGCCAGGACCTCTGGGTGTCCCGCAAGGGCGCCATCCAGGCGCAGAAGGGGCAGGCGGGCCTCATCCCCGGCTCGATGGGGACGGCGAGCTACGTGGTCAGCGGGCTCGGCAACCCGGAGTCGCTGGAGTCCTCGCCGCACGGCGCCGGGCGGGTGTTCTCGCGGACCCGGGCGAGGAAGACGTTCACCCGCGCCCAGCTGGAGGAGTCGATGCGCGGCATCGAGTGGCGGCACAGCGACGCCTTCCTCGACGAGATCCCCGCGGCGTACAAGGACGTGGACCAGGTCATGGCCGACGCCGCGGATCTGGTGGAGGTCCGGCACACGCTGCGCCAGCTGGTCAACGTGAAGGGCGACTGACCCGCTACGGTCTCGATCTTGTGACCGCCGTCCCCTCGATCCCTCGCCTGTCCCGGGGCACGCAGCTGGGCTACGCGCTGGGATCGGTCGGGACGGCGGCGTTCGGGACCGTGCCGGGGCTGCTGCTCCTGTACTACCTGACCGACGTGCTCGGCGTCGCCGCGGGGATCGCCGGGCTGGTGGTCTTCGCGCCGAAGGCCTGGGACGTGCTGCTCAACCCGTGGATCGGCAGCCGCTCGGACCGCACGGAGAGCCGCTGGGGGCCCCGCCGCCCGTGGATGCTGGCCGGCGGGGTCACCCTCCCCCTGCTGTTCGTGCTGGTCTTCGCCGGGCCGGGTGCTCCCCCGGCCCTGGCGGCGGGCTGGGTGGCGGTCACCTTCCTGCTGGCGGCGACCGCCTACGGCTGCTTCCAGGTGCCCTACGTCGCCCAGCCGGCCGAGATCACCGACGATCCGGGTGAGCGGGCGACGCTGATGTCCTGGCGGGTCGCGGCCCTGGCGCTCGGCATCCTGCTGGCCGGGGCGGGGGCACCGGCCGTCGTCGACGCATTCGGCGGCGGGCGGGGCGGCTACCTGGCCATGGCGGTCTTCGTCGCCCTGCTGCTCGCGCTCGGCATGCTCGGCGCGGTGGCCGGGACGCGGCGGGCGCCGACGCTCACCCGGGTGCGCAGCGAGGCCCGGCTGCTGCCCACCCTCCGGCTGGCGTGGCGGTCCCGGCCGTTCCGGGTGCTCCTGGCCGGCTTCGTCCTCCAGGCGCTGGGCATCGGCGTGATGCTGGCCGGGGTGCCCTACTACTCGGAGCAGGTGCTCGGGGACCCGGCCGCCGGCACGGTGCTGTTCGTCGCGCTCGTGGCGCCGGCGATCCTGGTCATGCCGCTGTGGCTGCGGGTCAGCCGCCGTCTCGGCAAGCGCAAGGGGCTACTGCTCTCCGCGGCCGTGTTCGTCTTCGGGGCCGGGAGCGTGGTGGTCTGGGACGACTTCGGTCCGGCCGGGGCGTATGCAGCCGTCGTCCTGGTCGGCATCGGCTACGCCGGCATGCAGATGTTCCCGCTGGCGATGCTCCCCGACGTCATCGCCGCCGACGAGGCGACGTCGGGGCAGCGCCGGGCGGGCGTCTTCACCGGCGTCTGGACCGCGGCGGAGACCCTCGGCCTGGCGATCGGCCCCGGCCTGCTCGGCGGCCTGCTGGCGCTGGCCGGATACGTCTCCTCCACGGGCGACGAGGTGGTCACCCAGGGCACGGCGGCCGCCGTGACGGTCGAGCTCGGTCTCAGCGTCGTCCCGGCCCTGCTCGTCCTGCTCAGCCTGCCCGTCCTCGCCCGCTACCGGCTCGATCCCGTCCCCACCCAGGAGGTCCCCGCGTGAACCCGCAGGACGTGCTCGCCGAGCTCACCGCGCTGCAGTCCGGCGACGTGCCCACCCACGGCGGCGCGACGATGGCCTACGTCTACGACTCCGGGCGTCCGGACGTCGACGAGCTGGCCGCCGCCGCCCAGGTGGCGTTCCAGTGGACCAACGCGCTGGATCCGACCGCCTTCCCGAGCGTTGCCCGCATCGAGAACGACCTCGTCGGCGCGGCACTGGCGCTGCTGGGCGGCGGACCGGACGCCGTCGGCACGCTGACCAGCGGTGGCACGGAGAGCTGCCAGCTGGCCGTCCTCGCCGCCCGCGAGCAGTGGCGGGCCCGGGGCGGGACCGGACGCCCCCGGCTGCTGCTCCCGGTCACCGCGCACGCGGCCTTCCGCAAGGCCGCGCACCTGTTCGGGATCGAGGTCGTCGACATACCGGTCGACCGCGACACCTGCCGGGCCGACCCGTCGGCGGTGGTGCGGCAGCTGGACGAGCGGACGGTGCTGGTGGTCGTCAGCGCCCCGTCCTACCCGCACGGCGTGCTCGACCCGGTGGGCCAGATCGCCGGGCTGGCGGCCGCCGCCGGAGTGCCCTGCCACGTCGATGCCTGCATCGGCGGCTGGATCCTGCCCTTCCTCGACGACGTCCCCGAGCCGTTCGACCTGTCGGTGACCGGCGTGACGTCGCTGTCGGTGGACCTGCACAAGTACGGCTACGCACCCAAGGGCGTCTCGGTGCTGCTCACCGCGACGCCGGAGCTGCGGCACGCGCACTGGTTCAGCACCGCGGGCTGGCCCGGCTACCCGGTGGTGAACCCGACCCTGGCCGGCACCCGGCCCGCCGGGGCCATGGCGGCGGCGTGGGCAGTGCACCGGTGGCTGGGCACCGGCGGCTACCGGGAGCTGGCCCGGAGCGCCCGGCAGGCCACGGTGCAGCTCGCCGACGGGGTCGCCGGCATCCGCGGCCTGCGGGTGGTCGGCCGGCCGGTGGCCACGCTGGTGGCGCTGGCCGAGGACGGGCCGGACGGCGTCGACGTGCTCAACCTCGCCGACGAGATGACCGCCCGCGGGTGGCTGCTCCAGCCACAGCCCCCGTTCGCCCAGCCCGCGGGCGAGCTGCCGGCGACCCTGCACCTCACGGTCACCGCCGCGACCGCCGGTCGGGTGGACGCGCTCCTGACCGACCTCGCCGACGCCGCGCGATCGGCGGCCGCGCTCCCCCGTCCCGTCCCCGATCGCGACCTGGTCGCCGCCGCCGCGACGATCGACCCGGCGGCGCTGACCGTGGCCGAGGTGGAGGCGCTGCTGGAGCTCGCCGGGGTCGCCGGCGGCGCGCTGCCCGAGCGCATGGCCCCGGTGCACGCACTGGTCGCCGCGCTGCCCCGGCCGGTCGCCGAGCGGCTGCTGGCCGGGGTGCTCGGCCGGGTCTACCGGCCCAGCGTCAGCGGGTGATGCCCTGCTCGCGGGCGCAGGCGGCGACGGCGGTGGCGACGGCGGTGGCGACCCGGCGGTCCAGCGGACTGGGCACGATGTAGTCCGGCCGCAGGTCCTCCCCCACCACGTCGGCGATCGCGGTGGCGGCCGCGAGCTTCATCTCCTCGGTGATGCCGGTCGCGCCGGCGTCGATGGCACCCCGGAAGACGCCGGGGAACGCCAGCACGTTGTTGATCTGGTTCGGCAGGTCGCTGCGACCGGTGGCGACGACGGCGGCGTACTTCGCCGCCATCTCCGGATCGACCTCGGGGATGGGGTTGGCCAGCGAGAAGACGATGCAGTTCTCGGCCATCGAGGCGATCGCCGCTTCCGGCACCGTGCCACCGGAGACGCCGACGTAGACGTCGGCGCCCTCGAGCGCCCCGACCATGGACCCGGCGAAGCCGGCCTCGTTGGTGTGATCCACCAGCCACTGCTTGGTGCCGGTCAGCGCCTCGCGCCCCGGGTGCAGGATCCCCTGCGAATCGGCGACGGCGATGTCGCCGACCCCCGCCTCCAGCAGGATCTTGGTGCAGGCCACACCGGCGGCACCGGCACCGGCGACGACCACCCGCAGGTCGGAGAGCTCCCGGCCGACGACCTTGGCCGCGTTGCGCAGCGCGGCGAGCACGACGATCGCCGTCCCGTGCTGGTCGTCGTGCATGACCGGGATGTCCAGCCGGTCGCGCAGCCGGGCCTCGATCTCGAAGCAGCGGGGGGCGCTGATGTCCTCGAGGTTGATGCCGCCGAAGGAAGGGGCGATCGCGGCGACGGTCTCGACGATCGCGTCGACGTCGGTGGTCGACAGCACGATGGGGACCGAGGACAGCCCGGCGAACTCGCTGAACAGGCAGGCCTTGCCCTCCATCACCGGCAGCGCCGCTGCGGGGCCGATGTTCCCGAGCCCCAGCACCGCGGTGCCGTCGGAGACGACGGCGACCACGCGCGGCGCCCAGGTGAACCGACGGGCGAGCTCCGGCTCGGCGGCGATGGCGCTGGACACCCGGGCGACACCGGGGGTGTAGGTGAGCGCGAGATCGGCGATCGAGGCGATCGAGCGGATGGCGGCTACGGAGAGCTTGCCGCCCTCGTGCACCGCGAACGCCGGGTCGTCGGCGAAGCGGTCGCTGCTGACGTGCTGCTCGGGCCCGGCATTTCCGCTCATGGGCACAGCAGCGTAACGGTGATCGGGCGGGCTCCGGTCGCGACGGTGGCGACGTGGAGATGCGCGCACTCGCCGTTCCCGACGGCTACGTGCTGGACCTGGTACGGCACGGTGATACGCGTGGACGTTTCACGCAGCGGTACAACGCCGACGTGCTGTCCCAGCTCCTGGGACACCCGCCTGCCCCTCGCCCAGGACGACACAGCGTCTCCGAGGCGTCCTGCGCGGGGCGCACGTCGTGCTGCCGTGGCCGCCGACGTGGAGCGGGAGCTGTCGGCCAGGACCGTGCCCCCCCCCCCCCCCCCCCCCCCCCACCCGCTCGACGAGGCCCGGCGGCAGGGCCTGCTGCCCACCCTGGCGGAGTGCACCGCGCGGTACGCGGCGCTACGCCATGCCTAGGGCCGCCCGGGCAGCCGGCCCGGCCGCGGCCACAGCCGCCCCACGACCCGGCCGACGACCACGGCCGGGCCGAACGAGCGGCTGTCGTCGGTGGCGAACGGGTTGTCGCCCTCGACCCAGTGCCCGCCGGCGACGGCCCGGCGCACCCGTTTGACCACCAGGAGCTCCGGCCGCGCCGGAAACCCGGCCAGGACGACGTCGCCCGGCCGCACCCGCCCCGCCGGCCGGCTCCCCGGCCGCACCCGGCGGGCGAGCAGCCGATCACCGGAGCGCACGGTCGGGGACATCGACGGCCCGCTCACCCGCACCAGGGCCCACGCACTCGGCAGCGGCTGCACCGGGCCGTTCGCGTGCTCTCTCGCACTGTCGCCGTCGATCACCGCGAGTAGGGTCGCAGACGACACAACCCCACGACCTTCGGAGGCATCTTCATGCGTCTCACCCGCATGTTCTCCGCCGTGGAGGCCACCGCGCACTGCGACCTCCCCTGCGGCGTGTACGACCCGGCCCAGGCCCGCATCGAGGCGGAATCCGTCAAGGGCATCCAGGAGAAGTACCAGGCCAACGATGACCCGGTCTTCCGCACCCGCGCCATCATGATCAAGGAGCAGCGGGCGGAGCTGGTCAAGCACCACCTGTGGGTGCTGTGGACCGACTACTTCAAGCCGCCGCACTTCGAGAAGTACCCGCAGCTGCACGAGCTGTTCAACAAGGCCACCAAGCAGGCCGGCGCGGCCGGCGGCAAGGGCAGCATGGACCCCGCCGAGGGCCAGAAGCTGCTCGACTACATCGCCGAGATCGACAAGATCTTCTGGGAGACGAAGGCCGCCGCCTGACGTTCCCCGCGCCATCCGCTGCTGCCGGACCACCACACGGTGGTCCGGCAGCAGCGTCGCGTGCGCCGTACCGGCCGCAGCGCTGCCGTACGTGCGCCTAGGGTCGGCCCATGCGCGGTTCGGAGGACTTCGTGATCGACGTCGGAGATCTCCTCCAGAAGGTGGAGGCAGCTGCGCCCATCGAGGCGGTGGAAGCCGTCGCCGACGCTCTCGGCGCGATGGTCGAGGCCCGCGGCGTCACCCTGCTGATCGCTGACTTCAGCGGCCGGGCCGTCGTCCGGCTGACCTCCGGCGCGCTGGTCGAGTGCGCGCGCGGGCACGGCATCGAGCAGGCCGAGACGCTGCCGCTGGCCGGCACCGTCTACGAGCGGGTCCTGCGGACGCAGGAGGCCGACGTCCGGGAGGACGGCGGCGGGGCTGTCATGGTCGTGCCGGTCACCGACCGCGGCGACGCGATCGGCGTCATCGAACTCGAGCTGGCCCGGTATCCCTCCGCCAAGGAGGTGGCCGACGTCCGTAGCGCGGCACATGCGCTCGCCTACGTCGTCATCGCCGCCCGCCGGCACACCGACGTGTTCGAGTGGGGCCAGCGCTCGACGCCCTTCGCGCTGGCCGCGGAGATCCAGCGCCGGCTGTTGCCCGCGTCCTACACGTGCGAGGCCGGCCAGTTCACCCTCGCCGGCTGGCTGGAGCCGGCCAGCTCGGTCGGCGGGGACACCTTCGACTACACGCAGGACCGCGACTGCCTCCAGCTTTCGATCACCGACGCCGTCGGCCACCAGGTGGCGGCGGCCCTGGTGGCCACGCTGCTGGTGGGCGCCCTGCGGAACGGGCGACGCCGGGGCATGGATCTGGCCGACCAGGCCCGGTACGCCAACGACTCCCTCGTACAGCACGCGGGCCCCGGGCAGTTCGTCACCGGGCAGCTCGTCCGGGTGGATCTGCACGCCGGTACCGGGGTGATCGTCAACGCCGGGCACGTCCTCCCGCTGCGGCTGCGCGACGGCAGGGTCGAGGAGATCGAGCTGCGGATCGACCCGCCGTTCGGTGTCGTGGCCGGCAAGTCCTTCGACGTGCAGTCCTTCCCGCTCCAGCCCGGTGACCGGATCGTCTTCCTGACCGACGGCATGCAGGAGCGGAACGCAGTCGACCTCGACGTCGCGCAGGCTCTCGCCGACACGGCCGACCAGCATCCGCGGGAGGTCGTCCACGCCCTCGGCAGGGCCGTCCTCAAGGAGACCGGCGGCGATCTCCGCGACGACGCCACCATGATCTGCCTCGACTGGTACGGCGGGCCGCCCCGAGCG
Organism: Blastococcus saxobsidens DD2; assembly: GCF_000284015.1. Lineage (NCBI taxonomy): Bacteria > Bacillati > Actinomycetota > Actinomycetes > Geodermatophilales > Geodermatophilaceae > Blastococcus > Blastococcus saxobsidens. The sequence continues at coordinate 3,863,144 of NC_016943.1, forward strand.
CGCACCACCGAGGAGGGGGCCGACCCGGAGATCGCCTCGGGACCTGCCTGAACCGGCCGGCGTCCGAACCGACCCGGGGTGTGGCCGGTACGGTCTGAGGACGATGCGCATCGACCCCGCCGGGTGGCCCTTCATCACCGGACCGCTGGCCCCTGCCGCCCTGCTCGCTGCAGGAGGCCGTGCCACGGGCCGTCGTTGGCCTCGCCTGGCCGCCTGGCCCCTGCTCGGCATGTCCGCCTACATGGCGCTCTTCTTCCGCGACCCCGACCGCCGGTGCGACACCACCCCGGCCGGTCCCGACGACGTCCTGTCCCCCGCCGACGGTGTGGTCATGGTCGCCGGCGAGCCGCAGGCGGGCGTCGCACCCGAGGGCGACTGGCAGCAGGTCAGCGTCTTCCTGTCGGTGGTCGACGTGCACGTCAACCGCTCCCCCTACCGGGGCGAGGTCGTGGAGAGCTCCTACCGCAAGGGGAGCTTCCTCGCCGCGTACCGCAAGGAGTCGGCGCACCGGAACGAGCGCAGCGAGCTGTGGCTGCGTGACGGCGAGCGCACGGTCGTCTTCCGGCAGATCGTGGGTGTGCTGGCGCGGCGGATCGTCACCCGCACCGGTCCCGGCCAGTCGCTGGAGACCGGTGAGCGGATGGGGCTGATGAAGTTCGGCTCCCGCATGGACGTGTTCGTGCCGCCCGAGTGCACGATCACCGTGACGAAGGGGCAGCGCGTGCGGGGCGGCGAGACCGTCATCGCCCGCTGGCCCTCGACCAACTGAGGGAGCGTCGCGTGCCCAGCTCCGCATCCGGCGAACGCCCGCCGCAGACGCGCCGGACGGCCACCGTCGAATTCGTCCGCGGCTCGGTGCGGGGCAGCCGGCGCCGAGCGCTGGCGACGCTTCCCAGCCTGTTCACCCTCGCGAACATGCTCTGCGGCTTCGCCGCCATCCTGGTCTCGATCCGTGGCCAGTACACCCTCGCCGCGGTGCTGATCGGGCTCTCGGTGCTCTTCGACATCACCGACGGCGCCGTCGCCCGCCTGGTCGGGGCCGTGACGCCCTTCGGCCTGCAGTTCGACTCGCTGGCCGATCTGGTGTCCTTCGGGTTGGCGCCGGCGTTGCTGGCCTTCACCCTCTTCTCCGAGGGCCGCGACGAGTGGGACCCGCTCGGCTGGGTCGTCTGCTTCCTGTGGGTGGCCTGCGCGGCGATCCGGCTGGCCCGGTTCAACACCACGATCGACCCGACGGCGGACAAGCGGTACTTCATCGGCATGCCCAGCCCCGGCGCCGCCGGCATCGTGCTGGCGTCGGTGTTCGCCTTCGGGGACTCCATGCAGGGCCGCGACCGGCTCTGGGTGCTGCTGGTCGTGGCGCTGCCGGCGGTGCTGATGGTCACCAACATCCGGTTCCGGTCGTTCCGGTCGCTGGTCAGCCCCAAGAGCGGGCGCCCCTACGGCCTGATCGCCGCTGCTGTGCTGCTGGTCGTCGGCCTTGCCCTCTGGCCCGTGGTCACCTTCTGCCTGCTGGCCTACGGCTACCTGTTCGCGCCGGTCCTCGTGCCGGTCGTCGCTCCGCTGGCCGGGCTGCTGCCGGCGAGGCTGAAGGAGGTCCTCTCATGAGCGTGCGCCCCGTCCGCGCCGACGACGTACCCGCCGTCGTCGGCCTGGTCCGCGAACTGGCCGAGTACGAGAAGGCGCTGCACGAGGTGCGCCTCACCGAGGAGCAACTCGCCGCATGCCTGTTCGGCGACTCCCCGGCGCTGTTCGGCCACGTGGCCGAGCACGAGGGCACCGTGGTCGGCATCGCCCTGTGGTTCCTGAACTTCTCCACCTGGCGCGGCACCCACGGGGTGTACCTCGAGGACCTGTACGTCCAGCCGCAGCACCGCGGCAGCGGCCTGGGCCGGGAGCTGCTCCGCACCCTCGCCCAGGTCTGCGTCGACGGGGGATACTCCCGGCTCGAGTGGTCGGTGCTCGACTGGAACGCCCCGTCCATCGAGTTCTACCGGGCCGCCGGCGCCGTCCCCATGGACGAGTGGACGGTCTTCCGCCTCACCGACGGCGCCCTGGGCTCCTTCGCCGCCGACCGCCGCTGAGACACGCACCGAGGCCTGGACCGGCGCGCCCGAGAGCGGCACGATGCCGCCACCCGGTAGTCCCCCGAGGAGCGCGCCATGCCTCGACCGTTCGCCGTGCACCGTGACGACGCCCCCGCGTACTGGTCCCTGGGCGAGCTGCTGACCGTCCTGGCCACCGGCGAGCAGACCGGCGGCGCCTTCAGCCTGCTCGAGGAGCGGTTGCCCCGGGGGGCCGAGCCGCCGCCGCACGTCCACCACCGGGAGGACGAGTCGTTCCTGGTCCTGGCCGGCGAGCTCACCGTCCAGGCCGGCGACGACCTCTTCCGCGCCCGCGCCGGCTCGTTGGTGTTCTGCCCCCGGGACGTCCCGCACCTGTTGACCGTGGAGTCCGAGGAGGTGCGGATGCTCACGCTCTGCACGCCCGGCGGCGTGGAGCGGTTGTTCGTGGAGCTGGGCGAGCCGGCCACCGCCCCCACCCTGCCGCCGCACGACCGTGCACCCGACCCCGAGCGGGTCGTCACGCTGGCCGCCCACTACGGAGCCGAGGTGCTGACCACCTGGCCGTGACCGGAAGCGCTAGCGTTCGCCGCGTGACCACCGAGCGCGGGCCCATCGAGTGCTGGCTGACCGACATGGACGGCGTCCTCGTCCACGAGGGCAACGCCCTGCCGGGAGCCAGGGAGTTCCTCGACCGGCTCGTCGAACGTCGTCGCCGGTTCCTGGTGCTCACGAACAACTCGATCTTCACGCCGCGCGACCTCGCCGCCCGCCTGGCCCGCGGCGGGCTGCAGGTGCCCGAGGAGGCGATCTTCACCTCCGCCCTCGCCACGGCGGACTTCCTCACCTCCCAACTGCCCGGCGGCTCGGCGTACGTCATCGGTGAGGCCGGGCTGACCACCGCGCTCTACGAGGCCGGCTACACGCTCACCGACACCGATCCGGACTACGTCGTCCTCGGCGAGACGCGCACGTACTCCTTCGAGGCGATCACCCGCGCCGTCCGCCTGGTCGCCAAGGGCGCCCGCTTCATCGCGACCAACCCGGACGTGACCGGCCCCTCCCCCGAGGGCCCGCTGCCGGCCACCGGCTCGGTGGCCGCGATGATCACCGCGGCCACCGGCGCGAAGCCCTACTTCGTGGGCAAGCCCAACCCGATGATGTTCCGCAGCGCGATGAACCGGATCGAGGCCCACTCGGAATCCACGATGATGGTCGGCGACCGCATGGACACCGATGTCGTGGCCGGGATCGAGGCCGGGCTGGAGACGGTCCTGGTGCTCACCGGCTCCACCGCGGCCAGCGAGGTCAGCCGCTTCCCGTTCCGCCCCAGCCGGGTGTGCGACTCGATCGCCGACGTGATCGACCTGATCTGACCCAGGCATAGGAACCTGTGCCTATGGTCTTGGGGCGCCTTCCGTATGCATAGCTTCCTATGCCTGGGCGGTGGCGCGCTCCCGTGCCTGGGCGGTGGCGCGCTCCCGTGCCTGGGCCGGGCCGTGGTTCAGCGGTCGAGATAGACCAGCCGGGACTCCGGGGTCGCCAGCAGGTAGAGCACCGTGGCCACGAGCGCGAGGACCGGCAGGCCGACCAGCGGCAGCTGGGCGGAGAACGCGAACGTGAAGCCGGTCAGGCCGAGGAAGAGCTGGAGCGCGATCACCGGCCCCCGGGCCCAGCCGGCCACCCGCCACAGACCGCGGGCCCCGGCACCCAGGACGCCCGCGACCACGGCGGCGAGCACCACCTCGGCCAGCGCCCGGGGCACGCTCTCCGGGCTCCCGGTCAGCGTCAGGAACAGCAGGACCAGGGCGCCGAGCGCGAAGGCCAGCGCCTCGAGGGCGACCGCCAGCGCCGCCCGGCGCAGGGACGCCGGCGCCTCGGTCGCGGGCCGCGTGGGGCGCGGCGCCGGCTGTGCCGCCGCGGCGCCGAACAACCGGTCGGCCAGGCGACGGGGCGGCGGGGACGGCGCGCTGCGGTCCTCGGTCACGACGGCGAGACTACGCGGCACATCCGGCCCCCGGCCCGGCTTCCCCGCTTCCTCCCACGGCCGTCCGGCGCCGCTGGATAGCCTGGCGGCATGCGCGCGCTCGTGGTGGTCAACCCTGCGGCGACCACCACGACCGCCAACATGCGAAACGTGCTGGTCGGCGCTCTCGCCAGCGAGCTCAAGGTCGACGTCGCCGAGACCGGCCACCGCGGGCACGCCCGCGAACTCGCCGCCCAGGCCGCGGCGGAGGGGATCGACGTCGTGGTCTCCCTGGGCGGCGACGGGACGGTCAACGAAGTGGTCAACGGCCTGTTGAGCGACGGTCCCGGGCCGGCGGTGCCCACCCTGGCCGTCGTCCCCGGCGGATCGACGAACGTCTTCTCCCGCGCCCTGGGCCGCTCTCGGGACCCGGTGGAGGCCACCGCCGAGATCCTGGCCGCGCTCCGGGCGGGCCGGACCCGCATGGTGTCGCTGGGCACGGCGCGCGCCACGGGCACCAGCACGGCGGCGGTCAGCGGTGTCGCGCCGGCCGTGGCCGAGGCCGTGGCCCGGGCCGACGCCGACGAGTCGGGGTGGACCGCGCCACGCTGGTTCGTCTTCGCCGCCGGATTCGGCTTCGACGCCGACGTCATCGCCCGGGTGGAGGCCCGCCGGGCCCAGGGACGGCGGTCCACCGGGGCGCTGTACGTACGCGAGGCCACCAGCGCCTTCCTGTTCGGCCGGGAGCGGCGCCGTCCGGCCATGAGCCTGCGAGTGCCCGGCGAACCCGACCTGGACGGGCTGTTCCTCTGCCTGATCTCCAACGTGAGTCCCTGGACGTATCTGGGCGCGCGCCCGGTGAACCCGACGCCCGAGGCGTCCTTCGAGACCGGGCTCGACGTGTTCGCCCTCGGCCGCACGAGCACCGCCCGGATGCTGCGGGCGCTGCGGCAGACGATGGCGAAGGAGCCCGACCTCCGGGGCCGGGGGCTGCACCGACGGCACGACCTCCGGCAGCTCACGCTGACGGCTGAGCGCCCGCAGGGCTGGCAGGTCGACGGCGACCACCTCGGGACCGCCACCGGGCTGCGCATCGAGAACGTGCCGGATGCGCTCCGGGTAGTGGCCTGATCCGATTTCTTGCGCGCCGGCGCGGCGAGATTCGTCCCGCCGAGTGGCGGGCCTATCACGGCCATGGTGAGGTTGCTCACGCGGGGGTCCGCCCTCAGCCCGTTTCCCTTGACAGGCGTCCGTGCCGTGAAAACATCGCTGCTGGAACGCAACCTGTCGGTAACACAGCGGAAAGTCGCTGCCGCCATGGCGCTGGGTACACCGGTGTCGGCCCGGCGAAGGCGGACCGAGCAGGCGACTGACGCAAAATCCGTAGACGACATCGAGGAGTACAACGCCATGGACTGGCGCCACCGCGCGCTCTGCCGGGACGAGGATCCGGAGCTGTTCTTCCCGATCGGGACGACCGGCCCGGCCCTGGTCCAGATCGAGCAGGCGAAGGCCGTGTGCCAGCGCTGTCCGGCCGTGCAGCCGTGCCTGGACTGGGCCCTGCGCTCGGGTCAGGACTCCGGTGTCTGGGGTGGGCTCTCCGAGGACGAGCGACGCGCGCTGAAGCGCCGTCAGGCTCGGACCCGGGTGCACACCGCCTGATCCGGAGAACACGACCGGCTGCGGGGGACGCCCCCGCGGCCACTGCACCACCGCGATCGCACTGACCGCCACGAGGCCGGTCCGGGTTGTCCCCGGACCGGCCTCGGCGTTCTCGGAGCCGGCCGGGTCAGCGACGCGGTCGCTTCCCGCCGGGCAGCGTGAGCACCACCTCGGTGCCGGTCCGCCCCTCCGGAGGACCCATGCTCAGGCTGCCGCCGAGCTCGCTGGTCACCAGGGTCCGCACGATCTGCAGCCCCAGGCCGTCGCTGTCGATCGGGTCGAACCCCGGCGGCAGGCCCTGCCCGTCGTCGCGGACCCGGACGACCAGGTCGTCGCCGTCGCGCTCGGCGACCAGTTCGATCGTCCCGGGCTCGGCACCGACGAACGCGTGCTCGGCGGCGTTGTGGAGCAGCTCGGTCACCGCCAGGACCAGCGGCGTCGCCGCCGCAGCGGGCAGCTCCCCGAACGAGCCGGTGCGGCGGGTGCCGGCCGCCGGGCCCACGGAGGTGAGGTCGCCCAGCATCGGCAGCACCTGGTCGAGCACGTCGTCGACGTCGACGACGTCCTCGCGGCTGCCGGCCAGCGTCTCGTGCACCACGGCGATCGACGCCACTCGGCGCACCGACTCCTCCAGCGCCGCCCGGGCGGCCGGCTCGGTCATGCGCCGGGCCTGCAGCCGGAGCAGCGCGGCCACCGTCTGCAGGTTGTTCTTCACCCGGTGGTGGATCTCCCGGATGGTCGCGTCCTTGGTGAGCAGCGCCCGGTCTCGGCGCCGCACGTCGGTGACGTCCCGGACCAGCACGAGGGCACCCGGATCGGCGCCGGGGGCCTGCAGGGGCAGCGCGCGCAGCAGCAGCGTGGCGCTCGCGGCCTCGACGTCCATGGGGTCGGGGTACCGCCCGGCCACCGCCGCCGTGACACGGGCGGCCGCCGCCTCCCCGGCGACCCGGTCGGTCACGACGCGGGACGTCACCTCGGCCAGGTCGGCCCCGGCGAGATCGCCGGCCACCCCGATCCGCCGGTAGGCCGAGAGCGCGTTCGGGCTGGCATAGCTGACCCGCCCGGCGCCGTCGAGGCGCACCAGCCCGTCGCCGACCCGGGGGCCCATCTCCGCGTCCTGGAGCTTCTCCGGCGGAAAGGTGCCGGCGGACACCATGAGGCAGAGGTCGGCGGCGATGTCCAGATAGGTGAACTCGAGCGTCGACGGCGACCGGGTGACCGCCAGGTTGGTGTCCTTGGCCAGGACGGCGACACCGACGCCTGCGTGACGGACCGGGATGACCTCCCGTCGTCGCGGCCTGCTGCCGGCCCGGTCCGGCTCGCCGTCGGTGACCGGGCACCCGTCCCGGTGCGCCGCGGCGAACGCCTCGGCAGCCGCCGCGTCGAGTTCGGCGCCGACCATGTCCTCCGGCAGGCTGGTCGGGGCGGTGAGCGGGCGGACCTGCGCCACGCACCACCACGCCCCGGTCGGCAACGGCACCCACAGCGTGAGGTCGGCGAAGGCGAGATCGGCCAGCAACTGCCAGTCGGCGACCAGCCGACGGGCGTGATCGACCTGCGCGGGGCTCGACGCCGTTCCGCGGGTGAGGCGCTCGGAGAGGCTGCTCATGGTCCCCCGAGCCTATGGCCGGCGTCCCGAGGCGCACCCCGAGCGAGCGAGGGGTGAGGAGGACGGGGTGTTTCTCTACGCTTCGGACGTGCCGCCGCCCAGCCAGCTCGCCGTGGTCGCCGCCGGGCCCGAGGACTTCCCCGCGATCGCCGAGCTGACGGTGCGGGTCTACCTCGGCGGCGATCTGGCCTCCCCCGACTACACCCACCAGCTCGCCGACGTCGCCGGCCGCGCGGTCCGGTCGGAGCTCCTCGTGGTGCACGACCCCGGCGGGCGGCTGGTGGGGAGCGTCGCGCTGGTGCTCGACGGCGACTTCGGCGAGATCACCGAGACCGACGACGAGGCGGCGTTCCGGATGCTGGCGGTGGACCCGGCGGCCCGGGGTCGCGGTGTCGGCGAACTGCTGGTGACCACCTGCCTCGAGCGGGCGCGGGCGGCCGGCAGGCGCCGCATGGTGCTGTCGACCGACCCGCGGATGGTCGCCGCGCACCGACTGTACCGGCGGCTGGGCTTCGTCCGGATGCCGGAACGGGACTGGTCGCCGGTACCCGGCATCGACCTGCTCGTCTACGGCCGGGAACTCTAGAGCGCTCAGCCGTCGGAGACGGTGGCGATCAGGTCGCCCTCCTGGAGGACCTCGCCCTCCACCACGTGCAGCTCCCGCACGGTGCCGGCACGCTCGGTGAGCACCGGGATCTCCATCTTCATCGACTCGAGGATCACCAGCGTGTCACCGGCCGCCACGGGCGTCCCCGGCGCGACGAGCACCTTCCAGACGCTGGAGACCATCTCCGCGTGGATCTCCTCGACCGCCACCGGTTCCTCCCGCGCTCGCCGTTCGTGAGCCCACATCCAAGCACGGCGGACGCTGGTCAGGCTCCCGGCACGGTCGCTGCCGAGGCGAGCCGGCCGAGCACCGCGCACACCTCCGGTCCGTCGTGCGGCACACCGGTCTCGGGCAGCCCCGAGAGCGTCCCGCTCGCGACCCGTGCCGCCGTCGGGATGTCGTCGGCGCCCACGCTCACCGTGGCCAGCAGCGCGTCGTACCAGCCGTCCAGCCGGTCGCCCGGGTCGTAGCCGCTGCGCGCCACCAGGTCGACGTCGGCCGCGGCCGCCGGCGGGCGGCCGGAGCCCGGGAGGCGACCGCTGATCCTGCCCGCGGTCCCGGGGGGCAGGGTCGACCGCAGCTGGACGGCGATCGCGGCCCGCGGCGGGGTGTCCCCCGCGGAGCCCGGGCCGGCCGCCCGCGGGTCCCCCGCGCTGCGGAGGGCGAGCTCCACGGCATCCACCCCGTACGCCCGCTCCAGCACGGCCATGTCCAGGGAGAATCCGGCGGCGACCTCGGCGAGCGCGCCGTCCGGGGCGATGCCCACGGTGACCAGCCCCCGCCAGCCCACCTCCGCCAGCCGGGAGGCCGCTGCCGGCAGCTCCTCCGGGACGCCGGGCGTCCAGGAGACCCGGGCGATCCCGGCGGCACGGTCGCGGGCCACCGGGGTCGTGAAGCGCAACCCGTCGGCGGTCACCCAGGCCAGGAAGCCGCGCTCGCTGGCCGGCTCCACGCCGTCCCCACCGAGCCGCTCCAGCACCTCCGGGTCGGGGCCCGCCCAGCGGAGCCCGGCAGCGATGACCGCGCCGGCCAGCCGCGCGTTCCCGGCCAGCGCCGGGGGCACCGGCAGCACGGTGTCGGCCCCGCTGCGGCGAGCGGCCTCGACGATGCGGTCGACGGCCAGGTAGGACTCCGCGGCGGGCGCCGGGCCGAGCAGGACGGCGTCGTCGGCCAGCCGGACGTGCCGGGCGGCACGTTCGACCTCGCTGTGCACCGCCACGGCCTTGACGTCCAGTCGATGGCAGGCGGCGACCACGGCGCAGGCCGCCGGTCCCCGCCCGGCGACCAGGACGGTCTCGATCCCCAGCTGCGGCACTGCTGTTCCTCCTGCATCGCCCTGCCCGGCACACGGCCGGGTCCCCCCGTGAGAGGCTTGTCGGGTCAGCTTGGCGGGTTCGTCGGCGTCGTGCACCCTACGTGCACCACGCTCCGGCCCCGCGAGATCCACGGGCCCAGCGGCCCACCGGCAGTGCGAGAGGAGGGCAGCGATGTCCAAGCGTGGACGCAAGCGTCGCTCCCGCAAGGGGAACAAGGCCAACCACGGCAAGCGCCCCAACGCGTGACGACAGGCCCGGGAGCATCGCAGCGAGGCCGCCGCCGACAGAGAGTGAGCATCGCAGCGAGGAACGAGCGAGGAGCGGAGCGACCGCGGAGGCGGCGTACGGCTTCGAGCGAGGAGCGGACCGGGCCGCGGATGGGGGCACCTCCCGCTTGCGGGGGACGCGCCAGCGGTGACGCGTGAGAGCGGCCCCCTCTACACGCAGAGGGGCTGCGCGCCAGAAGCCCAGAACCGGACCGGTTCTGGGCTTCTGGCGTTTCCCGGTCCTATGCGGTGGGGCGCTCCGCCGACCGCTCGATCGTCAACCGCTCGACGCTGACCGAGGTGCCGTCGTCCTCGATGGACACGGTGGTCAGCTGCATCTTGATCCGGTCCCGCAGGCCCGACGGCGGCTTGTCCCCACCGCAGCGCCGGCGCACCAGCGCCTTGAACTCCTGCTCGATGCCGAACTCGCGCAGGCACGAAGAGCAGTCCTCGAGGTGCTCGGCGATCAGCCCGCGGCGCTCGTCGCTGGTCTCGTGGTCGAGGAACTCGAACACGTGCGTCAGGACGTCGTCGCAGGAGTTGATCTCGATCGGCCCACCGGCCTGAGAAGCCTCGTCGGCCATCAGTGGCTCGCCTCCTCACCGGCTCCGGCACGGACGAAGCCGCGCTCACGGGCGTAGTCGGCCAGCAGCTTCTGCAGCCCGCGCCGACCGCGGTGGAGACGGGACATCACCGTGCCGATGGGCGTGCCCATGATCTCGGCGATCTCCTTGTAGGCGAACCCCTCGACGTCGGCGAGGTAGACGGCCAGCCGGAAGTCCTCCGGCAGTTGCTGCAGGGCCTCCTTGATGTCGGAGTCCGGCAGGTGGTCCAGCGCCTCGATCTCGGCCGACCGCAGCCCCGTGGAGCTGTGCTCCTCCGCCGCGTACAGCTGCCAGTCCTGCACCTGCTCGGTGGGGTACTGCTGCGGCTGCCGCTGCTTCTTCCGGTAGCTGTTGATGTAGGTGTTGGTCAGGATCCGGTACAGCCACGCCTTGAGGTTGGTGCCCTGGGCGAACTGGTGGAAGGCCGAGTAGGCCTTCACGAACGTCTCCTGCACCAGGTCCTCGGCGTCGGCCGGGTTGCGGGTCATCCGCAGCGCGGCCGGGTAGAGCTGGTCCAGGAAGGGCAGCGCATCCCGCTCGAACCGCGCATCGCGTTCCGCGCGGGTCTCGGCCAGCTCCGTGCGGCTGCCGCCCTCGCGGGCCTCGGGCACCTCTACGGGTGCGGCCACGGGCGTCTGGCCGGGGTTGTCGACCGCGGAATCCTCAGGCACCGACCATCCTCTCTGGGGCCCCCTGGTGCGGGGCGCCACATCGGTCGATCCTAGCCGTGCTGCGTCCGGACGGCCCGGGGGACGTCGGTGCGCGGCCCGCGTGCGCGTGCTGGAGAGGGTGCTGCTCACGGCCGGTGCAACCGCCCGGCCGGGCGGGGACATTCCCGGCCGGGGCCAGCTCGCTAGGCTCCGGCGCCGTGGCGGCGACCCCGGCGGTGCGGGCCCTGGAGCGGGCGAGCGTGGCGTACGTACTGCACCCGTACGACGCGGAGCACCCAGCGGACCAGGGCCACGGCGAGGCGGCCGTGGCCGCGCTGGGTGCCGACCCCCGCCAGGTGCTCAAGACGCTGGTGACCCGGGTCGACGGCGCCCTCACCGTCGCGGTCGTACCGGTCAGCGGCACCCTCGACCTCAAGGCACTCGCCGCCGCCGGCGGCGGCCGGAAGGCGGTGATGGCCGACCCGGCAGACGCCGAGCGGGCCACCGGCTACGTGCTCGGCGGCATCAGCCCGCTCGGTCAGCGGAAGGCGCTGCCCACCGTCGTCGACTCCTCGGCGCTGGAGTTCGACACCGTCCTGGTCAGCGCCGGCCGGCGCGGGCTGCAGGTGGAGCTGTCGCCGGCCGAACTCGTCCGGCTGACCCGCGCCCGTGCCGCGCCGATCGGCAGGTGAGCGCCTGAAACGGCGCTCTGCAGGGCCCCGCCGGGAACCAGCGGGTGGCGGGGGTCCTCCCTCAGCCGTAGGGGTTGAGCAGCTGGTCGACCGGCGCGAAGTCGTCGGTGAGCACGGCGGCATCGCCGACGAACCGGTCCAGCTCCTCGCCGCCGGCCACCCGCCAGGCGAGGTCGCGCTCGGCCAGCTCCACCGCGATCTCCTCGACCGGCAGCGGCTGCTGCGAGGCGACGGCGACGAGGTTGCCGCCGTCCTCCCCTGCCAGCACGGGTGCACGAGCGAGCAGCAGCACGTGGTCGAAGACCTCCCGGAGCGTGGCGACCTCCGCCCGGACGAACGACAGCGGCGGGTGGTCGATGAGGTTGACGGCGTAGACGCCGTCGTCGGCCAGTGCCCGGTCCACCAGCTCCAGCGCCTCCCGGGTGGTGAGCTGCCAGGGCACCGACAGCCCGCCGAAGGCGTCGCCGACGACGAGGTCCCGCTCGCCGGCCGCTTCCTCGGCCAGCCCGACCCGGCCGTCGGCGACCCGCACCCGCAGGTCCTCGGACGTCTCCAGCCCCAGCTGGTCGCGGTCCATGGCGACGACACCCGGGTCGACCTCCACCACCACGCTCTCCGTCCCCGGGCGCACCTCGGCCAGATACCGCGGCAGGGTCAGCCCACCGCCGCCGATGTGCAGCGCGGAGACCGGCTCGCCCGCCGGGAACACCGCGTCGGTGACCGCGGCGATCGCCCGCACGTACTGGAACTCCAGGTGCGTCGGATCGGCGAGGTCGACGTAGGAGTGCCGGAGGGTGTCGAGCATCAGCACCCGGCCGGACGGCCGGTCGGGATCGGCCACCACACGGGCGCAGTGGTAGGCGGTCTCCTCCTCGCACGGCGTGGGCGCGACCGCGGCGAGCCCGCCACCGACCACCGCCAGCACCAGCAGCCCGGTGGTCACCGGACGGGCGCCCGTGCCACGCCGCAGGACCAGGCCCACGGCCAGCCCGGTGACCACGGTGACCGCGCCGGTCGCGACGAGGATGACGCTGCTGGGGAGAATCGCCACCAGCACGAAGCCGGTGGCGAACGTCGCGGCGATGCCGCCGAGCGTGCCGATGCCCGACAGCCGCCCCACCACCGCCCCGGTCTCGGACAGGCTGGCCAGCTGCAGCTTGACCACCATCGGCGGTACGGCCGACAGCAGCGCCGCAGGGACCACGACCGCGACCGCGGCCAGCAGGAGCACACCACCGGCATCGGCCCCGGAGAGCGCCGAACCGGTGAACCGGACGAGCGGCAGGACGGCGACGATCAGCGCACCCCCGGCGACTAGCAGGGGGGCCAGCAGGCGGCGGGGGTCGGTGCGATCGGCGGTCGCACCACCGACCCACGCGCCGAGGGCGATCGCCGCCAGCGCGAAGCCGATCACCGCGGTGCTGGTCTGCACGGTGACGCCGACGTAGGGCGCGATCAGCCGCAGCCCCACGATCTCCAGCACGAGGACCGCCCCCGAGCTGAGGAAGGTCAGCGCCGCCGCCACCCACGTCGGGAGGGCGCCGCCGGGGGGCGGGGGCTCCGGCGGCAGGTCGTCGGCGGGCAGGTTCCGAGTGCGTGGGGAGTGCCCGGGTCCGGCGGCCACCTCAGAACAGCGCCGGCTGGTCGTCGCTGCTCCGCAGGGGAACCGGAAGGGCGTCCTGATGAGCGGGTGCGGCGACCGAACCGGCCCGGGCCAGCAGCTCGGGACCGTTGTTGCGGACGTTGTTCACGTCCGCACCCACCGGACGGAGCTCGAGGCCGGCCACGAAGTCCGCCGGGGTCGGCCGGGCCAGCTCCGCGACGTCCTCCCGACCCGGGTCCAGCCAGTCGGCCCACCGGTCGGGAGGCAGCACCAGGGGCATCCGATCGTGGATCTCGGTCAGGGCGCCGGTCGCCGGGGCGGTGACCACCGTGCAGGTGTAGAGCCGGTCCTCGCCCTGGCCCCACACCTCCCACAGGCCCGCGAAGGCCAGCACCGACCCGTCCTCGGGCGTGATGAAGTACGGCTGCTTGGCCGTGGAGTCCAGCCGCTTGGCCCACTCGTACCAGCCGTCCGCGGGTACCAGGCAGCGGCGAGAGGCGGCCGCCTTCCGGAAGGCGGGCTTCTCGGGAAGCGACTCCACGCGCGCGTTGAGCATCCGGTTGCCGACCGAGGGGTCCTTGGCCCACGACGGCACCAGGCCCCACCGGACCGCGCGCAGTTCCCGGTGCGCACCGCCGGTCGGCCGGCCCTCGGCGTCCCGCTCCTTGGCCTGCCGCACGACGTAGACGTCCTTCGTGGGCGCCACGTTGTAGTCCGCGGGGAGCGGCGGATGCCCCTCGGCCGGCACCGCCTCGAACTCCACCGCGAGGTCCTCGGGCTTGCGGCTGGCCGCGTAGCGACCGCACATGGGCGCCTCCTCGACGGGCACGGGCTGACCGTTGGCACTCTAGGCGCGGCCGCTGACACCGGGCGGAGCGTGCGTGCACCCGGGCCCCCGGGGTAGCCCCCCTGTCGCAACGACCGCCGAGAGACGAGGATCACCGCGTGACCGCTACGCAGAATCCACCGACCGAGCACCCGAAGACCGCGAGCGAGAGCGCCGAGCGGCGCTACGCCACGGTCAACCCCTTCACCGGGGAGACGGAGAAGGAGTTCCCCTTCACCGACACCGCGGAGATCGACGGCATCGTCGAGCGGGCGCACGCCGCCTACCAGGAGTGGCGCGACCGCCCCGTCGAGGAGCGTGCCGCCGTCGTCCGGCGGGTCGCCGAGCTCATGGACGAGCGCCGGAACGACCTCGCCGCCCTCATCACCACCGAGATGGGCAAGCGCCGCGAGGAGGCGACCGGCGAGCTGTTCCTGTGCTCGATGATCCTGAAGTACTACGCCGACAACGGCCCCGGCTTCCTCCAGCCCCAGGCCATCCAGCCGCTCATGGGCAAGGGTGAGGCGGTCGTCGAGACCCAGCCGATCGGCGTCCTGCTGGCCATCGAGCCGTGGAACTACCCCTTCTACCAAGTCGTCCGCGTCGCCGGCCCGAACCTGGTGCTGGGCAACACGGTCATCCTCAAGCACGCCGAGATCAATCCGCAGTGCGCGGTGGCGCTCGAGCAGCTGTTCACCGACGCCGGAGCGCCGCAGGGCGTCTTCACCAACACCTTCCTGCGCATCGCCGACGTCGAGCAGGTCATCGCCGACCCGCGCGTCCAGGGCGTGACCCTGACCGGCAGCGAGCGGGCCGGCAGCGCGGTGGGCGCCCTGGCCGGCAAGCACCTGAAGAAGTCGGTGCTGGAGCTCGGTGGCAGCGACCCGTTCATCGTGCTCGACGCCGACGACCTCGGCGCCACGGTCAAGGCCGCGACGATGGGCCGGATGCAGAACACCGGTCAGGCGTGCACCGCATCCAAGCGGCTGATCGTCACCGAGGACCTCTACGAGCCGTTCGTCCAGGGCCTCAAGCAGGCATTCTCGACCTTCGCGCCCGGCGACCCGGCCGACCCGTCGACGTCGCTGGCCCCGCTGTCGAGCGAGCGGGCGGCCCAGGACCTGCACGCGCAGATCCAGGACGCCATCGACAAGGGCGCCACCGTGGTCGCCGGGGGCAAGCGCCCCGATCACCCGGGCGCCTTCGTGGAGCCCACGATCCTCACCGACGTCACGCCGGAGATGCGGGCCTACCACGAGGAGCTGTTCGGTCCCGCGGCCGTCGTCTACAAGGTCAAGGACGCCGACGAGGCGGTCACGCTGGCCAACTCCAGCGTCTACGGCCTGGGGGCCACCGTGATGAGCGGCGACATGGACCGCGCGCGGTCGGTGGCCGACCGGCTCGAGGCCGGGATGGTCTGGATCAACCAGCCCACCGGCTCGTCCCCGGAGCTGCCCTTCGGCGGCGTGAAGCGGTCCGGCTACGGCCGGGAGCTCTCCGAGCTGGCCATGTTCGAGTTCGCCAACCGGCGGCTGGTGCGCACGGTTCCGGTGAAGAAGGCCGACAAGCCGCAGGCCGGCTGAACGGGTGTAGGGACGGTGCGGCGCGGAGACCGGGCAGACTGATCACGTGAGTGACGTCTGGTCCGCGCCGCACCACCCGGCTCCCGTCGACGCCGTCGTCACCCTGCCCGGGTCCAAGTCGCTGACCGCACGGGCCCTGGTGCTCGCGGCGCTGGCGGAGGGCCCCAGCCGGCTGGTCCGGCCGCTCCGGGCGCGGGACACCGACCTCATGGCCGGTGCGCTGCGCGCCCTGGGCGTGCGCGTCGACGAGGACGGCGCGGACTGGCTGGTCAGCCCTGGGCCGCTGCGCGGTCCGGTCACGGTCGACGCCGGCCTGGCCGGGACCGTCCTGCGGTTCCTCCCTCCGGTGGCCGCGCTCGCCGACGGCCCGGTGACCGTCGACGGCGATCCGCGGCTGCGCGAGCGCCCCAACGCCGGGCTGATCGCCGCCCTGCGCGCCCTGGGCGTCGAGGTCGACGACGGCGGCCGCGGCCGGGCGCCGTTCACCGTGCGCGGCACCGGTCGTGTCCGCGGCGGGGCGGTCACGGTGGATGCGAGCGAGTCCTCGCAGATTGTCTCGGGGCTGCTCCTGGCCGCCGCCCGCTTCGACGGGGGCGTCGACCTCGCCCTGTCCGGCGGGGTGCCGTCGATGCCGCACGTCGAGATGACCGTGACGACGCTGCGGGAGCACGGCGTCGACGTCTCGACCACCGACCGCGGCTGGCGGGTCGCCCGCGGGCCGATCGCCGCCCTGGACCGGGTGATCGAGCCCGACCTCTCCAACGCCGCCCCGTTCCTCGCCGCCGCGCTGGTCACCGGCGGACGGGCGACCGTGCGCGACTGGCCGGAGCGCACCACCCAGCCGGGGGCCCAGCTGGACCGGCTGCTGTCGCAGATGGGCGCCGAGGTCGCCCGCACCGCCGAGGGCGGGCTGCGGGTCGCAGGCAGGGGGACGATCGGCCCGCTGGTCGCCGACCTCGGGGAGGTGGGCGAGCTGACCCCGGTGCTGGCGGCGCTGTGCGCGCTGGCCGACGGGCCGTCGCGGCTGACCGGCATCGCCCACCTGCGCGGGCACGAGACCGACCGGCTGCAGGCCCTCGACGAGGTGCTGACCGCGGTCGGGGCGCGGGTCCGGCAGCTCCCCGACGGCCTGGAGATCGAGCCCGGACCGCGGCGGTCCGCCCGACTGGACTCCTACGCCGACCACCGCATGGTCATGGCCGCCGCCGTCCTCGGCCTGGCGATCGACGGCGTCCAGGTCGCCGACCCCGGCGCCGTGACCAAGACGCTCCCGGACTTCCGGGAGCGGTGGGCCGGGTTGCTGGGCGGGCACCCGGGGCGCACGAAGACGACGCCCGAGCGAGCATCGCAGGGAGCGCCAGCGACCGAGGAGCGGAACGAGGGCGGAGTCGAGCGAGGGAGGATCCGCTGAGCGGCAACCAGCGCGGCGCCCGGCGGATGGACGAGGACGACGTCCGCGTCCGGCCCAGCCGGCGCGGTTCCCGCCCCCGCACGCGCACCCGCCCCACGCACGAGGACGCCGTCCCCGGGCTGGTGATCGCCGTCGACCGGGGGCGGATGACCGTGCGGGTCGAGGGAACCGACGGCGGGCAGGTCGACGTCACCGCCATGCGGGCTCGGGAGCTCGGGCGGCACGGCGTGGTCGTGGGCGACCGGGTGCGCCTGGTCGGCGACACCAGTGGCCGGACCGACACGCTGGCCCGGATCGTGGTGATCGAGCAGCGGGCGACGTCGCTGCGCCGCACCGCCGACGACACCGACCCCACCGAGCGCATCGTCGTCGCCAACGCCGACCTGCTGGTGATCGTCACCTCGGTCACCGACCCGGAGCCGGCGCTGGGCTTCCTCGACCGGTGCCTGGTCGCCGCCTACGCCGGCGGGCTCGAGCCGCTGCTGTGCCTCACCAAGACCGACCTCGCCTCGGCCCAGCCGCTGCTGGACCGGTACGCCGGGCTGAGCCTCGACGCCGTCCCGATGTCCCGGGAGCTGCCGCTGGACGACTTGACCGGCCGGTTGCGGGACCGGATGAGCGTCTTCGTCGGGCAGTCCGGGGTCGGCAAATCCACCCTGGTCAACCGGCTGGTGCCCGACGCGCTCCGCGCCACCGGCGATGTCAGCAAGATCGGCAAGGGCCGGCACACCTCGTCGTCGGCCGTGCTGTTCGACCTCCCCGGCGGGGGCACCGTCATCGACACCCCGGGCATCCGCTCCTTCGGGCTGGCCCACGTCACCGCCGACGACGTCCTCTCCGCCTTCGACGACCTCGCGGAGGCGGCGACCGAGTGCCCGCCCGGCTGCGGGCACACCGCCGAGGACCCCGACTGCGCGCTCGACGCCTGGGCGGCCGACGGCGCGCCGCGCCGGCGGGAGCAGCTCAGTGCCCTGCGGGTCCTGCTCGGCGCGGTGGGCCAGGTCGGCCCCGGCTACTAGTGCCGCGTCACGCGACCTTTGCCCTGTTGCGGGCCTCGCCTCTCTTGATCACCTTCCGGAGCTTCGGATCGGTGGTGTGCCGGTTCCGCCAGGCGATGTAGCGGCGGATCATGCTGGCCTGCTCGTGGTGGGTCTGGTGGTCGGTGCCGTCGAGGGTGAAGTAGCGCAGCGCGGTGAACTGCGGCTCGATGCGGTTGAGCCAGGAGCAGTAGATCGGCGTGTAGGCGATCTCGACGTTGTTGGCCGCGGCCCACCGGCCGACTCGGTCATCGACCTGGGTGGACAGGTGTGGGCTGAAGTTGTCGCAGACGATGGCGATCCGCACGTCGGCGGGGTAGAGCGAGCGCAGGTAGCGGCAGAAGGCCAGGAACTGGGTACGGCTCTTGCGGTGGGTGACGTGTCCGTACATCTTGTCGCGGGCCAGGTCCAGGGCGGCCATCAGATGCCGGACCCCGTGCCGGCGGGTGTAGGTCGCCCGCCGGCGGCGACGCCGTGGTGCGCCCTGATCACCCTTGCCGACCGCGCGCGGCGCCCACTGCTTGCCCGGGTGGGGCTGCAGGTTCAGCGGCCCGAACTCGTCGACGCAGAACACGATGGTCGGGTCGCCGGGGCCGGGCGAGCAGGTGCCGTCGGCGATCGCGTAAAGCTCCAGCACCCGGTGCTTCTTCGCCTCGTAGTCCGAATCGGTGCTGGTCTTCCAGGTCTTCACCGCTTGAAAGCTGACGCCCTGCTCGCGGAGCAACACGCGCAGGCGCTCGTGGCTGATGTCGTCGACCACCCCCTCGGCGACCAGGAAATCGGCCAGCTTCGGCAGGCTCCAGGTCGAGAACGGGAGATCATGATCTCCGGGGTGGCTCAGCGCGATCTTCTTGATCTCGGCCCGCTGCTTGAGGTCGAACTTGGGCGGCCGGCCGCCGGCGTAGCGCGGATACAGCGAGTCGAAGCCGTCGGCGTTGAAGTTGTGCAGCACGTCGCGGACCCGGTCCGGGCTGGTGAACGTCACCTCCGCGATCCTGGGCACGGGCATGCCCTGCGCCGACAGCAGCACCATCTGTGCGCGCCGCCAGGTCACCACCGACCCGGAGTCGCGACGCACGATGCGCAGCAGCCGGTTGCCCTCGTCGTCACCAATGGGCCGGACTTGCACGGGGTGGACCATCTCGCATCTCCTGCGGGGAAGACAGGATCGGACGCGACAAGGCTGACACTCTGACCCTCCATTGGGACCCTTCCCGTGCTCCCTACTACGGGGCGAAGGTTCCGAGCCGCGGCACTAGAACGGCGGTGGTTCGCCGTCCGGTTCGGCCGGTGGCGGCTCCCGTTTCGGCTCCGGTGGCGGCTCGGACTGGGGTCTCCGCAGGCCTGGTGGCCTGGTCGTGCGGGTGATCCCGGTGGGGGTGGTGACGTGCAGGGTGCCGTCCGGGTCCATGATGAAGCGCCAGCCGCGGGCGAAGGTCTTCAGCCGGTGGTCGGAGCGGCACAGGCAGCAGAGGTTCGCGCACGTCGTCGCACCGCCGCGGGAGTGCGGGATGACGTGGTCCAGATCGGCCCAGCCCACCCGCTGCCCGCAGTTGGGCATCCGGCAGGTGCGGTCCCGGGTCGTGACGAACGCCTCCTGCCGGCTGGTCGGCTCGTAGCCATCCGAGTCCGGGGGACTGCCGATCACCGGGCAGCCGCAGCTTTCGCCCGGATGTTCGGCGCAGCCGTTCTTGGCCACCCGCAGCAGTTCGGTCACCGTGGTGGTGGCCAGCAGCCGGCCGTCCGCGTCGGTGATGGCGAACGTCAGGCTGCCGCCGGGTGGGGTCTGCAAGCCCAGGGCACCGATCCGGGCGAGCAGGTCGCGGGCGTGCGCGGCGGTGATCGCCAGCCCGTTCACCGATCCCGCCTGCGTGGCAGCGCCCTGGAGGGACTCGAGCGTGGCGGTGATCCTCAGATCTGCGGCGACGTCGGGCTGGTCGTGCCCGCCGGGGCGGCGTAGCAGCAGGGAGAACAGCTCGGTGCGGATCTGGGCGATCGGACGGTCGTCGCCGTCGGCCTTCGCCATCGTCGCCAGCTCGTTGATCACTGCGTAGGCCTCGGCCGCCTCATCGGCCGACAGTTCCGCGCCCAGGGTCGCCATGCCGTCCTGCCCGGGCTGCAGGAAGACGTCCGCACAGCGCTTGGCCTGCTCGCGACGCTCCTCGGCCGCTGCGGCGTCCAGCTCGAGCAGGAGCTCCAGCGCGCGGGCCTTCAGCTTGGCCACCGACAGGTCGACCGCGTCGGGCAGCAGCAGGTCCTCGACCGCCCGCGCCAGCTCGGGGCTGGTGTGCCCGAGCACGTCCGCGAGCGCCGCCGCGCGCGCCTCGTCCAGCTCTCCCCGGGAGAGGGCACGGTAGGTGGCGGGCAGGCTGTCGCGCCATACCTGGGCCCGGTGGTGCCGGTGGTTGGCGGTGCCGCGGCCGCGGTTGAGCACCAGCGCCAGCTCTCCGGCGAAGAACTCACTGACCCCCGCCGGATCGTGTCCGGCCACCCACCCGGGTCTGCGCGCCCCGCGAGTACCGGCCGGCGGATCGTGCTCATCCGAGGTCAGCTCAGCCAGCCGAAGGATCAGCTCCGCCTCATAGGCGGCAGCCATCGCCTGCCGGCGCTGGTGCTGGGCGAGCTCCGCGGCGGCCTGCTCCCTCGACAGCAACGCCACCGGCAGCCGCGACGGGGCGATCGGCTGGTCAAGCGACCAGTCGATCAGCACGCCCTCGACGGTCGAGGAGCCGGACATCCGGGACACACCGACAAGCTACGGCCAGCCTACGACACTTTTCCGCCCCGGCCGGACCTTCGCAGGACGCACGGGCAGCTCGGCGGCCCGTACTCGGCGCCAGAAGGACCTCCCTGCCCCCACGGCTCGCACGCTCGCGCCGGGCTCCTCAGGGGTAGGTGCTCCAGCCGCGGCGGCGGAGGATCCCTCGACGGGGCTCGGTGAACAGGTCGTCGGCCATCGGTTCGTCGACCGCCTCGATCCGCAGCTCGTGACCCCGCCCCGCGACGTCGCCGCCGAGCGCCTCCGTCAGCACACAGACACCGGTCTGCACGTCCAGCCGCACCCGGAAGGCGTCGGGGTACGCATCGAGCAGGTGCCGGCCGCCGGCGCCGAACTCGGCCAGGTCGACGACCCGCGTGCGCAGCAGGGGGCAGCAGCCGCAGCGCGGCTCGTAGGCGTCGGTCGGCCGGACGAAGGCCTCCCACGTCGGCCGCCCGGCGTGCTCGACCTCCGCCACGGACTCCAGCTCCAGCGCGGGCACCAGCACCTCGGTGTCCGGATCGCGTCCGTCGCCCAGCTCCACCGGGTCGAGCATCGCCACCCAGTGGTAGTCCTGGTGCATCGGGTCGTCGAGAGAGTGGTCCCACGCGCGACGCCGCTCCGCCACCAGTCCGTCCGGCCGGCATCCTGGCTCCGGTACCGCATCCCTCTGCGGCTCCCGGACCACCTGCAGCAGCGCGCCGTCGATCGTCTCCACCCGCAGCACGTCCGGCCGACGCAGCCACGCCCGCAGCCGGCCGGTCTTCCAGGGATCGCCGGGCCAGCGCACCGTGCAGCGCAGCGTGTTCCACCGCCACGGCGAGGAACGCGCGAGGGCGGCGAAGGCGTCGGGAGACGGGGTGGGCACGCGGCGAGTGTGCGCGGATCGCGGCGTGGCCGTCGAGGCGATTCGGCGACAGGCCGACGTGTCGACTCGTCGAGATGCGGCGCATGCCGGTCTCCGGGGCCACCGAGAGCGGCTTCCGGCGCATCTCGGGGGCGTGCGATCTAGCTAGACCTCGACGTAGCCGCCGCTGCGCCAGTAGACGCCCGAGTCCCGGCTGAGCAGGCCCTCGTCGACCAGGTAGCGGCGGAGCGCGGCGACGTCGGGGTGCCAGACGGCCAGCAGCGCGTTGACCTCCCGCTCGGGGTACCGGACACCGGGATCGAACACCCGCACCAGGTGGTCGAGGACGACCAGCCGCTTGCTGCGCTGCGACGGGATCGAGGTGAGCCGGCCGTCCCGGACGAAGGCCGACAAGACCGCGTCGGCCGCCGGGTCGTCGGACAGCGGCTCCGGTGCCGGAGCGGCCTCGGCGGCGGCGCGGGCAGCGGCGCCGAACCGCTCGGTGTGCAGCACGAGCAGGCGCCCGTCCCGGTGCACCAGGCCGGCCCGGGCCAGCCGCCGGGCGGCGAGCGCGACCTCCTTCAGCGACAGGCCGGAGGCGTCGGCGACCTGCTCGATGGTGCCCGCGCCCAGCGCCAGGGCCGCCACCACCTTCAGTCGCACCGGGTCGGCCAGCAGCCCCACGATCGTCGCTGCCTCCACGCAGCCGACGGTAATCGGTGCGTCGACGGGGCGGGGCCGGGTAGGGACCGGGCATGGTCAGCCCCATCGACATCCAGAAGGCCCTGTCCGGCATCGACTACCCGGCGAGCAAGGACGACATCGTCGCGCACGCCGAGCAGCACGGCGGCGACGACCAGGTGCTCGCGGCGCTCCGAGGCATCGAGGACCGGGAGTACGAGGGCCCCAGCGGCGTCAGTTCCGCGGTCTTCGAGTGACCGCCCGCTAGGTTCGGTGCCCATGACGTCGGGTCGGGGCTACTCAGAGGACATGCGGCTGGCACACGTGCTGGCCGACCAGGCCGACTCGATCAGCCTGGACCGCTTCAAGGCCCAGGACCTCACCGTCGAGACCAAGCCGGATCTGACGCCGGTGACCGACGCCGACCGCGCGGTCGAGGAGCAGCTGCGGATCACCCTCGGCCGGGCCCGCACGCGCGACGCGGTGCTGGGCGAGGAGTTCGGCACCACCGGCCACGGATCCCGCCGCTGGGTGCTCGACCCGATCGACGGCACGAAGAACTTCGTCCGGGGCGTCCCGGTGTGGGCCACGCTCATCGCGCTGTTCGACGGGGACGAGCCGGTGGTCGGGCTGGTCTCCGCGCCGGCCCTGAACCGCCGTTGGTGGGCGGCCAAGGACGTCGGCGCCTGGACCGGGCGCCGGCTGGAGTCGGCCACCCGCTGCCACGTCTCGGAGGTCGCGCGCCTCGAGGACGCCAGCCTCAGCTACTCCAGCCTCTCCGGATGGGAGCAGCGCGGCGGGCTCGACGGGTTCCTCGACCTGACCCGTTCGGTCTGGCGCACCCGCGCCTACGGCGACTTCTGGAGCTACGTGCTGCTCGCCGAGGGCGCGGTGGACATCGCCTGCGAACCCGAGGTGTCGCTGTGGGACCTCGCGGCACTGGACGTGATCGTGCGGGAGGCCGGTGGCCGGTTCACCGACGTCACCGGGGCGCCCGGTCCGGCCGGCGGGAGTGCGCTGGCCAGCAACGGGAAGCTGCACGACGCCGCCCTGGAGCGGCTGGGGCTGCCCGAGACGGTCCACCCGCTGACCTCCGCCCCGCCGGTCCCGCCGTCCTGATCAGGTCCGGGACGGCTCCACCGCTACCCGGCCTCCGCCTCGGCGACCAGGCCGCCGCCGGCGTCCAGCGCGACGACCTCCAGGCCGCTGGTCCCCAGGTCCGCGCCGAGGAACAGGCCGTTCACCGGCGGCCCCGCACCGGCCCGCGCGCGGCTGCGTTCACCGGGCCCGCTCCGGGCTGTCGCCGTAGGCGTAGCCGGCGTCGACGTAACGTCCTCCTGCCGCGGCCCCCGGTGGCGCGATGACGTCCAGCCGGGCGAGGTCGTCGGCGGAGAGCTCCATGCCCGCCGCGCCGACGTTCTCCTCCAGGTAGCTCCGCCGCTTGGTGCCGGGGATCGGGACGACGTCGTCGCCCTGCGCCAGCACCCACGCCAGCGCTAGCTGGCCGGGCGTTCCCCCCTTCTCCGTCGCCAGCGCGCGGACGGCCTCCACCAGGCGCAGGTTGGCCGCGAAGGCCGCGCCGGTGAACCGCGGATGGTTGCGGCGCCAGTCGCCGTCGCCGAAGTCGGCCGGGCTGGTGATCGCCCCGGTGAGGAACCCACGGCCCAGCGGGCTGAACGGCACGATGCCGATGCCGTGCTCCCGGGCGACGCCGAGGACCTCACCCTCGATGTCCCTGGTCCACAGCGACCACTCGCTCTGCAACGCGGCGATCGGGTGCACCGCCACCGCTCGCCGGATCGAGGCGGCGCTGGCCTCGGAGAGCCCGAGGTGGCGCACCTTCCCCTGCTGCACGAGCTCGGCCATGGCGCCCACGGTGTCCTCGATCGGGATCCGGGGATCGACGCGGTGCTGGTAGTAGAGGTCGATGACGTCGGCGCCCAGCCGGCGCAGGCTCGCCTCGGCGCAGGCGCGCACGTTCTCCGGCCGGCCGTCGATCGTCATGCCCCCGTCCGCGGTGCGGGCGAGGGAGAACTTGGTGGCCAGCTGCACCTCGTCCCGGCGGCCGGCGATCGCCTCGCCGACGAGCTCCTCGTTGTGGCCGCTGCCGTAGACGTCGGAGGTGTCCAGGAAGGTGACGCCGAGGTCGAGCGCCCGGTGGACGGTCGCGATCGACTCGGTGCGGTCGGCGGGGCCGTACATCTGGCTCATCCCCATGCAGCCCAGACCCAGCGAGGAGACCGTGGGTCCGGTCCGGCCGAGCGTGCGGGTACCGACGGGCGGGAGGGAAGCAGGCATGGGCCGCATCCTCGTCCGCCGCGCACCGGGGCCGCCACCGGCCGTTTCCTCCTCCACCCCACGGGTAGGCGGTCCGGGCACCGACCGAACCGGAGGGCCCCCATGAGTTCCAGCCGCAGCCGCCCCGGCCTGCGCCGCACCGCCCGCGTCCTGGGTCTGGCCAGCACCGGCCTCGGCGTGGCCATGCTGCGTGACCCGAAGGGCGTCGCCCGGGTGTCCGGCGTGGACGACTCGGCCACCGCGCTGTCGGTGATCCCCCTGGTCGGCGCCCGCGAGCTGCTGCACGCCCTTCCGCTGCTGGCCGGCCGCCCCGGCTGGGCCTGGACGCGCGTCGCCGGCGACGCCGTGGACCTCACCGCGATGGGGATCGCGCTGTCGCACCGGAGCGGCGACCGCGGACGGCGGCTGCGCAACGCCACCGCCGCCGTCGCCGGGCTGGCGGCCCTCGACCTGCTCACCGCGGCGCGCTCACGCCGCTCGGGCAGCCGGAGCTCCACCCGGGAGCTGCTCCCCGGGTCCGCCCCGTGGAAGGGCGCGATCGACGTCTCCGCGGCCACCACGGTGAACAGGACGCCGGAGGAGGTCTACCGGTACTGGCGCGACTTCGCCCACCTGCCGGAGTTCATGGCGCACGTGCGCGAGGTCCGCACGCTGGATGGCGGTGCGCGCTCGCACTGGGTCGCCGAGGCGCCCGGGAAGCTCTCGGTCGAGTGGGACGCCGAGGTGGTCGAGGACTCCCCCGGCGAGCTCATCCGCTGGCGCTCGCTGCCCGGCGCCGGCATCGAGAACGCCGGATCGGTGGGATTCCGCCCGGCCCCCGGCGGGCGAGGCACCGAGGTGCGGGTCCGGCTGGCCTACGCCCAGCCGGGCGGCCGGCTCGGCAAGGTCGTCGCCGGGCTGTTCGGGGAGTCCCCGGAGCAGCAGGTGCGCGACGACCTCACCCGCTTCAAGCAGGTGCTCGAGACCGGGCACGTGGTCCGCTCCGAGGGCACACCGCACGGCCTGGAGGCGGGGCGGCTCGCCGCCCAGCGCCCCGCGGCGCCCCGCTCCTGACCCCGACCCGTCTCCGGAAGGACACCCCCGTGCGCGCCACCCAGTGGATGGGCAAGAACCACATCGAGGTCAACGAGGTCCCCGACCCGCAGATCCTCAACGACCGCGACGCGATCGTGAAGATCAGCTCCACCGCGATCTGCGGGTCGGATCTGCACCTGTACGACGGCTTCATCCCGACGATGCGCAAGGGCGACATCGTCGGTCACGAGTTCATGGGCGAGGTGGTGGAGCTCGGCAAGGGCGTCGGCAACCTGAAGGTCGGTGACCGGGTCGTCGTCCCGTTCCCGATCTCCTGCGGCAACTGCGTCGCCTGCCAGAAGGGGCTGTTCTCCGTCTGCGAGAACTCCAACCCCAACGCCCGGATCGCCGAGAAGGTGATGGGCCACGCGCCGTGCGGCATCTTCGGCTACTCGCACATGATGGGCGGCTACCCCGGTGGCCAGGCCGAGTACGCCCGCGTCCCGTTCGCCGACGTCGGCCCGCTGAAGGTCGACGACGACCTGACAGACGAGCAGGTCCTGTTCCTCACCGACGTCTTCCCCACCGGCTACATGGGTGCGGATAACTGCGACATCTCCCCCGGTGACGTCGTCGCCGTCTGGGGCGCGGGTGCGGTCGGGCAGTTCGCCGTCGCCAGCGCGAAGATGCTCGGCGCCGAGCGGGTCATCGCCATCGACCGGTTCGACTACCGGCTGGACAAGGCGAAGGAGGCCGGCGCCACCGACGTCCTCGACTACGAGGACGTCGACGTCCTCGACGCCCTGCAGGAGCTCACCGCCGGGCGCGGGCCGGACGCCGCGATCGACTGCGTCGGGATGGAGGCCCACCACCCGAGCACCGCGATCAACGCCTACGACCGGGCCAAGCAGGCCACCATGCTGGAGACCGAGCGGCCGCACGCGCTGCGCGAGGCGATCCTCGCGGTGAAGAACGGCGGGACGGTCTCGATCGTCGGAGTCTACGGCGGGCTCATGGACAAGTTCCCGATCGGTTCGCTGATGAACCGGTCACTGACGGTGCGGACCGGCCAGGCGCACGTGCAGCGGTACTTGAAGCCGCTGTACGAGCGGATCCGGAACGGCGACATCGACCCGAGCTTCGTCGTCTCGCACACCCTGCCGCTGGAGCAGGCCCCGCAGGCCTACCGGATGTTCCGCGACAAGGAGGACTCCAGCAACAAGGTGGTCCTCAAGCCCTGACCTGCCCGTCTGATGGGATGGGCAGCAACCGGGCGCCGGCGACGAGGCCGCCCCGGGTCCGAGGAGGACGCCACCGTGCAGTACGCCGAGTCCGTCGTCGACCTGGTCGGCAACACGCCGCTGGTGAAGCTGTCGTCGGTCACCCGCGGGCTGGGCCCCCACGCCCCGCTGGTGCTGGCCAAGGTCGAGTACCTCAACCCCGGCGGCTCGGTGAAGGACCGGATCGCCGTCCGCATGGTCGACGCCGCGGAGGCCAGCGGTGAGCTGCAGCCCGGCGGCACCATCGTGGAGCCCACCAGCGGCAACACCGGCATCGGCCTGGCACTGGTGGCCCAGCAGCGCGGCTACCACTGCATCTTCGTCTGCCCCGACAAGGTCGGGCAGGAGAAGATCAACGTCCTCAAGGCCTACGGGGCCGAGGTGGTGGTCTGCCCGACCGCCGTCGACCCGGCCGACCCGCGCTCCTACTACTCGGTGTCCGACCGGCTCACCCGGGAGATCCCCGGCGCCTGGAAGCCCGACCAGTACTCCAACCCGAGCAACCCGCAGTCGCACTACGAGACGACCGGGCCGGAGATCTGGTCGCAGACCGAGGGGCGGATCACCCACTTCGTCACCGGCGCCGGCACGGGCGGGACGATCAGCGGCGTCGGCCGGTACCTCAAGGAGGTCTCCGACGGCCGGGTGCAGGTCATCGGCGCCGACCCGGAGGGGTCGGTGTACTCCGGCGGCACCGGCCGCCCGTACCTGGTGGAGGGCGTCGGCGAGGACTTCTGGCCGTCCACCTACGACCAGGAGGTCGCCGACGAGATCATCGCGGTCTCCGACGGCGACTCCTTCGCCATGACGCGCCGGCTGGCCCGCGAGGAGGGTCTGCTGGTCGGTGGTTCCTGCGGCATGGCGGTGGTGGCGGCGCTGCGCGTGGCGGAGCGGCTCACCGAGGACGACGTCCTGGTGGTGCTGCTGGCGGACGGCGGCCGCGGCTACCTGAACAAGATCTTCAACGACGCGTGGATGGCGGACTACGGCTTCCTCGGCTCGACCGCCGGCACCACCGTGGGCGAGTTGCTGCACACGAAGTCCGGCGAGACCCCGCCGCTGGTGCACACCCATCCCAACGAGACCGTCCGCGACGCGATCGACATCCTCCGGGAGTACGGCGTCAGCCAGCTGCCGGTGGTGCGTGCCGAGCCGCCGGTCACCGCCGGCGAAGTCGTCGGCTCGGTGGACGAGAAGACCCTGCTGGACGCCGTCTTCACCGGCCGCGCGACGCTGGCCGACCGGGTGGAGAAGCACATGTCGCCGCCACTGCCGATCATCGGCTCCGGTGAGCCGGTGACGTCGGCCGTCGCCGAGCTGGGCTCGGCCGGCGCGCTGCTGGTGCACGTCGACGGCAAGCCCGCCGGCGTGATCACCCGGCAGGACGTGCTGGGGCACATCGCCGACCGTCCCGCGGCGACTGCGCCTACGGTCGACTCATGAGCGAGCTCGCGGGATTCAACACCCGCGCCATCCACGCCGGGCAGGAGCCCGACCCCGCGACCGGCGCGGTCATCCCGCCGCTGCACCTGACGACGACCTACAAGCAGGACGGCGTCGGCGGGCTGCGCGGCGGCTACGAGTACAGCCGCAGCGGGAACCCGACCCGTGCCGCGCTGCAGGAACAGCTCGCGGCCCTGGAGCAGGGCACCACGGCCCTGACCTTCGCCTCCGGCCTCGCCGCCGAGGACACCCTGCTGCGCACCCTCTGCCGGCCGGGCGACGAGATCGTCCTGGGCGGCGACGCCTACGGCGGGACGTTCCGGCTGATCTCCCGGGTGCTCGAGCCCTGGGGCGTCGGCTACCGGCCGATCGACCTGGGCGACCTGGACGCCGTCCGGGAGGCCGTCGCGCCCGAGACCACCCGGGTCGTCTGGTGCGAGACGCCGACCAACCCGCTGCTCAACATCGCCGACATCGCCGCGCTGGCGCAGATCGCGCGCGAGAGCGGCACCGTGCTCGTCGTCGACAACACCTTCGCCTCGCCCTACCTGCAGCGGCCGCTGACGCTCGGGGCCGACGTCGTCGTGCACTCGACCACCAAGTACCTGGGCGGGCACTCCGACGTCGTCGGCGGAGCGCTGGTGACCAGCGACGCGCACTGGGCCGAGCGGCTCACCTACCACCAGAACGCCATGGGAGCGGTGAACGGCCCCTTCGACGCCTGGCTGCTGATGCGCGGGATCAAGACCCTCGGCGTGCGGATGGACCGGCACTGCGCCAACGCGGCCCGGATCGCCGAGTTCCTGCTCGACCATCCCGCGGTGGCCTCGGTGCTCTACCCGGGGCTGCCCGACCACCCGGGGCACGAGATCGCCGCGCGGCAGATGTCCGGCTTCGGCGGGATGCTGTCGTTCCGGCTGCGCGACGGCGAGGAGGCCGCGCTGCGGGTCTGCGAGCGCACCCGGCTGTTCACGCTCGCGGAGTCCCTCGGCGGCGTCGAGTCGCTCATCGAGCACCCCGGCCGGATGACCCACGCGAGCGCCGCCGGCTCACCGCTGGAGGTGCCCGCCGACCTCGTGCGGCTCTCGGTGGGCATCGAGGACGTCGAGGATCTGCTGGCCGACCTGGACCGGGCGCTCAGCTGAGCTCAGGGCACCGGATGGCCGGCGGTCAAGACCGGCGAGAAGTGCTCCACGACCGGGAACGGGTCGTAGAAGTGGTGCAGCAGCCGGCGCCACTGCTGGTAGCCGGCCGACCCGCGGAAGCCCTCCGTGTGGTCCTCCAACCGCTCCCACCGGACCAGCAGCAGGTAGACGCTCTCCCGCTCGAGACACCGGCTCAGCGCGAGGCCGGCGAATCCGGGCACCGTGGAGATGAGGCCCGTGGCCGCGCGGAACGCCTGCTCGAACGCCTCCTCCTGACCGGGCCGCACCGACAGTTCCGCCCGCTCCAGGATCATCTCCGCACCGTACGGGGACGCCGCGGATGTGACATCCCCGCCGGCACACCCGGTGCATTCCCCACTGCCCGGCCGGGCAGGTGATGTCCGTGCCCGCTCCCCGGATCAGCATCGTGCTCGCCACGCGGAACCGCCGGGCGTCGCTGCTGCGATCGCTCGACCGGCTCGTGCACGCCGGCGGACCCCCGGTCGTCGTCGTCGACAACGGCTCCACCGACGGAACCCCCGCCGCCGTCCGCGACCGGCACCCCACGGTCGTGGTGGTGGAGCTGCCCACCAACGCCGGGGCGGCCGCCCGCACCGTCGGCGTACGACGCACCGCAACCCCCTACGTCGCCTTCGCCGACGACGACTCGTGGTGGGCACCGGGATCCCTGGACCGGGCGACCGACCTGCTCGACACGCACCCCGGCATCGCACTGGTCACCGGCCGGGTCCGGCTGGCCGCGGACGGCTCGCTCGATGCCGTGTCGCGCAAGCACCGCGCCGCCGTCCTCGGCACCACCCCGGGCAATCCGGGGCCCGACGTGCTCAGCTATCCCGCCTTCGCCGTGGTCGTCCGCCGCGACGCGTACCTGTCGGTCGGCGGCTTCTCACCGCTGCTGTTCTTCGGCGGCGAGGAGCACCTGCTCGCGCTCGACCTGGCCGCGGCCGGCTGGCAGCAGGTCTACGCCGACGACGTGGTCGCCTGGCACGACCCCGCCGGCCCCGTGGTCGTCTCCCCCGAACGCTGGGCGCTGCAGACCCGCAACGACCTGCTGGTCGACTGGCTCCGCCGGCCGCTGCCTGTGGCGCTCTCGGCCACCACGCGGCTGCTCCGCCAGGCGGCCGGTGATCCGGCGGCGCGGGCGGCGGTGCGGGGCTGGGCCCGCCGACTCCCGGCCGCCCTCCGCCAGCGACGGGCGGTCCCCGCCGACGTCGAGCGCCGGTTCGCGGCCGCGCAGCGGCCGCTCAGCTCCCCAGCTGCCGGGTGAGCCATTCCCGGAGCTCGCGGTTGCCCGCGGCGCCCCGCACCCGGGAGTGCGCCACCGGGCCGGTGAACTCCCCGGCCAGGCAGCGCGCCAGCGCCGCATCGAGCGCCTCGAGGGTCACGTCGTCGGCGGCCAGCAGCAGCGGCCAGTCCAGCGCCCGCGCCTGACCGGTGACCTTGGCGCCGCCGTCGATGGGGTCGCACGCGATGACCGGCCGATCGCTCTTGAGCCCGAGGACCAGCCCGTGCAGCCGCATGCTCACCACGACGTCGCACCGCCGGAGCAGAGCCTCCACCTGCGCCGGCCGGCGCGGATGCGGCTTGTCGAACAGGTCGGTGTCGATGGGGAACCACGGCAGCGCCCGCGCCGCCAGCCACTCCTCGATCACCCCCCGCACCCGGTCGGCCCGGCTGCGGTCGCCGTACTCACCCTGCACCGGGGCGAACGCCACGGCGACGACGGGGACGTCGGGTTCCGGGCCCTCGACGGCCAGGTCGGGTCGGGTGATCCCGGGGGCGTCCCGCTCCCACACCTCGTCGAACATCGTCCGGGCGACGTCGTCGACGACGGACACGTTCACGGCCCAACGCCGCGCCGACGCGAACGCCCGGGTCAGCTCCGGCAGCGGCGGCAGGTTCCCGACCGGGCCGGTGACGAAGAGCAGGTGCGTGTAGTCGGCGGGTTCGACGTCCCGCCAGTGCACCCCGCGGCCCAGGTAGGGCGCCCACGCGACGTCGTGGTCGATGCCCAGCTCGGTCAGCCACCCGACGACGACGTCGGCCCCCAGCTCGTCGCCGACGGTGGCGATCACCTCGTCGAAGCTGAACCACCCGGCCACCAGGACACGCATGGCCTCCACCCTCGCAGCCGGGCGGCCGCCCGGCGC
Source organism: Blastococcus saxobsidens DD2 (assembly GCF_000284015.1). NCBI lineage: Bacteria > Bacillati > Actinomycetota > Actinomycetes > Geodermatophilales > Geodermatophilaceae > Blastococcus > Blastococcus saxobsidens. Next base: position 3,894,677 of record NC_016943.1, read on the forward strand.
GCGGGGGGAACGAGATCACGCCTCCGCCGGTTGTCGGTGCCAGCAGCCCGAGCGAGGAGGATCTCCCCCGTGACCACCGAGAACACCCGTGACCTGACCGCGTCGGAGGCCGAGCGCGCCCGCATCCGGGAGGCGTACCTGCGCCCGGCCGAGCAGCGGCCGGCGTCGACCGCCCGGGGCCTGCACCACACCGCGCTGATCAGCAGCGACGTCGAGCGGACGGTGCGCTTCTACCAGGACGTGCTCGGCTTCCCGCTGACCGAGCTGATCGAGAACCGCGACTACCCCGGTTCCTCGCACTTCTTCTTCGACATCGGCAACAGCAACCTGCTGGCCTTCTTCGACTTCCCTGGACTGGGCGTCGGCCCGTACGCCGAGGTGCTGGGCGGCCTGCACCACATGGCGATCAGCGTGGAACCGCAGCGGTGGGAGGAACTGGTGCAGCGGCTCACCGATGCCGGCGTCGAGCACGAGGTGCACAGCGGCGTCTCGGTCTACTTCCGGGACCCCGACGGCGCCCGCATCGAGCTGATCGCCGACCCGCTGGGCGAGATGTACGGCTCGCAGGTGCTCTGAGCACGGCGCCGGTCCGTGGCCTTCCCTCCCCCGGGGGCGACCACGGACGGGCGATCAGCGGTCCTGGTCGGCGACCAGGTCGGCGTAGTCGGGGTGCCGCTCGATCCAGCCGGCGACGAACGAGCAGCGGGGCACGACCGACCCGCCGCGCGAGCGCACCTCGTCGAGCGCGGCACGGACAAGGGTGCTGCCCAGCCCGGACTGCCCGGCGTCGGGGTCGACCTCCGTGTGCGTGAACACGAGGGTGTCGCCGTGGCGCTGGTAGGCGGCCATCCCCAGGACGCGCTGGCCGTCCCGGATCTCGAAGCGGTCGGACTCGGGGACGTCGGTGACTGTGGTCTCCATGGCTGCGGTCAACCGCCGGCGGGGGCCGGCTGTTCCGTCACCAGCTGGAGGGCCCCGGTCGGGCACTGCCGCACCGCCTCCTCGACGTCGCGCACCTCGGCGTCCGCCGGGTGGGGGCGCAGTATCTGCACCGTGCCCTCGTCCCCCACCTCGAAGACGTCGGGCATCAACGCTTCGCAGGCCCCGGCTCCGACGCACCGCTCGAGATCGGCCTCCAGCCGGCTCACGAGGCGTCCGTGAGCCGGGCCGGGAGCCGCTTGAGGCCGTTGACGAACGACGAACGCAGCCGGTCCGGGGGGCCGGTGACCTCCAGGTCGGGCAGCTGCTCGAACACCTTGGCGAAGGTGACGGCGAGCTCCCGGCGGGCGAGGTGGGCACCGAGGCAGAAGTGCGGCCCCTTGGACCCGAATCCGACGTGCGGGTTGGGGTCGCGGGCCAGGTCGAACCGGTGCGGGTCGGCGAACACCTCCGGGTCGCGGTTCGCGGCGGCGTAGAACAGCAGGAACTTGTCGCCGGCGGAGAACCGGTGGCCGTTCAGCTCGCCGTCCCTGGTCGCGGTGCGGCGCATCCAGGTCACCGGGCTGGCCCAGCGCACGATCTCCTCGACGGCGGTACGGGTGAGTTCGGGGTCGGCGACCCAGGCGGCCCGCTGCTCGGGGTGGTCCTGCAGCGCCAGCAGCCCCTGGGAGATGGCGGTGCGCGTGGTCTCGTTGCCGGCCACGAGCAGGAGGATGAAGAACGAGGCGATCTCCTGGTGGGTGAGCTTCTCGCCCTCCACCTCCGTGGTGACCAGCGCCGTGGTGAGGTCGTCGGTGGGCCGCTCCACCCGCTCGGCGGCCAGCCGCTCCATCAGGCCGGCCAGCTCGATCCCGGCCATGAGCACGCCGGTGAGCGGGTCGTCCTCGTCTTCCACCAGTTCCGGGTCGCCGCCGGAGAGGATCACGTTCGACTTGGCCAGGACCATCGCCCGGTCCTCCTCGGGGACACCCATCATGTCGCAGATGACCCGCAGCGGGATGGGCGCGGCCAGGTCGGCGACGACGTCGAACGTGCCGTCCCCCTCGGCCGCCTTCCGACGGACGGCAGCGAGGACGTCGTCGACGATGCCCGCGACCGAGTCGACCACGCGCTCGAGCATGCGCGGGGTGAACGTCTTGGCGACGATGCGCCGGATCTTGGCGTGCCGGGGGTCGTCCATGCTGATCAGCGAGCCGTAGAACTCGTTCAGATCGGCCGGGATGTCCTGGATGGAGACCGCCCCCTCCCCCGAGCAGAAGACCGCGGGCTGGGAGCTGATCGCCGCCAGGTCCGCGTAGCGGGTGACGGCGTGGTAGCCGGGCCCGCTCGGCAACGACGGGATCTGCGGCTCGGCGAAGAATGCGAAGGGGCGCTCCTGGCGCAACCGGTCGAAGACCGCGTGACGCTCGGCCGGCGGGCGCGCCCAGAAGTCCCGGTCGGAGAGGTCGATGCCGAGATCGGCGGCCCCCACCCGGCGGGGCGGCGGAACGGTTCCGGGTGCGGTGCCGACGGACACGGGCGTCCTCCCAGAGCAGCGGTCGATGACCGAACGCTAGTGAGAATCCTGGTGACACACAATGCACCGGAGGCGGGCGACCCGGGGCCGGAAGCACGAAGACCCGGTCACCGTGGTGACCGGGTCTTCGTCGTGGTAGCGGGGACAGGATTCGAACCTGTGACCTCTGGGTTATGAGCCCAGCGAGCTACCGAGCTGCTCCACCCCGCGGCGATAGGACCACTGTACCCCACCGTCCACGGCTGCCGCAGGCCACCCCGTCACCCTCGCTCAGGTCCGTTCCGGAACCGCCCCGGCGGTCGTCGCCCCGTTCCCGGAGGCGACCGGCACGCCGGGCATCCCCGCCGCCACCGGCGGAGCGGCTGCCTCGGTCCTCGGCAGCCGCGGCTCGTCGCGCAACCCCTTGATCAGCGACGCCAGCACCAGCAGCAGCACGACCGCGAACGGGAAGGCCGCGACGATCGACGCGGTCTGCACCCCGCCGAGGCCGCCGCTGACCAGCAGCACGGCCGCCGAAGCGGAGATGACCAGACCCCAGATCACCGTGACCGACCGTGCCGGGTCCGCCCCGCCCCGGGTGCTCAGCGACCCGAGCACGAAGGTGGCGGAGTCGGCGCTGGTCACGAAGAAGGTGACGATCAGGATCATCGCGCCGATACCGGCGATCAGGCCGCCGGGCAGCGTGTCGAGCAGGGCGAACAGCTGCGACTCGGTCGGCTGGGAGGCCAGGTCGGCCCCGTCCTGCTGGGCGAGGATGCCGGCGCCTCCGAAGACGGAGAACCACAGGCCGCTCACCAGCGTGGGCACGCCGAGGACGCCGATCACGAACTCGCGGATCGTGCGGCCGCGGGAGATGCGCGCGATGAAGGTCGCGACGAACGGCGACCAGGAGATCCACCACGCCCAGTAGAAGATGGTCCAGCCGTTGATCCAGTCCGATCGCTCCGCGTCGAACGGCCCGGTCTGCAGGCTCATCGCGGGCAGCTCGGCGAGGTAGCTGCCCAGCGTCGTGGTGAAGGCACCGACCAGCCGGCCGGTCGACGCGGTGAACAGCACGAAGGCGAACAGCCCCACGGCCAGGACCATGTTGGCGGTGGAGAGCCACTTGATGCCCCGGTTCAGGCCCGAGAGTGCCGAGACCAGGAACAGCACCGTGACGACGGCGATGATGAGCAGCTGGGTGCCGGAGCCGATGGTGAACCCGTCGTCGAGCGAGGCCAGCCCGCCGTTGACCTGCGCGGCGCCGAGGCCCAGGGAGGTGGCGACGCCGAACACGGTGGCCACCACGGCGATGGTGTCGACCACGGTGCCCAGGGGGCCGTCGACCCGGTCCCCGAGGATCGGCCGCAGTGCGCCGCTGATGGTGGCCTTCCAACCACGCCGGAACCGGGCGTAGGCCAGCGCCAGCGCGAGGACCGCGTAGATGCCCCACGGGTGCAGGCCCCAGTGGAAGAACGAGTAGCGCAGCGCGTCCCGTGCCGCCGCGGTCGTCTCGGGGTCGGCCGTGGCCGGGGTCATGAAGTGCGCCACCGGCTCGGCGACACCCCAGAACACCAGGCCGATGCCCATGCCCGCGCTGAAGAGCATCGCGAACCACGCGGTGGTGCTGTACTCGGGCTCGTCGCCGTCCCGGCCCAGCCGGACCTTGCCCCACCGCGACGCCGCCACGACGATCACCGCGATCAGGACGATCGTCGCCGTCAGCAGGTAGAACCAGCCGAACCGGTCGACGACGAACGCCCGCGTCGCTCCGGCGGCGGAGTCCAGCGATGCCGGCGCGATCGCGCCCCACACCACGAAGGGCAGGACGACGGCCAGCGAGGCCCAGAAGACAGCTGATGTTCTTCGCACGGGAGAGCGACTCCTCCAGTTGGGGCCGGCCAGGTGTGGCCGGCAGCACGGGGACGACCGGGGCTTGGTCGCGCTCGACCTTCCAGAGTGCTCGATACGGCCGAGCCGCGCACCTTCACGGAGGGTGAGTAGTCCCACGATCGGCGTGCCACCCCCCACGAGCGCCGCGCCCGGCCGGTCGTGGATCGTGGGCGGGTGCCGTCGTCTCCCTCCGCTTCGCAGGACGCCTACCGGGCCCTGGAGCTCGCCCTCCGGGCCGGCGAGCTGCTGCTGTCGGCCGGTGCGAGCGCCGCGGAGGTCACGGCCACCTGCTCCGCTGTGGCCCGGGCCGGCGGGCTGCGGCGGGTGGAGAGCGACATCACGTTCACCTCGATCACCGTGTCGGGGCAGCCGTCCGACGATACCGCGCCGATCAGCGGCCTGCGCCTGGTGCAGCTGCGGGAGCTGGACTACTCCCGCGCGACCGCCGTCCACGACGTCGTCACGGAGCTGACCGAGGACCGGATCACCCCCCGGGAGGCCGAGCGCCGGCTGCTGATGGTCGCGGCGGCGCGGCACCCCTACCGGCGTCCGGTCGTGACCGCGGCCCGCGCCCTGCTCGCCACCGCCGTGGCGCTGCTGCTGGGCGCGGGAGCCGTCGTGACCGCCGCCGCCTTCGGCGCCACCGTGCTGGTCGGTCTGGCCATCGACGCCCTCGGCCGCCGCGGGATACCGACGTTCTTCCAGAACGCCGCCGGCGGGCTGATCGCCACGTCGGTGGCGCTGGTGCTCGTCGCCGCCGATCTCGGGGTGCGCCCGTCGCTCGTCGTCGCCGGCGGCATCGTGCTGCTGCTACCGGGAGTGACGCTGGTCGGCGCGGTGCACGATGCCATCACCGGCTTCTACGTCACCGCGAGCGCGCGGGCGTTCGAGACCTTCCTCCTGACCGCGGGGATCATCAGCGGTGTCGCGATCGCCCTGTCGATCGGCGTGCGCCTCGGGGTCCCGGCGCAGATCTGGGACCCGCAGGTGAGCGGGATCGGGGACGTGCCGCTGCAGTTGTTCGCCGCCGCCCTGGCCTCGGCGTCGTTCGCCGTCTCCAACCACGCGCCGCGACGCACGCTGCTGCCCACCGCGGCCGCGGGTGCGCTGGGCTGGGGCGTCTTCCTCGGCCTGGACCGGCTCGACCTCTCCCCCACCCTGGCGTCGGCGAGCGCCGCGGTGGTCATCGGCCTCGGCAGCTACGTGCTGGCCCGCAGGCAGCAGGTGCCCGTCGTGGTGTACGTGGCCGCGGGGATCATCCCGCTGCTGCCCGGCCTGACGATCTACCTCGGCCTGCGCCGGCTGACCGAGGGCGACACCCTGGGCGGGATCACGCTGCTCGGCACCGCGGTGACGGTCGGGCTGGCCCTGGCCGCGGGCGCGCTGCTCGGCGAGTACGTGGGCCAGGCGTTGCGCCGGACCGCCCTGCCCGCGGAACGGCACCTCACCGGGCTGCTGCAGGCCCGCGCCCGCCGCCGGGGCGCGGTCGGCACCACGTTCGTGCACGGGCGGCGGCACGGGCCCGTGTGAACGGTGTGACGCGGTGCCACACCGCGTCCGGGCACGACGCGCGCCTTCCCCGGCCCGTGTCCGCGGCCGACCTACAGTCCGACCCGTGGCGGGAGACATGGCGGCGGGCAGGTTCGTCGGGAACCCGCAGCCGGTGGAGATCCACCACCGGGGCATCTGGTACTCCGGCGAACTGCTCGGCTGGCGGCACACACCCGACGGCCGGGTGGCCGCCCGGGTCCGCTGCACCGTCGACGGGCTGCGGCACTCGACGTGGAAGGACCTCGCCGAGCTCCGGCTCCCCGACCCGGCGCACCCGCCCCGTCGCGAGCCGTTCCCCGCTCCACCGGCGCGGCCCCTCCCGGCCGCCGCCGAGCACGAGGACGACCGCACCCGGCCGCATTCGCTCCTGGCTGCGCTGACCACCCGGCCGCGCCCGCCCGCGCACGCGGTCGCGCCGCCGGCCGTGCCCGCCGCTCCGGACCCCGTGGCCACCGCCCTGCGGCCCGCCGCGCACCGGCATCGGCCGTCGGCACCGGCGCGCCCTCGGCCCACGCCGTACCGCCGCACGTCGCCCCAGGCCGACGAGTGGTCTCGCGACTGGCCGGACACCCGCTCTCGGGACGAACGGCTCAGCTCGGTGTGACCGACCACGAGATCGCGGAACGACGAAGGCCCGGCCCCCTGGGGGCCGGGCCTTCGTGGTGGTAGCGGGGACAGGATTCGAACCTGTGACCTCTGGGTTATGAGCCCAGCGAGCTACCGAGCTGCTCCACCCCGCGTCGCTATGACCACCGTACCAGGTCCGTGGGGTCGGTGGGCGCCCGCCCACCGACCCCACCCCGGGATCACTCGCCGGCTGCCGCCCGCTGGGCCGCCTGGTAGGCGTCGACCGCGGTCTGGAGGTCCTCCAGGGCCTGGCCCTGGCCGGCGAAGTCACCGCCGCGCTGCGCGGTGGCCAGCGCCGCCAGGGCGGCGTTGATGTCGACCACCGCCTCGGCCAGATCCGGGTTGACCTGCGTGTCGCCGGGTGGGATCTCGTCGATGTCCGGCGCCGGGTCCGGATTCGTCCCCGGATCGGGCACGATCTCCGGCGTGGCGTCCTCGTCGACCGTGTCGGCGATGTCGTCACTGTCGGTGGCCGACTCCCCCGCCCCCGCGCCGAATACCTGGTCGAGAGCCCCGGCGAGGGTGTCGGCGTAGCCGATCCGGTCCCCGAAGTTGACCAGGACCTTCTGCAGCAGCGGGAAGCCACCCTCGCCGGCGCCGCGGACGTACAGCGGTTCGACGTAGAGCAGTCCGGCATCCCCGATGGGCAGGGTCAGCAGGTTGCCGAAGACCGCGTCGGAGTTCTCACTGTTGAACAGGGTCAGGTCGGGCCGGACCTGGTTGTTCGTCAGAAACGCGTTCTGCACCTGCTCCGGGCCGCGGAACGGGGTGTTGCCCGGAAGCCGCAGCACCTGGATGTCCCCGTAGGTCTCCGGCGCACTCGACGCCGAGATGAACGCCGAGAGGTTGTCCCGCTGGAAGGCGTTCAGCGCGCTGGTCAGCTGGAAGGTGGCCTCGTCGTCGCCCGGCCGCTGGGCCAGGATGTAGTAGGGCGGCTGGTCCTGATTGGTGTCCTGCGTCGGGTCGTCGGGAATCTGCCAGCGGTCGCTCTGCTCGTAGAAGTCGGCCGGGTCGTCCACGTGGTACCGGGTCAGGATGTCCCGCTGCACCTTGAACAGGTCCTGCGGGTACCGCACGTGGCTGATGAGCTCCTCGCTCATCTCGGTGCGCGGCTGGATGGTCCCCGGGAACGCCTTCATGAAGGTCTGCAGCACCGGGTCCTCGGGCTGCCAGGCGTACAGCGTGACGGTGCCGTCGTAGGCGTCCACCGTGGCCTTCACGGAGTTGCGGATGTAGTTGAACGTCTCGTTCGGCAGCGCCGTCGTCGCCGTGGTCAGTGCGTCGGCCGCCGCCTCACCCAGCTCCATCTGCTCGGCGTAGGGGTAGGAATCCGAGGTCGTGTAGCCGTCGAGGATCCACTTGATCTCGCCGTCGATGACCGCCGGGTACGCGTCGCCGTCCACCTCGAGGAACGGCGCCGCCTTCTCGACCCGGTCCCGCGGATTGCGGACGTGGAGCACCTTGGACTCGTCGTTGACCGCACCGGACAGCAGGAAGTTGCGCTCCCGGTAGTAGATGGCGAACGTCAGCTGGCGGAAGAAGCTGCCGATCGAGATGCCACCCTCGCCGTCGTAGGTGTTGTTGATCTCCTCCTGCTCGGATCCACCCTCGGGCTGGTCGAACTCGCGCGGCGGTGCCCCCGCCGGCGCACCGACGACGGAGTAGTCGTCGATCAGCTCGCCGTAGTAGATGCGCGGCTGGTCGATGTCGATGGTGCCGACCGGCGGCAGGTCGCGGGTCGTGAAGTTCGGCTCACCACCCTCCTGCCCCGCGACGACCTCGTTGGCGGGGGCGGCGACGAAGCCGTTCCCGTGGGTGTAGACCGTGTGCCGGTTGATCCAGGTGTCCTGGTTCTCGCTCAGGCCGGCGCTGTCGAGCTCGCGTGCGGCCACCACGTAGTCACGCAGCTCCCCGTCGATCTCGTAGCGGTCGATGTCCAGCTTCTCCGGGAACCCGTAGACGTTGCGGATCTGCTGGCGCGCCGTGAACGTCTCGGAGAGCACGTTCGGGTCCAGCAGCCGCGCGTTCGGGATCGTCTCCGTGTCGTTGCGCAACTCCGCCAGCACCGCCGGGGCGTCCGCGTCCCCGGCGGTGTCCTGCGCGTAGTCGACGTAGTCGATGTCGTCGAGGCCGTACGCCTGGAGGGTCGACTCGATGGCGCGCTCGATGTAGAGCGCCTCCTTCTCGTTGGCGCTGGGCTTCACCACGAACTGCTGCACGATCGCCGGGTAGGCGACGCCGATGACCAGGCTGGAGACCAGCAGCAGGACCAGGGCCGCGGCGGGCAGCAGGAAGTTGCGGACGACGATGTTGGCGAAGAACGCCACGGCGCAGACCGCCGCCACGAAGACCAGGATCGTCTTCGGCACCAGCAGTGCGTTGACGTCGGTGTAGCTCGCGCCGGTGAACACGTCACCGCGGTCGGAGTAGACCAGCCCGTAGCGGTCCAGCCAGTAGGCGACGGCCTTGAGCGCCACGAACAGCCCCAGCAGCACGGAGAGCTGCACGCGCGCGGCCGCGGTGAGCTTCTGCCCGGGGGTCTGCAGCCGCAGCCCGCCGAAGACGTAGTGGGTGAGCAGCGAGCCGATCAGCGCCAGGATGACGATGGCGAACCCGAACCCGAGCAGCAGCCGGTAGAAGGGGTAGTCGAAGACGAAGAACGACAGGTCGATGCCGAACTGCGGGTCGGTCCGGCCGAAGTCGGTGCTGTTCCGGAACGACAGCCACGTCTCCCAGTTGGCCTGCGCGGTGAAGCCCGCGAACAGGCCGAGCACGACCGCCACGCCGGTCAGCACGAGCGCGCGGCGCGGCTCCAGCGACTGCCGGTAACGCTCGAGGTTCTGCTGCTCGAGCGACATCGGGCGGAAAGTGGGACGGAACCGGTAGGCCAGGTACATGGCCAGCGCCGTCAGCCCACCGGTCGCCACCGCGGCGACGGCGAACAGCAGCGCACGCGTCTGGAGCTCGGTCCAGAAGACCTCGGTGAACCCGGTCTCCTCGAACCAGAGGAAGTCGACGTAGACGCTGGTGAGCGTCCCGACGACGGTGAACAGCACCAGCAGCACGGCGATGGCGCCGATGACCAGCTTCGCGCGCCGCGACAGGGTCGGTACCGGCACGGGGGGCCGCATGGCCACGAGCGGGCTCCTTCAGTTGCAGGCGTGGCCGCAGGGGCCACGGGACGACCGGCCGCGGGGGCCGGGTGGTACGGGGTTCGCGGTTCCGGGGCGAGCCCCGGTCTTCAGGACAACGCACCGGACGGCGCGGGGTTCCCGGCCGGACGGTTGCGCCGGTCAGGGCGTCAGCAGCTCTCCGGGGTCCGGCCGGCCCGCAGGTCGGCGAGTGCCGCGAGGGCGTCGTCGAGGGTCGCGACCTTGGCCATCGGGACGCCGGCGTCGGGGCCGGCGACCGCCTCGGCGCAGTTGTCCGCCGGCACCAGGAACAGCTCGGCCCCGATGTCGCGGGCGGCGAGCATCTTCAGCGGGACGCCGCCGATCGGCCCCACGTTCCCCTCGAGGTCGATGGTGCCGGTGCCGGCCACCACCGCTCCGCCGGTCAGGTCCTCCTCCCCCACGAGGTCGAGGATCCCGAGCGTCAGCATGAGACCGGCCGAGGGCCCGCCCACGTCGGCCACCTGGATGTCCACGTCGAACGGTGCCGCCGGCTGGTCGAGCACGGAGATGCCCAGCAGCGAGCCCGCCCGGCCCTCGGCGGCCTTGGTGGTCACCGTGGTCGTGCCCGGCTCACCCAGCCGCGTGTAGCCCACGGTCACCGTGCTGCCCGGCGGGATGTCGGCGAGCACGTCGGCCAGCACGTCCGAGTCGGGCACCGGGCGCCCGTCGATCGACTCGAGCGCGTCACCCTCCTCCAGCCGGTCCTCTGCCGGGGACTCCTCGGCCACGCCCCGGACGACGACCTTCTCCGGGTAGCCCAGCTCGCCGAGCGCGACGCTCTCGGCGGCCTGCTCGGAGGTGAGGAACGCCTGCCGGTTCACCTGCCGGGTCTCCTCCTCGCTCCGGTCCGGCGGGTACACCGTCTCCTCCGGGACGACGCTCACCTCGTCGTCGAACCAGCCACGGACCGCCTGGACCAGGCTCAGCCCACCCCGGCTGACGCCGACCGTGGTGAGGGTGAGGTCTCCGGCCACGTCGTCGCGCTCCCTGCCCTGCACCTCGATGATCGGCTCGCCGTCGATCTCCCCGAGCGTGTTGAAGGTGGGGCCGGGCACCTGCGCCACGTACGGCACCGGCACGCTCGTGCCGAGCACGCCGAACAGCAGCAGCAGCACGGCGCCCACGCTGAGGACGGCGATCCGACGGGTCACGAGGGGCGAGCCTATGTCGCCCACCTGGGCATCACCTGACAGCCGCCCTGTCCGCTACCGGCGCAGCGCCGCACCCCCCGACCGAAGATCACCCGTCTACCGTGGATGCATGAGTGACGTGCCGTTCGGCTTCGGCCCTCCCGACCGTGACCCCGAGCGCCGGGAACCCGGCCGCGGAGACCAGGGCGGCGGTGACCCGTTCGGCCTGGGAGCCCTCTTCGGGGGCATGGCGGGAGGCGGCTCGCCGGAGGACGTGCTCGGCAAGATGCCGCTGTTCGCCGAGCTGCAGAAGCTGATGAACTGGTCCGGCGGCCCGGTGAACTGGGACCTCGCCCGCCAGGGCGCGATCAGCCAACTGGCGGCCGGGCACCAGCCCTCGTCGGAGGCGGAGCGGACGGGTGCGGCCGAGTCGCTGCGGCTGGCCGACCTCTGGCTGGACCAGGTCACCGAGCTGCCGTCGGGCATCGAGCGCACCGCCGCCTGGTCACGGGTGGAGTGGGTCGAGCAGACCCAGCCGGCCTGGACCGCGCTGATCGATCCGCTCGCCGAGCGGGTGGTGGCGGCGATGACCAGCGCACTCCCCCAGGAGGCGGCCATGTCGTTCGGTCCGATCGCCGGGATCATGGGTCGGATGGGCGGCGTGATGTTCGGCGCCCAGGTCGGGCAGGCGCTGGGCAAGCTCGCCGAGGAGGTGCTCACCAGCACCGACGTCGGGCTGCCCCTGGCACCGGCCGGCACCGGGGTGCTGGTGCCGCAGAACCTGGCCGCGTTCGCCGAGGGGCTCGACCGCCCCGCCGACGAGGTCAGGCTCTTCGTGGCGCTGCGGGAGGCCGCCTCGCAGCGGCTGTTCGCGCACGTCCCGTGGCTGCGCCAGCAGCTGCAGGACGCGGTGCACGCCTACGCCCGCGGCATCACCATCGACCGCGAGGCGATCGAACGCGGGATCAACGAGGCGATGTCGGGCGGCCTGGGCGGCGGCCTGGACCCCAGCGACCCGGAGAGCATCCAGCGGCTGCTGGGCAGCGGTGTGCTGGAGCCGGAGGAGACGCCCGAGCAGCAGATGGCGCTGCGCCGGCTGGAGACGCTGCTGGCCCTGGTGGAGGGCTGGGTGGACACCGTCGTCGCGGCGGCCGCCGCCGACCGGCTCCCCGGCCACGCCGCGCTGGCCGAGACCATGCGCCGCCGGCGGGCCTCGGGCGGTCCGGCGGAGCAGACCTTCGCCACGCTCGTCGGGCTGCAGCTGCGCCCCCGCCGGCTGCGCGACGCCGCGACCGTCTGGGGCGCGATGGGGCAGCAGCACGGCAGCGCCGACCGGGACCGGCTGTGGTCGCACCCCGACCTCCTGCCGACCTCGGAGGACCTGGACGAGCCGCTGGACTTCGTCGCCCGCCAGGGTTTCGACGACGAACTGGCCGCGCTGAACGCCGACGACGCGGACCGCCCGGCGCAGGAGGAGCCGCCGGCTGACGACGAGACCGGTGAGGAGCCCGGTCAGCGCCCCTAGTCGACGATGTCGGGGGCGCCGTCCTGGCCGGCCGCGCCGGCCATGGCGGCGAGCTCGACGCCCTCGAGGAAGCCGCGCGCCCGTTCCGCCCGCGGGTAACGGGCGACCAGCACCCAGAAGCGGTCGTCGTGGCCGGGCTCGAGCAGGTGCACGAGCTCGTGCACCAGCACGTAGTCGACGACGTACTCCGGCATCGAGCGCAGCCGGCTCGACAGCCGGATGGTGCGGTCGGCCGGCGTGCACGATCCCCAGCGCCGGTGCTGGTTGTCCACCCAGCGCACGCTCGCCGGCTCCGCGAGCCCGTCGAGGTGGGCGGCCGAGAGCGCCCGGGCGCGGGCGAGGAGTTCCGCGTCGCCGCCGAGCGACCGTTTCCTGCGCTCCTCGCGGACCCGCAGCTTCGCCACCATCTGGGCGACCCAGCGCTGCTCCTCGGCCGGGCTGAACGCCGCCGGGATGAGGACCACGGTGCGGCCCATCTCGCGGTATGCGGTCACCGTGCGCCGCCGGCGCGTGCTGCGTCGGACCTCCACGAGGTCGTCGTCCGCCGGCTCAGGCAGGGCGGCGGCGTCGCGAGTGGTTCCGGGCACGGAGGAACCGTAGGGCACCGTTCGGCCGTGGCGCCTGCGCAGGGACACCCTCTCGGGTGCAGGTCGCACGGACGGTGGACATGGCCGCCGCTCCAGCCGGTGACGAGGCGACCGCCGGCGTGCCGTCCACACCCGGATGGGGACATCCGCGCAGGTCGCAGCCGCGCCGGCCACCACGGCAGGTGCCCCCTCCCGGCGCCGTCCCCCGGTTCCGCACAGCGACACGCCTGCCCGTCCCCATCGCGTCCACAGGGCTGTCCACAGCTGTGGGTGACGCACCGCCATCACGGCTGCCGGCTGTGCGGCCCCCGTGCGCCCGGGGCGGCCGCCGGAGGCATCGCGGGCGCCCGCGCCGGGTAGCGTGCTCGCGCAACGGCGCCCGGCGTGCGAGCCGGGACGCCCCAGAGACGAGGAGATCCCGTGGCGGAGAGCTACAACGGCTACTGCGTGAAGTGCAAGGAGAAGCGCGACTTCGACGGCGAGGTCAAGGTGAGCGAGTCCGGTCGCCGCATGGCACAGGGCACCTGCCCGGTGTGCGGCACCAAGATGAACCGGATCCTCGGCAAGGCCTGAGAGACACCGCACCTCCCGGCCGGGAGGTCGCGACGGCGGCGTTCCTCACCCGGGACGCCGCCGTTCGTCGTCCTCCCCCCTGTGGACGACGGCCGCGGGCCCACCGCCGGGCTGCCACCCTGCCGGGGTGAGCGACAGCGTCCATCCCCTCCTCCCGGCGGCGACCCCGCTGCTCCTCGGCGACGCCGGCAGCCTGCAGGTCGGTGGGGTCGACTCCACCGACGGCCTCCTCCTGGCGCCCGCCGCCGGCCTGGCGCCCCTGCTGCGCGGCCTGGACGGGCGCCGGTCGCAGCGGGTGGTCCGGGCCGACGCCGCCCGCGACGGCTTGGAGCCCGCCCTGGTCGACGCGGTCCTCCAGGCGTGCCGGCAGACCGGCCTGCTCACCGACCTCGACGTCGCCGACCTGCTCGCGATCGGCACCGGACCGGCCGCGGTCGCGCGGGCGGCGGTGGAGCTGCCGGCGGCGACCGGCGCGCCCGGCAGCCGGCCTGCTGCCTGGCGGACGCGGCGGCTGGCCACCGTGGTGGTCGAGGGGGCGACACGGGTGGGCACGCCGCTGGCCGCCGTCCTCGCCGCCAGCGGGGTCGGCCGGGTGATCGTGCGCGACGCGGGGGTCGTGACCGCGGCCGACACCGTGGTGGGCGGGCTGACCGCAGCCGACGAGGGGCGGCCGCGCAGCGTGGCAGCGGCCGACGCGATCCGCCGCGCCAGCCCGCTCACCGACCTCGGCCCCCTGCCGGCCGGACTGACGCCCGACCTGACGGTGCTCACCGGGGCCTGGGCCGCCTCGGATCCCCTGGTCGGCGGAGCCGACGGGGCACACCTGGTGGCCACCGTCCGGGGCGAGACGGGCGTCGTCGGGCCGCTGGTGGTCCCCGGCACCAGCAGCTGCCTGCACTGCGGTGACCTGCACCGCCGCGACGCGGATGCGCGATGGCCACGGCTGGCTGCGCAGCTGACCGCGACCGAGGCACCCGCCAGCGGCGCCACGCTGACCTGCCTGCTCACCGCGCTGCTGGCCGCCGGCCAGGCCCTGGCGTACCTGGACGGCGGCGGTGCGCCGCTCACCCTCGACGCCACGGTGGAGGTACGCCCACCGGAACTGCTGCCCCGCCTGCGCCGATGGCCGCCCCATCCGGCCTGCCACTGCGGCGCGACGGCCGGCGGGGCAGGGAGCCCGGGCGAGGGCGAGACACCTCCTCCCGGCGCGCCCCCGGTCGCACAGGCCACAATGGACCGCTGAGCGAGCTCACGGGCTCACCGGACACGACACGGCGCCGCTACCACCGGGCGCCGGCGAGGAGGACGCGTGAGCGACGAGCGACCGGTGATGCCGCGGGGGTCGGTCGCGCGGACGGCCCGGCTGGCCTCGCTGCCCCTGGGAGCGGCGGGACGGGCCACCATGGGGCTGGGCAGGCGGTTGTCGGGGCAGTCGGCCGACGCGGTGAACGCCGAACTGCAGCAGCGCACCGCCGAGCAGTTGTTCGCCGTCCTCGGCCAGCTCAAGGGCGGCGCCATGAAACTCGGGCAGACGCTGTCGGTCTTCGAGGCGGCGGTGCCCGAGGAGATGGCGGCGCCGTACCGGGAGGCCCTCACCAAGCTGCAGGAGGAGGCGCCGCCGATGCCGGTGCGGACCGTGCACGCGGTCCTGGCCCAGCAGCTCGGCGGCACCTGGCGGCAGCGGTTCCGCGAGTTCGACGACGCGCCGGCGGCCGCGGCCAGCATCGGGCAGGTGCACCGCGCCACCTGGCGGGACGGTCGCGACGTCGCCGTCAAGATCCAGTACCCGGGCGCGGCCACCGCGCTGATGAGCGACCTCAACCAGCTGGCCCGGTTCGCCCGGCTGTTCACCGCGGTGTTCCCCGGGCTCGACGTCAAGCCGCTCATCGCGGAGCTGAAGGCGCGGGTGGTCGAGGAACTCGACTACACCCTGGAGGCCGACGCGCAGCGGGGCTTCGCCGTCGCCTACGCCGGCGACGAGCAGATCGCCGTGCCCCGGGTGGTGGCCAGCGCGCCCAAGGTGATCGTCTCCGAGTGGATCGAGGGCAATCCGCTCTCCCGCGTCATCGCCGACGGCAGCCGGGCCGACCGCGACCGCGCCGGCCGCCTGCTGGCGGTGCTGCACTTCTCCGCCCCCCAGCGGGCGGGCCTGCTGCACGCCGACCCGCACCCCGGGAACTTCCGGCTGCTGCCCGACGGCCGGCTCGGGGTCATCGACTTCGGGGCCACCGCGCGGCTGCCCGACGGGCATCCCGAGCCCATCGGCCGCCTGCTGCGCTGGGCACTGGCGGGCCGGGCGACGGAGGTCCTGGCCGACCTGCGCACCGAGGGCTTCGTGCGCCCCGGGATCGAGGTCGACCCCGAGGGGGTCCTGGACTACCTCCGGCCGTTGCTGGCGCCGATCGCCGGCCACCACTTCCACTTCACCCGCGCCTGGATGCAGGAGCAGGCGATGCGGATCGCCGATCCCCGCACCGAGGCCAACCGGCTGGGCCGGCAGCTGAACCTGCCGCCGGCGTACCTGCTGATCCACCGGGTGTCGATGGGGTCCATCGGCGTGCTGTGCCAGCTCGACGCCGCGGCCGACTGGCGGGCGGTGCTGGCGGAGTGGCTCCCCGGCTTCCGGGAGTGAGCGGCCGGGGATGATCGGCCCGTCCCCCCGGACCGGCGGCCTGGCGCCGGTCCGGGGGACGGGCCGGCCACGGACGTATCCGTGGCCGGTCGGAGCATGCCGGCCGGTCAGAAGACGGCGGCGCTGGCGCGGGCGGCCCGGCGGACCGCTCGTTCGGCGCGACGGGCGGACCGGCGCGCCAGGTAGAGCCGCCGGGCGCGTGATGCGGCCATCGCCTCGGCCTGCAGCTCGCGCATGCGGTTGGTCGCCAGCTGGTGTTCGAGCATGTGCATGGTGGGTTCCTCCGGGTGGCGGCCCGGCGGGGCCGCCGGGTGCGCTGGATGTCGGTTGTCGGGTGTCGGTCCACCGGTCGTCGACGGGCGTGGGCTCACGCGGCGACGACCTTGCGGGGACGGCCGCGGGGCCGCTTCCGCGCGATGACCGCACCGCGCTCGAAGATCTCGCCGCCCCAGACGCCCCAGGGCTCGGCGCGGTCGAGCGCGCCGGCCAGGCAGGAGTCCCGGGCCGGGCAGTCGCCGCAGAAGCTCTTGGCGAGCTCCAGCTGGGCCGGGCTCTCGGAGAACCACAGCTCGGGGTCCTGGACCCGGCACGGCAGGGGGCGCCGGACCGGTGCGGGTGACAGCGGGGGGTGTGGTCGCCGCCGGTGGGGTGGGTGAGGGCTGCTCGGCGTGGCGCCGCCGGTCCAGGGGAGCCCGGGCCGGCGGTGGGACGTCGGGCGGTCGATCGTCTGCTGCACGGCCGCTCCTCCTCGTACTGGTCGGGTACGGCCGGCGGGAGGTCCGCCGACCGAGGTCGGGGGCCGGGCGCCGCGGAGGAAAAGAGAAGAGGCCGCGGATCCCGGGGTTCGGGTTCCGCGGCCTCGAGGAGGACCGGTGAGCGGCTAGCTCAGCGGTCTCCCCGGAGATCGGATCCCGAGGGTGGTGCCGTCGTTCTGGGGCAGGTAGGTGGACACGGGGAAGTGCTCGGCGGTGCGGAGCGACTTCGGGCGCCGGTCGAAGGCGGAGGCGATGCGGGGCGTGCCCGTGTCAGCGGTTCCGCCGGCGACCCCGGTGGCCGGCTGGACGCCGGTGCAGGCCGCGATGGGCAGACCGGTGCCCTCGTGCCGGGCGGCGCGGCCGGCCATGGTCGGGCCACCCGCGCGCACATCGACGCCGTCCCGGCCCAGGAGGTCGGTGGAGGCAGCAGTGGTCCAGGTGATGCTGGTCATCGGGATGCCCCTCCTTCCTCTGCCCGCGCACCGGCCGGGCGGCCGGGCGTGCACGGTGGTGCAGCGCGTGTGGAACGGGACACTAGTAGGCTGTCGCTTCTAATTGTTCGGGGTACAGGTGTCGTAGTTTCACCCGGGCGTCGGCGGTGGTGAAGTGCCAGTTCACTTGGCGTTGGTCGGCGTTGGTGGCCTGCTGCCAGGCGGCGAGTTCGGTATTGAGCACGCCGAGGTCGTCGATGCGCCGGTCCAGGCATTGACCGGTCAGCGCGGACAGTTCGATCTCGGCGATGTTCAACCAGGAGCCGTGCTTGGGGGTGTAGTGGATCTCCAGGCGTTGCGCCAGGCCGAACGCCTTCTCGGGTGGGAACGCCTCGTACAGCGACCCGATGGTGTGGGTGTTGAGGTTGTCCATCACCAGCACCACCTTCTCCGCGTCGGGATAGTCGCAGGTGAGCAGCCGGTCGACCTGGTGGGCCCAGTCGAGCTTGGTGCGCCGTGGATGGGCATCGACGTGGCGCCAGCCACGCAGCGGCTCGACCCAGACGAAGATCGAGCAGGTGCCGTGGCGGACGTACTCGCTGTCTTCCTTGCGGTCGTGGCCCGGCGTGGCCGGGATCGGCTCGCGGGCGTGGCCGAGCAGTTGGTAGGGCTTCTCGTCCATGCACACCACCGGACGCGCCGAGTCGTGGGGGCGGGCATAGACGGCCAACACGTCTTCCATTCGGGCGCTGAACTCGCCGTTGGCGTGTGGCGGGATGGTCCAGCACTTCTTCAGATGAGGACGCAGTTTCGTTTTTTTAAGACCCGGCCGATGGTCGAGTGATCCAGATCGGGGATGTCGTCGACCAACGCGACGTGTTTCTCCAGCAGGCGCAACGACCAGCGGTCATACCCTTCCGGTGGCGCCGAGCAGGCCATCTTGACCAGCCGGGCCTCTACCTCCCCGGTCACGATCGGGGCGACCGGCGGCGAGGCGCGCTTCTTGCGGGTGATCGTCGCCTCGACGTCACCGCCGGTTTCGACGAACCGCTTCGCGACCGCGGCGACCGTCGTGGTCGACACCCCGACCCGCGCACCGATCACCGCCCGTTCAGCGATCGGGCCGGCGTTCTCGTCCATCTCCAACAGCACCCGGGCACGCGTGATCATCCTCGCCGGATGCTCGCCCGTGGTCACGATCTTGAGCAACGCCGCACGGTCGGTCGAAGACAAGCAAGCCGTGAAGACCTTCGATTTGGGCATGGCCATCGTCCTGTCAGCAGGGGGAAGCTGCTGACACGAGATTGTCCCACCTGCCGGATTTAGCGGCGACGCGCTACTAGGACGGCCCCGGATCCGAGGTCAATCGAATTGACGACGCTTCCTCCGGCGGGGCGTTCCGCCGGTTCCGGAACCGCCTGCCGTCGCCCTCGGCGACGGCGTCGGCACGTCCGATCAGCTGCTGACGGCGGCCAGCACGTCCTCGCCGTAGAGCTCGAGCTTCCGGGCGCCGATGCCGGGCAGCCCCGACAGCTCCCGGAGGCTGGCCGGGCGGCTCTCGGCGATGGCCTGCAGGGTCGCGTCGGTGAAGACGACGTAGGCCGGGACCGACGCCGACTGGGCGGCCTGGCTCCGCCAGGCCCGGAGCCGTTCGAACAGCTCGCCGGCCTCCCCCTCGAGGACGACCTTCTGCTTCTTCGCCGGCCGGCGGGCCGGCGGGGCGGTGGGACCCGAGCCCGGCGCCAGCCCGTCGAGGAACCGGCTGCGCGGCCGGGAACGGCGGCCCCCGGGATTGCGGGCCAGGGACCACGACAGGGTGAGCTGCTCGCGGGCCCGGGTGACGGCCACGTACAGCAGCCGGCGTTCCTCCTCCACCGCCTCCGGACGGCTCAGCGACTGCGCGATGGGAAGCACGCCGTCGACCAGGCCGACGACGAAGACGACGTCCCACTCCAGGCCCTTGGCCGCGTGCATCGAGGCGAGCGTGACGCCCTGGACGGTGGGCGCGTGCTGGGCGTCGGCCCGCTCGGCCAGGTGGGTGACGAAGCCGGCCAGGTCGAGCGACGGGTTCTCGGCCACGAGGTCGACGGCGAGGTCGACGAGTGCGGCCAGCGACTGCCAGCGGTCGCGCGCCGCTCCTCCGGGCGGCGGCCGGTGCTCGACCCAACCGGTCGAGGCGAGCACGTCGCGGACGGCGGGCACGAGCATGCCGGGCTCGTTGCCGCCGGCCGCCGCGCCGCGCAGCAGCAGGACGGCCTCGCGGACCTCGGGGCGCTCGAAGAACCGCTCGCCGCCCTTGAGGACGTAGGGCACCCCGACGTCGGTCAGCGCCGACTCGTACACCTGCGACTGCGCGTTGATGCGGAAGAGGACCGCTATCTCGGCGGCGGGGGTGCCGTCGTCGATCAGCGCCTTGCACCGCGCCGCGACCGCCGCGGCCTCGGCCGGCTCGTCGGGGTGCTCCACGAACGTCGGCTCCGGGCCTCCCGCCCGCTGGCCGAGCAGGCGCAGCCCCGGGAGCCCCTTGCGCTTGGGCGCCTGACCGATCAGCCGGTTCGCCAGGCCGACCACCTGTGGCGTGGAGCGGTAGTCGCGTTCCAGCTTGACCACGGCGGCGTCGGTATAGCGGTCGGCGAACCCGAGCAGGTAGTCGGGGTCGGCCCCGGTGAACGAGTAGATCGTCTGGTTCGGGTCACCCACGACGCAGACCTCGGCCCGGCCGCCGAGCCAGGCATCGAGCAGCCGCTGCTGCAACGGGTTGACGTCCTGGTACTCGTCGACGACGAAGTACCGGTACTGCGCGCGCACCTGCCGCGCGACGTCGGGGTGCCCCTCGAGCGCGTAGGCGGTGACCAGCAGCAGGTCCTCGAAGTCCAGTGCCCCGTCGCGCTGCTTGG
Organism: Blastococcus saxobsidens DD2; assembly: GCF_000284015.1. Classification (NCBI taxonomy): domain Bacteria; kingdom Bacillati; phylum Actinomycetota; class Actinomycetes; order Geodermatophilales; family Geodermatophilaceae; genus Blastococcus; species Blastococcus saxobsidens. The sequence goes on from NC_016943.1 coordinate 3,914,885, forward strand.
CCGACTCGTAGCTCTCGTACACCGCCGCGACCGCGGCCGGCTCGAAGGGCGCCTCCCGCCCGGCCGCCTTGGCCCGGGCCGGGTAGTCCTCGGGCGTGGCCAGCGTCGTCTTCGCCCACTCGATCTCGCCGGCGAGGTCCCGCAGGCTGGTGCGGTCGGTGGTGAGCCGGTTGCGGGCCGCCGCGGAGGCGACCACGCGCAGCTTGTTCTCGATCAGCCCGGGCATCGGCCCACCGAGCACGCGCGGCGCGAAGTACCGCAGCTGGCGCATGGCCGCGGCGTGGAAGGTGCGCGCCTGCACCCCGCCGACGTCGAGAGCGGCCAGCCGGGCACGCAGCTCTCCTGCGGCACGCGCCGTGAACGTCACCGCGAGCACCTGCTCGGGCACGTAGGCCCCGGTGTGCACGCCGTAGGCGATGCGGTGCGTGATCGTGCGGGTCTTGCCGGTGCCGGCACCGGCGAGGATGCAGACCGGGCCCGACACCGCCTGCGCCGCCGCGCGCTGCTCGTCGTCGAGGCCGGCCAGGACGGCCTCCGCGTCCGCATGCACCATCTCGGCCGTGCCTCCCCGTCCCTCGCCCTGTCCACCGGACCTGCCCGGCCCGGGACGATCCTCCCAGCCGGCGCGGACCGCCGGCGGGAAGCATCCCCAGGGACGACACGTTGGGATGCACGCACCCACGCCACCCCGCCCCGGGGCTGGACCCGTCAGGCACGAACAGGGAGACTCCCCCGCGATGACCACGACCCCCGGCGCTGCCGTCACGATGTACACCACCACGTGGTGCGGTTACTGCGTGCGGCTGAAGAAGCTCATGCAGCGCGAGGGCATCGATTTCGCGGAGGTCGACATCGAGGCCGACCCGCAGGCAGCTGACATCGTCGTGGCGGCCAACGGGGGCAACCGCACCGTGCCCACGCTGGTGTTCGCCGACGGCAGCGCGCTGACCAACCCGAGCATCGACGCGGTCAGGTCCCAGCTCGCCCGGCTCCCGGAGGCGTGAGGCACGTGGTCCCCGGTCCCCGGCCGCCCGAGGAGTCCGACGAGTGGGCGTTCCCGCACGCCGCTCGTCGTCCCCGGGGCTCCGGGTGCCCCCTCACCGACGGGCCGCCGGTCGCCGTCACCCGCACCGGGCGGGGCTGGGTCGTCGTCCCGCGGTCGGGCGGCGTCTTCCCGGGTGAGCGCGTCGACGGTCTCGTCGAGGGCATGACGCTGGCCGACCTGGTGGCCGAGGAACTGGGCGCGCTGCCCGAGCCCGACCGCACCGCCCGGCGCGCGGCACGTGGCCCGGTGACCGCCCCCACCGAGGGCGACCCGGTCGAGGCGCGGATCGCCGCACTGCAACGCACCGTCGCGCAACTCGAGCACGCCCTCGCCGCCCGGGTGTCCACCGAGCGGGCGATCGGCGTGCTCGCCGAGCGGCACGGCTCAAGCCCGCGGGCGGCGTTCGAGACGCTGCGCCGGGAGGCACGCACCCAGGGCCGGCCCGTCGTCGAGCTCGCCCGCGAGGTGCTCGACGGTCTGGCCTCCGACGCCGCCGCGCCGGGGTCCGCCGAGGACTCGGCGCCCCTCGTCGGGACGTCCGCGGCACCCATGGTGCGGGTGGCCACCGGCGCCGTCGCCGCCGCGGACGGCCGGTCCTGACCCGTCCGGAGCCGCTGTCGCCCGAGGCCCTCGCCGCCCGTCTCGCCGTCCTGCTGGCGGAGACCCCCGCCGAAGCGGGAGCGGTCGCGCTGCGCGTGGCCGTCGACGGTCCGGAGTTCGCCGACCCGGAGGTGCTCGCCGCGGCGATCGCCGATCGACTTCCCGCACTGGGGCGGGCTGCCGTCGTGGTTCCCGCCACCGGGTTCTACCGGCCGGCGTCGTTGCGGCTCGAGCACGGCCGCACCGACCCCGACGCCCGGTACACCGACTGGCTCGACGTGGGCGCCCTCGACCGGGAGGTGCTCGCGCCGACCGGGCCCGGTGGTTCCGGGGAGTACCTGCCGGTGCTGTGGGACCTCACCCGTGACCGGGCCGCCCGTGTCCCGCGGGTGCCGCTGCCGGCCGGGGCCGTGCTGCTGATGCCCGGGGCACTGCTGCAAGGCGTCGGCCTGGCGTTCGACGTCGTGGTGCACCTGCGGCTGTCACCGGCCGCGCGCCGCCGGCGCGCCCCGGTCGAGCAGGCCTGGGCCCTGCCTGCCTACGACCGCTACGACGCCGAGGTCGACCCGATGGCACTGGCCGACGCCGTCGTCCTGGCCGACCACCCGGACCGGCCGGCGCTGGTCCTGGGCGGCCGCTTCCCCCCGTGAGCGTCAGTCCAGCTCGTCGTTCACCCAGCGGTCCAGGATGTGGCGGGCGATCGAGATCGACGGCGGCACCGCGAGCTGCCCGTCCGGTGTCCGCAACTCCTCCCGGGTGAACCAGCGCGCCTCCTCGATCTCGGTCGGATCGATCCGGATCTCCTGATCGCCGTCGACCCGGGCCACGAAGCCGAGCATCAGCGACTGCGGGAACGGCCACGGCTGGCTGGCCACGTAGCGCACGTCGGTGACCCGCAGGCCGACCTCCTCCTCGACCTCGCGGGCGACAGCGGCCTCGGCCGACTCCCCCGGCTCCACGAAACCGGCCAGGATGGAGAAGCGCCCGGGCGGCCAGACCACCTGCCGGCCGAGCACGACGCGGTCGGCCCCGTCGTGGACCAGCATGATCACCGCGGGGTCGACGCGCGGGAAGAACTCGACCCCGGTCGTCGGGTCGCGCTGCGTCCAGCCGGCCCGTTCCACGGTGGTCGGCGCCCCGGTGAGCGGGCTGAACCGGTGCCGCTCGTGCCATTCGAGGATGCCGACGGCCTGGGCGAGCAGACCGCCGTCCAGGTCGTCCAGGTTCGCACCCAGGTCGCGCAGGCCGGCCCACCGGTCCACGCGCCGGCCGTTGACGGTGAGCGCGCGCTCGCCGCGGACCGCGGCGTAGGGCACGCCGTCGGCCTCGCCGAGGAACACCGCACCGACCGGCAGCGACGGCCGTTCGTCCCACACCAGCCGCGGGCCGGACGGGTCCTCGTGCACCGGCGCGGTACGGGCGGCGTCGACCGTGAGCACCCGGACGGGTCGCCCCCCGCAGGGGTCGGGCAGCAGGCGGGCGAGATGCGCCCGGTCGTGCACGGTCCGCGACAGCAGCGGCCACCCGCCGGTGCCCGACCCGCCGGTCACGCCTGCTCGCCGCCCCCGGTGACGGTGACCGGTGCGAGGGTCCCGAGTGCGGTGGCGACCCGGCCGGCGTCGCCCACGACGACCGCGGTGAGCTGCTCCGGCGCCAGGTACCGCGCGGCCGCCGCCTGGACCTGCTCGGCCGTCACGGCGGTCAGGTCGCGCTGGTGGGTGCTCAGCCAGTCGGCCGGCAGCCCCACACCCAGCAGCGCCGACAGCGTGCTGGCCAATCCCGCGTGGGTGGAGGTGGACAGCGCCATGCTGCCGAGGACGTAGCGGCGGGCGGCGTCCAGCTCGGCCTCGGTCACCGGCGTGAGCGCCATGCGCCCCAGCTCGTAGAGCGTCTCCAGCAGGGCCGGGCCGGTGACCTCGGTGGCGACGTCGGCCTCGACGAGGAAGGACGAGCCGGCACGCTGGTGCTCGACGGCGCTGCGCGGGCTGTAGCTGTATCCCCGCCGCTCGCGGATGTTCTCCACCAGCCGGGAGGAGAAGTAGCCGCCGTAGACCATCGCCGCGAGCCGGGCCGCGGGCAGGTCCGGCTCAGTGCGGCCGGGGGCCGGGCCACCCAGCCTGAGGTTGGACTGCACCGCGCCGGGGCGGTCGACCAGCTGGATGTCCGCCGCCCGCTGCTCGTCCACCGGCGGCGTCTCCACCGCCTTGCCGGTCGCCGTCCAGCCGCCGAGGGCCGCGGCCACCGTGTCGGTCGCGGCATGCGGATCGAGGTCCCCGACGAGCACGAGGATGCTGCCGGCCGGCACCACCCGGTCCCGGTGCAGGCGCCGCAGCGCCGGCGCGCGGACCGCGGAGACGAGGTCGGCATCGGGCAGCTGGATCGCGTACGGGTGGGCGCCGTAGCGGCGGGCGGCCAGCGCCGAGCGGGCGATGGTGCCGGGCTGCGTGCGGGCGATGGCGATCCGCTCGGCGAGCCGGTCGCGTTCGCCGTCGACCTGGCCGGCCGGGTACGTGGCGCCGGTGAGCAGCTCGGCGAGCAGTCCGAGCACGGGCCCGAGGCCGTCGGGCAGCAGCGTCGTCCCGAAGACCAGCCGGTCGGCGTCCGTGCTCACCGACAGCTCTGCGCCGTGGCTCTGCAGCAGCTGCGCGATGCCGGTCTGGTCGTGCTGGTCCGTACCGAGCAGCACCGCGCCGGACAGGACCGCGCCGCGGGCCGCGTGCACCCCCGCGTTGCGCGCGCTGGGCGAGGCGAGCGGCACCCGCAGCCGCAGCTCGACCAGCGGCACACCCGGCCGGGGCACCACGACGACGCGCAGGCCGGTGGGCAGCGTGGTCTCCTCGACCACCGGGACCGGGTAGGGCCGGGGCTCGCCCAGCGGCGGGATCAGCGGGGATTCCTGGGTCGCGGTCATCGACGCACCTCCAGTGGGGAACCGGCGCCTCCGGCACTCATGGACGGCCTCCCGCCGGTCGCAGCTCGAGCACCGCGGCGGTACCCGGGTCGAGCCCGCGGGCGGCCGCCTGCACGGCCTCCGGCGTCACGGCGGCGAGCCGGGCGGCCAGCTCGCCGGCGAGCTCGGCACGGCCGTGGATCAGTTCGGCGGCGGCGAAGGCCAGGGTGCGGCCGAGCACCGAGTCGGCCTGCTGGAGCAGCTGGGCCTCGATGCGGGCCTGCACCCGGCGCAGCTCGGCCGGCTCGACGCCGTCCTCGGCGATGCGGCCGATCTCCTCGTGCACCGCGGCCATCACGCGGTCGGCCGGGACCGCAGCCGGGTGGTGCACCTGCGTGGTCAGCAAGGTGGCGTCCCGCACGTCGAACGGGTCGCCGAAGAGCCCGACGTAACTGCTCTGCGCGATGGCGATCCGGTCGTCGTGGATCAGCCGGCGCTCCAGGCGTGAGGCGTCGCCCTCGCTGAGCAGCTCGGCGAGCAGCACGGTGCCCAGGTAGGTGTCGAAGTCGCCGACCGGGTCGGGCACCCGCCAGCCGATGGCCAGTGCCGGCGCCGGCGCCAGCGCGTCCTCGACCACGGCCGTGCGCACCGTGGTGGGCGAGGGCTCACCGGTGGGCGGCAGCGGCGGGACGTCGCGGCCCCCGACGGGGCCGAACCAGCGGCGGACGAGCTTGTCGGTCTCGGCGACGTCGAGGTCACCGCCGATGCACAGCACGGCGTTGCCCGGCGCGTAGTACCGGGAGAAGAAGTCGGTGGCGTCGTCGACCGTGGAGGACTCCAGGTCGACGAAGGAGCCGTAGCCGTCGTGGGTGTTGGCGAAGGTGTCGAAGGCGACCTGCGGCAGCTGCAGCCAGGGGAAGGCGCCGTAGGGCCGGTTGAGCACGTTGACCCGGATCTCCTCCTTCACCACGTCGATCTGGTTGCGGAGGTTCTCCTCGGTGATCGCCGGCGCGGCCATCCGGTCGGCCTCGAGGAACAGCGCGCGCTCGAGCGCCTCGGCGGGCAGCGCCTCGAAGTAGTTCGTGTAGTCCTGGTGCGTCGAGCCGTTGAACGTGCCGCCCGCGGCCTGCACCAGCCGGGCATGCTCCATCTTGGCGACGTTGGCCGACCCCTGGAACATCAGGTGCTCGAAGAGATGCGCGAAGCCGGTGCGCCCCTCTGGTTCGTTGCGCATCCCGACGTCGTAGTAGACGCTCACCGCCACCACCGGCACGCTCCGGTCCGGGGCGAGGACCACCCGCAGGCCGTTGTCCAGCGTGAACCGTTCGATCGGGTGCCGCAGGGTCAGTTCGGTACCAGCTGCAGTCACGCTCCCGACACTAACCGCGCGGCGGTGACGCCCGCCGTGCGGTGCACCCGTCCGAGGTGGACGGGTCGCGGGGCCCGGAGGGCTCCCGACCGGGACACCGGCAGCGGCTCAGCGCGGCAGGGGGACGGCACCTGGTGGCGGTGTGGGTCGGTCGCGGGGCCCGGAGGGCTCCCGACCGGGACACCGGCAGCGGCTCAGCGCGGCAGGGGGACGGCACCTGGTGGCGGTGTGGGTCGGTCGCGGGGCCCGGAGGGCTCCCGACCGGGACACCGGCAGCGGCTCAGCGCGGCAGGGGGACGGCACCTGGTGGCGGTGTCGGCCGGAGGCCGACCATGTCAGAGCACGTCGACGGACTCGATGACCCGGTCGATGACGCCGTAGAGCTCGGCGTGGGTGTTGGGGATCGAGACGTAGAGGAGCGCCGGCGCCGGGCGGCCGACGTCGATGAGCAGCAGCGCGGCGCGCTCGCCGGAGGCGTCGTACCCCTCGACGTCCCAGGTGAGGGCGAACTCGTAGAGGTGGGCGGCGTGCCCGTCGACGGTCCGCGGCTCGTCGCGCAGGACCTCCCGCTCGTTGGGGCCCGGGTAGTAGTTCACCCGCACGCTGTCGGCGAGCGCCTGGGTGGTGCTCCGGAGGGTCGACGGGCCGGCCCAGCCGTACCACTCGGCCACCGGGCCGGAGGTGCACTGGGAGATGAAGATCCCGCCGTCGGGGGTGTCCTCCTGGGTGGTGAAGTACTGACCGGCGGTCGACGTGGTCTCCAGCTGGAGGCCCAGGTCGAACTCCTGCCAGCCCTCGCCCAGGTACGGGTAGGAGATGCCGGCCGCCTCGTCGATGATCCGAACGGTGCCGGGCGGGAACGAGGGCGCGGCGGGCGGCGGCAGCGGCGCACCCGGCTGCTGGGTGGCGGTGCTGCGGTCGGCAGCGGTGGTGCCGGGACGGAGCCACAGCACCGAGAGGACGGCGACGACGAGCACGAGCACCGACCCGGCCGCCACCCACCGGCCGAAGGCGGACGGCCGCCCGGAGCCACGCGGTGTGGCGGGGAGCTCGGCGGTCGCCGGGTCCGGCGACGACGCCGGCGGTCGGGCTTGGGCGCTGTGCACGGCGACGCCCGGACCCGCGGGCATCATGACGTCGGACCAGCCCGTCCCGTCCCACCAGCGCACCATGCCGGCCGCACCGCTCGGGTCGGGGTACCAGCCCGGCGCAGCGTTCTGCCCGACCCCGGTCACGGGTGCAGCGTAAGGCGTTGCGACCACCGTCCTCGCCCACCGCGCCCACCGCGCCCACCAGGAGGTCGCCCTGAACGTCGCGAAGGCAGTCGCACCCGACCCGGCCGTCGTGCGCCGGCTCCGCGGCGCCGGGTGCGTCTTCGCCGAGGACGAGGCGCGGCTGCTGGTCTCGGCCGCGGGGGACGCCGCCGAGCTGGCTGCGCTGGTGGACCGGCGCGTGGCCGGGGTGCCGCTGGAGCAGGTCCTGGGCTGGGCGGAGTTCTGCGGCCTGCGGATCGCCGTCGCGCCCGGCGTCTTCGTGCCGCGCCGGCGCACCGAGCTGATGGTCCGTGCGGCAGCTGCGCGCGCCCGGCCGGGTTCGGTCGTCGTCGACCTCTGCTGCGGCACCGGCGCAGTGGGGGCAGCACTGGCCGCCGCCGTCCCGGGGATCGACCTGCAGGCCGCGGACGTCGACGCCGCGGCGGCGGCCTGCGCCCGGCGGAACCTGCCCGGCGTCCCGGTGCACGTAGGTGACCTGTTCGCCGCGCTGCCGGACGGGCTCGTGGGCCGGATCGCCGTCCTCACCGCCAACGTGCCGTACGTGCCCACCGCGGCGATCGCCCTCATGCCGCCGGAGGCACGCGACCACGAACCGCGGGCGACGCTGGACGGCGGGCCCGACGGCCTGGCCCTCGTCCGCCGGGTGGTCGACGGCGCCGCCCGCTGGCTCGCGCCGGGTGGGGCGCTGCTGTTCGAGTGCGGCGAGGAGCAGGCCGCTACCGCGGTCGACGTCGTCACCGCTGCCGGGCTGGCCGCCCGGCTGGTGGCGGACGGCGAGCTCGGCGCGACCGTCGTCGTCGGGACGCGCGCCTAGCGGAGCCGCGCGGCCGCCAGTTCCCGCCACAGGTGTGCCGCGGCCTCGGCTCCGCGGTACAGCATCGGCAGCAGCACCCGCTCGTTCGGCGAGTGGATGCGGTCGGTGGGCAGGCCGGCGCCCAGGAACAGCAGCGGCGCGCCGAGCACCTCGACGAGATCGGCCTCCGGTCCGCTGCCGCCCTCGCGGGTGAAGAGCACGTCCTCCGGTGCGGTGTCGAAGGCCTGGCCGATGGCCGACAGGAGCGCGCCCATGGCCGGCGAGTCGAGGTCGCTCGCGCAGGGCGCGACACCGCCGGGCGGGGTGTGCACCTCGGCCTCGATCCCGGCCGGGACGTTGGCCTCCACCCAGGCCCGCAGCTGCGGCCCGACGTCCGCAGGAGCCTGGTCGGAGACCAGCCGGAAGGTGAGCTTGGCGTGCGCCTCGGCCGGGATGATCGTCTTGTGGCCGGGGCCGGTGTAGCCGCCCCACATGCCGTTCACCTCCGCGGTCGGCCGGGCGCCGGTGCGCTCGAGGGTGCTGAAGCCGGTCTCCCCGTACGTGGCGCGCGAGGCCGCGGGACCGGCCAGCCACGCCTGCTCGTCGAACGGCACCCGGCTCATCAGCTCGCGCTCGCGGTCGGACAGCGGGCGGACCCGGTCGTAGAAGCCCGGCAGGGTGACCCGGCCCTGGTCGTCGTGCAGCTTGGCCAGGAGTTCGGCCAGGGCGTGCAGCGGGTTCGGGACCGCGCCGCCGAAGGACCCGGAGTGCAGGTCGACGGCCGGGCCGCGCAGGGTGATCTCGGCGTCGGCCAGCCCACGCATCGCCGTCACCGCGCTGGGCACGTCGGGGGCGGCCATGCCGGTGTCGCTGACGACGACGACGTCGCAGCCCAGCCGGTCCCGCCGGTCCTCGAGCAACCGGCGGAAGTGCGGCGAGCCGGACTCCTCCTCGCCCTCGATCAGCAGCTTGACCGTGACGGCGGGGGTGTCCCGGCCGGTGGCGGCGAGGTGCGCGCGGATGCCGAGCAGGTGGAAGGCGACGTTGCCCTTGTCGTCGATCGCGCCGCGGGCGTGCAGCTCGGGACCATCGGGGCCCTCCACGCGGGTCGGCTCGAACGGCGGGTGCGCCCAGAGCTCCAGCGGGTCCACCGGCTGCACGTCGTGGTGGCCGTAGACCAGCGCCACCGGGGCGTCGGCGTCGGCCGACGGCCACTCGGCGAAGACGGCGGGTGCGCCGTCGGTCGGCCAGATCTCGACGGTCGGGAAGCCGACGCGGCGCAGCGCGTCGGCCAGCCACGTGGCGCTGGCGGCGACGTCCCGCGCGTGCAGCGGGTCGGCCGAGATCGACGGGATGCGCAACCAGGTGTCGAGATCGGCGTGCAGGTCGTCGAGGTGGTCGAGGACGAAGTTCCGTTCGGCGCTGGTCACGGTCCCCGACGGTAGTGGCGGGCCGGGACGGGACGTTCGCCGTGTCCGGCTGCCGCCCGGCGTTCGGGGCTGGTGAGCCAGCGGAACACCCCGCGCTCCACCGCCTCCGCGACCGCGATCGCGAGCAGTTGCACCCCGCCCCACAGGGCGAGCAGCGTCCACTCCTGGCCGGCCAGCGGCGCCTGCATGTCCCCCAACTGGTGCAGGACGACGGCGAGCAGCACCGAGGACAGCAGGGCCAGCGCCACCAGGGCGTGCGCGGCGCCGATCCAGACGTTCGGCCGGGAGCGGGTCATCGTCGACTGCCGGCGCAGCCGCCGGTAGCAGACGACCCCGTAGCCCAGCCCCAGCACCGCGCTCACCGCGAGCAGGTCCCACGCCTGCCACGAGGGCGCCACCCCGCCGCCGGTCGCGGTCGAGTCGAGGATGAGCGCCGGCGCGACGACGACGCCGAGCGCGGCCAGCCCGTAGAGCGCCGCCGCACCTTCCCGGATGGTCCGTCTCGCGCGTACCCGCGTGCTCATCGGCCCTCGCGCGCCCGCAGGGTGAACCGGTCCACCAGACCGCCGTCGGGGCGGATGCACCGGGCGGTCAGCCGGTCGCCGTCGACCTCCACGTGCAGGTACTGCAGCACCGACGCGGCGGCCGCGGTGATCCGTGTCGGTCGCACCGGGGTCAGCTTCGCCCCGCCACCGCTCACCACGTAGGTGATCCCGTCGAGCGGGATGGTGCGTTCGTAGTTGTGGTCGTGCCCGGTCAGCACCAGGTCCACCGCGTGCCGCTCGAGCACCGGGACCAGCATGTCCTCCGCGCCGGGGGTCGGCCCGTGCCGGCCGGAGGAGTACGGCGGGTGGTGCAGGCAGACGATCTTCCACTGGCTGGTCGAGGTGCTGAGCGCGTCGTCCAGCCAGTCCAGCTGCCGGGAGGCGTCATCGCCGAACAGCCCCGGCGTGCTGGAGTCGAGGTAGAAGAAGTCCACCGGACCGTGGGTGGTCCGGTAGTAGCGGGCCGGCGTGCCGAGCAGCCGCAGCTCGGTCTCGATCTCCTCGAGCCGGGCGTCGCTGAAGTAGACCTCGCCGTCGTGGTTCCCGATGGCCAGTTCGACGTCGACCCCTGCCTCGATCAGCGGGCCGTAGGGGCGGAGGAAGACGTCGTCGAAGCGGTTCTCGATCTTGCCGTAGTAGCAGATGTCGCCGAGGTGGGTGATCAACCCGTACGGGTTCTGCTCATACCCCTGGGCCATGCGGGTGGCGACCGCGACCGCCTGCCGGCCGCCGGTGCCGGTGTCCCCGACCGCGGCGAAGGTGAGCCGGTCGGGGGTGGTGGTCCAGGCCCGGGACGGGAGCACGAGCTCGGGCGTCCGCCCGGGGACCAGGTCCTCCCGGCTGAGCAGCGGCCACACCTGGTCGGCGAGGACCCCGCCGGTGAGGGCTGCTCCGCCCACTCCTGCGGCCGCGGCGAGGAACTGTCGTCGGGTCAGCGACATGTAGGGCCAACGCGGCGGCGGGTGCCCGGCGTTCCCGGCGACGCGGGGCGGGGTCGCGACCGTTAGCGTCCGGGCCATGCCCGGAGAGCTGCTGCGGACCGATGTCGGCGACCTGACCTTCGACGTGCGCGTCGACGGACCGGAGGACGGCCGGCCCGTACTGCTGCTGCACGGCTTCCCCCAGACCTCCGCCTGCTGGGCCGCCGTGACGCCGTTGCTCGCGCAGGCCGGGCTGCGCACCTACGCGCCCGACCAGCTGGGCTACTCCCCCGGTGCCCGCCCCGGCGAGGTCGAGGCCTATGCCATGCAGAACCTGGCCCAGGTCAGCGCGGACCTCATGACGGCGCTGGAGATCCCGGTCGCCGACGTCGTGGGCCACGACTGGGGCGCCAACGTCGCCTGGACGCTGGCCGCCTGGCACAGCGACCGCGTGCGATCGCTCACAGCGGTCTCGGTGCCGCACCCGGCCGCCTACACCGCGGCCTTCCGGATCGACCCGGAGCAGAAGGAGCGCTCGGCCTACATCCGGCTGTTCTGGCAGCCCGGCAAGGCCGAGGAGGTGCTGCTCGCCGACGACGCCCGGCGACTCCGGCGGATGCTGCTGGGCACCGAGGGCGAGACGGGGGTCTCCCCCGAGGCGGCCGACGAGTACCTGGCGGTGCTCTCGGCGCCGGGCGCCCTGACCGCGGCCCTGAACTGGTACCGGGCCATGAGCTCGGACATCCGGGTGGACAAGGTGCAGCTGCCGACCACCTACGTGTGGAGCGACGGTGACGTCGCCATCGGGCGCACGGCCGCGGAGGCGTGCGAGGAATTCGTGACCGGCGACTACCGGTTCGTGGAGCTGGCCGGCATCACGCACTGGATCCCGGAGCAGGCGCCCGAGCAGCTGGCCACGGCGATCCTGGACCGCGTCGCTTCCGCCTGACACTCGGCCCGCTCACGAACTCAGCCGTGAGAGACCGAGCCACCCTCAGCTGGTCGGGACTCCTACGGGACGTTCCGGCGGAAGCGCCGTCCAGGCGCCTTGACGTTCCGCGGGAGTCCCCCGCGTGGCCGATGCGCGCGGTTCCGGCACGGAGCATGCTGTTGCTCTCACCCCTTGCCGGAGGAGGAACCCGTGGTCAGGAAACTGTCGAACCCATGGATGCTGCATGCTGCCCGTCGCGGTCCTATGCATCAGCGGACCTCGTTGGTCACCGTGCTGACCCTCGTCACCCTGGGACTGGCCGCCTGCGGTGATCCCGACGACGACGATGGGGGCGGTGTCGGGTATGTCGCCGCACCTCTGATCGTGCAAGCCCCCGTCTGAGGGAGACCGCGAAGCGCGGGCGGAGCCGGTCCCCGGCATGACAACCCCGTCGCAGCGCGCCGAACGGGGAACGGTTTGCGCACTCGCAGACAGCACGCGCCGGGTGTGGCAGTGGCCCGTGATCCTGAGCGGCCCACTCGAGGACAGCCAGGTCGGCCCACGCACGCCTGTGGAGCTTCGCCGTCGGAGATGTCACCAGCCGCGTCCTGGGCGCTGACTCAGCGCTGGTCCCGACGCAGGGGATGGTCGTCGGGGACCTCGACCAGAGCAATCCGAACGCCGTCGGGATCTTCGATCCACATCTCGACCAGCCCCCATGGCTCCAGCCGGGGCGGCTGTGTGACGGTCACGTCGGCCGCCGCAAGTCGATGGTGCTCAGCGGCGACGTCACGGACCTGCAGCCACAGTGCCAGGCCCGGAGAGCTCTGCTGTGACTGACCGGACACCTCCAGCAGCCCGCTCCCCAGGAAGAAGACCACTCCCGGCTGCTCCGCTGGGCCGAACTCGCGATATACCGCCAGCCCGAGGACGTCGCGATAGAAGGACTGTGAGCGTCGCGGATCCGACGGTCGCAGCAGGATGCGGCTGCTCAGTATCTCCATGGCGCCATCCTCGTCCAGCGGGACGGGATGCGGTGCGAACGGTCACGGTCCGCTGACTCAGGATGTTGCAGCGAACGATCCTGGGTCGAGCGTGTCGTCTCGAGAGGATCGGCCAGCCCGGAGCTGGCTGCGAGCCTCGCTCGACAGGTGTCGCGAAGCCGCCTACGGGGAGTCGGCTCTCGTGTCCCTGAGCGGCCCGTTCAGGGACGATGGCCGCAACGGCCTTCCGGCAGCCGAACAGTGTGCGCGGACGGGCAGTTTCTGGATGGAGAACTGCCCGTTTGCGCACATCGTGCCGTCGGCGCCGTGTCTCTGAAGCCGCCTTCAGGGACACCCGACCATGACGCGGCGCACGGGCTCCATCTGCCGACGCCCTGTTCGACGGCGCCGCGACCGCGTGGCCGTCGGCTCACCGCACCGGTCCGGTGAAAGTGCGCCCGGGAACTCGGTCAGCCCGTCCCGGTGACCAGGGCCAGCAGGCCGGCCTCATCCAGGAGGTCGACCGGTCGGATCGTCTCCTTGGCGGCCACGTGGTGGAAGCCGGCGCTGACCCGCTCGACCGGCACCCCGGTCAGCCGTGACCAGCCCAGCCGGTAGGCGGCCAGCTGCACCCCCGCCGCGGCGAGGTCGCCACCGGTCGGCGGTGGCCCGGTCTTCCAGTCGATGACCTCGTAGCCGCCGTCCTCGCGCTGGAAGACGGCGTCGATCCGGCCCCGCAGGGTCAGCGGGCCGAGGGGGGTCTCGAACGGCACCTCGACCTCGAGCGGCTGGCGGTCGGCCCACTCGCTGCCGAGGAACGCCGCGCGCAGCTCCTCCAGCTGGTCGTCGGGCGCAGCCAGCTCGTCACCGGAGCCGGGCAGCTCGTCGAGGTCGACCAGCCGCGCGGCACCGAACCGCTCCTCCAGCCAGGCGTGGAACGCGGTGCCCCGCCGGGCCTGTGGTGCGGGTGCGGCGGGCATCGGGCGGCGCAGCCGCCGGGCCAGTTCACCGGGGTCGCGGCGCAACGTGACCAGCGCCGAGACCGACAGGTGCGAGGGCAGCGGCACCTCGACCGTGGGGCTCGCCGCGACCGCGCGTTCGCGGAGCAGCAGGTCGGCATCGCGCACCCAGGAGGCGACGAGCTCGTCCGGTTCGCCGAGGGCGAGCTCCGGATCCAGCGGGTGCGGCGCGGCGCCCTCGACCAGCTGGGCCGCCGCGGTCAGGGCGCGACGGCGCGGCTCCGACAGCGGGTCGGCCGGCCACTGACCGACCGGCCACTCCTCCAGCGCCGGGTTGGTCGCGCCGTCCTCGGGTGCGGGCGCCCAGTGCACGACGCTGCCGGCGCCGGCCTCGCAGGCCTCCTTGGCGGTGTGCAGCAGGGACGACGGCCCGCACGGCTTGATCCCGTCGCGCCACCAGCTGCCCGAGCACAGCAGCAGCCGCTTGGCGCGCGTGACGGCGACGTACCCCAGCCGGATCTCCTCGTCCCGGCCGAAGTCCTTCCAGTCCTCGACGTACTCCTCCAGCGCATCGCGCACCACCGCCTGGTCCCCGGACCCGGGCACGGGCAGCCGCATCCTGGGCAGCTCCTCGCGGTCGGTCAGCCGCAGGTCGACCGGGACGGCGCCCGAGTCCTTGATCCAGGAGTCGCTGGCGTTGGACCGCGCCGGGAACTGGTCGACGGTCATCCCCGGCACGGCGACGACGTCCCACTCCAGCCCCTTGGCGGAGTGTCCGGTGAGCAGCTGGACGGCCTCCGGGTTGACCGCCACCTCCCCCGGCTCCAAACCGCGCTCCCGCTCCTCGGCGTCGCGCAGGTATCCCAGGAACGCCGGCAGCGACGGCAGTTCGGCCAGCTCGGTGAACTCCGCGGCCACCCCGTGCAGCGCATCCAGGTGCGCCCGCGCCCCGGCCGGGCTGACCCCGGGGGCGCTGGCCAGCTCGGTCTCCAGCCCCAGCGTGCGGGCCACCTCGTCGACCAGGTCGGGCAGCGACTCCCCGATCCGGCCGCGCAGGTACGCGAGCTCGCCGCCCAGCCGGCGCAGCCGGCGGTAGCCGGCGGGTGAGTACTGCTCGGCGTCCCCGAGGTCGTCCAGCGCCTCCACGATGCTGCCGCGTTCCTGCGGGGGCTCGGGCGCTGCCGGGTCCGCGGGCTCGCCCTCCGCCGGGCGGGCGGGCCTGCGGGAGTGCACCAGTGCCCGGGCCCGCGCCTCGAGTGCCGCGAGGTCACGCGGGCCGATCCGCCAGCGCGCCCCGGTCAGCAGCCGGCCCATGGCGTCCCCGGCGGTCGGGTCGACGAGCACGGTGAGGGTGGCGACCACGTCGGAGACCTCGGGCACCTCGAGCAGCCCGCCGAGGCCCACCACCTCGACGGGCAGCCCGCGCTCGCGCAGCGCCGCGGCGATCCCCGGCAGCTGCTTGCGGGTGCGCACCAGCACCGCCATCGACGGCGGGCTCTGCACCTCGCGGTCCTCCCGACCGCACCGCGGCCAGGTGCCGTCCCCGTGCTCAGCGGAGCCGCTGCGTCGTCCCTGCGCGGACCCCTCCGGGGCCCACTCGGGACGACCGGTATCCCCGAGTCCTGAATGCCAGGCCTGCGCCAACCGGTCGGCCAGCGCGACGGTCTCGTCGGCGACGGTCTCGTACAACCCGACGGTCACCGAGCCACGTCCGGCGGTGGGCGCCGGTGCCAGGTCGGGCAGCGGGTGGGCCGGCTCCGGCAGCATCCCGGAGACGGCGTTGGCGACGGCCAGCACCGCCTCGTCGTTGCGCCAGCTGGTGGCCAGGGTCAGCCGCTCGGCCCGGCGGCCCGGCTTGCCGGGGAAGGTGCGGGCGAACCGCTCGATCGTGCCGGCCGACGCTCCGCGCCACCCGTAGATGGACTGCCGGGGGTCGCCGACGGCCAGCACCGGGTGGCCGCTGTCGCCGCCGAAGAGCGCCTCGAGCATCCGCAGCTGGCCGACGCTGGTGTCCTGGTACTCGTCGAGCAGGACCACCTTCCAGCGGGTGCGCTCCCGCCGGCCCACCTCCGGGGAGGCGACGGCGATCCGCGCGGCGTAGGACACCTGGTCGGCATAGTCGATCGAGCCCATCGCCCGCTTGCGCGCCTCGAACGCCTCGACCAGCGGCAGCAGCGCCACCCGGGCCCGCTGCCGGGCGAGCATCTCGGCGACCGCGGCGTAGACCCCCTTCTTCTTCGGGGCGTCGGGGTAGCCGGCGATCTGCTGCTCGAGCCGCGCCGTCCAGGTGCGCAGGGCGGCGGGAGTGACGTCGTGCTCGCCCATCTCGGCGGCCAGCGCCAGCACGTCCTCGACGGTGGTGAGCAGCGAGAGCGGGACGTCGGACATGTCGCCGGTCCAGGCGGCCACCGCCGTCGTGGCCTGACCCCAGCACATGGCCGGGCCGAGGACGCCCGCGCCGGGTTCGATGCCGATCCGGAGCCCGTGCTCGGCGACCAGCGCCGCCGCGTACCCGTGGTAGGTCGCCACCGTGGGCTGGGCGATCGCCAGCCGTTCCCGTAGGTCCGGCTCGGTGTCCGGGTGGCGGGCGAGCGCACCCAGCCGCAGCCGGATCCGCTCGTTGAGCTCGCTGGCGGCCTTGCGGGTGAAGGTGAGGCCGAGGATCGCCTCGGGTTCGACGATCCGGTTGGCCACCAGGTACGACACCCGCGCGGCCATCGTCTCCGTCTTGCCCGATCCGGCCCCGGCGACGACGACCAGCGGCCGGTCGGCCGGTGCCGACACCACTCCGGCCTGCTCGTCGGACGGCGCGTAGGAGAGCCCGCAGCGCGCGGCGACCTCGGCCGGGGTGAGCACGCGGCGCGGGGCCGGCTGCTCGGCCGGGGTGCCGGCGAGCAGGTCGTCGAAGGAGAGCTGCCCGTCGTCGGGTCCGCGGCTCATCCGGTCACCTGCCGTCCGCGCTCCTGCAGCGGGCAGCTCCGCCGGGCCGGGCAACGGGAGCAGTGGGCGCCGGTGCGGACCTCGAAGGTGCCGGCCCCCATGCCGTCGCCCACCTCGGCCACGAGCTGCCCGGCCCACGTCTGGTCCAGCGGGACGTCGGCGGGCAGCGGCTCCTGGTGCTGCTCCTTGGCCTTGGCGCCGGTACCCACCTGCAGCAGGGCGGCGCCACCCGGCACGGTGCCGTGCTCGGCGAAGCCGCCGGCGGCGATGGCCACCTGGTAGGCGGCGAGCTGGCCGTGCTCCTCGGTGTTCCTGACGGCCGTCTTGCCGGTCTTGAGGTCGACGACGACCAGGCGCCCCTCGGCGTCGCGCTCGAGCCGGTCCACCTGACCGCGGATGCGCGCCCGCCCGACGACGACGTCGACGTTGCCCTCGGCGGCGAGGAGCTCCCGGCTGTTGGCGGCATGCCAGCGCAGGAAGCGGACGAGCATGTCCTGGGCCTGGACGCGCTGCCGCTGGTCGGCCCACCCGGGCCCGAGGTCGAGCTGGTCGAGCTCGGCGTCCAGGACCGCCCGTGCGTCGGTGGCGGGCAGCCCTTCGGCGACCTGCTGGGCGACCGCGTGCACCGCCGTGCCGACGGTGCGGGTGGCGTCGGCCGAGGCCTCCGCGCCGACCGCCCCGAGCACCCAGCGCAGGGGGCACTTCTGGAAGGTCTCGATGGCGGAGGGCCGCACCCGCACCGGCTGCTCCTCCGGCACCAGCGGGGCGTCGTCGGACAGCGGCGCCAGCCCCCACCAGCGGGCGGGAGCGGCGCCGGGCACGCCGTCGTCGGCGAGCCGGCGCAGCACCGAAGCCGCCGCCGAGCGACGGGGCGCCGGGGTATGCGGATCGGTCAGCGCGCGCCGCAGCTCCGCCACCAGCGCGGACAGCGTCAGCGCCCGCGGCAGCTCGGTGAGCGGACGGCCGTCGGCCGGGGGCGGCTCGACCAGGTCCAGGAACCGGGAGGCGGTCGCGCCGGCGTCGGCGCCGTCGAGTGCACCCTCGACGGCGGTGACCAGGAGCCGGCGGCGGGCGCGGGTGCAGGCGACGTAGAACAGGCGGCGCTCCTCGGCGAGCGCGAGGGCGCGGCGGTCGGTACGGGCACCGTCGATGCCGGCGGCCTTCTCGACCAGGACCTCGGCCCCCAGCAGCGACGCCCGTTCCCGTAGGTCGGGCCAGACGGCCTCCTGCACCCCGGAGACGCAGACCAGCTCCCACTCCAGGCCCTTGGCGGCGTGCGCGGTGAGCAGCCGCACCGTCTCGCCGGGAACCGCCCGCGCGGCGCCGGTGTCGCCGGGCAGCTCCTGCGCCGACAGGTGCGCGACGAAGGCCCGCACGTCGGCCGAGGGCAGCCGGTCGACGAAGCCGGCAGCGGCGTCGAAGAGCGCGACGACGGCGTCGAGATCGCGGTCGGCGACGGCGCCCGGCGGCCCCCCGGCGGCACTGGCCCGCGCCCACCGTGACGCCAGCCCGCTGCGCTGCCACATCGCCCACAGCACGTCCTCCACGGTGCCGTCCAGCGCCAGCGCCAGCCGTCCGGCGGCCATCACCGCGGCCACCCGCACCGCCGGGCGGGCGACGTGCTCGGGCAGCGCCTCCAGGAGCGCGTCGTCGGCCAGCGCCATCGCCAGCGGCGCGCCGCGCTCAGCGGCATCGATGCCCTGTCTGGCCAGCGCGATGCGCACCGCGCGGCGCAGCCGGCGGAGGTCCAGCACGGTGGCCCCACCGAGCGGCGAGGCCAGCAGTGCCTCGGCCGCCGGCTCGTCGAGGCCGGCCGGTTCGCCGTCCGGCCCCGGCAGCAATGCCGTGAGGGTGTGGAGGAAGGGGGCCACCGCGGGCTGGGCGGCCAGCGGCAGGTCGTCGGTGGAGACGGTGACCGGCACCCCGGCCGAGGCGAGCGCCCGCCGGAAGGGACCCAGCACCGCGGCCGTGCGGACGACGACGGCCATCTCCGACCACGGGACGCCGTCGAGCAGGTGGGCCCGCCGCAGCACGTCGGCGACGTAGGCCGCCTCCACCGCCGTGGAGCCGAAGACGTGCACCGCGGCCTCGCCGGGTGGCGTGCCCTCGCCGGCGGCCAGCCGGCGGTGTTCCCACGGCCCCGGCAGCCCGTCGGCCACCTGCCGGCTGACCCGCAGCAGCTCCGCACCCGACCGGCGGCACACCCCCAGGGAGAGCCGGCCGGCCGGGCGGCCGTCGGTGTGCCGGAAACGATCGGGGAACTCCACGATGCCGCGCGGTTCCGCGCCGCGGAAGGCGTAGATGGACTGGTCGGGGTCACCGACGGCCACCAGGTTGGCGCCGCCCCCGGCCAGCAGCTCCAGCAGCTCGACCTGCGCGGGGTCGGTGTCCTGGTACTCGTCGACGAACAGCCAGCGGGCGCGCTCCCGCTCCTGGCGCAGCAGCTCGGGGTCGTCGCTGAGCTCGAGGATGGCCTGGCGGACCAGCTCGGCCGGGTCGTACCCGGATGCGTCACCGCGGGACGCCACCCAGAAGTCGCTGACGTTCTCGTACTGCTGCTGGAAGGCCGCGGCATGCACCCAGTGCTCGTTGCCGGTCTCCCGCCCCCAGGCGGCCAGCTGCGCGGAGCCGACCCCGCGCTCGGTGGCACGCATCAGCAGCTCGCGCAGCTCCGCCCGGAAACCCTCGGTGCCCAGCGCCGGTGCGAGGTCGTCGGGCCAGCGCACCGTGCCGACGCCCTCGGCGTCGCCGCGCAGCAGCTCGGCCACGACGGCGTCCTGCTCGGCGGAGGTGAGCAGCCGCGGCGGCGGATCGCCCCGGAGCACGGCAGCGCGACGGAGGACGCCGTAGGCGTAGGAGTGGAAGGTGCGCGCCAGCGGCTCGCGGATGGTGCGGGCGACCCGGGAGGTGATGCGGGTGCGCAGCTCGGCGGCGGCCTTGCGGCTGAACGTCAGGACGAGGATCTGCTCGGGGTCGATCCCGGCGTCGATCCGGCCGGCGACCGCCTCGACGATCGTCGTCGTCTTGCCCGTGCCGGGACCGGCCAGGACCAGCAGCGGGCCACCGGGATGGTCGACGACCGCCTGCTGCGTCGGGTCGAGGACCGGCGCCGTGGTGCCCGGCACCTGACCGGGCAGCAACCGGTAGACCGGTCTGCCGTCACCCCCGCGCTGTGCCACCCCTCGATGGAAGCACGGGGGTACGACGTTCCCGCGCCGGACGCGGCAGGTGGGCCGGGCGGATCAGGCCAGCGAGTCGAGGAGCGCCTGCTCGAGCATGAGGTCGGCCGCCGTGGTGAGCCAGCCTGCGACCAGCAGGAGCGGGAAGGCCCGCTCCTCGTCCAGGGAGGCGGTTCCGGCGACGAGCCCGGCCTGGGCGACCGCCCGGCATGCCATCGTGTTCATGCAGGGACGATCGGCAAGCTCCGCGGGGAACTGAAGCTCGCCGCGCACATCGGCCGGCGCCGCCCGGCCGTTCACGGCCAGACGACGGCGGCGAGGTCGACGCGGCCGTTGCGCATCGGCACCCCCTCGGCCGCGAGCAGTTCCGCCTGCCGCGCCCGTACCGGCTCGGCCATCGAGCCGTCGGCCCGCACGACCCGGTACCAGGGCACCGCTCCCCCGCCCTGTGACAGCGCCCGCGCGACCCGCCGCGGGCCGACGCCGATCAGCCGGCCGATCGCACCGTAGGTGCTGACCCGGCCGGGCGGGATGTCCTCGACGGCGTCGAACACCGCCTCGTCGACGTCCTGCGCGAAATCCCTCGCGGAGGGAGGGCGGGCCACCCGCAGATCATGGCAAGCGTCGTCCCGCGAGCACCCATCCGGAACAGCGACACGCCCGCCACCGGAGGACGTCCCGGGAGCGGCGCGGTCAGGTCGCCTTGCGGCCGAACCGCGCCAGCAGCCGCGTCTGCGGATCCGCGGCGGCGGAGACGTCCAGCGGCGGACCGAACAGACCCGGGACGCCGTCCTCGGGCAGCCGCTCGGCGTAGACGAGCGCCGCGGTCACCAGCTCGCCGTCCAGCTCCGTGTCGCCGCCGGTGGCGTGCGCCAGGTCCCAGGCGTGCACGGTGAGGTCGACGGTCATCTCGAAGATGTACTCGTAGCTGGGCGTGGGCCCCCGGGTCAGGTGCACCGTCCGCACCAGGCCCTCGTCCTCGGCGAAGGCCGACAGCGCACCGTCGGCAGCGGACTCCCAGCCGAGCAACGGGTCGTTGCCGAGCAGGTCACCGGTCTCGTCCGGGAAGCGGCCCTCGGCGTAGGGCTCACCGGCCATCAGCGGCGGCACCCACAGCTGCTCGCTGACCAGGTGCGCCACGAGGTCGGCGACCGTCCACTCCGGCAGCGCCCGGTCCTCCCAGCGGTCCGGCTCGACGGCGTCGACCCGGTCGGTGAACTGGTTCTGGGCACGCTGGAAGAGCTCGAGGAGCTCCACGGGCGAGAAGTCGGACATGGGAGAAGTGAACATGCCGAGGGCCCGGCCCGCCTCTCCGGAGAGAGGCCGACCGGGCCCTCGGGCACAACCCAGGTCAGCTGCGGATCAGTACGTCGGCAACGCCTTGTCGATCCGCGTGGCCCACGCCGTCACGCCGCCCTGGACGTGCACGGCGTCCTTGAAACCGGCGTTCTTGACCGCGGCCAGCGCCTCGGCGGAACGGACGCCGGTCTTGCAGTGGATGACGATCGGCCTGTCCTGCGGCAGGGACGCGAGCGCCCGGCCGGAGAGGATCTCGTCCTTGGGGATCAGCTTCGCGCCCGGGATCGAGACGATCTCGTACTCGTTCGGCTCTCGGACGTCGATCAGCTCGAAGTCCTTGCCGGCGTCCATCATGTCCTTGAGCTCGTCGACGGTGATCGTCGAGCCGGCGGCCGCCTCCTGCGCCTCCTCGGACACGACGCCGCAGAACGCCTCGTAGTCGATGAGCCCGGTGATCGGCTCACCCTCGGGGTCCTTGCGCACCTTGATCGTGCGGAAGGTCATCTCCAGGGCGTCGTAGACCATGAGCCGGCCGAGCAGCGTCTCGCCGATGCCGGTGATGAGCTTGACCGCCTCGGTGGCCTGGATGGCGCCGACCGTGGCGCAGAGGACGCCGAGCACGCCGCCCTCGGCGCAGCTGGGGACCATGCCGGGCGGCGGGGGCACCGGGTAGAGGTCGCGGTAGTTGGGGCCGTGCTCGTTCCAGAAGACCGAGACCTGGCCGTCGAACCGGTAGATCGAGCCCCACACGTAGGGCTTGTCCAGCAGCACGCACGCGTCGTTGACCAGGTAGCGCGTGGCGAAGTTGTCGGTGCCGTCGACGATCAGGTCGTACTGGCTGAAGATGTCGAGCACGTTTTCGCTGTCCAGCCGCGTCTCGTGCAGGCGGACGTCGATCAGCGGGTTGATCTCCTTGATGGAGTCGCGCGCGCTCTCGGCCTTCGACCGGCCCACGTCGGACTGCCCGTGGATGATCTGGCGCTGCAGGTTCGACTCGTCGACGGTGTCGAACTCGACGATGCCGAGCGTGCCGACACCGGCCGCGGCCAGGTACATGAGCACCGGCGATCCGAGCCCACCGGCGCCGACGGCGAGCACCTTGGCGTTCTTCAGACGCTTCTGCCCGTCCATCCCGACGTCGGGGATGATCAGGTGGCGGCTGTACCGGCGGACCTCGTCGATGGACAGGTCGGCCGCGGGCTCCACCAGGGGTGGCAGGGACACGCTTGCTCCTTCATGTCGCGGACAGCGGCCCCTCGTCGCGGGCCGGCGTTCGTGTGCACAACAGCGTGCCAGGCCGACCTCTTCCCGACGGACGGCGGCCATCGCGCCGGCGGAGCACCCGATCGTGTGCGCGAATGCTCAGTTCGCGCGCTCAGAACTGCGCACTCGCGCGCTCCGTCGGCTCCGGACGGCGACTACGGGTACGGCCAGGCGTTCTTCACGCAGCCCTCGAGCCCGAGCGTCTGCTGCTGCATGACCGGGGCGAGCTGGCCCGGCCCCGGGCAGGGCTGGTGCCCGTTGCCGAGGGCGTGCCCGACCTCGTGGTTGATGACGTACGGCCGGTAGGTGGCCAGGTCGCCGTCGTAGTGCGGGACCGCCGTGGCCCAGCGGGCGAGGTTGATGACCGCACGCTCGCCGTACCGGCAGGAGGTGTAGCCGCCGGTGCCCACACCCGGGCAGTAGGTCTCCATGCTGCCCGGGCTCACCAGGCTCACCCGGAATTCGTACTGGCCGGCCGCGGCCTCCGCCGCGCCGACCCGCTGGAAGGACATCCGGCCGCCGTTGCCCCACGACCGGGGATCGGCGAGGGTCGTCGTCACGGCCTCGGCGAACGCGGCGCCGTCGACGCCGATGCCGTCCTCCACCTCGACGACGAAGCGCTGCAGCGCTCCGCTGCCGAGCACGTCCGAGCCGCCGTCGACGACGGACAGCGTGCCCGCGCCCTGCTCGACGTACTCCTCCACGGTCGCCGGCGGCGCCGTCTCCGTCGGCCCGGCGTCACCCTCGGCGGGAGCGGCCGGCTCCGCCGGAGGGACCGGCGGGATCGGTGCCACCTCCATGGCCGACGGTGGCGCCGCACCGGGCTCGCTGCTCGCCGCCGGCGCCGGCACGGGTGGGTTGACGGCCAGGTCGACGAGGACGGCGATCGTGGCGAGGGCCAGCAAGGGGATGGCGTAGGCCCGCCATCCGTAGCGCCGGGCGAACCGGCGGACCCGGCCGGCCGGCGCAGGGCTGCGGCCGGCGGTGGGCGGAACGAACCGGCTGCGTGCGGCCATCGGATCCTGGGATGCCGTCCGGCGGCCATCGGTCAGACGTCCGCCCACCCGTCGTCCTCCTGCCTCGCCGCCGCCCCCCGGTCCCTCAGGGTCTCACGCTGCGTGGCGTGTCGGCAGCAGCCGGGGAAGGAGCGGCGTCCGGTCGGCCCGCCTCCTCCTCCACCATCGCCAGCACCGCCCGGGCGGTCGGCTCCGCGGCTTCCAGCATGGCCACGTGTCCCACCCCCTCGATCACCAGGAGGCGGCTGTCCGGCACGGCCGCGGCCAGCCGTGGGGCCAGCGCCGGGTCGACCAGCCGGTCGCGGCTGCCCCACACCACGAGGGTCGGCATCCGCAGCCCCCGGGCAGCCCGCCAGGCGTTGGCCGGACCCAGGCGGAGGTAGGAGGTGATCAACCCGCGCATGCTCCGCGCCAGGGCCCGGTCGGCCCACGGCTGCCCGGCACGCTCCCGCATCTCCTCCAGCGCCTGCTCGATCCGTGTGACGGGGACCGCGTCGGGGTTCCCGAAGCAGACCCGCACCATCGACCGGACGCTCTGCTCGGGGGACACGCCCGCCAGCCGTCGTTCGGCCAGCGTGGGCACCCCGGGCACCAGGAGCAGCAGCAGCGCCCGGCTGAACGCCGGCGGGACGCGGTAGACCGGCATCGCCGGAGACACCAGGGTGAGGGTCGCGACCAGGTCGGGCCGGGAAACGGCCACCAGGAGGCTCACCAGTCCGCCGAGGGAGTTGCCGACCAGGTGCACCGGGCGGCCGGAGCCCTCCCCGGGCTCGGCGGCGACGTGCTCGAGGACGTCGACGACGGCGCGCACGTGACCGCGGATGGAGTACCGCCCGCGCGGCGGGGGCTGGGAGCGGCCGAACCCGGGCAGGTCCACGGCCCAGCCGTCGAAGCGGACGGCGAGCAGCGCGGCCAGATCGGTCCAGTTGGTGGAGGCGCCGCCGAGCCCGTGCACGTACAGCGCCCGCTCCCGCGGCGCGCCGTCGGCCGACTCCCCCTCGACCGGCCCCCGCCACGGGGTCCGCCGGACGAAGAGCGCTCCCCCGCGGACGGGGACCTCCTCGCCCGGCCAGGGCGGCAGCGCGGCGTCCAGCGGTGGCAGCGGGGTCGGCGACAGCGGGGCGTCGGACATCGCCCCGACCGTAACGCTGCATGGCACGTGTGCTGCGGGGCCCGGACCCGTCGGTAGCATCTCCCCTGCCATGCAGCCCTCACTCCCCGCCGCGGCCGGCCGGCGCACGTCCCGACTGCCGCGCGGCGCCCGTCGACTCCAGCTGCTCCGGGCCGCGCAGGACGTCTTCGTCGCGCAGGGCTTCCACGCCGCCGCCATGGACGACATCGCCGTCCGCGCCGGCGTCAGCAAGCCGGTGCTGTACCAGCACTTCCCCGGCAAGCGGGAGCTGTACCTGGCGCTGCTGGAGGAGCACGTCTCCGGGCTGGCCGACCGGGTGGCCGCGGCGATGGGCGGCACCGATGACAACCGCGCCCGGGTCGACGCCGCCGTCGGCGCCTACTTCGACTTCATCGACGCCGACGGCGAGGCCTTCCGTCTCGTCTTCGAGTCCGACCTGCGCAACGACGACGACGTCCGGGCGATCGTCGACCGCGGCACGCGGGTGTGCGTCGAAGCGATCGCCGGCGTCATCGCCGCCGACACCGGCGCCGACCCCGAGCGCGCGCTGCTGCTGGCGTCCGGCCTGTCCGGCCTGGCCGAGAGCAGCGCCCGCTGGTGGCTGCCCCGCAAGGGCACCGTCTCGCGGGACGAGGCGGTCGCGCTGATGTCCGCGCTGGCCTGGCGTGGCATCTCCGGTTTCCCCCGCGTGGACGGCGATCCGCTCCCGTCCTGAGTCTGAGGCGGCGTTCGCTGACGGCGCACCCGCTCGGCCGGTCCCGCCGCCGCCCTCTGGACTAGCGTTGGGGACAGTCGCGCGAACCGAGGAGGCATCGCCTACGTGGAAGTCAAGATCGGCGTCCAGCACTCGCCCAAGGAGCTGGTCATCGACAGCCCCAAGTCCCCCGACGAGATCGCGGCCGAGGTGGCCAAGGCCATGTCGGGCTCGACCAAGGACGGCCTGCTCACCCTGGTCGACGAGCGGGGCCGTCAGGTTCTCGTCCCCGTCGACCGCATCGCCTACGTGGAGATCGCGCAGGCCGACCAGCGTCGCGTCGGCTTCATCGCCGGTGGCGCCACCGGCTGAGCCAGCGCACAGCACGACGGGGCGTCACCGCAGCTGCGGTGGCGCCCCGTTCGCGTATCCAGACTCGAGGCGCCCTGTGAGGGTCGCCTCGCGGGGCGGGGCCGGAGGCTCCCCACGCGGGGCGACGGATCGGCTCCACGCAGCAGGGGAACGGCCGTTGATCGCGGTGCGGTCCGGAGGACCGCGACGTCATAGCCCGCGGTGCGGTCCGGAGGACCGCAGTGTCATCGCGTCATGGGTTCAGCCCCAGCGCCTTCATCCGCTCGGTGTGGGCGTCGGTGATGCGTTCGATCAGCCGGCCGATCCCCGAGAGGTCGCCGGTGCCGGAGACGATGAGGTCCGCGAGCCGGTCGTGCTCGGCGATGACCGCCTGCGAGCGCGTCATCGCCTCGCCGACGAGCCGCCGTCCCCACAGCGCCAGCCGGCCGGCGACCTTCCGGTCGGCGGCGATCGCCGCGCGGACCTCGCGGACGGCGAAGTCGGCGTGGCCGGTGTCGGCGAGCACGTCCAGCACCAGGCTGCGGTCGGGCTCGGGGAGGAAGCCGGCGATCTCCCGGTAGAAGTCGGTGGCCAGCCCGTCGCCGACGTAGGCCTTCACCAGCCCCTCCAGCCAGGTGCTGGGCCGGGTGCTCTCGTGGAAGGTGTCCAGGGCCGACACGAACGGGGCCATGGCAGCGGCCGGGTCGACACCGAGCTCGGTCAGCCGGGCGCTCAGCTGCACGTGGTGGGCGATCTCGGCCGCGGCCATGCGGGCCAGCGAGGCGCGGCCGGTGAGCGTCGGCGCCATGCGGGCGTCCTCCGCCAGCCGGTCGAAGGCGGTGAGCTCGGCGTAGGCCAGCGCGCCCAGCAGGTCGGCGACCGCCGTGTGGGGGACCGGGGGCACGGCATCTCCTGAGGCTCGGCGGCGGGGCACGCGTGCCCCCGGAGGAGTGATCCGACCGACGGCAGGGAGCGCGCCGCCGAGAGGCTAACCGCTGCCCGCGCTAGCATGGGAATCGGCGTGCCTCCGGGCGCGCTCGTGTATCTGTGCGCTGACGACCGCTGGACGACGCCCCTGGGGCCGTCCCCGGACGTGTTCGACGCCCGGTCTGCTGGCCGAGTCGGCGCTGGAACTCATCCCGCGACATCCGACCGCGGACAGGCGCGAGGCGGCACCGCCGCCGGAGCCGGTCCCCCAGCCGACCAGAGGCGAGAGCACTGACCTCCACCGACACGAACACCACCGACACCGCCGCCCCCGAGCTCGACCGGGCCGAGACCGGCGCCCCCGCTCCCGAGGAGCTCGAGCAGGCCGTCGAGGAGCTCGGCGGCGCCCCCGTGGCCCCCGACAGCCCGCTGTTCAGCGACTTCGACGTCCACCCCGACATCGTGGCCGCCCTGGCCGAGGTCGGCATCCACCGCACCTTCGCCATCCAGGAGCTGACCCTCCCGCTGGCCCTGGCGGGCAACGACCTCATCGGTCAGGCGCGCACCGGCACCGGCAAGACGCTGGGCTTCGGCGTCCCGATGCTGCAGCGGGTCAGCCCGCCGGCCGAGAGCGGCGACGGGGTGCCGCAGGCGCTGGTCGTCGTCCCCACCCGTGAGCTGTGCGTGCAGGTCTCGCGCGACCTGGGCGCCGCCGGCGCCAAGCGGGGCATCCGCGTGCAGGCCATCTACGGCGGGCGCGCGTTCGAGCCGCAGGTCGAGTCGCTGCAGAAGGGCGTCGAGATCGTCGTCGGCACGCCCGGGCGACTGCTGGACCTGGCCCAGCGGGGCGACCTGATCCTGGGCAAGGTGAAGGTCCTCGTCCTGGACGAGGCCGACGAGATGCTCGACCTGGGCTTCCTGCCCGACATCGAGCGGATCCTCGCGATGGTCCCGGAGAAGCGGCAGACGATGCTCTTCTCCGCGACGATGCCCGGCCCGATCGTGACGTTGTCCCGGTCGTTCATGACCCAGCCCACGCACATCCGCGCCCACGGCAACGACGAGGGCTCGACGGTCCCGCAGACGACGCAGTTCATCTACCGGGCGCACAACCTGGACAAGCCCGAGCTGCTCTCCCGCGTCCTGCAGTCCCGTGACCGCGGCCTGGTCATGGTGTTCTGCCGCACCAAGCGCACCGCGCAGAAGGTCGCCGACGAGCTCGTCGATCGCGGGTTCGCCGCGGCTGCCGTGCACGGCGACCTCGGCCAGGGCGCCCGCGAGCAGGCGCTGCGCGCCTTCCGGAGCGGCAAGGTCGACGTCCTGGTGGCCACGGACGTCGCCGCCCGCGGCATCGACGTCACCGGCGTCAGCCACGTCGTGAACTACCAGTGCCCCGAGGACGAGAAGACCTACGTGCACCGGATCGGCCGCACCGGCCGCGCCGGCAGCACGGGCGTCGCGGTCACGCTGGTCGACTGGGACGACATCCCCCGGTGGCAGCTGATCAACAAGGCGCTCGACCTCGGCTTCGACGACCCGCCGGAGACCTACTCCACCTCACCGTGGGTCTACACCGACCTCGACGTCCCCGAGAGCGCCAGGGGCCGGCTGCCCCGCTCGCAGCGCACCCGCGAGGGTCTGGAGGCCGAGACCCTCGAGGACCTCGGCGAGACCGGGAAGCGCAACCGCCCGGCCGGCCGCGGCGGCGACTCCCGCGGCCCGAGCGGCCGAACGGTCGACGAGGACAAGCCCGCGGGGGCCGGGAAGAGCCGCCCGCGCCGTCGCACCCGCAGCAGTGCCGGCTCCGGCGACGCCGCGGCCGACGCGGCGTCCGCGGCTCCGGCCGCCGACGGTGCCGAGGGCTCGGGCGAGGGCACGAAGCCGCGTCGGCGTCGCCGTCGCCGTGGTGGCGCCGGCCGCGGCAGCTCCGGCGAGGGCTCCGGCAGCGGCTCGGGCGCCGAGTCCGCCGGCGACTGACCCCGGCGGTCGCCGGAATGAAGGGCCCACCGCTGCGGGTCTGGACCTGGACGGCGGCCACCGTCGCGCTGGCCGTCGTCGCCGTCCTGCTCTGGCGGGGCTCCGACGCGGCCGCCACCGACAGCACCACCGCGCCTCCGGCCGACGTCCCCGAGGGGACGCCGGCCGGAGCCGTCTCCGAAGCGTGGTCCACCCCGGGCGGCCCCGTGCCGGAGGACGTGGTGGAGGGCGGGCGGGTGCTGCTCGGCTCCGCCCACGGCATCCGGGCGTTGGACCCCGCGACCGGCGACACCGCCTGGCACTACACCCGCGACAACGCGTGGCTGTGCGGGCTCACCGCCACTGACGGGCTGGCGGTCGCCGTCTTCCGCACCGAGGACCGGTGCGACGAAGCGGTCGCCCTCGACGCCGGCACCGGCGTGCGCGCGTGGACCCGGAACGTCGACTTCCGCCCCGACGCGACCCTGTCCTCCACCGACCGGATCGTGCTGGCGCACAGCCCCACGGGGGTGGTGACGCTCGATCCGACCGGCAACAACACCCGCTGGCGCTACGCCGCGCCGGACGGCTGCGAACTCCTGGGCTCCGACGCCGGTGACACGGGGGTCGCGGTGCTGCAGCAGTGCGAGGGGGCAGCCGCACCACAGCTACGGCTGCTGGACGGCTTCGACGGCACGGTGCACTGGACCCGCGACGTCCTCACGTCCGGCGGCGAGGACGTGCGGCTGCTCGGCGCCGACTCGCTCGTGGGCGTGCAGGTTGGGTCCGAGATCCGGTTGCTGTCCGCCACGGACGGGCGCCTGCTGACGACGCTCGAGGCCGGGCGGGACCGGGCGGCGGACCTGCAGGCCGCCGACGGGGCGGTCCTGGTCCGGGCCGACGGGAGGCTCACCGCCCTGGATCCGGCGTCGGCGGGACGGCTGTGGGAGGTGCCGGCCATCGGGCTGCCCGGAGAACCGGCCACCAGCGGGGACGACGTCCCCGTCCTGGCGGTGCCCACGGCCGACGGCTTCGTGTACCGGGACCCCGTCACCGGCGACGAGGTGGGCCGGTCGGCCGGAACGGGCCTGCCCTCGGGCGGCACGGCCACCGTCGTCGGCCGCACGGTGGTCCTCCGCCTGCCCGACCGGGTCCTCGCCTACGGCTGAGCGCCACCGCCCCCCGCTGCGGCGCATCCGCCGCGATCGAGGTTCACTGGGATCCATGGTCATGCCCGGCGGTCCCGATGCCCCGTCCGTGCCGTTCGCCATCGCCCCCGACGACCTGCGCCAGCTCGCCCACCACGACGCCGGGTCGCGGACCTTCCCCGGCGGGGCCGGGCCGCTGGCCGCGCTCGACACCGGCGGCGACGCCGAGCGCGGCACGGTGCTGATGGTGGCCGGGTACACCGGCAGCAAGGAGGACTTCGCGCCCCTCCTGCGGCCGCTGTGCGAGAGGGGCTACCGCGTCGTGGCGCTGGACCAGCGCGGGCAGTACGAGTCGCCCGGCCCGGACGACCAGGCCGAGTACTCCGTGGAGATCCTGGCCGGTGACGTCGTGGCCGTCGCACGGGTCCTCCAGGACGAGTCCGGGCAGACGCTGCACCTCGTCGGCCACAGCTTCGGCGGGCTGGTCACGCGCGCGGCCGTCCTCGCCGAGCCGCAGCTGTTCACCAGCTTCACGCTGCTCGGCTCGGGCCCCTCCCGGCTCACCGGGCGCCGCGCGGAGCTGCTGGACCACCTGGGGCCGCTGCTGGACGCCGGCGGGGTGCCGCTGGTGCACGAGACCCTCGAGCAGGTGTCGATGACCGACCCCAAGGCGCAGGCCGTCCCGGTGGAGACCCGGGCGTTCTACACCCGCCGCTTCCTCCGCAACTCCGCGGCCGGCCTGCGGGGCATGGCCGACGCCATGCTGGCCGAGCCCGACCGGGTGGACGAGCTGAAGGCCACCGGGATACCCGTGCTCGTGGCGCACGGCGAGGCCGACGACGCCTGGCTGCCGCACGTGCAGGCCGACATGGCGGAGCGGCTGGGCGCGCGGCACGAGGTCATCGACAACTCGATCCACTCCCCCGCCGTCGAGAACCCGCCGCGCACCCTCGAGGTGCTCTGCGACTTCTGGACCTCGGCGACCGCGGCATGACGCCGTTGCCCGCAGCGGCGGACTGGACCGCCGAGCAGGACCGCCTCGGGTTCTTCGGTCCCGACAGCGTGACATGGCGGATCCATGCCGACCCGTCCTTCTCGGTGGGCGGCCTGCGCGCCCTGCTGCTGCAGGCGCTGCACCCGGTCGCGATGGACGGCGTCGCACGGTTCTCGGGAGCCTTCCGGGACGACCCGTGGCCCCGGCTGATCCGGACGGCGGCCTACGTCGACACCGTCACCTTCGGCACCCGCACCGAGGCCGTCCGCGCGGTGGCCCGCGTGCGCGGCATCCACCGCCGGCTGGGAGCCGTCGAGGAGACCACCGGACGGGCGTACCGGGTGGACGACCCGGACCTGCTGCTCTGGGTGCACTGCTGCGAGGTCGACTCGCTGCTCACCACGGCCCGCCGGGCCGGGCTGGTGCTGACCGATGACGACGCCGACCGCTACGTCGCCGAGCAGGTCACCACGGCGGAACTGGTGGGGGTGGACCGGGCCGACGTGCCGGCGTCGGTGGGCGAGCTGGCCGGCTACTTCGAGCGGATGCGCCCGTCGCTGGCCGCCACGTCCGCCGCGCGGGACGCCTACCGGCTGATCGTGCTGCCGCCGATGCCGACGTGGGTGCGCTTCCTCACCCCCGCCCAGCCGGCGTGGGGCGGGCTGGCGGTACTGGCCGTCGCGCTGCTGCCGCAGTGGGCCCGCCGGCTGTACTCGCTGCCCGGCCTGGCGCTCACCGACGCGGCCGCGACCGGGGCGCTGCGGGCCTTCCGGCAGGCGGCGCTGCGGCTGCCCCGCACCGCCCGGCGTTCGCCGATCGTGTGGGCCGGCATCGAACGGGTGGCCGGACCGGCACAGCTCACCGCCTGAGGTCGCCGTTCCCGCGGTGGTCGTTCCGCTCCGGTCCTCCGCTGCCCGCTCTCGCGGCCGGGCCTGTCGGCACCCCCGGTTAACCTGCCACCATGCCGGAGCAGGTGACCCCTTTCCTGATGTTCACGGGCGACGCAGAGCGCGCGATCGAGCTCTACACGTCGCTGTTCGACGACGCCCAGCTCGTGACCCTCACCCGGTTCGGGGCGGACGGCACCGGCGTGGAGGGCACGGTGCAGCAGGCCACCTTCTCCATCGCCGGCCAGGTGTTCCGCTGCTTCGACAGCCCCCCGGTACACGCCTTCGGCTTCACGCCGTCGTTCTCCATCTTCGTCGACGTCGCATCGGCCGAGGAGCTCGACCGGCTGTTCGCGGGTCTCTCCGACGGCGGCGGCGTGCTGATGCCGCTGGACGACTACGGCTTCAGCCGCCGCTTCGGCTGGGTGAACGACCGCTTCGGCGTCTCCTGGCAGCTGAACCTCCCCTAGCAGCGAGAAGGAGCGGCGGGCTCCGCTGACCGTCCCGACCGGCTGATCCCGCTCAGTCCCGCAGGACCGCCGTCCCGGTTCCCGCAGCCAGCAGCCGCTCGAACTGCACGGGGTCGGTGGTGCAGGCGCCGATCGGCGTCGTCTTGTTCGACCCGTGGTAGTCGCTGGAGCCGGTGACGACCAGGTCCAGCTCGGCCGCCAGCCCGCGCAGGTGGACGCGTTCCGCCTGGCTGTGATCGGGATGGTCGACCTCCAGCCCGAGCAGCCCCGCCTCGGCCATGGCGGCCACCGCGTCGTCGCCGACGACCCGGCCGCGCTTGGTGGCCAGCCCGTGCGCGAAGACCGGCACGCCACCGGCCGCGCGCACCAGCGCGATGCCCTGGCGGACGTCGGTGTCGGCCTTCGCCACGTAGTACGGGCTCCGGTGGTGCAGCAGCGTCGTGAAGGCCTCCTCCACCGACCCGACGACGCCACCGCGCACCAGGGCACCGGCGATGTGCGGGCGGCCGACGACCCCGCCGTCGGCGTGCGCCACCAGCTCGGCCCAGCCGACCGGGTACCCGTCCGCGGCCAGCGCCTCCACGATCCGCTCGGCGCGGCTCAGCCGCTCGTCCCGCAGCCGGGCGCGCTCGGCGGCGAAGGCCGGGTGCAACGGGTCGAACAGGTAGCCGAGCAGGTGCACGCTGATCGGCGGCTCGTCGGCGGGGAACCACCGGCAGGACAGCTCCATGCCGGGGACCACCGTCAGGCCGCCAGGGCGCGCCGCCTCCGCCGCGGCCCACCCGGCGGTGGTGTCGTGGTCGGTCAGGGCGACGACGTCCAGCCCCGCGGCACGGGCGGTCGCGAGGAGCTCGCCGGGGCTGTCGGTGCCGTCGGACACCGAGGAGTGGGTGTGCAGGTCGATCCGCATCACCGGTCAGCCTGCCCCAGACCGCCGCGGTCCACCCCCGGCGGCCGGTCCCCGCTCACGGCTTGCGCGGCGGCAGGCCCGGGATCGGCTCCGTGTCCCTCCGGCCCCCGGTGGCGACGGGCCCACCGGACGGCGACTCCGGGTTGCCCTCGTCGTCACCCCCGGAGGCGGCCCCGCCCCAGTCGCTGGTGAACAACAGGCCGCTCACCTGCCGGTACAGCGCACCGGCGTGCGGGAGGAAGGTGATCTCCGACAGCGCCTGCTGCTGCCCGGCGGACTCGAAGCGGAAGGTGCCGTACCCCAGCACCTGGCCGAACAGGGTCTCCTTCCACGTCAGGTCGGTGATCCGGCGCAACGGCAGCAGCGTGACGGTGCGGACGATCACCCCCGAGGTCAGCAGCACCCGGCGCCGGCTGACGATGAAGTGCCGCATCCGCCACTCGCCGAGCCGCAGGGCGTACGTGAGGAGCGCTCCCAGGGCCACGAGCATGCCGAGGGTGCTGGTCACCCGGTTCTCCGGGTCGAGGACCAGCAGCCAGCCGCCGGCGAGGAACACCGGCAGGAACGTGACCGTCGGCAGGATCAGCACCGCCCAGTGCCGGCGGGTCGCCACCACCGCGTCCTCGTCGTCGAGCAGGTACTTCTCGACGTCCTTTGCGGCGCGGGCGGGGAGCCCGACCGGAGCGGCCACCGGATCAGACCAGCGAGCCGACGAACTGGGCCAGGGAGGAGGCGGCGTCGCCGAGCGCCACCCCCGCGGTGCGCACCAGCTCCGCGGAGGACTCGGGTGCCTGGATCACGTAGAACAGGACGAAGGCGACGACCAGCCAGGTGAGGACCTTCTTGAGGTTCACCGCACCTCCGGGGTGAGTGCGCGAGGCAGTGCCGGGGACCGGAGCTGCACGGACAGCCCGCCGGGTGCGGCGGACGCGTTCGTCCCATGAGTAACACAGGCCCCAGGGCTCACCCGGCCGACGCGCCGCGCATGACGTGGCCGGTGTCGTTCCGCGGGCCGGCCGGTCAGCGGCCGGGGATCAGGTGCTCCCCGGGCGGCCCGAGCGGCAGGTCGGGGTAGATGCGATCACGTAGGTCGAGCAGCTCCAGCTGCTCGGCCAGCAGCCAGGCGGCGTTCATGGGCCAGGTGACCACCCACAGCCAGACGCCGTAGGCCTCGCCCACGAAGGCCGCTCGGTCGTCGGTGGTGGGCACCGCCCACAGCGGGGCGCGCTGACCGGCGGCCTTGACGTCGACGGAGCTCGGCCCGGTGATGACGTCCCCGGGGTCGAGACCCGGCAGCCCGGCGTAGCCGCAGCCCACGCCGGTACCGGGTTCCTCGGCGACGAGGACCAACTCGGCCGAGCCGCCGAGAGGGGCGGGCCCGGCGCAGTCGACGACGATCGCCCGCGCTCCCGGCTCACCACCCCACGCCAGGCCCGTGACCGCCCAGCCCGCGGGCACGGGGTCGGGCACCCACGCGGGCACGCGGGCGTCGACGGTGACCGCGGCGATCGCGTCGTGGGCGACCAGCGCGGTGTGGTGCAGCGGCGTGACCGCGCCGTGCACGTGACACCAGGCGTCGGCCTCGGACCCGTGGCGGACGACCAACGGCTCGCCGCAACGGGGGCAGACCGGCGAGGCACTCATCGGGGACAAAGGTCGCGGCAGCGGCCGGAATCGTCAAGCGCAGGCCCGTCGCCGGATGCGTAGCCTGCGGACGTGGCGGCCTGCGAGCGGGAGAACTCCCCACCGGTGGTGCCGTGCGTGGGCGCGATCGTGCACGACGACGCGCGCCGGCTGCTGGTGATCCGCCGGGGGCAGGAACCCAGCCGGGGACTGTGGTCGGTGCCCGGCGGGCGGGTGGAGCCGGGTGAGACCGCCGCGCAGGCGGTGGAGCGCGAGGTGCTGGAGGAGACCGGCCTGCGGGTGCGGGCCGGGCGGGTGGTGGGCCGGGTGCGCATCGACGCCGGGGCGGTCGTCTACGACGTCGCCGACCTCGCGTGCGAGCTGCTCGACCCGGACCCGGTCCCCCGGGCAGGTGACGACGCCACCGAGGCCGTCTTCGCCGACGCCGCGACCCTGGCCGCGCTGGCGTGCACCCCGCGGCTCGTGGAGACCCTCGGCGGCTGGGGCGTGCTGCCGGACTGACCGGCCGCACGCCCCCGGCCGCGCCGGCTCAGCCGCGGGGCGTGGGCTCCGGGCGCCCGGGCTGCTCGCCGCCGCGGGCCTCGCCGTAGGACTGCTTGGGCACCATGACCTTGCGGCGGAAGATGCAGACGACGGTGCCGTCCTGCTTGTAGCCGATCGTCTCGACGTACACGACGCCGCGGTCGTCTTTGGACTTCGACGGCGTCTTGTCCAGCACGGTGGTCTCGCCGTAGATGGTGTCGCCGTGGAAGGTCGGCGCCACGTGCCGCAGCGACTCGATCTCCAGGTTGGCGATCGCCTTGCCCGACACGTCGGGGACGCTCATGCCCAGCAGCAGCGAGTAGACGTAGTTCCCGACGACGACGTTCTTCCCGAAGTCGGTGGTCTTCTCCGCGTAGTTGACGTCCATGTGCAGCGGGTGGTGGTTCATCGTCAGCAGGCAGAAGAGGTGGTCGTCGTACTCGGTGACGGTCTTCCCGGGCCAGTGCTTGTAGACGGCCCCGACCTCGAACTCCTCGTAGTACCGACCGAACTGCATCTCACTCGCTCCCGACGTCACACGCACGTGCGGGCCCGCGGCAGCGGCGCGGAGCGCACCGGAGCGGGCGCCCACGACGACGCGCCGGAACCCGTCTGGACGGATCGTGATCTTACGGCGGCGGCCCGGCGCCGCATCCGCGGGCGCCCGGGGCGGTCAGAGGAGCTCGAGCGCCGGGCCGATCTCCTGGGTGGCGTACCAGGCCAGCTCGTGCCCCTCGGCCTGGTCGACGACGAACTGTGCGTCGTCGCTGCCCAGGTCGGCCTCGAGGACGACGTTCACCGCGGCCCGGACGTCGTCCTCGGCGTCGGCCCCGTCGATGTGGGCGCTCGCCACGTCCTGCAGCCGGACCTCGTGCTCCACCCGGGCCGCGCCGGGGTCGACGTGCGGATCGTCCATGGGGCTCACCGCTGCGTCGGGCACGTCGGCCGCGAGCACCACGCGGCGGCGGGCGGCCAGCGGATCGAGGTCGATCAGCCGCAGGCTGGCGCGTGCCGCGGCCAGCAGCGCCGCGTACTCGAGCTCCTCGGTGTCGGCACCGGCGTCGCTGAGCGCGTAGAAGTCCCGCAGCCGCGGGGTCACCGCGAACACGGTCTGCGGGGCGGCCAGCCGTCCCTCGTCCACGAGACTCCGCAGCACGGTCGTCGTCGCCGGCAGGTACACGCGCACCCGGCTGACCCCCTTCGTCGATGGAACGCCCGACCGTATCCGCCGCAGTCCGTGCGGCGCCGACCGGACACCGCGCTCAAGCGGAGGTCTCGACCAGCTGCGCGACCTCCTGCTCGATCAGGTCGGCGAGCACGTCGACGTCACCGACGCTGTCGCGGTCGGCGTTGAGCCCGAAGAACACCGTGCCGTCGTAGGAGGTCATGCCGATCGACAGCCCCTGACCACGGGCCAGCGGCACCACGGGGAACACCTCGAGCACCCGCCCGCCGGCCGCGTACAGCGGGACCTGCGGGCCGGGCACGTTGGTCACGACGAGGTTGAACAGCCGCCGCGACAGCCCCCGCGCCGCGCGCGCTCCCAGCGCGTGCAGCGTGGGCGGCGCGAACCCGCTGAGCGCGATGAGGCTGTCCGCGCCCACCGACCGGCTGTGCTGGGTGACCCCCCGCATCGCGTAGGTGAGGCGGGCCAGCCGCACCCGGGGGTTGGGTTCGCCGACGGGCAGGTCGACCAGGTGGGAGGAGACGCGGCTGCCCGCCGCGCCGTCGTCGTCCTGGACCGAGACCGGCACCAGCGCCCGGATCGAGGTGCCCCCGACCACCGGCTCGCCACGGGAGAGGAGCCACTCCCGCAGCGCGCCGGCGACGACGGTGAGCAGCACGTCGTTCACCGTGCCGCCGTGGGCCTTCCGCACCCGCTTCAGGTCGTCCAGGCCGGCGCAGGCCACCGCCACCCGCCGTTGCCGTCCGACCGGCGCATTGAGCGGGCTGTCCGGCGCCGGGAGGATGGCCGAGCGGGCCGTTCGGACGAGTCCTCCCGCCACCCCACCGATCCGCACGGCGGTGGCCCGCGCGTCGGTCGCCGCCGACCGGGCCAGCTCCATCAGTGACGACGGCCTGCGGCGGTAGTCCTCGAAGGCCGACCACAGGAGCTCGGCGCCCGAGGGCGGGCGCCGCGGCCGCCACTCCGTCGGCTGGGGCACCGGCGCGTCGGGTGACCCGTCCAGCAGCACCTGACCGAGGTCGAGCGCGCCCAGCCCGTCGACCAGGGCCGGATGGGTCTTGGTGACCACCGCGACCCGGTTCCCGCTCAGCCCCTCGACCAGGTACGCCTCCCAGAGCGGACGCGTCCGGTCCAGCGCACGGGACGTCAGCCGGGACACCAGGTCGAGCAGCTGGGCCTCCGTCCCCGGCCGCGGCAGCCCGGATCGCCGCAGGTGGTACGCGAGCTGGAAGTCGGGGTC
Source organism: Blastococcus saxobsidens DD2 (assembly GCF_000284015.1). NCBI lineage: Bacteria > Bacillati > Actinomycetota > Actinomycetes > Geodermatophilales > Geodermatophilaceae > Blastococcus > Blastococcus saxobsidens. The sequence goes on from NC_016943.1 coordinate 3,952,382, forward strand.
GTCGACCCACACGGGATGGCCGAGGTGGCCGGGAACCTGCGCGATCCGCTGCCGGTACCGCGGCACCAGGGACAGCCGCGCCTCGACCAGCGACGCCAGCGCGTCGAGGCCGCCGGGAGGCGCCTCGAGGATCAGCACCCCGCCCACGTGCATGGGAGTGCCCGGTTCCTCCAGGTACAGGAACGAGGCATCCAGGGTGTTCAGCCGCTCGACCATGGAACTCCTCACGGGCCGGGCTCCACGCTACGACGCGGGGTGGCCCTCCGACACTCGGGCGATCAGCCGGCCCGACGGTGGCGCAGCAGGCTCCGCCGGCCGGTGTCGGCGACCGGCACCCCCGCCAGCGCTGCGGCCAGGGCACGCAGCCCGGCCCGCAACCCCGACCCTGCCGCCACCTCGGCCAGCGTGCGGCCGGCCGCGAGGGCTGCGTCGGTCGCCCGACGGTCGGCCGGCAGGAACCACCGCGGCCGGCGACCGGTGAACCGCTGCAGTGCGTCGCCGACCTCCTGGCGGGGGTCGCCCGGCACGGGGCCCCGGCGCACCTGGTTGACGACCAGCACCGGCTCCACCTCGGGCAGCACCTCGCGCAACTGGTCCAGCGCACGGATGCAGCGCTGCAGGGCGACCGGGTCGGCGCCGGTCACGCACAGCACCGTGTCGGCGTGCTCGAGCACGGCGAGGGTCGCGCCGTTGCGGCGGGGAGCGGCGGTGTCGAAGGACAGCTCCTCGTCGTCCTCGACGTTGAAGGCACAGTCGACGACGGTCAGCTCCGCAACCCGGCGGGCCTCCTCCAGCACCGCGGTGACGGCAGCCGGCCGCAGCTCCGGCCAGCGGTCGGCGCGGGCCAGACCGGTCAGCACGCGCAGCTGCGGCCGCACCGCCCAGGCCAGCGCGACCAGGGTCCGGCCGTCCAGCGTCCCGGCACCGGCCTGCCGGGCGGCCCCGGCCAGGCCGGGTGACTCGTCCAGCAATCCGAGAACCTGGGCCACCACCCCGCCGTGGACGTCGGCGTCGACGAGCAGCGCGGAGGTCCCGAGCCGAGCGGCCTCGTCGGCCAGCCCGACGGCGACAGTGGTCCGCCCCGGGGCGCCGGTCGGCCCCCACACGGCCACCACGCGCCCACGGCCGACCGCCGGGAGCTCCGGCGCGTCCGGGATCTCGGGCACCGGCAACGCCGCCCGGAGGTCGGCCACGTCGTACCCTCCCGCGGGCACTCCCGCGACGGCGTTCCGGAGCGCCTCGGCGATCGACTCCGGCTCCGCATCGGCCGGCAGCACCTGCGAGACACCGAGCTGGCGCAGGCGCTGGGCCGCCCGCTCGTCGCCCGGTTCGACCAGCCCGACGACGGCGACGCCGGCGGCGTGCAGCCGGGCGACGGCGTCGCCGTCGAGCCGGCGCAGCTCCGCCGACAGCAGCGCGGCCTGACCGGTGCCGGTCGCCGCGGCGGCGAGCAGGTCCGAGACGTCGACGCAGCGACGGACGACGGTGACCCCGTGGTCGTCCCGGTCGAGTGCGCCGACCAGCTCGGACTCCCAGCCCGCACCGGTGACGGCGGTGAAGACCTGCAGCGCCATCAGCCGGCCGGTCCCGCCGGTGCGGCGGCCGGGACAGGGGCAGGAGCCGGAGCCGGAGCCGTCGACGGTGCCGTCGACGGTGCCGAGGCCCGGGGGGACACCCGCTCCCCGGCGTCGGCCCCGGCCGGGTGGGCGACCACGACCAGCGGGCGCCCGGCGATCGCCGCCAGCACGTCCGCCGCCTCGTCGGCCGCCACGCTGACCACCACCTGCACGGTGCTGGTGGGCGTCGACAGGACCCCGTCGGCGCCGCCGGACAGGGCCTGCACCGGCGCCCCGCCCACGACCAGGGTGACGCTCCCGATGCCCTGGCCGGTGGCGCCTGCCGCCGGATCGGCGACGGCGTAGACGTCCACCACCTGACCACGCTGCAGCCCCGGGGGCACGTATCCGGCCTGCACCGGCAGGGCCAGCTGCACGAGGTCGGCCGGCTCCTCGAGCGCCGACCGCGGCACGAGCTCACCGGCGCGCACGCCGCGCGCGAGGATGTGCCCGTCCGGCCGCGTGCTGCCGGCCAGGTAGTGGTCGGCGGCGTCGTCGAGCCGGACGTCGACCACGACGAGGTCCTCGGCGGTCAGCTCCGTGCCGGCCGCGAGGTCGCCGGCGGCGCTCCAGACCGGGACCGTCGCATCAGCCGCGCTGACCACCCGGGCGCCGAGCAGGACCGATCCGAGCACCAGCAGGACACCCAGGACCAGGCGGAGGTCCAGCCAGCCCGGGGCCTTCACCCGCCGGGGGGTGGGCCCGCTCGGCAGGTCAGCGCTGTCCGGGGCGGGGCCCGGGTTCCGGACGGCGGTCACGCCACCTCATCTCTCGTGCACGTCGACGCCCCGGTGGGCGCACTGACCCGCCGGTGCGGACCGCTGACGACGTTCGGACGCAGATGATGCGACACGATCCCGTTCTCCTGCACTGGTCATCCACACGAACGTGTGTGGACGACCGGCACGGACCACCGGCACGGCTGACAGACTGGGCGGCGAACGGATGGAGTCGCTCATGCCCACGCCCCGCTTCCTGACCCTCGACGACGTCGCCGAGATCCTCAACGTCTCGTGGTCGCAGGCCTATGCGCTGGTGCGCCGCAAGGACCTGATCGCCATCCAGATCGGTGGGCGCGGGCAGTGGCGCGTCGAGGTGGACGAGCTCGAGCGCTTCATCCAGCAGAAGTACGCCGAGGCCCGGGCCGGCGCCGTGCCGCCGGAGCCCGCGGCGGAGGCGGACACCGGCGCACCCGCAGGGGCCTCCGAGCAGCGCGCCTGACTCCTACGCCGTAGCCGTACCCGGCTCACCCGGCCAGCTCCGAGCGCAGCACCGACTCTCGGGAGCGACCGCATTCGATCGGGGTGGAGTCGACCATCCACACGTCGCCGGTCCGGATGCTGGTGTCGACGGCGAGCTGGTGGATCAGCCAGATCACGGTGGCCGACAGCCGCCGCAGCCGCTTGTCGTATCCCGGCTCCTGCGGCAGACAGGGACATCGGGTGCAGGTGCTGGCCGCCCAACCCGCAGCCGACGGGGCCTCGCTGGTGGATCCCGACAACACCTGCACCTCCACGCCGACCACGCACGGCAGGCGTTCCCGCGGAAACGCGGTCAAGGCGAGGAGCTTGTCGACGTTCCCGCGGGAACGTCCGCACCCCGTGGGATCACTCCTCTAGTCCCAGCCGGGCAGCAGCGTCCGCACGACAGCGACCGCGTCGATGACGACCGCGTGGACCTGGCGGACGGCGCCGGACCGGCGCGGCTGATCGGCGGAGTGCTCGGCCAGTTCGAGGTAGTCCGCACCCACCCGGTCGATCGTCCCGGTCAGTGTCGTCCCGTTGTCCAGCAGGACCTGGACGGCGCTCCGGTCCCGCGCCAGTCCACGCAGCGCGCGGCGTAGATCCAGCTTCGCCCGTACGGGGCTCTCCTCCTGGGCCGGCGCGGTCCACCGCCCCAGCCCGGCCACGCTCCGCACGGTGGCGACCGCGACCAGCTGGTCCCGGCCGCGCTCGTCGGCGATGAGCAACCAGTCGACCCCGAGGTCGACCAGATCGCCGGCGACCCGCCCCGCGCCCCGGCAGGTCACCGTGACAGCGGCGCCGACCGATCCCCCGAGCCGGTCGGTCAGCCGGACGGCGCCCATCTCCGACCGGGCCCGCGACGCCCACTCGGCTCGCGCCTCCGCCTCTTCGACCGCGTCGAACTGCGCCTGCAGGTCCGCGAACAGCTGCTGCCACCGCATGCCCTCACCTCGTCTCCCGCTCAGCCTAGAGGGTGCTCATACTTGCATTTGCATGCATTTGACTGTTTTAGTGCGCTGACGCCACCGATGGAGGAGGACAGATGTCGGTACGACGACTGCTCGGCACCGCCGTGGGCATGGCGGCGATCGCGGCCGCGCTCACCGCGCTGTCCCCGTCGGTGCCCGACACCGTGGCCGCGCTCTCCACCGCCCAGCGCACCGCTGATACCGCCGGTGCCGACGTGCTGGTCCTGCACCTCGCCGGGCTGCTGGCCTGGCTGGTGTGGGCTTGGGGCGCGCTGGGTCTCACGCTCACCGCGCTGTCCGCCCTGCCGGGTCTGGCCGGTGCGGTCGCGGAGCTCGCCCTCCGCCGGGTGCTTCCCCGTGGCGCCCGCTCGGCCGCCGCGCTCGCGCTGGGCCTCGGGCTCGGCGTCGCTCCCCCGGTCCTGGGGGTGGCAGCGCCACTGTTCGCGGCCACCGCGGCCGTGGCGGAGGAGCTGCCGGCCGGCTCGACCCCGGCCACCGAGCGGGTCGTGCCCGACTGGCCCGCCCCGGACGCGCCCGTGCCGGCCCCGGCGGCCCCGCTGCCGTCGCACAGCACTCCGCCGACCGCTGAGAGGCTGCCCGACTGGCCGCGCACGCCCGCAGCCGGCGAGCACGTGGTCGTCCGTGGTGACTGCCTCTGGGACATCGCCGAGCGCCGGCTGACCGCGGACATCGGTCGGGTCGGGTCCCCCGGCGAGGTGGCCGCCGCCGTCCACGCCTGGTGGCAGGCCAACGCCGACGTCATCGGGCCCGATCCGGACCTGATCCTTCCCGGTCAGGTGCTCCGGCCACCTGCCCTGCCGTGACCCGCCCCCCTGCCCAGCACAGCCCACCACCCGGGAGTTTTCGATGACCGCACCGCCCCGCCCCGCCCCGTCCACCGGCCGGACCGCCGTGCGGCTCGCGGTGGTCCCCACCCCGCAACCTCCGCTGGAGCCGCGCCCCGCACTCCGCCTCGTCCAGCCCGGGCGATCCGTCCCCCGCCCCGTCCCGCGCCCGGGACCGCGCCCCCGGACGGGCCCGGCCGCCCGGGACGAGTTCGGCCCGGTGCTCTGCGGCCGCGCCGACCTGCCCCCGGTCGGTGAGGTCGCGCGTCGCCTGGTCACCATGGCACTGGAGGCGCTCACCGGCCGGCGGCCGCTGGCCCAGCTGCAGCCCCTGACCACGGTCGGCGTGTACGCCGCGATGTCCGCCGGCCGGCGGCCCCGGTGGTGCGCCGAGGGCAACGCGCCCGTGATCGTCGGCCGGCTGCGGGTGTGCGAGCCGGTCGACGGGGTGGCGGAGATCAGCGCGGTCGCCCACCGCAATGGCCGGGCGCACGCCGTGGCGGCACGGCTGGAGGGGATCGATGGCCGGTGGCGGTGCACCGCCCTTCAGATCGGCTGACCGCCGCCGGAGCCGGAGCGGCATGCGAAGCTCGGCCGAGCGTGCGGCATGCGGAGCATCCCGCACCTGCTCGGCCGGAACGGAGAGTCAGCCCGGCGGAGCCGGACGAAGCCTTTCGGCGACGGGGACGCAGTCCCCGATCAGCTGGCAGCCCCGTGGCACTGCTTGTACTTCCGGCCCGACCCGCAGGGGCACGGTGCGTTGCGCGGCGTCTCCTTGGTACCGGAGACCGTCGCCGTCTTGGCGGCCTTGGCCCGGCCGGTCTCCGCGGGTGAGGCGTCGAGGCTCGGCGCCGAGTACGTCAGGTTCTCCGGAGAGCGGCGGGGCTCGTCGAGACCCTTGACGTCCAGCACCGGCGCAGTGTCGGACGGTGCCGGTTCCGCCGCGGCCGCGTCGGCCGGAGCCTGCCCGTTGCCGTCCGCCGTGACGGGCTCGGCCGGAGCCTTCGCGGCGCCGTCCGCCGTGACGGGCTCGGCCGGAGCCTGCCCGTTGCCGTCCGCCGTGACGGGCGCCGCCGAGCGGCGTGCCGTGGCGGGCGCCGCGGTACCGGCGGCTGCCTTGGCCGCCGCTGCCTGACGGGCCAGCAGCCGAGCCGTGCCGGCCTGGGCGGCGGCGAGCGCCTTGGCCTCGGCCTCGGCCTGCTTCGCCTTGGCCTCCGCCTCCTGCTCCTCCTTGGTCTTCACCTCGAGGTTGAACAGGAACCCGACGGACTCCTCCTTGATGCCGTCCAGCATCGCCACGAACATGTCGTAGCCCTCGCGCTGGTACTCCACGACCGGGTCGCGGTTGGCCATGGCACGCAGGTGGATGCCGGCGCGCAGGTAGTCCATCTCGTAGAGGTGCTCGCGCCACTTGCGGTCGAGCACGCTGAGAAGGACCCGCCGCTCCAGTTCCCGCATGACCTCGGACCCGAGCCTGGCCTCACGCTCCTCGTAGGCGCGGTGCACGTCGTCGAGCATGGCGCTCTTGAGGTCGTCTGCGGAGAGGTCGGACTGCTCCCCGTCGGCGACGCTGCCGAGCAGTTCGTCGACGGTGACCCCCACCGGGTACAGCGACTTCAGGCCGGTCCAGAGCTGGTCGAGGTCCCAGTCCTCGGCGTAACCGGTCTCGGTGGCGCCGTCGACGTAGGCGCTGACCACGTCGTCGACCATCGTCCGGACCTGCTCGTGCAGGTCGGCGCCCTCCAGGACCTTGCGCCGCTCGTCGTAGATGACGGTGCGCTGGCGGTTGAGGACCTCGTCGTACTTGAGGACGTTCTTGCGCACCTCGAAGTTCTGCTGCTCGACCTGCGTCTGTGCCGAGAGGATCGCCCGGCTGACCATCTTGGACTCGATCGGCTGGTCGTCGGGCACCCGCAGGGTGGTCATCATCGACTCGAGCATCGGGCCGTTGAACCGGCGCATCAGGTCGTCACCGAGGGAGAGATAGAACCGCGACTCCCCCGGGTCGCCCTGCCGGCCGGAGCGGCCGCGCAGCTGGTTGTCGATCCGGCGGCTCTCGTGCCGCTCGGTGCCCAGCACGTACAGGCCACCGGCCTCGGTGACCTCCTCGTGCTCGGCCTTCACCTGGGACTTGGCCGCCTCCAAGGCCTCGTCCCACGCGGCCTCGTACTCCTCCGGGGTGTCGGTCGGTGTCAGCCCCCGGGCCCGCAGCGCCTCGTCGGCGATGAACTCGGCGTTGCCGCCGAGCTGGATGTCGGTGCCGCGGCCGGCCATGTTGGTGGCCACCGTGACCGCACCGGGGCGACCGGCCTGGGCGATGATCGCCGCCTCCCGCGCGTGGTTCTTCGCGTTGAGCACCTCGTGCGGGATCCCGCGCGTGAGCAGGTACTTCGAGAGCAGCTCGGACTTCTCGACGCTCGCGGTGCCCACAAGCACCGGCTGGCCGGCCTCGTGCCGCTCGGCGATGTCCTCCACGACGGAGTCGAACTTGGCCTTCTCCGTCTTGTAGATGACGTCGGAGCGGTCCTGCCGGACCATCGGCCGGTTGGTGGGGATGGGGACGACGCCGAGGGAGTAGGTCTGGTTGAGCTCGGCGGCCTCGGTCTGCGCCGTACCGGTCATCCCGGAGAGCTTGTCGTAGAGGCGGAAGTAGTTCTGGAGCGTGATCGTGGCGAGCGTCTGGTTCTCGTCCTTGATCTTCACCTTCTCCTTGGCCTCGATGGCCTGGTGCATGCCCTCGTTGTAGCGGCGCCCCGACAGCACGCGGCCGGTGAACTCGTCGACGATGAGGACCTCGCCGTTGGCGACGATGTACTGCTGGTCCTTCTTGAACAGCTCCTTGGCCTTGAGCGCGTTGTTCAGGTAGCCGATCAGCGGGGTGTTGACCGCCTCGTAGAGGTTCTCGATGCCCAGCTGGTCCTCGACGAACTCGACGCCCTCCTCGGTGACGGCGACGGTCCGCTTGTCCTCTTCCACCTCGTAGTGCACGTCCCGCCTCATGAGCGGCACGATCCGGGCGAACTCCCCGTACCACTTGGCGCTGGACTCGGCCGGGCCACTGATGATCAGCGGGGTGCGGGCCTCGTCGATCAGGATGGAGTCGACCTCGTCGACGATCGCGTAGTGGTGCCCGCGCTGCACCAGGTCGGCCTTGCTCCAGGCCATGTTGTCGCGCAGGTAGTCGAAGCCGAACTCGTTGTTCGTGCCGTAGGTGATGTCGCAGGCGTAGAGCTCGCGCCGCTGCGCCGGGGTCTGGCCCGACAGGATGCTGCCGACCGACAGGCCCAGGAACCGGTGCACCCGGCCCATCCACTCGGCGTCGCGCTTGGCCAGGTAGTCGTTGACCGTGACCACGTGCACGCCGTTGCCGGTGAGCGCGTTGAGGTACGCCGGCAGCACACCGGTGAGCGTCTTCCCCTCACCGGTGCGCATCTCGGCGATGTTGCCCAGGTGCAGCGCGGCGCCGCCCATGAGTTGCACGCGGAAGTGCCGCTGGCCCAGGGTGCGGGTCGCGGCCTCCCGGACGACTGCGAAGGCCTCGGGCAGGAGCGCGTCGAGGGATTCGCCGTCGGCGTGGCGCTCCTTGAACTCGTCGGTCTTCGCCCGGAGTTCTGCGTCGCTGAGATCGGTGTAGTCGTCGGCGATCGACTCGACCGCATCGGCGATCTTGCCCAACCGTCGGACGAGCTTGCCCTCACCGGCACGGAGAATCTTCGAGAACACCACGCCCCCAGCGTAGGCGGCCCGGCCAGGACTCCGGTCGCCCCGACCACGCCGCGCGGTGGCCGGGCGCACCAGGCGCCCCATCCGTACGCTGCGCCGGTGGCCCGCGACCTCTCCGATCCCGGCCAGGGCCTGCTCGACTTCCTCACCGAGCGACACCTGGCGACGCTGACCACCCTGCGCTCCGACGGCAGCCCGCACGTGGTGCCGGTGGGCGTCACCTACGACCACGCGACCCGCACCGCGCGGGTCATCACGTCCGGCGGCTCGGCCAAGGCCCGCCACGTGCGGGACGGGCAGCAGCGGGTCGCCGTCTGCCAGGTGGACGGCCGGCGCTGGGTCACCCTCGAGGGGACGGCGGTGGTGCGGGACGACGCCGCATCCGTCGCCGACGCCGTCGAGCGCTACGCCCGGCGGTACCGGCAGCCCCGCGAGAACCCCGCGCGGGTGGCTCTGGAGATCACGGTGGACCGGATCCTCGGCAACGTGTGAGCGAGCTTGCGAGCTCACCAAGGGGCACAGCAGCGCCGCGAACGCAGCCGACGAGCGCCAGCGAGGAGGACTCGTGAGCGTCGGGCGGGGGCGCGGCGGCCGCGCTCCCGCCCGCGATCAGACGCCGGCGGCGGTCGTCGCCTGCCCGCCGGTCGGCACCGCGCCGTCCTGGGATGCCGGCGCGAGCCGGATCAGGCCGTAGTCGTAGGCGTGCCGGCGGTAGACGACCGTCGGCTGACCCGTGTCGGCGCACTGGAAGAGGAAGAAGTCGTGTCCGACCAGCTCCATCTCGTGGAGCGCCTGGTCGACGGTCATGGGGGTCGCGGGATGGTGCTTCTCCCGCACGATCTGCCCGGGCAGGTGTTCGTCGAGCTCGGTGACGTGCGGCCCGGAGGCGAGCTCACGGTCCAGTTGCAGCTGCTGCTCGATGGGCAGCTCGGAGTGCCCCGCGTCCAGCGCCGCACCGTTCAGCCGGACGCTCGCCGGCGTGCGCCGACCGTGGTGGACCCGGCGCCGATCGGCGGCCCGGCGCAGCCGGTTGTCCAGCTTGCCGGAGGCAAGGTCGAGGGCGGCGTAGAAGTCCGGGCCGGCGGCTTCCGCACGGACCACCGGGCCCTTGCCGCGGAGGGTGATCTCCACCCGCTGGCAGCTGGCCGACTGGCGGGGGTTCTTCTCGTGGAAGAGCTCGACGTCGATGCGCGAGAGCTTGGTGTCGAACCGCTCCAGCTGACCGACCTTGTCCTCCACGTGTTGGCGGTAGTGCTCAGGGACCTCGACGTTGCGACCACGGACCACGATCTCCATGAGACCTCCCGGTAGGACGGGGCTTCGGTCAGATCGACGCTAGTCCTTCCCCCGGGGGCGCGACAGTCGATCGAGGTCCTGCCGGAGGACGTTCCCGGCCCGGTACCGCCGCGTCCGGACGGGGTCCGCGCGAGGTGCCCCTGGTGACCGCGGCGTGGCCGCCACGACCGCCGCGAGGACGGGGAAGCCGCCCGGCGGGAGCCCGGCGGCCAGCACCGACGCCGCCTCGGTCAGCGTCGCGCCGGTGGTCACCACGTCGTCGACCAGGACCAGCAGCGCACCGGCCGGGCGACGGCGTGCGTCCAGCGCGAACGTGCCGGCGAGGTTGGCCCGCCGCTGGGAGGCCGAGAGGGCGGCCGAGTCCCGGATCCGCCCGCGGCGTCGCAGGGCCCGGCACCCGGTGGCCGGTACTCCGGCCGCACGCAGCTCGGCGATCGCCCGTGCGGTCAGCTCCCGGACGTGGTCCCGCCCGCGGGCGCGCACCGCCGCGGGCGAGGTGGGCACGGGGACCAGCACCACCGGCGGCCGCGACGGGGCTCCTGCCCCCAGCCGGACCGCCGCGACCGCGAGGGCGAGCGCTGCGCCCAGCGGCGCGGCCAGCTCCGCCCGGCCCTGTTCCTTGAACGCGTTGATCGCCGGGCGGACGGGTCCGGCGTAGGCGCCGGCCGCCACCGTCGGCGGGAAGCCCGCGGGGAACCGACGGGGCTCGGCCAACCGGGGTGCCGCGAGCAGCGGCGCGCACCGAGGGCACAGCATCGCCCCGGGCACCCCGCAGCCGGCGCAGGTGCGGGGCAGCACCAGGTCGGCGAGTGCCGCGAGCACCGGGACGTCCACCGGGCCAGCCTGCCGCGCCGACCGTCCGCGGCGCGCCGTCCGGCCGGGTCTGTGGACTGGGGCGCGCGGCTCAGAGGGGGTAGAACGGCGCCGTGCCCGGTAGCGGCTCCGCGCCGCGGACCAGGGTCACCCAGGTGCCGCCGACCAGTTGCCAGATGCTGTCCTCCGCGCTCACCAGCGGCTGACGTGTGGGCGCGACGCCCAGCGACGTCGGCTGGCCCGGCAGACCGGAGGTGGAGACGGGCGTGAGCCCCCAGCCGTCGACGCGGACCGAGTACGGGACGATGCGGTCCTCCCCCTCGTCACCGGCCAGCACGAGCAGGGTGCCGCTGTCCGCCCAGGCGACGTCGATCACCTGCGCCAGGGTCGGCGTCACGTTCCGCAGGTCGCGCAGGACCACCGAGCCGTCCTCGTCCGAGCGCACCACGGTGCCCACGTGCAGCCGCCGGCCGTCCTGACCGTCGACGACCACGGCGGCCCGGACGCCGTCCGGGGACAGCTGCAGGACCTCGGCCCGGCCGAGGCCGGGCAGCGTGGGCGCGGCCACCGGCTGCGGCGGCCCGCCGGCCGGTACCCGGACCACCTCCGAGCCGTTCCGGACGACCCATGCCTCGGTCCGCGTGCCCGCGACCGTGGGAGCGCTGAGGGTGCCGGCCCCCAGGACCGGGGTGAGCTCCCCGCCGTACTGGCCGGCGAGCAGCGTGGCGCCACCGGGGTCGGTCCGCACGCCGGTGAGGAACGACAGCCGGCCGGTACCCGTGTCCGCCGCGATGGCCGCGCTGCCGAGCCCGTAGACGCCGGTGCCCGCGGGCCCGGGTGCCGGCTCGCCGCCGGGGAGGGTCCGGAGCGATCCCGCCTCGATGTAGTGCCCCACCCCGTCGACCGGCACGATGTCCGGGCTGAAGGAGGCCCAGTCCTCGACGGTCTGCAGCCGCGGTACACCCCCGGGGGTCACCGGCTCCCCGTCGAGGAGGACGACGACACTGCTGATCCGAGGCTGGTCGAGCTGCTGCAGGTTCCACACCAGCTGGGCGGAGATCTGGGCCAGCCTCGGGGAAGGTTCCGGCGGCAGGCCGCTCAGCTCGACGGTCGCCGTCTGACCCTCGACGGTGACCGCCCGGGTCAGCTGGACGCCGCTGAGGGGGTTGCGGACGCCGGCGGCCAACGGCGCCGACGCACCCTCGATGAGCCGCTCCACGAGCGCCGTGGGCTGCGACTCTCCCCGGATCAGATAGCGCGGGTCCGGCACCATCCGCTGCTCGGTCGGGTCGAGGAAGTAGGCGTTCACCGGGTCGTAGAGCCGCCGGAAGTCGGGCTCCAGCATGATGAGCCCCTCCGGTGGGTTGGTGATCCGCCACTCGCCGTCGACCTGCTCCAGACGGAAGTCCCGGGTGACGACGCCGCGCTCCGCCACGGTGAACACCCCGCGGGTGTCCACGGTGCCGATCAGGTTCGCGGTCAGCGTCACGGCGCCCTCGTCCGTGGTGACCAGGGCGATGTCGGTCCCGATGACGCTGATGCCGTCGTCGGACCAGGACTCTCTCACCTGCGGGGCCAGGTACTGCCGGGCCACCGGGTGCCGGCGCACCGTGCTGGCCGCGGCGTCGATGAAGTCGCGGACGATCCCCTCGGGGCTGGCCCCGGGCTCCGGCGGCAGCGGCTCGATGCCGACCGCGTCGACGACGCGCGCCGGCGCCTGGGTGATCTGGACCGTGGGCGAGCTGGTGGGCACCGTCGAGCAGGAGACCAGGGACAGCACGGCCAGCAGCAGAGCTGCCGCCAGCGCCCTCGGGGAGCCGGTCACGGTGCCTCCGCCCCACGGAGCTTCACCGGGCGCAGCGGCAGCGGGGAGCTGGTCAGATCGGCACCCGCCACCAGCGGCAGGGTCAGCCGGAACTGCGCACCGGCGCCCGGCTGCCCCCACACCTGCAGCCACCCGCCGTGCAGCCGCGCGTCCTCGAGGCTGATGGACAGGCCCAGCCCGCTCCCGCCCACCGTGCGCATCCGGGAGGGGTCGGCCCGCCAGAACCGGTCGAACACGTGCTGCGCCTCCCCGGAGCTCAGGCCGACCCCGTGGTCGCGCACCGTGACGGCAGCCGCCGAACGGTTGGCCGCCAGCGTGATCTGGACCGGGTGCCCCGAACCGTGCTCGATGGCGTTCCCGACCAGGTTGCGCAGGATCCGCTCGACCCGGCGGGCGTCGACCTCGGCCAGCACCCGGTCGGCCGGCCGGTTCACCTGCACCTCGCAGTCGTGCCGCTCGGCGAGGGAGGTCATCCCGTCCACCACCCGGTCCACCAGCACCCCGAGGTCGGTCGGCGCGGAGTCGAGGACGGCCGCACCGGCGTCGTACCGGCTGATCTCCAGCAGGTCGGTCAGCAGCGCCTCGAACCGGTCGAGTTCCGCGCGGAGCAGTTCGGCGGAGCGGGAGACGTGCGGCGCGAAGTCGTCGCGGGTCTCGTACAGGACGTCGGCCGCCATCTGCACCGTGGTGAGGGGGGTCCGCAGTTCGTGCGAGACGTCGGAGGTGAACCGCTGCTGCAGCTGGGAGAGCCCCTCCAGCTGGGTGATCTGCCGCTGCAGGCTGTCGGCCATGGCGTTGAAGCTGGTCGCCAGCCGCGCGAGGTCGTCCTCACCGCGCACGGCCATCCGCTCCTCGAGCTGCCCCTCCGCCAGCCGCTGGGCCGTACCGGCGGCCTGCCGCACGGGGTCGACGACCAGCCGGGTGACCAGGACGCCGATGCCCACCACGAGCAACGTCAGTGCGATCCCGCTGACCACCACCGTGCTCCGGATCAGCGACAGGCTCTCCTCCTCCTGCTGCAGCGGGAAGACGTAGTACAGCTCGATGCGGTCGGGCCCCTGGGCGTCACCGGTGACCGGCGCGCCCACCAGCAGGCTGGGCCGGAGCTCGCCGGACTCCCCGGGCATCAGGTCGTACTTGTAGGCCTGGCTGCCCGCGTCGACGGCGTCCCGCAGCTCGTCCGGCAGCGCCCCGTACAGCGGGCGACGACTGGTGGCCGGACGTTCGCGATCGGCCCGGTACACCATGACGACGTCGAAGTCGCCGGCCGCGCCGCCCCGGTCCAGCAGCTGGTTGACCGTCCGGGCGAGGGTGGCGCGGACGCTGGCGGCGTCCCCGGTCGCGATGCCGGCCGCCTCGCTCTGGGCGTAGACGACCCCCGCCTGCATCTGGTCGATCGCCGCCTGCCGCTTGACGTCGAGCAGCTGGTCCTTGATCTGGCTGAACAGCACCATGCTCACGATCACCACGACCGTGCCGGCGAGGAGCATGGTGATCGCGCCGATCCGCACCTGCAGCGACGACCGCCACGTGCGGACCGTGCGGGCGACGAGACGCCGGCTGGTCAGGCGGACCCGGCGACGGGCCCGGCCGGCCCGCCGGCGCAGCCCCCGCCGGATCCGGGTGAGCTCGGAGTGGCCCCGCGGTGCGCGGCCGGTCCCCGCCGACGTCGGCCGGTCGGCCGCGGTGCCCGGCGGGGGGGTCCGGGTCGCGGTCACCGGACCAGTGTCCCCCAGCCGGCGCCGGGAGTGGGGAAGCCGCCCGGGGCCGCCGCCCGTCCGCTCACGGTGCCCGCCGGTTCGCTCCCGCGGCCGGCTCCGCTCCTCGCTCGTTCCTCGCTGCGATGCTCACCGGCCTGTCCGCTCACGGTGCCCGCCGGTTCGCTCCCGCGGCCGGCTCCGCTCCTCGCTCGTTCCTCGCTGCGATGCTCACCGGCCTGTCCGCTCACGGCGGCCCGGCCTTGTACCCCACCCCGCGCACGGTGAGCACGATCTCGGGCCGCTCCGGATCCCGCTCGACCTTCGCCCGCAGCCGCTGCACGTGCACGTTGACCAGGCGGGTGTCCGCCGCGTGCCGGTAGCCCCAGACCTGCTCGAGCAGCAGTTCCCGGGTGAACACCTGCCGCGGCTTGCGGGCCAGGGCGACGAGCAGGTCGAACTCCAGCGGGGTGAGCGCGATCGGCACGCCGTCGCGGCTCACCTGGTGCGCCGGGACGTCGATCTGCACGTCACCGATGCTCAGGTTCTCCGCCTGCCCGGTCTCGCCACGGCGCAGCTGGGCGCGCACGCGCGCCACCAGCTCCACCGGCTTGAACGGCTTGGTGACGTAGTCGTCGGCGCCGGCCTCCAGCCCCTGGACGACGTCGATCGTGTCGCCCTTGGCGGTCAGCATGACGATCGGCACCGTCGACTGCGTGCGGATGTCCTGGCAGATCTGCAGACCGTTGCGGCCGGGCAGCATCAGGTCCAGCAGGACCAGGTCGGGCCGGGTCTGCTGGAAGACGCCGACGGCCCGGTTGCCGTCGGAGACGAAGGCCGGTTCGTATCCCTCGCGCCGCAGCACGATGCCGAGCATCTCGGCGAGGGCGGCGTCGTCGTCGACGACCAGGACACGGCCGCGGGAGGGTCCGTTCTGAGGCGCGGTGGGTGGCACGGCGACCATTCTGCGCTGAACAGGCAAGAAGGTGTCCCACCCGCCCGGGTGAGATGTCGGCGCACCGGCCTCCGCCTCCCCCGCGCGGTCCCGGGCATAGGAGGCTTTACCTACGTTCTGACCCCCGCAGACGTAGGTAAAGCCTCCTATGCCGAAGGAGGGCCGGGGGGATCAGTAGCGGTAGTGGTCGCTCTTGTACGGGCCCTCGACCGGGACGCCGATGTAGTCGGCCTGCACCTTGGTGAGCTCGGTGAGCTTCACGCCCAGGGCGTCGAGGTGCAGCCGCGCCACGTGCTCGTCGAGCTTCTTCGGCAGCACGGTGACGCCGGGCGTCTGGCCCTCGTAGGCGGCCCGGTTGTTCCACAGCTCGATCTGGGCGAGCACCTGGTTGGAGAAGGAGGCGCTCATGACGAAGCTGGGGTGGCCGGTGGCGTTGCCCAGGTTCAGCAGCCGGCCCTCGGAGAGCACGATGATCGTGTGGCCGTCGGCGAACCGCCACTCGTCGACCTGCGGCTTGATCGTCGTCCGGACGACGCCCGGGGTCTTGGCCAGGCCGGCGATGTCGATCTCGTTGTCGAAGTGCCCGATGTTGCCGATGATCGCCTGGTGCTTGGTCGAGGCCAGCTGCTCGGCGCTGATGATGTCCTTGTTGCCGGTGGCCGTGATGATGATGTCGGCCTTGCCGATGACCTCGTCTAGGGTGGTCACCTCGTAGCCGTGCATCGCCGCCTGCAAGGCGTTGATCGGGTCGATCTCGGTGACGATGACCCGGGCACCCTGGCCGCGCAGGGACTCCGCGCAGCCCTTGCCGACGTCGCCGTAGCCGCAGACGACCGCGACCTTGCCGCCGATCATCACGTCGGTGGCCCGGTTGATGCCGTCGATGAGCGAGTGCCGGCAGCCGTAGAGGTTGTCGAACTTGCTCTTGGTCACCGAGTCGTTGACGTTGATCGCCGGGAACAGCAGTCGCTCGTCGCGCGCCAGCTCGTAGAGCCGCATGACGCCGGTGGTGGTCTCCTCGGTGACGCCCGCGATGCCCTGGCCGATGCGGGTCCAGTAACCGCCGTCCTCGGCGAGCGTGCCGCGGAGGGTCTCGAGGATGACGCCGTACTCCTCGGAGTCGGCCTCGGTGGTGTCGGGGACGACGCCGTCGGCCTCGAAGCGGGTGCCGAGGTGGATCAGCAGCGTGGCGTCGCCGCCGTCGTCGAGCAGCATGTTCGGGCCGACGACGTCGCCGTTCTCGTCGCGGAACTCGAACAGCCGCTGGGTGCACCACCAGTACTCGGGCAGCGTCTCGCCCTTCCAGGCGAAGACCGGGACGCCGGCGGGGTCCTCGGGGGTGCCCTCGCCGACGACGATCGCCGCGGCGGCGTGGTCCTGGGTGGAGAAGATGTTGCAGCTGACCCAGCGCACGTCGGCGCCGAGGGCCGTGAGGGTCTCGATGAGGACGGCGGTCTGCACGGTCATGTGCAGGGAGCCGGCGATGCGGGCGCCGGCCAGCGGCTGCTGGTCGCCGTACTCGGCGCGCAGCGCCATGAGGCCGGGCATCTCGTGCTCGGCGAGCTGGATCTCCTTGCGGCCGAACGGCGCGAGGGAGAGGTCGGCGACCGTGAAGTCGGCCTCGCCGGTCCGGGTGGTCAGCGTGCGGGTGCCAGTGCTGGCGGTCATGAAAGCTCCAGGTGGTGCCCGGCGCGCTGGCCGGGCGATGCAGTCGGATGCAGGGTCGCTTCGATCCCCGAGACCGGGGAGAGCGAGCATGCCGAGGCTTCGGCGGGGCTCGTGCCGTCCTCCAGGGTAGGGGGCGGCCGCAACCGCGTCGCCCGGTGGCCACCCGGGTGCGTCAGGACTCGCAGCCGACCCCGTCGCCGTCCCGGTCGAACTTCTGCTGCCACCCCGGGTCACCCGCCCGGATCGGCGCCGCTCCCGCGGCCTTGACCTCGGTGCAGTTGGCATAGGAGGCACTCGGCGCGGGAGCCGGCGCGGGAGCCGGAGCGGGGACCGGCGCAGGAGCGGGGGCCGGCGCTGGAGCAGGCGCGGGCCTCGGGGCGGGCGCGGGCGCCGGAGCCGGAGCGGGCGCAGGAGCCGGCTGCTGCGCAGGAAGTACCGCCACCACGCCACCGGGCAGCGGCTCGGTCGGGCAGGCGCTGAGCACCGTGGCCATCGTGTTCTTCTCGGCCTGGGTGACCCAGGCGCCGTAGCGCACCTTCACCGCCACCTGCCGGGCCACGTACGCGCAGCGGTAACCGCGCACCGGCGGCAGCCAGGTGGCGGCGTCGCCGTCCCCCTTCTGCATGTTCAGGGGGCCGTCGACCGCCAGCAGGTTCAGCGGATCGTTGGCGAATGCGGTGCGCGTGGTGGCATCCCACTGCTGGGCGCCCTTCTGCCACGCGTCGGAGAGCGCCACCACGTGGTCGATCTGCACGTCGTCACTGGTGCCCTGACCGCGCTGGAAGGGGATGGTGCGGCCGGAGTAGGGGTCGGCCAGCGTGCCGGTGAGGACGACGCAGTTGCGCGTCCCCGGCTTGAAGGCCTCCCGCTCCAGGTCACGGGCCAGCATGTCGTTGCGGGTGTCGCAGCCGTTGCGGTCGGTGTCCACCCAGCCGGAGCCGAACAGGTCGCGGTCGTAGCCGGTCCGGGGAGCCCGGCCCTTGACCTCCAGCGCCGCGAGAGCGGCGAGGGCGGACGTCGGAGCTGCGGCACCCACCACGGCGTCGGTGCTCGTCGGGTTCAGCACCCCGGCGGCCTCGGCGATCCGGTCGGCCTCGACCGCCCGCTCGGCGGTCTCCTTCTCGGCCAATGCGGCGTCGGCCGCCGCCGCGGCGGCCTCGAGCTCCGCGGCGCTCAGCGAGGGCTCGGCCTCGCGGGACGAGGACTCGGTCTGCCGGGACGACGACTCCGTCTCCGGCGCCCTCTCGGCGCAGCCCCCCAGCAGGGCGAACGCCAGGAAAGCGGCGACCACGCCGGGGACGGCGCGACGTGGACGGGCAGTACGAGACACGACAGTTCCCCCGGACGAGACGACAGCGCCTCGAAAAGTAGGCCGCCACCGCCTCCCGCCCGGTCTGCGACACGCATCCCGCTCCACCCCGGAGGGTTCAGGCCAGGTTGGTCGTGGCCCGGTAGAGGACGGCGGGGCCGTGCGCGCTGACCGGGGCGCCGGCGGGGATGAACGCCGCGCGGCCCTTCTCCAGCGTCAGCTCGCCGTCGGCCGAGGCGAGCACGGCGGCTCCCTCGGTGCAGAACAGCAGCTGCGGGCCGCGGGTGGTGAGGACGCCCGACTGCTCGTCGAGGTGGACCCGGGTGAGGTCGAAGTCCTGGACCGGTACGGGGTAGCGCAACCCGCCCGGACCGAGCACCGGGTGGATCACCGGCACCCTGCCGTCGGTGAAGTCCAGCACCTCGATCAACGCCGCCAGGTCGACGTGCTTGGCGGTCAGCCCGCCCCGCAGCACGTTGTCGGAGCTGGCCATCACCTCGACGCCGGCCCCGGCCAGGTAGGCGTGCAGGTTCCCCGCGGGGAGGAACACCGCCTCTCCGGGCGCCAGCTTCAGGTGGTTGCACATCAGCGAGATGACCACACCGGGGTCGCCGGGGTAGGTCTCGGCGAGAGTCGCGGCCCACCGGTAGGTGTTGATGAACTCCGGGTCGTGCGCCGCGACGAACCTCGACGCGGCGGTGGCCACGGCGGACACCAGCTCGGTGCGCCGCTCACCGGGGAGGGCCAGCAGCTGCGGGATGGCCGCCCGCAGCCCTCCGCGGGCCAGCGCGGCGATGGTGGGCTTGAGCTCGGGCACCTGTAGCTTGGCCAGGCAGTGCAGCGACTCCTCCACCGGCCGGAAGCCGCACAGCGCCTCGAAGGTGGTGAGGGCCAGCAGCAGCTCGGGCTTGTGGAACGGGTCCTTGAACGTGCGCGTCGGGTCGTCGTGCGGGATGCCGGCCGCTTCCTCGGCGGCGAAACCGGCCTCGGCCTGCTCCGTGGTCGGGTGCGCCTGCAGCGACAGCGGGGTGTCCGCGGCGAGGACCTTCATCAGGAACGGCAGCCGGGCGCCGAACCGCTCGACGACGGCAGCACCCAGCAGCGCCTCGGGGTCGGTGGCGATCGCCGTGTCCAGCGGACGGCCATCGGCCAGGACGCTGGATTCGTCCGGGTGCGCCCCCACCCAGAGCTCCGCGTGCGGCCGGTCGGCGGGCACGGGTTCACCCAGGAGTTCGGGGATGACGGTCCGGCTACCCCATGGGTAGAACCGCACACCGTTGGTCAGCTGCCACATCGCCTGCGCACATTACGGCGGCGAGGTCCACGTCCGGAACGACTGCCCGTCCGGCGGTCACCCGGACGGGCCGTCACACCGCGGCACGCACGTCCGGCGCGCCGAGCCGGGCGGCGTCGGCGGTGTGGTCATCGGGCATCCGCTGCGACTCCCGCTCCGCCGCCACCCGCGCCGTGTAGTGGGTGACCTCGCGGGCGGCGCGTTCCTCGTCCCAGCCGAGGACCCGGGCCATGAGGGCGGCCACCTCGGGCGCCGAATCCACCCCGCGGTGCGGCGTCTCGATGGAGACGCGGGTACGCCGGGTCAGCACGTCGTCGATGTGGAGGGCGCCCTCGGCGGTGACCGCGTGCACCACCTCGGCGGCGAGGTACCCCGGGGCACCGGTCAGCGGACGGCCGAGCGCCGGGTCGTCCCGCGCCAGGTCCAGGACGGCACCGATCTGGTCGCCGTGGCGCTGCAGGAGCCGCACCAGGGTGTCCTCCGGGACGCCGCTCTCGGCGGACAGCTCGGCCGCGCGGCCCCGGACCGCCGCCCAGCCGCGGGCCCCGACGAGCGGCAGCTCGGCGGTGCGCGACCGCGGCGCGCCCGGCAGGCCCGCCACCGCCGCGTCGACCGCGTCGGCGGCCATCACCCGGTAGGTCGTGTACTTGCCGCCCGCCACCAGCACCAGCCCCGGTACCGGCGTGACGACGGCGTGCTCGCGGGACAGCCGGCTGGTGTCGTCGGACTCGCCGGCCAGCAGCGGCCGCAACCCGGCGTAGACGCCGACGACGTCGTCCGCCGACAGCGGGCGGACGAGCACCCGGTTGACCTGGTCGAGCAGGTAGGAGATGTCGGCGCTGCTGGCCGCCGGGTGGTCGCGGTCCAGCCGCCAGGGGGTGTCGGTGGTGCCGACGATCCACTGCTCGCGCCACGGGATGACGAACAGCACGCTGGTGGGCGTCCGCAGGATCAGCCCGTCCGGACCGACGTCGCCGCCGTCGATGGCCGCACGCGGCACCACGAGGTGGATCCCCTTGGAGGCCCGTACCTTCAGGCTCGGCGCCGAGGCGCCGAGCATCTCCCCCACGTCGTCGCTCCAGACGCCGGTGGCGGCGATGACGCTCCGGGCACGCACGGTGAACGAGGAACCGTCGGTGAGGTCGGCCACCCGCACGCCCACCACCGCGGCCTTGCCGCCCCCGCCCACCCCGCCGATGCCGCCCCCGCCCACCCCGCCGATGCCGCCCCCGCCCACCCCGGCGATGCCGCCCCCGCCCACCCCGGCGTCCCGCACGAGGTCGACGACCCGGGCGCTGGAGAGCACGGCCGCTCCGTAGCCGGCCGCCGTGCGCACCACGGCCAGGGTGTGCCGGGCGTCGTCGACCTGGGCGTCCCAGTAGCGGATCGCCCCCCGGACGACGTCGCGCCGCAGGGCCGGGAACGCGCGCAGCGTCGCCCGGCGAGAGAGGTGGCGGTGCCGTGGCATCGTCCGGTCGCGGGCGAAGGCCGCACCCAGGACGTCGTAGAGGGCGACTCCCGCGCCGTAGTAGGCCCGCTGCCAGACCGGCGCGGTCAGGGGCAGGAGGAACGGCAGTGGCCGCACCAGGTGCGGAGCGATGGTGCCCACGAGCCGGGCCCGCTCCTTGAGCGCCTCGCGCACCAGCGGGAACGCCAGCTGCTCCAGGTAGCGCAGCCCGCCGTGGATGAGCTTGCTCGACCGGCTGGAGGTGCCGGCGGCCCAGTCCCGCGCCTCCACCAACCCCACCGACAACCCCCGGCTGGCGGCATCGAGCGCCGCCCCGGCGCCGGTCACCCCGCCACCGATCACCAGGACGTCGACGACGCCGTCGGCCAGCCGCGCGCGGTCCGCCCGCCGCCGTTCCGGTGACAGCTCCGTACCGCTCATGCCCCCCACTGTCCCCCTCGGCCTGACCGCGGCGCGCACCGCCAGGTCACGACCCGCGCGCCCGCTCGTGGTCGAGGGCGAGCGCCAGGTAGACCGCCCCGAAGTCGGCGACGGCCAGTTGCCGCGCCAGCCGCGGCAGCCGGGCGTACCGGTCCGGATCGCCGTGCTCGGCCAGTCCGCTGACCGGGATGTCGTGCGCGGCAGCGGTCCGGAGCACCTGCTGCATCGCGTCCGCCGCCGAACGCGGCTCCCGTTCCCCGGCGCCGTCGTGCCCCCCGGCGTCGCTGTCCCGGATGGTGAGCAGCCGCAGCCGGCGGCCGACGTCGTCGGCGCGGTCCCGGAAGAAGTCACCGGCGTCCCGCGGGGCCAGCGGTCCGCCCAGCACGGCGCACGCCGCCACCCGCTGGTCCGGCAGCCGGAAGCCGGTCGCCGGCAGGCCGGCGAGCGTGGCCAGCTGGTCGGCGACGCGGATCGCGGCCGCCCCGGCCAGCGGCCCCTCCGCGGCGATGACCGGCAGCGCGTCGAGCAGCTCCAGGGCGAGCGTCTTGGCCGGGTTGACGACCGACTCACGCGCCGGCCCGCACTCCTCGGCCACCTCGTCGAGCGCCGTGGCGACCGCGTCGGTGCCGGCCACCCCGGCCGAGAGCAGCCCGAGGTCGGTGGCCAGCTGCAGCATGGGGGTGAGCAGCGACCAGAGAGTGGTGTGCTGCACCCGGTTGCGCGGCAGGGCCACGTAGGGCGCCCGGGCGGTGGAGCAGGCCGCCCGCAGCGGCGCGTCGTCGGCTCCGATGCCGACGAGGGAGACCCCCCGGCGCGCGGCCTCGTAGGCCGGGCCCACGGCGTACGCACCGGCACCGGTGCGGGTGGCGACCACCGCGATGTCGCTCGGCCCGGTCCACACCGGGAGCGCCGGCCCGGGCACGACCTCGACGGTGACCGGGCTGGCGGGACCCAGCAGGGCGCGCAGCACCGACCCCGCGACCGCGCCCTCCCGTCGGGCGACGATCACCAGGCCCCGCGGGCGGCCCCCCTCGGTGACCCGGCCGAACCCGGCCTCCTCGGTCAG
The DNA here is from genome assembly GCF_000284015.1 of Blastococcus saxobsidens DD2. Classification (NCBI taxonomy): domain Bacteria; kingdom Bacillati; phylum Actinomycetota; class Actinomycetes; order Geodermatophilales; family Geodermatophilaceae; genus Blastococcus; species Blastococcus saxobsidens. The sequence continues at coordinate 3,974,589 of NC_016943.1, forward strand.
CCGGGCCGTCTCCCGGACCTGCGCCCCCGAGCCGGCCACCGCCGGCAGCAGGCCGCGGGGGTCCCGGGCGCGCAGCAGATCGAGGTCGTCGAGGACCTCCTCGGCGAGCTCGGACGAGGTCATGACGTGCGGTGCCGCGCCTCGTCGAGGAGGAGTACCGGGATGCCCTCGCGTACCGGGAAGCCGCGGTCGCACGTGGCACAGACCAGTTCACCGGCCGCCTCGTCGACGGTCAGCGGGGTGTGATGGGTGTCCGGGCAGGCGAGGATGGACAGCAGGTCCGGGTCCAGCCCCAGTGGACCGCCGGCGGACGTGCCCTGGGTTCCGGTCATCTCTGCTCCTGTTCCGTGCGCACCGTCGTCAGCACCCGGTCGCGCAGCTCGATCATCCGCGCCTCGTCCGGCGCCTCCACGTTCAGCCGCAGCAGCGGCTCGGTGTTGCTGGCCCGCAGGTTGAACCACGCGCCGTCGGGCAGCTCGACGGTGAGCCCGTCGAGCTCGTCCACCGTCGCGTCCTCCCCCTCGAAGATCGCGCGCACCTCGGCCACCCGGCCCGGCGCGTCGGCCACCGTGGAGTTGATCTCACCCGACGCCGCGTACCGCGAGTACGCCGCGGTCAGCTCCGACAGCGGCCGCCCCTGCTCCCCGAGCGCGGCGAGGACGTGCATGGCCGCGAGCATGCCCGTGTCGGCCCGCCAGAAATCACGGAAGTAGTAGTGCGCCGAGTGCTCGCCGCCGAACACCGCGTCGGTGCGGGCCATCTCGGCCTTGATGAACGAGTGGCCCACCCGCGTGCGCACCGGCTGCCCGCCGTGCTCGCGGACGATCTCCGGGACGGCGCGCGAGGTGATCAGGTTGTGGATGATCGTCGTCCCACGGCCCTTGGCCAGCTCCCGGACCGCGACCAGCGCGGTGATCGCCGACGGGCTGACGGGCTCGCCGCGATCGTCGATCACGAAGACCCGGTCGGCGTCGCCGTCGAACGCCAGGCCGATGTCGGCACCGTGCGCCACGACCGCCCGCTGCAGGTCGACCAGGTTGGCCGGGTCCAGCGGATTCGCCTCGTGGTTGGGGAAGGAGCCGTCCAGCTCGAAGTACAGCGGCACGATCTCCAGCGGCAGCCCGGCGAGGACCACGGGCACCGTGTGCCCGCCCATGCCGTTGCCGGCGTCGACGGCCACCTTCAGCGGCCGGATCGTCGTCAGGTCGACCAGCGAGCGCAGGTGCGCGGCGTACTCGGCGAGGACGTTCCGTGCGCTGACGGTGCCCACGCGGTCCGGCACCCGCTCGAAGGAGCCGCGCTCGGCGGACTCGCGGATGGTCACCAGGCCGGAGTCCTGCCCGATCGGGGCAGCGCCGGCACGGCACATCTTGATGCCGTTGTACTGCGCCGGGTTGTGGCTCGCGGTGAACATCGCGCCCGGGACGCCGAGCGAGCCGGCCGCGAAGTAGAGCAAATCGGTGGAGCCGAGGCCGGCCTCCACCACGTCGATGCCACGGGCGATGACGCCCTCGGCGAAGGCGCGCGAGAGCGGCACGGAGGAATCCCGCATGTCGTGGGCGGTCACCACGGTGGCCGCCCCGCTGTCGGCGAGGACGAACTCCGCGAACGCCGCACCGATGGCCCGGGCGACGTCCTCGTCCCACTGGTCGGGGACGACACCGCGGACGTCGTAGGCCTTGATCAGCGAGGACAGGTCGGGCACGCCGACGACCCTATAAGGACCCCGTCCCCCGCACGCCTCGCACGTCGGGCGCGAGTCTCTGGACGGGGCCGTTCAGGGCAGGTCGGGGAGGACCCGGAGGTGGCCGCGGCGGATCCCGCTGCCGTCGTCGGCCGGGGCCCGCGGCGGCTCGGGACGGGCCGCCTCGCGGACGGCGTCGGCCAGGGCCAGCAGGTCGTCGCCGGTCGGCCCGACGTCGTCGAGGTCGATCTCGTGGCGGACGACCTCCCAGCCGCGCGGCACGGTCAGCCGCTCGGCGTGGAACTCGCACAGGTCGTAGCTGTGCGGCTCCGAGAACGTCGCCAACGGGCCGACAACGGCCGTCGACTCCGCGTACACGTAGGTCAAAGTCGCCGCTGCCGGTTGCGCGCAGCCGCTGCGCGAGCAGCGACGTGACTGCCTCACCACCGGTTCCTCACGCACGGCACAGTAATCCCGCCCGGCGGTACGCGACAGCAGGCACACCGGGAATCCCGCCGCGACGCACCATCCTGCACGATGACCCCGTGCGCATCGTCACCGGTCGGACCGGGCATCCGGGCCGCCGCGGCGTGGCGCCGGAGAACGTCCGGCGAGCCGCTCGCGAGCCCGGCGTGTTCCGCCTCGCCGTACCCTTCGACGCGTCATGAGCACCCCTCCCCGCCGCCGCACCCGCTCCCGCCGCGACCGCCACGGCCGCGGCCTGCGGGGACGGCTCGTCCCCGTGCACGTACCCCTCTCCCGCAGCCGCGCCGAGCAGTTCGACGACCTCGTCCTCGACGCCGTCGAGGACCTCGAGCGCCGCTGGGAACGGGAACTGGCCGGCGTCGAGTTCGCCGTCGAGGACGTGCCATGGGTGGAGCACACCGACCAGGACGAGGCCGAGCTGGACTCCGACGTCCTCGACGACGCGGGCGTCCCGCTGGCCCGCCTGGTGCCGGCCCGGCGGGAGCAGGGCCAGGAGGTGCCGCCGCGGATCATCGTCTACCGCCGGCCGCTGGAGCTGCGCGCGCACGACCGGGAGGATCTCGCCGACCTGGTGCGCGACGTGGTCGTCGACCAGGTGGCCACCCTGCTGGGTCGCGACCCGGAGGAGATCGACCCGACCGGCTGACCCGGCCCGGCTGAGATGCTGGGCGGGATGGACGTCTCTCCCGCCGCCTGGCTCCTCCTCGGCCTGGTGCTCGGCGTCCTGGCGGCAGTGACCGTAGTGGTGGGCGTGGCGGCTCTCCGCCGGCGGCCCGATCGCACCGGCCAGCGGCCACTCGGCACGTCCGCCGACGGCGCGCCCGGCCAGGTCGACGACCTGGCCGACTTCCTCGAGCACCCGCCCGGCTCCCGGCCCGGGGAGTCGCAACCCTCCGGGTGGGCGACGCTGGCCCCACCTCCGCCGCCGGCCCCGGCAACCCGGGCCGGCCACGGGCGGGCGCTCCTCCCCCTGGCCGCGATGTGCCTCGCTGCGCTGACCGTGGTCGGGACCACCGCCGCCGTCGTGGCCGGCACCCGCACCGCTGACCGGGTCCCGCCCCGCGTCGCGGGTGCTCCCGGCGAGGTCCGGGACCGGGACAGCGGGGAGGACCCGACCGTGGTCGCGGACCTGGTCGTCGGTGGGCTGGTGCTGGAGCCACGCGCGGTGGGCGTCACCGCCGCCTATCCGGAGCTGCGGCTCCGGTCCGAGGGCGACACGGCGAGCGTGGAGCTGCGCCTGCCCACCTACAACTGCCTGACCGCCACACCGCCACCGGACCCGGTGGCCGCGGGGTGCGCCGCCGCGCTGGTCGAGCACGCCGATCTCGGACCGTCGGACCTCCGGGTGGAGCGGCGCGGCGACCGGCTGACGCTCCGGGGGCGGGCCGCCACCGTCACCCGCCCGGCCGGCTCAGCGCCCGAGCCGACCGGGCGGGTCTACGCGCTGGAGCTCACCGTCGCCCCCCGCGGGGAGCCGGCGGAGGACGGCACGCGGAAAGCCGCCGGCGAGCTCCGGCTCGGAACGGGCACGGCGCCGGTCCTGACCGATCGCAGCACGCTCCGCCGGGGGAACTGACCGACCCGCATCGTGTCCTCGGGTGCGCCGCCTGGATCAGCCGTGGTCGCCGAGGTACGCAGCGAGGGCTTCCCGCCACTCCCGCGGCCGGAACCCGGCCGCCCGGATGCGGGTGAGGTCGAGGACGCTGTTGAGCGGCCGAGGCGCGATCCCGGTCTTCCCTGCGTAGTACTCGGCGGTGCTCACCGGGATCACGTCGTCGGCGGAGCGGCCGCGGGCGGTGAAGACCAGCGCTGCGACGTCGGCCCAGGATCCGGGCTCGCCGTCGCCGGTGAGGTTGTAGGTGCCGTAGGCGGCGCCGGCCTCGACCAGGTGCCGGATGCCGGCGGCGAGGTCGCGGGTGTCGGTGGGCCGGCCGATCTGGTCGTCCACCACCGAGGGGCTGATGCCCCGGTCGGCCAGGGACGCCATCGTGCGCACGAAGTTGCCGCCCTCGCCCACCACCCAGGTGGTGCGCACCAGCCAGTGCCGCTCGATCGCGGTGGCACGGGCGTCGCCGTCGGCCTTGCTGCGCCCGTAGACGCTCAACGGACACGGCGGTAGGTCCTCGGGGATCGGGCCGTCGTGCCGTCCGTCGAAGACGTACTCGCTGGAGATGTGCACGAGGGCTGCACCGTGGGCGTCCGCCGCGGCGGCCAGGTGGCCGACGGCGTCGACGTTGGCGGCGCGGACGGCGGCGTGGTTCGCGGGGTCCTCGGCGGCGTCCACGGCGGTCCAGGCCGCGGCGTTGAGGACGACGTCCACCCCGGACCAGTCGTACGCACGGACGGCGGCGGCGTCGGTGACGTCGAGGGCCGCCCGGTCGAGGGCCACGGCGGCCGGGAACTCGCGCTGCAGGGCCCGGCCGAGCTGCCCCCCGGCGCCGACGATGACGGCGTTCACTGCCCGCGGGCGGCGTAGGCGGCCTCGACCTGCTCCTTCTGCGGCCGCCACCAGCCCTCGTTCTCGCGGTACCAGTCGATGGTGGCGGCCAGGCCGTCGCGGAACCGGGTGTACCTCGGCGTCCAGCCCAGCTCCTCGCGGAGCTTGGTGGCGTCGATGGCGTAGCGCAGGTCGTGTCCGACGCGGTCGGTGACGTGATCGAAGGCGTCGGCCGGCCGGCCGGTGAGCTGCAGGATCAGCTCGAGCACCTCGCGGTTGTTCTTCTCCCCGTCGGCGCCGATCAGGTAGGTCTCCCCGGAGCGGCCGCGGTCGAGGATCGCGTGCACCGCGGAGTTGTGGTCGTCGACGTGGATCCAGTCGCGCACGTTCTCGCCCTGCCCGTAGAGCTTGGGGCGCAGCCCGGAGAGCACGTTGGTGATCTGCCGCGGGATGAACTTCTCCACGTGCTGGTAAGGCCCGTAGTTGTTGGAGCAGTTGGAGATGGTGGCGTGGATGCCGAACGAGCGCACCCACGCGCGCACCAGCAGGTCCGAACCCGCCTTGGTCGAGGAGTAGGGGCTGGACGGGTTGTACGGCGTCTCGGGGGTGAACTTCGCCGGGTCGTCGAGCTCCAGGTCGCCGTAGACCTCGTCGGTGGAGATGTGGTGGTAGCGGACGCCGTGCGCGCGCACCGCCTCCAGCAGCGTGAACGTGCCGACGATGTTGGTTGTGAGGAACGGCGACGGGTCCCGCAACGAGTTGTCGTTGTGGCTCTCCGCGGCGAAGTGCACGACGACGTCGCAGCCACTGACCAGCCGGTCGACCAGCGCGGCGTCGGCCACCGAGCCGTGCACGAACTCGATGCGGTCGCGCACCGGCGCCAGCGACGCCTCGTTGCCCGCGTACGTCAGCGCGTCGAGCACGGTGATCTGGTGCTCGGGGTGCTTCCGAACCGTGTAGTGCACGAAGTTGGCGCCGATGAAGCCCGCGCCCCCGGTGACGAGCATGCGCATCGTCTGTCGACCTCTCCGTCGTCGCATCCCCCCGAGGCGACGCCCCGAGCGGCACCCGCCGTCCCGCGGATGTCCTGTGCGGCTCGACGGTAACCGAACGCGATCGACCACTCGACGCGACCGCCGCCGCCGGGAACCCCCGGTCCACCCGGCTGCAGACCGCCGGGCAGCGACCGGTCAGCGCGGCCACCCACGCGCCGGCGCGGTGAGCGCGACGACGGGCGCTCCCATCTCCGTGCGCAGCCCGCCGCCGGCAGCGGTGCCCCACCAGGGCCAGCGGTCGGCTCCGTCCACGAGCGTGAGCAGCCCGACCCGCAGCCGGTCGCCGTCGGTCCGGACCGCCAGCTCGAGCCGCCCGGTAGCGGCGAGCAGCCGGGCCGCGCTGCGCAGGAAGCCGCGCGCCCGGCGGTCGGGTGCCCCCTCGAGCAGGTCGGGCAGCCACCGCTCCAGGTGGTCGGGGTCCGCGCTCCGGACGACCGGTCCGGCCTCCTCCAGCCCATCGACCAGGCGGGTGCTGCGCGCGTTGACCACCACCGCGGTCGGCAGGCGGGCGGCCAGCGCCCGCGCCGTCGGATCACCCAGCGGCAGGCCGGTCAGCCGCAGAGACCGGGGGCCGCGCAGGGAGTTCAGCAGGTCGAGCATCCCGGTGGCCAGCTGCCCGGCGGCCGCGTCGTCCTGCGCGAGCAGCCGGGCGGTGGGCCGGCCGCCCGGGAGGGGGCGGGAGCGCTGGCCGAGGAGGGAGACGACGACCGGTCCCCGGCGGCGCAGCGCCAGGAAGGCCACCGCCCGGGGCGGCCCGCCGGGCTCTCCGTCGATCACGACGGCAGCGGGGCGGGTGAACGAGCGGTGCGCCGCGTCGTCGTTCAGGACGGCGGTGAGCCACGGGGCGCGCGCGGTGACCGGCGCCCCGAGGGCGGCAGCCAGCGGATCGGCCGCCCGCACCTCGCGGACCACCCGGGCGCGACCGAGGACGACACGGGCGAGGGCGGCACCAGCGGGCACAGCCCCGAACAGAACCAGCTGCTGGATCGACCCCCTGCAGGCGGGGGTCCGTCGTCAGATGGCGCGACGGCGCAGCCGGCGGCGCTCACGCTCGGACAGGCCGCCCCAGATCCCGAAGCGCTCGTCGTTGGCCAGCGCGTACTCCAGGCACTCGGCCTTGACCTCGCACCCGGTGCAGATCTTCTTCGCCTCGCGGGTCGAGCCGCCCTTCTCGGGGAAGAACGCCTCCGGGTCGGTCTCCGCGCACAGCGCGCGCTCCTGCCACGACTGGGTCTCGGCCTCGGGGCCGAAGCCCAGGAAGCCGACGAACGGCTGACCCGTGCCCTGACCCACGGCCTGCCCCGTGCCGTGGCCGGTGACGGCCCCCAGACGGTCCGCGGACCGCTCGGACCCGTTCACGTAATCGCTCAACCACGACACCTCAGCCATGACGGTGCGTCCCCTCTCGCTCTCGTCCCGGTGCTCGGCCGCCAGGTGGTTCCCGGGCCGTCAGCACTCGTCGACACCGCGGGAATTACACGCGTGTCGTTGCCCGCCCGTCAACTTTGCCCGGTGTAAGCGACACGCCACACCAGCCCCGTGCGCACCAGGGCCTTCGTCACATCTCGTGGCAGCCCCCGACACGCCCGGCGAACAGTCGACAAGTGCTCATCGGGCACCATTCGTTTCGTGCAGATCGTCGTGCTGGCAGGTGGGACCGGAGGGGCTCGATTCCTGCGCGGGGTGCGCGCGGCCGCCCCCGAGGCGGGCATCACGGCCGTGGTCAACACCGGTGACGACGTGACGCTGCACGGTCTGCGGATCTGCCCGGACCTCGACACGGTCGTCTACACCCTCGGCCGCGGCATCGACGAGGAGCGCGGCTGGGGCCGGGCCGGGGAGAGCTGGACGGTCAAGGAGGAACTGGCCGCCTACGACGCCGACCCCGCGTGGTTCGGCCTGGGCGACCGCGACCTGGCCACGCACCTGATCCGCACCCGCATGCTCGACGCCGGTTACCCGCTCTCCGCCGTCACCGCCGCGCTGGCCGACCGGTGGCAGCCCGGGGTCACCGTGCTCCCGATGAGCGACGAGCGCGTCGAGACCCACGTGGTCGTCACCGATCCCGAGGACGGCCGCCGGCGCGCCATCCACTTCCAGGAGTGGTGGGTGCGCCACCGCGCCGCCCTCGACCCCTCGGCCTTCGTCCAGGTCGGCGTGGAGCAGGCCCGCCCCGCGCCCGGGGTGGCCGAGGCGTTCGCGGCAGCCGACGCCGTCCTCCTGGCACCGTCCAACCCGGTCGTGTCGATCGGCACCATTCTCGGGATCCCCGGCCTCCGCGACGCGCTGCTGGCCTCCCCCGCACGCATCGTCGGGGTCTCCCCGATCGTCGCCGGCTCGGTGGTGCGGGGCATGGCCGACCGCTGCCTGCCGGCGGTCGGCGTCGAGGTGAGCGCCGAGGGCGTCGGCCGGCACTACGGCGGGCGCCGCGCGGGCGGCCTGCTCGACGCCTGGCTGGTGGCCGAGGACGACGCCGCCGACGTCCCAGGGGTCGACGTGCGCCGGGTGCCCCTGCTCATGTCCTCCCCCGAGGCGGCGGCCGCGATGGCCCGCGCCGCACTCGACGCCTGTGCCTGAGGAAACCGGGATCCGGGTGCTGCCGGTCCCGGGGTTGCCCGAGTTCTCCCCCGGCGAGGACCTGGGCGCGGCCCTCGTGTCGGCCGCACCCTGGCTGGCCGACGGCGACGTCGTCGTCGTCACCTCCAAGGTCGTCTCGAAGGTCGAGGGCCGGCTCGTGCGGGTCGACCCCGGTGACGACCGGGAGGCGGTACGGCAGCGGGCCATCGACGACGAGACGGTGCGCACCGTGGCCCGCCGCGGCCCGCTGAAGATCGTGCAGACGCCGCAGGGCTGGGTGGTGGCCGCGGCCGGCATCGACGCCTCCAACGTCGCCTCCGACACCCTCGTCCTGCTCCCCGAGGACGGCGACGCCTCGGCCCGCAGGCTGCGCGCGAGACTGCGCGAGCTGGCCGGCGTGGACGTCGCCGTGGTGGTCAGCGACACCTTCGGCCGCACCTGGCGCGAAGGGCTGACCGACGTGGCGGTCGGCTGTGCCGGGATTCCAGCCCTCACCGACCACCGGGGCGCCGTCGACGGGCACGGCAACCGGCTGGAGACCACCCGTGTGGCGCTGGTCGACGAGCTCGCCGCCGCCGCCGACCTGGTGAAGGGCAAGCTGGCCGATATCCCGGTGGCGGTGGTGCGCGGCCTCCCGGTGCAGCGCCCCGGCGACGACGCCGACGAGGGCACCCGCCCACTCGTGCGGCTCCCGGCGGACGACCTGTTCCCGTACGGCTCCCGCGATCTCGTCGGCTCCCGTGCGCCTGCCGCGGACCTCGTCCCCCGCCCGGGTGGGCCGGCGGCGGTGGCCGCGGCGTTGCGGGTGGCCAGCACCGCACTCCCCGAGTTCCCGGTGGTGCTCAGCCACGGCAGCGAGGACGACGACGTCGTCGACGTCCACCTCCCCGACGCGGTGACCACCACGAGCGCGATCAACGCCGGCGCACTCGTCGGCGCGGCCCTCGTCCAGCTGCACGCCGAGGGGTGGGCCACCCGCTGGGAACCGGTCGCCACCGCCGGCGGGACCTCGCTCGTCGGGCGGCTGTGGATCGGCGGCGCGGCCTCCTGAGGCCTGCGGCGGTCGACCGCCGGCGACCGGCGCAGGCCGCCCGGCCCGACGGACGGTCCGCAGCCGAGGGAGCGACGTACGGTGCCCCGTGAGCTCAGCGCGTCCCGAACTCGTCGTCGTCGGTTCCGGGTTCTTCGGCCTCACCGTCGCCGAACGGGTGGCCAGCCGGCTGGGCCGGCGCGTCGTCGTCCTCGAGCGGCGGGGGCACATCGGCGGCAACGCCTACTCGGAGCGGGATCCGGACACCGGGATCGAGATCCATCGATACGGCGCCCACCTGTTCCACACGTCGAACGAGCGGGTCTGGAACTACGCCCGGCGGTTCACCGAGTTCACCGGCTACCGGCACCGGGTCTTCAGCCGGCATGCCGGCGGCATCTACCCGCTGCCGGTCAACCTGGCCACCATCTGCCAGTTCTTCGGCCGCGCCTTCACTCCTGACGAGGCGCGGGCCCTGATCGCCGAGCAGGCCGCGGAGATCCACCCGGCCGAGGTGACGAACCTCGAGGAGAAGGCGATCTCCCTGGTCGGCCGCCCGCTCTACGAGGCGTTCATCCGGGGATACACGAAGAAGCAGTGGCAGACCGATCCGACCGAGCTGCCGGCCGCGGTCATCGCCCGCCTGCCGGTGCGGTTCACCTTCGACGACCGCTACTTCGACGACACGCACGAGGGGCTGCCGGTCGACGGGTACACCGCATGGCTCGAGCGCATGGCCGACCACCCCGACATCGAGATCCGCCTGCGCACCGACTTCTTCGCCGTCCGGGCCGACCTCCCGGCCGGCGTCCCCACCGTGTTCACCGGCCCGATCGACCGGTACTTCGATCACCGGGCCGGCGAGCTCGGGTGGCGCACCCTCGACTTCGAGCGCGAGGTCCTCCCCGTCGGCGACTTCCAGGGCACGCCGGTCATGAACTACGCGGACGAGGACGTGCCCTTCACGCGGATCCACGAGTTCCGGCACTTCCACCCGGAGCGGGAACATCCCACCGACCGGACGGTCGTCGTGCGGGAGTTCTCCCGGTTCGCCCGACCCGGGGACGAGCCGTACTACCCGGTCAACACGCCCGCGGACCGCAGCCGGCTGGAGCGGTACCGGGCGCTCGCGGCCGAGGAGACCCGGCGGCGGATGGTGCTCTTCGGCGGCCGCCTCGGCACCTACCAGTACCTGGACATGCACATGGCCATCGGCTCGGCGCTGTCCATGGTGGACAACCGCCTGCGGCCGTTCTTCGAGGACGGCACCCCTCTCGGCCGCTGATCGGGACGCCGTGCCGGCGTGTGCCCTGCTACGCGCGGTCAGCTAGCGTCATCCCGTGGAGATCCGCGAACTCGCCGTCCCGGACAGCTACGCGCTCGACCTCGTGCCGCACGGTGACTCACGGGGACGTTTCACCGAGTGGTACCGCGCCGACGTGCTCGCCGGGGCGACCGGTTTCGGCCTGCCCCTCGCCCAGGCCAACCACAGCGTCTCCGCCCGCGGAGTGCTCCGGGGTGTGCACTTCGCGCTCGTGCCGCCGGGCCAGGCCAAGTACGTGTACTGCCCGGCCGGCAAGGTGCTCGACGTGATCGTGGACATCCGAGTGGGCTCGCCCACCTTCGGGGTGCACGACTCGGTCCTGCTCGACAGCGAGCAGCCGCGGGCCGTCTACCTGTCCGAGGGCCTCGGGCATGCCTTCGTCTCGCTGGCCGACAACAGCTCCGTCACGTACCTGGTCTCCTCCGGCTACTCCCCCGGCCGGGAGTTCGGCATCCACCCGATGGACCCGGACCTGGCCCTGCCCTGGCCCACCGACATCGAGTTCGGGTTCTCCGCGAAGGACCAGGCGGCGCCGACGCTCGCCGAGGCCCGCGAGCAGGGTCTGCTGCCCACCATGGAGCAGTGCGCCGCGCGGTACGCGCAGCTGCGCACCGGCGGATGAGCGGTCAGATCGCGCGGTAGTCGGTCGGGGCGAACCGCGGCCCCCGCCGGGGGCGCCGCGCCCCGCCCGCCAGGATGAGCCGGACGACGCGCTGCCGGTGGCCCCGCCAGGGCTCGAGGAGCTCCAGCATCCCGGCGTCGTCGGTGGTGCGACGTCCGGTCAGCGCGAAGCCGACGATGTTCTTCAGGTGGTAGTCGCCGACGCTGACGGCATCGGGATCCCCGAACGTGCGCTGCACCACCTCGGCCGCCGTCCACTGCCCGATCCCGGGGATCGAGCACAGCCGGCGCTGGAGGGTGGCGGAGTCGACATCCTCGCCGGGCTCCAGCCGGTGGGCCACGGTGGCCACCGCGCGCAGGGCCCGCCGCCGGGCGCCGTCCAGCCCGCAGCGGTGCCACTCCCAGTCGGTGATCTCCAGCACCCGGAGCGCCGACGGGACGACCCGCAGGCCCGCCGGTGCCGGCCCGGGGGCAGGCTCCCCCGCCAGCCGGAGGAGCTCCCGCCACACCCGGTTGGCCTCCGCGACCGTGACCTTCTGCTCCAGGACGGCGGGCACCAGCGCGTCCCAGGTCCGACCGGTACCGCCGAGCCGGAGCCAGCGGATGCTGCGGTGCAGCTCGGCGACCGTCGGGTGGCGCCCCGGCTGGAACTCCTCGGGGCGGTCGTCGGCACCGAGCATCCGCGGCACCGCGGCGCCCGCATGCTCCGCCCCCGGCCCCCAGGCCGAGATGGTCACCCGCCCGGCGGTGACCGAGATCCGGACCGTGGCCGGGCCGGCGGGGGTGCTGGTGGTGCGCCACACCCCGTCCGCCGCCGTCTGCATCGCGGGGTCGCCGGCGCCGCGACGGTGCGGGGCGAGCGTCCGCGCCAGGTCGAGCGGCCAGCCGGGCACCCAGACCGTCGTGTAGTCCACGGTCCGGGTGCCCGGTGGAGTTGCCGTGCTCAGAAGATGCTCCGGAAGGATGTCAGCGGGGTGCCATGCGCAGCGCGCCGTCCATCCGGATGACCTCGCCGTTGAGGTAACCGTGCTCCACGATGCCGAGGGCCAGCCGGGCGAAGTCGTCGGGACGTCCGAGCCGCTTGGGGAAGGGTATGCCCGCCGACAGCGCCTGCCGTGCCTCCTCGGGCAGCGACCCCAGCAGGGGCGTGTCGACCAGCCCCGGGGCGATCGTGCACACGCGGACGCCGACGCTGGACAGATCGCGCGCGGCCGGCAGGGTCATGCCGACGATGCCGCCCTTGGAGGCGGCGTAGGCGGCCTGGCCGATCTGCCCGTCGTAGGCCGCGATCGACGCGGTGTTGACCACCACGCCGCGCTCGCCGTCCTCGCCCGCCTCGGTCGTCGCCATCGCCGCAGCCGCCAGCCGGAGCACGTTGAAGGTGCCCACCAGGTTCACCATGACCGTCCGGGTGAAGGCGCCCAGGTCGTGCGGCTCGCCGTTCCGGCCGACGGTGCGCTGGGCCCAGCCGATGCCGGCGCAGTTGATCGCGATCCGCAGCGGACGGTCCTTGGCCGTCGCCTCGGCGATCGCGGCCTGCACCGAGGCCTCGTCGGTCACGTCGGTGCGCACGAACGTGGTGTGCCCACCCAGCTCGGCGGCGAGCGCCTGACCGCGCTCCTCCTGCAGGTCGAGGACGGTGACGGCCGCGCCCCGGGCGGCCAGGGCGCGGGTGGTGGCCTCACCGAGCCCGGAGGCTCCTCCGGTGACCACGGCTGCGACGTCGAAGCTAGTCATGGGCGCAGCCAATCATGGCCGTCAGCTGTAGCGGCTCCCGTGTCCCGCCTCGACCGCCGCCAGCAGCTGCTTCACCCGCTCCGCGTCGGCCACCGGGCAGACCATCGTGACGTCGGCCGTGTGCACCACCACGCTGTCGCGCACCCCGATCAGCGCGACCAGGTGCTCGGGATCGTCGCTGAAGACGACGTTGCCGGCACTGTCCAGCAGCACCGCCATGCCGTGGACGGCGTTGCCGGCGCCGTCCCCGTCCAGGGTGTGGGCCAGCGCAGGCCACGACCCGACGTCCAGCCAGTCGACGTCGAGGTCGACGACGAGCACCCGGCCGGATCGGGCCGCCGGCTCCAGCACGGCGTAGTCGACGCTGATCTTCGGCAGCGTGGGGAACACCTCGGTCAGGACGGCCTCCCGGTCCGCCCCGGGTTCCGCCGCGACGACCCGGTCCAGCGCGTCGGCAGTCGGGGGCAGGTGCTCGCGCAGAGCGTCGAGGACGGTGCGCGCCCGCCAGACGAACATCCCGGAGTTCCACAGGTACTGCCCTGAGGCGAGGTACTGCTCGGCGGTGGCGAGGTCCGGCTTCTCCCGGAAGGAGGCCGCCTCGGCCACACCCGCCACCTCGGTGGCCGGGCCGCGCTGCACGTAGCCGAACCCGGTGGCCGGTGCGGTCGGCGTGATCCCGAGGGTGACCAGTGACCGGGGACGGACGGCCAGCGCGGCGTAGGCGGTCTCGAGGGCGGCCGCGAAGCGCTCCACCGGCCGGATGACGTGGTCGGCGCTGACGACGGCGAGCTCGGCCTCGGGGTCGGCCTCGGCCACCAGCGCTGCGGTCAGCCCGGCGGCGTTCGCGGTGTCCCGGGGAACCGGCTCCAGCACCAGGCGGTCGGCGGCCAGGTCGGGGAGCGCGCGCCGCACCTGCTCCGCGTAGCGCGCCGCCGTGCACACCCAGATCTGCTCCGGCGGCAGCACCGCGTGCAGTCGCCCGAAGGCCTCCTCGAGCAGGCTGTGCGCGCCGTCCGCGTCATCGGCGACGACGTCGAGCAGCTGCTTGGGACGGCCGGCCCGGGAGAGCGGCCACAGTCGTGTCCCCGACCCACCGGCCATGATCACCGCGTGCCGCACCCGTGACCTCCCGTCCGGTCCGTGCGGTCGTCTCCCGCGCTCATCGGCGGAACCGCCGACGGCGGGCCGGCAGGGCGGCCACGGTCATCTGCGGCTGGGCACCCTCGCCGACCCGGTTGCTCACGTAGGCCACCAGCATCCGGGCACCCAGGCCGGCACGGAGGGCGATCCGCAGCGGCAGATGGTGCCGGGCCGGGTACTGGCCGGCGAGGTAGCGGAGAGCGCTGGTGTGGTGCACCCGCTGCATGCGGTGCGGATCGCGGCGGGTGGCGTGCCCACCCTCGTGCTCCACCACTGCGGAGGGTGCGTAGACGTGCAGCCAACCGCGCTCGCCGAGGCGGGCGGCGAGATCGACGTCCTCGAAGTACATGAAGTAGCCGGGATCGAAGCCGCCGACGGAGTGGAACGCCTCGAGGTCGACCAGGAGGCAGGAGCCGGACAGCCAGCCGGCGGTCCGCTCGCGCGGGGCCTCCCGTTCCCGCCGGTACCGCGCGGTCCACGGGTTGGCCGGCCAGAGCCAGCCGAAGAGCGCATGCCCGGTCCCCGTGGACAGGGACGGGAGGTCGCGAGCGGAGGGATACAGCTGGCCGCCCGGGGTGCGGATCGCCGGTCCGACGGTCGCCGCCCGCGGCCAGCGGGCCGCCACGGCCAGGAGCTCGTCGACGGCACCCGGCTCGAACCGGATGTCGGGGTTGGCGACCACCGCCCAGCCCGAGCGCAGGTCGGCCAGGCCGGCATTGACGGCGGGGCCGTAGCCGACGTTGCCTCCGGTCGGCAGGACGCGGACGTGGGGGTACCGCGCGGCGGCCCGCTGCGGTGTGCCGTCCGTGGACCCGTTGTCGGCGAGCACCACCTCGACGGGCCGGGTGGTCGCAGCGGCCAGCGAGGTCAGGAAGCTGTCCAGGGAGGCCCCCGGCGAGTACGTGACCGCGACGATGCGTAGTGGCGCCTCAGCCTGTTCGGTGACCACGCCGGCGACCCTACGGTCCGGCGCCCCGCGCACGCTCACGACCCGGCCGCGCTCGCGTAGCTCCGCAGGTGCGCCTGGGCGCACGCCCTCCAGTCGAACTGCGCGGCCCGCTTCCGGGCCGCGGCCCCGAGCTCGGCGCGCCGTCCCGGTGAGCCGAGCAGCTCGCGCAGCGCGGTGGCGATGGCGGCGTGGTCCGGCTCGGTGTAGGCCACGGCATCCCCACCCACCTCCGGCAGCGACAGCCGGCGCGTGGTCAGCACGGGTGCGCCGCACGCCATCGCCTCCAGCACCGGCAGGCCGAACCCCTCCCCGGAGCTGGGATACGCGACCAGTTCGGCGTCCCCCAGGAGGCCCGAGAGCAGGTCGAGCGGGAGGTAGCCGGGGCGCAGCAGGGTCAGCTCCGCCGGCACCTCGGCAGCGGCGTGCTCGATCTCGTCGTCCCAGCCCCGCCCGCCGGCCAGGACGAGCGCCGGCGGGTCGTCCGTCCCGGCCACCGCCCGCACCCAGCCGCGGACCAGTGCAGCCGCGTTCTTCCGGGGTTCCAGCGTGCCCAGGAACGCCACGTAGCGGCCGCTCAGCCCCAGGTGCTCCCGCACGGCGGCGCGCTCGGCGTCGGTCGGCACGTGGAAGCGCCGAGGGTCCACGCCCAGGTGCGCCACGTCGATCCGGTCGGCCCGGGCTCCGGCGACACGCACCAGCTCGTCCCGCGTCGCCGCCGAGGGAGTCACGCAGCGCCGTGCCCGACGCAACGACACACGGGTCCAGGTGCGGAAGAAGGTGCGCTTGACCGTCAGGTGGACGTCCGGGTGGGTGAAGAAGGTCGCGTCGTGCAGCGTCGTCACGACGGGGACGCCGACGGCCAAGGGCATCGTGTAGTGCGGGCTGTGCAGCACGTCGGCTCCGCTGCGCCGGACGAGGGCCGGCAGGCCCGTCTGCTCCCAGGCGAACCGCACCGCCGGCCGGGCGGCCGCGGCCGGTGCGGCCAGCAGGTCGACGCCTGGCAGCAGCGCGCGGTAGTGCGACAGGTCGTGCGCCTGCACCACGACGGCCAGGTCGGCGCCCTCCGCGAGCAGGGCCGGCAGGAGCTCGTCGACGTAGCGGCCGACACCCCCGCGGTCCGGGGGGACGGCGGTCGCGTCGACCACGACGCGGGGCTGGTCGATCAGGAGGGCTCCCCGGGACGGCGGGACGGCGGGACGGCCTCCGACCCTACGAGGCGGGTCACGCACCGGCCCGCCGATAGGATGCTCCCATGCGCGGCATCATCCTGGCGGGCGGAAGCGGCACCCGGCTCTACCCGATCACGAAGGCCATCAGCAAGCAGCTGATGCCGATCTACGACAAGCCGATGGTCTACTACCCGCTCTCCCTGCTGATGAATGCCGGGATCCGCGAGGTCCTGGTCATCACCACGCCCGACGACCAGGCGGGCTTCCAGCGGCTGCTCGGCGACGGCTCCGATCTCGGCATCGAGATCAGCTACGCCGTCCAGCCCCGCCCCGAGGGGCTCGCCCAGGCGTTCGTCATCGGCGCGGACTTCATCGGCGACCAGCCCGTGGCGCTGGTGCTCGGCGACAACATCTTCTACGGCACCGGCCTCGGCGAGAGTCTGCGTGCCAACACCGACCCGACCGGCGGACACGTCTTCGCGTACCACGTGTCCAACCCGACCGAGTACGGCGTCGTGGAGTTCGACGACAGCGGCCGGGTCATCTCCATCGAGGAGAAGCCGGTGAAGCCGAAGAGCGCCTACGCGGTGCCCGGCCTCTACTTCTACGACAACCAGGTCGTGAAGATCGCGGCCGACGTCCGACCCAGCGCCCGCGGCGAACTCGAGATCACCGCGATCAACGACGAGTACCTCCGCCGCGGTCAGCTCACCGTCACGGTGCTCGAGCGGGGCACCGCGTGGCTCGACACCGGCACGCACGCCTCGATGATGCAGGCAGCCGAGTTCGTCCGGGTCGTGGAGGAACGGCAGGGCTGGAAGATCGGCTGCATCGAGGAGGTCGCCTGGCGCCGGGGGTTCATCGACGACGCCCAGTTGACGGCTCTGGCCGGGCCGCTGAAGAAGAGCGGGTACGGCGACTACCTGCTGGGGCTGCTCAACGAGGTCCGCCCGAACCGCTGACCGCCCGGCCGCCGACGCGACCGGCACGCGAGGTCAGACCAGGCGACGGAAGATCTCGGCGTACCCGGCCGCGCACCGTGCCCACGAGTACTGGCCGGCGCGGGCCTCGCCCCGCCGCAGGAGCTGCGTCCGGAGCCCGGCGTCCGTGCAGACCTGGCGGAGTGCGTCGGCCAGGCTCTCGGCGTCGCCGGTCTCCGCGGCCAGCACGGCGTCGCCACCGACCTCGAGCAACGCGGGATCGCGGGACGTCACGACCGGCACGCCGGCCGCCATGCCCTCGACCACCGGCAGCCCGAACCCTTCGGCACGGCTCGGCACCGCGAGCACCGTGGCCGCCGCCAGGACCACCGCGAGGTCGTCGTCGTCGACGCGCCCGAGCAGCCGGACGCGCTCCGGCGCGAGCCCCTCCCCCGCGGCCAGCTGCACCGGGTCGACACCGCCCCAGCCGGCCGCACCGACCAGCACCAGCGGCAGGTCCGGCCCCGACGGTGACGCCAGTGCCCGCATCAGCACGTCGAGCCCCTTCCGCGGTTCCAGCGTGGCGAGGCTCAGCACGTATCCGTCGGCCGGCAGGCCCAGCGCCGCGGCCCGCGTCGCGATGTCGCCGGGCACCGGCAGCGGGGTCACGCCGAGCGGAACCACCTCCGGCGACCTGCGGAGCCGCAGATGCCGGGCGAGGGCTGCCGCCGTCGCCGCGCTCGGCGTGACGATGGCGTCCGCGTGCGCCACGGCCCGCTCCGCCATCGCCCGGTGCCAGCGGACCCCGCGCGGGGTCAAGGTCTCCGGATGGGTCCACGGCACCGCGTCGTGGATGGTCACGACCAGGGGCCGCCCTCGGCGAGGGGGCAGCTGCAACGTGGGGGCGTGCACGAGATCCACGCCCCGGGGCGCAGGTCCGACGCCCCGCTCCCACGCCAGGGTCAGCGCCCGGCGGGGCAGCGCCAGGCGGTGCGGACCGCGGACCCCCGGGATCCGCGCGGCCGCGACGTCCCGGTGCCGGGCGGTCCACCCGGTGATCTCGATCGACGGATCCGCGCCCAGAGCCGCAGCCAGTTGCACGGCGAACCGGCCGGTCCCGCCGGGAACGGGGGCCAGCGCCTGCTCGAGGACCATGCCGACTCGCACGGGGGTCACCCTAGAGCGGCGCCGGGCAGGGGGCTGCCGGCCGCACGGACGTCACCTCGTCGTCGGGGGCCCCGCGGGGGGGACTCCGGACGGGGCGCCGACCGCGGCGCCCTCCGGAACAGGGCCACCCAGCCGACGCGCCCACGCGCCGCCGGCGGCCGCCCAGATGACGTCGCCCAGCAATTGGCCTACCCGGCTGAACACCACCACCGCCGTGGCCGGGCCACCGGCGAGCACCGGCGCGAGGACGGAGTAGAGCGCGAGCTCCCGCACGCCGAGACCGGCGGGCGCGGCCACGACCAGGACCGCCGCCGCCACGAAGCCCACGGTCCACGCCAGGGCGAAGCCGCCGACGGAGAGGACCGCCGCCTGCCAGGACGCACCGGCCAGCGGGGCCACCAGGAGGAACAACGCTGCGCCGTACGCGATCCACGCGACCGCCAGCGCCGCCAGGGCGGGCAGCAGCGCCGACCAGGGCAACCGCCCAGGCGGCGTCCCGCGCCCGGTCACGCGGTGCAGCCGGGCGAGCGACGCGTGCACGACCCGCGGATGCAGGAGCACCAGGAACACCGGGATCACCCAGGGGAGCCAGCCGAAGCGCTCCTCGATCGTCCGGTCGCCGACCAGCGGGAGGGTCGCCGCGGCCACGACCGCCCCGGTCGCGCAGTGCAGGAGCACGAAGAGCACCCCGGCGGTCGCGCTGCGGGACGCGGGGACGCCGTGGGCGCGTCCGATCCGGGCCTGGGCGACATAGGGCCAGACGCTCCCGGGCAGGTACTTGCCGAGCTGGGCGACGAAGAAGATCCCGGCGGCCGCCCCCGACCGCAGCGGGCTGCCGAGGCCGGCGAGGAGCATCCGCCACGCCACCCCGGTGGCCCCCAGGCCGACGACCGTCGCGGCGACGGAACCGAGAACCCCCCAGGGGCCGATCGCCGCCATGGCGTCACGGACGGCGTCCCACTGCCGCGCGACCTGCCAGGTGATGACGCCGACCACGCCACCGATGAACAGCCACCGGAGCGCCGCGACGACGACCCTGGACCGCTTCACCTGGCCGTCACTCCGCCCCGTCGACGGTCAGCGGCCTCATGCGCCCGCATCCGGTGGAACCCGCCGTCACACACGTCCTCCCCGCGGGGTGCGACGTGCCGCTCGCATCGCGGTGAGCGGATCGGAGGTCACAGTGGGTTAGCTTAGGCGCAGCCTCGGGCCTCCGTCGGGACCTCGCGCGAGCGTGCAACGCCACGCACATCCCACGGGGCGTCCGGCATCCCTGACGAGTCCAGGCGCCCGCGGGCGGCGGACGAACCATGGCTGGCGATTCGGAGGTCGGCGTGCCCATCGCACCGGTCCGTGAGACGGACCGCTCCCACGCGGCTCTGCGGCCGTGGGCGTCGCGGCTGCTCACCTCCGCGATGGTCCTGTCGGCCGTGGCCTTCGTGGTCATGACGGTGGGCAGCTCGCTGGTGGGCTCGACCTCCTTCTACGGCGGCGGGGAACTCGTCAACCACAAGCCCTGGCTGGCATACGGCCAGGAGCCGATCGAGGTCACCAACAACACCATCGGTGACACCATCGACTACTTCATCCCCGGCCGCAGCGACATGGTCGACCGCGTCCGGGCGGGCGACTGGCCGGGCTGGAACCCGCTGCAGGGCGCTGGAGCCGCGCTGGCCAGCGTGCCGTCCTACGGACTCCTGGCGCCCCCCGGACTGGCCTGGTGGGTGCTGCCGCACAGCCTGGCCCCGGGCTGGGAGAAGCTGACGATCCTGGTGCTGGCCACCGCCGGGACAGCACTGTTCCTGCGGCGGCTGGGCCTGACCCGGCACGCCGCCTGGCTGGGCGGGATGGTCTACGCCGGCAGTGGGTTCATGATCGCGTGGACCAACTGGCCTCAGGCGGGCGTCGCCTCGATGCTCCCGTGGCTGCTCTGGTCGGTCGAGCGCGCGCTGCAACTGCGCACGTGGCGAGCGCAGGTTCCGGTGGCTCTCAGCGTGGGGGCCCTGCTGCTCGGCGGCTTCCCGGCGGTCACGGGACACGGGCTGTACCTCGCGGGCGGATTCGCACTGCTGCGCATCGCGACCCGGCGGATCGACGGTGCGGAGCGGCTGGGGGCAGCGCTCGTCGACGGCGGCAGGCTCCTCCTCGCCGTCGGCACCGGCGTGCTGCTGGCGGGCGTGCAACTGGCCCACTTCGTGTACACGTTCCTCGATCTGGACACCGAGTACCGGTCCGACTCGTTCAACCGGCTGATCCCGCTGCGGATGGCGCTCACCGCCCTGTTCCCCAACGTGTGGGGCACCCGTGGGGGGGAGGGCTTCTACGCCGGGAGCGGGACGAACCCCATCGGGGCGAATGCCTACGTCGGCGCCGCCGCCGCCGTGCTCGTCGCGGTGGCGCTCACGGTGCGGCCGGGTCGCAGGGTCCCGAGGGGGGCGCGCACGTACTTCGCCCTCGTCGTCGTCGGTGGCGTGCTGCTCGTCTACGTGCAGGGCCCGCTGCTCCAATGGGTGGGCACACTGCCGATCTTCGCCGGCAATCCGATCGGCAGGCTCGTGGCCGTGGTGCTGCTCGCCGCTGCGGTGCTCGCCGGACTCGGGTTCGACGCCGTGCTCCGGGATTCCGCTGCACCCGGCCCGGGGCGGCGACGGGCCTTGCTCGGCGGGATGGTCGCGGTGCTCGCCGTGGTCGGCGCGACCGGTGCGTGGGCGTACCGCCAGACGGCCGGCCCTCTCGACCCGGCGGGCCAGCGAGTCATCCTCGCCGTCGCGGTCGCCGCGACGGTCCTGACCGTGGCCGCGGTCCTCGTCGCCACGTTCGGGCCGACCTGGGGGAAGGCGGCCCTGGCCGTGGTCCCCCTGGCCGTCGCCGCCCAGGCGGTCACCGCCGCCCAGCCGATGTGGGCGCAGGTCGACCGGGAGGCATTCTACCCGACGACCCCGGTGCACGAGTTCCTGCTCGACCACCAGGGCAGCAACCGGATCGCCGTCACAGGAGGCACCATGGTCAGTGGCCCGACGGCGTACTACGGCCTGCGCACGGCACCGGGGCACGTCTTCTCGAAGCCCGAGTTCAACGATCTCCGGCGGGCCGCCTGCGAACCGTGCCTGATGACCGCCACCAACTGGGTGCTGCCCCGGGAGACCGACCTGGGCATCTGGCAGTCACCCATCCTGGACCGGATGGGCGCGCAGTACGTGACGGTCGACCCGGACCAGCAGATCCCCGGCCGGCCGGAGCCCGTCCTCGTCGGGGACCGGGAGGTCACCGTCCCCCGGGGTGACCAGCCACCCCTCAGCGTCGAGATCCCCGGTGGACCGCTGCGCGGTGTGGTCCTGGACTTCCGGAGCGGTCCCCCCGTGCCCTCGGACGGGCACCTGATCGCGCGCGTGCTCGACGAGAACGGCCGCCTGCTGACCGAGACACGACGATTCGTCCAGTACCCCAGGTCACCGTCGCCCTTGAGCGTTCCCCTGGTGGGCGAGTCCCTCCCCCAGGGGGACGAGTTCACCATCGAGTTGTCCTGGGCCGGCACGGGTGACGCCCCTCGCCTGGCGGCCGACGCCGCGGGGCGTCCCGCCGTGACCGTCATCCGTCCGGAGGACGACAGCCTGCGGATGGTGCACGCCGAGGGGGCGGTCATCTGGGAACGCCTCGAGGTGATCCCGCGTGTCCACTGGGCCTCCTCCGCCGAGGTGATCGCCTCCCCCGCCGACCGGATCGATGCCATGGCTGCGGGGACGCTGCCCGCGGACACGGTGGTCCTCGATCGCCCGGGGCCGCCCGCCGAGGGCGGTCCCGCGACGGTCGAGGTGCTCGAGGACAGCGGGGACCGGGTCAGTGTCCGCGTGGACGCCGACAGCGCGGGCTACCTCGTCCTGGCCGAGTCGGTGCAGGTGGACTGGACGGCGACGGTCGACGGAGCGGAGGTGGACATCGTGGCCGCCGACCACGCCTTCGGAGCCGTGCACGTGCCGGCCGGGCGCCACGACGTCACCTTCACCTACACCCCGCGGGGCGCGACCGCGGGGCTGATCGCCACCGGTGTCGGCACAGCGCTGGTGGTCCTCGCCCTGCTGCTCCCCACCCGGATGCGGAGAGACGCCATCCGGCTCCGAGACCCGCGCCGTCCCGGCCCACGTGGTGGGACGGCGTGACGGCCGCTGGCTGCCCGCCCGTCCAGCGAGCCCGGGCACGTGCCCTACCGTGGTCGGCGACCGATCCCGGACCCGACAGGAACGCAGGGGCATGCTTCGAGAGACGTACGTAGGCGGCTGGCGGCTGGCTCGCCGCGCGGCCGAGCGGACCGGACTGCTGGCGCGACTGGACCGCTCGGAGAACGGCCTCGCTCGGCACGCCCGCTCGCTCTTCGCCATCCACGACGTCGGTGATCTGAGCCAGCTCGACCTGCCCTGGTGGACCTACCCGGCCATCGCCGACGTCGAGGCGGCGCTGGCGGCCAGCGACGGGAAGGCCCGGGTCTTCGAGTACGGCTCGGGCGCCTCGTCGGTGTGGCTGGGACGGCGGGCCGGCGAGGTCCACTCCGTGGAGCACAGCGGGGAGTTCGTCGAGTTCCTGGGTTCCGCCCTCGCCGAGGTGCCGAACGTCCGTCTCCGTCATGTCGCCGCAGCACAGCGGGGTCCCGACGCGCGTGTCCCGTCGCAGCGGCACGGGCACGAGGGCCTGGATTTCGCCGAGTACGTGTCCAGCATCGACGTCGTCGGCGGCCCGTTCGACGTCATCGTGATCGACGGGCGGGCACGCGCTGCCTGCCTGCGTCAGGCGATCCCGCATCTGGCGCACGACGGGCTGGTCGTGTTCGACAACAGCAACCGGGTCCGGTACCGAGAGGCGATCCTGACCAGCGGTCTCGCCGCGACCCGGTACCGCGGCTGGGTTCCCAGCCTGCCCTACCAGTCCGAGACGACGATCCTGCGGCACCGCTGAAGGCGGGTCACCCGCACGATGTCAGGTCTCGCCCCGGGAGCGGACGATGAGGTCCGCCAGGAGGGCGAGCGTGAAGATCAGCAGGCCGCTGATGAAGAGCAGCACGGCGTTCGTGGTGATGCCGAAGTTGTACCGGATCACGTCGATCACGCCCTTGACGAACGACAATCCGAGCAGCGTCAGCGCGATCGGCATCAGGACCTTGATGGGGTTGAAGTACATGACCATCCGCAGGACCTGCAGGATGTAGCGGTAGGCGTCCTTGACGAAGTGGAACTTGGACCGGCCGGCCCGCTTGGCGTAGTCGATCGGCAGGTAGTCCACCGGGTGCTGGTTGGACAGGAACGACATGGTGATCGTCGTGACGCAGCTGAACCCGGGCGGCAGCAGGCGCAGGTAGGGCAACGACACGTCCCGCCGGAACGCCCGGAGTCCGGAGTTGAGGTCGGGGATCTTGGTCGAGGACAGCCTCTCCGCGACCTTCCGGATCACCCACTTGGCGGGGACGCGGAGGAACTTGTGCGTCCCTTCCTCGGTGGTGCGCGCACCGACGACCTGGTCCACGCCGAGGTTCTCCTCGAGGTACCGGACGAACTCGGGGATCCGCTCGTTCGGGTACGTCATGTCCGCGTCGGTCCAGACGACGATGCGCCCGAAGGCCTCGCGGGTCCCGATCCGTCGGGCGGTGCCCGAGCCGCCGTTGGTGCGGAACGGCATCAACCGCATGTGCGGGTAGGAGGACAGAGCGGCCTGGAGCACCTGCAGCGTGTCGTCCGTCGACTTGTCGTCGATGACCAGCAGCTCGTAGCTGTAGTCGCTCGCATCCATGGCCGCCGTGATGCGCTCGATCTCCTGCAGCACGTGGTCCTGCTCGTTGTAGCAGGGCAGGACGATGGTGACGTCCAGGGAGTTCTCCCCCTGGGGCTGCCCGGGCGAGGTGACGGACAGGTGTCCGGGGGGCCGCGTCGCCGATGCCCCTCCCGCCGCGGGAGGTACGGGAACGGAGGGCGCACCCGGAGGAGCGACGGTCACGCCTGATGATGCTGCGGTCACGGCGACCCACGTTACCTCGGGTCGCGCCCACGCCCGTGGCCGCCGCGCCGCTCCCGTCGGGACCCACCGCTGTGTCGCCGTCGAGATCGGATCGATCGAGGAGCGCCTGCCCGGGGCTCCGACGTGCCGGCCGGCGGCGACCGGGGCGAGCGACCGGGTGACGACGTGGGCGTGGACCCCGTGGCCGGACGTCAGCACACGGACGTGAGACACGGACGAGGCCAGTGTGACGGGGACCGCCACGAGGTCCCTGACCTGTGACGGAAAGAGTCGTATCGTCCGGTCGACTCCGCCGCTGGACAACGAGCTCGCCCGCTTGCGTTCAAGCAGACCAGCCCGACGTGAGGAACACCCGTGACCGGCTCCACCCCTCCACCCCCCCAGGGTCGGCGGCCGCTGCCGCCCCGACTGGACCCCCGCGCCGGGCGCCCTCAGCGACGGCCCGACGAACGCGCGGCGGGAAGCCGGTCGCCCCGCAACGCCATGAACCGGCTCGCCGCCACCACCCGCGGCGTGGCCGCACTGCTCGCTGTGGCCCTGCTGGCGACGAGCGGCTGGGGCTGGTACCTGGGGCGGGTCGCCGACGCGAGCGTCAGCCGCACCAACGCCATCCCGACCAGCGGCAACGAGGGAACCGGCCGCGCGGGCGAGGCCCTGAACCTGCTCCTGGTGGGCAACGACAGCCGGGCCAGCGCGACGGAAGAGCAGCTCGACGCGCTGAACACCGAGGCGAGCAAGGGCATCAACACCGACACGATGATCCTCGCGCACGTGCCGGCGGACGGTTCCGGCGCATCGTTCGTCTCCTTCCCCCGTGACTCGTACGTGCAGATCCCCGGCTACGGGTGGGACAAGCTGAACGCCGCCTACGCCTACGGCTACACCCGGGAAGCTCCCGACGACGCGACCGACAAGCAGAAGCAGGCCGCCGGCGCGCAGCTGCTCATCCGGACGATCAGCCAGCTCACCGGCCTGCAGATCGATCACTACGCCGAGGTCGATCTCCTGGGCTTCTTCAACCTGTCCAGTGTCGTGGGCGGTGTCGAGGTCAACCTCTGCGAACCCGCCCAGGACAGCTTCTCGGGCGTCGACCTGGACGCGGGCGTGCAGACGATCAGCGGCGAGCAGGCGCTCGCCTTCGTCCGCCAGCGGCACGGCCTGCCCCGCGGCGACTTCGACCGGATCGTCCGCCAGCAGACCTTCATCGGCGGGATGATCCGCAAGATGCTCTCCGACAACGTCCTGCTCGACCTGGGCAAGCAGCGGGAGCTCGTCGGTGCGGCCGCCGACTCGCTGACCGTCGACCAGTCCCTGGACCTCTTCGAGCTGGCCGGGCAGATGCAGTCCGCCACCGCCGGCAACGTCGAGTTCCAAACCGTGCCGAATGTCGGGACGGACCAGGAGGACGGCAAGTCGATCGTCCGGCTGGAGGACGAGGACACGCTGCACGATTTCTTCGCCCAGCTCTCCGCCGCGCCCGAGGAGGAGGACGCGCCCTCGTCCGAGGCCCCGGCCACCGTCGACCCGTCCACCGTGGAGGTCGACGTCTACAACGGCTCGGGCATCTCCGGGCTGGCCGGGAAGGCGGCCGACGCGCTCACGGCCGGCGGCTTCGCCGTGGGAGCCACCGGCAACGCCTCCTCGATGGACCACGAGCAGACGGAGGTCCGTCATGCCGCCGGCGACGAGGCTCTCGCGCAGACCGTGGCCGCCGCCATCCCCGGCGCGGTCGTCAAGGAGAGCGACGACGCCGCCACCGGTACCGTCCAGCTGGTGCTGGGCAGCGACTTCAACGGCGTCGGTCAGGCGGTGACCCCGGCCCCGGCCGCGACCGCGACCGAGACCGAGGACCCCCGCACGGCGGCGGACACCACCTGCATCAACTGATGGCCACCCCCGCCACTCCGGCCGATCTCCTGGCACAGGCCCTGCGCCGCTCACCCGCCACGCCGCTGCTGACGTACTACGACGACGCGAGCGGGGAGCGCGTGGAGCTCTCGGCCACCACGCTGGCCAACTGGGTGGCCAAGACGGCGAACCTGCTCCAGGAGGAGTTCGACCTCGGCCCCGGCGGCCGCGCGGCGCTGGCCCTGCCCGTGCACTGGCAGACCGCCGCGGTCCTGCTCGCGGTGTGGAGCTGCGGGGCCACGGTGCTCGACACGGCGACCGAGGACGGCGAGCGGCTCGCCGACGTGGACGTGGTGCTGGCCGCGCAGGACCGCCTTCCCCCGCTCGAGGAACAGGGGATCGAGGAACTGCTGGGCCTGTCGCTGCACCCGCTCGGCATGGGGATGACCGGCTATGCGGGCGACGCCCGCGACTTCGCCCTCGAAGTCCGGGTGCACGGCGACACGTTCGTCCCGTGGTCACCGCCCCGGCCGGCCGATCCGGGGCTGACCCTGGGTGGGCTGGCGCTGTCCCTGGGCGGGCTGGCCGAGGCGGCCGGTGAGCTGGCACGGCGCCTGGCCATCGCCGATGGCGACCGGCTGCTGATCGACGCGCAGGTGGCCGCCGAGGCCGGGCCGGTCGCCTGGCTGCTGGCCCCGCTGGCGGCAGGAGCGTCGGTGGTCCTCGTGCGTTCGGCCGACCGGTCCCGGCTTCCGCACCTGGCCGCGACCGAGCGGGTCACGGCTGCCCTCGGGCACCGGATCGAGGGCATCCGTGAGCTGGGTCGGGAAGCCTGACCCCCTCGACCCCGTAGCCGCCTGCCGGCTCGACCGGCCTCAGCGCAGCAGGCTGCGCGCGATCACCATCCGCTGCACCTGGTTGGTGCCCTCGTAGATCTGGGTGATCTTGGCGTCGCGCATCATGCGCTCGACCGGGAAGTCCTGCGTGTAGCCGGCGCCGCCGAAGAGCTGGACGGCGTCAGTGGTCACCTGCATGGCGACGTCGGAGGCGAAGGCCTTCGCCGAGGCGGACACGCGGGTGACGTCGGGGCGGCCCTGCTCCCCCGCCGCGGCGGCGACGTAGACCAGGTGGCGCGCGGCCTGGATCCTCATCTCCATGTCGGCCAGCATGAACTGGACACCCTGGAACTCCCCGATGGCCCTGCCGAACTGCTTGCGCTCCTTGACGTAGGCCACCGACGCGTCCAGCGCGCCCTGGGCGATGCCCACGGCCTGCGCACCGATGGTCGGCCGGGTGAAGTCCAAGGTGCGCAGCGCGGTCGTGAAGCCG
This sequence comes from Blastococcus saxobsidens DD2, assembly GCF_000284015.1. Taxonomy (NCBI): domain Bacteria; kingdom Bacillati; phylum Actinomycetota; class Actinomycetes; order Geodermatophilales; family Geodermatophilaceae; genus Blastococcus; species Blastococcus saxobsidens. The sequence continues at coordinate 4,002,062 of NC_016943.1, forward strand.
GTGCCGGGCGCACCGATGATCCGGCCGGCCGGGATGGTGCAGTCGGTGAAGTAGAGCTCGCAGGTGGGCGAGCCCTTGATGCCCATCTTCCGCTCCTTGGGTCCCACGGCGAAGCCCGGGTCGTCCCGGTGGACGGCGAACGCGGAGATCCCGCCTGCGCCCTTCTCCGGGTCGGTGACGGCCATGACCGTGTACCACTCGGAAACGCCCGAGTTGGTGATCCAGGCCTTGGTGCCGTTGAGCACCCAGCTGTCGCCGTCGAGACGGGCCCGCGTCTTCATCGCGGCGGCGTCGGAGCCGGCCTCGCGCTCGGAGAGGCCGTAGCTGATCATCGCGTCGCCGGCGGCGATCGACGGCAGCACCTGCTGCTTCACGTCCTCCGACCCGGACAGGATGATCGGCATCGACCCGAGCTTGTTGACCGCGGGGATCAGGGACGCGCTCACGTCGACCCGCGCGACCTCCTCGATGACGATGCAGGTGGCGATCGCGTCGGCGCCCTCGCCGCCGTACTGCTCCGGGATGTGGGTGGCATGGAAGCCGGCCGCGGTCAGCGCCTTCTGCGCCTCCACCGGGTAGCGCGACTCGTCGTCCACCTCCGCGGCGAAGGGCGCGATCTCCCGCTCGGCGATGTCGCGGACCGCAGCCCGGATCGCCTCGTGCTCCTCGGTCAACGCGTACAGCCCGCTGTCGGTACCCACGCGCCGATCGTAGGACGTCCGACTACTGGTCGGTAGCGAGGCGTTCCTGGAGGGTGAGGTCGCGGGCCACGACGCTGTCGGCGAGCTCGGCCTGGAACCGCTCCACCCGGCGCAGCAGGTCCGCATCGCCCGCGGCCAGGATCCGCACGGCCAGCAGGCCGGCGTTGCGCCCGCCGCCGATACCGACCGTCGCCACCGGCACGCCGGCCGGCATCTGCACGATCGACAGCAGGCTGTCCAGGCCGTCGAGCCGGTCCAGCGGCCGCGGCACACCGATGACCGGGAGCGGGGTGGCCGCGGCGACCATGCCGGGCAGGTGGGCCGCGCCCCCGGCCCCGGCGATGATCACGCGGAGACCCCGCCCGGCCGCGCCCTCGGCGTAGTCGAGCATGCGGCGCGGGGTGCGGTGGGCGGAGAGGACGTGCGCCTCGTAGCCGATGCCGAACTCCGCCAGCGCCCCGGCGGCCGGCTGCATCGTCGGCCAGTCGGAGTCGCTGCCCATCACGATGCCGACCACCGGCTGGTTCGGGCTGGTCATGCCGGGCTCCTCAGTGCTCGTCGTCGAAGGCGAACGCCGGGTCGACCACGCCGTCGGCCAGGTACCGCGCGGCGGCGGCCGCTCGGGCGCGCACCCCGTCGAGGTCCTCCCCCAGCGCCGTGACGTGGCCGAGCTTGCGGCCGCGGCGCTGATCCTTGCCGTACCAGTGCAGCTTCACGTCCGGCCAGTGCGCCATGAGGTGGTGCAGGCGCTCGTCGAGAGAGGGCCCGGCCCAGCCCTCCTCCGCCGCCGCGCCGCCGAGCACGTTGGCCATGACGACCACCGGTGCGGTCATGGCCGTGGACCCGAGGGGGTAGTCGAGCACGGCGCGCAGGTGCTGCTCGAACTGGCTGGTGCGGGCGCCCTCGATCGTCCAGTGGCCGGAGTTGTGCGGACGCATCGCCAGCTCGTTGACCAGGACGCCGTCCGGAGTCTGGAACAGCTCCACGGCCAGCATGCCGACGACCCCCAACCGGTCCGCGATGCGCACCGCCAGCTCCTGCGCGGCGGTGGCGACCTCGTCCGGGAGGGCCGGTGCGGGAGCGAGCACCTCGGCGCAGACGCCGTTGCGCTGGATCGTCTCGACCACCGGCCACACCGCCACCTGGCCGAACGGAGAGCGGGCGACCTGGGCGGACAGCTCCCGGACCATGGGTACCCGCTGCTCGGCGAGCAGGACGCCGTGCCGTTCGATCAGCTCGGCGGCGACGCTCTCGTCGGCGACCACGAAAACCCCCTTGCCGTCGTAGCCGCCCCGTGGGGTCTTCAGCACCAGCGGCCAGCCCTGGGTGGCGGCGAACGAGGCGACGTCGGTGGCCGTGACCACCTCCGCCCATGCCGGCTGCGGCTCACCGGCGTCGGCCAGCGCACGGCGGAGCACGAGCTTGTCCTGCGCGTGCACCAGCGCGTCCGGCCCGGGGGCGACCCGGTGCCCCTCCTCCTCGAGGGCCCGCAGATGCTCGGTCGGCACGTGCTCGTGGTCGAACGTCAGCACGGTGGCGCCGTCCACGACCCGCCGTAGGTCGGCCAGCCGGCGGTGGTCCCCCAGGACGACGTCGGCCGCGATCTGGGCGGCGGACTCCTCCGGATCCGTGGCCAGGACTCTCAGCGACTGGCCCAGGGCGATCGCCGCCTGGTGGGTCATGCGGGACAGCTGTCCGCCGCCGACCATCGCGACGACCGGGAGACCGGTGCGCCGGTCAACGGGTGAGGCCATGGTTGCCAGAGGTTAGCGGGCGCCCGGGACGGGCGACGACCCGCAGGTTCGTCCCGTGGACGTAGATTCGCCTGGTGCCCCCTGCTACCGGATCGTCCGCCCGGCGCCTGTCCTGGGGCCTGCTGGCCAGGGAACTGAGCGCGTTCGGGGTCGTCGGGGCGATCTGCTTCGCGATCGACGTCCTGCTGTTCCAGGTCCTGTACGCGCATGCAGGGCTCGGGGCGGTCACGGCCAAGCTCCTGGCCACGCTCGCCTCCATGTCGGTCGCGTTCGTCGGCCACCGCTTCTGGTCGTTCTCGCACCGAGCCCGGACCGGGCTGCAGCGCGAGTCCGTGCGCTTCGCCGTCATCAACGGCGCGGCTCTGCTCCTGGGCCTGGCCGTCGTGGGCTTCGTCCGCTACCCGCTCCAGCAGGAGAGCGCCCTGGTGCTCCAACTGGCCAACATCGGTTCCATCGCCCTCGGCACCGTGATCCGATACGTCGGCTACCGGCAGTGGGTGTTCCCCGCTCATCCTGCCGCGCCCGAGGCCGATGTCACCACGCGGATGCGCTGACCTCGCGGTCTGCTACCTCGGGCAGCGCGGCTGCGACTCCCGGCGGCTCGCACGCTTGCCCCCGGCTCCTGTGCCAGGTGGCGGAGCGCCGGTTCCACCGGAACATTGGGCAGGAACATCAGGCAGGGACGTCGCCGGCCGGGCGTCCGATACGTCGGCATGCCGGCCTGTTCCCGGAACGGCATGATCCACCTGGCCACTGTCCGACGAAGCCTGTCCGCCATCGCCTGAGTCCCCCGGAGGAGTCTGAGGATGCCCGTCACCGGCAACGACCAGCAGCAGAACGTGACGGCCCCGTTCCGGTTCGTGGACATCGTCACCGAACCGCAGGACATCGAGCTGACGGTCGTGCTGCCCTGCCTCGACGAGGCCGAGACCCTGGAGACCTGTGTCCGCAAGGCCCGGTCCTGCATGGACGAGCTGGGGGTGCGCGGCGAGGTCGTCGTCGCCGACAACGGCTCGACCGACGGCTCGCAGGCGATCGCCGAGGCGGCCGGTGCCCGGGTGGTGCCGGTCGCCCGGCGGGGCTACGGCGCGGCCATCCGCGGTGGGATCGATGCAGCACGGGGCCGCTACGTGCTCATGGCCGATGCGGACGACAGCTACGCGCTCGACGACCTGGGACCGTTCCTCAGCGAGCTGCGGGCCGGTGCGCAGCTGGTCATGGGCAACCGTTTCCAGGGCGGCATCGCACCCGGCGCCATGCCGCCGCTGCACCGATACCTGGGCAACCCGGTCCTCTCCTGGGCCGGCCGCCGGTTCTTCCGCGTGCCGATCGGCGACTTCCACTGCGGCATACGGGCCTTCCACCGGGACAGCATCCGAGCGCTCGGCATGCAGACCGACGGGATGGAGTTCGCCAGCGAGACCGTGGTCCGGAGTGCCCTGGCCGGTCTCCGGATCACGGAGGTCCCGACCACGCTCCGCCCCGACGGCCGGAGCCGGCCGCCGCACCTGCGGACGTGGTCCGACGGGTGGCGGCACCTGCGGTTCCTGCTGGCCTTCAGTCCGCGGTGGCTCTTCCTCTATCCGGCTGTGGTGGCGCTCACCGTGGGCCTGGCGGGGCTCGCCGCGCTCTCCCTGGGCACGGTGACCATCGGTGCCGTGTCGTTCGGCATCCACACGATGCTGGCGTGCGCGACCCTGGTCATCCTCGGCCTGCAGGTCGGCGGACTTGCGCTCGTCTCCCGCGCGTACGCCGCCCGCCTGGCGCTCCTGCCGCCCAGCCCCCGGCTGGAGAAGTGGATCGAGCGGGTGACCCTCGAGCGGGGGTTGGTCCTCGGGTTGACCTCCGTGCTGCTCGGTGTGGGCGCCTTCGTGACGGCACTGCTGAGGTGGGGCGCGCAGGGCTTCGGCGAACTCGACCCGGTGGCCACCATGCGGCTACCGATCGTGGGAATGGTCCTCGTGGTGGGCGGGACGCAGGTCGCCGCCGCCGCCTTCGCCGTCAGCCTGACCGGTCTGGGACGCCACCCCGACGCGACCACCGAGTCCGGGGCCATCGAACCCGCGGGCGCCGAGGCATCAGGGGGGACGGCTCGTCGGGCACCCTAGGGCGCGGGGGCAGGCCTGCCGCCGTGCCGACCACGGCGAAGGCGACGGCCATCGCATATCCGGGCAGCAGGTAGCGGAACGGCACGTCGAAGTCGGCTGTCTCGATCAGCGCGAGCAGGAAAGCCCGCACGACGACACCCGCCGCGAAGCCCGCGGCCAACGCCGGCAGGTACGCCACCCCGGGCCGGCCCCGGAGGGCCCGGAACGACGCGATGGCCAGCCCGACGACGCCCGCGAGCACCATGACCGGGACGAGCGCCCGGTAGATCCCGGCCAACCCCTCGTAGAGGGCGCGATCGTCCTGGAACTGCGCCATCTCTTCCTGCGCCGCCCGGACGCTGAGGGGCAGCTCGGCGACCGCCGGGGCGTACTCTGCCCGAACTTCCCGGGGTACGTCCACCGGTCCGGCGGGCGGCTCGTACAGGGACGTGGCCCGGATCGTGTCCCACAGCATGACGAGGACGTTCTCGGCCAGCAGGTCCGCAGGTGCGCGCTGGATGCCTTGCACGCTCGCCGGCAGGGCGGGGGCGCAGTCGAGCCGTCCGTCATCGCAGGCGGCCGTGATCTGCGACGAGAGTGCGGCGAAGAACTCCTGACCCTCCCGGGCCGTGTCGAGCCGGCCGGCCTCCTCTGCCGCCTCCCGGATCGCCCAGGGCATCCAGCCCCCGCGGTAGTCGCAGTCCGCCAGGACGGGCTGGTCGCACTCGAAAGACCGCCAGCCGTTCGTGGGGTCCTCGAGCTCGGTACGCAGGAGGCGGGCCGCCGGGCTGACGGCATACACGGCCCGGCGCTGCTCCTCGGTGATCGGGACACGGAGCAGTCGTGGGCCGGCGTCGACCCGGGACCAGTCGGCATATGCGCGCAAGAAGGTGCCCTCACCCTGGTCGTTGAGGACAGCGACTCCGTACCGGGCCTCGTTCAGAGCGCGGACCAGGGACAGGGGCAGCAGGGCGGTCACAGCGACCAGGGTCAGCGCGACGCCGGCGCGCAGCAGCGTTCCCCGTCGCAGGGCACCCGCCGGTGTGGCGCCCGCCGCGGGAGTCGTCCGGGCTCCACGTCGAGCCGCCGTGACGGCCGTGATCGTAACACCGAGGACGGTCACGGCGAGCGGCGGAAGGATCGTCACGCCCTCCTCACGGGTCGACCAGTAGCCGGCGACCAGCGCCCCTGTCCCGACCGCACCCGTGACCAGCCACACCCAGCGGCCCCGGCGGACGACGGCGAGCGCCGTGAGGAAGCCGACGACGAGCACCAGGACGCCGAGCGAGGCGAACAGGTTCTCGCGCATGACATCGGAGCTGTTCGCCCCGAAGTTGGACGGATCGAGCGCGAGGAAGACGAACCCGAGAACCGCCGGCCAGCGCCTCCGGGTCACCACCAGCACGGCCAGCGCCACCGCAGCAGCCGCCGCGAGGTGGACCAGCTGCTCCGCCACCTTCAGCTCCAGCCCGGACCACCGAGCCGCGGCGATGAACATCGGGTAGCCCGGCCCCTTGGCCAGGGTGATCCCGTTGAACTGACCCAGCCAGTCGCCGGCCAGGATGGACCGGGCCGAGCGCGCGAAGAGCAGCCCGTCGTACGCCGACACGTTGGGCACCACCGGGACGTCCCGGCGCAGAGCCACGCTGCCGACCGCCGCAGCCGTCACCAGCAGCAGTTGGACGACCGCGGTCACGACTCCCCGGAAAGACCATCCGCGCCGCGCAGCCTGGGCCTCGGTAGCGGAACCGCGTGGCGGTCGACCAGCGAAGACGGCTACCACCGCGCCACCGTATCCGCAGCCCTGACAGGCCCGGCGGCCGCCGGCTCGGTGGTCACCCGGCCAGCCGTGATCCGTTCCGCCCGGCGACCACCTCGAGCCGGGTGGGGATGCGGGTGCGCAGCTCCTCGAGGTGGCTGATGACGCCCACGGTGCGGCCACCGCGGCGCAGGTCGTCGAGCACGGTCATGACCGCGTCCAGCGCCTGCGCGTCGAGGGTGCCGAAGCCCTCGTCCACGAAGAGCGTGTCGATGCGCACGCCCCCGGTCTCCGCCGTGACCACGTCCGCGAGGCCCAGCGCCAGCGCCAAGGAGGCCATGAAGCTCTCCCCGCCCGAGAGGGTCTTCGTCGGACGCCGGACACCGGTGTACTCGTCGAAGACGTCCAGGCCCAGCCCACCGCGGGCGCCGTGCCGGCCCTGGGTGTCGCTGTGCAGGAAGGTGTAGCGGCCGCCGGACATGTCCAGCAGCCGGCGGCTGGCGACCTCGGCCACCTGTTCCAGGCGGGCGGCGAGCACGAACGACTGGAGGCGCATCCGCCGGGTGTTGGCCCCGCGGCCGTGCGCCAGGTCGGCGAGCGCGGTGACCTGGTCGGCCCAGTCCCGCTCCTCGGCCAGCTCCAGCTCCGCGGCGGTGACCCGGCCGACGAGCTCGGCCAAGGACGCCGTGCACCGGCGGGCCTGCTGCAGCTCGGCGACGGCCTCCTCCCGGCGCCGGGTGGCACCGGCGCAGCGGTCCTCCAGCGACCCCATGTCCGGCCGGGGCGGCAGGTCGGCCAGCTCCGGCTCGGCCAGGCGGCCCCGCAGCAGCGCCAGCCGCTGGTCGTGCTCGTCCAGCTCCCGGTCCAGCCGGGCCAGCCTGCCGGGCGGGAGCAGCGCGGAGACGGCGGTCAGCACGTCGTCGAGGCCGGCCGCCGCCGCCCGCTCCTCGGCGACCTGCTGCGCGGTGTCGCGCTGAACCCGGGCCCGCAGCTCGTCGGTGTGCGCGGCCACGACCGCCTCGCAGGCAGCGGCGACGGCGCTCAGCCGAGCGACACGGGTGGCCAGGTCGGGGTCCGCTGCGCGCGCGACCGCCAGGCGCTGTGTGAGGTCGGCCAGACCCGCGGCCAGTGAGTCCCGCTCCGCCGTCCGGGCGCGGACCTCCTCGCGGTCGGCGGCGAGCCGGGCGGCGACCGCCTCGCGCTCCCCGGCGAGCCGCTGCACCTGCTCCTCCGCCGACCGCAGGACGGCGGCCACCCCGGCGGCCGCACGCACCCGCGTCGTCAGGTCCTCGACCAGCGCCGCCTGCTCGCCCGGGGCGAGCGTGGCAGCCCGGGCGCGCAGCCCGGCGAGCTCCCGTTCGGCCGCGTCGAGGCGCGCGGTGGCCGCGGTGAGCGCGGATTCCCGCGCGTCCGCGGCGACGTGTGCGGCGTCCTCGTCGGCCGCGGTGACCCGCTCGCCGCCGGAGGTGGCCGGCCGCGGGTGCTCCGTGGCACCGCAGACGGGGCAGTCGGCGCCGTCTGCGAGCCCGGCAGCGAGCTCGGCGGCCATGCCGTCGAGCCGTCGGGCGCGCAGGTCCAGCCAGACCTCGCGGGCATCGGCCCAGGCCGCACGCAGCCCCAGGACGTCGTCGCGGAACCCGGCCAGCTGCCGCTCGAGCGCCTCGGCGGCCCGGCCCGCTGCCAGCGCCGCTTCCGCCATGTCCAGCGCGGAACGGAGGGCGGGCAGCTCCGCCGCCGCGGCGCGGGCTGCCGCGACCCGCTCCTCCTGCTCGGCGAACCGGGCCGGGAACCCCGCCGCGGCCTGCTCCGCCGCCGCGCACCGCTGGCCGAGCTCGTCGATGATGCGGTCGAGGCCGGCGATCGAGCGCTCCAGCCCAGCCGCCCGCTCGACCTCCGGCAGCAGGGCCCGCGCCTCGGCCGCCCGGTCGCGGAGCTCGCGGGCGAGCGCGGTCGTCGCCTCCTGGCCGCTGGACACCGGCCCCCAGGCCCGGAGCGCCGCCTGCAGACCGTCGGCTGCCTGCTCGGCGACCAGCGCGGCGGCGCCGGCCGCCTGCAGGACGTCGCGCAGTGGTTCGGCCCGGCGGCCGGCGTCGCGTTCGGTGCGCAGGGGGACGAGAGCCGGCCCACGTTCCTCCAGCGCGGTGAGCTCCCGGGCCGCCTGGTCGCGGCGTGCGTACCGCTCCAGCAAGGCCCGCGCGGCTGCCAGCTCGGCGTCCGTCGTGGCGACCTCCGCGGCGGCTTCGGCCGCCCGCGCGTCCGCCTCGGCCAGGCGTTCGCCGGCCGAGGCGCGGACCCGCTGCACCCACGGGAGCACGCCGGCGCCCGGCCCGGCCCCCACGAGTTCCGGCGCGAGGCCCTCCGGCACGTCGACGTCGGCGCTCTGGGCGACGCGCGCGAGCAGGGTGCTCAGCCGTGCGCGCTGCGCGGCCATCCGGTCGCGGGCCGCGGCGCGCTCCTCGGCCAGCCAGTCCTCGGCGCGGGCGAACCGGTCGACGTCGAAGAGCGTGCGCAGCAGCTCGGCCCGGTGCTCGGGCTCCGCACGCAGGAAGCGGGCGAAGTCGCCCTGGGGCAGCAGCACCACCTGGCAGAACTGGTGGACGTCCAGGCCCAGCCGGCTGCGCAGGTGCTCGGAGCCCTCGTCGATCCGGGTGCTGACCGGTTCCCAGCCGCCGTCGGTCAACCGGGACACGACGAGCTTGGCCTGCTCGGTGGCCCACCCCTCACCGCGCTTCTTCGGCCGCTGCTGCTCGGGGCGGCGGACGACCCGGAGGCGCTCGCCGCCCAGCGTCAGCTCGCAGCTGACCTCGGTGCGGGTGCCGACGTCCGCGTGGTCGCTGCGGAGCCGCTTCTCCTCGCCGCGCGCGCCGGGCACCCGGCCGTAGAGGGCGAAGACCACTGCGTCGAGCAGGGTCGTCTTGCCCGCTCCCGTGGGACCCCACAGCAGGAACAGGCCGTCCCGGCCCACGTCGTCCAGGTCCACCTCCACCGTTCCGGCGAACGGCCCGAAGGCGGTGACCGAGAGAGCGTGCAGCCTCATCGGGTGACCTCCGCGCGGTCGGCCGCGCCCAGGGCCCGCGCGAGCAGCTCCCGCTCGGCCGCACTGGCCGGCACGCCGCGGACGTGGCTGACGAACTCGCCGGCGACGTCGAGGGCGCTCCGCCCTCGCATGCGCTCCTGGTAGCTGCCGGCATCCCCGGTCGCGCCGGCGCCGGTCCAGTCGAGGTGGACGCAGAACCGGAACCGGGCCTGCAGCCGCCGCATCGGATCGGCGGGGCGGGCCGGATCGGTCAGGCGCGCGGAGACGAAGTGCTCCTCCGCGGCCGCGTGCCCCGGATCGGCGAGCAGCTCCTCCAGGGTGCCGGTGAGCACCGACAGCGGCCGCGGCGTCGGCAGCGGCACCGGCCGCACCTCCGCCAGGCCGGCCGCGTCCAGCTCGACCAGCCAGGCCTGCTTCTGCTGGCCCGCCTCGCCGAAGGAGTAGGCCAGCGGAGATCCGCTGTAGCGGATCCGGGGGGTGAGGGTCTGCGGGCGGTGGAGGTGGCCGAGGGCGACGTAGTCGACGCCGTCGAAGACCCTGGCCGGCACCAGGTCGACGCCGCCGACGCAGATGTCGCGCTCGCTGTCGCTGGCCACGCCACCGCCCACGAAGGCGTGCGCCAGCACCACGGACCGGACACCGGGCCGCAGGAAGAGGTCGGCCCGCACCCGGTCCATCGCCTCGCGCAGCACCGCCTCGTGGCCGCGCGCCTCCGGCACCCCCAGCTCGTGGCGGGCCACCTCGGGCTCCAGGTACGGGAGGCCGTAGAGCGCCACCTCGCCGTGCTCGTCGGCGAGGAGGACGGGCTCGTCGAGCCGCGGAGTGACCGCGCGGACGTGCAGCCCGGCCGCGCTGAGCAGGCCGGAGAAGGTGCCCAGCCGGCGCGCGGAGTCGTGGTTGCCGGGAGTGAGCACGACCCGGGCACCGGTGGCCAGCAGCCGGCCGATCACGCGGTCCAGCACCGCGGTGGCGTCGGCCGACGGCACCGCCCGGTCGTAGACGTCGCCGGCCACGAGGACGACGTCGACCTGCTCCTCGGCGACCACCGCGGCCAGCCCGCCCAGGACCGCCTCCTGCTCCGCGAGCAGGTCGGTGCCGTGCAGGGTGCGGCCGATGTGCCAGTCCGAGGTGTGCAGCAGCCGCATGCCGCAGAAGGTAGGGAGGGGGTCTGACAGAACCGCTCAGGCGCGCCGTGACGGACCCGTCACACCAGGTCCGGGGCAGGTCAGAGGACCGCGGTGCTGTGCCAGCCGTCGGCCGGTGGCCGGTCGTCGTCGCTCCGGAGGTACCCGGCGTGCTCCTGCGCTCGCCGGTCGGCGTCCTCCTCGATCATGTAAGCCAGCAGCTGCTGGACCCCGCCGCTGTCGGGGATCTGCCGCAGCACGGTTGCCCCTCCGTCGCCGGCCGTCTCGATGGTCAGCGTGCCGGACCGCACGATCCGCTCCCAGAGCGTCTGCGAGTAGGAGACGTCGGTGATCCGCGACAGCCCGAGGTCCCGACCGCGCCGGGCCAGGATCCCCTCCCGGAACAGCAACCGGTGCGTGGTGACGACGTAGTGCGTCGTGCGCCAGCGCAGCAGCGGGACGACGACGAGGACGACCAGCAGCAGGCCCGCCAGCCCCACGATGCCCAGCCGGACCATCCCCTGCTGCGGCCCCGGCGGCACGAGCGCGGCGCCGAACGACGCACCGCCGACGACGAGCAGGAAGAGGACGACCGGCCAGAAGATCGTCAGCCCGTGCGGGTGTAGGTGGCGCACGACCTCTTCGTCGTCGGTGAGCAGCCGGTCCGGGTAGGGCACCCGGCCAGGATGACGCAGGGACCGCGCCCCGTCATGCTCCCGCGGCGCGTGTCCGGACGTGTCGGACGTCGCCGCTGGCCAGCTCGACGGTGCCCTCGGCGCCGTCGACCACGAGCCGCCCGTCCCAGTCGATCGCGCGGGCCGTACCGGTCAGCGTCGAGCCGTCCGGCAGGGTCACCTCGACCGTGCTGCCGATCGTCGACGACCACGCCAGGTAGTCCCGGGCGAGCCCGGAGAGCACCGGGTCGCCGAGCGCCTCCGCCCATCCGCGGTACCGCCGCTCGACCGCGCGCAGGAACGCCAGGAGCACCGGCCCGCGGTCCACGGTCCCCCCCGTGACGACCGACAGCGACGTCCCGGTGTCCGGCAGCTCGGCCGCCGACGTCGAGACGTTGAGCCCGACCCCGACCACGACCCCGGAGGAGTCGGGCGACGTCACCGCCTCGGCGAGGATCCCGGCCAGCTTGCGCCCGTCCCGGGCCAGCAGGTCGTTGGGCCACTTGACCGAGGCGAGGACACCGGTCACCTCCCGCACCGACTCCGCGAGAGCGACCCCGGTGAGCAGCGGCAGCCAGCCGCGCCGGGCCACCGGCACGTCGGGACGGAGCAGGAACGACACGGTCAGCCCGGCCCGCGGCGGCGAGGTCCAGACCCGCTCCAGCCGCCCCCGGCCGGCGACCTGGTGCTCGGCCACCAGCACGGTGCCCTCCACGGCTCCCTGCCCGGCGCGGGCGGCGAGCGCCGCGTTCGTCGACCCGATCTCGTCGACGACCTCCACCGAGCGCCACAGGCTGCTGTCCCGGGTGAGGACCGCTGCCAGGGCCGCGGCATCCAGCCCCGGGCGCGTGAGATCCGACCATCGGGATGAGGGCATGTCGGGCACTCCCTTACGCTACGGGCCGTGATCGGGATGGCGAGATCACACCTCAGCACCGTGCCGCGACCGCGGCCGACGAGCGCCAGCGAGGAGACCACGTGAGTGCCGCCGAACTCGAGAGCGCCGGGGAGCACGTCCCCGACGACGTCGACATCCACACGACCGCCGGCAAGCTCGCGGATTTCCAGCGGCGCGTGGAGGAAGCCGTCCACGCGGGTTCGGAGCGGGCCGTGGAGAAGCAGCACGCCGCGGGGAAGATGACCGCCCGCGAGCGGATCGAGGCGCTGCTGGACCCGGGCTCGTTCACCGAGTTCGACGAGTTCGCCCGCCACCGGTCCACCAACTTCGGGATGGCCGGGAAGCGCCCCTTCGGCGACGGCGTGGTCACCGGCTACGGCACGGTCGACGGCCGGCCGGTGGCGGTCTTCTCTCAGGACGTCACCGTCTTCGGCGGCAGCCTCGGCGAGGTCTACGGCGAGAAGATCGTGAAGGTGCAGGACTTCGCGATCACCAACGGCTGCCCGATCATCGGCATCAACGAGGGCGGTGGCGCCCGCATCCAGGAGGGCGTGGTCTCCCTCGGCCTGTACGGCGAGATCTTCCAGCGGAACGTGCACGCCTCCGGCGTCATCCCGCAGATCTCGCTGGTGATGGGCCCAGCGGCCGGCGGGCACGTCTACTCCCCCGCGCTCACCGACTTCATCGTGATGGTCGACAAGACCAGCCAGATGTTCATCACCGGCCCCGACGTCGTGAAGACCGTGACCGGTGAGGACGTCTCGCTCGAGGAGCTCGGCGGCGCGCGGACGCACAACACCAAGTCCGGTGTCGCCCACTACCTCGGCGAGGACGAGAACGACGCCCTCGACTACGTCAAGGCGCTGCTGTCCTACCTGCCGAGCAACAACCTCGACCCGCTGCCGGCCATCGAGATGGCACCGGTCGAGACGGTCCTCCCGAATGCGCTCACCGACGAGGATCTCGAGCTCGACGCCTTCATCCCGGACTCGGCGAACACCCCCTACGACATGCACACCGTGATCGAGCACGTCCTCGACGACGGCGAGTTCCTCGAGGTGCAGCCGCTGTTCGCGCCCAACATCCTGATCGGCTTCGGCCGGGTGGAGGGCAGGCCGGTGGGGATCGTGGCGAACCAGCCGACCCAGTTCGCCGGCACGCTCGACATCGACGCCAGCGAGAAGGCCGCGCGGTTCGTGCGCACCTGCGACGCCTTCAACGTCCCGGTGCTCACCTTCGTCGACGTCCCCGGCTTCCTGCCCGGGACGTCGCAGGAGTGGGAGGGGATCATCCGGCGCGGCGCCAAGCTGATCTACGCCTACGCCGAGGCGACCGTCCCCAAGGTCACGGTGATCACCCGCAAGGCCTACGGCGGCGCCTACGACGTCATGGGGTCCAAGCACCTCGGTGCCGACGTGAACCTGGCGTGGCCTACCGCGCAGATCGCCGTGGTGGGCGCGCAGGGGGCGGTCGGCATCCTCTACCGCAAGGAGCTCGCCGCGGCCGAGGACCCCGACGCCAAGCGCGCGGAGCTGATCGCGGAGTACGAGGACACCCTCGCCAACCCCTACATCGCCGCCGACCGCGGCTACGTCGACGCGGTCATCCCGCCGTCGCACACCCGCGTGCAGGTGACCAAGGCACTGCGGGTGCTGGCCAACAAGCGGCAGACCCGGCCGCCCAAGAAGCACGGAAACATCCCGCTGTGAGCGAGGACCAGCGCCCGCTGCTGCGGGTGGTGAAGGGCGAGCCGACCGCCGAGGAGCTCGCGGCGCTCACCGTCGTCGTCGCAGCGATGTCGCAGCGCCGCACGCGGCGCCTCCCGGTCCCGGTCGGCGCCTGGGCGTCCTACGCCGCGGGTCACCGCCGTGCCGTGCAGCCGGGCCACGGCGGCTGGCGTGCAGCGGGGAGCAACGCATGAGCGTCGACCGCAGGCTGGTGCTGGCGTCGGCGTCGCCGGCCAGGCTCTCGCTGCTCCGCCAGGCGGGGCTCGCGCCGGAGGTCGTCGTCAGCGACGTCGACGAGTCCGCCCACTCCGCGCCGCGCGTCGCCGAGACGGTGTCCCTGCTCGCGGCGGCCAAGGCCGCCGATGTCGCGAAGCGGGAGACCGACGCCCTGGTCATCGGGGCGGACTCGCTCCTGGAGTTCGGCGGCAAGCCGCAGGGCAAGCCGGCCGACGCCGCCGAGGCGCGGGACCGCTGGCGCCGCATGGCCGGCCGCTCCGGCGTCCTGCACACCGGGCAGGCGCTCTTCGACGTCCGCGACGGCGCGGTCGTCAGCCGGGACGTCGCGGTGGCCTCCACCGTCGTGTACTTCGCCGACCCGACGCCGCCGGAGATGGAGGCCTACCTGGCCACCGGCGAGCCACTGGCCGTAGCGGGCGCGTTCACCCTCGACGGCCTCGGCGCGCCGTTCGTCCGGCGGGTGGAGGGGGACCCGGCCGCGGTGGTGGGACTGTCGCTCACCGCCCTCCGCACCCAGCTGGCCAGGCGCGGCCTGGCGATCACCGATCTCTGGCGCCGCTGACCGGGACGCTGCGGCGATCGTTCGGGGCCACCCGGCTCGGCCCGGCCCGCGGACTCAACCGGCAGCGCGGATGTCGACCACCAGCCGTCCGGGATCAGTGAGCGCGAACGCCCGGAACGGGGCCGCCCCGCCTCGCACGCCGATCAGCACCTCCTGGTAGCCGCCCATGGACCCGGTCGCCCGGACCTCGGCGACGACGCCCGACTCCGAGCGCACCGGCTCGACCTTCCGGTCGGCATGGCTCTCGGTAAACAACCCCAGGCGCAGGTAGGCATCCCCGGCAATTTCCACCGGGTCTCCTACAGGGCTCGACGCCTCGGAGTAGCGGGCCGTCCAGAACGGGACGCCCGGCGTGCTGAGGTCCACCACGACGCGGTCGTAACCGTCGTGGTGCGTCAGTTGCACCCCGGCCACCTGCATGGCCTCGCCCGCCTCGGACGCGCCTGGCTGCGGGTCCCCGCTGTCCTCGGCCGTGGAGGCCGGGAACGACGCGTCCGGTGGCGGGATCTCCTGCTCTCGCCCCTCGACCGTCCCCGCCGGCTGGGACGACGTCGCGGTGGGCCCGCTCGGGGAGGCGGTCCCGCCGCTCTCGCCGTCGGAGTCCCCGCTGCCCGTGCACCCCGCGGCCAGCAGCCCGGCGACCGCGACGGTCAGGACGTGCAGTCGTGTGCTCGGGCAGCGCTGGTGCATGGTCGGTCCTCCGGGTCCGGGAGCTCCGACAGTACGTCTCGGCACCGCCCCCACCGGGGCACCGAGCAGCGCGCGTCATCCACCCGGCCGGAGGCGGACCACCGGGCGGGTCCGGTCGTCCGAGGACAGGCCGACCGATGTCCGGGGAGGGCAGGCCGACGGCGCCTGGACGACCGCACTCCGGTCCAGCCGGCTACCGGTTACGTGGTCGGAGGCCACGTCCACGGGGTCACCGCCGGAGCCGCTCGAGACCCTGCGGCTACCGCTGACACCCTGTTCGACGACCTGCGGCTTGCCGGCCGGGACCCTCGGAGACCGCCGCAGCGCACGGCGCGGCTCGATCCGTCTTGCCGGGCAGCGGGGTCGCGACGGCGACGGCGAATCGTTCCCCAGATCCAGGGGCCCTCCGGGCGGCCGGGGGGCGCCAACTAGTCTCCGGGCAGTTCCCTCGAAGGAGGCGTGGTGCAGAAGGTCCTCATCGCCAACCGTGGCGAGATCGCCGTCCGTGTGGCCCGCGCGTGCAAGGACGCGGGGCTGACCAGCGTGGCGGTCTACGCCGAGCCCGACCGCGACGCGCTGCACGTGCGCGTCGCGGACGAGGCCTTCGCCCTGGGCGGCACGACGCCGGGTGACTCCTACCTGGTGATCGACAAGATCCTCGACGCCGCCAAGCAGTCCGGCGCCGACGCGATCCACCCCGGCTACGGCTTCCTCTCCGAGAACGCCGACTTCGCCCAGGCCGTTCTCGACGCCGGGCTGACCTGGATCGGCCCCTCGCCGCAGGCGATCATCGACCTCGGCGACAAGGTCGCCGCCCGGCACATCGCGACCCGCGCCGGCGCCCCCCTGGTGCCCGGCACCAAGGACCCGGTCGGCGGTGCCGACGAGGTCGTCGCGTTCGCGAAGGAGCACGGCCTCCCCGTCGCCATCAAGGCGGCGTTCGGCGGTGGTGGCCGCGGGCTGAAGGTCGCCCGCACGATCGAGGAGATCCCCGAGCTGTTCGACTCCGCCGTCCGCGAGGCGGTCTCCGCCTTCGGCCGCGGCGAGTGCTTCGTCGAACGGTTCCTCGACAAGCCCCGGCACGTCGAGGCGCAGGTGCTCGCCGACACGCACGGCAACGTCATCGTCGTGGGCACCCGCGACTGCTCGCTGCAGCGGCGCAACCAGAAGCTGGTCGAGGAGGCCCCCGCGCCCTTCCTGACCGACGAGCAGCGCGATCGGATCCACTCCTCGGCCAAGGCGATCTGCGCGGAGGCCGGCTACCACGGTGCCGGCACGGTGGAGTACCTCGTCGGCACCGACGGATCGATCTCCTTCCTCGAGGTCAACACCCGCCTGCAGGTCGAGCACCCGGTCTCCGAGGAGACCTCCGGCATCGACCTGGTCCGCCAGCAGTTCCGCATCGCCGACGGGCTGCCGCTGGAGATCACCGAGGACCCCGAGCCCCGCGGCCACAGCATCGAGTTCCGGATCAACGCCGAGGACGCCGGCCGCAACTTCATGCCGGCGCCGGGCCCGGTGGACCGCCTGGAGATCCCGCAGGGCCCGGGCGTGCGCTGGGACTCCGGGGTGGAGACCGGCGGCGAGGTCGCCGGCGCGTTCGACTCGATGCTCGCCAAGCTGATCGTCACCGGAGCCACCCGCGAGGAGGCGCTGCAGCGGGCTCGCCGCGCGCTCGACGAGCTCGTCGTCGAGGGCATGCCGACGGTGATCCCGTTCCACCGCGCCGTCGTCCGCGACGAGGCCTTCACCAGCGAGCCGTTCACCGTGCACACCCGCTGGATCGAGACGGAGTGGCACAACCAGGTCCAGCCCTACGCCGCCGCCCCGGCCGAGCAGGACGAGGACGCGCCGCGGCAGACCGTGGTGGTCGAGGTCGGTGGCCGCCGGCTGGAGGTCTCGCTGCCCGCCGGGCTGGCTGCCGGCGGAGGTGCCCCCGCGGGCGCCGCGGCCAAGCCGCGCAGGCGCGGCGGCGGGGGTGGCGGTGCGGCCGCCTCCGGCGACTCCCTCACCTCGCCGATGCAGGGCACGATCGTCAAGGTCGCCGTCGAGGACGGCGCTACCGTCGCGGCCGGCGACCTGGTCGTCGTCCTCGAGGCGATGAAGATGGAGCAGCCCATCACCGCGCACAAGGCGGGTACGGTCTCCGGCCTGTCGGCCGAGGTGGGCGCCACCGTCACCAGCGGCGCGGTCCTCTGCACGATCGCCGATCCGGAGTGATTCGGAGTTGACGTCGGAGGGGGCGGCAGCCGTACGGCTGCCGCCCCCTCCGACGTCAAGGCGCCGGTGTAGCCACTCCGCTGGTTGCGGACGGTGGGCTGGTCGTGTCCGGTGCCGGTTCGGCGGTGGGTGCGGGGCTGCTGGGGGATGTCGGTGCGGGGGCCGGGGTGGCCGTTCCGGTCGCCGTGCTGGGTGCAGGGCTGCTGGGGGATGTCGGCGCGGGGGCCGGGGTGGCCGCCGCGGTCGCCGTGCTGGGTTCACCCCAGCGCGGACCGGTGGGGATCAGCGACAGCGCGTAGCCCGACACCTGGATGGTGTTGGCCACCGTGCCGCCCATCGCCTGGTACTGGCCGTAGGACGGGATCGCCCGCTTCAGGCCGTTGTCGATGTAGTGGATGGTCCCGTCGCCGGCGCGCAGGAAACGGGTCAGCTCCCCCGGCGCCTTGGGCAGCGCCGCGCAGGTCAGCGCGTCCAGCGAGGTGACCGGCAGCGCCGGGTAGTGGGTCCCGGCGGTCGCACCGAACCGGTACAGCTTCCCGCCGAGCCCCAGGTACCGGGTGCCGGCGCACTCCACCACCGTGCTCACCGGCGCCGACCGCAGCGCGTACGCCTCTACGTCGGAGTCAGACACCCGGGACACCCGGGAGACACCCAGCTCATCGGTGACCGCGAACGAGCCCACCGGCACCAGCTCGGCCACGCCGTTGACCAGGTACACCATCGAACTGCGCGGGGCGACCACCAGCCCACCCGGGACCAGCTGCTGCGCGCCGCGTGGCAGCACATCGGCCACCCGCTGATCGATCGACAGGATCCGCGGATCCGCCCCGCCCCCGTTCAGCGCGACCAGACCCGCCCACGAGGACACCATCCGCAGCTGACCGGCACGCAGCGCGAACACCGTGCCCGCACCCGAACCCTTCACGAAGGTCCCGGCCTCCACCGGCGCCGCATCGGGCAGCAGCGCCAGCGCTGCCGCCGGAATCACCGGCGTCCCCGCCGACACCATCGCCGGATCGGCCAGCACCCGCTTACCCGCCTCGGTCAGCAGGAACACCCGCGAACCGCCCGACTCCCGCACCACCGCACCAGGCGCCGACCCGATCGTCAGGACACGCATCGACGAATCGTCCAGGCCGCGCACCGGCAGCGCCGACCACGCCGTCGCCACCCGCACCTCCTCCGAGACCGTCGTCACCGCGCCACCAGCCACCACCGCCACCGCCCGACTCGACCGGTTCTGCGCCACCAGCCCGTCACGGATCACCGGCACTCCGTACGGCAGATCGGCCAGCCCCGACTCCTTCAGCGTCACCGAATGACCCGGCAACCCCGCGGCCACCAGCGAGGCGTCATCGGCCACCTCACGCTTGACCCCACCGGTGACGTAGAACGCCTTGCCCGACGTCGTCCGGTAGACCGGCGTGACCGGCGGACCCGGATGGAAGGCATCGACCAACGACTGCTCCAACCGCACCAGCGACGCACAGTCCGCCCCGTAGTCGGCCACCTGCTCACACGACCCGAACGGCAACCGAATCCCCGAATCGATGAAGTACACCGTCCCCTCCGGGGACAACACCACCCGACTCATCCGCGACACCGTCGTCCGCCGATCCAAGTACTGCTGCGACACGAACCCGACCGGCCCCAACGGCGACAACGACGACAACGTCGCCTGATCACCCACCACGTACTTGCTCGACCCCGACACCACAAACACCGTCGGGTCCTCGACCGTGCGGACCAGGTCCCGGGATGCGGCGGCCACCAACTCGGCCACCTGGGCGCGCATGCTGCCCATCCGGCCGTACAGCTGGTCGCCGGGGCAGCTCGTCTGACCGACGTCGCGATGTCCGACGATCACCGGCAAGGTCACCTTCGTGCCGGCCGGGAACTTGGAGGTGTAGCCGCCGGAGGTCAGCTGCGTGGTACCCCGGGGATCGATGCCGGCCGCGGCGAACTTCCAGGCGATCATTTCGCTGATCGCGTCGGTCATGGCAGCCGGTGCAGCCACGGTGCTGTAGGTGCCCAGCGCCGAGATACCGAAGGTCGACGTGTTGAACCCACCGGCGTGCGCCCCGATCACCGGGCGGCGCAGCCCGCCTGCGGCACCTTCGAAGATCTGGCCGAAGCGGTCGACGAGGGCGTTGTAGCCGATGTCGCACCAGCCGCGCCCGGTATCGCTGGTGTGGTAGAGCCAGATGGCGCGCACGATGCCGGCCGACCTGTCCGCCGTGTAGTCGTTGCTCCCGGCGGTGTGGTGCACCACCGCAGCCTTGAGCTCGCTGGCGTACTCCGGGGCGCAGTCCCCCGTCGGGGTGCTCCCGCCCCACTCCGCGCGCGAGATGACCCCCGGCGCCGCCCCTGCGGAGTCCACGGGGATGGCGGCCGCAGCTACCTCCCCGGGGTCCACCAGGACGGCCTTCAGGCCCTCGGGCTGAGTCCCGGTGGCCGCATCGGCCCGGATCTGGATGGCGTCGGCCTCGGCCGTGACGAGAAGCTCGGTGGCGGAGCGCCCCGCGGCGCGGCGCGCCGACTCGGTGCCCGCATCCGGGCCGTCATCGCTCTGCGGAACGGCGAACCACTCGGTCCAGCCGTCCTCCTCCCGGACCCGGGCCTGCACCACGACGCCGTCGGCGCTGGCGGCGTCCCAGGTGAAGCCCACGGCCGAGAACTCGTCCGTGGACACCTTTCCCGTCAGTACGGCGGGCGCCGCGTCGGTGGGCATCATCTCAGGGGGCGCCCCCGGCGCCTGCCCCGTGGACCCGTTGCCTTCCACGGCCGACGCGACGACGAGTCCACCGGGGGCTTCGGCGACCACCGCTGTGTCGACTCCCTGGAGGTCCAGCGCCACCACACGCCCGGGCTCACCCTGGCCCAGTGTGACGGACACGACCGGGACGGCGAGCAGGCCAGCCACGATCAGCGACACGATGACGCCACGCGAGACGCGCATGGATCCTCCTTCAGGACAGCAGCTCGCCACTGTGCGCCACTATCCGTGACGATTGAAGCACCCTGTGTTCTATCGGCGTGGCGATGTGGGGCCGCATGGCGCCGCTGTGGCTCGTGGGGCAGCGGGCGCCCGGCGGTTCCAGCGGGACCGCTGAACCGCTCAGAAATCGGGGGTCCGGCCTTACCGCGAGTTAGAGTCGGTTCCTGCAGCGTGTGCGGGCCTCCGGCGTCCGCAGGCCGACGTACGCCCTCGCGAGGCGATGGAACGCGACAGAGAGCTGGATGGACCGATGCGGCACAGCGATGTCGAGGCGCGACTGGAGCGCCTCGAAAGCTTGGACATGCAACCGGTGGGCCCGCAGTCGGGGCTCGTATCCGGTACCAGCTCGTCGGTGCGGAACATCTTCGCCTACCGCGAGCTGTTGGTGCTGCTTGTGCGGCGGGAGCTGCGCGCCCGGTACAAGAACAGCTCACTCGGGTTCATGTGGAGCTTGGTCAAGCCGATTGCCCAGCTGATCATCTACTTCGTCGTGATCGGCAAGTTCCTCGGAGCCGCACGAGCGATCCCCGAGTTCGCGATCTTCGTGTTCGCCGGGCTGACCATGTGGGCCCTGTTCAACGAAACCGTCAGCGGGGGCGCGGGCTCAGTGGTCGCGAACTCCGGTCTGGTCAAGAAGGTCTACCTGCCCCGCGAGGTCTTCCCCTTGAGCACGGTCGGGTCGGCGATGATCAACTTCGGCATCCAGTTCGCCGTGCTGGTGGTAGGCACGATCGTCGTCGGGGACTTCCCGTGGTCGAAGCGGCTCCTCTACGTGCCCGTCGCGATCGCCCTCGTGCTGGTCTTCGCGACGGCGCTGGCCATCCTGCTGTCGGCGATCAACGTCTACCTGCGCGATGTCCAGCACCTGATGGAGATCGTGACCATGATCCTCTTCTGGGCGTCCCCGATCATCTACTCGTTCGCCTTCGTGACCGATTTCCTCCAGGGCTCGTGGCTCGAAGAGCTCTACCTGTCCAACCCCGTGACGTTGGCCGTCCTGGCCTTTCAGCGCGGCATGTGGGTGGCGGGCGCCGACCAACCCTTCCCGGACCACATGCCGATCCGCCTGGGCATCGCCCTCGCCCTCTCGCTGGCCCTGCTCTGGGTCAGCCAGCGGGTGTTCGCCAGGCTCGAGGGCAACTTCGCACAGGAGCTGTGATGACATCCACCGCCACGATGGCCACCGCCCCCACCACCAGGCCCTCGCCGGAGATCATCCGAGTCTCCAACGTCTCGAAGCGCTTCGTGCTCCACAAGGAGCAGTCACTCAAGGAACGGGTGCTCCGCGGCGGGTGGCGTGGCTCCCAGAGCGAGGACTTCTGGGCCCTGCGCGACGTCGACCTCTCCATCGGCGCCGGCTCGACGGTCGGCCTCATGGGGTCCAACGGATCCGGCAAGAGCACCTTGCTCAAGATCATCGGTGCGATCATCCAGCCCACCACCGGGACGGTGATGCGGCGCGGGCGGCTTGCGGCCCTGCTGGAGCTCGGTGCGGGGTTCCACCCCGACCTCACCGGGCGGGAGAACGTCTACCTCAACGCCGCCATCCTCGGGATGTCGCGACAGGAGACCGACCGGCAGTTCGACGCCATCGTCGACTTCTCCGGCATCGAGCACTTCATCGACAACCAGGTGAAGTTCTACTCGTCCGGCATGTACGTGCGGCTGGCCTTCGCCGTCGCCATCCACGTCGATCCTGATCTGCTGCTGGTCGATGAAGTCCTGGCTGTCGGTGACGAGCCGTTCCAGCGCAAGTGCATGGACAAGATCCGCTCGTTCCAGGAGGAAGGCCGGACGATCGTCCTGGTGAGCCACTCGGCCGAGCAGGTCGGCGATCTGTGCGACCGCGCGGTGTTGCTCCGCGACGGCGTGATGCAGTTCGACGGCGCGCCGCGCGAGGCCATCCGTGCGTTGCGTGCGGGCTTCGACGAGGACCGCCGCGAGGAGGCCGAGCGGAAGTCGGAGGTCGTCGGCGAGCCCGTCGCCAGTCGCGGGTCGATCCAGAGCGTCGACCTCCGCACTCCGACCGGTGAACCCGCCCAGCGGATGACCTCCGGCTGCCCCCTGGTCGCCCACGTCGCCGTCGATCTCGACGACAGCGTCGGCCGGTGGATGATGGGGCTGGCGATCGAGACGCCGCTGGGGCAGCGGGTGTACCACGTGAACACCCACATGGAGGGCGTCGACCTCAAGACCGGAGCCGGGCGCCACGAGGTCTCCTTCTCGTTACCCCGGGTACCGCTCGGCGAGGGCGAGTACGTGGTCCGCGTGGGTGTCGGCGAGGTCAAGGGCGAGATGATCGACCTGCAGGCGCAGGCAGCGACCTTCAGCGTCGACTCCGACACCCCGGGCAACGGCGTGGTGGCCATCGACACAGACATCGACGTCCGGTCCTAAGCCCCCAGCCGGCGGCGGGGACGGCGCGGCCTCGCGGTCAGTCCGCGACGAGCCACCCGGCCACCTCGCGACGGGACAGGCGAGCCCGCCGATCCGTCTCCCGCCGGCGGCGCACCGCCCAGGGCACCAGCGCCAGCGCCTGCAGGACCGCACGGGCCGTCCGGCCGCGATGTGGGCCGACGAGCAGCCGATAGCCGGTGCGGGCCAGGCCACGCAGGACGACGGCCCAAGGTGCCTGGCCGAGACTGACCACGAGCCGGTTGCGGGCGTTGGCGACCTGGAAAAACGCGGTCGCCGTACCCGAGGAGGCGGCGTGCTGGTGCACGGTCACCGCGCCCGGCTCATGCATGATCCGCCAGCCTGCCCGGCGCAGGCGCCAGGACAGCTCCGTGTCCTCGAAGTACATGAAGAGCCGGTCGTCGAACAGCCCCACGTCGTCGAGGGCTCGGCGCCGCAACGCCACGCAGCCACCGTTGAATCCGAAGACCTGCGACCCGGCCGGTTGCTGGTCCGCCGGAGCCAACCAGTCCCGGTCACGGCCGTTGCCGGAGCGCGTCATCTCGTTGCCCGTGGAGTTGGTCAGCCGCCGGGCGCCGGGGTCCCGCTCGTCGGCGCGCCCCCATCGGGAACCGTCGTGACCTCGCAGGCCCTCCTCGGGGGCGGCATCGGCCGGAAGGGGTCGATACCAGCCGGCGAGGAGGACGCGCCCGGTGACCGCGGCGACATCCTCGTTGCCGGGCGCGTCCAGGGCGGCGGTGACGGCCTCGAGGAAGCCCCCCCGCACCTCGGCGTCGTTGTTGACCAGGACGATGACGGCCCCCCGAGCGGCGCGAATCCCGGCGTTGGCCCCACCCGCGAAGCCGAGGTTGGACTCCTGGCGGAGAACTATCAGCCCGGGGAAGCGCTCCTGCGCCCGGTCGGCGGCGCCGTCGGTCGAGGCGTTGTCGACCACGACGACCTCCGTCGTCGGCACGCCGGGTCGGCCGGCGTCCTCGGTGACGGACTGCAGGCACCGCAGCAGGAGGTCCCCGCCGTTCCAGTCGACGACGAGGACGCTGACGGCCGGTGTCCGATCCCCTGCGGACGTCGGCGCGGTCACTGCGTCGGGCGCCGCAGGCCTGCCCGGGCGAGGGCACTCTTGGCCACCTTGCGGGCGATCGTCGAGGGCAACCGCCCGCGAAGGGCGTCGGCCTCGGCCACGCACTCGTAGAAGGCCTTGCGCGCTTCCGCCAGGTCGGCCTGCAGCCCCGAGACCTCCTTCTGCAGGTCGGCGATGACGCCCTGCTGCTCGGCAGCGGTGGCGTCGCGCTGGGCCACCATCTCGTAGAGGTTGTCGATGTCCTGGCCTGCCCGCGCGAACTGGACGTCGAACCGCTCGCCACCCCGGACCTCGCTGAGCGTGAGCGTCAGCGTCTTCTGCAGGTCCTCGGCCGACCGCGCCACGCGGGCTGCGACGGTCGCGTCCGTGGTGTTCACCGCGCTCTGGAACGCCGCCTCCTGTTCGGTGAAGCGCTGCACCAGGTCGTCGTCCACGGTGAGGCCGATCTCTGCAGCCATCGCTTCCACGAGATCGCGGACGGTCTCTGCGGGCCGCAGCCGCTCCGGACGGGTGCGGGAGGCAAGTTCGACGGCGCAGAGGAAGAGCCCCCGCAGCAGGACGGCATCGCGGTCGTAGCCGCGCACCTGCCACTCCTGGTCGATGGCGACGAGTTCGTCATCAGTCGTCACGATGACGTTGTGCGGCGCCAGGTCCACCGGCGCCCACTCCGCCTCGGGGACCAGCCCGGCCCACCGCTTGAGCAACTCGGGTCGCCGGGCGGGTGCGTCGAGGAGCAACTGGAGCAGCTCCTGGCCGGGGACCACCGGCTCGACTCCGGCAGGGGCGTGGCGTACGTCGCCATGGGATGCGGCCCCGGCGCGGTGGTGGAACAACGCGGTCCGGCGGAACTGCAGCCCCCCGTCGACGGCGTGCACCTCGCTGCGCACGGCGTACTGCGGCTGCCGCTCCGAGGCGAAGAGGACGGCCTGCCGGTCGTCCGGCCACAGCGAGGGGCCGGTGCCCTTGGTCGCGAGCGCGATCAGCGAGTTGGCGAAGTGCTCCGCCACGCCGGAGGCCACGAGGGTGCGCCAGGTGAGCCGCTCGTCGGAGAGCTGCAGGCGCGGGACGAGGTAGTCGGGGCTCGGGAAGCGCGGCAGGTTCTCGGCGAGCTGCGGAGAAGAAGCGAAGAGCTCGTCGGTCATGATCGCGCGCGGCAGCTTGTAGTCGGGGAAGGCAGCCAGGAAGCGGGCGTCGAAGCCGGCTCGCCCGAGCATCGCATCCAGCGTGCGACGGGGGAAGGTCCGGGCCGGAGACTCGAGGGCGTAGCCCTCCAGGGAGTCGAAGGGTCGGTTGGTGTGGTCCTCGACGGCGCCGCTGATGTACTTCACGCCGAGCGGGTTCTCGATCGCCACGACCAGCGTGCCGCCGTCCTTGAGGACGCCGTGGCACTGGCGCAGGAACGCGAGGTAGGGCTCCGGGTCCAGAGCGCCCCCGGCGACGTACTCGAGGACGCCGATCACCAGGACTGCGTCGTAGGCCGGTTCCGCCGGGACGTCGTCCAGCGTGCCCACGTAGACCTCGACGCCCGGCAGGTCACGGGTGCGGGCCCGCGCCACCGCGGCCCGGGCCGGCATCGGCTCCACCGAGTCGACCACGGCTACGGTTTCGCCGAGGTAGCGGGTGATCGGCCCGCACCCGCAGCCGATCTCCAGCACCTTGGCGTCCGGCGGGAGGTCCAGTGCGCGGATCACGTTGGCCCGAGTCGGGACCAGTGAGTAAGTCGTCGCCCAGTCGGTGGCGGCACTGGCGAGCTCCTGGGAGCTCGAGGAGAGATCCTCGGCCGCCGACACGATGTCCAGCAGCCGCTGCTCGGCGCCGTCGGCGTAGCCCAGATCGGGCGACGACAGTACTCGGCACCCGGAGTCTCTGGGCACCTCGAGCATGCGCAGCGGGGTGGTCTCGGTCATGGGCTGGTTCCTCCGGGGGGCAGGTGGGCTTAGGCGTCGCCGGTGCGCCGCGGGGTTACGGCAGCGGCGCAGTGGCCCCGCGCCGGACACCACGCCACTTCTGCAGGTGGTAGAGCGGGTTGACCGCCAGCCAGTAGAGCTTGCGCTTCCTGGTGTACTCGCCGTCGCGGAGCAGCCGGACGGTGTCCTTGGCGACGCCCTTTGCGACCATCTTGGACACCACGGTGAGGGACGGCACCTCGACCTCGATACCCACCTCCCGCAGTCCCAGCGTCTCGGCTGCCAGCCGGTCGTCGTACTCGCGCAGGCTCAGATCGTTGGAGTGCACCACGGACGCGCGTGGTGCGTAGGCCTTCCGCATCCCGGCCGCGACGATGTCGCGGCCGAAGAGCTGGTCCTCGGCGTAGGAGACGTCGCGGTAGGGCACCGGGCCGGTGAGCACGTCCCGCCGTGCCGCGGAGTTGACGTCGGAGTAGAACGTCACCGCGTTGCGCACCGCGTCGCTGTCCATGAAGTCGTCGGCGTAGAACAGCGTCGTGCCGAATCCGGGGCCGAATCCCTGGAAGACTCCGCGAATCTCGTTCTTCAGCAGGGGGAAGCACCACGGCCGTGGGATCTGGCTGCCCATCACCGCGACCACCCGGTCGTCGAGCTCGAAGGGCTTGAGCAACTCGTAGAGCCACCGGGAGTGCGCCGGGACCGCGTCGTGAGTGAGATAGGCGACGTAGCGCCCACGCGCCCACCGCGCCGCCTGATTGCGGGTGCGGCCGTGGCCGAAATGGGAGTTCGGGATCCGGATGAGCCGCACGCCGGGGTACCGCGTGACGATCTCCAGCGTCCGGTCGGTGGATCCGGAGTCGATAACCAGCACCTCGACATCGCCGTCGATGTCCTGGGTGGTGACCGCGTTGAGCAGGTCGGTCAAGAACCGCTCGCCGTCATACGTCAGGACGACGACGGTGACGAGCACGTTTCCGCCGCCGACTCGGGAGGCCGTCACCTCGGCGCCCTCCACCCCGGCCTCAGCCACGCACGGCCTCCACGACGGTCTCCACGAAGGCCTTGCCGGACCGGTCCCAGGACACGTCGGCGACGCTGGCTGCGGCCTGCGCAGCCCGATCGAGCGCGTCCGGACGCTGCATCTCCTCGACCAGGGCGGCGGCAAGGGCGTGTGGCGAGGGATCGGCGTACCGGATGTACGGGTTCTGCACGACCTTGTCGTTGTTCGGGCCACGGTTGACCACGGGGATCACGCCGCTGGCCAGCAACTCCAGGGGTAGCAGCGACATGTTGGTGAGCGAGAGCACCAGGGCCGCCGAACAGGAGTCGTAGACGTCGGCCAACCCCTTGGTCGAGAGGATGCCGTGGTGCTCGTGGGGGAAGGGCAGCTGGTAGGCGGAGGTATCCCAGCCGGCGAGGTGGATGGTGCGATCCGGCATGGCTCGAGCGACGTGCTCCAGAGCCATGACGCCGAGCTCGAATCCCCGCCGGGTGGTCACCGGCCGCGCATAGAAGAACAGGTCTCCGCGCTGCGCGTTCGGCGTGAAACGGTAGTTGGCGAGGTCGACACCGAAGTCGAAGTGCGACGTGACCATGCCGTACTCGTCAGCCAGCTTGTCGGCGAGCCACCGGCCGGCGGTGACGCCATGGAAGCCGAAGCGGTAGGTGTTCTCGGCGAGGACGTTCTCCGTCCCTACCGGGTAGAACGCCGGCTCGAAGTCCTGCACGAAGTAGAACCGCTTGGCCCGGGAACGGTCCCGGTAGACCGGGTAGGCGGTCTCCCAGCCCGTGGCGAAGATCGCGTCCACGTCGTCGGCCACTCCCTGCTCGTGCGAGTACGCCACGAACTGGGCCTTCACGTCGGAGTACGACGGATTGGCCGCGATCAGCTCGCGGAGGTACGGAGCGTCGATGGGCCAGGGGTTGGAGTGGTACAGGTAGATCGTCGCTTTGTGCCCGGCCTGCTCCAGGTAGCGGACGAACCGGAAGATCGTCTGTGCACCGCCCGAGGACTCACCCGGCGGGTGCAGGAACCACGCGGTGTGGATCGGACGGTCGACGACCGTCATTTGAGCGTTGGCCCAC
The DNA here is from genome assembly GCF_000284015.1 of Blastococcus saxobsidens DD2. Taxonomy (NCBI): domain Bacteria; kingdom Bacillati; phylum Actinomycetota; class Actinomycetes; order Geodermatophilales; family Geodermatophilaceae; genus Blastococcus; species Blastococcus saxobsidens. Next base: position 4,030,018 of record NC_016943.1, read on the forward strand.
CGGGCCGGCTCGGTCCAGTCGACCTCGAGCGCGTCCTCGTAGCGCACGAGCATGCGGATCTCCTGGCGCGGTGCGAGGGAGGGCTCGGCGGCGACCAACTGCCCGCGCGTCCTGTCCAGCGCCTTGAGCACGAGCGAGCGCGTTCCTTCCGTGCGGGCGATCCCGACCGCGCGGCGGCTTCCGCGCAGGCCGCGGGAGACCAGCCGACCGCCGCGGGAGCCGCGGGTGCGGTTGCGGATCAGCCGGAGGACCCGCGCGGCCAGCGCGCCGGGTCCCTCCTCACCGAGCACTCGGAAGGCCCTCGACGCGTTGTTGGGCATGAGTTGATCGTCCCCTCTCGGCGGCCAACATCCGACCGCGGCCTCCTGCACTCGGGCACCGCTGGCCGGTCGAAGAGCGGGCGGACTCATCCACCGGGCCGGGGAGGCACCGCCTCACCTGTTGACCGTAGCTGCGGGCCAATCTAGCAGTGGCGAGGACCGTGCGGCCGGAAGAGCGCAGGAGCGCCCGGGGTGAGTCGGTGTTTAGAGTGGGCTGCCGGTGGGGATGCGAGACAGCGCCGCGGGACCGGCGGAGATGGCCGACGAACTGGTCCCGCCCATCTGGACGTACGTCTCCCACGATCGGATGGGGCGCTTGGCACCATCCTCGATCCAGTAGATCGTGCCTTCGGCGCCGAGCAGGAAGCGGTTAAGCGCTCGGGCCCCGCGTGGCAGGGCGGCGCACGCACCGGGATCCAGAACGGCGTACGAGAGCCGGTAGGCGTCGGCGACCGCCGGGTCGTCGATCGGGTACGCCCGACCGCCGAGTCCGAGGTACCGGGTGCCCTCGCACGTGACCGCCGTGGAGAGCCCGGATCCGTGCACCGCGTACGCGGCGACTGCGGCGTCCGCCACCGGCGAGAGCCGGGTGACACCGAGGTCCGTCGTGGTCGCGAAGGAGGCCACCCGCAGCAGCTCGTCGCGTCCGTTCACGAAGTAGACCGTCGCGGCGCTCGGGGCGACCACGAGCTCCCCCGGCGGCAACTGGGCCGGGCCGGCCGGCAGCAGGTCCACGAGCCGCTGGTCGACGGTCAGGATCGCGGGGCTCGCATCACCGGCGAGTCGCACCAGCGCGGACCACGAGCCCACGCTGCGGCGCCGTCCCTCGTCGAGCACGTAGACCGCACTGCCGGTCGATCCCTTCAGGAACCCCGCTCCGCCGAACGTCCCGGCATCGGGGAACAGCGAGAGGAATGCCGCCGACACCTCGGGCACGGACACCGGCAGCATCCCTGGGTCGGATACATGCTTCTTGCCGGTCTCGGTCAGCAGGAATGTCGCAGACCCGCCGGCCTCCTTCACTACCGGCGAACTGACCGCCGCGGACATGAGGCGGCGGATGCTGGCGTCGTCCAGTGCGCGTACGGGGAGGGCACCCAGCACCGTGGCTGCGCGCAGCGGCTGAGGCACGGTGGCGAAACCCCCGCCCACACTGACGGTCGCCGCCCCGGTCGATCGGTTGAGGATGACCACGTCGTCGCGGGTGATCGGTACCCCGTAGGGCAGGTACCCCAGTCCCGACTCCAGCAGCCGCACTCCGGTGGTCGACAGCCCGGCCGCCGTCAGGGCGTCGTCGTCGACGACCTCACGCTTGGCCCCGGCGGTCACGTAGAACGCCTTGCCCGACGTCGTCCGGTACAGGGGGGTGATCGGCGGAGCGCTCACGAAGGCGTCGATCCGCGACTGCTCGAGGGTGACCGGCGCGTCACACGAGCCGCCGTACTCGGCGACCTGGCCGCACGAGGAGAACGGCAGCTTCATCGCCGAGTCCAGGAAGTACGTGATCCCGCTTGGCGAGGCCACCACCCGGCCCATCCGTGGCTTGGTCGCCCACTGGTCCAGGTACTGCTGCGACACGAACCTCACCGGTCCCAACGGGGACAGCGCCGTCAGGGTCGCCAGGTCGGCGACCGGATGCTTCCCGGTCGCCGAGAGGAGGTAGACCGCTGGGCTCTCCGGCGTCCGGACCAGCGGAGTGGCGTTCGCCGCTCCCGCGATCCTGATCTCGGCGCCCGAGGCGGACACGTTGAGCACGGTCACGAAGAAGTCGCCGCCGGCGATCCGCATCTCCCGTCCGATCGGGAGGGCGGCCTTGAGGTCTGCGCTCCACTCCGACGTCCGGGAGGGCGTCCCGTCCAGGAGAAGGGACGCGTCCTCTCCCGTGGCGGGGACCGAGCGCAGCAGCACGCCGGGCTGGAGCCCGAACCGGTTCTGTGACGTGCCCAGCCAGTCATTCCGACCACTCGCCGGGCGGTACTCCAGCCAGTACTCCTCCCCCGGGCCGCCCACGAGCCGGACAGCCCGCAGCCCCGACTGCTGGGACACCGGAGCGATGGTCACGGTCGCGGACGGACTGTTGGGCGCGAACTCCTGCATCTGGTCGTTGCGGCCGGTCAACGTCCAGGCGTGGCGGACGTTGAGCGAACCGACCTGTTCCCAGGAGACGCCCATGACGTCGTAGAGGTCGAAGTAGCCGCGGACCCGGCAGCTCCCCGTGTCGACGGCGCCATCGCACTGCAGCGACGAGGAGTGCCCGAGGCCGAAGTTGTGGCCCAGCTCGTGGGCGACGAGCGACGTCGCCACGTCGGTCACGTAGAGCAGGCCGCCGGAGGAGGGCGAGGTGCGCACCTCCGCGAGCCCGTAGGAGCAGCCCCCCGAGTTGCGCGGCAGGTAGACCAGGAGGTGCCGTCCCGGCCCCTCCGTCCATCCCGCGTGCGCGGCCGCCTCGGCGAAGATCGCGTAGGGGTCCGCGCAGGTCGCCGTCCCCTGGAACCAGTCGAACTGCCCGGTGACCCCGACCTCGATCGCCCCGTTGCTCTGCGTGGACCAGAACTCGCGGACAGAGGTCTGCACCGCGTTGACCACCTGGGTGAGCGTCCGCCCGGACTCCTGGACGCCGCCTCCCGGGATCATCATGACGACGGTGACTTCATTGGTGACCGTCGTCGTGGCCTCCGCAAGCGCCGGCTCCTCGGCGGGAGGTGCGTCGAGCACTTCCGCCGCCAGCACCTCGCGCGCAGGCTCCAGCCCGTCCTCGGCGGTCGCGGTGTCCACGACCTCCTCGCCGAGCACGACCTCGACCGTGGACCCCAGCTCGATGTCCTCGACGTCCTCTGTCGGCACCCGGACGGTCTCACCGCCCGACGTCTCGACCCAGCTCAGCGGCCCCTCGTGGGCGTGAGCCGCCGCATCCTGGAGGTTCGCGTGTTCGGGCCAGGCCTGCACCAGCTCCCCGACGACCGTCTCGGTCGCGGAGCCTTCCTCCGCCTGTGCCGAGGGCACACCGGCGAGAACCGGCAGGACCAGTCCGGCGGAGAGCAGCAGGGGGAGCGCTCGGCGACGAGGGCGTCGGCTAACGGGGGACACGGATCAACTCCAAGGTGCGCGTGGTCGCACTCCTCATCGGCGTCCCGGAGCCCTGGCCGCACCCTCGCACCACCATCGGGTGAACGGACGGGCTCAGCGACGACGGCGGGGCATCCCCCGGCGCACGGCCGGCACCAGCAGGACGGTCGTGCCGGCGAGCGCCGCCGCCGCCAGGAACGCCGGTGAACCACTGCTCTCGGGGGTCCCGCCGGCGCTGTCGGCGGCCGGGTCGAGCGAGGGCTGCGGCAACCCGGAAGCCACCGCCGCAGGCACCGCCGACGCCGGCGCCGGCGGACCCTGGACGACCGCCGGGATCTCACCGACCGACGCCGCACGCAGCGTCGCCCGGTCGCCGGGGAGCGTCGCTGCCCGGACGTCCCCGCCCGCGCTGGGCACGGACGCCTTCTGTGCGGAGGACGCGGACGGCAGGACGTGCACGACGGCCCCGGCGGCGGAGACGCTCTGCACCGTGACCGTGAAGTCCCCACCGGACAGCGGCACCGGAACGCCCACCGGGAGGGCGGACTGCAGGTCGGCGTCCCACCCGGCCGAGGGGCCGGGGGTGCCGTCCAGCAGCAGCGAGGTGTCGGGGAACTCCCCCGCCCGGTGCAGTAGCACACCGGCGTCCAAGCCGTAGACGTTCTCCCGGGTCGTCAGCCAGGCGTCCCGGCCGGTGCCGGAGCGCAGCTCGAGCCAGTAGGGGATGCCCTCGGCATCCACGAGCCGCAGCGCACGCACCCCGGCGTCCCCCGCCAGCGGGTCGAGGGTGAGGGTGGTCGGGTCGTCACCGACCGAGACGGTCCGCTGCGCACCGGCGGGCAGGACCTGGAGCGCGGCGGCCTGCGTGACGTTCAGCGAGCCCAGTTGCGCCCAGGAGGCGCCCATGACGTCGTAGTAGTCGCGGTAGCCGGAGATCCGGCAGGAACCGGACTCCACGGCGCCGTCGCACTGCTCCGCCGAGGAGTGACCCAGGCCGAAGTTGTGCCCGAGCTCGTGCGCGATGACCGCGGGGAGGTCCTCCCGCACGTACAGCCGGCCGCCGAACGCCGGACCGGTGCCGACCTGCGCCAGGGCGTAGGCGCACGCCGGCTGGGCGGCGGTCTGGGCGCTGAGCCGCAGCATCAGGTGCTTGCCGGGGCCCGGGACGAAGCCGACCACCCCGGCCACCTCGTCCCACATGGTCTCCGGCGTGGCGCAACCGGCGGACGTGGACACCCAGCCTCGCGCGTCGGTGACGCCCACCGTGATCGCGCCGCCGGTCTGCTCCGCCCAGAAGTTCGCCACCGGACCGTCCACGGCGGCGACCACGTCGTCGAGGACCGTGCCGTCCGGCGTGGTGCCCGCCGGTGCGACCAGGACGACGGTGACCTCGTTGGTCAGCCCGGTGCGGGGCGAGGCGGCCGGCTCGGTGGTCTCCGCCGCTGCAACGACGTCGCCGGCCAGCACCGTGCGCGCCGGCTCGTAGCCGTCCTCGCTCGCCTCGTCCTCGACCGGCGCCCCCAGGGTGAGCTCGACGGTGGCTCCGGGCCCGACGCCGGCGACCTGCTCCGTCGGCACGCGCACCGAGCCGCCCTCGGTCTCCACCCAGCTCAGCTGCGTGCCGACATCGTGGTCGTCCTCGTGACCGGCGCCCGCGACCGCGGCCTCCCCCTCGGCCCAGACGTGCACGAGCTCGCCGACCACCGTGGTGGCCGGGGCGGCCGAGGCGACCGACGGCAGGCCGGCGACGCCGAGCGCGGTGGCGCTCAGCACCCCCGCCAGCGCGGCGGTGCGCAGAGTACGGCGGTGGCCGCGGGGACGACGGAGGTCGCGGTCAGGAGACATCGACCCCTGAATCGGCGGGCCGATGCCTGGTCGGCACCGGATGGCCGATGTTGAGCCGAACTCCCGTCACATCCGCCGCACGGACCCCGGCTATCCCCCGAGGCACCGCCCCGGGCTCCCGCGGCCGTCGTCAGGCGAGGTCGTCGGCGCCCATCAGCCGGCGCCCGGCCTCGGTGATCGAGCCGGACAGCGACGGGTAGATGGCGAAGGTCTGCGCCAGGTCGTCGACCGTCAGCCCCTTCGTCACGGCCAGCGCGATCGGCAGCACCAGCTCCGACGCCCCCGGGGCGACGACGACACCGCCCACGACCACCCCGGTCGAACGCCGGGCGAAGAGCTTGACGAAGCCGGCGTGCAGGTCGCTCATCTTGGCCCGCGCGTTGGTCGCCAGCGGCACCTGCACGACCTCGACGTCGGCGTTCTCCGCCAGCGACTTCTCCTGGAGGCCGACGGTGGCGATCTCCGGGTGCGTGAAGACGTTCGCGGCCACGGTCTTGAGCTTGATCGGTGCTACCGCCTCCCCGAGGGCGTGCCACATCGCGATCCGGCCCTGCATGGCCGCGACGGAGGCCAGCTGGAAGACGCCGGTGACGTCGCCGGCCGCGTAGATGCCCGGCACCGAGGTGCGGGACACGCGGTCGACGACGACGTGGCCGGACTCGGTGACCTCCACGCCGTGCGACGCCAGGTTCATCCCGGCGGTGTTCGGGATCGTGCCGACGGTCATCAGCGCGTGCGACCCCTCGACGGTGCGCCCGTCGGTGAGCTCCACCGAGATCCCCTTCTCGGTGCGCCGCACGCCGGCCGCCCGGCCGCGTTCGAGCCGGCCACCGCGGGACTGGAAGACCTGCTCGAGCACCTCCGCGGCGTCGGAGTCCTCGCCGGGCAGCACCCGGTCACGCGAGGAGACGAGGGTGACGGGGACGCCGGCCTCCAGGTAGCCGGAGGCGAACTCGGCACCGGTGACGCCGGATCCGACGACGACCAGGTGCTCGGGCGGCTCCGCGAGGTCGTAGACGTCGCGCCAGTCGAGGATCCGCTCGCCGTCCGGTTCCGCTCCGGCGAGCACCCGGGGGTCGGCGCCGGTGGCGATGAGGACGACGTCGCCCTCAATCTCGCCCAGGACCGCACCGTTCTCGTCCAGGATCTCCACCTCGTGGGCGGCCAGACCCGGCGCGTCGTCGGCGAGCCGACCCTGGCCGCGCACCATCCGCACGCCCTCGGCGTCGAGCCGGGCGTGGATGTCGGCCGACTGCGCCATGGCCAGGCTCTTCACCCGCTGGTTGGCCGCGGGGAGGTCGAGGCTGACGGACCTCAGCTCGGCGCCGTGCACCCCGAGGACGGCGGAGTCGCGCACCCCCGTGGTGGCGCCGGCGGCGGCGATCAGGGTCTTGGAGGGGACGCAGTCGGTGAGCACGCTGGCCCCACCGATGCCGTCGCGCTCGATCACGGTCACCTGCGCACCGAGCTGTGCGGCGACCAGGGCGGCTTCGTAGCCGGCGGGGCCTCCACCGATGATGACGATGCGGGTCATGGCTCCATCTTTCGTTGCCGATCGGTCCGTCGCTGCCATTGTCCCGCCTGCCGGAGCGGATCCGCGCCACCGCCCGTCCCGGCCCGCCGGGCGCTCTCGTTAGTCTCGCCCCGATGGGCCTCTACGCCGCCTACGGGTCGAACATGGATCCCGCGCAGATGCTGCGCCGCTGTCCGTCGTCGCCGCACACCGGCACCGGCTGGATCCGCGGCTGGCGGCTGACGTTCGGCGGTGAGGAGCTGGGCTGGGAGGGTGCGCTCGCCACCCTGGTCCCCGCTGACGATGACTCCCCCGGGGTCTTCGTCGCGCTCTACGACCTGACCGGGGCCGACGAACGCGCCCTGGACGCGTGGGAGGGCGCCGACTCCGGTCTCTACCGGCGGGTGCACCTGCGCGTGCACATCACTGCTCCGCAGGGGGGCCGGTCGCGAGCGACTGCCCTGCTCGGTGGCGACGTCGTCGCCTACGTCTACGCGCTCGACGCCTTCGAGGGCGGGCTCCCCTCGGCCCGGCACCTCGGCGCGATCGCCGACGGTGCGGAGGCGGCCGGTGCGCCGGACGACTACGTGCGCGAGTTACGGTCCCGCGAATGCCGGTCTGCCGGTCTGTAGCGGCTCGAGACCCCCGGGAGACCAGTGCCGATGAGCGATGAGACGAACGCCGGGCGGACGGTGATCACGTTCGGCACGTTCGACGTCTTCCACATCGGGCACCTCGCCATCCTGGAGCGGGCCGCCCATCTGGGCACCCGGCTGGTGGTGGGTGTCTCCTCCGACGAGCTGAACATCGCCAAGAAGGGGCGGCCCACCGTGTACCCCTACTTCGCCCGCGCGGCGATCGTCGGGGCGCTCCGCTGCGTCGACGAGGTGTTCTCCGAGGAGTCCCTGGAGCTCAAGCGCTCCTACGTCGAGAAGTACGGCGCCGACGTGCTGGTGATGGGGCACGACTGGACCGGCCGGTTCGACCAGCTGCGGGACCTGTGCGAGGTCGTCTACCTGCCGCGCACTCCGTCGATATCGACCACGGCGACGATCGAGCGGATCCAGCTGCTGCCCCCGGCAGCCGGCGCAGCGGGCTGAGCCAGCGCCGCACGCGGGTGACGGCGGCTCAGCCTGGATCCACCGATTCGGAGGTTGTAGGGCCGCCCGGCGGTCGTTGATCTTGCTCTTGGTGGGTGGGCGTGCGGGGCCAGGGACTTGGGTTTCCGAGTCTCCGGTCGTGGGCGGTCAGGATGACGGAGATCAGCCTGCGGGGCCCGGAAGCGCGCGTAACCGGCCGAGTGCGGCAGTCAGCTGATCGGCCCAGGGCCAGGGCCGGGGCAGGCGCAAGAGGAACTGGCGGGCGTGCCGGATCAGCCGGGGCGGGAACGGTCAGATAGCGCCGTCGGAGGGTCTTGATCGTCTGCCGCGGGGTGGCCGCCAGGTCCCCGAGCCGGGCGGTCCAGCGGCCCAGGTTGTGGGCGATATCCGGCTGCAGCAACCCGGGCCGGCCCAGCTCACCGACCCCGCCCCGCTCCGCAACCGCTACGCACCGCCGCGCGGAGCTACCAGCGCGCCCTCGAGCAGCTCACCGAGGAGGCCGGATTTGCCGCATGACGCCAGACTTGACTCGATCTTCCCGGCTTCGCCGGTCCTAGCCTCCTAGTGCGGCCCCTCTCCCCGGTGCCGTCCCGGAGCGCTGTGACCGGCGCCCTTCGGCCTTCCGCCCGCGGTGGCTCGGTCGGCCGGATGAGTCTCTACGCCGCCTACGGGTCGAATATGGATCCCACGCAGATGCTGCGGCGCTGCCCGTCGTCATCGCACGCGGGCACCTGCTGGATCCAGGGCTGGCGACTCACCTTCGGCGCCGGGGAGTTGGGCTGAGAGGAATCGCTGGCCACTTTCGTCTCGGCGGAGAAGGACCACGAGGCGCTGCACCCGGGCGTCTTCGTGGCGCGCTACCACCTGACCGAGCCGATGAGCAAACGCTGGACGCCTGGGAGGGCGCCCATCTCGGTCTCTACCCGAAGCTGCAGCTGCAGGTCCACACCCTCGCCGGCGACGTCGTGGCCTTCGTCTACGTGCTCGACACGATAGAGGGCGGCCTGCCATCGGCCCGTGACCTGGGGCGCTCGCCGACGCGGCCGAGGCGGCCGGTGCGTCCGAGGACTACGTATGGGACCTCCGCACCGCGGAAGTGCCGCTCCACCGACGTCTGAGCGTTCCTCACCACGGGTCGCCACGCCTATCGAGTCGTGCCGCACGGGTCGTGTGAGAGTGATGTGACGCAGGGTGCGCTTCAGGCTGCTCTTAGTAGCCGTCTCCCACCCGGCGCGCTTACTTTTGGTATGCCACCGGCGACTCCACGCGCACGCCGGTGCCTGCAGCAGCTGACTGCAAGCCCCTTCTTCCCGGAGGTCCCGCTTGACCGCGACGATCGCGTCCACGGCCCAGCGTCCGACAACCCTTGGACCGGACGGTCCGTCGACGGTTGAGCGACTGGATGCGCTCGACGGGCTCCGCGCCGTCGCGATCGGTCTCGTCCTTCTGGGTCACCTGGCCGTGCCGTACCTCCAGCTCGGCGGCGCCGTCGGGGTCACCGTCTTTTTCACGTTGTCCGGGTTCCTGATCACCCGACTGCTCCTCGTCGAGCATGAACGCCACGGAGTCATCCGGCTCCGCGCCTTCTACGCCCGCCGACTGCTCCGCCTCGCGCCGGCCTTCGTGGCGATGGTCGCCGTCGTCGGGATCGTCGTGAACGCCGTCGGCCTCTCCCTGCGGCACTACGCGCTGGAGGCGGCCCTGTCGCTCGGCTACGTCGCTAACATCGCGCGCATCAACGGCGTCGACATGGGGCCACTGGGCCACACCTGGTCGCTGGCCGTGGAAGAGCAGTTCTACCTCGTCTGGCCCGTCGTGCTGCTGCTGATCCTGCGCCGCCGCCTGGCCAGCGCATGGATGCCCTGGCTGCTCGGCGGGATCATCGCGGCGAGCCTCCTCGTCCGGTACGCCAATCTCGACGACTACATGCGGTCACACGACGCCCTCGACGTCAACGCCTACGCGCTGGCGATCGGGGCCTTCGTCGCGGTGCTGGCCCACTCCGGCCGGCGACTGCCCCGCATCCCGGCCTGGGTCGGACTCGCGGGCATCGTGTTAACGCTCGTGCCCCAGGCCCCCGATCTGCCGACGCTCTACCCGATGTCGGTGGCCGTCTCCCCGCTGGCGGCGGTCGCGACGGCCACCGTGCTCGTGAGCTGTCACCACTCGGGTGGCCCGGCGCTGCTGCGCCTACCCCTCATGCGCTGGGGCGGGGTGCACTCCTACGCCATCTACCTGTGGCACTACCCGCTCCTCCTGCTCATGCCGAGCGACAGGTGGCGGGAGAAGGCCCTGATCATGGTGATCTCCGTGATCGCTGCCGTGCTGTCGCGGCACCTGGTGGAACTCCCCGCCCTCCGCCTCAAGCACCGTTTCGAGCGGGTCCCCGTCGTCGCAGCGACGGCGCCTGCCCCGCCCCCGTCGCCGCCCCGGACCTCCCTGCCGGTCCAGCGCCGGCGCTGACCGGGGACGCTGACCGGGGACGCCGGCCTCAGGCGTCGGCTGACGGGGGCGCGGCCAGGAACGTCCGCAGGATCTGCTGGGCGGCCAGCGCGGGGGTGAGCTCGCCGGCCAGCACGCGCTTCTCCAGCTCGGGGACGGCGGCCCGGACGCCGGGGTGCGCCCGCAGCTGGTGCTCCAGCCCGTCGCGCACGAGCTGCCACGTCCAGCGCACCTGCTGGGTGCGGCGGCGCTCGTCGAACGCGCCGGACGCCTTGGCCCGGTCCTGGTGCTCGACCAGCGTGGCCCACACCTCGTCCAGCCCCTCGCCGGTGAGCCCGGCGCAGGTGAGCACCGGGACGTCCCACGGCTCCCCGCGGCCGCGCAGCATGCGGATCGCCGAGGAGAGCTCGCGCGCGGCCTTCCGGGCATCGGCGGCGGCCGGCCCGTCGGCCTTGTTGACCGCGATGACGTCGGCGATCTCGAGGATGCCGCGCTTGATGCCCTGCAACTGGTCGCCGGTGCGGGCGATGGTCAGGAAGAGGAACGAGTCGACCATCTCCGCGACGGTGATCTCGGACTGCCCGACGCCGACGGTCTCCACCAGCACGACGTCGTAGCCGGCCGCCTCGGCGACGACCATCGACTCCCGCGTGGCCTGCGCCACGCCGCCGAGGGTGCCCGACGTGGGGGAGGGCCGGATGAACGCGTTCTCGTCCACCGCCAGCCGCGCCATGCGGGTCTTGTCCCCGAGGATCGAGCCGCCGGAGCGGGCCGACGACGGGTCGACGGCGAGCACCGCCACCTTCGCGCCCGACTCCGTCAGGTCCACCCCGAGCTGGTCGATGAACGTCGACTTCCCCACCCCGGGAACGCCGCTGATGCCCACGCGGCGCGCTCCCCCGGCATGCGGCAGCAGCTCGACCAGCAGTTCCTGTGCCTTCGCCCGGTGGTCGGCGCGGCGGGACTCGACCAGCGTGATGGCCCGCGCCATCACCCGCCGGTCCCCGGCGAGCACCCCGTCGGCGAGGGCCGGTACGTCGATCTCCCGCGGCATTACTCGTTCGCTCCCGCGGGTCGCTCCGCTCCTCGCTCGCTGGCGCTCGCTGCGATGCTCACTCCCCTGTCCGCTCAGCCTCAGTGACCGAGGCGCTGCGACAGCGTGCGCAGCAGTTCCTGGGCGGCCTCGGCGATGACGGTGCCCGGCGGGAAGACGGCGGCGGCGCCCATCTCCTTGAGCGTGGGGACGTCGTCGGGCGGGATGACGCCGCCGACGACGATCAGCACGTCGTCGGCGCCGAGGTCGGCCAGGGCCTGCTTCAGCGCGGGCACGAGGGTGAGGTGGCCGGCGGCGAGCGAGGAGACGCCGACGACGTGCACGTCGGCCTCGACCGCCTGCCGGGCGACCTCGTCGGGCGTCTGGAACAGCGGGCCCACGTCGACGTCGAAGCCGAGGTCGGCGAAGGCGGTGGCGATGACCTTCTGCCCGCGGTCGTGCCCGTCCTGGCCCATCTTGGCCACCAGGATGCGCGGCCGGCGGCCCTCGGCCTCGGCGAACTCCTCGGCCATGCGTCGGGTGTCGTCCACGGGTCCGCTGGCTCCTGCCTCGTCGCGGTAGACGCCGGAGATGGTGCGCACCTGGCCGGCGTGCCGGCCGTAGACCGCCTCCAGGGCGTCGGAGATCTCTCCGACCGTGGCCTTGGCCCGCGCGGCGTCGACGGCGAGCTTGAGCAGGTTGGCGTCGAGGTCGGTGCCCCGGCGCCCGTCGGCGGCGGCGCGGGCGGCGTCGGTCAGCCGGCCCAGCGCCTCGGTCACCGCGTGGCCGTCCCGGTCGCCCCGCAGCTGCTCCAGCTTGGCCTTCTGCTGGGCGAGCACGTCGGCGTTGTCGACCTTGTGCACCTCGATGGCCTCGTCGGCGTCGACCCGGTACTTGTTCACGCCGATGACCGGCTGGCGGCCGGAGTCGATCCGGGCCTGGGTGCGGGCGGCGGCCTCCTCGATCCGCAGCTTCGGGATGCCGTCGTCGATTGCTTGGGCCATGCCGCCGTGCTCGGCGACCTCCTCGATGTGCGCCCATGCGCGACGGGCCAGGTCGTAGGTGAGCTTCTCGACGTAGGCCGAGCCGCCCCACGGGTCGACGACGCGGGTGGTGCCCGACTCCTGCTGCAGCAGCAGCTGGGTGTTGCGCGCGATCCGCGCGGAGAAGTCCGTCGGCAGCGCCAGCGCCTCGTCCAGGGCGTTGGTGTGCAGCGACTGGGTGTGGCCCTGGGTGGCGGCCATCGCCTCCAGGCAGGTGCGGACGACGTTGTTGTAGACGTCCTGCGCGGTCAGCGACCAGCCCGAGGTCTGGGAGTGGGTGCGCAGCGACAGCGACTTCGGGTTCTGCGCGCCGGCCTCCTTCACGAGTTTCGCCCACAGCAGCCGCCCGGCCCGCAGCTTGGCGACCTCCATGAAGAAGTTCATGCCGATGGCCCAGAAGAACGACAGCCGGGGCGCGAAGGCGTCGACGTCCATGCCGGCGGCCTGGCCGGCCTTCAGGTACTCGACGCCGTCGGCGAGGGTGTAGGCCAGCTCCAGGTCGGCCGTCGCCCCGGCCTCCTGGATGTGGTAGCCCGAGATCGAGATCGAGTTGAACTTCGGCATCTTCTGCGAGGTGAAGCTGAAGATGTCGCTGATGATCTGCATCGAGGGCTTGGGCGGGTAGATGTAGGTGTTGCGCACCATGAACTCTTTGAGGATGTCGTTCTGGATGGTGCCGGTCAGCTGACCCGGCTCCACCCCCTGCTCCTCGGCCGCCACGATGTAGAGCGCGAGCACCGGCAGCACGGCGCCGTTCATCGTCATGGACACCGACATCTTGTCCAGCGGGATGCCGTCGAAGAGCTGGCGCATGTCCAGGATCGAGTCGATCGCCACCCCGGCCATGCCGACGTCGCCGGGCACGCGGGGGTGGTCGGAGTCATAGCCCCGGTGGGTGGGCAGGTCGAAGGCGATCGACAGGCCCTTCTGCCCGGCGGCGAGGTTGCGCCGGTAGAACGCGTTGGACTCCGTGGCGGTGGAGAAGCCCGCGTACTGGCGGACCGTCCACGGCTGGGTCGTGTACATCGTCGGGTAGGGCCCGCGCAGGAACGGCGGCAGCCCGGGCAGGGTCTCCAGGAAGTCCAGGCCCTCGAGGTGCTCGTGCGTGTACAGCGGCGGGACGGCGATGCCCTCGGGGGTCTCCCAGGTCGCCTCCGCCACGCCGCGGCCGGTCGTCACTTCGAACGCCTTGGCCCAGTCGTCCGCCGAGGTGCCGCCCGACGGAGTGCCGAGCTCGACGGAACCGAAGTCGGGGATCGTGCTCATGCCTGAACTCCTTCGAGGCCCAGCTCCGAGTGCACCGTCCGCAGCGCCGCGAGGGCGTCGCAGCCGGCGAACACGTACCCGTCGACGCCGTCGACGGCGAGGTCGGGCTTGCCGGCCAGCCACACCTGCACGGCGCCGGCCTCCTTCAGCTGCTCGGCCAGCGCGGCGGCGTCGGACGCGTAGTCCTTGTCGGTGCCGCAGATGCAAACCACGGTCGTCCCCGCCTCGGCGAAGCCGCTGGCGCCGTCGCCGGACGGCGTGGCCAGGCCGCCGGCCTGGAACAGGTTCGCCGCGAACGTGGCCCGGGCGGTGTGCCGGGCGATCGGGCCGATCGTCGCGAGGTAGACCTTCGGCCGTTCGGCGGGGGCGTCGGCGCGGTCGCGCAGCTCCTCGAACTCCTGTGCCGCCCGAACCCGCGGCAGGCCGCCCGACGGCGGGGCCCAGGCGAGGGACTCCCGCGACGGGAGCTTCTCGGCGAGGTTGGGGAACTCGCTGACGCCGGTGATCGCGTCCGCGCGGGTGGCCAGCCGCTGCGCGCGGGCGTCCCACGCCTGGGCTATGCGGTCCCGGACCAGGCCGGACGCCAGCGCGGCCGACAGCCCGCCGGCCCGCTCGATCTCGGTGAACCAGTCCCAGGCGGCCTGGGCGAGGGAGTCGGTCAGCGACTCGACGTACCAGGAGCCGCCCGCAGGGTCGAGGACGCGGGCCAGGTGCCCCTCCTCCACCAGCAGGCTCTGGGTGTTGCGCGCGATCCGGCGGGAGAACGAGTCGGGCAGGCCCAGCGCGGCGTCGAACGGCTGCACGGTGACCGCGTCGGCGCCGCCCACGCCCGCGGCGAAGCAGGCGACCGTGGTGCGCAGCATGTTCACCCACGGGTCGCGCTTCGTCGTCATCACCGACGAGGTGACCGCGTGCTGCCGCTGGGCGCGGGCCCCGGCCGAGGCGCCGCTGACCTCGCCGACCCGGTCCCACAGCCGGCGGGCCGCGCGCAGGACGGCGATCGTCGTGAACTGGTCGGCGCTCGCCGAGTAGCGGAACTCCAGCTGGGCGGCGGCCTCGTCGACCGACAGACCTTGTCGTCCGTCCGCGGAGCCGGTCAGCGCCCGCAGGTACGCGACCCCGGCGGCCAGCGAGCAGCCCAGCTCCTCGACCACGGAGGCGCCGGCGTCATGGAAGACGGTGCCGTCGACGACGACCGTGCGCAGGGCCGGGTGCGCCGCCGCGCGGCGGGCGACGTCGGCCAGCCCGGAGAGGTCCTGCTCCTGGCCAGAGGCCGCCTGCACGCCCAGCGGGTCCAGCCCCAGCGAGCCACCGGACGCCAGGTCGGTGCGGCCCTTCACCAGGGCGAGGAACGCCTCGGCCGCCGCGAGCCCGCCCTGCACGCTCACCGGCGCCAGGTCCAGGTAGACGTCGGAGAGCACGTCGCCCAGCGAATCCGCGGGGATGGCGCCCTCGCCGACCACCAGCCACAGCGAGGTGACGCCGTTCTCCAGGTCGGCCGCGATGGCCTCCTTGGTCATCGCCACGTCGGGGTGCGCGTGCCGCTGCCGCACGTCCCAGCCGCCGGGCGCTCCGCCCTCGGCTCCACCGGCGGCGGTGACCTCGCCCGATCCGGCGGGGCCGCCCGACGGCCGGGCGCCGCGCACGAACGGCGGCAGGCCGGGGACGCCGACGCCGACCGGCAGGTCGGCGGCGTCCTCGGCGGTGTAGAGCGGGCCGACGGTCACACCGGGGGCGACCGGACGCCGCAGCGCGTCCTCGACCGGGTCCGGGAGCTCGGTGCGGCCGGCCTTGCGCAGGACACCGGCGACCAGGTCGCGCCACTGGTCGCGGGTGACCGCGTCGAACTCGCCGGCGAGCGCGAGGTCCTCGGGGACCTCGTGCTCGGCCGGGACGTCGGCGTCGGCCGCTGGACGTGCCGGACCGCTGGCCTGCTGGTCGGTGGAACTCATCGTCGGTGGGTCTCCTCCACAGAGGGGCGGGAAGAAGTGTCTCCGGGCGCGGGGCGGCGCGTGCGAGGGGGTGCCGGTGGGCCGCTGTGCTGCGGCTCCGCGTCGGCCTCGAGGGCGTGCAGCGCGGTGCGCGCCAGGAGGCGGACGCCGACCCCGAGCGCGCGCTCGTCCACGTCGAAGGTCCCCCGGTGCAGGTCGAGCGGCGCCCCGCCCCCGTGGGTGCCCAGCCGGGCCAGCGCGATCGGCATGACGTCGGCGAACCAGCCGAAGTCCTCGCCGCCCATCGACTGCGCCGACAGGACGACGTGGTCGCTGCCGACGGTCTCCAGCGCGGCCGATCGCATGAGGGCGACGGCGCGGGGGTCGTTGACGACCGGCGGCACGCCCCGGATGTAGTCCACGTCCACCTCGGCGCCGGTAGCGGCGGCGACCCGCGTCACGAGTGAGCGCATCAGCTCCTCGGCGCCCTTCCATGCCTCCCGGTCCAGGACCCGGACGGTGCCGCGCAGCTGACCGCGCTGCGGGATGGCGTTGGCCGCGACACCGGCGTTGACCGCACCCCAGACCAGCGACATCCCCGTCCGTGGATCGACCTGGCGGGACAGCAGGCCGGGGACGTCGGTGATCAGCCGGCCGAGGGCGTCGACGAGGTCGACGGTGAGCTGCGGGCGGGCGGTGTGCCCGCCGGGGCCGGTGAGGGTGACGTCCATGCGGTCACAGGCAGCGGTGATCGGGCCGGTGCGCAGGCCGATCGTCCCGGCCGGGATCGAGGGGTCGCAGTGCAGCGCGAATGCGCGGGACGCCCCGTCCAGGACACCCGAGGCCACGACCTCGGTGGCACCGCCGGGCACCGTCTCCTCGGCGGGCTGGAAGACGCAGCGGACGGTTCCCGGCAGCCCGTCCAGCGACGCGAGCGCGACGGCCACGCCGAGGACGACGGTGGTGTGCACGTCGTGGCCGCAGGCGTGGGCCAGCCCCTCGCGGGTGGAGGCGTAGGGCACCTCCTTGAGGTCGTTCAGGGGCAGGGCATCGATGTCGGCCCGCAGCACCACTACCGGTCCCCCACCTGCCCCGACGTCGACGGTGAGACCGGTGCCGGTGGGCAGCCGGCGGGGCGTGAGCCCGTGGTGGCGCAGCCGCTCCTCGAGGAACGAGGTGGTCTCGAACTCCGCGTAGCCCAGCTCGGGATGGGCGTGCAGGTGCCGCCGCGTGGCGGAGAGCGCGGCCTGGTTGGCGGCGACCCACTGGTCGACGGCGGCACCGATCTTCTCGACGACCGGGGTCATGCCGCGTGCCCGCCCGCGCACTGCGCCGGTCCGGGCACCGGACCGTCGGGTCGCCCACCCGGCCCCTGCTCCGGCCTGCCGTCCCGCAGCTCGGCCAGCAGGCTGTCGACGACGCAGCGCAGCTCGCCGTCGTGCTGCAGCGCGACCGCCCGCTGGCGCTGGTAGGAGGCGCCCACCTCGAGGATCCGCAGCACGTCGCGCAGCTCCGCCGCGCAGTCCAGCCGCTTCGCCGTCGGCATCAGCTCCTCGACCAGCTCGGTGATCGCCTCGCGCACCGGCCGGACCGCCCCGTGCTCGTCGACGACGATCTCGGCCTCCAGGCCGTAGCGGGCCGCCCGCCACTTGTTCTCCCGCACCACCCACTCGGCCGGGCTGGGCAGGGTGTAGCCGCGGTCCAGCTGGGTGTCGAGCTGCTCGACCAGGCACTGCGCCAGCGCGGCGACCGCGCCGACCTCCTCGAGGGTGGGCAGGCCGTCGCAGATGCGCAGCTCGACCGTGCCGAAGTCGGGGTGCGGGCGGATGTCCCACCACACCTCGCGCACGCTCTCGATGGCGCCGGCGTCGATGAGCGTCTCCATGTACTCCTCGAACGCGCCCCAGTCGGCGAGCCGGAACGGCAGGCCCGCGGTCGGCATGCCCTCGAAGATCTTGGTGCGGGACGACGCCAGGCCGGTGTCGCAGCCGACCCAGAACGGGGAGGACGACGACAGCGCGAGGAAGTGCGGCACGTACTGGCACAGCGCGTTGACCACCGGGATCACCTTCTCCGGCGCCCGGACGCCGACGTGCACGTGGACGCCGAAGATCTGCATCCGGCGGGCCAGCCACTGCATGCGCTCCACCAGCTGGACGTACCGCTCCTTGGGCGAGATCTCCTGGGTCTGCCAGTCGGTGAACGGGTGGGTGCCCGCGCACAGCACCCCGAGCCCGCGCTCGTCGGCGGCGGCGACGACCTCGGCGAGGGTGCCGGCGAGGTCGGCCTTGGCCTCGCGCACGGTGGTGCAGACGCCGGTGATGATCTCGATGGTCGACTGCAGCAGCTCGTGCTTGGCCTTGGGGTGCTCCTCGGCGCCCTCGGGCCGGAGGCCCTCGAGGATCTCGACGGCGCCGGGCGACAGCTCCCGGGTCTCCCGGTCGACGAGCTGCAGCTCCCACTCCACACCGAGGCTGGCGCGCTCAGAACTACGGAAGGGGATCTCCACCTCCCGGAGTCTAGGGACGCCGGCCCGTCCCCACCCGGCGGCGGGGGGAGATCACTCCCCCGGTGGATCAGCGCCCCGGGTCGCCCGCCAGCCGGGCGTAGAGGACGACGTCGCCGGGCCGCCCGCGATGCAGGAAGCGCTGGCGGATCGTGCCCTCGGCGGTGAACCCGGCCGCCTCCGCGACCCGGCGGGATCCGCTGTTGGCCGGGTCGATGTGCAGCTCCACCCGGTGGAGCCCGGCCGCGTCCGACGCCCAGCCGGCGAGCACGCCGAGCGCTTCGGCGGTCAGTCCCTGCCCGCGGTGTGCCGGGGCGGTCCAGTACCCCACCTCACCGAAGCCGTCCGCCGGGGGGAAGAGGCCCATGCTGCCCACGAGGCCACCGCCGCCGAGCGGCTCGACGGCGAACAGGGCCCCGCCGTCGTCCCAGGTCCGCGGCGCGATGCCGGCCACGAAGTCCTGCGCGTGCTCTGCGGTGTACGGCACCGGTACCTGGGTCCACCGCTGGATCTCCGGGTCCTGGCACGCGGCCAGCACCTCCGTGGCGTCGCCGGGCCGCCAGGGGCGCAGCCGCACCCGCCGTCCGGTCAGCGTCGGTTGCGCGCCCCGCCGGGTCCCCGTCACGGGGGCATCCTGCCCACGGCCTCCGGTGGATCTCCACCCGATTCCCGCGCTGGGTTAGCGTCCCCGCGTGAGCGAGCTCCCTGGCACCGACCCCACCACCCTGGCCGCGCAGGCGGCCGCCGCCCTGACCGCCGCGCTCGGCGGGCCGCACGACGTCGCGGTCGTCATGGGCTCCGGCTGGGCGCCTGCGGCCGACGCGTTCGGCGAGACCACCGGCTCGGTGCCGATCGGCGACCTCCCGGGGTTCGCGGCCCCGACCGCGGTCGGGCACGGCGGCGAGGTGCGCTCGGTCCGCGTCGGCGACCGGAAGGTGCTCCTCCTCCTGGGGCGCACCCATTTCTACGAGGGCCGCGGCGTCGAGCCCGTGGTCCACGGCGTCCGCACCGCGGCCGCCGCGGGCGTGCGCACGGTGCTCCTCACCAACGCCGCCGGCGGGCTGGCCCCGGAGCACCGGGTGGGGCAGGCGGTGGTCATCTCCGACCACCTGAACCTCACGGCGCGGTCGCCCCTGGTCGGCGCGGACTTCGTCGACCTCACCGACCTCTACTCCGCGCGGCTGCGCGAGCTGGCCCGCGAGCTCGACCCGTCGCTCGCCGAGGGCGTCTACGCCGCGCTGCCCGGGCCGCACTACGAGACCCCGGCCGAGATCCGCATGCTGCGTACCCTCGGCGCGGACCTGGTGGGCATGTCCACCGCCCTGGAGGCCATCGCCGCGCGGGCCGCGGGGGTGGAGGTCTTCGGCCTGTCGATGGTCACCAACGCCGCGGCCGGGATCACCGGGGAGAAGCTCGACCACGCCGAGGTCCTGGCGGCGGGCAAGGCGGCGGCGGGCCGGCTCGGGAAGTTCCTGGTGGAGTTCATCGGGCGGCTGCCGTGAGCCATCCGGCTCCGACCGGTGACCTGCCGGCCACCGCCCGCGCCTGGGCCGACGCCGACCCGCACGACGGCGACCGGGCCGAGATCCGGGGGCTGGTCGACGCCGGCGACACCGCGGAGCTGGGCCGCCGGTTCGCCGGCCCGCTGACGTTCGGGACGGCGGGGCTGCGCGGGCCGCTGCGGGCCGGCCCGGCCGGGATGAACGCGGCGGTGGTCGCCCGCGCCGCGGCCGGCCTGGGCGCCTGGCTGACCGCGTCCGGGCACGGGGGTGGCGGCGTGGTCATCGGCTTCGACGCGCGCCGCCGGTCCGAGGAGTTCGCCCGCATCTCCGCCGAGGTGCTCGCCGCCGCCGGTTTCGCCGTCCAGGTGCTGCCGCGGCCGCTGCCGACGCCGGTGCTCGCCTTCGCCGTCCGGCACCTGGGCTGCGCCGCCGGGATCATGGTGACCGCCAGCCACAACCCGCCGGACGACAACGGCTACAAGGTCTACCTGGGGGATGGCGCACAGCTGGTGCCCCCGGCCGACCGGGAGATCGAGGTGGCGATCGGATCGGTGGGCCCGGCGCGCGAGGTGCCACGGTCCGACGACTGGGTCGCGCTCGACGACCGGATCGAGACCGGCTACGTCGACGCGGTCGTCCGGGCCGTCGACCCGGAGCGGGTGCCGGCGGCGGACCGCGCCGCGCTGACCGTCGCCTACACGGCCATGCACGGGGTCGGCGCGGGAACGACCCGTCTGGTCTTCGCCGCCGCCGGGCTGGCCGAGCCGGTCAGCGTGCCGGAGCAGGACGTCCCCGACCCGGCGTTCCCGACGGTGTCCTTCCCCAACCCGGAGGAGCCGGGCGCGGTCGACCTCCTGCTGGCGCTCGCCGAGCGGGTGGGCGCCGACGTGGCGATCGCCGAGGACCCCGACGCGGACCGCTGCTCGGTGGTCTGCGGCGGCCGGCAGCTGACCGGCGACGAGGTGGGCGCGCTGCTGGCCGACTGGCTGCTCCGGCGCGGAGTGCGGGGCACCTACGCGTCGTCGCTGGTGAGCGGGTCGCTGATGCACGCGATCGCCGAGTCGCACGGCGTGGCGTCGGAGGAGACCCCGACCGGCTTCAAGTGGATCATGCGGGCCGGCTCTCCCGAGGCTCCGCTGGTGTACGGCTACGAGGAGGCGCTGGGCTACTCCGTGGCCCCGTCGGCGGTGCGCGACAAGGACGGCATCTCCGCTGCCCTCGCCGTCGCGCTGCTGGCCGCGGAGCTCAAGGCCGGGGGGCGGACGCTGCTGGACCGGCTCGACGAGCTGGCCGAGGAGCACGGGCTGTTCGTGACCGGCCAGCTGTCGGCGCGGGTCGAGGACCTGTCGCTGATCTCCGACGCCATGACGCGGCTGCGCTCGGCGCCGCCGGGTGCGCTGCTGGGCCGGCCGGTGGAGTTCGCCGACCTGGCGCTCGAGAAACCCCCGGTGGACGCGGTGCGGCTGCTCGGCGACGGCGTGCGGGTGATCGTGCGCCCCAGCGGGACCGAGCCGAAGCTGAAGGCCTACCTGGAGACCGTCATCCCGGTGCACGACGATGCCGGCATCATCGCGGCCCGCGGCCGGGGCGCCGACGAGCTGGACCAGCTGCGCGCGGAGATGTCAGCCGCCCTGGGGCTCTAGCGCTCGGCTGAGCGAGTCACGAACTCCGCGACGGCAGCCGCGAACTCGTGGAGGTCACCGTGGTCGGCGAGCCGCGCCGTCACCAGTTCTTCATCGACCTCGATGTACTCGTGCACGAGCACGTTGCGAAAGCCGACGGCCCGGCTCATCCGGCCGGCGAGATCGGCGGACAGCACGCCGTGCCTGCTCAGCACCAGCATGCTGTGCGCATTGTTGTTCAACGGCCCCCACCCCTCGGAGGCGCAGACGTGATGCGCGATGTCGACACAGGCCTCCACGGCCGTGGCGAGGGCGTACTTGACCCCGCGGCGGACGGCTCGGTCCTGCTGGCGGGCGACTGGCGCCGCGGCCTCCTCGGCAAGGAAGCCCAGTTCCTCGGAGAGCGCCAGCAGCAGCCGGCTCACCCGCGTCTCATCGACCACGGCGCAGCATCTCCAGAAATTCCCGGTGGCCGCGGTCGAATCGCGGCTTCTCGTCGAAGTAAATCTTCCGGGTGGTCGCCACCCAGCGAACCCGGGCCGGCGGGTCGTCGTCGAAGAGCAGCCGACCCTCGACCGAGATCCGGCCGGCCAGCTCCAGGGGGGCGCCGTTGAGCACCATGAGATCGACGCCGTCGGGCAACCGCACCTCGAAGGACGGCGGTGCTGTGCCATCCCACCAGGCGGCGACGTCCAGGTCGGAATCCGGGCGATGCGTTCCGCGCGCCCGGCTGCCGTGCACGAACGCGAAGCGGGCACCAGCCGCACGCAGCGCCTCGGTGGTCTGCTGCTCGAGCACCGCTACGGCCTCGTCGTCCACCGGGCCAGTCTGGCACGGGCGCCGCGCCACCCCCGGGATTCCGGCACCGTCGCCGCCTTCGCAGCGTTCCCGCCCATCCCCCCAGCGTGATCCCCGCGCCGGTGTTCGCGCGACCGCTCAGACGGGCTCCCGGCAGCCGGACTCCAGCGCCCGGGCAGCGGTGGCGAGCACCGCGACGACGTCGCGGCCGAAGCCGACGTCGCACGGGTGCACCCCGCCGGTCAGAGCCGCCGCACCCAGTTCGTCGACCGCCACCCGGAACGCCTGCACCGGCGCCTCGGCATCGGGCAGCAGCACGAGCCGCCCGGCGTCGCCGTGCACGAAGAACTCGATCCCGGCGGACATCGGCGCCACCGTGTGCGACAGCGACACCGTCGAGGCGGTCCCCGACTCGTGGGTGAGCACCAGGTGCACGGTGTCCCGCAGCCCGGCGCCGGCCTGCACCGCGACGACCGGCCCCAGGGCGGGCACCAGCACCGACAACGCGTGCGGGCCGATGTCCCAGAGCGCCCCGCGCTCCTGCCGCCACGGCGAGGCCGCGAACGGCGTCCCGGCGAGCGAGCCCAGCCACGACCCGGCCCCCCCGGCGAGCTCCGTCCGCGCCGCCTGGGTCAGCCACGTGGCGGTCTGCGACTGGAAGCGGAAGGTGAAGAAGACGACCGAGGCGACGCCGGCGTCCCGGACGGCGGCGACGACGCGGTCGGCGGCGGCCACGTCCAGCGCGATGGGCTTCTCCAGCAGCAGGTGCTTGCCGGCCGCGGCGGCACGCTCGGCCAGGGGCGCCTGGACGTCCGGCGGCAGGGCGAGCGCGACGGCGTCGACCTGCGACAGCAGCTCGTCGACGTCGCCGAACCCCGGCACCTCGAACCCGGCACCGACCGCCTTCGCCTTGGCGACGTCCCGGCCCCAGACGCCGACCAGCTCGGCGGAGGGGTGCTCGGCCAGTGCGGCCGCGTGGACGTGCTCGGCCCAGAAGCCGGTGCCCAGGACGCCGAACCGCACGGTCAGACCGCGCCGAACTGGCGGTCGCCGGCGTCGCCGAGGCCGGGGACGATGTAGGCCTTGTCGTCGAGCCCCTCGTCGATGCTGGCGGTGAACACCCGCAGCGGCAGCCCGCTCTGCTCCAGGCGGCGGATGCCGTCGGGGGCGGCGAGCGCGCAGAGCACGGTGATCGAGGTGGTCCCGCGCGCGGTCAGCAGCTCGCAGCAGTGCACCAGCGAGCCACCCGTGGCCAGCATGGGGTCCAGCACGAAGACGTCGCGGTCGACCAGGGTCTCCGGCAGCGAGGCCATGTAGGCCTCCGGCTGGAAGGTCTCCTCGTTGCGGGCCAGCCCGACGAAGCCCATCTGCGACTCGGGCAGCATCCCGTGCGCGGTGTCGGCCATGCCCAGCCCCGCGCGCAGGACGGGGACGATCAGCGGCGGCGCGGCCAGCCGGTAACCCGTCGTCGCCGTGACCGGCGTGGTAATCGGCTCCTCGGCCACCACCAGGTCCCGGGTGGCCTCGTAGACCAGCATCTGGGTGAGCTCGCGCAGGGCGGCCCGGAACATGGCGTTGTCCGTCCGCTCGTCCCGCATGCGGGACAGACGGGCACGAGCGAGCGGGTGGTCGACGACGGTCAGCTGCACGGGCAGCACGGTAGCGGCCGAGGTGGACCGGCGGGTCGGGGCCGCCCGTGATCGCGGTCGGCCGCTCACGCGGCGACCAGCACGTCGCCCCTGGCCTCGGCCGCCAGCCGGCGCCGCAGGTCACGGTTGCCCAGCAGCACGCCGACCACCCAGGCCATGTCCATCCGCTCGCCGTTGACGTGCATCGCCTCGGGCAGCGGGGACGGTCCGAGGGAACCGGCGGCTCCGAGCCCGGCTCGGCGGAGAGCCCGTCGGAGACGTGACCCGCGCCCCCCACGGCCAGGAGGTCCGCACGTTCCCGCGGGAACGTGCGGCACCGCTCCGGCGGGTGAGCGGTGTCGGACCTCGGCCTCCGGCAGGGAAGAATGGCGCCATGACCCACGTGCTCGACCCCGGCGCGTTGTCCGGGGCGACCCCCACGGTGCGCGCGCCGCTGGCTCCGTACGACGACGTGACCCGCAACGCCGCCGCCTTCCGCGCCTTCCTGCAGGGGCTGCCCGGCGTGGACCAGGTCGGCGCCGAGTCCCGTGTCGCCACCCTGGGCACCCGCTCGATCAAGACGACGTCGAAGGCGTGGGCGATCGACACCGCCATCTCGATGGTCGACCTCACCACCCTCGAGGGCGCCGACACCCCCGGCAAGGTGCGCAACCTGGCCGCGAAGGCCAAGCAGCCCGATCCGTCCGACCCGACGACCCCGCAGGTCGCCGCGGTCTGCGTCTACGGCGACCTGGCCGGCGTCGCCCGCGAGGCCCTCGGCGACAGCGGCATCCACGTCGCCGCCGTCGCCACCGCCTTCCCCAGCGGCCGTGCCAGCCGGGCCGTCAAGATCGCCGACGTCCGCGATGCCGTCGAGAACGGCGCGGACGAGATCGACATGGTCATCGACCGCGGCGCCTTCCTCTCCGGCCGCTACCTCGACGTCTACGAGGAGATCGTGGCGGTGAAGGAGACCTGCGGCGACGCCCACCTCAAGGTCATCCTGGAGACCGGCGAGCTGGTCACCCTCGACAACGTCCGCCGCGCCAGCTGGATCGCGATGCTCGCCGGCGGCGACTTCATCAAGACCTCCACCGGCAAGGTGAACCCGGCCGCCACCCTTCCGGTGAGCCTGGTGATGCTCGAGGCGGTCCGCGACTTCCGCGCCGCCACCGGCCGCCAGATCGGCTTCAAGCCCGCCGGCGGTATCCGCACGACCAAGGACGCGATCCAGCACCTCGTGCTGATCAACGAGACCGTCGGCCCGGACTGGCTGGACCCCGACTGGTTCCGGTTCGGCGCCTCCAGCCTGCTGGGCGACCTCCTGCTCCAGCGCCAGAAGCTGCGCACCGGCCACTACTCCGGCCCCGACCACGTGACGGTGGACTGACCGACGATGACCTCCACACCCGCCCGGCCCGCTGCCTCCGCTCCGCCCAGTCCGGCCCAGCCCGCCTTCGAGTACGCTCCCGCGCCCGAGTCGCGGTCCATCGTCGACATCGCCCCGTCCTACGGCCTCTTCATCGACGGCGAGTTCGTCGACGGCACCGGCGGGTCGTTCACGACGGTGAACCCGGCCACCGAAGAGGTGCTCACCGAGGTCACCGCCGCCAGCGCGGCCGATGTCGACCGCGCGGTCCGCGCCGCCCGGAAGGCGTTCGAGAAGACCTGGGGCCCCATGCGCCCGGCCGACCGCGGCAAGTACCTGTTCCGGATCGCCCGGCTGCTGCAGGAGCGGGCGCGGGAGTTCGCCGTCCTCGAGTCGCTGGACAACGGCAAGCCGATCCGGGAGTCCCGCGACATCGACATCCCCCTGGCCGCGGCGCACTTCTTCTACCACGCGGGCTGGGCCGACAAGCTCGACCACGCAGGCCTCGGCCCGAGCCCACGCCCGCTCGGTGTGGCCGGTCAGGTCATCCCGTGGAACTTCCCGTTGCTGATGCTGGCGTGGAAGGTCGCGCCCGCGCTGGCCACCGGCAACACCGTCGTCCTCAAGCCGGCCGAGACCACCCCGCTCACCGCGCTGCTGTTCGCCGAGGTCTGCCGGCAGGCCGACCTGCCCCCCGGCGTGGTGAACATCGTCACCGGCGCCGGCGACACCGGCCGCGCGGTCGTCGAGCACGACGACGTCGACAAGGTGGCGTTCACCGGGTCCACCGAGGTGGGCCGCTCGATCGCCCGCGCCGTGGCCGGCACCCGCAAGAGGCTCACGCTGGAGCTCGGCGGCAAGGCGGCGAACATCGTCTTCGACGACGCCCCGATCGACCAGGCCGTCGAGGGCATCGTGCAGGGCATCTTCTTCAACCAGGGGCACGTCTGCTGCGCCGGCAGCCGGCTGCTGGTGCAGGAGTCGATCCACGACGAGGTCGTCGCGAGCCTGCAGCGCCGCATCGGCACGTTGCGCGTGGGCGACCCGCTGGACAAGAACACCGACATCGGGGCGATCAACAGCGCCGAGCAGCTCGCCCGCATCCGGGAGCTCTCCGACATCGGCGAGGCCGAGGGCGCCCAGCGCTGGCAGCCCGCCTGCGAGCTGCCCGAGCGCGGCTACTGGTTCCCGCCGACGGTCTTCACCGACGTCTCCCCCGCCCACCGCATCGCCCGCGACGAGGTGTTCGGCCCCGTCTTGTCGGTGCTCACCTTCCGCACCCCCGACGAGGCGGTGGCGAAGGCGAACAACACCACCTACGGCCTGTCCGCCGGCATCTGGAGCGAGAAGGGCTCCCGGATCCTCACGATCGCCGACCAGCTCCGCGCCGGCGTCGTGTGGGCCAACACCTTCAACAAGTTCGACCCGACGTCGCCCTTCGGCGGCTACAAGCAGTCCGGCTACGGCCGCGAGGGCGGCCGGCAGGGCCTGGCCGCGTACCTGGAGAGCGACAGATGAGCGACCGGCTGGCCGTCCGCAAGACCTACAAGCTGTACGTGAACGGCGCCTTTCCGCGCTCGGAGAGCGGCCGCACCTACGAGGTGACGAACGCGAAGGGCCACTTCCAGGCCAACGTCGCGTGGGCCTCCCGCAAGGACGCCCGCGACGCCGTCGTCGCCGCCCGCGGCGCCTTCGCGACGTGGTCCGGCGCCACCGCCTACAACCGCGGCCAGGTGCTCTACCGGGTGGCCGAGGTGATGGAGGGCCGGCACGTCCAGTTCTGCGAGGAGGTCGCTGCGGGCGAGGGCCTGTCGTCGTCCAAGGCCCGCGCCGCCGTGGACGCCGCCATCGACCGCTGGGTCTGGTACGCCGGCTGGACCGACAAGCTGGCCGCCGTCCTCGGCAGCGCGAACCCCGTGGCGGGGCCCTACTTCGACTTCTCGCTGCCCGAGCCCAGCGGCGTCGTCGCCGTGCTGGCCCCCCAGCAGTCGAGTCTGCTGGGCCTGGTCAGCGTGCTGGCACCCGTGCTGGCGACGGGCAGCACCGCCGTCGTCGTCACCTCCCGGGACCGGCCGATCCCGGCCGTCACCCTCGCCGAGGTGCTGGCCACCAGCGACGTCCCCGGCGGAGTGGTGAACCTGCTCACCGGCGACGCCGGCGAGCTGGGTCCGTGGCTGGCCGAGCACGCCGACGTCGACGGCATCGACCTGACCGGCGCCCCGGCGACACGCGCCATGGAGCTCGAGCGGGAGGCCGCCGGCACGATCAAGCGCGTCGTCCGCCCCCCTGCCACCGAGCCGGACTGGACCGCCGACCCGGGTCTGTCGCGCATGACCCCGTTCCTGGAGACCAAAACGGTCTGGCACCCGATCGGGGTCTGAGACCCGCTGCCCGGCCCCGGGATGCGCGCCGGGGCCGACAGGGCAGGATGGGCGGGTGGCCAGGCCCAGCATCGTCCCCATCGCACTGACCCTCGACGACCGCACGGGATACACGCTGTGGGCTCCCCCCTGGGAGGAGGACGGCGAGGAGTGGCAGGCCTTCCTCGGCACGACCGAGGAGGACACCGCCACTTTGCACCTCTTCCCCACCCCGGCGAAGCTCGCCGCCTTCTGCCGCACCCGTACCGAGCACGACCTCGCCGACCACCCGGTGTGGCCGGTCGTCGCCGGGCTGGGTGCGGCCGACCTGACCCCGGACGACGACCACCGGTACGACCTCGACGGCGTCTACGACATCGCGGCCGAGGACCCCGACCGGTGGGCGGTGGAGGAGCTGGCGGCGACGGTCGACATCGTCAGCCGGCTGGCCGAGTGCCTGGACACCACCGACGAGGACGACGACGACGACGACGAAGACGAGGACGAGTTCGAGGCCGTCGCCGAGCTCGCCGGCAAGCCGGAGATCGGCTCCCTCGGCCTGGGGGTCGAGGCCTTCGCCGGCCGCTCCGGCGAGGACGCCTGGATGGGGGTCGGCACCGTCCTGGACGACCTGTGGGAGGACGTCGTCGAGGAGCTGTCGGAGCACTTCGACTGGACCGGCGGCGGCACCGCCACCCTCGACGAGTACCCGTCGGCCTCCGAGGCCGGCGACGACGACGTCGCCGGCGTCCCGGACGACGAGGAGCCGCTGCCCGCGCGCGCCGGTGCGGCGCCGGCCGGCGCCACCGCCGCATCGGCGGCGACCCGGGCCGGTGTGCGGACCATCGCGCGCGGCAGCCGGGTCACCGCGTCGGCGGCAGACGTCGCCGCGGCCGCCGAGTTCTGGGAGGCCGTCGGCATCCTGCCCGTGGAGGTCGTCGTACCGGAGGGCGCGGGGGTCACCCTCCGCTGCTACGTCGAGGACGTCGCCCGGTTCCTCGGCCGCGACGGGGCGGTCTTCCTGTTCGGCAGCCCCACCGACCTGGCGCGGTACAGCGCGGGCAAGGAGCAGCACGACCTGACCGAGATCGCGTCCTGGCCCGAGGTGGCCGACACCGACACGCCCCCGCTCCCGGCCGAGCAGGACCGATACGACCTCACCGAGTTCTCCGAGGCCCTCGCCGAGGTGGCCGCCGGCGCCGCCGGCCTGATCCCGCTGCGGGCACTGCTCCAGCCGGTCGAGGGCGTGCGCGACCTGGCCGAGTACGCCGGGCTCGCCCGGGTGGAGGCGCTGCTGTCGCCCACCGCGCCGCTGGGCCAGGCGCTGGCCCGCGCCGAGCGCGAGCCGGAGGCCGTGCTCGGTGCCGCCGAGGCCGCCCAGCTCCGCCCGGTGTGGGACGAGGTCGTGGCGGAGGTCAGCGGGGCGCTGGTCTTCCGCGACTAGGTCCGCGAACGGCGAAGCGGCCGGCCCCGGGAGATCCCGGGACCGGCCGCTCAGTTCGTGCTGGGTCGATCAGCTGCCGTAGCGCGACGGACGGCTGGGCCGCCCGCCGGAGCGGCCGCGGTCACCGTAGGACCGCTCGCCGGACGACGACCGCTCGCCGTACGAGCGCTCCCCGCCGGACCGCTCACCGGCCGGCCGGGGCCGGTCGCCGAACGAACGGCGCGGGCCGCCGCGGGAGCCGCCGGTGGGGCGGTCGCCGTCCCGGCGCGGACGTCCACCGGGGCCGCCGCCACCGCGGCGCATGTCGCGCTGGGTGCGCTCCTTGGGCTCCACCGGGATGCCGGCGGCGACCAGGTCGAGGATCGGCTTGTCGCCCGGACGGGTCCGGTCGAGGGGCGGGTCGACCTTCGCGGTGCGGAACCGGCGCTTGGCCTGGCCGACCTGGTCGGGCAGGAGCAACGAGACGACGACACCGGCGGCACCGGCGCGGGCGGTCCGGCCCGAGCGGTGCAGGTAGGTCTTGGCGTCCGTCGGCGGGTCGTAGTGCAGCACCAGCGAGACGTCGTCGACGTGGATGCCGCGGGCGGCGACGTCCGTGGCGACCAGGACCGGCGAGCGGGCGTCGGTGAACTCCTCCAGCGCACGCTTGCGCGCCGCCTGGGGCAGCCCGCCGTGGATGGCCTCGGCCTTGATCCCGGCGGCCTTGAGGTTCTCGGCCAGCCGGTCCACGCCCAGCTGGGTGCGGGCGAAGATGATCGTGCGACCGGGACGGCCGGCCAGCTCGGTGGCCACCTGCAGCTTGTCGCGGAAGGCGAGGGTGAAGGCCAGGTGCTCGGCCGGCGGGGCCTCGCCGCCGGGGCGGACGACCTCGTGCCGGGCCGGGTCCTTGAGGTAGCGGCGGACCAGGGAGTCGACCTCGCCGTCCAGGGTGGCCGAGAACAGCAGCCGCTGGGCGTTGCGGTCGGTCTGGTCGAGCAGCTCCTTGACGACCGGGAGGAAGCCCAGGTCGGCCATGAAGTCGGCCTCGTCCAGGACGGTGACGACGACGTCGGCCAGCGTGCACTCGCCCTGGCTGATCAGGTCCTGCAGCCGGCCGGGAGTGGCGATGACGACGTCGACGCCGCGCCGCAGCTGCTGGATCTGGCGGTACATGGGGGCGCCGCCGTAGACGGTGGCGAGCTGGACGCCGATCGCCTGTCCGAACGGGGCCAGCGCGTCGTGCACCTGCTGGGCCAGCTCGCGGGTGGGCACCAGGACCAGGCCGCGCGGGGCGCGGCGGCCGTTCTTCACCTCGGCGCCGATGCGGGCCAGCAGCGGCAGGCCGAAGGCCAGCGTCTTGCCCGAGCCGGTGGCGGCCTTGCCGAGCACGTCGCGCCCGGCGAGCGCGTCCGGCAGGGCGGAGGTCTGGATGGCGAACGGGCGGTGGATGCCGCGCCGCTCCAGCGCCGTCACCAGCTGCTGGGGCAGGCCCAGCTGGCCGAAGGTCGGGCCGGTCTCGGTCTCGGTGGTGCCGGTCTCGACGGCGTCGTCCGCCGCGGTGTTCTCGACAGTGTTCTCAGTGGTGTTCTGAACGGCGTTCTCGGCCTTGTTGGACTCGAACGCGACAGGGTGGACCAAAGTCATGCGGGGTGGGGCTCCGATACTGCTCGGAGCGCGTCCCGTGAAAGAGGAGGAGCACCGTCAGGTACCGGCGTCCTCACTTGGCGATCGTCTGCGCCCAGGGATGGAACGCGGGATCTGCACGGATGCGCTCATGCCCGGACAAACCGTCCGGGAGGATGACCGGCCTTGTGCCGGTACGCCCAGGTTAGCAGCGAAGATCGCAGATCGATTCCCGAGCGGGGGGTGGCTGCCGTCACCCCGGGTCAGGCCTGGAGCGCCGCGTACCCGGGACGGACGACCTGGTCGAGGAGGCGGGCCCGCTCCGCGTCGGCCAGGAAGGCGCCGGCCAGCGCCCGCTCGGTCACCGCCCGCACGTCGTCCCAGGTCCAGCCGAACGTGGTCGCCACGTCGGTGATCTCACTCGTCGCCGAGACGCCGCTCATCAACCGGTTGTCGGTGTTCAGGGTCACGGCGAAGCCGAGCCGGTGCAGCCGGTCCACCGGGTGCGCGGCCAGCGACGGGTAGGCGCCGGTCTGCACGTTCGACGACGGGGCGACCTCCAGGGTCACCTGCTCGTCCCGCACGCGCTGCGCCACGGGGCCGAGCGTGCCGTCGTCCCGCACCTCGTCGGCGATCCGGACACCGTGGCCGAGCCGCTCGGCGCCGGCCCCGTCCAGGGCGGCCACGATGCTGTCGATGCCGGCGGCCTCCCCGGCGTGGATCGTGCGGTGGCCGTGCCCGCGGTCGAGGACGGCGAGGGCCGACGGGATGCGGTCCGGGGGGAAGCCGATCTCCGGGCCGGCCAGGTCGAAGCCCACCACCCCCGCATCCCGGTAGCGCACCACCAGTCCGGCGACCTCGTCCCAGCGGTCGTCCTGCCGCATGGCGCAGAGCAGGGTGCCGATGCGGATCGGCGTGCCCGCCTCCGCGGCGTCCCGGCTGCCCTGCGCGTAGCCGTCGAGCATGGCCTCCACGGCCGCCTCGAGCGGCATGCCGGGGAGGAGCAGCTCGGGAGCCATGCGCACCTCGGCGTACACGACGCCGTCCGCGGCGAGGTCCAGGGCGCACTCGCGCGCCACCCGGTGGACCGCCTCGGGGGTCTGCATCACGCCGACGGTGTGCGCGAACGTCTCCAGGTACCGCACCAGCGACCCCGAGTCGGCCGCCTGCCGGAACCACCGGCCGAGCGCATCGCTGTCGGACGCCGGCAGGCCGCAGTAGCCCGCCGCATCGGCCAGCTCCAGCACGGTCTGCGGCCGCAGCCCGCCGTCCAGGTGGTCGTGCAGGAGGACCTTCGGGGCGCGGCGGACGGTGTCGGCATTGAGCTCAACTGCCATGGTCAGGAAGGTACGGGTCGCGCCGAGTGGGCCCCGGAGGGGTCCGCGTAGGCGGGAGGAAGCGGCTCGACTCGCTGGGAACGGCACCTGGCCGCGGTGTCGTCCGGAGGACGACAGTGATAGGGCCCGGAGGGCTCCCCGAGGCGGGACGGGAGCGGCTCCACGTACCAGGGCAACGGCTCATGGCCGCGGTGTCGTCCGGAGGACGACAGAGTCATGGCCGCGGTGCGGTCCGGAGGACCGCACCGTCGTCATCGGTCCTGCCACCGGAAGGTGGCGACGCAGAGGAACAGGCCGACGACGCACCAGGCGCCCAGGACCAGCGCGATCCGGCCCAGCTCCCAGCTGCCGGCCGGCTCGGCGGCAGCCATCACGTCGGGCAGGAAGACCGAGCGCAGCCCCTGCGCCATCCACTTCAGCGGGAAGACCGCCGCGACGGTCTGCATCCACGTCGGGATCTCGCTGAACTGGAAGAAGACCCCGGAGATGAACTGGAGCAGCAGGGCGAACGGGGTCACCGTCGCCGACGCCGACCGGCCGTTCTTGGCCAGGCTCGACAGGGCGATCCCGAGCAGCGTGTTGGCGGCCGCCCCGAGCGCCGCCACCCAGGCGAAGGTCAGCCACTCGGTGCCCGACGGCAGCTCGATGCCGTAGAAGACGATGCCGATCAGCAGCAGGACCGCGATGATCGCCACGGTGACGGCCAGGACCTGCACCACCTTGCCGACGAAGTAGGCGCTCTTCGGCATCGGCGTCCCGGCCAGGCCCTTCAGCGTCCCGTCCGAACGCTCGGTGGCGATGCTGATCGCCAGGTTCTGCATGCTGGCGCCGAGGATGCCGGCCGCGATGATCCCGGCCATGAAGTACTGGGTGAACGTGACGCCGTTGCCCAGCTCGAAGCTCAGGACCGCCCCGAAGACGACCAGCAGCAGCACCGGCAGCATCAGGGTGAAGACCACCGACTCGCGTTGCCGGAAGAACTCTCTGAGCTCCACCGAGGCCCGCGAGCGGTACACGCTCGGCAGGGAGGGCAGCGGCCGCGCCGTCGCCGGGCGCCTCGCGGTCGTCGGGGTGGTCGTCGTCGGGGTGGTCATCGGGCCTCACCGATCATCTGCAGGTAGACGTCCTCGAGGGTGGGCCGGGCCACCGCGAGGTCGGGGATCTCGGCGGGGAAGCGCCCGGCGAGCTCGCGCAGGAGGGCCGTCGGGGTCGCCGTGGCCTCGGTGCGGCGGACGCCGTCCTCGGTCCAGCTCACGACGGCGGGGGCGGTCTCGCGCCCGCCCAGCAGGGAGGGGACCGCGACCTCGACCAGCCGGCCGCGGGTGATCACGCCGACGCGGTCGGCCAGCGCCTCCGCCTCGTCCAGGTAGTGGGTGGTCAGCAGCATCGTGGTGCCGAGCTCGCGCAGCGACCGGATCAGCGACCAGAACTGGCGCCGCGCCTCGGGGTCGAAGCCGGTGGTCGGCTCGTCGAGGAAGAGCAGGGTCGGCCGGCCGATGATGCCGAGCGCGACGTCGAGCCGGCGACGCTGGCCACCGGAGAGCGATTTCCCGCGGACGCCGGCCTTCTCGGTGAGTCCGACCAGTTCCAGCACCTCGTCGGGATCGCGCGGGTCGGCGTAGTAGGACGCCTGGGCGGTCAGCATCTCGCGGGTGGTCAGCTGGCTGTCCCCGGCTCCGGACTGCAGCACGATGCCCAGCTGCGCCTTCCAGGCACGGGCGCCGTCGGCCGGGTCCTGCCCCAGGACCCGGACGTCACCGGCGTTCCGGGCGCGGTAGCCCTCGCAGATCTCGACCGTCGTCGTCTTGCCGGCGCCGTTGGGCCCCAGCAGCGCGAAGATCTCACCGCGGCGGATGTCGAGATCCAGCCCGTCGACGGCGACGAACCGGCCGTACCGCTTGACCAGGCCCCGGATGGAGATGGCGGCGTCCGGGTCGAGCGGCTCTCTCTCGGGTCCCGCCGCGAGCTCGCGAGTGGTGGGGAGGAGGGAGTCCTTCTGCACGAGGAGACAGTGTCCCCCTCCGACCTGGGGATCCGGCGGCCAGGTGACCGCGGGATCCGCCACATCATCCGGTGATGCGGTCCAGGATCAGCGGCAGCGGCTGCTCGTCCGTGTCGACGCCGATCGCGCCCTCGAGGGCCTCCAGTGCCCGCGGGATCCGTGCTGGGTCGTCCGTCTGCAGCTCCAGCAGCGGCTGACCGGCGGTCACCCGCTCCCCCACCCCGGCGGTCCAGACGACGCCGGCCGCGGCCGAGACCGGGTCCTCCTTGCGGGCGCGACCGGCACCGAGCCGCCAGGCGGCGACGCCAAGCGAGAACGCGTCCAACCGGGTCAGCGTGCCGGTCGCCGGCGCCGTCACCACGTGCCTCTCGGCCGGCGTCGGGAGCGGGGCGTCCGGGTCCCCGCCCTGGGCGGTGATCATCCGCCGCCACACGTCCATCGCCCGGCCGTCGGCCAGCGCGTCGGCAGGGTCGACGTCGTCCCGCCCGGCGCCGGCGAGCATCTCCCGCGCCAGCGCGAGGGTGAGCTCGACGACGTCGGCGGGACCACCACCGGCGAGCACCTCCACCGACTCGGCGACCTCCACGGCGTTGCCGGCGGCCCGGCCCAGCGGCCGGTCCATCGCCGTCACGAGCGCCACCGTCCGCACACCGGCGGCCTCCCCCAGGCCGACCATCGTGCGGGCGAGGGTGCGGGCGTCCTCGGTGTTCTTCATGAAGGCGCCGGAGCCGGTCTTCACGTCCAGCACCAGGGCGTCGGCGCCCTCGGCGATCTTCTTGCTCATGATCGAGCTGGCGATCAGCGGGATCGACTCGACGGTGCCGGTGACGTCGCGCAGCGCGTAGAGCAGCTTGTCCGCCGGCGCGAGATCGTTGCCCGCCGCGCAGATCACCGCACCGACGTCCCGAAGCTGCTGCAGGTAGGCCTCCTCGTGCACGTCGGCCCGCCAGCCGGGGATGGCCTCCAGCTTGTCCAGCGTGCCGCCGGTGTGCCCCAGACCCCGCCCGGACAGCTGCGGCACCGCCACGCCGCAGGCCGCGACCAGCGGCGCGAGCGGCAGGGTGATCTTGTCGCCGACGCCGCCGGTCGAGTGCTTGTCCGCGGTCGGCCGGCCGAGCGAGGAGAGGTCCTTGCGCTCGCCGGAGTCGATCATCGCCTGCGTCCACGCGGCCAGCTCGTCGGCGGCCATGCCGCGGAAGAAGACCGCCATGAGCAGCGCGCTCATCTGCTCGTCGGGGACGTGACCGCCGGTGTAGGCGCCGATGACCCAGCGGATCTGCTCGGCCGTCAGCGTGGCGCCGTCCCGCTTCGCGCGGATGACGTCGATCGCGTCCATCAGGCCCCTCGCTCCGCGGCCGCGACCAGGTCGTCCGGACCGAAGGCGTCCGGCAGCACCTCGCGCATCGGGACGATCCCCAGCGAGACGGTCTCGATGAGCATGTCCGCGCCGCCGTGCTCCCACAGCAGCTGCCGGCAGCGCCCGCACGGCATCAGCGGCTGCCCGTCGCCGCCGACGCAGGCGACCGCGACCAGCCGGCCACCGCCGGTGCGCGCCAGGTCGCTGACCATGCCGCACTCGGCGCACAGGCCCAGGCCGTAGGAGGCGTTCTCGACGTTGCACCCGGTGACGACCCGGCCGTCGTCCACCAGGCCCGCCACACCCACCGGGAACCTGGAGTACGGGGCGTAGGCACGGGTCATCGCCTGCCGCGCCGCGGCCCGCAGTGCCTCCCAGTCGGGCTGAGGCGTGGTCACTAGTGCTCCCCTCGTCGGTACACCAGTCCGTCGGCCCTGGGCATCCGCAGTCGCTGGGAGGCCAGCGACAGCACCAGCAGGGTGGTGAGGTGCGGGGTGAAGAAGACGATGCCGTCGGGCAGTTCCTCGATGGTGACGAAGCCGACCAGCGCCGCCGCGGCGACCACCCCGGCGAATCCGGCCGGGATCCAGCGGCGACGCGCCGCCTGGTGGACGGCCACCCCGACCAGCAGCAGCGCCACCAGGAGCAGGAGCGCGACGACGGCCGTCCGGCTGCGCAGCTGCAGGGCGTCCGCGAAGCCGAACAGACCGGCGCCCGCGGCCAGGCCACCCGGCCGCCAGTTGCCGAAGATGAGCGCGGCCAGCCCGATGAAGCCACGGCCACCGGTCTGCCCCTCGCGGTAGATACCGGCGACGAAGACGAGGAAGACGCCACCGAGGCCGGCCAGCGCGCCGGAGATGATCACCGCGATGTACTTCATCCGGTAGACCGGCACGCCCAGCGAGTCAGCGGCCGCCGGGTTCTCCCCGCACGACCGCAACCGCAGTCCGAACGCCGTCCGCCACAGGATCAGGTAGGAGATCGGGATCAGCAGGAGCGCGAACAGCGTCACCAGACCGAGCCCACCGGTGAGCCCACGGAGGACCCCCGCCAGGTCGCTCAGCAGGAACCAGCCGGTGTTCTCCAGGTCGCCGAGCAGGTCGGGTCCGGAGGACAGCACCGGGAGAGAGATGGCCGGAGGGTCGCCCCGGAGGGACGGCGACTGGGTCGGCCCGCCCCCGGTCCCCTCGACGTAGACCAGCTCCGAGAGGAAGCGCGCGAGGCCGGCGGCCAGGATGTTGATCGCCACACCGGAGATGACGTGGTCGACCCCGAAGGTCACCGTCGCGATGGCGTGCAGCAGGCCGCCGACCGCACCGAGCAGGAGGCCGCCGACGATGGCGCCCCCCCAGCCCCAGTGCCAGCCGGCCCACCCGGCACCCCAGGTGCCGAGGATGAGCATCCCCTCGAGGCCGATGTTCACGACTCCGGCCCGCTCGGAGTACAGGCCGCCGAGCGCGGCGAGCCCGATGGGCACCGCGAGGAGCAGCGCCGCGCGCAGCGTCGAGGACGAGGTCAGCGCCTCCTCCCCGGAGACCGCCCGGGTGAAGGAGAAGACGAACAGCAGCCCGAGGACCAGCCACAGGATCCGTCGGCCCCGGCCACCGCCGGTCAGCAGATCGGTGAGCGGGCCGCGGCTGGGCCGGGTCGCGGTGCCCTCCCCGGTCGTGGGAGCGGTGCTCATGCGCGCGCCTCCTCGGGCGTGCCGGGGACGCCGGTGCGGACGCGGTGGCCGCCGTCCGGTCCGCTGTCGGGGCCCGGGCCGCCGCCCGGGCCGCCACCGTCCCCACCCGGGTCCGGGGGCGCGCCGGTCGCCGCGGCACCGGCCCGCTCGGCCGAGCGCAGGGTCAGCCGGCGGACGACCTCGTTGGCGATCACGACGGCGAGCACGATCGTGCCTTGGATGATGGTGACGACCGAGGCCGGGATGTCGGCGAACTGCAGCGGCAGCGCCGCCCGGTCGAGGAACGCGAACAGCAGCGCGGCCAGGGCGACGCCCACCACGTTGTTGCGGCCGAGCAGGGCCACGGCGATGCCGAGGAAGCCCAGGCCGGCGGTGAACTCGGTCCCGAAGGAGCGGGAGTCCCCCAGCAGGTCCGGCAGGCCGATCAGCCCGGCGACCCCACCCGAGAGCAGCATGGTGGTGACGACCATCCGGCGGGCGTCGACGCCGCTGGCGGTGGCGGCGGACGCCGACATACCCGTCGCCCGCAGGTCGAAGCCGAACCGGGTGCGCTGGACGAGCACCGAGATCACGATGCCGATGAAGACCGCGATGATGAGGAACCCGAACAGCTCGGTGCGCGGCTGCGCCAGGCCGAGGGCACCCAGCACCCCGTTCAGGTCCGGGAACCAGGCCGACTCGGGCAGCGGCGCCGTCGTGATGATCGACGCCCCCTCCTCGCTGCCCCGCAGCGGCCCGGTGAGCAGGAAGGACGCCAGGCCCAGCGCGATGAAGTTGAGCATGATCGAGCTGATGACCTCGCTGACGCCGCGGGTCACCTTCAGCACGCCCACGATGCCCGCCCAGAAGGCACCGACCGCCATCGCGACGACGATCACCAGCAGGACGTGCAGCGGGCCCGGCAGCACGACGGCGGCACCCACCGCGGCGCTGACGACGGTCGCCATCCGGTACTGGCCCTCCACGCCGATGTTGAACAGGCCCATCCGGAAGGCGATCGACACGGCCAGTCCGGCGAGGAACAGCGGGACGGCGCGGTTGAGGATCACCACGATCGACTGGACCTCCTGCGACGGCGTGTCGCCGAGGTCGACCATGACCTGCAACGCCCGCAGCGGGTCCTGACCGATCAGCGCGATCACCACGCCGGAGATGACCAGGGCCACGAGGACGGCGAGCACCGGGCCGAGCAACGCCAGGCCGGTGCGGCGGAACCGGTTCATGCCGCACCCGCCGCGGTCCGGGCGCCGGTCATGTACCCGCCCAGTTCCTCGGGGGTGACCTGGCGGGGGTCCACGGTGGCGACGAGGCGGCCACGGAACATGACGTGCAGGGTGTCGGAGAGCCCGATCAGCTCGTCCAGGTCGGCGGAGATCAGCACGATGCCCATCCCTTCGGCGCGCGCGTCCTTGAGCAACTCCCAGATGACCGCCTGGGCTCCGACGTCGACGCCGCGGGTCGGGTGGGCGGCGACCAGCAACCGCGGGGCGGCGCTCATCTCCCGGCCGATGATCAGCTTCTGCTGGTTCCCACCGGAGAGCGCGACGGCGAGCGAGTCCGGCCCGGGGGCCCGGACGTCGTACTCGCGCATGATCCGCGCCGTGTCGGTGCGGGCGCGGCCGCGGTCGATGAACGGTCCGCGGGCGGCCGGTGGCCGGGTCTGGTGCCCGAGGATCCGGTTCTCCCACAGCGGTGCGTCCAGCAGCATCCCCTGGCGGTGGCGGTCCTCGGGGATGAAGCCCATGCCGGCCTCCCGGCGGGCCCGCGTGCTCCACCCGGTGATGTCCGCCTCCCCCAGCCGGACGGCGCCGGCCGCCAGCGGGCGCAGCCCCATGATCGCGTCGACGAGCTCGGCCTGCCCGTTGCCCTCCACGCCCGCGATGCCGACCACCTCGCCCTCGCGGACGGTCAGGTCCACGGCGTCGACCAGGGGGCGGCCGGCCCCGGAGTCGACCGTGACCCCGGCCAACCGCAGGACGGGGGCCTTGCGGACGGTCGAACTGCGCGTCCCGGGAGTGGGCAGCTCCGAGCCGACCATCATCTGGGCCAGCTCCTTGGCCGTCGTCGTCCGCGGGTCGGCCTCGCCGACCGTCGTCCCGCGGCGGATGACGGTGATCGAGTCGGCCACCCGGCGGACCTCGTCGAGCTTGTGCGAGATGAAGATGACCGCCAGGCCCTCCCGCTTGAGCTCGGCGAGGTTGCCGAACAGCTCGTCGACCTCCTGGGGTACGAGGACGGCGGTCGGCTCGTCGAGGATCAGCGTGCGGGCCCCGCGGTAGAGGACCTTGGCGATCTCGACCCGCTGCCGGTCACCGACGCCGAGGTCCTCCACGAGCACGTCCGGGTCGAGCCCCAGCCGGTAGCGGTCGGAGATGGCGCTGATCCGGCGCCGGGCCTCCGCGCGGTCCAGCCGGCCGCCCTTGGTCGGCTCGCTGCCGAGCACGACGTTCTCCAGAACCGTGAAGTTGTCGGCGAGCATGAAGTGCTGGTGCACCATGCCGATGCCGGCGGCGATGGCGTCCGCCGGGCTGCGGAAGTGGACCTCGCGCCCCTCGAGCAGGATCTGTCCCTCGTCGGGCCGGTGCATCCCGTAGAGAGTCTTCATCAGGGTGGACTTGCCGGCCCCGTTCTCCCCCACGATGGCGTGCACCTCGCCGCGGCGGACCCGCAGCTCGATGTCCTTGTTCGCCACGACGCCGGGGAAACGCTTCGTGATCCCGCGCAGCTCCACCGCGAACGGGGCGGCTGCCCCGTGCCCGGCCGGCGGGGTAGCGCCCGCCGCTCCTGCTGCGGCCATGGGGGCCTCTCTCTCGCGGTCGGCCGCGGATGGCGGCGCACGTCCACTCGTCTGCACCGGCGGGACGCCGATCTCCGCCCGCCGGGTCCTACCGGGTGCGGCCGTCGGCGCACCCCCGGGCACGGGCATGATGCCGCACCGCCTCGCCCTCGATCGGGCCACCCCCGGGAGACCGGCGGCCACGATGACGACGGCGGGCCCGAGCGCGTGCGCCCGGGCCCGCCGTGGACCGAACCGGAGGACGCGGGCCCGCCCGGGAGCGGGCCCGCGCACCGGGTCACGGGGTGGTCGGGACCTCGATCTCGCCGTCGATGATCTGCTGGCGGTACTCCTCGATCTGGGCCTGGATGTCGTCGATCTGGCCGCCCGAGGTGGCCAGGCCGACCCCGTCGCTCGCCAGGTCGTTGGTGATGTCGACGCCGCCCTGGACGTTGCCCTCGGAGTAGTCGGTGATGAACCCCTCCACGGCGTTGTCGACCCGCTTGAGCATCGAGGTCATGATCACGGCCTGGAGCTCCGGGTCGTCGACCGTCTGGTACTGGTCGGAGTCGACACCGATCGCGCGATTACCCGTCTCGGCCGCCGCCTGGAAGACGCCGGTACCCGAGCCACCTGCCGCGTGGTAGACGATGTCGGCGCCGGCGTCGTACATGCTGCGGGCCAGGATCTGACCGCGCGCCGGGTCGCCGAAGCCGGAGAAGTCACCGGCCGGGGAGATGTACTCGACGTCGACCTGGATGTCGGGGTTGACCGCCTTGGCGCCGGCCACGTACCCCGCCTCGAACTTCTGGATCAGCGGCATCTCGACGCCACCGACGAAGCCGATGTGGTCGGTCTCGCTCTTCAGCGCCGCGGCGGCGCCGGCCAGGAACGACCCCTGCTCCTCGGCGAACAGCAGACCGGTCACGTTCTCGACCCCGAGCTCGGCGACCGACGAGTCGACGATCGCGAAGGTGGTGTCGGGGAACTCCTCGGCGACCTCGGCGATCGACTCGCCGTAGGCGAAGCCGACGGCGATGACCGGGTCGAAACCCTCCTGGGCCAGGTTGGCCAGGCCCTCGACACGGTCGGAGCCGTCCTCGTTCGGGCTGAACTCCTGGACCTCGCCACCGAGCGCCTCGACGGCGGCCTCCACGCCGGCGTAGGCCGAGTCGTTGAACGACTGGTCGCCGCGGCCACCCACGTCGTAGGCGAGGCCGACCTCGAGGTTCTCCGCGGCCGCGCCGCCGCCGGTGTCCCCGCCCGCCTCGGGCTCCTCGTCGCTCGCGCAGGCCGCCAGGGCCAGGCTGCCGGCCAGCAGCAGCGCCACGCCGCGCGCGCTGGCCTTCGTCATCCGCGCTCCGCGCAAGACGATCTCCTTCTCTGGGGGGGAGACGCCCGCCGTGCGGCGGCGTCTCCCGGGGGTGTGGATGTGCACGTGTCCGGTGACCCGCGTACGGCGGGCCGTGCGTCACGCCCCCCGGACGCTAATCGCGCCGACGGAGTGCGCTGCCACCCCCGGCACGGACTGAGACCCGATCGTTGCGAAGGCTCATCCGTTCGGGCAGCACTCCCTCCCGGGCGCCGTGGCGCACGTCACCTGCGCATAACCTCCCCGGACATGGGACGACGGTGGCGGGCGGTGTGGCCGGCGACGGCCGCCGCCCTCGTCGTCCTGCTGGCGCCCGTCGCGGCCCAGGCTGGGCCGGCCCGCGAGCCCACCGGCCCGTCTGCGTGGCCCACCGTCGACCACGCCGCCCCGACGCCGACCGCACCCCGCACCGGCCTGCCGCCGCGGGGCAGCGCGCCCGACGGCGGGACCGTGGGCGGTGACCGGCTGCGCGCACGGGGCGTGGTGCTGCCCGCCGGCGCTCCCCCGTTGCCCGCCGGCATCGCCGCATCCGCCTGGCTGGTCGCCGACGCCGGCACCGGGGCGGTGCTGGGCGCGCGGGATCCGCACGGCCGCTACTACCCCGCGAGCACGCTGAAGACGCTGACCTTCCTCACCCTCGCCTCCCGGCTGGACCCGGCCCAGGTGGTGGTGGGCACCGTGGATGACGAGCAGGTGGAGGGCAGCCGGGTCGGGCTGGTCGCCGGCGGGCAGTACCCGGTCTCGCTGCTGTTCACGGCGCTGATGCTGCAGTCGGGCAACGACGCGGCGAACGCGCTGGCCCGCGCGGCCGGCGGCGAGGCCGCCACCCTGGCCGCGATGAACCGGACCGCCCGGGGTCTCGGCGCCTTCGACACCGTCGCCGGCAGCCCGTCGGGCCTCGACGTCGCCGGGCAGTCCTCCTCCGCCTACGACCTGGCGTTGTTCTTCCGGGCCCTCCTGGAGGATCCCGGGACCGCCGCCGTGCTGCGCATCCCGACCGCTGACATGCCGGCGGTCGAGGGCCGGTTCCCCGGCTTCCAGATCCAGAACCAGAACTCCCTGCTCAGCACCTATCCGGGCAACCTGGGCGGCAAGACCGGGTTCACCGACGCCGCCCGGCACACGTTCGTCACCGCCGCCGAGCGCGACGGCCGGCGGCTGGTGGTGAGCGTGCTGGACACCGAGAGCGTGCCGCTGCGGGCGGCCGACCAGGCCGCGCTGCTGCTCGACTGGGGTTTCGCCGTGCCGGCCGGGAACGCGGGCGTCGGCCGGCTCGTCCGCCCCGGCGACCTCGTGGCGGCGCCGACGGCGGCTCCGGCCGCCGCGCCGACGGCACCCGCGGTGGACACCTCGCCCGCCGCTCGCCCGGACGCCGCCGCCCCCGTCGCAGCGGACCCACCGCCCTGGACCGCGGTGGCCCTGACCGTCGCGGCGCTCGGCGGGATGGCCGCGGTCAGCGTGCGGGCGACCGGTCGCCGTCGGGCGCGTCGATCCTCGTCGCCCCGGCTGCCGGGGCGGCGTCCGCCAGCGCCGGGAGGCTGGCCGTCCAGGCGGCGGTGAAGAAGGAGAACCGGAAGACGATGTTGATCCACACCAGGATCCCGACCGCCCCGCCGAAGGCCGACGCGGTCACGCTGCCGGAGATGAGCGACAGGTAGAGGTTGCCGATCAGCTTCAGCACCTCGAACCCGGCGGCACCGAACAGCGCCCCGGGCAGCAGCCGGCGCAGCGGGTGCCGGGTCGAGGGGACCACCTTGAGCAGCCACAGGAAGACGACGGTGTCGCCGGCGAAGGCGAGCGCGAGGCTGATGACGGCGGTGAGGACGAACAGGCCGGGTGCGCCCTCGAGGCCGAGCATCTCGAGCAGCCAGTCGGTGGCCCAGGTGGCCACCCCGGTCAGCCCCAGGCTGAGGACCCCGAGCGCGCCCAGCAGGATGAGCGCCAGGATGTCCTGGACGTTGTCGCGCAGGAACTCCGGCTCCTCCGGGTGCCCCTTCCAGATCCGTTCCATGCCGATGCGCAGCTTGTCCATGGCGCGCAGGCCCGCGTAGACGAAACCGACCAGGCCGACGAGCCCGACCACGCCGGCGGAGCCGACGGCGGCCTGCAGGTTCGTGACGATCTCCGCACCGGTGGAGCCGGGGAAGGTGTCACGGATGGCGCCGTACAGCTCCTGCTGGAGCAGTTCGTTGCCCGAGAGCACCAGCCCGATGACCGAGGCGATCAGCATCAGCACCGGGAAGAGCCCGAGGAACGCGAAGTAGGTGACGCCGGCGGCCATCAGATCGCCCTGCGTCCGCTGGTACCGGCCACCCGCGCGGGCGAGGTGGTCCAGCCACGGGGATCGCCGGCGGGCGGCGTCGACGGTGGACTCGATCCGGTCCCACATCCGGGCCGGCCACGCCTTGCGGGCCGGGCCGTCACCGGTGCGGGAGGAACTCACCGCCCGAGTCTGGGTGATCGGCTTCGGCGCCGCGCCCCGGCCCCACGGGGCTCAGTGCGCGGGACCGGTGAGCGGGTACTCGCCGGCGACCGCCCAACCGCCGTCCGCCGTCTGCTCGAACTCGGTGAAGTGCTGGACGCGGAACTCCGCGGACAGCTCCTGCAGCCCGCTGTAGGCGAGCTCCAGCATGTCGGCCGGGACGTCGTGGGCGACCGTCACGTGCGGGTGGTACGGGAACGACAACGAGCGGGCCAGCGGCCCCTGGCGGACGTCGTTGGCCAGCAGCTCGCAGTTGCCGATGCCGCGGGCCACGGCCACGAACACGACGTCGGAGACCGGCGTGAAGGTGCCCGTCCCCGACAGGTGCATGTCGAAGGGCGGGTGGCCG
Source organism: Blastococcus saxobsidens DD2 (assembly GCF_000284015.1). NCBI lineage: Bacteria > Bacillati > Actinomycetota > Actinomycetes > Geodermatophilales > Geodermatophilaceae > Blastococcus > Blastococcus saxobsidens. Next base: position 4,073,767 of record NC_016943.1, read on the forward strand.
GCGGCGACGTCGGCGAGGTGCGCGCGGATGGCCGGTCGGTCGGCCACCGGCACCTCGGTCGGGGGCAGCAGGGTCACGTGCGGCGGGACGATCCTCGCCTGCGGGTCGCCGACCTTGGTCCGCCAGTCGGCGAGCAGCTCCGCCCACGGCTCGGGGATCGGCAGGATCACGCCCAGCACCGCCGTCTCCGGTGGCCCGGGGCGACGGGCGACGAAGGTGTCGTCGTTCATGCCGCGGACCCGGCCGGTGGCAGGAAACCCACGCGGTCGTAGACCTGGGCCAGCGTGCCGGCCGCGACCTCCCGGGCCCGCGCGGCGCCCTCGGCGAGGGTCCGCTCCAGCTCCGCCCGGTCGTCGAGCAGCTCGTGGGTGCGCTGCTGGACGGGGGCCACGAACTCGGTCACGACCTCGGCGAGCTCCTTCTTCAGGTCGCCGTAGCCGCGTCCGTCGAAGTCCTGCTCGAGCTGGGCGACCGTCCGCCCGGACAGTGCGCTGTGGATGGTCAGCAGGTTGGTGATGCCCGGCTTGTTCGCGGCGTCCGCCACGACTTCCCGGCCGGTGTCGGTGACCGCCGAGCGGATCTTCTTGGCCGTCACCTTGGGCTCGTCGAGCAGGAACACGCAGCCGGCCCCCGGCAGGCTCTTGCTCATCTGCTTCTCGGGGGTCTGCAGGTCGAGGACCTTCGCCGCGCCGGGCGGGATGAACACCTCGGGCACGGTGAACGTCTCCCCGAACCGCCCGTTGAAGCGGACGGCGAGGTCGCGGGTCAGCTCGAGGTGCTGGCGCTGGTCCTCGCCGACCGGCACCCGCGCGGCCTGGTAGAGCAGGATGTCGGCCACCTGCAGGATCGGGTAGGTGAACAGCCCGACCGTGGTGTTCGCCGCGCCCTGCCGCTGGCTCTTGTCCTTGAACTGGGTCATGCGGCCGGCCTCGCCGAAGCCGGTGAGGCACTGCATCACCCAGCCGAGCTGGGCGTGCTCCGGCACGTGGCTCTGCACGAACAGCGCGCTCCGCGACGGGTCGACGCCGAGGGCGAGCAGCTGGGCCGCGGACGTCAGGGTGTTGCGTCGCAGCTCCGCGGGGTCCTGCGCCACCGTGATCGCGTGCAGGTCGACGACGCAGTAGAAGGCCTCGGCGGAGTCCTGCAGGTCGACCCACTGCCGCAGCGCACCCAGGTAGTTGCCGAGGTGGAAGGAGCCCGCGGTCGGCTGGATGCCGGACAGCACTCGGGGCGATGACATTGAGTGCACGGCCACGTCGGCCATCAAACCAGCCGCAGCCCCGCCCGTTCCGACCTCCCCCGTCCCGGCTCCGGTCGTTGATCGTCCGACCGACCCGGTCACCGCAGGTCAGGGCGCCGGAGCGGCCAGTGCGTCGTCCACTGCGGCGAGGAAGACGTCGTCCTCCTCGGGCGTGCCGACCGTGACCCGGATGCCCTCCCCGGCGAAGGGACGGGTGATGACCGCCCGGGCCTCCAGGGCACCGGCCAGCTCCACCGTCCGCTCCCCCAGCGGCAGCCAGACGAAGTTCGCCTGGCTGTCGGCCACCTCGAACCCCCGCTGCCGCAGCGCTCCGGTCAGCCGGGCGCGTTCGGCGACGACGGCGGCGCACCGGGTGCGCACCTCCGCCTCGCTGGCCAGCGCGGCCACCGCCGCCGCCTGCGCCACCATCCCGACGCTGAACGGCAGGTGCGTCTTGCGCACCGCCTCGGCGACCGCCGGGTCCTCGGCGAGCAGGTAGCCCACCCGCAGACCGGCCAGCCCCCAGGCCTTGGAGAAGGTGCGGAGGACGGCGACGTTGGGCCGGCCGCGCATCAGGTCGACGCCGTCGGGCACGTCGGCGTCGGTCACGAACTCCCGGTAGGCCTCGTCGAGGACCACCAGCGTCTCGGCCGGCACCGCGTCGAGGAACCGTTCCAGCTCCGGGCGGCGCACCGCCGTCCCGGTGGGGTTGTTGGGGTTGCAGACGAAGACCAGGCGGGTGGTGTCGTCCAGCGCCGCGGCGAGGGCGTCCAGGTCGTGGGTGTCGGACGAGCCGCCGTCCCGGCCCGGGGTGAGCGGCACCTGGACGGCGCGGGCGCCGGCCACCCGGGCCAGCAGCGGGTACATCTCGAAGGAGCGCCAGGCGAACGCGATGCTCGTGCCCGGGTCGTTGTAGGCCTGGGCCAGCTCCTGGCAGATGGCGACCGCGCCGCAGCCGGTGGCCACCTGCGCCGGGTCGACGCCGTACCGGTCGGCCAGCGCCCGGGTGAGGACCACCGCACCGTTGTCGGGGTAGCGGTTGGTCTCGGCGACGGCGGCGGTCACGGCCCGGACGACGGCGGGCAGTGGCGGGAACGCGACCTCGTTGCTGGCCAGCTTGACCGCCCGCTCGACACCGATCTCGCGGGCGAGGTCGGCGGGGTTGCGGCCCGGCTTGTAGACCGGGAGCGACTGCACCGCCGGACGGGCACTGACCACGAGATCCTCCACCTCCGCGACCGCCCCCTAGGGTTGCCGCATGCGCGTACTCGTCGCCGGCGGTGCCGGCTACATCGGCAGCGTAGTGACGGCGGCGCTGCTCGCCGACGGCCACGAGGTGACCGTCCTGGACGACCTCTCCACCGGTCACGCGGACGCGGTGCCCGAGGGCGCCACGCTGGCCGAGGTGTCGCTGCACGACTCCGCCCCGGTGCTGGCGGAGGCGCGGCCGGAGGCGGTGCTGCACTTCGCGGCCAAGTCGCTGGTCGGGGTCTCCCAGCAGCGGCCGGAGGAGTACTGGAACACCAACGTCAGCGGCACCTTCGCCCTGCTGGAGGCGATGCGGGCCGCCGACTGCCGCCGGATCGTCTTCTCCTCGACCGCGGCCACCTACGGGGAACCGGACCAGGTGCCCATCCGGGAGGACGCGCCCACCCGGCCGACCAACACCTACGGCGCCTCGAAGCTCGCCGTCGACCACATGCTGACCTCCTACGCCGTCGCGCACGGCTTCGCGGCGGTGAGCCTGCGGTACTTCAACGTCGCGGGCGCGGCCTACGGCCTCGGTGAGCGGCACACCACGGAGACCCACCTGATCCCGATCGCGCTGCAGGTCGCCGCCGGCCGGCGGGAGTCGCTCACCGTCCACGGCGAGGACTACCCGACGCCCGACGGCACCTGCATCCGCGACTACGTGCACGTGGCGGACCTCTCCGATGCCCACCTGCTCGCGCTGCCGGCGCCGGCGGCCGGCGAGCACCGGATCTACAACCTGGGCAACGGCACCGGGTTCTCGGTGCAGGAGGTGGTCGAGGCCGCCCGCGAGGTGACCGGTCACCCGATCCCGGTCACCGTCGGCGAGCGGCGGGCGGGCGACCCCGCCCAGCTGGTCGCCTCCAGCGACCGGATCCGCGCCGAGCTGGGCTGGACGCCGGAGCACACCGACCTGGTCGGCATCGTCCGGGATGCGTGGAAGGTCGCGCAGGCCCGCTGACCCCTTCCCGGGCATAGGAACCTATGCATATGGTTCTGGACCCGAAACCGCAGGCATAGCTTCCTATGCCTACTCCTCAGCCTGCCGGGGCCTCGCTGCTCTCCTCGTCCTCCGGCGCCGGGGCCGGTGGCGGGCTGACCACCAGGCGGGCGATCCGCCGTCCGTCGAGCTCGAGGACGGTGATCGTGCGGCCCTCGATCTCGACGGTGTCGCCGACCTCGGGCAACCGGCCGAGCACCGCCAGCACGTAGCCGGCGGCCGTCTCGTACGGCCCCTCGGGCAACTCCAGGCCGGTGGCCTCGGCGAAGTCGTCCAGGTTGAACAGGCCGTCGACCTCACGGGGCTCGTCCGGCGATCGCTTCGCCTCCGGGGTGACCTCCTCGTCGTACTCGTCGTAGATCTCCCCGATGACCTCCTCGATCAGGTCCTCCAGGGTGACGATGCCGTCGGTGCCGCCGTACTCGTCGACGACGATCGCCAGGTGCTGGTTCTCCCGGCGCATCTCGCTGAGCACCTTCAGCACGCCGGCGGTGCCCGGCAGCCGGGTGACGTCGCGGGCGAGGTCGCCGACGGTCGCGGCCCGTCCGGCCGGATGGCTGGGCAGGAAGAGGTCGCGCACGTGCACGAAGCCGACGACGTCGTCCTGGTCCCGCCCGACGACCGGGAAGCGCGACCAGTTCGACTCGGCGACGAGCTTGGCCGCCCGGCTGGCGGTCATGGAGGCATCGAGGAACTGCACCTCGGTGCGCGGCGTCATGACCTCGCGCACCTCGCGCTCGCCGGCCCGGAAGACCTCGTCGATCAGCCGGCGCTCGTCGCTGCTGAGCGACTCGTGCGCCGCGACCAGGTCGCGCAACTCTTCCTGGCTGATCGAGTCGCCGCTGGCCTTCGGGTCGGCGCCGACCAGCCGGACCAGTCCGTTGGTCGACTTCGACAGCAACCAGATCACCGGGCGGGAGAGCTTGGCGATGGCATTGAGGGGCGCCGCCACCAGCAGAGCGAAGCCCTCGGCGCGCTGCAGCGCCAGCCGCTTGGGGGTCAGCTCGCCGACGACGAGCGACACGTAGCTGATCGCGATGGTGACCAGCACCAGCGCCAGCGTGCCGGCCAGTCCCTCGCTCAGGCCGCGGGTCTGCAGCCAGTCGGCCAGCGGGGCCGACAGGGTGCTGGCGCCGAACGCGGCGGAGAAGAACCCGGCCAGGGTGACGCCCACCTGCACGGCGGCCAGGAACTGGTTCGGATCCTTCAGCAGCTTCTGAACCGCCTTGCCGCGGCGGCCGCCCTGCTCGGCCATCGCCCGGACCTGCGACTCGCGCAGCGAGACCAGGGCGATCTCGGCGCCCGCGAAGACACCGCCGATCATGATGAAGACGACGACCATGACGATGTTGAGCCAAACGTCGCTCACCGGCGGCGTGCTCCTCGGGGTTCGGGGTGCGGACGGACGTGCCCATGGTGCCGGGTCCTTGCTGCCCGGCGGAGCCGTGGGCACACCGGAGCCGACCGGATCGGCCCGTGAGACCGCGCACCCGGCGGGACTACCGCACCCGGGCCAGCACGGTTAGTCTTCGGTGGATAACAGATCGTGATCGAACTGAGGACCTCGATGCGCCACCGGCCTTCTGCTCCCCCGCGGTCGCACCGTCCAGGCGTCCCCGCGCCGCGGCCCCGGCACACCCGACCCGGCCGGCTCGGACTCCTCACCGGCCGGCTGTCCCGGGTCCTCGGCGCGACGGCGGCGGTCACCGCGGCACTGCTGGTGGTGCCGGTCCTGCCCGGTCCGGCCGAGTCGCCGACCGCGGGGCTCGACGCCACCTCGCACACGGGAGCCGCCGGATCGCCCGACTCATCCACCTCGGCGTTCCCCGGCACCTCTCCCGCGCCGGTCACCACCGGCGGCGGCCCGGCCGGCCCAGCCGTCGCGGCGCCGCCCCCGCCGCCGGTGGACGCCCCGCCGGCCGCGCCCCCGTCCACCGAGGCCGCGACCACCGAGACCCCGTCCACCGAGACCCCGACGGCCGGAACCCCGACGGCCGGAACCCCGACGGCCGGAACCCCGACGGCCGGAACCCCGACGGCCGGGACCCCGACGGCCGGGACCCCGACGGCCGAGCCCCCGACGGCCGACGAACTGGCCGGCGCCCGGGTGCCCGAGCCCGGACCGACGCCTCCCTCCGCACCCCCCGCTGCCCCGGCGCCGCCGGCGCCGCCGGCGACCGTCGCGGCCGCCCAGCCGGGCCACTCCCCCGACGAGGCGCAGGTGCTGACCCTGGTGAACGCCGAGCGCGGACGCGCGGGGTGCGGACCGGTCACCGCCGACCCGGGGCTGGCCGCGGTGGCCCGCGCGCACAGCACCGACATGCGCGACCGCGGATTCTTCGACCACGTGAACCTCGACGGGCAGGACCCCTTCGACCGCGCGGACAGGGCCGGCCTCGTCGCCCGGGCGGAGAACATCGCCCGGGGCCAGGCCGACGCCACCGCCGTCATGACCTCGTGGATGAACAGCCCCGGCCACCGGAAGAACATCCTCGACTGCGGACTGACCCGGCTCGGAGTCGGCATCGCCGAGGGTCCCGGCGGCCCCTGGTGGACCCAGCTCTTCGGCTGACGCCCGCAGCAGGGCCGCGGCCGCGCATCAGCGCCGGGGCCAGGACGCACGACGGCCCCCTCACCGCTGGGCGAGGGGGCCGTCGGCTGTGCGGCTACGTCAGGCCATGGCCTTCTGCAGGTTGGTGTCGATGGCCGCCAGGAAGTCCTGGGTGGTCAGCCACGGCTGGTCCTTGGAGATCAGCAGCGCGAGGTCCTTGGTCATCTGGCCGCTCTCGACGGTGTCGATGCAGACCTTCTCCAGGGTCTCGGCGAAGCGGGTCACCTCGGGGGTGTTGTCCAGCTTGCCGCGGTGGGCCAGACCCCGGGTCCAGGCGAAGATGGAGGCGATCGGGTTGGTCGACGTCTCCTTGCCCTGCTGGTGCTGGCGGAAGTGGCGGGTCACCGTGCCGTGCGCGGCCTCGGCCTCGACCGTGCGGCCGTCGGGGCTCATGAGCACCGACGTCATGAGGCCGAGCGAGCCGAAGCCCTGGGCGACGGTGTCGGACTGCACGTCACCGTCGTAGTTCTTGCAGGCCCACACGTAGCCGCCCTCCCACTTGAGGGACGCGGCGACCATGTCGTCGATGAGCCGGTGCTCGTAGGTGATGCCGGCGGCGTCGAACTTCTCCTTGAACTCCGCCTGGAACACCTCCTCGAACAGATCCTTGAACCGGCCGTCGTAGGCCTTGAGGATCGTGTTCTTCGTGGAGAGGTAGACCGGGTATTCGCGCTGCAGGCCGTAGTTCATCGAGGCGCGGGCGAAGTCACGGATCGAGTCGTCGAGGTTGTACATCGCCATCGCGACGCCGCCACCCGGCGACTGGAAGACCTCGTGCTCGATCGGCTCGGAGCCGTCCTTCGGCGTGAAGGTGATCGTCAGGGTCCCCTCACCGGGGAACTTGAAGTCGGTGGCGCGGTACTGGTCACCGAAGGCGTGCCGGCCGACGACGATCGGCTTGGTCCAGCCGGGCACCAGCCGCGGCACGTTCTCCATGATGATCGGCTCGCGGAAGATGACGCCGCCGAGGATGTTGCGGATCGTCCCGTTGGGCGAGCGGTACATCCGCTTGAGGCCGAACTCCTCGACGCGCGCCTCGTCCGGCGTGATGGTCGCGCACTTGACGCCGACGCCGTGCTTCTTGATGGCGTTCGCGGAGTCGACCGTGATCTGGTCGTCGGTCGCGTCCCTGGCCTCGATGCCCAGGTCGTAGTACTCCAGGTTCACGTCGAGGTACGGGAGGATCAGCTGGTCCTTGATGAACTGCCAGATGATCCGGGTCATCTCGTCGCCGTCGAGTTCGACGACGGTGCCCTCGACCTTGATCTTCGCCACGTGCACGTCCCTCTCTGCAGCTCTGACCGAGGTGGTCAGAGGTCGGCTACGTCAGCCTGCTTGGCGCGTACGGCCTCGGCCGCCTCGCGCAGCCCGGTCAGCTCGCTCTCGGACAGGTCGCCCTCGACGACCCGCCGCACACCGTTCCGGCCGATCTCGGCCTCGACGCCCAGGTAGACGCCGTTGATCCCGTATTCGCCGTCGACCCAGGCGCAGACCGGCATGACGGCACCGGAATCCTCCATGACCGCCCTCGCCATCCGGGCGGCTGCGGCCGACGGCGCGAAGTACGCCGAGCCCGTCTTGAGCAGCGCCACGACCTCCGCGCCGCCGTTGCGGGTGCGGTCGACCAGGTGCTCGATCCGGTCGGCGGTCAGCACGTCGGCCAGCGGCTTGCCGTCGACGGTGCACCGCGAGGGCACCGGCACCATCGTGTCGCCGTGGGAGCCCAGGGTGAGGGTCTGCACGGAGGCGACCGGGACGCCGAGCTCCTCGGCGACGTTGTTGGTGAAGCGCGCCGTGTCGAGCATCCCTGCCTGACCCATGACCCGGTTCTTCGGGAAGCCGGTGGCCAGCTGGGCCAGCGCCGTCATCTCGTCCAGCGGGTTGGACACGACGATGACCACGGCGTCCGGCGAGGTCTGCGCGATGTTCTCCGAGACCTGGCGGACGATGCCGGCATTGGTCTCGATCAGGTCCATGCGGCTCATGCCGGGCTTGCGCGGCAGGCCCGCGGTGATCACGACGACGTCGGAGCCCTCGGTGCCCTCGTAGGACCCGCCGCCGACGCCGACGACCCTGGTCTCGAAGCCCTCGATCGGCCGGGACTGGTTCATGTCGAGGGCCAGCCCCTCCGGCTTGCCCTCGACGATGTCGGTGAGCACGACGGTCTCGAAGATGTCGTACTCCGCGAGACGCAGAGCGGTGGTGGAGCCGTAGAACCCGGCGCCTACCACGGTGACCTTCCCGTTCCTGGGCTGCTTCGCCATGGCGGTCAACCTATCGCTGGTCGCGTCCCCGCGCTGCCGGGGGTCCGTTCACGTACCGGGGATCGACAGCGCGACGACGGCCAGGGTGAGACCGACCCCGGCCATGAGCACGACGTCGACCGCCCGGCTGCGCACGGCGAGGAAGCCGACCCGGCGTACCGGCAGCAGCAGCCGCAGCAGCGCCGCGCCCACCAGGGCCAGGGCCACGACGACCAGCCCCCAGCGCCAGTGCTCGAAGGTGACCATGGCCAGTCCGACGCCGACCACGAGCAGCACCGCCAGCAGCGGCAGCTGCCGCACCAGCCCGGCCAGGAAGGGCCGGCGGACGTAGAGCGGCGGGCGGCTCACCGGCCGGCCGGGAGGGGCCCGGGCGCGGCCGCCTGCTCCGCGGCGAGCACCACGTTCTGCAGCAGCATGGCCCGGGTCATCGGGCCCACTCCCCCGGGGTTGGGGGCCACGTGCCCGGCGACGTCGACGACGTCGAGGGCGACGTCACCGGCGATCTTGCCGTCGACCCGGCTCACCCCCACGTCGAGGACGGCGGCCCCCGGCTGCACCATGTCCGCCGTGATCAGCCCGGGCACCCCTGCGGCCGCGACCACGATGCCCGCGGAGCCGACATGCCGCGCCAGGTCGCGGGTGCCGGTGTGGCACAGGGTCACCGTGGCGTTCTCCGACCGGCGGGTGAGGACCAGGCCCAGCGGGCGGCCCACCGTGATGCCGCGGCCGATGACGACGACCTCCGCTCCGGCGATCGGCACGTCGTAGCGGCGCAGCAGCTCCACGATGCCGACCGGGGTGCAGGGCAGCGGCCCGGGCACGTTCAGGACCAGGCGGCCCAGGTTGACCGGGTGCAGGCCGTCGGCGTCCTTGGCGGGGTCCATCGCCTCCAGGACAGCGCTCTCCTCGATGCCCCCCGGCAGCGGCAGCTGGACGATGTAGCCGGTGCAGGCGGGGTCGGCGTTCAGCTCCGCGACCACGGCGAGCACGTCGGCCTGGCTCGCGGTGGCGGGGAGCTCCCGCTGGATGCTCGCGATGCCCACCTGCGCGCAGTCGGAGTGCTTGGCGTTCACGTACCAGCGGCTGCCGGGGTCGTCGCCGACGAGCACCGTGCCGAGCCCCGGCCGGCGACCGGCGGCGGTGAGCGCGGCTACCCGTTCGGTGAGTTCCTCGCGGATCGTCGCCGCGGTGGCCTTGCCGTCCAGGATCGTCGCGGGCACGCCGACAGTCTGCCGGAGAGGGTCCCGCCGGCGCCGGTGCGGCCCTAGGCTCGCGGTGCGGGTCGCCTGACCCGGCCACATGCGGAGGTAGGCGATGACCGAGCGCGAGCAGGCGTACACCGGCGCGACGGCTCCGGTGTACTCCGACCGGCCGGTGGCGTTCCGCGGTCCGGAGAGCCTCGGCGGCCTGCTGCTCATCCTCGCCGGGATCGCCGCTGCGCTCAGCCTGCTCCTGGACTGGCTCCGCAACCGGGAGGACACCGGCTGGACCCTGGTCCGGGACGCCGTGCGCGACCTCGACGGCGTGTTCGACGACGGGGGCTGGCAGCCGCTGGCCATCGTGTTCGGCGGCGGCGTGCTGCTCGTCCTCGGCGTGCTGCTGTGGCTGCCGGCCCGCACCCACCGGTTCCTCGGATTCGTGGCGCTCCTGGTCAGCGGCGTCGTCACCGCGGCCGTGATCGTCCCGCTGGCGGAGGCCGACTGGGAGGTCGAGGCCTTCGGTCCCGGCTTGTGGTGCGCGATCGCCGTCGCCGTCCTCGGCCTGCTCGGGTCGCTGAAGGCGTTGCTGACCGGCCCGCGGTATCCGCGATAACACCGTCGTGACACTGCGGTCCTCCGGACCGCACCGCCGTGACATCGCGGTCCTCCGGACCGCACCGCGGCCAGGTGCCGTCCCTGGCCGCGGGGGAGCCGTTGAGTCACGCCTGCGCGGACCCTCCGGGCCCACTCGGCGTGACGGTGCGCACGAGAGTCCTCAGTCGGCGACCAGGGCACCGTGGGCGCGGGCGAACTGGACGGCCTGCGCCAGGTCGAGGCGGACGCCGGTGAGCTCGAAGGCGTGCCAGTTGACCTCGTCGGTAGAGGCACCGCGCAGGTCGGTGCCGCGGAGCTTGACGCCCTGGAGCCGGGCCCGGTCCAGGTCCGCGCCGGTGAGGTCGCACTCGCGCAGATCGGCGTCGGTGAGGTCGGCGTCCCGGAATCGCTGGCCCGAGAGATCCAGCCCGGAGAGGTCCGCCCCGCGCAGCGCGGCGTAGCTCCAGTCGCACTCCGTCGCCGTCATCGGGCGCAGCTGCGCGCCCGGGAACTGTGACCCGGTGAGCTTGCAGCCGTCCCAGGTGACGTCGGTCAGCCGTGCGCGGTCGAACCGGCACGAGAGGAAGGCCGAGCCGTGGTGCCGCGCGCCGGCCATGCGGATCCCGGTCAGGACGCACCGGTCGAACACGCAGCGCCGGGTGACCAGCTCCTCGAGCCCGGCGTCGTCGAAGCGGCAGCGGGTGAACGTGACGCCGTCCAGTTCGGCGCCCCACCAGTCGACCCTGGCGAGGTCCTCCCCCTCGACGACGGCTCCCGCCTCCGGTGCGCCGACGTGCGGGCGAGCGCCGCGCATCAGTGCGCGAAGTGCCGGGTGCCGGTCAGGTACAGCGCCACGCCGGCGGCGGCCGCGGCGGCGACCACCTCGTCGTCACGTACCGAGCCGCCGGGCTGGACGACCGCGCGCACCCCGGCATCCAGCAGCACCTGCAGGCCGTCGGCGAACGGGAAGAACGCGTCCGAGGCGGCGACCGAACCGCCGGCCCGCTCCCCCGCCCGCACGACGGCGAGGCGCGCGGAGTCCACCCGGTTCACCTGGCCCATGCCGACGCCGACGGTCGCCCGGTCGTGCGCCAGCAGGATCGCGTTGCTCTTCACCGCACGCACCGCGCGCCAGGCGAAGACGAGGTCGTCGAGCCCCGCGGCGTCCAGCGGCTCGCCGGTGGCCAGCGTCCAGCTGGTCGGGTCGTCGCCGGCGGCGTCGATGCGGTCGCGGCCCTGCAGCAGCAGCCCGCCGCTGATCGGGCGCAGCTCGACCCCGCTCTGCGGCAGGTGCGGCAGCCGCAGCAGCCGCACGTTCTTCTTCCCGCTCAGCACCGCCACCGCGTCGTCGGTGAACGACGGGGCGACGACCACCTCGGTGAAGACCTCCGCCACCTGCTCGGCCATCGTGAGGTCGACCTCGCGGTTGGCGGCGATCACGCCGCCGAACGCCGACACCGGGTCGCAGGCGTGCGCCTTGCGGTGCGCGGCGGCGATGTCGGCGCCCACGGCGATCCCGCACGGGTTGGCGTGCTTGATGATCGCCACGCACGGCTCGTCGTGGTCGTGTGCGGCGCGCCAGGCGGCGTCGGTGTCGATGTAGTTGTTGTAGGACATCTGCTTACCGTGCAGCTGCTCGGCGTGCGCGAGCCCGGGCCGGTCGGAGCGGTACAGCGCCGCGCCCTGGTGCGGGTTCTCCCCGTAGCGCAGCACGTCGGCGCGCTCCCAGTTCCCGCCGACCCAGCCGGGGAAGCCGCTGTCGTCGTCGGGCGCGAGCACGTTGCCCATCCAGGAGGCGACGGCGATGTCGTAGCTCGCCGTGTGCCGGAACGCGGCGGCGGCCAGCCGCTGGCGCTCGGCCAGGCTGAAGCCCCCGGCGCCGACCGCGGCGAGGACGTCGCCGTAGCGCGCCGGGGCGACGACGACGGCCACCGACGGGTGGTTCTTGGCCGCGGCCCGCACCATGGCCGGGCCGCCGATGTCGATCTGCTCGACGCACTCGTCGGGGCTCGCACCGGAGGCCACCGTCTCGGCGAACGGGTACAGGTTGACCACCACGAGGTCGAACTGGGCGATCCCCAGGTCCTCGAGCTGCGCCACGTGCTCGTCCTTGCGCCGGTCGGCCAGGATGCCGGCGTGCACGGCCGGGTGCAGGGTCTTCACCCGGCCGTCCAGGCACTCGGGGAAGCCGGTGACCTGCTCGACCGGTGTCACGGGCACCCCCGCCTCGGCGATCCGCCGCGCGGTGGCACCGGTGCTGACCAGTTCCACACCGGCCGCGGCCAGGCCCCGGGCGAGGTCCTCGATCCCGGTCTTGTCGTAGACGCCCAGCAGGGCGCGGCGGATCGGCGTGCGGTCGCTCATGGAGTGCTCTTCCTCGTCCCATCGGCGGTGACCAGCTCGGCCACTGTCTGTACCAGGAGCTCGCGCTCCACGTCCTTGATCCGCTCGTGCAGGCGCGCCTCGTCGTCCCCCGGCAGCACCGGCACCTCGCGCTGGGCCAGCACCGGCCCGGTGTCGACGCCGGCGTCCACCAGGTGCACGGTCGCCCCCGTGACGGGGACCCCGGCCGCCAGCGCGTCGCGGACCGCGGAGGCGCCGGGAAAGGCCGGCAGCAGCGCCGGATGGGTGTTGATCAGCCGTCCGGCGAACGCGGTCAGCACCGCCGGCCCGACGATCTTCATGAAGCCGGCCGAGACGACGAGGTCTGGAGCGAAGCCGGCGATCCGGGCGGCCAACGCCTCGTCCCAGGCGGCGCGGTCGGGATGGTCGCCGACGGCGCAGACGAAGGTGGCCAGCCCGCGCGCGCGGGCGTGCGCCAGACCGGGGGCGTCCCGGTCGGCACCGACCGCGACGACCGCGGCCGGGTAACCGGGGTCGCCGGTCGCCGCCAGCAGGGCCGCGCACAGCGACCCGGCACCCGAGAGCAGGACCACGAGCCGCGCCCGATGCGGAGGCTCGCCCGATGCCCCAGTCCCAGCCACGCCCACGGGCTCGACCCTATAAGGACCCCGTCGTCAGCCGAACGCCCGCCAGCGGGTCACCGCGCAGGCCGGGATCGCGATGCCGGTGGCCACGGGCGGCGCCCCGACCACCGCGAGCGCGCCGTCCCCCAACGAGCCGCCGGCCACCCAGGCGAGGACGCCGGCGACCACCCCGAGCAGGGCGCCGGCCAGCAGCCCGGCCAGCCCGGCGACGACGGAGCCGCCCGGGGAGTCGCCGGCCCAGCGCGCGAGCGTCGCGCCGGCCACCAGCCCCGCGACGGCCGGGATCACCTGGGAGGCGAAGGCGACCAGCGGGACCGCCTGGGTGTCCGGCAGCGCTGCCAGCAGCGGCAGGGCGGGCACCGCCCCCAGCGTCACGCCGTGCACCGAGACGAGCGTGCCGCTGCCGACGTAGAACCCGGGCCCGGCGGCCAGGCCCAGGACGGCGACGCCCGCGTTGGGCAGGAGCAGGATCCCCAGGCCCAGCAGCCCGACGGCCCCCGCGCCGGCGCCACCGAGGGAGCCGGACACGGCCACGTACCCCGCGGCATCGCTGCCCAGGGCCACGGCGAGCACGACCAGGCTCAACGCCAGGGCGGTGAGGGTCCCGGCCAGCACCCCACGGAGCACGGGACGCACCATCCCGGGCAGCCGGTCGAGCGCGGCGTCGGTCGAGCCGGACTCCCGGCCGGCACCCCAGCCGACGGCGATCACCGCCAGGCCGGCCGGGGCCAGCAGGGTCCGGAGCCAGCCGATGCCCGCGGTGCCGTCGTCGACGACCAGAGCCAGCAGCCCGGTCAGGACCAGGTGCAGGGCCACCACCGACCCGGCGGCCCGGGCGACGTCCCGCCCGCTCGAGCCGTCGTCGAGGACCCGGACGGCCACCCGCCCGGCCCAGGACAGCCCCCGGGCCACCAGGAGGGTCAGCAGCAGCGGCGACAGGACGAGCGGACCCGAGGGGAGCAGCAGTTCCGCACCCTGCGCGAGCAGCCACAGTCGCGCGGCGAGGGCGGCCGACGCTGCGAGCGGCATGCCGCCGGCCGGGTCGAGCGCCTGGACGACGACCAGTGCCAGGACCAGCCCGACGAGGCCGGCGGCGGTGACGGCCACCGTCGCGGCCGCGGTGAGGACGACGGAGGGAGCCGACCGCGCGGCTGCCCGGGCATCCCGCCGGGAGGGCCGGCGTGCGAGCAGGGTGACCACCTCTCCACTCTTGCAAGCTCCGCCCGGCGGATGCGGAGCACTCGCCGGAGCCGGGCGGTGCCTTTCGGCGACGCGAGGGCGGGATCAGGGGTCCGTGCGGGGACGCTCGCTCTCCGTGGCGTCGTGGCCCTCGCCGGACGCGGTCGACCCACCGGGTCCGGCGGGGTCACCCGGCCGGTCACGCTCGCGCTCCGGGGGTGGGGGCGGGGCCTGCCACGGCGGCGGGTACCCGTGCTGCCCGCCCGCGGGGCCGGGCTGCCCGGGATGGGCCTGCGGCGGGAGCGGCCCGGGACCGGGCGGGTGGGGCTGCCCGGGCGCCGGCCAGTAGGCACCGGGCTGCGGCGGGGCCGGCCGGGCCGGCCGGTCGCGCAGCTCGCGGCGCAGCGCCAGTGCCGGGACCACCGTGATCGCCACCGCCGTCAGGAAGGCGAGCAGCGCCCAGAACGAGAAGGCGTAACGCAGCGTGTCCAGCCAGGCGAACAAGGTCAGCACCAGTCCGAGCCCGGCCAGCGTCACGGTCACCGAGGACCGCGGGAAGGTCAGCGACGTCCGGACGAACCCGGGCAGCAGCGCCCACCCGGCCGCGAGCAGGAACAGCACGAACGCCGAGACCACCATTCCGTCGTCGAAGCCGCTGAAGGTGACGCCGAACGTGGCGTCACCGAACCGCCACCACGGCAGCAGGCCGAAGAGGAGGAACAGCACCGTCCCCCCGGCCACGACGTAGTCGTCACGCGTGAGCCGCTTGAGGTCGACGGAGAACTCCGCACCGCCGCCGGCCGGCCGGCCGCCCGGGTACCCCGGCGGCCCGAAGGGAGCCTGCCCGTACGGCGCCTGACCGTACGGCGGCTGGCCGTAGGGCGGCTGGCCGTACTGGGGCGGCCCGTAGGGCGGCTGCCCGTAGCCCGGATGCCCGTAGCCCGGCTGCGGGAAGGGCTGCTGGCCGTAGGGCGGCTGGCCGTACGCGGGCTGCCCGTACGGAGGAGGGCCGTAGGGCGGCTGGCCGTACGGAGGCGGCCCGTACGGAGGCGGCCCGTACGGAGGCGGCCCGTACGGAGGCGGCCCGTACGGAGGCGGCCCGTAGGGAGGCGGCCCGTAGGGAGGCTGGCCGTACGGAGGCTGGCCGTAGGGAGGCCGGCCGGGCGAGGGCTGGCCGGGCAGCTGCCCCGCTGCCGACCGCTCGGGCGCGAGGGGCTGCTCCCCCTGCCCGAGCGGCGGCTGCTGCCCGGCGGGCGGCTGAGCGCCCTCGGGCGGCTGCGGGGGCTGGCTGGCGGTCACTGGGCACTCCTCGCGGAACGGGACAGGTGCTCGTCGATCGTGGCGGTCGCGGGCACCGGGCCGCAACGGCGGGTCCCCCGGCCGGCGTCCCCCTCGCCGAGAAGCGGCACTGCCCGGCGACCGCAGGCAGCGGTCGCCGGGCAGCGTGGTGGACCCGGGACGGAGAGGGCGGCGCCCGATCAGGAGCCGACGATGTCCATGGTCGGCTTCCGCGCCCTGGTCCGCTCCTCGCTCGCTAGCGCTCGCTGCGATGCTCCCAGGGCTGTCAGCCGACGATCTCCCGCATGAGCTGCGCCGTCTCCGACGGGGTCTTGCCCACCCGCACGCCGGCGGCCTCGAGGGCCTCCTTCTTGGCCTGCGCGGTACCGGCCGAGCCGGAGACGATGGCACCGGCGTGGCCCATCGTCTTGCCCTCGGGAGCGGTGAAGCCCGCGACGTAGCCGACGACCGGCTTGGTGACGTTGGCCTTGACGAAGTCGGCCGCCCGCTCCTCGGCGTCGCCACCGATCTCGCCGATCATCACGATGGCCTCGGTCTCCGGGTCGTCCTGGAACGCCTGGAGGCAGTCGATGTGGGTGGTGCCGATGACCGGGTCGCCACCGATGCCGACGGCGGTGGAGAAACCGATGTCGCGGAGCTCGTACATCATCTGGTAGGTCAGCGTGCCGGACTTGCTGACCAGGCCGATCCTGCCCTGCTTGGTGATGTTGGCCGGGATGATGCCGGCGTTGCTCCGCCCGGGGCTGATCAGGCCGGGGCAGTTCGGGCCGATGATCCGCGTCGAGCCGCCCTGGGCGTGCGCCCAGACATAGGTCGAGTCGTGCACCGGGATGCCCTCGGTGATGACGACGGCGAGCCCGATCTGGGCGTCGACGGCCTCGATGACGGCGGCCTTGGCGAACGGCGGCGGCACGAAGATGACGCTGACGTCGGCACCGGTCTCCTTCATCGCATCGGCGACGCTGCCGAAGACGGGGACGCTGGTGCCGTCGAAGTCGACGCTGGTGCCGGCCTTGCGCGGGTTCACGCCACCGACGATGGCGGTGCCGGAGGCGAGCATGCGGGAGGTGTGCTTGCTCCCCTCGGAACCGGTCATGCCCTGGACGATGACCTTGCTGTTCTCGTTGAGGAAGATCGACATTCTGGTGTCCTGTCGGGAGTCGGGGCGGCGATCAGGCGGCGAGTTCGGCGGCTCGGCGCGCGGCGCCGTCCATCGTGTCGACCAGGGTGACCAGCGGGTGGTTGGCCTCGGCGAGGATTCGCCGGCCCTCCTCGACGTTGTTGCCGTCGAGCCGGACCACCAGCGGCTTGGTCGCCTCGTCGCCCAGGATGCCCAGGGCGGAGACGATGCCGTTCGCGACGGCGTCGCAGGAGGTGATGCCGCCGAAGACGTTGACGAAGACGCTCTTCACGGCCGGGTCGGAGAGGATGATCTCCAGGCCGTTGGCCATGACCTCGGCCGAGGCGCCACCGCCGATGTCGAGGAAGTTGGCCGGCTTGACGCCGCCGAACTCCTCACCGGCGTAGGCGACGACGTCCAGGGTGCTCATGACCAGCCCGGCGCCGTTGCCGATGATCCCGACCTCGCCCTCGAGCTTGACGTAGTTGAGGTCCTTCTCCTTGGCCGCGGCCTCGAGCGGGTCGGCAGCCGCGACGTCCTCGAGCGCGGCGTGCTCGGCGTGCCGGAAGCCGGCGTTCTCGTCGAGGGTGACCTTGGCGTCGAGGGCCAGGACGGTGCCGTCGGGCGCCTTGGCGAGGGGGTTGACCTCGACCAGGGTGGCGTCCTCCTTGGCGAAGACGTCCCACAGCTGCACGGCGATGGCGATGACCTGGTCGCGGACCTCGGGGGCGAACCCGGCGGCGTCCACGATCTCGGCGGCCTTGGCGGTGTCCACGCCGACGGAGGCGTCGATCGGGATGCGGGCCAGCGCCTCCGGGCGCTCGACGGCGAGCTGCTCGATCTCCACGCCGCCCTCGACGCTGGCCATGGCCAGGAAGGTGCGGTTGGAGCGGTCGAGCAGGTAGGAGAAGTAGTACTCCTCGGCGATGTCGCTGGCCTGGGCGACCATCACGCGGTGCGTGACGTGTCCCTTGATGTCCAGGCCCAGGATGTCCTGGGCGCGCGCCTTCGCCTCGTCGGGGTTGTCGGCGAGCTTGACGCCACCGGCCTTCCCGCGGCCGCCGGTCTTCACCTGCGCCTTGACGACGACGGTCTGCCCGATCTCGCGGGCGATCGCCTCCGCCTGCTCAGGCGTCTCGGCGACGCCACCGGGGAGCACGGGGACACCGTGCGAGGCCAACAGGTCACGGGCCTGGTACTCGAAGAGATCCACGAACAGGCACCGTAGACCGCCCGGAACCACACCGCTGCCCCGGGCGTGGATGAGAGGGGCCCGTCGTGGGCCGCATCACAGGACGGCTCACCCGTTGGCGGCACCGAACGTGCTGGTCCACCGCGCCGTCCTCGATCCGCGGAGCTCGCGAGCAGGCCACTCAGGCGCCGGCCGGCTCCCCCACGTGCGCCCGCACCCACTCGACGATGTCGGTGGTCGTGGCACCGGGCGTGAAGATGCCGGTGACGCCGATCCGCCGCAGCTCCGGCACGTCCTCCTCCGGGATGATGCCGCCGCCGAAGACGACGACGTCGTCGACCCCGCGCTCGCGCAGCAGCTCGGTGAGCCGGGCGAAGAGCGTCATGTGGGCGCCGGAGAGCACGGAGAGCCCCACGGCGTCCGCGTCCTCCTGCACCACCGTCTCCACGATCTGCTCGGGCGTCTGGTGCAGGCCGGTGTAGACGACCTCCATGCCGGCGTCGCGCAGTGCCCGCGCGACCACCTTGGCGCCACGGTCGTGCCCGTCGAGTCCCGGCTTGGCGATGACCACCCGGATGCGTTCGTCCACCACGGCACGCAGTTTAGGAGCTCCCGATCCCGGAAGTGGTGCCGGTCACGTCCGGCGACCGGCGGGTGCGCCAGGCGAACAGGGCGAGACCGAGCATCGCCAGTCCCACGACGACCAGGCCGGCGCCGGGGACGGTCCAGACCAGCTCGTCCGACGTGACCGCGTCCCGCAGGCCCACGAGCCCGGCGGAGAGCACCGCGACGGTCACCGCGAGCAGGCCGCCCACCGCGCCGAGGCGCGGCCGCAGCGACGGCGCGACGACCGAGCAGAGCAGGAGCGCACCGGCCAGCAGCAGGCCACCCAGCAGCGCCAGGCCGGGCCGCTCGAGCAGCGCCTGCGGCCCTTCCCGCGTCACGACGGTCTCCAGGCCCGTCACCGGGTCGGTCCGGACCTCGTCCGGGACTTCGGCAGCCGGCAGCGCGAGGCAGAGGACGGCGGCCACGCCGAGGAGCACGGCGGCACCGGCCAGGAGCGAGCGCACCGGCTCGAGCGCGCCGCGGTCGTCCATGACCGTCCGGCCCCAGGCGGCCATGGCCACGACACCGGCAACCACGGTGAGCCCGAGCGCGGCGACACCCAGCACCCAGCCGGCCCCCCGCTGGACCCCGCTGGTCAGGACCAGCTCCCCGGCCACCACCTCCACCCCCGGGCGCGCCGTGGAACTGCTGCCCCGGTAGATCTCGATGAGCAGCTGGCCGACCGCGAGGGCGCCGGCCACGGCGGCGTAGGCGAGCCCCAGCTTGGGGACGGCGCGACGTGCCAGGCTCGCGCCCATCGCCAGGTGGACGGCCGGGACCAGCAGGGCGACCAGTGCGCCGCCGACTCCCCGGACCTCACGGAGTTCCTCCCCACCGACGACGAGGTACGTCGGGAACGCGGCCGCGACACCGGCGAGACCGGCGAGGACGAGGAGCACGCCGCAGACCACGACCGCCGGGGGGACGGCGCCCACGACGACCTGGTCCCCGGGCGCCGCCGCCGACGGCGTCGGCGTCGCCTGGCCCGCGCCCCGGCGGGCGGTGGGTCGGGCACGGTCTGTCCCGGTGCGAGTGTCGCGGGCAGGCACGGTTCCCCCTTCGGCGGCATGGTCACGAACAGGACTCGATCGACGGCGCGACGGTGACAATCGTGTGACGCCGGACACATCGCGGCTTTACCGTCAGGTGAACGGAGCACACACCGGACCACACGCACCGGCGGAACCACCCGAGCCCGACGTCCCGCCGGACGGCTCCAGACGGGGAGAACGGCCATGCGCCCATCGAGCGAGCTGGACTCCGTTCCAGGGTGGCACACCACCGCCGACGCCGAGGTTCCGCCACGGGGTCTGCGCGCACTCTGCTCGCCCACCACGCTCGCCGGCGGGCTGACCGAGCTGGCCTGGGTGGGCGCGCACGCCCTGATGTACCCGCTGGGGGCGCGGATGGAGGCGCTGCGCCCCGACCCGCACACGCGGACCGGCGCGCAGCCGGCCGCCGTCCGGGCCCTGTTCGCCGCCGACCCGCTGGCTGCGCGGGTCCCCGTTCTGCTGGTCCACGGACTCGTCGACAACCGGTCGGTCTTCGCCGTCATGCGCCGCAGCCTGCGCAAGCGGGGCTTCACCTCTGTCTGCTCCTGGAACTACAGCCCCTTCCTCACCGGTATCGCCCGGGGCGCCGCCGACCTCGGCCGGCACATCGAGCGCCTCTGCCAGCAGACCGGCCACGACCGGGTGCACGTCGTCGGCCACAGCCTGGGTGGGCTGATCGCCCGCCACTACGTGCAGCGGCAGGGCGGTGACCGACGGATCGACGCACTGGTGACCCTGGGCACCCCGCACCGGGGCTCCGTGCTCGCCCACCTCCTGCCCACGCCGCTGATCCGCCAGCTCCGGCCGGGGTCGCCGGCGCTGCGGGAGCTCGACGAGCCGGCCCCGTACTGCCGGACCCGGGTCACCGCCGTGTACAGCGACCTCGACCAGGTGGTCCTGCCGACGCAGTCGGGACGCTGCGACCATCCCGACCTGGCCGCCCGGAACGTCCTCGTCCGGGGTGTCGGGCACATGTCCCTCCCCATCCACCGCGGGGTCCTCGACGAGGTCGCCTCCACCCTCGCCGGCGTCCGGCAGACCGCCGGCACCCGGCGACTGGCCGCCGTCGCCTGACCCGGGCGGCGCGTCCCGTCCACGCCCGCAGCCGCGGCCGAGTCGACTCGACTCCGTGACGACGTGCCTCCATCGCGACACGCAGCGTTCAGTGCTTGGTCGGGTCCTGACGCATCGTTACGGTTCGATCACGGCGCCGGTACCTACCGGCGGACGCCGACGAACCGGCGCCCCACGCCGTCGTCGCTCCCCCGACGAACGCCTCCCGGCGCTCGCCGGCCAGGCCGTCCGGGAAGGTTCGCCGTGTCTCTCAGCAGTGCACAGGTGCTGGAGAAGCAGGCTCCCCAGGTCCTCCGCGTACCGAGGCCACGAACCCCCGTGGAGGACGTCGCACCGGCCCCCGCGACCGAGCCCCCGACCGCGCCCGCACCCGCCCCGCGCGCCTCCCGCCGCCGCCTGCCGCACCCGCCCGGCCGTCGCGCGCCCCTGTGGTTCGCCGCCCTCGTGGCCGGCGCCGTCGTCGCCGGAGTGCCCGCCGTCGTCGCCGACCAGCGGACCGTCTCGGCCAGCGCCTCCGACTACGGGCTGGGCGTCAGCACCGAGGTGAGCTTCGCCGGCGGGCTCGAGGACGCCGGCGCGCGACGGGGCATCACCGAGGCCGAGGCCCAGGCCCGCCTGAGCGAACTCGCCGCCTCGCGCGCCGCCCGCCAGCCCAAGACCGTGCTCCCCACCGAGGGCACGCTCACCACCTGTTTCTGCCGGCGCTGGGGCACGATGCACTACGGCCTCGACATCGCCGCCCCGCTGGGCACGCCCATCCGCGCGGCCACCGACGGCGTCGTCGTGCGGGCCGGCCGGGCGTCGGGCTACGGCAACGCCGTCTACATCCAGGACCCCGACGGCAACGTGCACATCTACGGGCACATGCGCTACTACAGCGTCTCCGAGGGCGATCTCGTCACCGCCGGCGACCAGATCGCCAAGGTCGGCAACGAGGGCCAGTCCACCGGTCCGCACCTGCACTACGAGATCCACCGCGGCGGCATGGACGGGCGCCCCACGGACCCGGCGAAGTACCTCGCGGAGCGCGGGGTATCCATCTAATTGATCGGGCTCCGCCCGATCGACCGCGGCCATACCTTTCGTCGGCCTCCGGCCGACACCGCTTCCAGGTGCCGTCCCGACATGCGTTGAGCCGTTTCTGCCACGCTCGTCGGGAGCCCTCCGGGCCCCGCTCCTCGGCGGCACCTCGCAGGCGGCTCGCCTCGCGATCCGCGACTCCACACCGTTCCCCGCTTGCTTGCCGCGGCTTCCTGACCTTCGTCGGGGACCCTCCGGGCCCCGCTCCTCAGGTCAGAGTTTGACGAGCGGGGCGTACCGGAGGACGAGGCGCTTGGTGCCGCCGGAGCCGAAGTCGACCGTGGCCTGGGCCTTGTCGCCCACGCCGGTCACCTCGACCACCGTGCCCAGCCCGAAGGCGTCGTGGCTCACCCGGTCGCCGACCTCCACGGAGATCACCTGCCGGTTGCCGGCCCCGCCGCGCAGACCGCCCGTGGAGAGCCCGGTGGCCGCCACCCGCGTCTGCGCCGACCGGTAACCGGTCGACGGCGCCGGGGCCGGGTCGGTGCGGGCCCAGTGCACGGTCTCGGCCGGGAGCTCGTCGAGGAACCGCGACGGCGGGTTGTAGGCCGGCTGCCCCCAGCTGGTTCGCACCGTCGCCCGCGAGATGAACAGCCGCTGCCGCGCCCGGGTGATCCCCACGTAGGCCAGCCGGCGCTCCTCCTCCAGCTCCCGCGGGTCGCCGAGCGCGCGCAGGTGCGGGAAGACGCCGTCCTCCATACCGGTCACGAACACGACCGGGAACTCCAGCCCCTTGGCGGTGTGCAGGGTCATCAGCGTCACCACGCCGGCTGTGTCCTCCCCGGGTCCCCCGGGACCTGGGATCTGGTCGGCGTCGGCCACCAGGGAGACCTGCTCCAGGAAGTCGGTGACCGTGCCCCCCGGGCTCGCGGCCTCGAACTCGGCGGCCACCGAGATGAGCTCGTTGAGGTTGTCGACCCGCCCCTCGTCCTGCGGATCGGTGCTGGCCTGCAGCTCGGCCAGGTAGCCGGTGCGGTCGAGGATGCTCTCCAGGAGCGCGGCCGGACCCGAGCCGGTCTCGACCAGCTGCTCGAACTCCTCGAGCAGCGAGACGAACTCCTGCAAGGCCTTCAGGGAGCGCGTCGCGAGGTCGGGCACCTCGGCACACCGCCGCAGCGCCGTGCCGAACGCGATCCGCTCCCGGTCGGCGAAGGACTCGATGCACGACTCGGCCTTGTCGCCGATACCCCGCTTGGGCACGTTGATGATCCGGCGCAGGCTCACCACGTCGGCCGGGTTGGCCACCAGCTTCAGGTAGGCCAGCGCGTCGCGGACCTCCTTGCGCTCGTAGAACCGCACCCCGCCGACGACCTTGTAGGGCATGCCGACGCGGATGAAGACCTCTTCGAACACCCGCGAGGCGTTGTTCGTGCGGTAGAAGACCGCGATGTCGGCAGGCCTGGCCGTGCCCTCGTCGACCAGGGCATCGATCTGCTCGGCGACCCAGGCGGCCTCGTCGTGCTCGTTGTCGGCGACGTAGCCCTCGATCAGCTCGCCGTCGCCCGAGTCCGTCCACAGGTTCTTGGGACGGCGGCCGGTGTTCTTGGAGATGACCTGGTTGGCCGCCTTGAGGATCCGCTGGGTGGAGCGGTAGTTCTGCTCCAGCAGGATCGTCGTGGCCTGCGGGTAGTCGCGCTCGAACTCGTCGATGTTGCGGATCGTCGCGCCGCGGAAGGCGTAGATCGACTGGTCGGCGTCACCGACGACGCACAGCTCGGCCTGCGGCACCGGGCCCTCGCCGGTGCCGGTGAGTTCCCGGACCAGCATGTATTGGGCGTGGTTCGTGTCCTGGTATTCGTCGACGAGCACGTGGCGGAACCGGCGGCGGTAGTGCTCCGCGACGTCGGGGAACGCCTGCAGGAGGTGGACCGTCGTCATGATCAGGTCGTCGAAGTCCATGGCGTGCGCCTCGCGCAACCGCCGCTGGTAGAGCGTGTACGCGTCCTTGAGCACCCGCTCCGGCGGGGTCTGCGGCGAGAACGCGTCCTCGTCGACCAGCTCGTTCTTCAGGTTCGACACCTGGTTGGCGAGGCTGCGCCCCGGGAAGCGCTTGGCGTGCAGGTCCAGGTCGCGGGCGACCATCGTCATCAGCCGGATCGAGTCGCCCTGGTCGTAGATGGTGAACGACGACTTCATGCCCAGCTTGGCCGCCTCGGCGCGCAGGATGCGCACGCACATCGAGTGGAACGTCGACACCCACATCGATCGCGCCCGCGGCCCGACCAGAGCGGCGACGCGCTCCTTCATCTCGCCGGCGGCCTTGTTGGTGAAGGTGATCGCCAGGATCTCCCCCGGCTGCACCCCGCGGGCGCCCAGCAGGTAGGCGATCCGGTGCGTGAGCACCCGGGTCTTCCCGGATCCGGCGCCGGCGACGATCAGCAGCGGGCTGCCCTCGTGGACGACGGCGTCCCGCTGGGGGCCGTTGAGGCCGGCCAGCATCCGGTCCAGCTCCCGCCCCAGCGAGCCGGGTGCGGAGCGCGGCAGGGCGGCGGTGCCGGGGAGGGACTGCTGGAGGCTGCTCAACACTGCTCCGCAGGGGGACCGGAAGCCTTCGGCGCACTCAACACTGCTCCGCAGGGGAACCGGAAGCCTTCGGCGCGTTCACCGCATCACTGTAAGCCGGACGGGTGACGGTCCCGGCGGGCGCGGAACCGCGTGCACCACCCGTCCCACCGCCGCGGCCGTGGCGCGCCCCGACCGCGGTGTGGCAGACTCCGTTCCGTGCCCGCCACGGTCAGTTTTTACTACGGTCACCGGGATCCGGTGTCCGTCACCGCCGGCTGAGCACACGCCGCAACAGACGCCCCGGGCCCGAGAAGCCCGGGGCGTTTCTCGTTTCTGGGGTCTCGGGTCCACGACTTGCCGAGGACACCCTGATGAGCACCCTCACCGTCCCCCCTGCCGCCGGCCCGACGGCGCCGCAGGACCCCGCCGAGCGGATCGGCGAACTGCGCGGCGCGATCGACGCCTGCGACGCCGAGATCATCGAACTCGTGCGCCGCCGCCTGGAGATCTCCCAGGAGATCGGCGCCCTGCGCTCCGCCTCCGGCGGCACCCGCCTCTCGCTCGCCCGGGAGCAGCAGGTGCTGTCCCGCTTCCGCGCCGAGCTCGGCCCCGACGGCGCGGCGCTGGGGATGATGCTGCTGCGCCAGGGGCGCGGCCGGCTCTGAAGCAGGACCTCGCTCAGGGGCCGCTGCGCCAGACCTGGGAGTCGTCGTCGCCCATCGCGGCCACCTCGAACACCCGGCCCGGGCAGGCCTCGTGAGCCTCGTCCGCCAGGTCCTTGCCGAGGTCCAGCGCCGCGTCGAGGTCGGCCGCCGCGCACTCGGTGGTCACCCGCAGCACTGCCCGGTCCGGCTCGCGCCACAGGCGCAGCTCCGGGTCGTCGGGCCGGAGCACCGTGCGGAGGGCGTCGATCGCGGCGTCGTCCAGCGGAGCCGAGGAGCGGAGCGCGACGGAAAGGGTGTACTCGGGCACCACGCGAGTCTGCGCGACCACGGTCGTGCCGCCGCACCCGCCCCGACCCCGGCCCGCGCATAGGCTCCGCCGGGTGAGTTCCCCGTTCCAGCCCCCGTCCGGTCCCGCCGAGCACGTCGAACGCGTGCTCTGCGTCCTCGCCCACCCCGACGACGTCGACTTCGGCAGCGCGGGGACAGTCGCCACGTGGACCGCGGCCGGCACCGAGGTCACGTACCTGATCGTCACCGACGGCGACGCCGGCGGGTTCGACGACACACCCCGCCAGCAGATGGGGCCACTGCGGCAGGCCGAGCAGCGGGCGGCCGCCGCCGCGGTCGGGGTGACCGACGTGCGGTTCCTCGGCTACCCCGACGGCCGGCTCGAGCTCACCCTGGACCTGCGCCGCGACATCAGCCGGGTGATCCGGCAGGTGCGACCGCAACGGGTGCTCACCAGCTCGCCCGAGCGGTTCTGGGACCGGATAGGCGCCAGCCATCCCGACCACATGACCGTCGGCGAGTCCACGCTGCGGGCGGTCTACCCCGACGCCCGCAACCCGTTCGCCTTCCCGGAGCTGCTGGCGGGCGAGGGGCTGGAGGCGTGGACGGTCGCGGAGGTGTGGCTCGGCGCCAGCCCGCGCACCGACCACGCCGTCGACGTCACCGACGTCCTCGACCGGAAGCTCGCGGCGCTGCGCTGCCACGTCAGCCAGGTCAGCCACATGGAGAACCTGGACGAGTTCCTCACCGGCTGGATGCGGCAGACCGCCGAGCGGCTGGGACTCCCGGCCGGCCGGCTCGCCGAGGCCTTCCATGTCGTCCACACCGCGTAAGTGCTCTGTCGTGCCGAGTGGGGCCCGGAGGGCTCCGCGCAGGCGCGACGCAGCGGCTCCACGCCGGTGGGGGACGGCTCCTGGCCGCGGTGTCGTCCGGAGGACGACGATGTCACAGCAGGCGGTTGGTCGCCGCCCAGCGGGTGAGCTCGTTGCGGTTGGACAGCTGTAGCTTGCGCAGCACGTTGGACGCGTGGGACTCCACCGTCTTCACCGAGATGAACAGCCGCGAGCCGATCTCCCGGTAGGTGTAGCCGCGGGCCAGCAGTTGCATCACCTCGCGCTCCCGGGCGCTGAGCAGGTCCAGACCGGGGTCGGTCGCCTCCTCCTCGGGTTCGGGTGCGACCGGGGTACCGGCGGCGAAGGCGTCGAGCACGAAGCCGGCCAGCCGCGGGCTGAAGACGACGTCGCCGTCGGCCACCCGGCGGACGGCATCCAGCAGGTCGGGGCCGGAGATGGTCTTGGTGACGTAGCCGCGCGCCCCGGCCCGGATGACGGCGATGACGTCCTCCGCGGCGTCGGAGACCGACAGCGCCAGCCACTTCACCTCGGGCAGCTCGGCGCGCAGCGTCTCCAGCACGGCGCGCCCGTCACCACCGGGCAGGTGCACGTCCAGCAGGACGACGTCCGGCCGGGTCGCGCGGATGCCCTCGATGGCGGTGGGGACGTCGGCGGCCTCCCCGACCATGGTCACGTCGGTCCCGAGCTCGGCCCGCACACCGGTGCGCACCATGGCGTGGTCGTCGACCACGAAGACCCGCGGCGTCATCTGCTGCTCCTCTGCTCGCTCGCACGGAGCGCTCCGCTCACGGTGTTGCTCGGTTCGCTCCCGCGGGGCGCTCCGTTCCTCGGCAGGACCAGCTCCACCTCGGTTCCCTCCCCCGGTGTCGACCGGACGAGTGCCGTGCCGCCCAGCCGGGCGAGCCGGCCGTGCACCGAGTCACGCAGCCCGCGGCGGTCATCGGGGACGGTAGCGGGATCGAACCCCTTCCCGCGGTCGCGGACGAACACCGACACCTGGGCCGCCGTCACCTCCGTGTAGAGGTCCGCGCTCCCCGCGCCGGAGTGCTTGGCCGCGTTCACCAGCGCTTCGCGCGTCGCCGCCCCGAGAGCGGCGAGCGCGTCGTCGACCGGGGCGTCGCCGACGACGACGGGGTCCACCGTGAGCGCGTGGTCGGACTCCACCTCGGCCACCATGCCGGCGACCAGCCCTGCCCACGTGCCGCCCTCCCGCACCTGCGCCGGGTCGTAGAGCCAGGCGCGCAGTTCACGCTCCTGGCTGCGGGCCAGCCGGCTGACCGCCTGCGGTTCCTCGGCGTTGCGCTGGATCAGGGCGAGGGTCTGCAGCACCGAGTCGTGCAGGTGCGCCGCGACGGCGGCCCGCTCCTCCGACCGGATGCGGGCGGCGCGCTCGTCGGCACGGGAGTCCAGCAGCCTCCGCCACAGCGGCGCCGTCACCAGCACCACCCCGGTGAGGATGAGCAGCGTGGCGGCGAACCCGTTGCGGGCGTTGGCCAGCTGACCCGTCGTGGCCAGCAGGAGGAACAACCCGGCACCCACCACGGCGACGCCCCCGAGCAGTGCCCAGCGCGCCTCCGGGACGGCGAGCGTCCGGTCGGTGTCCAGCTGCCGCCAGATCACCGCGAGTCCGCCCACCAGCAGGACCAGCGGCACGACGACGTCGCTGCTGGTCCACTGCGCAACCTGCCCGAGCACGCTCGCGGCCGCGAGGCCGAGCACCACCAGCGCGATCCACTGCCACGCGCCGGCCGGCCGCCAGCCCTGCACCGCCGGGGCCGCCTCGTCGCCCGGGGCGGCGACCGACATGGTCATCCAGAGCAGCGCGTAGAGGGCGATCCCCAGCCCCGTGGTCGCCAGGAGGACGAAGGCCACCCGCACCACCAGCGGGTCCTGCCTGAGGTGTGCCGCGGTACCGGCGGCGACGCCGGCGACCACGCGACCCGTGCGCGGGCGCGCCAGCGGCGGACGCGGCGGCGCTGCGGGGGTGGTGGTCACAGCACCGATCGTCGCACCGGCGGGGTCCCGGCCGACACCGGTGATCACCCCGGAAGAGGAACCAGGGTCGGTTCGGGGAGTTCCCTGATGGTCAGGGACCCGAGCGGTCAGCAGGCTTGCCGGCATGACATCCGCTCCTCCTCCTGCACCACCCACGGTGGAACCGCCCGGCTGGCAGCCGCCACCGGTCCGTCCGCAGCTGCGCCGCAGCCGCTCCGACAAGGTCATCGGCGGGGTGAACGGCGGCCTGGCCGATTACACCGGGATCGACGCACTCCTGTGGCGGGTCGGCTTCGTCGCCCTCGCGGTCGCCGGCGGCACCGGCGTCCTGGTCTACCTCCTGCTGTGGCTGCTGATGCCGGCCGGCGCGGACGGCCCCGCGCCGGCGGCGGCCCCCGGGCAGCCGGCCGGCGCCGTGCGTCGGCGCGAGCCGGCCGGTCCCCGGTCACCCGTTCCCGGCATCACGGTCGCCGGCCTGCTGATCGTCGTCGGCGTCCTCGTGCTGATCAGCCGGCTGATCGGCTGGGACATCGACGCGGTCGGTTACCTCGGGACCGCCCTGGCCGTGGTCGGCGCGGGACTCGTCGCGGCCGCGTTCAGCGGGGGCCGCACCGCCCGCGGCGGTCTGATCGCCCTGGGCGTCGTGCTCTCGCTGGCCCTGGCCATCGCCGCCGCGGCGCCGTCGACCGACGGCGGGTTAGGCGACCGCAGCTTCCGCCCGCAGACCGTCGCCGACGTGCGCGAGGTCTACGCCGGTGGCGTCGGCGACCTCACCGTCGACCTCTCCGACGTCCCGATGGCCGATCTCGCCGACGCCCTCGACATCGAGGTGCAGCACGGCATCGGCGACGTCGAGGTGATCCTGCCGCGCTCCGCCGATGCCCGCGTCCGGGTCGACCAGGGAGTGGGCGAGACCCACGTCCTCGGCTCCGACGAGTTCGGCACCGATTTCTTCCCCGGTCGCGGAACGGCTGAGTGGACCGACGACGGCGAGGCGGAGATCGTGCTCGAGATCAACACCGGTATCGGTGAGGTGGAGGTGTCCCGTGGCTGACTACAGCGAGTTCCCGACCACGCCGACGGCGTGGCAGGAGCAGCAGTGGCAGATGGTCGCGCCCCTGGAGACGGAGGACCGGCCGCAGCCGCAGCAGCCGCGGCGAGTCGACCTGGTGGCGCTCGTGGCCGGCCTGTTCTTCCTCGTCGTGGCGGTCTCGACGATGGTCGGCCTGAACTTCTCGCTGGGCCTGCTCGACGACGGCGGCCTGTTGTGGGTGCTCCTCATCGGGGCGGGGATCGCGCTGCTGGTCAAGGAGCTGCGCAAGGCACGCAGACGGGGCTGACCGGCAGGAGGAGTGGACGGCGGAGGGCCCGGGAGCAGACCGCTCCCGGGCCCTCCGCCGTCCGTCACCCCACGAGGGCGAGCGCCACGGTGCCCACGTAGATCAGCGGGATCGAGACACCCTCGAAGCCGATCCACTTCCGGTCACGCATGAGCAGCCCGGCGGCCAGCACCGCCGTCATGACGAGCGTGCCGCCGAGGAGCACCAGGCTGGTCGGCCCGGCGTCCCGGTAGATCGGCCCCTCCAGGTAGCCGATGTCGGCGAGGGAGATCATCAGGATGTCGTAGACGTTGCCCCCGACGATGTTGCCGACACCGAGGGTGAGTTGGCCCATCCGCACGGCGGTCAGCAGGACGACGAGCTCGGGCAGCGAGCTGATCGCCGTGGTGAGGGTGAAGCCCACGACGCCGCTGTCGAGCCCGGCCCGCGCGATCACGCTGAGTCCGGCCCGGCCCACCAGCCAGCCGGCGACCCCGGTGACCAGCCCCATCACCGCGAGCAGGCCCCACAACCGGGCGGTCGAGCGCTGGTCCTCGTCGTCCGCGCCGTCCCCGTCGCCCGCGCCGTCCCCGTCGCCCGCGTCCTCGCCGTTGCCACCCGCGTCCTCGCCGTTGCCGTCGTCGTCGGCCGTCTGATCGGTGTGGACCGGCTGCCACATCGGCTCGTGCTGCATCCGCCGGAGCAGCGTCAGGCCGTAGCCGTAGAGGGCGGGGATCAGCAACGTCATGGGGTGGATCCAGCCCAGCCGGAGATCGGGCGTGGCGTAGGCCACGACCGGGATCGCGAGCATGGCGATGAGCAGGACCGACTGCAGGACGTTCTGCAGGGACGCGGCCGCGTGCTCGAGGTTGACGCGGCGGTAGAGCAGGTCGGCGATCGCGAGCCAGACCGTCTGGAGGGCGATGCCGCCGATCGGGTTGGCCAGGGCGAAGCCGGCGTCGCCCTCCAGCGCACCGGTGAGCACCGTGACGTTCCCCGGTAGCGAGGTGACGGCCCCGAGCAGCAGGGCACCGCCGATGGCGTCACCCAGGCCGGTGCGGTCCGCGAGGGTGTCGGCGATGCGGGTCAGCCGGACTCCCACGATCACGATGACGACCGCCATCGCGGCGAGGACGCCCACGCTGGGCAGGAGAGGCCACGGCGCGGAGCTCACTCGTTCCTCCGGGTCCTCGACGGTGTGGCCGGCGTCGAGCCCATCACACCTGCCGGAATCCGGCGCGCCGGGCCTCCGTGTGTCCTGCCGCCGGGGGAACCGGACGGGACCGGTGACGCGTCGTGCGGGTATGCGCCTCGTCGCCGTCCTGCTGCTGGCCGCCGCACTGCTCACCGCGTGCGGCGGTGGCACCGGCGGGCCCGGCGTCAGCGGCGGGCCTGACCTGAGCGGCGAGTGGCAGCTGGCGGAAGGGACCGTCGACGGGGCCGCCCTCCCCCGGCCCAGCGGCACGACGGCGACGCTGCAGTTCGTCGCCGGCGAGGTGCGCGGTGTCGCCTTCTGCAATTCCTACGGCGCGTCCTACCGGAACGGCGGGACCTCGCTCTCCGTCGGCGAGATCGGCCGCACCGAGATGGCCTGCGCGCCCGACGTCATGGCCGCGGAGGATGCCTACCTGGGGGCCCTTGCCGCCGTGGACACCGCGGCGCTCGACGGCGAGGACCTGGTGCTCACCGGCGGCGGCGTCGAGCTGCGGTTCACCCCGGTCGCGCCGGTGCCCGTGACCGAGCTGGTGGGTACCCGGTGGGCGCTCGAGACGCTGCTCGACGGCGAGACGGCGAGCTCGCCCGTCGGCGAGACGGCGACGCTCGAGCTCTTCGGCGACGGGACGCTGACCGGCTCCACCGGCTGCCGCGACCTGACCGGCCGCTTCACGATCGAGGGCGACGTGGTGCGGCTGACCGAACTCTCCGCCGGTACGGACGACTGCCCGGCCGACGTCGCGGCGCAGGACGGCCACGTGGTGACGGTGCTCGGCGACGGCTTCCAGGTCTCGGTCGACGGCGACCAGCTGACCCTCGGCGACCCCGACGGTCGTGGCCTGGTCTACCGGGCGGAGCGCGGCGCGCGGCCCGCGACGAGCGCCGATCTCCGCGGCGAGTGGGTGGTGACGGAGCTCCGGCGGGACGGCGTGCCCGTCCCCCTCCCCGACCTCGAGGGCACCCTGGCCGTGGACGACGCCCGGCTGGCCGGGACGTCGTTCTGCAACGGCTTCGGTGCCCGCTACCGGCTCGACGACGGGCGGCTCGAGCTCGAGGACCACCTGACCAGCCTCATGGCCTGCACGGGGGACGTGGCCCGCGCGGAGGGCGTCTACTCGAGGGTGCTCACCGCGGACGACCCGCGCGCGACCACCTCCTCGGAGGGCCTCGTGCTCACCGGCGACGGCGCCGAGGTCCACCTCCGCCCCCGTCCACCTGTCGAGGCCGGCGACCTGGTCGGCGGAACGTGGTCGCTCCAGGGGCTGACCACCGAGGCGATGGGATGGGCGGCCGAGGGCGAGCCCGCGGTCCTGGAGTTCACCGCCGACGGCACGTTCCGCGCCTCCACCGGCTGCCGGTCGCTGGCGGGCGCATGGCAGCTCCGCGACGAGCAGGTGACGACGAGCGGGCCGGCCGGCGAGGGGCGCTGCCCGGAGGAACTGCGCGAGCAGGACGCCCACGTGACCGACGTGCTGGAGCAGGGCTTCACCGTGCGGATCGCGAACGGCCGGCTGACGATCCGCAGCCCCGGCGGTCAGGGGCTGGAGTACTCGTCGCCGTGACGGGTCGCTCCGGCCCCTGCAGCGGGGCCTATTCCCACTCGATCGTGCCCGGCGGCTTGCTGGTGACGTCGAGGGTGACCCGGTTGACCTCTTCGACCTCGTTGGTGATCCGGGTGGAGATCCTGGCCAGGACGTCGTAGGGCAGCCGGGTCCAGTCGGCGGTCATCGCGTCCTCGCTGGACACCGGCCGCAGCACGATCGGGTGCCCGTAGGTGCGCCCGTCCCCCTGCACGCCCACCGAGCGGACGTCGGCCAGCAGCACCACCGGGCACTGCCAGATCTCGCGGTCCAGCCCCGCGGCCGAAAGTTCCGCGCGCACGATCGCGTCGGCCTTGCGCAGGACGTCCAGGCGCTCCTGGGTCACCTCGCCGACGATGCGGATGCCCAGCCCCGGCCCGGGGAACGGCTGCCGCCACACCAGGGTCTCGGGCAGGCCCAGCTGCAGGCCGACCTGCCGGACCTCGTCCTTGAACAGCGTCCGCAGCGGCTCCACCAGGGTGAAGGTCAGGTCCTCGGGCAGACCGCCGACGTTGTGGTGGCTCTTGATGTTCGCCGTCCCGCTGCCGCCGCCGGACTCGACGACGTCGGGGTAGAGCGTGCCCTGCACCAGGAAGTCGACGGTCTCGCCGTGGCTCTTGGCGTCGGAGACGACGTCGAGCGCGGCCTGCTCGAACACGCGGATGAACTCGCGGCCGATGATCTTCCGCTTCTCCTCGGGGTCGCTGACCCCGGCCAGCGCGCTGAGGAACTGCTCGCGGGCGTCGACGACCCGCAGGTCGGCACCGGTGACGGCGACGAAGTCGCGCTCGATCTGCTCTGTCTCCCCCTCGCGCATCAACCCGTGGTCGACGTAGACGCAGGTGAGCCGGTCACCGATCGCCCGCTGCACCAGCGCCGCGGCGACGGCGGAGTCGACGCCGCCCGAGAGCGCGCACAGCGCCCGGCGGTCCCCCACCTGGGCGCGGATCTGCTCCACCTGCTCCTCGACGACGTTGGCCATCGTCCAGGTGGCCTCCAGGCCGGCGATCTCGAACAGGAAGTGCTCGAGCACCGTCTGCCCGTGTGCGGTGTGCCGGACCTCCGGGTGGAACTGCACCCCGGCCAGCCGGCGGTCGACGTCCTCGAACGCGGCGACCGGCGCACCGGTCGACGTGGCGGTGACGGTGAACCCGGGCGGGGCCGCGCTGACGGCGTCGCCGTGGCTCATCCACACGTTCTGCTCGAGCGGGAGGTCGCCGAACAGCCGGGCCCGGGTGGTGACGGTCAGTGGCGTGCCGCCGTACTCGCGGTCGCCGGTGCGCGCCACCGTGCCGCCGAGCGAGGCGGCCATCGCCTGGAAGCCGTAGCAGATGCCGAAGGCCGGGACGCCGGACTCGAACAGCATCGGGTCGACCGTCGGCGCCTCGGGCGCGTAGACGCTCGAGGGCCCGCCGGAGAGCACGATCGCGGCCGGCTTGCGAGCGAGGATCTCCTCGGCCGGCACCTCCGACGAGACGATCTCCGAGTACACCCCGGCCTCGCGGATCCGCCGCGCGATCAGCTGGGCGTACTGGGCGCCGAAGTCGACGACGAGGACGGTCGGGAAGTCCATCAGCTCTCCGAGCCCCCGATGACCAGATCGACCCGCTGGAACTCCTTGAGGTCCGAGTAGCCGGTCTTGGCCATCGTGCGGGCCAGGGCGCCGAAGAGGTTGGTGCGCCCGTCGGCGGACTCCGCCGGGCCGAGCAGCACCTGCTCCAGCGAGCCGGCCGGCTCGACCGGCGCGGAGGCGGCGCCGCGCGGCAGCCGCGGGTGCGCGGCCACCGAATCCCACCACACGCCACCGGCGGGTGCCTCCGCGGCGACCCGCAGCGGCTCGCCCAGCTGCACGGCGTCCGCGCCGCAGGCCAGCGCCCGGGCGATGGCACCGCTGGTCTCGATCCGGCCGTTGGCGATGACGTGCACGTACCGGCCACCGGTCTCGTCGAGGTAGTCGCGGCGGGCCGCGGCGGCGTCGGCGATGGCGCTGGCCAGCGGCACGCGGATGCCCATGACCGCGTCCGTCGTGGAGTACGTGTCGGCCCCGACGCCGACGATGACCCCGGCGGCCCCGGTCCGCATGAGGTGCAGGGCGGTCGTGTAGTTCGCCGCGCCGCCCACGATCACGGGGACGTCGAGGTCGGCGATGAACTCCTTGAGGTTCAGCGCGTTCCCCTGGGAGGTGACGTGCTCGGCCGAGACGATCGTGCCCTGGATGACCAGCAGGTCCACCCCGGCGGAGAGGGCCGCCGGCGCGAGCTGCTCCGTGTGCTGGGGGGAGATCCGGATCGCCGTGGTGACGCCGGCCTCGCCCATCTCCTTGATCCGCGCGGTGATCAGGTCGGTCTTCACCGGCTCGGCGTAGACCTCCTGCAGCAGGGCCACCGGAGGCGCACCCGCGGCGGCCGCCTCGGCGATGCGGCGGTACATCGGCGCCGGGTCGTCGTAGCGGGTCCACAGGCCCTCGCCGTTCAGCACGCCGAGGCCACCGGCCCGGCCGACGGCGATCGCCGTCGCCGGGCTGACGACGGCGTCGCTCGGGCTGGTCACCAGCGGGAGGTCGAAGCGGAACGCGTCGATCTGCCAGGCGGTCGAGACGTCGTCGACGTCGCGGGTACGCCGGGACGGGACGATCGAGACCTCGTCCAGGTCGTAGCCCCGGCGGGCGAAGCGGTTGAGGCCGATCTCGACGGTGTCGCGCACGCTCATGCTCAGCGCCCTCGGTAGTTGGGTGCTTCGACGGTCATCTGGATGTCATGCGGGTGCGACTCGACCAGGCCCGCCGAGGTGATGCGGGTCAGCTGACCGCGCTCCTTGAGCTCGCCGATCGTGGCCGCACCGGCGTAACCCATCGAGGCGCGCAGCCCTCCGACCAGCTGGTGCGCCACGCCGGACAGCGAGCCCCGGTAGGGCACCTGGCCCTCGATGCCCTCGGGCACGAGCTTGTCGTCGGAGAGGACGTCGTCGGCGAAGTACCGGTCTCGGCTGAACGACTGGTTGCCCCGCTTCTGCATGGCGCCCAGCGAGCCCATGCCGCGGTAGGTCTTGTACTGCTTCCCGTTCATGAAGACCAGCTCGCCCGGGGCCTCCTCGACCCCGGCGAACAACCCGCCGATCATCACGGTGTCGGCGCCGGCGACCATCGCCTTGGCGATGTCGCCGGAGTACTGCAGCCCGCCGTCGGCGATGACGGGGACGCCGGCCGGGCCGGCAGCCAGCCACGCCTCGTAGATGGCGCTGATCTGCGGGACCCCGACGCCGGCGACCACCCGGGTGGTGCAGATGGAGCCGGGCCCCACGCCCACCTTCACCGCGTCCACCCCGGCGTCGACGAGGGCCTGCGCACCGGCGCGCGTGGCGACGTTGCCACCGACGACCTCCACGCCGGCATCGCCACCGAACTCCTTCTTCACCCGCGCGACCATCTCCAGCACCGCCCGCTGGTGGCCGTGGGCGGTGTCGACGACGAGCACGTCGACCCCGGCGTCGACCAGCAGCCCGGCGCGCTTGTAGGCGTCCTCGCCGACGCCCAGCGCGGCGCCCACGACCAGCCGGCCGTCGGCGTCCTTGGTGGAGTTCGGGAACTGGTCGCGCTTGACGAAGTCCTTGACCGTGATGAGCCCGCGCAGCCGGCCGGCGGTGTCGACCAGCGGCAGCTTCTCGATCTTGTGCTGGGAGAGCAGGCCGAGGGCGGTGTCGGGGTCGACCCCGACCGGGGCGGTGACCAGCGGCATCGGCGTCATGACGTCCCGCACGAGCCGGTTCATGTCGGTCTCGAAGCGCATGTCGCGGTTGGTGACGATACCGACCAGGACGCCGTCGGCGTCGACCACCGGGGCGCCGGAGATGCGGTACCGCGCCGAGAGGGCGTCGACCTCGGCCAGCGTGCTGTCCGGCGAGCAGGTGACCGGGTTGGTGACCATGCCGGCCTCCGACCGCTTGACCAGGTCGACCTGCCCGGCCTGCTCCTCGGCGGAGAGGTTGCGGTGCAGCACCCCCATGCCACCGACGCGGGCCATGGCGATCGCCATGCGTGCCTCGGTGACGGTGTCCATCGCGCTGGAGAGCAGCGGCACGGCCAGGGTGATCCGCCGGGTCACCCGGCTGCTGGTGTCCACCTCGGCCGGGACGACGTCGGACGCGCCAGGGACGAGCAGGACGTCGTCGTAGGTGAGCCCGAGGCGGGCGAACTTCGCCGGCAGCTCGGGCACGGAGTCGGGCTGCATGTGCGCGGCCACCCTTCGGGGCAGATCGGGTCGGACACCGGTCGGCACCCCTCGCGGGCGCACGGGACCTGCCCCGATCGTAGGCGGCGGCACTCGGGTGCGGTGCTCCGCCCGTTCGGCGGCTACCGTGTGACTGTGTCCCCGTTCGACGACGCCCTCGGCCCGGACTTCGGCTCGGCCGATCAGCCGCCTCCTCCACCGCTGACGATCGAGGAGCGCGCCGGGGTCCTCGACGACCTCGCCGAGCTCGAGGTCTTCCGCACGCTGCTCGAACCGACCGGCATCAAGGGCATCGTCGTGGACTGCCCGGACTGCGAGGAGGAGCACCACGTCGACTGGGCGCTCATGCAGGCCAACCTGCGCCAGCTGCTCGACGAGGGGCAGACCGGGCGCCACGAGCCACCGTTCGAGCCCGATCCCGACGACTACGTCAGCTGGGACTACGCCAGCGGTTACGCCGACGGGGTGGCGGCCCTCGCCGAGCGCGACGAGCCCAGCGGCCAGCGCACCGGCCGGCACGCCCGCGAGGATTGAGCGAGCCTCAAGCACCCGCATACGCCTGGTGGCGGTTATCCGGTCCGGATAACCGCCACCATGCGCATGTCGGTGAGGAGCGCGAGCTTGGTCAGGCCGAGTGGGGCCCGGAGGGTCCCGCGCAGGCATGACGGACGCGCTCAGCGCAGCAAGGGAACGGCTCCTGGCCGCGGTGTCGTCCGGAGGACGACAGTGTCACTGCATGATGCCGCGGCGGAAGCCCGTCGCGACCGCCTCGGCGCGGTCCTTGGCGCCGAGCTTGCGGAACAGCCGCCGGGCGTGGGTCTTGATGGTGTCCTCGGACAGGTAGAGCTCGCGACCGATCTGGGCGTTGCTCTTGCCCTGGCTCATGCCGGTGAGCACCTGCATCTCGCGCATGGACAGCGCGACGGCCGGGGGGGCGTCGCGGACGGTGGAACGCACCGTGGTGGGCGCCGAGCCGGCCAGCGGCGCGGCACCGCTCCACGCCGCCATCGGCTGGGACACCTGCTGCTGCGGGATGCGGCCGCCGTCGGCGCGCAGCCCGACGCGGGAGAGGCCGAGACCCATCTCGATGGCGGTCGCATCCCAGCGCAGGTACCCCCGGGCGCCGAAGGCGACGGCGGCCCGGACGCTGTCGGCGTCGTCGGGTGCACCGAGGACGAGCACCGGCAGCCCCGGGTGCATGCGCAGCGCCTGCGTCGCGGCCGACAGGCCGGTGTCGACGGCCCGCTGGGTGCCGACGACGAGGACGTCGGGCGTCCGGGTCGCTAGGCGGGAGGCCAGTGACTGGGCGTCGCCGACCACCTCGACCCGGCCGACGAAGGGCAGTGCGACCAGCCGTGAGGCGACGTCGTCACGGACCCGCCGTCGCTCGTCGTAGACCCACACGGTCGCGCCGTGCACCGGGGCACGCATCCTGTCCTCGATCACGCCTGCTCCTCGCTTCTCCCAGCTGGTGGCCGGGTCCCCCACCGGCCGGGATGAGCCCGGCCGGGTGTCGCTCGGGTGGAGGGCCCCACCCGGGGCCCTCCACCTCTGCGCAGGTCCCGCGACGGGTCCGGGTGTCTCCCCCTCCCGGACTCGGCGCGGCCTGGAGCAACCTTGATCGAGTTGCGGACGGTCCGACAGACGCCCTCACCCCCGGGGGTGAGCAGGCCGGACGGTGGTGACGGAGCGCACACCGGCAAAAAGTTGCGAATCGGCGGTGTTTGACGGTGGGACGGCGAGGGCACCGGCCCCTTGCAGCCGGACAGCCCCCTCCGGCTCGATCGAGTCCTGGAGGAGACATGGCCGACATCCGCAGACTCCCGACGCCCGTCGCCGAGGTCTGGGACTGGCAGCTCCATGGCGCATGCCGTGGCGAGAACACGTCCCTCTTCTTCCACCCCGACGGCGAGCGCGGGCCGGCCCGGGCGCGGCGGCAGACCGCGGCCAAGGCCGTCTGCGCGCGGTGCCCGGTCGTCGACGCGTGCCTCAAGCACGCCCTCGCCGTCCGTGAGCCGTACGGCGTCTGGGGCGGGATGAGCGAGGAGGAGCGGGCCAGGTTGATCGCGGCCGAGCCCGCCGCCGTCGCCGCGGGGGTCTGACCTCCGCACGAACGCCGAGAGGGCCCGGTCCAGCAATGCTGGACCGGGCCCTCTTGCGTGTCCTCAGCCGTCCTGGCTCACCGCAGGGGGTCCTGGCTCACCGTCGATCGTGAGCCAGGACCCCTGACGATCAGGTCACCTGATCATCGGCGCACAGACGCGGGCGTCAGTGGCTGTGGCCGTGCCCGCCGTGCGAGTGACCGTGGGTGTGGTGCCCGCCGCCGTGCTCGTGCTCCTCCTCCGCGGGCTTCTCCACCACGGCGGAGTCGGTGGTGAGCACCATCGCGGCGATGGAGACGGCGTTGTCCAGCGCGGCCTTCGTGACCTTGACCGGGTCGATGACGCCCTGGTCGGCGAGGTCGCCGTACTCACCGGTCGCGGCGTTGAAGCCCTGACCGGCGCCCAGTTCCCGCACCTTGGCGACGACGACGCGGCCCTCGAACCCGGCGTTCTCGGCGATCTGCACCGCGGGGGCGTCCAGGGCCGTGCGGACGGCGCGGGCACCGGTGAGCTCGTCGCCCTCCAGCGACAGCGCGTCGACCGCCGCGGCGGCGTGCACGAGCGCGGAGCCACCGCCGGGGATGACCCCCTCCTCCACCGCGGCGCGGGTGGCGGCGATGGCGTCCTCGATGCGGTGCTTGCGCTCCTTGAGCTCGACCTCGGTGGCCGCACCGACCCGGATGACACCGATGCCGCCGGCGAGCTTGGCCAGCCGCTCGTGGAGCTTCTCGCGATCCCAGTCGGAGTCGGTGGCCTCGATCTCGCGGCGGATCTGCGCCACGCGGTCGCCGATGGCCTCCGACGTGCCGCCGCCGTCGACGATCGTGGTGGCGTCCTTGGTGACGGTGACCCGGCGGGCGGTGCCGAGCACCTCGAGGCCGACCTGGTCGAGCTTGAGGCCCACGTCCTCGCTGACCACCTGGCCGCCGGTGACGACGGCGAGGTCGGTCATGAACGCCGTGCGTCGGTCGCCGAAGAAGGGTGACTTCACCGCGACGACCTTGACCGTCTTGCGGATCGAGTTCACGACGAGGGTGGACAGCGCCTCGCCCTCGACGTCCTCCGCAACCAGCAGCAGCGGCCGGCCGCCGGTCGACAGCACCTTCTCCAGCAGCGGGAGGAGGTCGGCCAGCGCGGCGACCTTGCCGCTGACCAGCAGGACGAGGGCGTCGTCCAGGACGGCCTCCATGGCCTCCTGGTCGGTGACGAAGTACGGCGAGAGGTAGCCCTTGTCGAACTGGACGCCCTCGGTGACGTCGAGCTCGGTGGACAGGGTGTTGCTCTCCTCGACGGTGATGACGCCGTCCTTGCCGACGCGCTCCATCGCCTCGCCGATCAGCTCGCCGACCTCGGCGTCCTGCGCGGAGATGGTGGCGACGCCGGCGATGGCCTCGCGCTTCTCGACCGGGATGGCGGCGGCGTCGAGGGCGGCGTGCACGGCGTCGAGCGCGGCCCGCATGCCGCGGCCCAGCGCCATCGGGTTGGCGCCGGCGGCGACGTTGCGCATGCCCTCGTGCACCAGCGCCTGGGCGAGCACGGTGGCGGTGGTGGTGCCGTCACCGGCGACCTCGTTGGTCTTGGTGGCGACGCTCTTGGCCAGCTGGGCGCCGAGGTTCTCGTACGGGTCCTCGAGGTCGATCTCGCGGGCGATGGTGACGCCGTCGTTGGTGATCGTCGGGGCACCGAACTTCTTGTCGATGACGACGTTGCGGCCACGCGGGCCGATCGTCACCTTCACCGCGTCGGCGAGCTTGTCGACGCCGCGCTCCAGGGCGCGCCGGGCGTCCTCGTTGAACTTGATGATCTTGGCCATGCCGGACCTCTCGATCAGGTGTGCGTGGGGTGGGCTGGGCGGGATGAGGCCCAACAGAGACCGCCCCGGGACCCGGGGTTCGGGTCGCCGGGGCGGTCGGGTGAGCGCTGGCGCTCAGTGCTGAGGAGAGGTCACTTCTCCACGACGGCGAGCAGGTCGCGGGCGGAGAGCACCAGGTACTCCTCGCCGGCGTACTTGACCTCGGTACCGCCGTACTTCGAGTAGATGACCACGTCACCGACGTTCACGTCGAGCGGAACGCGGTTGCCGTTGTCGTCGATGCGGCCGGGGCCGACGGCGACGACGGTGCCCTCCTGGGGCTTCTCCTTGGCGGTGTCCGGGATGACCAGACCGGAGGCGGTGGTGGTCTCGGCCTCGTTGGCCTGGACCACGACGCGGTCTTCCAGCGGCTTGATGCTGACCTTGGTAGCGGTCGTCACGTCGGTGACGCCCCCTTCGGTGTCGGACGGCAGGGATGGATGCTGTGGCACGGGATCCGGGCACCCGCCGTCGCGGGGGTCGGGCGCCAGGCCGTGTCGCTTTGGCACTCTACCTAGGAGAGTGCCAGCCGCTCAACCTGGTACCCCGGGGTGGGTGACGTCGGGGCGCCCCGGCCCGTACGCCACGCTTGGCCGGTGGCCCCCGACTCCCCCGAGAACGCCGTCCTGACCCAGCTCGCCTGGCTGCGGGGCCACGAGGGGGCGACCGCCGTCGCGCTGGCGACACGGCTGCAGGACGACGGGGTCGACCTGCTCCCCGGCCTGGACCGGCTGCGCGCGGAGGTGGGGGCCGAGCACGCAGGGGCGGCGTGGGAGCTGGCCCGGCTCCGGTCCCGGGCGCGGCCGGTGTTCGGCACCGACGCCGACGTCCTGTTCTTCACCGCCGACACCCTGGAGCAGGCCGGGCGCCCGCAGCTGGCCGGGCGCCGAGCCGCCCGGCTGCTGGCAGGGGGCGCGGACTCGGTGGCCGACCTCGGCTGCGCGTCGGGGACCGACACGGTCGCCCTCGCCCGGGCCGGGGCCCGGGTGCTCGCCGTCGACGTCGATCCGGTCGCCCGCGAGCTGACCGCCGCCAACGCCGCGGCGCTCGGCGTCGACGACGACGTCTGGGTGGTCGCCGGCGACGCCGTCGAGCTGGTGGCCGCCGCCCGCGGGGGCGAGGTGGCCGGCTGCGGGGCCGCCGTCCTGGATCCCGCCCGCCGCGCCGGCGGACGCCGCCAGCTCGACCCCGACCGCTGGTCACCCCCCTGGTTGACGGTCGCCCTCCTCCTGGAGCGGATGCCGACCGCGGCGGTGAAGGTGGCGCCGGGGCTGGACCACGACCGGGTGCCCGACGGCGTCGAGGCCGAGTGGGTGTCGGTCGGCGGCTCGATCGTCGAGGCACTGCTGTGGGGCCGCGCGGTCTCCTCGACCTGGCGGCGGGCCACGCTCCTGAGCGACGAGGCGCACGAGCTGACCGCGGACGCCGACCCCGGTCCGGCGCCCGCGGGCCCGGTGCGCGGCTGGCTGCACGAGCCGGACCCGGCGGTCATCCGCTCCGGGCTGGTGTCGCTGGTGGCCGCGGACCTCGGCGCGAACCTGGTCGACCCGACGATCGCCTACCTGACCTCCGACGCCCGCGCCGGCTCGCCCTGGGTCAGCTCCTACCGGGTCGAGGAGGCGCTGCCGTTCAACCTCAAGAAGCTGAAGGCACTGCTGCGCGACCGCGGGGTCGGCCGGGTCGTGGTGAAGAAGCGCGGCTCGGCCATCGAGCCGGAGACCCTGGCTCGCCAGCTCCGCGGCGACGGCGCGCGGACGGCCACCGTCGTCGTCACCCGTGTCGCCGGCGCCCCGACCGTGCTGGTCTGCGACGTCAGCGGCTGACGACGTCGATCGGCAGCGAGCTGTCCGCGCCGAGGTCGGGCGCCGACGGCGCGACGCCGGCGGCGACCAGCCGCGAGCCGAGCGCGGCCACCATCGCCCCGTTGTCGGTGCACAACCGCGGACTGGGCACGCGCAGCACGATGCCGGCCGCAGCACTCCGCTCCTCCGCGAGCGCGCGCAGCCGCGAGTTGGCCGCCACTCCCCCGCCGAGCACCAGGTGGTCGACGCCGTGGTCGCGGCACGCCCGCACCGCCTTCGCGGTGAGGACGTCGGCGACCGCCTCCTGGAACGACGCGGCCACGTCGGCGACCGGCACCGGCTCGCCGGACCGCTCCCGGGCCTCGACCCACCGCGCGACCGCCGTCTTCAGCCCGGAGAACGAGAAGTCGTAGGCCGGGTCGCGGGGGCCGGTGAGGCCGCGCGGGAAGGCGATCGCCGACGGGTCGCCCTCGCGCGCGGCCCGGTCGATCGGCGGGCCGCCGGGGAACGGCAGCCCCAGCACGCGGGCCACCTTGTCGAACGCCTCCCCCGCGGCGTCGTCGATCGTGCGGCCGAGCGACTGCACCTCCTGCGCCAGGTCCGGTACCAGCAGCAGCGAGCTGTGCCCGCCGGAGACGAGCATCGCGATCGACGGCTCGGCCAGCCGCCCGTGCTGCAGCTCGTCGACGGCGACGTGCGCGGCCAGGTGGTTGACCCCGTACAGCGGTCTGTCGAGCGCCAGCGCGTAGGCCTTCGCCGCCGCGACCCCCACGAGCAGGGCGCCGGTCAGGCCGGGCCCGCTCGTGACCGCCACCGCGTCGATGTCGGACGCGCTGATGCCGGCGTCGGCCAGGGCCCGGTGCACCGTGGGCACCATCGCCTCCAGGTGCGCCCGAGAGGCGATCTCGGGGACCACGCCGCCGAAGCGTTCGTGCTCGGCCACGGACGTGGCGAGCGCGTCGGCCAGCAAGGTGTGGCCCTGCACGATCCCCACGCCGGTCTCGTCGCACGAGGTCTCGAAGCCGAGCACGATCGGTTCCTGCTTCACGGCTTCTCCCGCTTCATCACCACGGCATCGGTGCCGCTGGGCTGGTAGTACCTCGGGCGCCGGCCGATCTCGGTGAACCCCCGCCGCCGGTAGAGGCCTTGCGCCGGCTCGTTGTCCGCGCGCACCTCGAGCAGCACCACCGGGCTGCGCCGGTCGGCCTCCGCCAGCAGCGCGTCGAGCAGCCGGGCGCCGATGCCTTCGCCCTGCCGGGCACCCGCGACGCCGATCGTGGCGACGTGCGCCTCCTCGTCGTAGGCGATCAGGCCGGCGTACCCGACGACCACACCGTCGTCCTCGGCCACCAGGTAATGGCGGGTGCCGCTCTGCGCGAGCTCCTCGCGGTACATCGCCGCGGTCCACGTGTCGGGCGCGAAGAGCTCCTCCTCGAGCTCCATCACCCGGGGCAGGTCGGCGAGGGTCATCGGTCGCAACCGGCTCACCGCGTCACCGGCTTGATCGACGTCGGTGGCACGGCGTCGGGACGGCGGAGGTACAGCGGCACCAGCGGCGCGGCCGACCCGGGGTCGGCCAGCTGCGGGGCCGCGGCGCGCAGCAGCCCGGCGGTGGTGACGTCGGCCGGCGTCACGGGCCCGCCCAGCCGCTCGGCGAAGGCCGGGTCGCCGGTGAACGGGCCGGGCAGCCGGAGGTCCTCGGGCCGGACGACCGAGGGCCCCTCGGTGCGCATCCCGTCGGCGTCGTAGGTGGCCCAGTAGACCTCCTTGCGCCGGGCGTCGGTGACCACCGTGCGGGCGCCGG
The DNA here is from genome assembly GCF_000284015.1 of Blastococcus saxobsidens DD2. Taxonomy (NCBI): domain Bacteria; kingdom Bacillati; phylum Actinomycetota; class Actinomycetes; order Geodermatophilales; family Geodermatophilaceae; genus Blastococcus; species Blastococcus saxobsidens. The sequence goes on from NC_016943.1 coordinate 4,117,722, forward strand.
AGCCGACGGCGTCCAGCGAGCACACCCCGACGACCGGGATGCCCCGGGCGTCGGCGATCGCCGCGGCGGTGACGACGCCGACCCGCAGGCCGGTGAACGGTCCGGGGCCGAGGCCGGTGACGATCGCCTCCACGTCCCCCAGCGCGACGCCGGCGTCGGCGAGCACACCCTGGACGGCGGGAGTGAGCAGCTCGGCGTGCTTCGTGCCGGACGGCACCGCCCGCTCGGCGAGCACCGTGGCGCCGTCGGCGGCCGACCAGCGCGCCAGCCCGGCGACGAGCCTCGGGGTGGCGGTGTCGAGCGCGAGGACCAGCACGGACGTTCAGGGTAGTGGGACACGGTTGGCCGTGGACGGCGACGTCGATTGATGCGCTGATGCGTTAACATCACGCGGTGCGCACCACCCTGGACATCGATGACGACGTCGTCGCTGCGGCTCGCGAGCTCGCCGCTGGTGAGCGCCGCTCTCTCGGTGCGGTCATCTCCGAGCTCGCCCGCCGAGGGCTGACGCCGGCCCGGGTGGAGAGCGAGGACGGGCTACCGGTGATCCGCGTGCCGAGCGGGACTGCCCCCATCACCCCGGGGATGGTGGCCCGGGCCCTCGAGGAGGCCTGACCGACCGTGGGACTCCTCGACGTCAACGCGCTGATCGCGCTGGCGTGGGACTCGCACGTCCACCATGTCGCGATCCGGAACTGGTTCGCCGCCCACCGATCGTCGGGCTGGGCCACCTGCCCGATCACCGAGAGCGGCTTCGTGCGGATCTCCGCCAACCCCACGGTGCTGCCCAGCCCGCTGGCTCCTGCTACCGCTCGTGACGTCCTCGCCGGACTGCGCAGTGCAGGCGCCCACCGGTTCCTGGTCGACGACGTATCCATCGTCGATACCGACGTGCCGGCGACGAGCGGGCACCGCCAGGTGACCGACGCGCATCTGCTGACGCTCGCCCGCCGCCGAGGCGTCCGGCTGGTCACCTTCGACGCGGGGCTCGCCTCGCTGGCCGGCAACCGGGACGTCGAGCTGCTCACCGCCCTGTAGCGCGGTCGCCCGAGCCGGTGCCACCTCAGCCGTCGATCCGCTGCTCCCAGCTCGGGCCGGACGGCACGAGCAGCGCCGTCCGGACGTCGTCGTCGCGCCGGTCGAGCCGCACCTCGAGGTGCTCGTCGGCCAGCTGCTCCACGAGCCCCTGTCCCCACTCCACCACGGTGAGCGACTCTCCGGTGGCGGCGTCGAGATCCAGGTCGTCGACGTCGGCGTGTCCGCCGAGGCGGTAGGCGTCGACGTGCACGAGCGGGATGCGCCCGTCGCGGTGGACACGGGCGATGACGAAGGTCGGCGAGGTGACCGGCTCCCGGACGCCGAGCCCCGCCCCGATCCCCTGGGTGAGGGCGGTCTTGCCGGCACCCAGGGGCCCGACGAGCACCAGCAGGTCGCCGGGGCGCGCCAGTGCGGCCAGCGCGCGGCCCAGGGCCTGGGTGTCGGCGAGCGTGGGCAGCACGTGCTCCCGTCTCACCGCGTCTCCCGGGCGCCGACCAGGTACGCGACGGCGCGGAGGTCGGCGGCCAGCGCGGCCCGCGGCGCCCCGTTCGGACCGAACCGGATGGCCGCCGACGGGTGGTAGGTGACGTACAGGCCGCGGCCCTCCCACTCCACGGGGCCGACCTCCCGCGCCCGGGCGAGCACCGTGCGCGGACCGAGGAACCACTTGGCGGCCGACAGCCCGAGGGCGATCACCGCCGGCGGGTCGAGCAGCTGCAGCTGGCGGCGCAGCCAGCCGCTGCAGCGGCCCACCTCGTCGGCCCTGGGCGTCCGGTTGCCCGGCGGACGGCACTTCACCACGTTGAGGACGGCGGCCCGCCCACGGTCCAGCCCCGCCTCGGCGAGCAGCTGGTCCAGCAGCGCGCCGGACTTCCCGACGAACGGCCGGCCGGTCTCGTCCTCCGTCGCTCCGGGAGCCTCTCCGACGAGCGCCACGAGCGGCCGCCCGGCCACGGGGATGTCGCCGACGACGACGTTGCGTCGCGCCGCCGCCAGCTCGGGGCAGGCCAGGCACCCGCTCGCGGACCGGGCGAGGGACGGCCAGTCCGGGGCAGCCGCGGCCGTCCGCGCGACCTCTTCGGCGGCGGCGTCGAACCGGGGCGGACGGGGTGCGGCCACCACCGCACCCTAACCGCGCGCGTTCGCCGTCCGACCGGCCACGACCCGGCGGAGCAGCCGGGTGAGCGCGCTGCTGACCTCGTCCGGCGCCTCGAGCAGCACCATGTGACCGGCACCGGGGACGACGATGTACTCCGCCGCGTTCTCGCCGGACTGCGTCAGGCGCTCGACGATCAGCTCGCTGTGCTCCTTGGGGATCATGGTGTCCCGGTCGCCGGTGAGCACGAGCGTGGGCACCTGGCGCAGCGGCTCCAGGCGGCCGGTCTCGTCCAGCCCGGCCAGGGCCGGGTAGAACTCCGCGATGACGTCGACCGGCGTGCCCGCGATCATCGCGTCGACGTAGCGGACCAGCGCCGGGTCCACGTCGGCCGAGCCGAAGGACAACGCCTTGGTCGCGGCCGACACCAGGTCGGCGGCGACCCGCCGGGTGCGCTCGGCGAACGTCGGCCGGTGCCGCATGGTCCAGGCGGCGACGGGGAGGATCGCGGCGCGCAGCCGGGTGAGCATCTCCGGCAGCCCGAAACTCAGCTCGGCGAGGTTGCCGCTGGAGGTGGACAGCAGCGCGGCCCCGACGACGCGGGTGCCGAACAGCTCGGGACGGGAGGCGGCCAGTCCCATGATGGTCATGCCACCCATGGAGTGGCCGACCAGCACGACCGGCCCCCGCGGCGCGCGGGCGTCCAGGACCGTCCCGAGGTCGGCGGCCAGCTGCTCGATCGTGGAGCGTGCGGGGGCGCCCCGGCCCGAGGAGCCGTGTCCGCGCTGGTCGTAGAAGACCAGCCGCGCCTGCGGCCGGTGTCCGTTCTCGGTCGCCAGCTCCGCGGCCAGCGCGCGCCGCTGGAAGGCCCACGAGGCCATCGACAGCGTGTAGCCGTGCACGAAGACGACCGTCAGCGGGGCGTCCCCCGGCCCGATCTCCTCCACCGAGAGGAGCACCCCGTCGTCGGCCTGGACCAGGGCGGTGCGGTCGGCGGGGCGGGCCTCGGCGCCGAGGGGGTCGGCCCGGCGCAACTGCCCCTCGGGAGAACCGGACGGCAGCTCGGCGGCCGGCCGGAGCTCCACGGCACGTACCCGCCGTGCGGCGATCCGGCTCACGGCCACCCCGGCGGCGGTACCGGCGGCGGCCAGCCCGACGACCGCGCCGACGATGCCGGCGGTGAGCCCGCGGGGATGCCTGGCGGGCGGCGGGTGCTTCCGCGCCATCAGACCGCCCCCGCGGAGCCGACGTACCGCCGGGTGAACCGGCCGCCGATCCGGGTGACCAGCTCGTAGTGGATGGTGTCGACCGCGTCGGCCCAGTCCTGGGCGGTGGGCTCCCCGCGCTCCCCCGGGCCCCAGAGGACCACCTCGTCGCCGGGCGCCACCGGGTCGTCCCCGACGTCCAGCACGAACTGGTCCATGCAGACCCGCCCGGCGATCGTCCGGCGGGCGCCGGCGGCGAGGACCGGAGCCCGGTTGCCGCCGGCCCGCGGCACCCCGTCGGCGTAGCCGACCGGCACCAGCGCCAGCGTCGTCTCGGCGGGCGTCGTGTACGTGTGCCCGTAGGACACCCCCGCCCCGGCCGGCACCCGCTTGGTCAGCGCGACGGCGGCCCGCACCGTCATCGCCGGCCGGAGCCCGTGGGCGGCGGCGTCCCCGCCGAGCGGGTCCAGCCCGTAGACGGCGACGCCCGGGCGCACCATGTCGTACCAGGTCTCCGGCAGGGCCACGGTGGCCGCGGAGTTGGCCAGGTGCCGGCGGGCGCCGGTGAGGCCGGCGGCGCGCGCGACCGCGACGGCCTCCTCGAACACCCGCACCTGCGCGCCGATGGTGGGGTGCGTCGGGGCGTCGGCGTAGGCCATGTGGCTCCACAGCCCGACGACCTCGACGTCGCCGTCGGCCTGCGCCCGCGCCGCCGCGGCGACCAGCCGCGGCCACTCGGCGGCGGGCGCGCCCTCGCGGGAGAGCCCGGTGTCGACGCACAGGTGCAGCCGGGCGGCGCGGCCGGTGGTCCGGGCCGCGGCGACCACCTCGGCCAGCCCCCACGCCGCGTTGACCGACACCTCGACGTCCGCGGCCAGCGCGGCGGCGAAGTCGGCGCCCGGGCCGTGCAGCCAGGCCAGCACCGGCGCCGTCACCCCGGCGGCACGCAGCGCCAGCGCCTCGTCCAGCACCGCGACACCCAGCTGGTCGGCTCCCCCGGCCAGCGCCGCCCGGGCGGCCGGCACCAGGCCGTGGCCGTAGCCGTCGGCCTTCACCACCGCCATCAGCGGGCGGGCGACCCGCCCGCGCAGCACCGCGGTGTTCGCCGCGATGGCATCGAGGTCGACGACCACCTCGGCCCGGGTCCCGTTGGTCACGCCCCCGAGTCTGGCAGGCGGTCCGGCCGGACCCCGCGCACCCGGCTGATCGCCTCGGGGAGGTGCCGCACCAGGTCGCCGGCGATCAGCGGCCCCCGCGCGGCGGCGACCTGGCCGGCGCGGCCGTGGACGTGCGCGGCCACGGCCGCCGCCTCGACGGCCGGCAGCCCGGTGGCCAGCAGGGCGCCGGTGATGCCCGACAGCACGTCACCGGTGCCGGCCGTGGCGAGCCACGGCGTGCCGGTGGCGTTGACGAAGGCGGTGCCACCGGGGTCGGCGACCACGGTGGCCTCGCCCTTGAGCAGGACGACGGCGCCCAGGTCGGCCGCCAGCCGGCGGGCGGCGCCGATCCGGTCGGAGCCGGGCCCGTACCCGAACCGGGCGAACTCGCGGTCGTGCGGGGTGAGCACCGTCGGTGCAGGACGGTTGCGCGCGAGGTCCGGTTCGCGGGCCAGCATCGTCAGCGCGTCGGCGTCCGCGAGCACCGGCAGATCGGTGGCGAGGACTTCGGCCAGCACGCTGCGGGCGTCGTCGTCGGTGCCCATGCCCGGGCCCACCACCCAGGCCTGCACCCGGCCGGCATCGCCGGGCCGGCCATCGGTGACGATCGCCTCGGGCCAGGCGGCACGCACGCCGTCGGCGGCTGTCCCGGCGTAGCGCACCAGCCCGGGTCGGGTGCGCAGCGCGGCTCCGGTGCACAGGACGCCGGCGCCGGGGTAGGTGGCCGATCCCGCGACGATCCCGACCACGCCCTGGGTGTACTTGTCGTCGTCGGCGTCCGGCAGCGGCAGGCGGGCCGCGGCGTCCGCGTCGGTGAGCTGCCACGCGGCCGGGGCCGGCAGGTGCTCGTCCAGGCCGATGCCGATGAGGTGCACCTCGCCGGCGTGGCCGCGCCCCTGCCCCACGACCAGCCCCGGCTTGACCGCGCCGAAGGTCACGGTGTGCGTGGCGGCGAAGGCTGCCCCGTCGACCGCACCGGTGTCGGCGTCCACCCCGCTGGGCACGTCGACGGCCACCATCAGCGCCGGTCCCGCGGCGGCCCGGTCCACCAGCGCGGCGGCGTCCGGCCGCAGCCCGCCGGAGCCCCCGATCCCGGTGATCCCGTCGAGCACGAGATCGGCCCGCTCGAGGGCCGGCCCGGCCGCCTCGGGTGCGACAACGCGGCCACCGGCCCGCCGGAATGCGGTCAGCCCCGCCTCGTGCGCCCGCTCCGGAGCCAGCAGGGCGGCGGTGACCTGCGTACCGCGGGAGGCCAGCCGCGCCCCGGCGAACAGCGCGTCACCGCCGTTGTTGCCCGCGCCCACCAGGAGGGTGACGCGCGCACCGTAGGAGCGGCCGAGCAGGCGGAGGCAGACGGTGGCCAACCCGGTCGCCGCACGCTGCATCAGGGCGCCGTCCGGCAGTGCCGCCAGCAGCCGGGCCTCCGCCGCGCGGATCTCCGCCGCGGTGAACAGGCCGATCACGTGGTCTCCCGGCCCAAGCCCTCGGCGACGACGACCGCGGAGGCGATGCCCCCGTCGTGGCTGAGGGAGACGTGCCAGGACGTGACGCCCAGCTGCGCCGCCCGGCCGGCCACCGAGCCGCGCACCTCCAGGTGCGGGCGGCCGTGCTCGCCGACGGTGACCTCGGCGTCGTGCCAGCGCAGGTCGCCGGGGGCGCCGAGCGCCTTGGCCAGGGCCTCCTTCGCCGCGAACCGGGCGGCCAGCGACTCGCCGGTCCGGGGGCCACCCGAGGGGGTGCGCTGCTCGGCCGCGGTGAACAGCCGGTCGCGCAGCCCCGGTGTGCGGGCGAGCGACTGTGCGAAGCGCTCCACCGGCACGACGTCGATCCCGACCCCGATGATCACCCGGCCAGTCTGCCGCCTCCGCGGCGTCCTGGCTCACCGCACGGGGTCCTGGCTCACGGTCGACGGTGAGCCAGGACCACTGATGACCAGGTCACCTGATCATCATCGAGCGAGTTCACTCGACGGTGACGCTCTTGGCCAGGTTCCGCGGCTGGTCGACGTCGTAGCCGCGCGTGTCGGCGATCTCGCAGGCCAGGATCTGCAGCGGCACGGTGGTCACGACCGGCGCGAGCAGGGTCGGCGTGCGCGGCACCCGGATGAGGTGGTCGGCGTAGGGGACGACGTCGTCGTCGCCCTCCTCGGCGATCACGATCGTGCGCGCCCCGCGGGCCCGGACCTCCTGGATGTTCGAGACGACCTTGCCGTGCACCGAGTTGCGGCTGCGCGGCGACGGCACGACGACGACCACGGGGGTGCCCTGGTCGATGACCGCGATCGGCCCGTGCTTGAGCTCGCCCGCCGCGAACCCCTCGGCGTGGATGTAGGCCAGCTCCTTGAGCTTCAGCGCGCCCTCGAGCGCCACCGGGAAGCCGACGTGCCGGCCGAGGAAGAGGACCGTGTTCGCGTCGGCCAGCGACCGGGCGAGCTCCCGCACCGGCTCCATGCCGGTCAGCACCTCGGCGACTGCGTCGGGCAGCCCGCGCAGGTCGTCGACGATCGAGGCGATCTCGTCCTCGAACTTCATGCCGCGCACCTGGGCCAGGAACAGGCCGACCAGGTAGCAGGCGACGAGCTGGGTGAGGAAGCCCTTGGTCGAGGCGACGGCGATCTCCGGGCCGGCGTGGGTGTAGAGCACGGCGTCCGACTCACGCGGGATGGTGGAGCCGTTGGCGTTGCAGATGGCCAGCACGCGGGCCTTCTGGTCCTTCGCGTGCCGGAGGGCCATCAGCGTGTCCATCGTCTCGCCGGACTGGCTGATGACGACGACGAGCGTGGAGCGGTCCAGGACCGGGTCGCGGTAGCGGAACTCGCTGGCGACCTCGACCTCGACGGGGATGCGGGTCCAGTGCTCGATGGCGTACTTGGCGATCAGGCCCGCGTGGTAGGCGGTGCCGCACGCCACGACGAAGACCTTGTCGATGTCCCGCAGTTCCTGGTCCGACAGCCGGACCTCGTCGAGGACGAGCTCGCCGTCCTCGCCCAACCGACCCAGGAGGGTGTCGGCGATCGCCTGGGGCTGCTCGGCGATCTCCTTGAGCATGAACCAGTCGTAGCCGCCCTTCTCCGCGGCGGCAGCGTCCCAGTCGACCGTGTAGGCGGTGGGCTCGGCCGGCGTGCCGTCGAAGCCGGTGACGGTCAGGCCACGGGTGCGGTCGATCTCGACGACCTGGTCCTGCCCGAGCTCGCGTGCCTGGCGGGTGTGCCCGATGAAGGCGGCGACGTCGGACCCCAGGAAGTACTCACCGTCGCCGATGCCGACGACGAGCGGACTGCTGCGCCGGGCCGCGACCAGCGTGTCGGGCTCGGCCACGTGCGTGGCGACGAGGGTGAACGCGCCCTCCAGCCGCTGGCAGACCGCGCGCATCGCCTCGGCGAGCCGGCCCTCACCCGCGGGGGTGGACTCGTACACCGCCGCCAGCAGGTGGGCGACCACCTCGGTGTCGGTCTCGGAGGTGAACTCGACGCCGGCCGCCTCGCACTCGGCTCGCAGCGCGGCGAAGTTCTCGATGATCCCGTTGTGGATCACCGCGACCGACCCGTCGGCGGAGACGTGCGGGTGCGCGTTGCGGTCGGTCGGACCGCCGTGGGTGGCCCATCGGGTGTGCCCGATGCCGATGGTGGACTCCGGTAGCGGCCGGTCGGCCAGCACCTTCTCCAGGTTGGCGAGCTTGCCGGCCTTCTTCGCCGAAGAGACGACGTCGTCGGCGACGACAGCGATGCCCGCCGAGTCGTAGCCGCGGTACTCCAACCGGCGAAGGCCTTCCAGGACGACGCCCACCGCGTCCTGAGGGCCGACGTATCCCACGATGCCGCACATTTGACCCAGGCTACCGGCAGTGGCGGACCGATCCGTCCACAACACGTTCCTGCTGCGCAGTACACCGCCACCACTGGCCGTCCCCTGTCACGCCGAGCCCAGCAGTCACACCTCACGGGACTCCTCCGGGCCGCACTTGGTGCGACGGGGAGGGTCCCGTCAAGAGCTAACCGACGTTCGCAACCACGGTCGCCAGGTGCCGGGCCATCGCGTCGGCCTGCTCCTGGGTGGGCGCCTCGATCATCACCCGCACCAGCTGCTCGGTGCCCGAGGGCCGCAGCAGCACCCGGCCGGAGTCGCCGAGCTCAGCTGCCACGGCGTTGACCGCGGCGGCGACCTCGTCGCTCGCGGCCACGGCCAGCCGGTCCTGCACCGGGACGTTGACCAGCACCTGCGGCAGCCGTCGCACCACCGACGCGAGCTCGGCGAGCGAGGAGCCGGTCTCGGCCATGCGGGAGAGCAGGGCCAGCCCGGTGAGCAGACCGTCGCCGGTGGTGGCGTGCTCGAGGAAGACCAGGTGCCCGCTCTGCTCGCCGCCCAGGCTGAGGTCCTGGGTCCGCAGCGCCTCCAGCACGTACCGGTCTCCCACGGCGGTCGTGTGCACCGTGATCCCGGCGTCGCGCATGGTGTGGTGGAAGCCCAGGTTGCTCATCACCGTCGCCACCACGGCGTCGGACTTCAGCGCGCCCCGCTCGTGCAGCAAGAGCGCGCAGATGGCGAGGATGGCGTCGCCGTCGACGACCTCACCGGTCGCCGTGACGGCCAGGCAGCGGTCGGCGTCGCCGTCGTGGGCGATGCCGATGTCGGCACCCCGCTCACGGACCGCCTCGGCGAGCGGGCCCAGGTGCGTGGAGCCGACGCCGTCGTTGATGTTCCAGCCGTCGGGTGTGCAGCCGATGGCGTGCACCGTGGCGCCGGCGCGGCGATAGACCTCCGGTGCCGCGGTGGCGGCTGCGCCGTGCGCTGCGTCGACCACCACCGTCAGGCCGCTCAGCGGCCGGTCGACGGTGGTCAGCAGGTGCTCGACGTAGGCGTCGGTCGCGTCGGTGAGGGCGCGGACCCGACCGATCCCTGCCCCCGTGGGGCGGTGCCCGTCGGACGAGCCGGAGGCCACGGTCTGCTCGATGGCGGCCTCGACGGCGTCGGGCAGCTTGTGCCCGCCCCGGCTGAACAGCTTGATGCCGTTGTCGGGCATCGGGTTGTGGCTGGCCGAGATCATGATGCCCAGGTCGGCATCGCTGCGGCCGGTGAGATAGGCGAGGGCTGGCGTGGGGACCACCCCGGCAAGGAGCACCTCGGCGCCCGCGCTGGTGAGGCCGGCGACGACTGCGGCCTCGAGCATCTCCCCGCTGGCACGTGGGTCACGGCCGACGACCGCGACGGGACGCGAGGTCCCGTCGCGGTCGGCGAGGACGCTTGCGGCGGCACGTGCCACCGCGAGGGCCAGCTCCGGCGTGAGGTCGGAGTTGGCCCGACCCCGGACGCCGTCGGTCCCGAACAGGCGACCCACGGACGTGCCGGTCAGCGCTTGGAGTACTGGGGCGCCTTGCGGGCCTTCTTGAGCCCGTACTTCTTGCGCTCGGTGACGCGGGGGTCACGGGTGAGGAAGCCGGCCTTCTTGAGGGCCGGGCGGTCATCGGGCTCGACCTCGATGAGGGCTCGGGCGATGGCCAGGCGCAGCGCGCCGGCCTGACCCGAGACGCCGCCACCGTGGAGCAGGCCGACGACGTCGTACTGCTCGGCCTTCTCCAGGATCACGAACGGCTCGCGGATGAGCTGCTGGTGGACCTTGTTCGGGAAGTACTCCTCGATGGTGCGGCCGTTGAGCTTGAACTGGCCGGTGCCGGGCAGCAGCCGCACGCGGACGACGGCCTCCTTGCGCCGGCCCACGGTCTGCACCGGACGCCCCTCGGCGTCGGTCACGGTCAGGGCGGAGGTCACTGGGCCACCTGCTTGATCTCGTAGGTCTGGGGCTGCTGCGCAGCGTGCGGGTGCTCCGGGCCGGCGTAGACCTTGAGCTTCTTGAGCATCTGCCGCCCGAGCGTGTTGTGCGGGAGCATGCCCTTGATCGCGCGCTCGATGACGCGGTCGGGGTGCGTGCGCAGCTGGTCGCCCACGTTGATGGTCTTGAGACCACCCGGGTGACCCGAGTGCCGGTAGGCGACCTTGTCGTCGCGCTTGGACCCGGTCAAGGCGACCTTGCCGGCGTTGACGATGACGACGAAGTCGCCGACGTCCACGTGCGGGGCGTACTGGGGCTTGTGCTTGCCGCGCAGGAGCTGCGCGGTCTGGCTGGCCAGTCGACCGAGCACCACGTCAGTGGCGTCGATGACGTGCCAGGCCCGGGCTACCTCGCCGGGCTTGGGGGTGTACGTGCGCACGGCACTCGACTCCTTGCGTCGTCGTCCGGATGGCTGGTGGGATCGCCTCACCGAGCACGGGAGACAGGAACGACGCGCGGGCACCAGCCGGCTTGCGCGCGCCAGCCGGTCACGATACCAGCAGCGCCGGAGCGGCTCCCCCGCCCGCGGTCAGACCACCTCGCGCAGCCGCCCGGTGTCGACGTCGTAGACCGTCCCCCGCACCTCGGCGGCGAACAGGTACGGGGACTCACGCACCAGCCGCACCGACTCGCGGACGTCCTCGTCGACGTCGGCGAAGGCGCGCATCGGCCACGGCGGGCGCTGCCCGGTCGCCTGCTCGACCTGGTCGGCGAAGGCGGCCTCATCAGCCCCGGCCAGCCCGCAGCGGGTGTGGTGGACCAGCAGCACCTCGCGGGTGCCGAGCACGTGCTGGGAGATGGCCAGCGAGCGCAGCACGTCGTCGGTCACCACGCCACCCGCGTTCCGGATGACGTGCGCCTCGCCGGGTGCGAGACCCAGCAGCCGGTAGACGTCCATCCGGGCGTCCATGCACGCCACCACGGCCACGCCCCGGGCCGGGCGCGCCGGTCCGGCGTCGCCCGAGACCTGCTGCGCCCACTCCGCGTTCGCCTCGAGCATCCGGTCGATCTCAGCCACGGCCGGACGGTATCCGGACGCCGTGGCGGTCGCGCTCCCGGGCGATCGCCTCGGCCAGCGCGGCCGGGTCCAGCGATGGCCGGCCCCCCGCGTGCGCGACCGTCGAGGCCGCCGCCGCCGCGCCCAGCCACGCCGCCTCCTCCGGACCGCCCCGGCCGCGCAGCGCCGCGACGAGCCCCGCCACCCACGCGTCCCCGGCCCCGGTGGGATCGACCGTGGAGCCACCCAGCCGCGGCACGAGCACCTCGCCGTCGGCCCAGGCCGGGTCGACCTCCCCCGCCCCCGCCGCGGCGCCGGGGGCCGGGCCGGCGCGCCACGCCACGAGGTCGCCCGGCTCGCCGACCGCCAGCGCCACCATGCGCGGCCCGGCCGAGAGCAGCTGCGCGGCGGCGTCGCGTGCGTCGTCGGGACCGGACAGCCGGCGGCCCACCAGGAGCTCGATCTCGGCGGCGTCGGCCCGGATGACGTCCGCGCGCCCGAGCACCGCGTCCCGGGTCGCCTCGTCCTCCGGAGCCCCGTCGGCCACCACGAGCGCCGTCCGCGACGCTCGCTCCAGCGCCGCGCGCACGGCCGCGCCCGGTTGCTGCAGCTGGAGGCTCAGCACCTGGCAGCCCGCGACCGTCCCCCCGGCGGCGGCCACGTCGGCGGGGGTGAGCAGCGCACCGGGCGGGACGTCCTCGACCAGCCGTCGCCGGCCGCCGTCCTCGACCAGGTCCAGCAGGAGCGCGGTCGGCGTGCCCGGACGGGCAACGACGCCGGAGACGTCGATCCCGTCGGCTGCGGCCTGCGCCAGCACGTCCCGCCCCGGGGCGTCGTCACCGACGACGCCGACCAGCACCACCGGGACGCCGAGCTGCGCGAGCGCGACCGCCTGGTTGGCCCCCTTGCCACCGAGCAGCTCCCGCCGCTCCGAGGCCGCGACCGAACCGCCGGCGGCGGGCAGCTCGGCCACTCGCAGCACGAGGTCCCGGCCGATCTGCCCGAGCACGACGACGTCGGCCATCAGGTCCCCTCCCCGCCGGGTCCCCGGCGCGACCCGGCCGGCGATCAGCGAGGATGTGCCCCGTGCGCACGGTCGAGGAACACCAGGCGGTCGTGAACGCCCTGCTGCCCGCGTCCCCGGAGGAGACCGTGCCGCTCGCGGCGGCGCACGGGCGCGTGCTCGCCCGGGACGTCGTCGCGCGGGTACCGCTGCCCGGCTTCGACAACTCGGCGATGGACGGCTACGCCGCCCGCTGGGCCGAGGTGGGCGGCGCCGGGCACTCCCCCGTGCGGCTGCCGGTGGCCGAGGACATCCCGGCGGGACGGACCGACGTCGTCCTCCTGGAGCCGGGGACCGTGCACCGCATCATGACCGGCGCACCACTGCCCCCGGGGGCCGACGTCGTCGTCCCCGTGGAGTCCACCGACGGCGGCACCGACGTCGTGGAGCTGCGCGACTGCCCGCCCGCCGGGAGCCACCTGCGGCGCGCCGGCGAGGACATCGCCGCAGGCACCGTCGCGCTGGCCGCGGGGGCGCCGCTGGGGGCGTCCCAACTGGGGCTGGCCGCCGCCGTGGGGGCCACCGGGCTGCCGGTCCGCCGCCGCCCCCGCGTGCTGGTCCTCTCCACGGGCAGCGAGCTCGTCGCCCCCGGGGAGGAGCTTGCCCCCGGGCAGATCTACGAGTCCAACTCCACCCTGCTCGCCGCGGCCGTCGACGAGGCCGGTGGCCTCCCCCGCCGGCTGCACTTCGTGCCCGACGACGTCGACCAGTTCCTCGCCACCGTGCGGGCGGAGCTGGCGACGGCGGACCTGCTGGTCACCAGCGGGGGCGTGAGCGCCGGCGCGTACGAGGTGGTCAAGGACGCCTTCCGGACGCTGGGCACCGTCGAGTTCGGCAAGGTGGCCATGCAGCCCGGTGGACCCCAGGGGGCCGGCACCGTCGACGGCGTCCCGGTGATCACGCTGCCCGGCAACCCGGTGAGCGCCTTCGTGTCGTTCGAGGTCTTCGTCCGCCCGGCCCTGCGCCGCGCCCTCGGGCACGCCGACCCCGACCGGCTGCGGGTGCCCGCACGGCTCGCCGGGCCGCTGCGCTCCCCGGCCGGACGCCGCCAGTTCCTGCGCGGCCGCTACGACGGCGGGGTGGTGTCCCAGGTGGGCGGCCCCGGCTCGCACCTGGTCGCGCACCTGGCCCGCGCGAACTGCCTGGTCGTCGTCCCCGAGGACGTGACCGGACTGCCCGCCGGCGCCGAGGTCGACGTCGTGCTGATCGAGGGAGCCCTCCGATGACCGAGCCACGCCTCACCCACGTCGACGAGAGCGGCGCCGCCCGGATGGTGGACGTGAGCGCCAAGGCGGTCACCGCACGCGAGGCCACCGCCGCGGGTCGGGTGCTGATCAGTGCCGAGGTGGTCGACCTGCTGCGCGGGAAGGGCGTGCCCAAGGGCGACGCGGTGGCCGTGGCGCGGATCGCCGGCATCGCCGGCGCCAAGCGGACGCCGGACCTCGTGCCCCTGTGCCACCCGATCGCGCTGCACGGCGTCACCGTCGACATCGAGGTGGCCGACGACGCCGTGGAGATCACCGCCACCGCCCGCACCGCCGACCGGACCGGCGTGGAGATGGAGGCGCTCACCTCGGTCGCCGTGGCGGGGCTGACGGTGATCGACATGGTCAAGGCCGTCGATCCGCGCGCGACCATCACTGACGTGCGGCTGCTGCGCAAGAGCGGCGGAAAGAGCGGGGAGTGGACCCGGTGAGCGCTCCCCTGCCGGACGGCGCGCGCGCCGTCGTCGTCACCGCCTCCAACCGCGCCGCGGCGGGCGTCTACGCGGACCGCAGCGGTCAGGCGCTCGCCGCCGGGCTGCGGGATCTCGGGTTCGTCGTCGCCGGCCCGCACGTCCGGCCCGACGACGTCGAGGCGCTGGCCGCCGTCCTGCGGGAGGCCGTGGCGTCGGGCGCCGACGTCGTGCTCACCACCGGCGGGACGGGGCTCACCCCCACCGACGTGACCCCCGAGGCGACCCGCGCGGTCCTGGAGCGGGAGGCTCCCGGCATCGCCGAGGCGGTCCGTCGGTACGGCGAGCCGACGGTGCCGACGGCGGTGCTCTCCCGCGGTCTGGCCGGCACGGCCGGCCGCACGCTGATCGTCAACCTGCCCGGCTCCACCGGCGGGGTGAAGGACGGGCTGGCCGTCCTCGGGCCGCTGCTCCCCCACGTCGTCAGCCAGCTCCGCGGCGGCGATCACTAGTCCAGCTCGAGGCGCTCCTGGTGGGTGTAGACGTTGCAGCCGTCGCCGCGGAGGAACCCGACCAGGGTGATGCCCACCTCGCGGGCGAGCTCGACGGCCAGGGACGACGGCGCCGACACCGCGGCCAGCACCGGGATGCCGGCCATCGCCGCTTTCTGGGTCAGCTCGAAGCTGGCCCGCCCGCTCACCATCAGCACGTGGCCGGCCAGCGGCAGCCGGCCGTGCCGGACGCCGTCGCCGATCACCTTGTCGACGGCGTTGTGCCGGCCGACGTCCTCCCGCAGCGCGACCAGACGCCCGTCGGCCGCGAACAGGCCCGCCGCGTGCAGGCCGCCGGTTTTGGCGAACACCTGCTGCTCCGCCCGCAGCCGCTCCGGCAGCACGAGCAGCACCTCGAGCGGCAGGCGCAGGGCGTCGGCAGCGATGTCGAAGGCGGTCTTGGTGCGGATCGCGTCGATGCTCGCCTTGCCGCAGACCCCGCACGAGCTGGACGTGTAGAAGTTCCGCTCCAGGCCGGTGTCCGGCACCGGCACGCCGGCGGCGAGGTCGACGTCGACGACGTTGTAGGTGTTCCTGCCCTCGGCGTCGACGGAGTCGCAGTAGCGCAGCCCCGCCACGTCGCCGGGACCGCCGATCACGCCCTCGGTGGCGAGGAAACCGTGCACCAGGTCGAAGTCGTCGCCGGGCGTGCGCATGGTGACCGCGAGCGGCGTGCCGTTCAGCCGGATCTCCAGCGGCTCCTCCGCAGCCACCGCGTCCGGCCGGGTGGTGCGCTGCTGACCTCGGATGCGCAGCACCGGGGTGCGGCTGGTGACTCGTCCCACGGCGTGGACGGTACCCACGCCCGTCGGCCTACGGTGCTGCCATGCAGGAGCTCCCGCCCTACTCGGCCGTGGTACTGGCCGGCGGCCGGGCCGCGCGGCTCGGCGGTCGGCACAAACCGCAGCTCCGGGTCGGGGACCGCACGATGATCGCGGCGGCGCTCGCCGCCGTGGCCGACGCCTCCTCCCGGGTGGTGGTCGGCCCGCCGCAGGAGGTGCCGGCCGGCGTGACCCTCACCCGGGAGGACCCGCCCGGCGGGGGCCCGGTGGCCGCGCTCCGGGCCGGGCTGGCCGCCGTGGAGACCGACGTCGTCGCCGTCCTGGCCGGCGACCTGCCGTTCGTCACCGGGTCGCTGATCGGTGAGCTGCGCCGGCGACTGCAGCGGGACGGCGTCCTCGTCGTCGACGACAGCGGCCGCGACCAGGTCCTGCTCGGGGTCTGGCGGTCCGCGGCCCTGCGCCGGGCGGTGGGCGACCCCGCCGGCCCCCGCGCGCTGTTCCGAGCGCTCTCCGGCCTCGCCGTCGACCGGTACCGCCCCCCGGTGCCACCGGGCGAGGTGCCGCCGTGGCTGGACTGCGACACCCCGGAGGAGCTCGCCCGGGCCCGGGAGGTAGCCAGCCGCGCTCCGGGGTAGGGCCGGTCCATGCGCATCGTCCTCGCCGGCGCCCACGGGCAGGTCGCCCGCCGCCTCGGCCGTCAGCTGTCCGACCGCGGCGACACCGTCCTCGGCCTCGTCCGCAATCCCGACCACCGGGACGATCTGGAGGCCGACGGCGTCACGCCGGTGGTCCTGGACCTGGAGTCCGCCACGGTCGACCAGGTCGCCGACGTCGCGTCGGGCGCCGACGCCGTGGTGTTCGCCGCGGGCGCCGGGCCGGGCAGCGGTGCCGCCCGCAAGGACACCGTCGACCGCGGCGCGGCCGTCCTGCTCGCCGACGCCGCCGAGCAGGCCGGGGTCCGGACGTACCTCCTCGTCTCCTCCATGGGTGCCGACCTGGTCGCCGACGGTGCCTCCCCGGAGGGCGTCGAAGAGGTCTTCACCGCCTATCTGCGGGCGAAGCTGGCCGCGGAGCAGGACCTGCTGGCCCGCCCCGAGCTGGCGGTGACGGTGCTGCGGCCGGGCGGCCTCACCGACGATCCGGGCACCGGCCGGGTCACCCTCGACCGCCACGTCGAACGCGGCGAGATCCCGCGGGACGACGTGGCCGCGGTGCTGCTCGCCTTCCTGGATTCCCCCCGGGACGGCGCCGTCGCCGAACTCGTGAGCGGCGGGACGCCGGTGGCGGAGGCGGTCGCGTCCGTGCCGTGACCCCGGGGCTCCGGCTCCGTGGGCCTCGGTGCTGCCGGCCCCCGGTCCTGGCCGTGGAGCGCCCGGCCGTCAGGCCCGCCGGGCGCGGGTGACCCCGGCGCGGGCGGCGAGGTCGGCGTCGGGGGGATAGTCCACCGCGACCAGGGTCAGGCCGTGCGCCGGCGCGACCGGCACCTCGCTGGACCGCTCGGTGCGGGAGACCAGGCTCGCCGGCCAGTCCAGCGGACGACGCCCCTCACCGACGGCGAGGAGCGCGCCGACGAGGCTGCGCACCATCGAGTGGCAGAACGCGTCCGCCGACGCGTCGATGCGCACCGTCTGCGAGCCGTCGTCCTCCCGGTGCCGTGCCACCGCCAGCCGCAGCAGCGTCCGGATCGTCGTCGCCCCCTCCCGCCGCCTGCAGTAGGCCGCGAAGTCGTTCTGGCCGAGCAGCAGCCCGGCCGCGAGGTCCATGGCGGCCGCGTCGAGCCGCCGGGGCCAGGTGGCCGTGTCGGCCCGGCGCAGCGGGGACGGACCCGCGGGGTCGTCGGTGAGCCGGTAGACGTAGTGACGGGCCAGCGCACCGAACCGCGCGTCGAACGCCGGATGGGCCTCCGTCACGGCCCGGACGGCGATGTCGGACGGCAGCACCCCGCGCAGCCGGCGGATGAGCTTGGGGCCCTGCTCCGCCCAGATCACGGCGGGCACGTCCACGTGCACCACCTGCCCGGTGGCGTGCACGCCGGCGTCGGTGCGGCCGGCGACGGTCAGCTCCACGTCGCTGCGCAGCACGACGGACAGGGCCTGCTCGAGCTCGGCCTGCACGGTGCGCAGCGCCGGCTGGCGAGCCCAGCCGTGGAAGCCCGCGCCGTCGTACTGCACGTCCATGCGGAGACGGACGAGCCCGCCACCGGTGTCGGTGACGGGCTCATCCATGTCAGGCTCGGCGGTCAGCGGGCGATCGCGTTCTCGAGCGCTACTGCGGATCGGGCGCGGCGTCGCCGCCCTGGTACTGCTGGCTGGCGGTCGCGGCGTCGCCCAGCTCGGCGGCCTCGATCTCGGCCGCCGCGGCGTTCGCGAGCTCCGGCGACAGCGCGGGGTCCTCGACGATCGCGGCGTTCTGCCGCTCCGGCTGAGGAGTGACCTCGTCGTCGTCCTGGCGGTCGCCGTCGGGGTTGAAGAGGTCGGTCACGACCTCCTGCGCCTCGTCGGTGACGCTCGGGTGGGTGGGCGACGACTCGACCACGGCCGGCGAGGTGTCCCCGCCGGGCCCGGTCGTCTCGCCCTCGAACGTGGCCCCCTGGTCGCCACCACCGGCGGACACGCCCGCGGCGCCCGCGCCGGCGACGTTCTCGGGGTCACTCATCGCGCGTCCGTGCCCTCGCCGTCGGCGGCCGGCGCATCGGCGCCGACCTCGTCCGGAGAGTCCGCGGAGTCGGCACTGTCGACCGAGTCGACGCTGTCCACGGAGTCCGCCGAGTCGGTGGGCTCGACGGCGTCCGCCGGCTCGACGGCGTCCGCGGTGACCTCACCGGCGGCGGAGGCCGCACCGGCGCCCGCGGCGAACGTCGTGCCGCGTGCCCGCTCGGCCTCGCCGACGGCCTGCTGGCCGACGGTCAGGGCCTCGACGAGCTCGATGACCGCCATGGGGGCGTTGTCGCCCTTGCGGGGGCCCACCTTGGTGATCCGGGTGTAGCCACCGGGACGGTTCTCGTAGCGAGGACCGATCTCGGCGAAGAGGGTGTGGACGACGTCCTTGTCACGGATGGTCGTCATGACCTGACGACGAGCGTGGAGGTCACCGCGCTTGGCGAACGTCACCAGCTTCTCGGCCAGGGGACGCAGGCGCTTCGCCTTCGTCTCGGTGGTGGTGATCCGCCCGTGCTCGAACAGCGCGGTGGCCAGGTTGGCCAGCATCAGCCGCTCGTGCGCGGGGGACCCGCCGAGACGGGGGCCCTTGGTGGGGGTGGGCATGTCGGTCCTTCCTCAGGCGGCCGGGCGCTCGCTGCCGGCTGCATCCGTGATGCTGCTGTCGTCCGTACTGCGGTGGTGCGCTGCACTGCTCGTGGCGCCAGTGTGGCGCGCCCCGGGGCCGGGCCGGACGGCGGGTGCTCCCCGCCGTCCGGCCCGTGCCGCTCAGAGCTGCTCGGTCTCCTGGAAGGAGCCCTCGTTGTACTGGGCCTGGTCGTAGCCGGCGGCGTACTCGCCGGTGCCCTGGTAGGCGTCGGTCTCGTAGCCCTCGTCGTAGCTCTCGATCGACGTCGGGATGAACCCGGGCGGGCTGTCCTTGAGCGCCAGGCCCATGGCCGCCAGCTTCATCTTGACCTCGTCGATGGACTTGGCCCCGAAGTTCCGGATGTCCAGCAGATCGGCCTCGGAACGGGTGACGAGCTCACCGACGGTGTGCACGCCCTCGCGCTTGAGGCAGTTGTAGGACCGGACCGTGAGGTCCATGTCCTCGATCGGCATCGAGAAGTTGGCGATGTCGGCAGCCTCGGCCGGGCTCGGCCCGACCTCGATGCCCTCCGCCTCGATGTTGAGCTCGCGCAGCAGGCCGAACAGCTCGACCAGGGTCGACCCGGCCGACGCGATGGCGTCCCGCGGGGCGATCGACGGCTTGCTCTCGACGTCGACGACCAGACGGTCGAAGTCGGTGCGCTGCTCGACACGGGTCGCCTCGACGGCGTAGGTGACCTTGAGGACCGGCGAGTAGATCGAGTCCACGGGGATGCGGCCGATCTCCTGGCCGGGCTGCTTGTTCTGCGGCGCGGGCACGTAGCCGCGGCCCCGCTCGACGACCAGCTCGATCTCCAGCCGGCCCTTGCCGTTCAGCGTGGCGATGTGCAGCTCGGGGTTGTGCACCTCGACGCCGGCCGGGGGGGCGATGTCCGCCGCCGTGACCTCACCGGGGCCCTGCTTGCGCAGGTACATGGTCACCGGCTCGTCGGAGTCGGAGCTGACCACGAGGCCCTTGAGGTTCAGGATGACCTCGGTGACGTCCTCCTTGACGCCCGGCACGGTGGTGAACTCGTGCAGGGTGCCCTCGATGCGGATGCTGGTGACCGCCGCACCGGGGATGGAGGACAGCAGCGTGCGCCGCAGGGAGTTGCCGAGGGTGTAGCCGAAACCCGGCTCGAGCGGCTCGATGATGAACCGCGAGCGCTGCTCCGAGATGGTCTCCTCGGTCAGCGTGGGGCGCTGTGCGATGAGCATTGTGTCTCCTTCAGGTCCTCCGGCACCCGCCATATGACGCCGTGAGGGGTGGTGCTGGCTCCGGCGGGCATCTGTCCGCCCGCCGGAGCCGGTGGTGCTGTGGGGCTTACTTCGAGTACAGCTCGACGATCAGCTGTTCCTGGACCGGGGTGTCGATCACCTGGCGGGCCGGGATGCCGTGCACCAGCACGCGCAGCTGGCTGCTGATGACCTCCAGCCACGGCGGCACGGGGCGCTCGCCGGCGCGGGCCTGGGCGATCTCGAACGGCAGCATCGTGCGCGACTTCTCCGCGACCTCGACGATGTCGTTCTCGCTGACCCGGTAGGACGGGATGTCGACCTTGCGGCCGTTCACCCGGATGTGGCCGTGGCGCACCAGCTGGCGGGCCATGTCGCGGGACTCGGCGAAGCCGGCCCGGTAGACCACGTTGTCCAGCCGCGACTCGAGGATCTGCAGCAGGACCTCACCGGTCTTGCCGGTCTTGCGGTTGGCCTCTTCGTAGTACCCGCGGAACTGCTTCTCCAGGACGCCGTAGATGCGGCGTGCCTTCTGCTTCTCGCGGAGCTGGAGCAGGTACTCGCTGTCCTTGCTGCGGCCACGGCCGTGCTCGCCCGGCGGGTACGGCCGGATCTCGATCGGGCACTTCGCGGACTCGCACTTGCTGCCCTTGAGGAACAGCTTCATCTTCTCGCGCCGACACAGGCGGCAGTCGGCTCCGGTGTAACGGGCCACGTCAGGTACTCCTCGTTCGTCTCGTCAGTGGACCGCGGTCAGACCCGGCGGCGCTTCTTGGGGCGGCAGCCGTTGTGCGGCTGCGGCGTCACGTCCTGGATCTGCCCGACCTCGAGGCCGGTGGCCTGCAGGGAGCGGATCGCGGTCTCGCGGCCGGAGCCGGGACCCTTCACGAAGACGTCGACCTTGCGCATGCCGTGCTCCTGCGCCTTGCGGGCGGCGTTCTCCGCCGCCATCTGCGCGGCGAAGGGCGTGGACTTGCGCGAGCCCTTGAAGCCGACGTGGCCGGCGGAGGCCCAGCTGATCACGTTCCCGTTGGGGTCGGTGATCGAGACGATCGTGTTGTTGAACGTGCTCTTGATGTGCGCAGCACCGTGAGCGACGTTCTTCTTCTCCTTGCGGCGGACCTTCTTGGCACCGGCCGCGGCGCGAGCCCTGGGAGGCATATGTCTGTCGAATCCTTTGTCTTTCGTGGCCTGGATCCGGTGAGGCTGCGTACGGGCCGCAAGCCGAGCCGGGGGGCACACGGGGGGCGGAGCCCCCCGTGCGTTTACTTCTTGCCGGCCTTCTTCTTGCCGGCGATGGTCTTGCGCGGGCCCTTGCTCGAGCGCGCGTTGGTCTTGGTGCGCTGACCGTGCACCGGGAGACCGCGGCGGTGCCGCAGGCCCTGGTAGCAACCGATCTCGATCTTCCGGCGGATGTCGCCGGCGACCTCGCGACGGAGGTCACCTTCGACGCGGAAGTGCTCGTCGATGTAGTCGCGGAGCTTCAGCAGGTCCTCGTCACTGAGGTCCTTGGCGCGCAGGTCGGGGCTGACGCCCGTCGCGGCCAGGGTCTCCTGGGCGTGGTGCTTGCCGATGCCGTAGATGTAAGTGAGCGCGATCTCCATCCGCTTCTCGCGGGGCAGGTCGACGCCGGCCAGTCGTGCCATGTTCAGGTACTCCCTCAGCCCTGGCGCTGCTTGTGCCGGGCGTTCTCGCAGATGACCATGACCCGGCCGTGCCGGCGGATCACCTTGCACTTGTCGCAGATTGTCTTCACCGACGGCTGGACCTTCACCGGTGCCGCCCCTCATTCCTCAGATCGATGTGCCGGGATCCGGGCGTGTGCTGCCCGGACCGGACGGTCACTTGTAGCGGTAGACGATGCGACCGCGCGTCAGGTCGTAGGGCGAGAGCTCCACGACCACGCGGTCCTCGGGCAGGATGCGGATGTAGTGCTGCCGCATCTTGCCGCTGATGTGGGCGAGCACCCGGTGCCCGTTCTGCAGCTCGACCCGGAACATCGCATTGGGCAGCGGCTCGACGACGCGACCCTCGACCTCGATGGCCCCGTCTTTCTTCGCCATGCCCTACACGCGCTCCCTGACTCGGTGGTACTGGATCCTTGTGCGCCCGCGCCGGTACCCGGCGGGTTGCACGCGGAGATTGCAGAACAGGTGGTGCTGACGCTCTCGCAGAGGGCGTTCCCGGTCATGCGGCCACAGCACGACGGAGGAACGGCGCTAGCGCCACAGAAGATCGTACCCCGATGCCCCACGCGTCACCAACCCGCCCCCGATGAGCTGGGCCACGCTCCGCGCGGACGGGCTTCAGGTGCGCGGGCTGACGCCGAACGGGGCGAGCCCCGCCACACCACCGTCCTCGGCGGTGAGGACCCACGGGCCCTCGGGGGTGATCGCCACCGTGTGCTCGAAGTGCGCGGCCCGGGACCCGTCCTTGGTCACCACGGTCCACCCGTCCTCGAGCTCCACGGTCGCCGGGTCCCCGATCGTCACCATCGGCTCGATGGCCAGCACCAGCCCGGGGACGAGCTTCGGGCCCCGGCCGGGCCGCCCGTAGTTCAGGACGTGCGGGTCCTGGTGCATCTCCGTGCCGATGCCGTGGCCGCCGTAGTTGTCGACGATGCCGTACTCGTGCTCGTGGGCGCGGATCGACTCCTCGACGGCGTGGCTGATGTCGGTCAGCCGGCCGCCCGCGACGGCCCGGGACAACCCGGCCCACATCGAGCGCTCGGTCACCTCCAGCAGCGCGGCGTCCTCGGCCGAGGGCTCCCCCACCGTGACGGTGACGGCGGAATCGCTGTGCCAGCCCTCGAGGATGGCGCCGCAGTCGACGGAGATGTTGTCCCCAGCGGCCAGCCGGCGCTCCGGGTTCGGGATGCCGTGGACGATCTCCTCGTTGATCGAGGCGCAGATCGTCCCGGTGAAGCCGTGGTAGCCGAGGAAGTTCGGCACGGCACCGTGCGAGCGGATGTAGTCCTCCGCCACGGCGTCCAGCTCACCGGTGCTGACCCCGGGCACGACGGCGGCCTTGACGGCCTTGAGGGCCCCGGCCGTGATCAGCCCCGAGGCACGCATGAGCTCGATCTCGTGCGCGGTCTTGATCTGGATCATGCGTCCACTCCACTTCGCCAGCAGCGGGATGCGACCGAGGATGCCTGTCGTCATCTGCCGCGCTGCTCCTTCACCGGGCCCGGAGGGCGGCAGTCAGACGGAGGCCGGCTGCCCGGCCTCGTCGTCCCCGTCGACGCCCATCGCGCGCAGCGCCCGGGCGGTGACCTCCTCGACCGAACCGATCGCGTCGATCCTGGCCAGGAGGCCCTCGTCCTCGTAGAAGCCGGACAGCGGTGCCGTCTGTTCCCGGTACACGGTGAGCCGGTGCCGGACCGTCTCGGGCTTGTCGTCGTCGCGCTGCACTTCCTGGCCGTCGACGACCATCCGCCGCCCGGAGAGCCGGCGGACCAGCTCCTCCTCGTCGACGACGAGCTCGAGGACCCGGTCCAGGGCGTGCCCGAGCTCGCCGAGCGACTCCCGGAGCTGCTCGGCCTGCGGGATGCTGCGGGGGAAGCCGTCCAGCAGGAACCCTGCCTTGGCGTCCGGGTCCGCCAGCCGGTCCTTGACCATCGCGACGGTGATCTCGTCGGGGACGAGGTTGCCGGCATCGAGGTAGGTCTTGACCCGCTTGCCGAGCTCGGTCTGGCCGCTCACGTTCGCCCGGAAGATGTCACCGGTCGAGATCGCGGGCACGCCGAGCTCGCCGGCGATGATCTGCGCCTGGGTGCCCTTGCCTGCTCCGGGGGGGCCCAGGAGGACGATGCGCACTACTTCAGGAACCCTTCGTAGTTGCGCTGGTTGAGTTGCGTCTCGATCTGCTTCACCGTCTCCAACCCCACTCCGACCATGATCAGGACTGCGACCCCGCCGAAGGGGAAGTTCTGGTTCTGCCCCGGCTGCGTCACGGCCAGGAAGAAGTTCGGCAGGACGGCGACCAGGCCCAGGTAGATCGACCCGGGCAGCGTGATCCGCGACAGCACGTACTGCAGGTACTCCGCCGTCGGGCGGCCGGGCCGGATACCCGGGATGAACCCGCCGTACCGCTTCATGTCGTCGGCCCGCTCCTCCGGGTTGAACGTGATCGACACGTAGAAATACGTGAAGAAGACGATCAGGCCGAAGAACACCGCGATGTGCACCGGGCTGCTCTGGTCGATGACGTAGGTCTCGAAGAACTGCCGGACCCCACCGGTCTCGCTGCCCTGCAGCTGGATGATCAGCTGCGGCAGGTACAGCAGTGACGACGCGAAGATGACCGGGATGACACCTGCCTGGTTCACCTTCAGCGGCAGGTAGGTGGAGGTGCCGCCGTACATCCGGCGGCCGACCATGCGCTTGGCGTACTGGACCGGGATCCGGCGCTGCGCCTGTTCCACGTACACGACCGTGCCGATGATCACCACGGCGAAGGCGCAGACCACGGCGAAGACGATGCCGCCGCGGGTCTGCAGGATCGAGCCGCCCTCGGCGGGGATGCGCGCCGCGATCGAGGTGAAGATCAGCACGGACATGCCGTTGCCGATCCCCTTCTCGGTGAGCAGCTCGCCCAGCCACATGATCAGGGCGGTGCCGGCGGTCAGCGAGACGACGAGGATCACCGTCGTCCAGACCGACTGGGACGGGATGATCGCCTCGCTGCAGTTCGGGAACAGCTGACCGCTGCGCGCCAGGGCGATGATGCCGGTGCTCTGCAGGACGGCGAGCGCGATGGTGAGGTACCGGGTGTACTGGGTCAGCTTGGCCTGACCCGACTGCCCTTCCTTCTTCAGCTGCTCGAACCGCGGGATCACCACCACCAGCAGCTGCACGATGATGCTCGCCGTGATGTACGGCATGATCCCGAGCGCGAACACGCTCAGGCGCAGCAGCGCGCCGCCGGAGAACAGGTTCACCAGCGAGTAGATGTCGCGCTGGTCGGACGCCTGCGCCTGCTCGAGGCAGCTGTTGATCGCCTCGACCGAGACCCCCGGGCCAGGGATGGCCGCACCCAGGCGGTAGACGGCGATGATCGCCAGGGAGAACAGCAACTTGCGCCGGAGGTCTGGCGTCCGGAACGCCGCGGCGAACGCCTGCAGCACGTGCCCTCCCCTGATCGGTCGAGTGAGGTTAGCAATGAAGGACCCCGCTGCCCCCCGGCCACTCGCAAGCTCGCGGCGGGGCCGTGCAGGCGGGTCGTGGCGGGACCGGGTAGCACACGACCCCCGCGGGCGCGAGATGCGCGCCCGCGGGGGTCGCCGGCGTCAGACGCGGGTGGTGCTGCCCCCGGCCGCGGCGATCTTCTCGGCCGCGGATGCGGAGAAGGCGTGCGCGTGGACGTCGACCTTGACGCCGCCCAGCTCACCGGTGCCCAGCACCTTGACCGGCTGGCCGCGCCGCACGGCGCCGGCCTCGGCCAGGGTGTCCGGGTTGACCGGGCCGCCCTGCGGGAACAGGGACGCGATCCGGTCGAGGTTGACGACCTGGAAGACGACCTTGTTGTTGTTCTTGAAGCCCGAGAGCTTGGGCAGCCGCATGTTCAGCGGGGTCTGCCCACCCTCGAACCGCGCGGAGACGGTGCCCCGTGCGCCGGTGCCCTTGGTGCCGCGCCCGGCCGTCTTGCCCTTCGAGCCCTCACCACGACCCACACGGGTCTTGCGGGTGTGGGCACCGGGGGCGGGACGCAGGTGGTGAACCTTCAGAGTCATAGCGAGTCTTTCCTCAGACCTCTTCGACGGTGACCAGGTGGGGCACCGTCGCGACCATCCCGCGGATCTCGGGACGGTCCTCCTGAACGACCGAGTCGTTGATCTTCTTCAGGCCCAGCGAGCGCAGCGTCTCGCGCTGGTTGGGCTTGGTGCCGATCGCGGACTTGACCTGGGTGACCTTCAGCTGCGCCATCTCAGACCCCCTGACCCGCGCGGGCACGCAGCATGGCGGCCGGAGCGACGTCCTCGAGAGGCAGGCCGCGGCGGGCCGCGATCTCCTCGGGGCGGACGAGGTCCTTCAGCGCCTGCATCGTGGCGTGCACGATGTTGATCGGGTTCGACGAACCGAGGCTCTTGGAGAGCACGTCGTGGATCCCGGCGCACTCCAGCACGGCACGGACCGGGCCACCGGCGATGACACCGGTACCGGGGCTGGCCGGCTTGAGCAGCACGACACCGGCGGCCGCCTCACCCTGCACCGGGTGCGGGATGGTGCTGGCGATGCGCGGCACCTTGTAGAAGTGCTTCTTGGCCTCCTCGACGCCCTTGGCGATCGCCGCGGGCACCTCCTTGGCCTTGCCGTAACCGACGCCCACGGTGCCGTCGCCGTCGCCCACGATCACCAGGGCGGTGAAGCTGAAGCGCCGACCACCCTTGACGACCTTGGAGACGCGGTTGATGGCCACCACGCGCTCGATGTAGTTGCTCTTCTCGGCGGGAGCGCCTCCGGGGCCCCGCCCGCCGTCACGGCGGTCACGGCGGTCGTTACCGCCGCCGGCGCCGCCGCCGCGTCGCTGTGGTCCTGGCATCAGACGTCCCTCTCGATCTGCTCGCTGCTGCTGGTGGGGTGGGAGATCATCAGAAGTCCAGCCCACCCTCGCGGGCACCGTCGGCCAGGGCGGCGATGCGCCCGGCGTACCGGTTGCCACCGCGGTCGAAGACGACCGACGTGATGCCGGCGGCCTTCGCGCGCTCGGCCACCAGGGCACCCACCTGACGGGCCAGGGCGGACTTGTCGCCCTCGGCACCGCGCAGGCCGGCGTCCATGGTGGACGCGCTCACCACGGTGCGGCCGACGGTGTCGTCGACCACCTGCACGTGGATGTGGCGCGCGCTGCGCTTGACCACCAGGCGCGGACGCTCCGGCGTGCCGGATACCCGCTTGCGCAGCCGGTTGTGACGGCGGAGCCGCGAGACGCGACGTGCCGTGCTGATGTCGGTGCCGACGGGCTTGTGTCCGCCGGCGGTCTTCCCGTTCGTGGAAGTTGCTGCCTGAGCCATCACTTACCCGTCTTCCCGACCTTGCGCTTGACGACCTCGCCCTGGTACCGCACGCCCTTGCCCTTGTACGGGTCGGGCTTGCGGATCTTGCGGATCTTGGCCGCCACCTCGCCGACCAGCTGCTTGTCTATGCCGCTCACCCGCAGGCGGGTGGGCGACTCGACCGCGAAGGCGATCCCCTCGGGGGCCTTGACCGGGACGGGGTGGCTGAAGCCCAGGGCGAACTCGAGGTCCGAGCCGCGCGCCTGGACGCGGTAACCGACACCGACGATCTCGAGGGTCTTGGTGTACCCCTCGGTGACGCCGGTCATCATGTTGGCGATCAGAGTCCGCGAGAGCCCGTGCAGGGCGCGGTTCTGACGCTCGTCGTTGGGGCGCTGCACCCGCAGCGTGCCGTCCTCGTCGCGCTCGACGGTGATCGGTGCGGCGACCGTGTGGCGAAGCTCGCCCTTGGGTCCCTTCACGCTGACCGTCTGGCCGTCGATCGTGACGTCCACACCACTGGGCACGGCGATCGGGAGTCGTCCGATCCGTGACATCTTCGCTCGCTCCTCTTACCAGACGTAGGCGAGGACTTCCCCGCCCACGCCCTTCTTGTTCGCCTGCTTGTCGGTCAGCAGCCCGGTCGAGGTCGAGATGATCGCCACGCCGAGACCGCCGAGCACCTTGGGCAGTGCGGTGGACTTCGCGTACACCCGCAGGCCGGGCTTGGAGACCCGCCGGACCCCGGCGATGCTCCGCTCGCGGTTGGGGCCGTACTTCAGGTCGATGACCAGCTGCTTGAACGGGTTGCCGTCCTTGTCGGTCTCGTCGACGCGCCAGCCGGCGATGTAGCCCTCCTGCTGGAGGATCTCGGCGATGTGCGTCTTGAGCTTCGACGACGGCATGACCGCGGAGTCGTGGTACGCCTGGTTGGCGTTCCGCAGACGCGTGAGCATGTCTGCGATCGGGTCGGTCATGGTCATGGCGTAGTGGTGCCTCTCTCACCGCGGTTCCTCATGCGCCGGGTCGTCCCGGACTTGGCGCGTGGGCCTCTCGGCGATCGGTGGTGCTCGGTCGGTGACTTGCTGGATCGGTCCGGCTGCAGGGACCCGCGGCGCGCGAAGCGTGTCGTGGGGGCAGCCGGATCCTTCACCAGCTGGACTTGCGCACGCCGGGGAGCTCCCCGGCGTGGGCCATCTCCCGCAGGCAGATGCGGCACAGGCCGAACTTGCGGAAGACCGCGTGCGGGCGACCGCACCGCTGGCAGCGGGTGTAGCCGCGGACCGCGAACTTGGGCTTGCGGGCCGCCTTGTTGATCAGAGCCTTCTTGGCCATGGTTGTCTCCTACCGGCTCAGCGGATGGTGGTCACGACGGGCTGGCCGGCGAAGGGGAAGCCGAGCTGGCGGAGCAGCTCGCGGCCCTCGTCGTCGTTCGTGGCGGTGGTGACCAGAGTGATGTCCATGCCGCGCTGCCGGTCGATCTTGTCGACGTCGATCTCGCGGAACATCGACTGCTCGTTCAGGCCGAACGTGTAGTTGCCGTGGCCGTCGAACTGCTTGCAGTTCAGCCCGCGGAAGTCGCGGATACGGGGCAGGGCCAGCGACAGCAGCCGGTCCAGGAACTCCCACATCCGGTCGCCGCGGAGGGTGACCTTCGCGCCGATCGGCATGCCCTCGCGCAGCTTGAACTGAGCGATGGACTTGCGGGCCCGGACGACGGCCGGCTTCTGACCGGTGATGGCGGTGAGGTCGCGGACCGCGCCGTCCATCAGCTTCGCGTCGCGGGTCGCCTCGCCGACGCCCATGTTGACGACGATCTTGGTCAGTCGCGGGATCTGCATGACGTTCTCGTAGCCGAACTCGCTCTGCAGCGCCGGCACGATCGTCTGGCGGTAGTTGGCGAGCATGCGTGGCAGCTCACGGGTGGGTGCGCTCATGAGGGTCAGAGGTCCTTACCGGTGCGCCGCGAAACCCGGATGTTGCGGCCTTCCTCGTCCTTGCGGTAGCCGACCCGGGTCGGCTTGTCCTCGGAGTCGATCACCATCACGTTGCTCACGTGGATGGGCGCCTCCTGCGTGACGATCCCGCCCTGCTGGGCGCCGCGCTGCGTCGAGCTGATACGGGTGTGCTTCTTCACCCGTCCGACACCTTCCACCAGCACCTTCTGGAGCTTGGGGTAGGCGGCGATGACCCGGCCCTTCGCGCCCTTGTCCTTGCCGGACAGCACGAGGACGGTGTCGCCCTTCTTGACCTTCATCGACGGGGTCTTCCCGCTCTGCGCACTGGCAGCCATGATCACAACACCTCCGGGGCGAGCGAGATGATCCGCATGAAGCGCTTGTCGCGCAGCTCCCGGCCGACCGGCCCGAAGATGCGCGTGCCGCGCGGGTCGCCGCTGTCACGGATGATCACCGCGGCGTTCTCGTCGAAGCGGATGTAGGAGCCGTCAGGACGACGGCGCTCCTTCACCGTGCGGACGATGACGGCCTTGACCACGTCGCCCTTCTTGACTCCGGCACCCGGCAGCGCGTCCTTGACGGTGCCGACGATGACGTCGCCGATGCCCGCGTAGCGTCGCCCGGAACCGCCGAGCACGCGGATGCAGAGGATCTCCTTCGCACCGGTGTTGTCGGCGACTCGCAGCCGCGACTCCTGCTGGATCACGTCCTACTCCCAAAACTCGTGGTGACAGCCGGGCCGGAACGGTGAACCGGCTGTCCGGAACCCGCGTGCGGACGCACCGGCGGCAGAAGCCACCGGTGCGTCCGACTGCGGAGACCGGGATGTGGCGCGCGACCGGGGTGCGCGCCAGTCGTTCAGAGTACTCCTACCCGTTGCAGCCCCGGAGGGCCGGGGCGGGCACGAGGCCTTCGCTACTTCGCCTTCTCCAGGACCTCGACCAGCCGCCACCGCTTGGTGGCGGACGTCGGCCGGGTCTCCATGATCTGCACGCGGTCACCGACGCCGGCGACCCCCTGCTCGTCGTGGGCCTTCAACTTGCTCGTCCGGCGGATGACCTTGCCGTAGAGGCCGTGCTTCACGCGGTCCTCGACCTCGACGACGATGGTCTTCTCCATCTTGTCGCTGACGACCAGGCCCTCGCGGAGCTTCCGGTAGCCCCGGCCGGCCAGGCCGGGACCGGTGGCCGACGTCTGGGTCTCGCTCATGCCACACCCTCACTCGGGGCGACCGAGAGACCCAGCTCGCGCTCGCGCATGATCGTGTAGATCCGGGCGATGTCGCGGCGGACGGTCTGCAGTCGCCGGTTGTTGTCCAGCTGGCCGGTGGCCACCTGGAACCGCAGGTTGAACAGTTCTTCCTTCGACTCGCGCAGCCGCGAGGCGAGCTCGTCAGCCGAGAGCTCGCGCAGCTCGGGAGCGGTCAGACCAGCGGCCATCACACTTCTCCTTCACGCGTGATGAAGCGACACTTCATCGGCAGCTTGTGGATCGCACGGCGCATGGCCTCACGGGCCACGGGCTCGGCGACACCGGACAGCTCGAACAGCACGCGGCCGGGCTTGACGTTGGCCACCCACCACTCGGGCGAGCCCTTGCCGGAACCCATGCGGGTCTCGGCCGGCTTCTTGGTCAGCGGACGGTCCGGGTAGATCGAGATCCACACCTTTCCGCCACGCCGGATGTGCCGGGTCATCGCGATACGCGCGGACTCGATCTGCCGGTTGGTGACGTAGGCGGGCTCGAGCGCCTGGATGGCGTACTCACCGAAGTTGATCTCGGTGCCGCCCTTGGCCCGGCCCGACCGGCTCGGGTGGTGCTGCTTGCGGTGCTTGACGCGCCGTGGGATGAGCATGGCTCAGCTCTCCGTGTTCTGGGCGGGCGGGTTCGGAGCCACGGCCTCGGCGGCGGCGGTGCCCTGCGGACCCGCGGCCTCGGCGACGGTCTGCTCGGGCGCGACCTCGCCGGAGGTCTGCGCCACGGTGCTCTCGGCGGCCGCGGTGTCGGCGACCGGCCCGGAGGACTCGACGGCGGCGCGGCCGGCCTCGGTCCCCCCGGCGGTGGTGCCGGAGGAGCCCGAACGGCGCTGCGGACGCTGGGCCCGCTCACGACGCTGCTGGCGGTCGGCGAGCGCCTCGAGGGCCGCACGCTCGGCGCGGGAGCCGCTGACGTCACCCTTGTAGATCCACACCTTGACGCCGATGCGGCCGAAGGTGGTGCGGGCCTCGTAGATGCCGTAGTCGATGTTCGCGCGGAGCGTGTGCAGCGGCACCCGGCCCTCGCGGTAGAACTCCGACCGGCTCATCTCCGTGCCGCCCAGGCGACCCGAGCACTGCACCCGGATGCCCTTGACCTGCGGGCTGCGCTGCGCCGACTGCATCGCCTTGCGCATGGCACGACGGAAGCTGACGCGGCTGGACAGCTGCTCTGCGACGCCCTGGGCGACGAGCTGCGCATCGGACTCGGGGTTCTTGACCTCGAGGATGTTCAGCTGCACCTGCTTGCCGGTGAGCTTCTCCAGCTCCCCGCGGATGCGGTCGGCCTCGGCACCGCGCCGGCCGATGACGATGCCCGGCCGGGCGGTGTGGATGTCGACGCGGACCCGGTCGCGGGTGCGCTCGATCTCCACCTTGGAGATGCCGGCCCGCTCCATGCCCTTGGACATGAGCTTGCGGATCGCGACGTCTTCCTTGACGTAGTCCTTGTACAGCTTGTCCGCGTACCACCGGGACTTGTAGTCGGTGGTGATCCCGAGCCGGAACCCGTGCGGGTTGACCTTCTGACCCACTAGCGGGTCCCTCCCCTCGTGTTGTTCGTCTGCTGGGTGGCCGGGCCGGACTGGCCGGTGTCCCGACGCGCCTTGCGCGACTTCTGCGCGAGCTCGGCGCTGGTGGCGACCTCGCTCACCTCGACGGTGATGTGGCTGGTCCGCTTGTTGATGCGGAACGCCCGGCCCTGGGCCCGCGGACGGATCCGCTTGAGCGTGGGGCCCTCGTCGACGTAGGCCGCGCTCACCACCAGGGCAGCCGGGTCCAGCTGCAGGTTGTGCTCGGCGTTGGCCACCGCGCTGGCGACGACCTTGGCGACCGGCTCACTGGCCGACTGCGGAGCGAACCGCAGCAGCGCCAGGGCCTCGTCGGTCGGCAGGTAGCGGATGAGATCCACCACCCGGCGGGCCTTCATGGGGGTCACGCGGACGAACCGGGCCGTAGCCCGGGCGACCGGCGCCTCCTGTCCCAACTGGGAAGTCATCTGAATCTCTCTCTACCTGGTCAGCCCCGCCGCGAGCGGCGGTCGTCCTTGATGTGCCCGCGGAAGGTGCGCGTGGGCGCGAACTCCCCGAGCTTGTGCCCGACCATCGCCTCAGTGACGAACACCGGGACGTGCTTGCGGCCGTCGTGCACCGCGAGGGTATGACCCAGCATGTCCGGGATGATCGTCGAGCGGCGTGACCAGGTACGGATCACGTTCTTGGTGCCCTTGTCGTTCTGAGCGTCCACCTTCTTGAGCAGGTGGTCGTCGACGAACGGGCCCTTCTTCAGGCTGCGTGGCATAACGGACTCTCCATAACCGCCGGGGAACCCGGGCTCAGCGCTTCTTGTTGGTGCGCCGGCGGCGCACGATCAGGGCGTCACTGGCCTTCCGCTTGCGCGTCCGGCCCTCCGGCTTGCCCTTCGGGTTCACCGGGTGGCGACCACCGGAGGTCTTGCCCTCACCACCACCGTGCGGGTGGTCGACCGGGTTCATGGCGACACCACGGACGGTCGGGCGCTTGCCCTTCCACCGCATCCGGCCGGCCTTGCCCCAGTTGATGTTCGACTGCTCGGCGTTGCCCACCTCGCCGACGGTCGCGCGGCAGCGCACGTCGACGTTGCGGATCTCGCCCGACGGCATGCGCAGCTGCGCGAACCGGCCTTCACGGGCGACCAGCTGGACGCTGGTACCCGCAGAACGGGCGATCTTGGCGCCGCCACCGGGACGGAGCTCGATGGCATGAACCACGGTGCCGACGGGGATGTTCCGCAGCGGCAGGTTGTTGCCCGGCTTGATGTCGGCCGCGGGCCCGCACTCCACCGTGTCGCCCTGCTTCAGTTTCGCCGGCGCGAGGATGTAGCGCTTCTCGCCGTCGGCGTAGTGCAGCAGTGCGATCCGGGAGGTGCGGTTCGGGTCGTACTCGATGTGCGCGACCTTGGCCGGCACGCCGTCCTTGTCCGCCCGGCGGAAGTCGATCAGCCGGTAGGCGCGCTTGTGACCACCACCCTGGTGGCGGGCGGTGACCTTGCCGTGGACGTTGCGCCCGCCACGACCGTGCAGCGGCCGGACCAGCGACTTCTCGGGATGGTCGCGGGTGACCTCGGCGAAGTCGGCGACGCTGGAGCCGCGGCGGCCCGGCGTCGTCGGCTTGTACTTGCGGATAGCCATGGGTCGTGAGTCCCTGTCTGTTCTCTCTGGTCCGGTCGGTGGTCGGGTCGCTTACGCGCCCGGGCCGCCGAAGATCTCGATGCGGTCGCCGGGGGCGAGGGAGACGATGGCGCGCTTGGTGTCCTTGCGCTTGCCCATCTGCGTGCCCCGGCTGCGCTTGCGCTTGCCCTGGCGGTTGATCGTGTTCACGCCGAGGACCTTCACCTTGAAGATCTGCTCGACCGCGATCTTGATCTGCGTCTTGTTGGCCTCGGGCAGCACGATGAAGGTGTACTGGTTGCTGTCGAGCAGCCCGTAGCTCTTCTCGGAGATGACCGGGGCGAGCAGGACGTCCCGGGGATCGCGGACGCTCATGCCTTCTCCTCGGTGGTCTCTTCGACGGTGCCCTCACCGACGGCGGGGGCGATGGACGGAACGCCACCGGGGATCTCGTGGGTGGCGAGGTCCGGCAGGTCGGTGCTCGAGCGCTTGCCCTTGACCGGCCCGGCGACGAACTCGGCCAGCGCGGCCTCGGTGAAGATGACCTCGTCGGACACCAGCACGTCGTAGGTGTTCAGCTGGCCGGCCTCGATGAGGTGGACCTCAGGCACGTTGCGCAGGCTGACCCAGTTGAGGACGTCGTCCCGGTCGAGGACGATCAGGACCCGCTTGGCCTGGGTCACCGCGTTCAGCGTGGCGAGAGCGGCCTTCGTCTTCGGGGCGTCGCCGTCCACGAAGGCTGAGACCACGTGCACCCGGCCCTCACGAGCCCGGTCGGAGAGCGCACCGCGCAGCGCGGCGGCCTTCATCTTCTTCGGCGTCCGCTGGGTGTAGTCCCGCGGCTGCGGGCCGTGCACGATTCCACCGCCGGAGAACTGCGGAGCGCGGATCGAGCCCTGACGGGCCCGCCCGGTGCCCTTCTGCCGGTACGGCTTCACGCCACCACCGCGGACCTGGGCCCGCGTCTTGGTCGCGTGCGTGCCCTGGCGGGCCGCGGCCAGCTGGGCCACGACGACCTGGTGCATGAGCGAGACGTTGGCGTTGGCGTCGAAGAGCTCACCGGGGAGCGTGACGCTGCCGGAAGTCTCCCCCGCCGGGGTGCGCACGTCGACCTGGCGGTCGGTGCGCGTCTCGGTGGACTGGGTCACTTGTCGTCACTCCCCACGGGGCCACCCTTGACGGCCGAACGGACCAGCACGAGGCCGCCCTTCGGGCCGGGGATGGCGCCCTTGATCAGCAGCAGGCCCCGCTCGGCGTCCACCCTGTGGACGTTGAGCGAGAGGGTCGTGGTCTTGACCGCGCCCATGCGACCGGCCATGCGCAGGCCCTTGAAGACCCGGCCGGGGGTCGACGCGCCACCGATGGAACCGGGGGCACGGTGCTTGCGGTGGGTGCCGTGGCTGGCGCCCAGACCCTTGAAGCCGTGGCGCTTCATGACACCGGCGGTGCCCTTGCCCTTGCTGGTTCCGATGACGTCGACCTTGGCCACGCCGTCGAAGACCTCGGTGGTCAGCTCCTGGCCGACCGTGTAGTTGCCGGCGTCCTCCGTGCGCAGTTCCACCAGGTGCCGCCGCGGCGTCACGCCCGCCTTGGTGAAGTGCCCGCCCTCGGGACGGTTCACCTTGCGCGGGTCGATCTCACCAAAACCGAGCTGGACGGCGGAGTAGCCGTCGACCTCGGGGGTGCGCACCTGGGTCACCACACACGGGCCCGCCTTGACGACGGTCACCGGCACGAGACGGTTGTTCTCGTCGAAAACCTGGGTCATCCCCAGCTTCTCGCCGAGGAGACCGCGAAATGTGCTCGCCATGTCTGCTGACTGCCCTTACTGAATGTTGACGTCGACCGAGGCCGGCAGGTCGATGCGCATGAGCGCGTCCACCGTCTTCGGCGTCGGGTCGAGGATGTCGATGAGCCGCTTGTGCGTGCGCATCTCGAAGTGCTCGAACGAGTCCTTGTACTTGTGCGGCGAGCGGATCACCGCGTACACGTTCTTCTCCGTCGGCAGCGGCACGGGGCCGACCACTCGGGCTCCGGTCTTGGTGACCGTCTCCACGATGCGTCGCGCCGAGGCATCGATCGCCTCGTGGTCGTAGGCCTTCAGCCGGATGCGGATCTTCTGTCCCGCCATCGCTGTCTTCTGCTCCTGCCGATCGGTTGTGAAAGTTCGAGTGGGTCTGTTGACCCGTCTGCGGGTGCTGGTGAGGGAACCCGCACCCTGGCCGGGCGGCGACCGGCCAGCGGCCGCCGCCCGTCCGAGGTGTTACTTGTTGATCTTGACGACCCGGCCGGCGCCGACGGTACGGCCACCCTCGCGGATGGCGAAACGCAGGCCCTCCTCCATGGCGATGGGCTGGATGAGCTCCACCGTCATCTCGGTGTTGTCGCCCGGCATGACCATCTCGGTGCCGGCCGGCAGGGTCACGACGCCGGTGACGTCCGTCGTCCGGAAGTAGAACTGGGGACGGTAGTTGTTGAAGAACGGCGTGTGACGGCCACCCTCGTCCTTCGAGAGGATGTAGACCGAACCCTCGAAGTTGGTGTGCGGGGTGATCGAGCCGGGCTTCACGACGACCTGGCCGCGCTCCACGTCCTCGCGCTTGATGCCGCGCAGGAGCAGACCCACGTTGTCGCCGGCCTGACCCTGGTCGAGCAGCTTGCGGAACATCTCGACGCCGGTGACGGTCGTCTTCGTCGAACCCTCACGGATACCGACGATCTCGATCTCCTCGGAGACCTTGACGATGCCGCGCTCGACGCGACCGGTGACGACGGTGCCACGACCGGTGATCGTGAAGACGTCCTCGACGGGCATGAGGAACGGCTTGTCGATCTCGCGCTCCGGCTCCGGGATCGCGGTGTCGACGGCGTTCATCAGCTCCATGAGCTTGTCGCCCCACTCGGCGTCGCCCTCGAGGGCCTTCAGCGCCGACACGCGGACCACGGGGACGTCGTCACCCGGGAACTCGTACTCGGAGAGCAGCTCGCGGACCTCGAGCTCGACGAGCTCCAGGATCTCCTCGTCGTCGACCATGTCGGCCTTGTTGAGCGCCACGACGATGTAGGGGACGCCGACCTGGCGGGCCAGGAGGACGTGCTCCTTGGTCTGCGGCATCGGGCCGTCGGTAGCGGCCACGACCAGGATGGCGCCGTCCATCTGCGCCGCACCGGTGATCATGTTCTTGATGTAGTCGGCGTGCCCGGGGCAGTCGACGTGCGCGTAGTGCCGGTTCTCGGTCTGGTACTCGACGTGCGCGATCGAGATCGTGATGCCGCGAGCCTTCTCCTCGGGCGCCTTGTCGATCTGGTCGAACGCCGAGGCCTCGTTGAGGTTCGGGTACTTGTCGTGCAGGACCTTGGTGATCGCCGCGGTCAGCGTCGTCTTGCCGTGGTCGATGTGCCCGATGGTGCCGATGTTGACGTGCGGCTTGGTCCGCTCGAACTTGGCCTTGGCCACTGGGTTCCTCTCCTCGTGGTTACGCAGGTGGTGCGTGCTCTGGGGTGGGGCTCTGCTCGGAGAACGCGGACGCTGGGCCCGCATTCCGGTTACTCGCCAGTTACTCGCCGGTCACCTTGGCGGCGACCATGGCTCGGTTCCGGGAACGCTGCGCTCCTCGGGCCGCCGACGGCCCTGCGATGCTCACTCCCCCGTCACCTTCGCGATGATCTCCTTGGCGACGTTGGCCGGGACCTCGGCGTACGAGTCGAACACCATCGAGTAGCTCGCCCGTCCCTGGGTGCGGCTGCGCAGGTCGCCCACGTAGCCGAACATCTCCGACAGCGGCACCAGGGCCTTGACGACGCGGGCGCCGGAGCGCTCCTCCATCGCCTGGATGGTCCCGCGGCGGGAGTTGAGGTCGCCGATGACGTCGCCCATGTTGTCCTCGGGCGTCGTCACCTCGACCGCCATCAGCGGCTCGAGCAGGGCCGGGCTGGCCTTGCGCGCCGCCTCCTTGAAGGCGATCGAACCGGCGATCTTGAAGGCCATCTCCGAGGAGTCGACCTCGTGGTACTGCCCGTCGAGCAGGCTCGCCCGGACGCCCACCATCGGGTAGCCGGCCAGCACGCCGTACTGCATGGCGTCCTGCATGCCCTGGTCGACCGAAGGGATGTACTCCTTCGGGATGCGGCCGCCGGTGACCTTGTTCTGGAACTCGTAGGTCGCCGAGTCGGCAGTCATCTCGAGCGGCTCGATCGCGATCTGGACCTTCGCGAACTGCCCGGAGCCACCCGTCTGCTTCTTGTGCGTGTAGTCGTACCGCTCGACGGCCTTGCGGATCGTCTCGCGGTAGGCCACCTGCGGCTTGCCGACGTTGGCCTCGACGTTGAACTCGCGGCGCATGCGGTCCACCAGGATCTCCAGGTGGAGCTCGCCCATGCCGGAGATGACCGTCTGACCGGTCTCCTCGTCCAGCTTCACCTGGAAGGTCGGGTCCTCCTCGGCGAGCTTCTGGATCGCGGTGCCCAGCTTCTCCTGGTCGCTCTTGGTCTTCGGCTCGATGGCGACCGAGATGACCGGAGCGGGGAAGGTCATCGACTCGAGGATCACCGGCTTCTGCGGATCGCAGAGGGTGTCGCCCGTCGTCGTCTGCTTGAGGCCGTTGACCGCCACGATCTGACCGGCGCCCACGCCCGCGCGCTCTTCGCGCTTGTTCGCGTGCATCTGGTAGATCTTGCCGATCCGCTCCTTGCGGTCCTTGGTGCTGTTGAGCACCGCGGACCCGGCGTCGAGCCGGCCGGAGTAGACGCGGACGTAGGTCAGCTTGCCCAGGTGCTGGTCGGTCTGGATCTTGAAGGCCAGGGCCGAGAACGGCTCGTCCTCGTCGGCGTGCCGCAGGACCTCGGTCTCGCCGTCCAGGGCGGTGCCGACGATCGCCTCGATGTCCAGCGGGCTGGGCAGGTAGTCGACGACCGCGTCGAGGAGGGGCTGCACACCCTTGTTCTTGAACGCGGTGCCGGTGAGGACCGGGTTGACCTGGCCGCCGATGGTGGCCTTGCGGATGGCCGCCTTCAGCCGGTCGACCTCGATCTCCTCGCCACCGAGGTAGTCCTCCATCAGCGAGTCGTCGAAGTCCGCGATGTTCTCGAGCAGCTTCTCGCGGTACTCGGCGGCCTGGTCGGCCAGCTCGGCCGGGATCTCCTCGACCGCGTAGTCCTCGCCCATCTTGGTCTCGCCACGCCACGTGAGGGCCTTCATGGTGACCAGGTCGATGACGCCGATGAAGTCGGCCTCGGCACCGATGGGCAGCTGGAGCACCAGCGGGTTGGCCGCCAGCCGCTCCACCATCATGTCGACGCAGCGGAAGAAGTCGGCACCGGTGCGGTCGAGCTTGTTCACGAAGCACATGCGCGGGACGCCGTACTTCTCGGCCTGACGCCACACCTGCTCGGTCTGCGGCTCGACGCCGGCGACACCGTCGTACACCGCCACCGCACCGTCGAGCACCCGCAGCGACCGCTCCACCTCGACGGTGAAGTCGACGTGCCCGGGGGTGTCGATGATGTTGATGTCGTGACCGTTCCACGAGCACTTCGTCGCGGCCGACGTGATGGTGATGCCGCGCTCCTGCTCCTGCTCCATCCAGTCCATCGTGGCCGCGCCGTCGTGGACCTCACCGATCTTGTACGTGATACCGGTGTAGAAGAGGATGCGCTCGGTCGTGGTGGTCTTGCCGGCGTCGATGTGCGCCATGATCCCGATGTTCCGGGTCTTCCGCAGCTGGGCCTCGTTGCTGGCCATTACTTCTCCTCTTGGTTCTGGTCCGCGAGCGGGTTCCGGGGGTGGCCCGGACGTCCCGCCGGCCGCGGGTGCTGGTGGACGGACGTCACCAGCGGTAGTGCGCGAAGGCCTTGTTCGACTCGGCCATCTTGTGCGTGTCCTCGCGCCGCTTGACGGCGGCACCCAGACCGTTGCTCGCGTCGAGCAGCTCGTTCATCAGGCGCTCGGTCATCGTCTTCTCACGACGAGCCCGGCTGTACTGGATCAGCCAGCGCAGGCCGAGCGTGGTGCTCCGCGAAGGGCGCACCTCGACGGGGACCTGGTAGGTCGCGCCACCGACGCGGCGGCTGCGGACCTCGAGGGCCGGCTTGACGTTGTCCAGCGCGCGCTTGAGCGTGACGACCGGGTCGGTGTCGCTCTTCGCGCGGGCGCCCTCGAGGGCGCCGTAGACGATCGCCTCGGCGATCGAGCGCTTGCCATCGACCAGCACCTTGTTCACCAGCTGGGTGACCAGCTGCGACTGGTACACCGGGTCGGCGACCAGCGGACGCTTCGGCGCGGGGCCCTTGCGAGGCATTAGCTCTTCTCCTTCTTGGCGCCGTACTTGCTGCGTGCCTGCTTGCGGTTGCGGACACCCTGGGTGTCCAGCGAGCCGCGGATGATCTTGTACCGCACACCCGGGAGGTCCTTCACCCGGCCACCACGCACGAGCACCATCGAGTGCTCCTGCAGGTTGTGACCGACACCGGGGATGTAGGCGGTGACCTCGATGCCACTGGTGAGGCGGACGCGGGCGACCTTCCGCAGCGCCGAGTTCGGCTTCTTCGGAGTCGTCGTGTACACGCGGGTGCACACGCCGCGACGCTGAGGGGAACCCTTCAGCGCCGGGGTCGTGGTCTTGACGACCTTGTCCTCGCGGCCCTTGCGGACCAGCTGGTTGATCGTGGGCATGAGGGGCCTGGATCTCCTACCTGCGCTGGGGTGGTGCTGTCTGTTGGTCCTAGAGACTGTGCTGCTCTGCTGTGGTGCTCGGGTGCCGGCTCCTGGCGGAACCTTCCCGAACGCGGCCGTGTTCCGCCGTCCGGCCCCCGCGGTCGGGCGTGTCGCCCTTCCCGGGACCGGCCCGGTGTCGGACCGAACTCGGTTGCCCCTCGCGACTCGGCGCCGCCACCCTCCGGTCGGGCCGGATGGGCGGTCCCCGGCGGCCAGGAGGACGAGCCCTCCGGCTACCCAGGCGCACCGCGAACGGGAGCAGGCCCAGGGCACCCTGGGCACGGCTGACCACGATACCCGCGCCTTCGGAACGGGTCAAAGCCGGGTCCCTCACACCCGCGTCGACACGTCGACCGCGGTGAGGCGGGCGGGCGCCCGGAGCCCCGGACGCTACCGCCCGCTGCGGCTGCACGACAGCTCCGCGGCTCCCCCGCGCGCCGCCCGATACCGTGCGGACGGCGCCAACGGTGGTGCCGCGAGAACAGAGGAGAGCACGTGCGCATCGGCATCCAGGCCAGCTACAGCGGGGGCTTCCAGGAGACCGCGGCGGAGATCCGCGACCTGGAGGCCGCCGGTCTCGACCTCGCCATGGTGGCGGAGGTGTACACCTTCGACGCGGTGAGCCAGCTCGGGTACCTGGCGGCGGTGACGGAGCGCGTGGAGCTGCTCAGCGGCATCCTGCCCATCTACAGCCGAACGCCCGCCCTCACCGCGATGACGGCGGCCGGCCTGGACTTCGTCTCCGGCGGACGCTTCACCCTGGGCCTGGGCGCCTCCGGCCCCCAGGTGATCGAGGGCTGGCACGGGCTTCCCTACGACGCCCCGCTGCAGCGGACCCGGGAGATCGTGGAGATCTGCCGCCAGGTGTGGCGCCGGGAGCGGCTGGACCACGCCGGCAAGAAGTACACCGTTCCCCTGCCGGCCGACCAGGGCACGGGCCTCGGTAAGCCGCTGAAGCTGATCAACACTCCCGTGCGTGAGCGCATCCCGGTGATGCTGGCCGCCCTGGGCCCGAAGAACGTCGAGCTGGCCGCGGAGATCGCCGAGGCCTGGGAGCCGATCTTCTTCGTGCCCGAGAAGGCGGCCTCCGTGTGGGGCGACTCCCTCGCCGCCGGCAAGGCCAGGCGCGACCCCGCGCTGGGTGACCTGCAGGTCATCACCGGCGTCCCGGTGGCCATCGGGGACGACGTCGAGCCGCTGCTGGACTTCGTCCGGCCGGCGCTGGCGCTGTACATCGGGGGCATGGGCGCCCGGGGGAAGAACTTCTACAACGACCTCGCCGTGCGCTACGGCTACGAGTCCGAGGCCACGCTGATCCAGGACCTCTACCTGGACGGCAAGAAGGACGAGGCCGCCGCCGCGGTGCCCGAGGAGCTGGTGCGGGCGGCGTCGCTCATCGGTCCGGAGGGCCACGTCGCCGAGCGGATCGCCGCCTTCCACGAGGCGGGCGTGACCACGCTGATGCTGCAGCCGCTGGACGGCACCCGCGAGGGCCGGCTCCGGACGGTCGAGACCATGAAACGCCTCGCCGGCTGAAGGCGCCCGCGGGCGGCGCCTGCCGCCATCCTGGCTCACCTGGTGGGGTCCTGGCTCAGCGTCGACGGTGAGCCAGGACCCCTGACGATCAGGTGACCTGATCAACGAGGCGGCCGCGGACGCGACAGGGCCCCCAGATCCGGTTTCGGATCTGGGGGCCCTCTCGTCACTGCCTACCGGGGATCAGCCCCGCCAGTCGTACTCCTCGAGGCGCACGGCCTCGCCGGTGCCCTGACCGAAGACGTCCGGGCTGTAGTACTGCCCGTCCTCGTAGCCGGCCATGGTGTAGACGGCGGCACGCGCCTCCTCGGTCGGCTCGACCGCGATGTTCCGGTAGCGGCTGATGCCGGTACCGGCCGGGATCAGCTTTCCGATGATCACGTTCTCCTTGAGCCCGAGCAGGCTGTCGCTCTTGCCCTGGATCGCGGCGTCGGTGAGCACCTTGGTCGTCTCCTGGAAGGAGGCGGCCGACAGCCACGACTCGGTCGCGAGCGAGGCCTTGGTGATGCCCATGAGCACCGGACGGGCCGAGGCCGGCTCGCCGCCCTCGGCGACGACCCGACGGTTCTCGGTCTCGAAGATCGTCCGCTCGACCAGCGCACCCGGCAGGAACTCCGTGGCGCCCGAGTCGATGATGGTCACCCGCTTGAGCATCTGGCGGATGATCACCTCGATGTGCTTGTCGTGGATCGACACGCCCTGGCTGCGGTAGACCTCCTGGACCTCGCGCACCAGGTGCAGCTGCACCTCGCGCGGGCCCATGATCCGCAGCACCTCGTGCGGGTCGACGGCACCCTCGGTGAGCTGCTCGCCGACCTCGACGTGCGCACCGTCCTCGACGCGCAGCCGCGAGCGGCGCGACAGCTTGTCGTAGACGACCTCCTCGGAGCCGTCGTCCGGGGTGATGGTGAGCTTCCGGAACTGCTCGCCGTCCTCGATCCGGACGGTGCCGGCCAGCTCGGCGATCGGCGCCTTGCCCTTGGGCACGCGGGCCTCGAAGAGCTCGACCACGCGCGGCAGACCGTGGGTGATGTCCTCACCCGCGACACCACCGGTGTGGAACGTGCGCATCGTCAGCTGGGTGCCGGGCTCACCGATCGACTGGGCGGCGATGATCCCGACCGCCTCGCCGACGTCCACGAGCTTGCCGGTCGCCAGCGACCGGCCGTAGCAGGTGGCGCAGGTGCCCAGCAGCGACTCGCAGGTCAGGACGCAGCGGACCTTGACCTCGGACACCTGGGCGTCGATCAGCGTCTGGATGAGGACGTCACCCAGGTCGCTGTTCGCCTGGGCGATGACCGTCCCGTCCTCGGCCACCACGTCGGCGGCGAGGGCGCGGGCGTAGACGCTGGTCTCCACGTGGGCGTCACGGGTGACCGTGCCGTCCACGACGGTGCCGATCGGCATGAGGACGCCGCGGTCGGTGCCGCAGTCCTCCTCGCGGATGATGACGTCCTGCGAGACGTCGACCAGCCGGCGGGTGAGGTAGCCGGAGTCGGCGGTACGGAGCGCCGTGTCGGCCAGGCCCTTGCGGGCACCGTGCGTGGAGATGAAGTACTCCAGCACGGACAGACCCTCGCGGAAGTTCGCCTTGATCGGCCGCGGGATGATCTCGCCCTTGGGGTTGGCGACCAGACCGCGCATACCGGCGATCTGGCTGATCTGCATCATGTTGCCTCGGGCGCCCGAGTTGACCATGACCCAGACCGGGTTGGTGGTCGGGAAGTTGTCCACCATCGCCTGGCTGACCTCGGCCCGCGCGCGGGTCCAGATCTCGATGAGCTCCCCACGACGCTCGGCGTCGGTGATGACACCGCGCTCGTACTGGCGCTCGATCTTGGCGGCCTCGTCCTCGTGCCGGTCGAGGATCGCCTGCTTCGACGGCGGCGTGACGACGTCGTCGATGGCGATCGTGATGCCGGCCCGGGTGGCCCAGTGGAACCCGGCGGCCTTCAGCGCGTCCAGCGTCGCCGCGACCTGCACCTTGGGGTAGCGCTCGGCGAGGTCGTTGACGATCGCCCCGAGCTCCTTCTTCGGCACCTGGTAGTTGACGAAGCGGTAGTCCTCGGGCAGGGCCTCGTTGAACAGCACCCGGCCCAGGCTGGTCTGCACGAGCGCGGGAGCACCCGGCGTCCAGTCCTCCGGCTGCTCCCACGGCTCGTTCACCGTGCCGTTGTCGACGCCGTAGACCTCGTCCAGACGAATCCAGGCCCGCTCCTGCAGGGCCAGGTCGCCCTTGTCGTACGCCATGACCGCCTCGGCGGCCGACGAGAAGGCGCGCGGGTGACCGCCGTCGGCCTCCAGCGGCGAGGCCACCAGCGTCGTGAGGTGGTACAGGCCCAACACCATGTCCTGGGTCGGCGCGGTGATCGGGCGACCATCGGCCGGGCTCAGGATGTTGTTGCTCGACAGCATCAGGATCCGGGCCTCGGCCTGCGCCTCGGCCGACAGCGGCAGGTGCACCGCCATCTGGTCACCGTCGAAGTCCGCGTTGAACGCGGTGCAGACCAGCGGGTGGATCTGGATGGCCTTGCCCTCGACCAGCTGCGGCTCGAAGGCCTGGATGCCCAGACGGTGCAGCGTCGGCGCCCGGTTGAGCAGCACCGGGTGCTCGGTGATGACCTCTTCCAGCACGTCCCACACGACCGGGCGCGCACGCTCGACCATCCGCTTGGCGGACTTGATGTTCTGCGCGTGGTTGAGGTCGACCAGCCGCTTCATGACGAAGGGCTTGAACAGCTCCAGCGCCATCTGCTTGGGCAGGCCGCACTGGTGCAGCTTCAGCTGCGGGCCGACGACGATGACCGAACGGCCGGAGTAGTCGACGCGCTTGCCGAGGAGGTTCTGGCGGAACCGGCCCTGCTTGCCCTTGAGCAGGTCGCTCAGCGACTTCAGCGGGCGGTTGCCCGGGCCGGTGACCGGCCGGCCGCGACGGCCGTTGTCGAACAGCGCGTCCACGGACTCCTGGAGCATCCGCTTCTCGTTGTTGACGATGATCTCGGGGGCGCCGAGGTCGAGCAGCCGCTTCAGCCGGTTGTTCCGGTTGATGACCCGGCGG
The DNA here is from genome assembly GCF_000284015.1 of Blastococcus saxobsidens DD2. Taxonomy (NCBI): domain Bacteria; kingdom Bacillati; phylum Actinomycetota; class Actinomycetes; order Geodermatophilales; family Geodermatophilaceae; genus Blastococcus; species Blastococcus saxobsidens. The sequence continues at coordinate 4,162,294 of NC_016943.1, forward strand.
TACAGGTCATTCATGTCGCTGGTGGCGAAGCGGCCACCGTCGAGCTGCACCATCGGGCGCAGGTCCGGCGGGATGACCGGCACGCAGTCCAGCACCATGCCCATGGGCGAGTTGCGGGTCTGCTGGAAGGCCGCGACGACCTTCAGCCGCTTGAGGGCCCGCAGCTTGCGCTGGCCCTTGCCGCTGCGGATGGTCTCCCGCAGCGAGACGGCCTCGGCGTCGAGGTCGAAGCTCGCGAGCAGCTTCTGCAGCGCCGCGGCGCCCATGCCACCCTCGAAGTACTCACCGAAGCGGTCGCGCAGCTCGCGGTAGAGGCCCTCGTCGGCGATGAGCTGCTTGACCTCGAGCTTGCGGAAGGTGTCCATCACCTCGTCGAGGCGGTCGATCTCCCGCTGGGCGCGGTCCCGCAGCTGGCGCATCTCGCGCTCGCCGCCCTCGCGCACCTTGCGGCGCACGTCGGACTTGGCACCCTCGGCCTCGAGCTCGGCGAGGTCGGCCTCCAGCTTCTGCTGGCGGGCCTCGACGTCGGCGTCACGCCGGCCCTCGAGGTTGGACTTCTCGGCGCTGATCTCGGCCTCGATGGTCGAGAGGTCGCGGTGCCGCGCCTCGCCGTCGACCGAGGTGATCATGTAGGCCGCGAAGTAGATGATCTTCTCGAGGTCCTTGGGCGCCAGGTCGAGCAGGTAGCCCAGGCGCGAGGGAACGCCCTTGAAGAACCAGATGTGGGTGACCGGAGCGGCCAGCTCGATGTGGCCCATCCGCTCACGACGGACCTTGGCCCGGGTCACCTCGACGCCGCAGCGCTCGCAGATGATGCCCTTGAACCGGACCCGCTTGTACTTGCCGCAGTAGCACTCCCAGTCCCGGGTGGGACCGAAGATCTTCTCGCAGAACAGACCATCCTTCTCCGGCCGCAGCGTCCGGTAGTTGATGGTCTCGGGCTTCTTCACCTCACCGTGCGACCACTGGCGGATGTCGTCGCCGGTGGCCAGGCCGATGCGCAACTCATCGAAGAAGTTGACGTCGAGCAACGTGATGACCCCTTTCCGGGGATCGAGTACTGCACTTTCGAACTGATGGCTGAGGAGGGGTGCCGGCCGGCCCTGACTGCTCAGGACCGGCCGGCAACCGATCACACGTCTTCGACGCTGGAGGGCTCGCGGCGGGACAGGTCGATGCCCAGCTCCTCCGCGGCCCGGAATACCTCGTCGTCGGTGTCGCGCAGCTCGATCGCCTGCCCGTCACCGGACAGCACCTCGACGTTGAGGCAGAGCGACTGCAGCTCCTTGAGCAACACCTTGAACGACTCCGGGATGCCCGGCTCGGGGATGTTCTCGCCCTTGACGATCGCCTCGTAGACCTTGACGCGGCCGAGGATGTCGTCGGACTTGATGGTGAGCAGCTCCTGCAGCGCGTAGGCCGCGCCGTAGGCCTGCATCGCCCAGCACTCCATCTCGCCGAAGCGCTGACCACCGAACTGCGCCTTACCACCCAGCGGCTGCTGCGTGATCATCGAGTACGGGCCGGTCGAACGGGCGTGGATCTTGTCGTCGACCAGGTGCAGCAGCTTCAGGATGTAGACGTAGCCCACCGAGATCGGCTCGGGGAAGGGCTCCCCGGAGCGGCCGTCGAACAGCCGCGCCTTGCCGGTCTCCTTGACCATCCGGTCGCCGTCGCGGTTCGGGGTCGTGGAGCCGAGCAGCCCGACGATCTCCTCCTCGCGCGCACCGTCGAACACCGGCGTCGCCGTGCGCGTGCCCGGACCCGCCGACTTCGCGGCCTCGGGCAGGTTCTTCGCCCAGTCCGGGTTGCCCTCGACCTGCCAGCCCTGCTTGGCGACCCACCCGAGGTGGGTCTCCAGCACCTGGCCGACGTTCATCCGGCCGGGGACGCCGAGCGGGTTGAGCACGATGTCGACCGGGGTGCCGTCCTCGAGGAACGGCATGTCCTCCTGCGGCAGGATCTTCGAGATGACGCCCTTGTTGCCGTGGCGCCCGGCGAGCTTGTCGCCATCGGAGATCTTGCGCATCTGGGCGACGTAGACCCGGATCAGCTCGTTGACGCCGGCAGGCAGCTCGTCGCCGTCCTCGCGCGAGAACACGCGGACACCGATGACCTTGCCGGACTCCCCGTGCTTCACCTTGAGGCTGGTGTCGCGGACCTCGCGAGCCTTCTCACCGAAGATCGCCCGCAGCAGCCGCTCCTCGGGCGTCAGCTCGGTCTCGCCCTTGGGCGTCACCTTGCCGACGAGGATGTCGCCGGGGACGACCTCGGCGCCGATGCGGATGATGCCGCGCTCGTCCAGGTCGGCGAGCACGTCCTCGGAGACGTTCGGGATGTCCCGGGTGATCTCCTCGGCGCCGAGCTTGGTGTCGCGGGCGTCGACCTCGAACTCCTCGATGTGGATCGAGGACAGGACGTCGTCCTGCACGAGGCGCTGCGACAGGATGATCGCGTCCTCGTAGTTGTGGCCCTCCCACGGCATGAAGGCGACGAGCAGGTTCTTGCCCAGCGCCATCTCGCCCTGGTCGGTGCACGGCCCGTCGGCGATGACCTGGCCCACCTCGACCCGCTGACCCTCGTCCACGACGGGGCTCTGGTTGATCGAGGTGCCCTGGTTCGACCGGCGGAACTTCAGCAGCCGGTAGGTCTGCCGGGTGCCGTCGTCGGCCATGACGGTGACGTAGTCGGCAGTGGAGTCCTCGACCACACCGGCCTTCTCCGCCACGACGACGTCGCCGGCGTCGACGGCGGCGCGCAACTCCATGCCGGTACCGACCAGCGGGGCCTCGCTGCGCAGCAGCGGCACCGCCTGACGCTGCATGTTCGCGCCCATGAGCGCACGGTTGGCGTCGTCGTGCTCGAGGAACGGGATCATCGCCGTCGCGACCGAGGTCATCTGCCGCGGCGAGACGTCCATGTAGTCCACGTTCTCGGGGGCGAGGTAGTCGACCTCACCGCCCTTGGTGCGGACCAGGACGCGCTCCTCGGCGAGGCGACCCTGCGCGTCGAGCGGGCTGTTGGCCTGCGCGACGACGAAGCGGTCCTCCTCGTCGGCGGTCAGGTAGTCGATCTGGGTCGTGACGGTGCCGTTCTCGACCTTGCGGTACGGCGTCTCGATGAAGCCGAACGGGTTCACCCGGCCGAACGAGGACAGCGAACCGATCAGGCCGATGTTCGGGCCTTCCGGCGTCTCGATCGGGCACATGCGGCCGTAGTGGCTGGGGTGCACGTCGCGCACCTCCATGCCGGCCCGCTCGCGGGACAGACCGCCGGGACCCAGCGCCGAGAGGCGGCGCTTGTGGGTCAGGCCCGCGAGCGGGTTGGTCTGGTCCATGAACTGGGACAGCTGGCTGGTGCCGAAGAACTCCTTGATGGAGGCGACGACCGGCCGGATGTTGATCAGGGTCTGCGGCGTGATCGCCTCGACGTCCTGCGTCGTCATCCGCTCGCGAACCACGCGCTCCATGCGGGACAGGCCGACCCGGATCTGGTTCTGGATCAGCTCACCGACGGTGCGCAGGCGGCGGTTGCCGAAGTGGTCGATGTCGTCGGTGCCGTGATCGGGCTCGCCGGCGTGGAGCCGCACGACGTACTCGATGGTGGCGACGATGTCGTCCTCGGTCAGCGTCGAGGTGCTCTGCGGCACGTCGACACCCAGCTTCTTCTTGACCTTGTAGCGGCCGACCTTGGCGAGGTCGTAGCGCTTCGGGTTGAAGAACAGGTTCTCCAGCAGCGCCTGCGCCGACTCGCGCGTCGGCGGCTCGCCCGGCCGCAGCTTGCGGTAGATGTCGAGCAGGGCCTCGTCCTGCCCGGCGATGTGGTCCTTCTCCAGGGTGGCCAGGACGGTGGGCGACCACTGGAAGTGCTCGCGGATGCGGTCCTCGCCCCAGCCCAGGGCCTTGAGGAGCACGGTGACCGGCTGGCGGCGCTTGCGGTCGATGCGGACGCCGACGGTGTCGCGCTTGTCGACGTCGAACTCCAGCCACGCACCACGGCTGGGGATGACCTTGGCGCTGAAGACGTCCTTGTCCGACGTCTTGTCCAGGGTCTTGTCGAAGTAGACGCCGGGGCTCCGGACGAGCTGGGAGACGACGACGCGCTCGGTCCCGTTGATGACGAACGTGCCCTTGTTCGTCATGATCGGGAAGTCGCCCATGAACACCGTCTGGCTCTTGATCTCACCGGTGGTGTTGTTCATGAACTCGGCGGTGACGAACAGCGGCGCCGCGTAGGTCATGTCCTTGTCCTTGCACTCCTCGAGGGACGCCTTGACGTCCTCGAAGCGCGGGTTGGAGAAGGACAGCGACATCGAGCCGCTGAAGTCCTCGATCGGGGAGATCTCCTCGAGGATCTCGGCCAGGCCGCCGACGGCGTCGGCCTGCTCCTCGGGCGAGAGGGTGGCCCGCCAGTCGGGGCTGCCGACCAGCCAGTCGAACGACGCGGTCTGCAGCGCCAGCAGGTCGGGGACCGCGAGCGGCTCGGAGATCTTGGCGAAGGAGACGCGGATCGGGGCGCCAGGGATCTTCGCCTGGTCGGCCTCGCCGGTACGGGGACCCGAGACGGGAGACTGGTTCTGCTGGCCGAAGGGGCCGGATTCGGTGGTGCTGGGGTTGATGCTGGTGGGGCGAGAGCCTGCCAAGATGCGTCCTTCCAAGGACCTCACGACGTGCGGGCGGTGTGCTGCGGGGTCGTCCTGGGTCGTCGTCGGTAATGGCGAGGCTGTCCGCGACGGCCGGGATCACCCGCTACGACGGTCAGCGAGGGCAGTGTCCGGGGGATTCCCGGGCATCCGTCGTGACCCGTCTCGGCGGGCAGGCAGTCAGAGGGCAGCGCAACAGGAGACCCTACGCCTGGTGAGGCGCTGTGTCCACGCAGGGGGTACCGGTGCGACCGGTACCACATCCCGGGACGCGCGGACCCGGAAGCGGCCCGGCGGGGTGTGCGCCGGCACCCATGATGCCAGCCGGCCCCCGTGCGCGGGACCGCCACGCCGAAGCCCGGCACGCACGGACGACGGCATAGGAGGCTCTGCCTATGGATTCGACGCCGGAACCGTAGGCATAGCCTCCTATGCCCGGGGTGGGCCGCGGGGGTCAGCTCGTCGTGAGCAGCGTCAGCTCGCTGATCTTCCACTCGCCGTCGGTCTGCACCAGGCCGACCCGCACCGTCTGCACGCAGGACTGCGCACTCTCCGGGGTGACCTGGCACTCCGAGCCCTCGGGAGCCGGCTGGGTGCCGCTGTTCACCGACTCGACGACGTACTCGCCGAACACCACGAGGGTCGCGGTGCCCTGGGCTTCGTCGACCTGCTGCAGCCCGATGTCGAGCACCTCGTACCGGGTGGTCGCCGAGACCTGCTCGTAGGTGTCGATGATCCCGCCCTGGGTGAGGTCCCGTTCGTACTGGTCGCGCAGGTCGCCGGTGAGCGCGTCGAGCTTGCCCTGGACGCTGCCCTCGGAGTCCTCGTAGTCGTAGGCGTAGACGGCCTCGATCCCGCTGCGGGCGGCGGCGAAGACCGCCGGGTCCACGTGTGCGGGGTCCAGCCGCTGCCACAGCAGCACACCGGCACCGGCACCGGCACCGGCGAGCCCGCACAGCAGGGCGAGGACCAGTACGGCTGCCGGGGCACGCCGTCGCACCGTGCCGGCCGCCGGGGCCGCGGCCGGTCCCCCGGCGGAGGCCCCTGCCGACCGGCTCGGCCGGGCTCGGGCCGTCACCCCGGGGCGGTCGGTGCGCGGTGCGGGCGCCGGGTCGGCCGCCGGCGGCGCGACCACCGGGGGCTGCGCCACGTCCAGCGGCCCCGGTGTTACGGCCGGATCCGTGGCGGCCTCCGGGGCCACCGCCGGCCGGCCCGGCTCGGCCGTCTCGTCGCGGTCGCGCCGGCTGCCCGCGACGCGGGGCCGCGGACCGGGACGGGCGCCGACCCGCGGACGGGCTCGCGGCGTCGGCCGGGGGCGGTCGTCCGGCATGCGGTCTTCGGGGAGATCAGTCATCGCCGCCGGCTCCCGTTCCCGTGATCCCGGACAGGAGCCAGCGCCCGTCCTCCTTCGCCAGGTCCACCTGGATGCGGTAGCGCGAGATCTGCGCCTGCGGGCTCGCCGCGCTCTCCTGCGTCGACTGGATGACCATCAGGACGGTGGCGTCGTCGCCGTCGGCACGGGTGACGCCGGCCCCCACGACCTCGGTGTTCACCACGGCCTGCAGGTCGGTGATCTGCTGGCGCCGGCCGTCGAGCTCGGCCACCGACTCCTCGCGGAGGTCTCCGGTGGCGACCCGCCTGATCTGCTCGATGTCGTCGTCGAGGGTCAGGTGATCGAAGGAGGTCAGGTCGACGACGCCCGACCGCGCCGCCTGCAGCGCCTCGGCGTAGTCGTCGGTGCGGACGGCGGACTCCCCCGGCCGGGTCAGCCAGAGGAACGCGATCGCGGCGAGGAGCAGGACCAGCAGCGCGACCAGGATCGGGACGAGGGGCAGGGACAGCCGGCCGCGCGACCGGTCAGCCGCCGCGTCGCCGACAGCGCCCGGTGACCCCTCGTCGGCGCGCTCGTCACCGGGAGCCGGAGAGGCCAGGGATTCCTCCTCGGCCAGCGCACATGCGTGCGTTTCGCTCGTCACCCGGGCGATCCTCCTCGTCCTTGGCTGGTGTGGGACTGCGGCGAGCCGCAAGTCAGCCCGTAAGGGTGGCGATCGGCGTTGCGGAGAGCAGTCCGCTGACCAGGTCGGGAAGCGCCGTGGGCGGCAGCGGGCCGCCCGCTCCCACCTCGTCCTGCGGGGCGGTCGTGCCGCGGCCGCCGTCCCGGCCGATGTTCTGCGCGCCGCGGATGTTCGAGCCGTTCTCGTCGTAGTCGTCGCCCGGCTGCGGGTCGACGCCGTCGACCACCTGGCAGCGGACGGCGTCGGTGTCCACGTTCTCGACCGCGCCCCGGGTGGGCGTACTGCTGCTGGGGACGTAGCCGGACGTGCACGCGTGCGGCTCCCCGGCGTTGAGCACGAAGCCGAAGTGCGAACGGAGCACGCCGTCCTCGTCGCGGCGGACGACGGTGAACCCGCCGGTGACGGCGTCGGGGTAGGTGACGAGCATCTGCCGGACGCCGTCCAGCCGGGGGATCTGCACCCCGTTGAGGATGTCCAGGTTCCGGACCAGGGATCCCAGGCCCGGGCCGGCCTCGTCCACCACGTCCTGCAGCGACTGGCTCGCGTCGGGCGCGTTCACCACGAGGGTGCGCAGATCCGGGTCCATCGCCACCAGCGTGTCGGTGAACAGCCGCAGGTCCGACGCCCACTGGCGGATGGCGGTGCGGTTCTCCCGCTGGGTGTCCAGGACCGTCTGCGCGTCGGTGATCAGCCGGAGCGTCTCCGGCAGCGACTCCTGCGCGCGGGCCAGCAGCAGGTCGCCGTTGTCGATCAGCCGCCCGAGGTCGTCCCCGGAGCCCTCGACGGCCCGTCCTAGCTCCTCGACGACGATCCGCAGGCTCTCCGGGTCGATCGACCCGACGAGCTCGTCCAGGTTCAGCAGCATCTGCTCCACCGGCACGGGGATGCTGGTGCGCTCCTGCGGGATGACCGCCCCGTCCTCGAGGTAGGGCTCGCCGGCGCCGGTGGGCCGCAGGATGACGTACTGCTCCCCCACCGCGCTGCGGGTCGCGACCGCCGCCTCGGTGTCGGCCGGGATGGGGGCCGCGCCGGGATCGATCCGGAGGACCACCCGCACGCCGTCCTCGATGACCTGCATGTCGGTGACCCGGCCGACCTCGACACCCCGGTAGGTGACCTCGGCGTTGACGAAGATCCCCCCGGAGTCCTGGAAGTCGGCCGCCACCTCGTACCCGCCGCCCAGCAGGACCCGGTCCAGCCCGACGTAGGTGAACCCCAGGTAGGCCATGCCCATGACGGCCAGGGTGGCGAAGGCAAGCAGCTTCAGCTTGGTGCTGCGGGTGATCACGGCCCCACCTCCGGCACGGACGGCAGGCCGAGGCGGCCCACCGGCTGGTCGGCGCCGGGTACCTGCTCCAGGATCCGGCCGGGGATGCCGCCCAGCCCGGATGGCGCCTCCCCCGACGAGGTCGGCGTCATGGGAGAACCGCCGGTCCCGCCGCCGGCCTGGCCGCCGCCTTCGACGCCGCACCTGCCCTGCGTGAGCGCCTCCTCCAGCGGCAGTTCCTGCAGTGCGCCGTTCTGGTCGATGACGTACCGGCACAGCAGGTGGGTCAGATCCAGGTCCACCGTGGCGGTCATGTTGGTGAACAGGGCCACGCCGCCGGACTGGGCCTGCCGGTAGTTCAGCGCCGAGAGCGAGCTGTCCGGGAACGGATAGGTCAGCAGCAGCTCGAGCGAGTTGGCGAGGTCGGGCCCCGCGGCGGCCAGCTGGCTGAGGATCGGCTGCAGGAGCTTGAGGTCCTCCACCGTGTCGGCGGCCGACCGGTTGATGATCCGCGTCCCGACGTCGCCCAGCCGGGCCAGGCCCTCCAGCATCGACACGAGCAGGTCGCGCTGCTCGTTGATGACGTCGAGGCCCGGACCGATGGTGTCCAGGGCGTTCTCGATGGTCGCGGTGCGCTCGGCCAGGGTGGCCGACAGCTCGTCGGCGCGGTCGAGCGCGCGGTTGATCTCGGCCTTCTGGGCATCGAGGCCGCCGATGAACGTGTCGAGGTGGTCGAGGGTGTCCTTGATCTCGGTCTCCCGCCCCTCCAGCGCGTTCCCGAGCTCGCGGTGGATCGTCTGGAGCTGGGTCAGCCCGCCGCCGTTGAGCACGAGTGACAGCGCCCCGAGCAGCTCCTCCACCTCGACGTTCCGGTTGGTGCGGTCGAGCGGGATCCGGGGCGCCTCGCGCAGGCTGCCCGCCGGCTCCTGGTTCCCGGGGGGAGCCAGCTCCACGTACTTCTCGCCGAGCAGCGACGACTGCTGGATCGCCGCCACCGCGTTGGCCGGCAGTTCGACGTCGCCGTTGACCTCGACCGTCACGACGGCGGTCCAGTCCTCCTCGTTCAGCTCGATGGAGTCCACCTGCCCGACCGGCACGTCGGCGACGCGGACGCCGGACTGCGGCACGAGGTCGAGGACGTCGAGGAACTCGATCTCGACCGTGTACGGGTCGTCGCCGGTGTCGGCTCCTCCGGGCAGGTCGAACGAGTAGGCCCCCCGGAAGCCGCAGCCGCCCAGGAGCACGGTCGCCGCCGCCAGCGCGGCGGCGCGCTGCAGCCGCCGGCTCATCGGACACCCACCGGGGAGACCGGCACCAGGCCCGGCAGCAGGCTGCCGCCAACGCCCCCGCCGCCACCGACTGCACCGAGGAGGGCCTGGCGGAGCTCCTCGTAGTCGGGCTGCCCGTTGCCGTTCAGGTCGTCGAGACTGCCGTCGGCGTTCGCGTCCCCGGAGAGCAGCCGGGCGCAGATCTCCTGGGTCGCATCGCGCAGCGGCGCGGCGGGGTCGACCGGCAGCGGCAGGTCGGCCGCCAGGTCCACCCGGCCCACCTGGGCGAGGACGCCGCAGACGACCACCTCGGCGTTGAGCGAGCCGAGCCCGTTGTCCCGCGTGTCGAGGGTGCCGTAGTCGGGGTTGTAGGCCCGCGCCAGGTTGCCGAGGGCAGCCGGGGCGACGTCGAGCACCTCGGCGAGCCTGGCCCGCTGCTGCACGAGGACCAGGGTCACGTCGGCCAGCCGGTCGACGTTCGTGGTGAGCAGGGTGGTGTTGTCCCGCACGAACCCGGCGACGTCCCCCAGGGCGTCGGTGAGCAGCGCGACGGCCTCCTGCAGGTCCTGCCGCTCGCCGGCCAGCAGGTCGGCCACCGCGGCCATGTTCGCGTTGAACTGGCCGACCTGGGCGTCGATCGTGGCCAGCGCGGAGGTGAACGTCTGCAGGTTCTCCAGGGAGCCGAACAGGTCGTCGCGGTTCTCCGCCAGGGTCTCCACGGCCTGGGAGAACCCGGTGAGGGTGCGGTTCAGCGCCTCGCCGTTGCCCGCCAGGTTGGCCGCCCCGACGTCGACGAGGTCCGACAGCGCGCCGTTCCGGTTGGCGCCGTCCGGCCCCAGCGCGGCGGACAGCTCGTCGAGCGCGCCGTAGACGGCGTCGAGCTCCACCGGGATGGCGGTGCGGTCCAGCGGGATCTCCGCGCCGTCGCCCATGGTGGGGCCGCCGTCGTAGACCGGCGCCAGCTGCACGTACCGGTCGGACACCAGCGACGGCGCCAGGACGATCGCGTCCGCGTCGGCGGGGACGTCGTAGTCGTCGTCGATGCTCATCTCCACCCGGACCTTGTCGCCCAGCGGCTCGATGTCGTCGACGGTGCCGATCGGGATGCCGAGCACCCGGACCTCCGAGCCCGGGTACAGGCCGACCGTCTCGGTGAACCAGGCGGTCACCCGGTACTGGCCGGCCGGGCGCAGGACCGTCCAGCCGAGCGCGGCCAGGAGCACCAGGGCCGCAGCCAGCGCGACACCTCGCTGCAGTGCGCCGCTCATTCCTGTCCTCCCGGGATGCAGCCGGTCACGGGCGTGCTGGCCGCCGTGCAGGCGGCCGCGCCCACGACCGTGGGCAGCAGGTCGTTGACGAAGCTGTCGAACCACCGACCGTTGCCGAGCGTGTTGGTGAAGACCCGGACGAAGGGCGCGAGCTCCTTCACCGTCTGGGCCAGCGCGGCCCGGTTGCGCGACAGGATGTCGGTGACCCGGGACAGCTGCTGCAGCGCCGGGGTCAGCGCCTCGCGGTTGTCGTCGGCCAGCCCGGAGAGCTGACGGGCGAGCTCCTGGGTGCTGGTCAGGATCGAGTCGATGAGCTCGCGCCGCTCCTGCACCTCGGCGAGCAGGGTGTTGGAGTCGAGGATCAGCTGGGTGAACTCCCCGTTGCGGTCGGCGAGCACCTGGGTCACCTGGCGGGTCGCTCCCAGCAGCTCCCGCAGCTGCGCGTCGCGCGAGGCGATGGTGTCCGACAGCCTGGCCAGCCCCTGGAGCGAGGTCCGCACCTCCTCCGGGGTCTCGGCGAAGGTCTCGGCCAGGACCTCGAAGCTGGCGGCGAGCTGCGCGGTGTCCATCTTCTGCACCGTGGAGGAGAGATCGGCGAAGGCCTCCACGACGTCGTACGGCGACGCCGTCCGCTCCAGCGGGATGCGCTCCTCGGGTTCCAGTGGCTGCGAACCCCGCGGGACGAGCGCCACGTACTTGGCGCCCAGCACCGTCTCGATCTTGATCGCCGCCTCCGAGCGGTCCCCGACGAAGGCGTCCTTCACCCGGAACTCGACGGTCACCGCACCGTCCTCCAGGGCGAGGCTCTCGACCTGGCCGACCTTGACCCCGGCGACCCGCACCGGGTCGTCGGGCTGCAGGCCGGCCGCCTCGGAGAACTGGGCCTGGTAGAGGGTGCCGCCCCCGATCAGCGGCAGGGACTGCGCGTTGAAGGCGAGGAACACCAGGACGGCGATGAGGGTCAGGCTGACCGCGCCGATGGTCACCGGGTTGCGGTCCCGGAAGTTCCTGGACTGACGGGCCATCAGTTGCACCCCTCCGCGCCGCTCTCGAACTCGAACGCCCGGGCCACCGGCTGCCCGTTCGGGTCGAGCGGAGTGGCGGGCAGGGTCACGGTTCCGCCGGCCCGGCACATGAAGAAGTTGAACCAGCTGCCGTTGATGGCGGTGCGCGTCGTGAGGTCGAGCTTGGCCGGCGCGGTCTGGAGGAAGCGCTCCACGACGTCGCCGGTGTCCGCGAGGTTCCCGGCCAGGGTATCGAGGGCCTCGATGTCGGCGGTCAGCGGCGCCCGCGCGTCCTGCAGGAAGCCGCTGGTGGCCACGGCCAGCTGGTCGATGGTCTGCAGCGAGTCGAAGATGACCTCCCGGTCGCCGGCCAGGCCGGTGACGAACTGCTGCAGGCTCACCACCAGGTCCGACAGCTGCTGGTCCCGGGCCGCCAGCGTGCCCATGACGGTGGTGAGGTTGTCGATCACGCTGCCGATCACCTGGTCCCGGTCGGCGAGGCTGCTGGTCAGCGAGCCGACGTGCGCGAGCAGGCTCTCGACGGTCCCGCCCTCGCCCTGGAACACCTGGATGATCTCGAAGGACACCCGGTTCACGTCCGCCGGGGAGAGCGCCTGCAGGAGTGGCTGGAAACCGCCGAACAGCACCGTGAGGTCGAGGGCGTTCGTCGTCCGGGCCAGCGGGATGACCGCCCCCTCGTCGAGGGTCTCCCCACCCGAGCCCTCTCCTTCGGTGAGCACGATGTACCGCTGCCCCACCAGGTTCCGGTAGCGGATGGTCGCCTCGACCGCCTTCGGGAGCGGGACGCCGGCGCTGACCTCCAGTTCCACCTCGGCCACCGGACGGTCCGTGCCCTCCCCCAGGCCGATGCCGGCCACCTGGCCGACGCGCACGCCGGCGATGCGGACCTCGTCGCCCTCGACCAGCCCGGCGACGTCGGTGAACTGCGCCGTGTAGGTCAGCTGCTCGCCGTAGCCGGCGTTGGTGATGGTGGTGATGAGCACGTACGCCGCCATCATGGTGACCACCCCGAACGCCACCAGCTTCACCAGCGGCCCGCCGAGGCCGCGGAACTGGCCCTTCATCGCAGCATCACGCTCTTCCCGCGCAGGATCGGAGCCAGGGTGGCGGCGCCGAGATCGGACACGTCCTCGGGGTCGGCGCCTGTCTGGTAGGCGAGGATGCTGCGCACGAAGTCGAGCTCGGCGGTCGAGCCGGCGAGCACGTCGGGCAGCGACTGCCCCGCCTGGGTGCGCGGCACGTTGTCGGGGTTGCCGCCGTCGACGGCTCCACCGCGGTAGCACGCGGGCTCGGGTCGCTCCGCGCTCTCGGGCGACCGGACGCCGTCGTCGGGCGGGTAGGGGCAGTAGTACTCCCCCGCCTGGGCCTGGGCGATCTCGGTGTCGATGTCGTCGAGCCCCCGGCAGTCGGGCGGCGCGGCATCGGCGTAGACCGGCTGGTCGCCGGGCAGGTAGGGGTTCCGCGGCGGGAACGTGAACTGGATGTTCAGGTTGAGTGCCGGGTCGCCGTCCATCCCGAAGGTCTCGCCGATGCGGGGCACCGAACGGCTCAGGCCCTCGAGGAGGCACGGGTAGATCGGCGAGTACTCCGCGAACAGCCCCAGCACCGGACGGGACGTCTCCGCGAGGGAGATCAGGTTGCGCTCGTTCCGCTCCAGGAAGTCCGCCGTGAGGTCGGCCGAGCCGGCTCCGACCGTGAAGGTCCGGCGCAGCTGCTCGGCCTGGCCCACCACCGTCGTGTTGGTCACGGCCAGGTTGTCGAGCACGGCGAGCAGGTCGTCGGCGGCACCCTCGTAGGTCTCGGCGAAGTCGGCCAGGCCCGAGATGTCCGCCTGCAGCTCGGGGAGCACGGTGTTGATCTCCCCGAAGTAGTCCCCGGTCGCGGCCAGGTTGGCCCCGAGGGCATCCCCGCGGCCGCGCAGGGCGTCGGCCACGGCGCCGAGGGTGAAGGAGAGGTCGTCGGGGTGGACGGCCTGCAGCAGCGGCAGGGTGTCGTCGATGACCCGCTGCAGCTCGATGGCGTTGCTGGTGCGGTCCTGGCCGATGACGTCGCCGTCGGCCAGCCGCTCCCCGCCGGCGTCCTGGGGCAGCTCGAGCGAGACGTAGCGCTCGCCGAACAGCGTCTTCGGCAGCAGCCGCGCGGTCACGTCGGCCGGGATCTGGTCGAGGTGCTCCGGCTCGATGGCCAGCTCGATGGTGGCGCCCTCGGCGCTGGCCGCCACCTCCCGGACCTCCCCGACGAGAACGCCGCGGACCTTGACGTCCGAGGCCTCCTGCAGCTGGTTGCCGGCGGTGTCGGTCTCCAGCGTGACGCGGGCGACCTCCGTGAAGGCCTTGTTGTAGACCGCCACCGACAACCCCAGCAGGAGCGCCAGGACGACGAGGAAGGCCAGGCCCTGGAGCCGGATCCGGATCGTCGTGCTCATCGTTCGCTCACCCCGCGATCCGGACGGTCGTGGTCGATCCCCAGATGGCCAGGGACAGGAACAGGTCGATGATGTTGATGGCGACGATCGAGAACCGCACCGCGCGGCCGACGGCCAGTCCGACACCCGCCGGCCCACCGCTCGCGCGGTAGCCGTAGTAGCAGTGGGTCAGGATGATCACGACCGCGAACACCAGCACCTTGAGGAACGACCAGAGGACGTCCTCCGGTGGCAGGAACAGGTTGAAGTAGTGGTCGTAGGTGCCCGTGGACTGCCCGAAGGCCTGCGTCGCGATGGTGCGCGTCGCGAAGTAGCTGGTCAGCAGCCCCAGGACGTACAGCGGGATGACGGCGACGAAGCCGGCGATGATGCGGGTGGTCACGAGGAAGGGCAGCGACGGCACCCCCATGACCTCGAGTGCGTCGATCTCCTCGTTGATCCGCATGGCGCCGATCTGCGCGGTGAACCCGCAGCCGACCGTCGCCGACAGCGCCAGGCCGGCCACCAGCGGGGCGATCTCCCGGGTGTTGAAGTACGCCGAGAGGAAGCCGGTGAACGCCGACGTCCCGAGCTGGTCCAGCGCCGCGTAGCCCTGCAGCCCGACCTCGGTGCCGGTGAAGAAGGAGAGGAACGCGATGACGCCGACCGTGCCGCCGATGACGGCCAGCGCGCCGGTCCCGAAGGTCACCTCGGCGAGCAGGCGGAACGTCTCCCGCTTGTAGCGCCGCAGGGTGCGCGGCACCCAGCCCAGTGCCCGGCCGTAGAAGCCGAGCTGGTCACCGAGGTCGTCGAGGGTGTCGAGCGGGCGGCGGTAGACGGTCGTGGCGAGCCGCCGCGCACCGACCCGGACGCGGTCGACCGGAGAGAGCAGCGCCATCACTGCCCCTTCGGCGGGACGAGCTGGAAGTAGATCGCGGTGATCACGAAGTTCACCGCGAACAGCAGCAGGAACGTGATGACGACGGACTGGTTCACCGCGTCACCCACGCCCTTGGGCCCACCGCCGGCACGCAACCCCTTGTAGGAGGCCACGATGGCGGCGATCAACCCGAAGATCAGTGCCTTGATCTCGCCGGACCAGAAGTCCTCGACCTGGGCGAGCGCGCTGAACGAGGCGAGATAGGCCCCGGGCGTGCCGCCCTGGAGGATGACGTTGAAGAAGTAGCCGCCGGCGACGCCGACCACGCTGACCAGGCCGTTGAGCAGCACGGCCACCAGCATCGAGGCGAGCACCCGCGGGACGACCAGCCGCTGGATCGGGCTGATGCCGAGGACCTCCATCGCGTCGATCTCGTCGCGGATCTTGCGCGCGCCCAGGTCGGCGCAGATGGCCGATCCCCCGGCGCCGGCGATCAGCAGCGCGGTCACGATGGGACTGGCCTCGCGGAGCACCGCGAGGACGGAGGCGGACCCGGTGAAGGACTGGGCACCGAGCTGCCGGGTCAGCGAGCCGAGCTGGAGGGCGATGACCGCGCCGAAGGGGATCGCGACCAGCGCCGTCGGCAGGATGGTGACGCTGGCGACGAACCAGGTCTGCTGGATGAACTCCCGGATCTGGAAGGGCCGCCTGGGCAGCGCCTTGAGCACGTCCAGCGCGAAGGCGAACAGGTTGCCGCTGGCCGCCAGCGGCCGGGTCGGCGAGAACTTCCCGTCGAGCAGACCCGGGGCCTTCGGCCGTTCGGTGGCGGTCACACCTCGCCCCCGGACCGGGGCAGGACGGCCGTGGCGGTCGAGCCGGCGGGCATCGCGTCGGGCTCGGGGGCCCAGTGCCGGCCCGCGGAGCCCCGCGTGGGGGTGTAGACGCCGGCGTCCACCTGGGCCAGCAGGTCCTGGGGCAGCGAGGCACGGATCGCCTCGGCGGTCTGCGGGTCGAACTCGTGCAGCATGCGCGCCACCCGCTCCTGCCGCCGGCGGGCCGCCTTGCGCTCGGGCAGGCCCGGGGTGGGCTCCAGCTGCGGCGGGACGGCGTCGCCCCCGGAGGCGCCCTTGGGTCCCACCCCGTTGTGCTGGTCGCCGCCGCGGGCCTCGAGTGCGGCCATCTCGGCCTCGACCTGGGCGACGTCCTTCTCCTCGCTCATCCCGATGGGGCCCTCGCGACGGCCGTTGAGGAACTGCCGCACGACGGGCTCCTGCGAGGTGAGCAGCTGCTCGCGCGGGCCGAACATGACCAGGTTCCGGCGGAAGAGCAGTCCGAGGTTGTCCGGCACCGTCCGCGCCGTCCCGATGTCGTGCGTGACGATGAGGAAGGTGGCGTCGATCTGGGCGTTGAGGTCGACGATCAGCTGGTTGAGGTAGGCCACGCGGACCGGGTCGAGGCCGGAGTCCGGCTCGTCGAACAGGATGATCTCCGGGTCGAGGACCAGGGCACGGGCCAGGCCGGCGCGCTTGCGCATCCCGCCGGAGATCTCGCCCGGGAGCTTCCCCTCGGCGCCCTGCAGACCGACCATGTCCATCTTCTCGAGGACGATGCTGCGGATCGCCGACTCGCTCTTCCGGGTGTGCTCGCGCAACGGGAAGGCGATGTTGTCGAACAGGTTCATCGAGCCGAAGAGGGCGCCGTCCTGGAACAGCACCCCGAAGAGCTTCCGGACCTCGTAGAGCTTGAGCTCGCTCGTGCGGACGATGTCGGTCTCGTCGATGACGATGGAGCCGCGCTCGGGCTTGAGCAGCCCGACGAGCGACTTGAGGAACACCGACTTGCCGGTGCCGGAGGGGCCGAGCAGGACGGAGATCTCCCCGGGCGGCAGGGTGAGCGTGACATCGCTCCAGATGTTCTGGCTGCCGAACGACTTGGTCAGCCCCGAGACCTCGACTGCGACGCCCACGTGTCCTTCGCCTCCCGCTCCCGGCCGAGCTGCCAGTTCCCCGCCCCGCCGCACGACGGGCCCCGGCAACGCAGCAGCCTGACCTGCTCCACATCCGGAGGGTCACGCCACGCGCCACTACCAGTCAGTAACGATCACCTGCGGCGGAGGTTACGTGTGTCACGTCGGTTACGTGAGCCGGATCTCGTCCTCGGGTCAGAAACCACCCGGACATGCGACAGGGGCCGCCCTCCGGGAGGAGGACGGCCCCTGTGCGGGATGGTGCATTCCCGGCTCGGGCCGGGAGGAGGTCACGGACCGTGACCTACCCGGCGATCGAAGCCGCCGGGTGAGGGGTCACGTGCCGGTGACGTACCCGGCGATCGAGACCGCCGGGCGAGGGGTCACTTGACCGTGACGGTGGCGCCGGCGCCCTCGAGGGCGGCCTTGGCCTTCTCGGCAGCGTCCTTGGCGACCTTCTCGAGGACGGGCTTCGGCGCGTTGTCGACCAGGTCCTTGGCCTCCTTGAGGCCGAGCGAGGTCAGACCGCGCACCTCCTTGATGACCTGGATCTTCTTGTCGCCGGCCGCCTCGAGGATGACGTCGAACTCGTCCTGCTCGGCAACGGCCTCGTCGCCACCGCCGCCGCCACCGGCGGCCGGGGCGGCCGCGACGGCCACAGGAGCAGCAGCGGTGACGTCGAACGTCTCCTCGAACTGCTTCACGAAGTCGGACAGCTCGAGGAGGGTCATCTCCTTGAACGCGTCGAGCAGCTCGGCGCTGGAAAGCTTCGCCATGGTGATCTCCTTCTGGGTCAGTCGTCGCTGGCCGCGTCGGCGGCCGGCGAGTCGGTGGCCTGAGCGGCCGTGTCGGGGGTGGTGTCAGCAGCAGCTTCATCGGAGGCCGGGGCGGCCGCGGCGGGAGCCTCGGCAGCCGGTGCGTCGGCGGCCTTCTTCTCCTGCAGTGCGGCGGCCAGGCGGGCGACCTGCGACAGCGGGGCCTGGAAGAGCCCGGCGGCCTTGGTCAGGTTGCCCTTCATGGCGCCGGCCAGCTTGGCCAGGAGCACCTCACGGCTCTCGACGTCGGCGAGGCGGGTGACCTCGGCGGCGTCGACCGTGCGGCCCTCCACCACGCCGCCCTTGACGACGAGCAGCGGGTTGGCGCGCGCGAAGTCACGGATGGCCTTGGCGGCGTTCACCGGGTCACCCTCGATGAAGGCGATCGCCGTGGGGCCGGTGAGCAGCGGGGCGAGATCGGAGAAACCGATCGAGTCCGCCGCCCGCTTCGTCAGGGTGTTCTTGACGACGGCGTAGCTGCTGCCCTCACCGAGGGAACGGCGCAGCTGGGTCAGCTGCGCCACGGTCAGCCCGCGGTACTCGGTGAGCACCGCCGCACTCGAGTTCTGGAACCGCTCGGTGATCTCGTCGATCACCGCGGCCTTCGCCTGCGTGGGCATGGGCCTCCTCTCGTCTGTCGGGCGACCACCGGCCGTTGCACGACTGCGGGCGATCAACGGCCCGGGAGACGAGAACGCCCCGGCGCAGGGCGCACGGGGCGAGGGACGGGCGCACGCGCCCGTCGATCGAACCGTCCTCCTGCGCGGGTCGCCCGGATCTCCGGGACCTTCGATCGCACGCGGACGTGCGACGACCAACGGTCTTGGGGGGAACAGCGGCAACGATACGCCATACGCCGACGGCCCCGCCGCGCGGGTGCGCAGCGGGGCCGTCCTGGCTCACCTGGCGGGGTCCTGGCTCACTGTCGGCGGTGAGCCAGGACCCGGAACGACCAGGTCACCTGATCATCAGGCGGTCGGCTCGTCCGCCGTCAGGTTGCGGGTGCGGTTCGGGTCGACCGGGATGCCGGGGCCCATGGTGGTGGAGATGGTGACCTTCTTGAGGTAGCGGCCCTTGGCCGACGACGGCTTGGCGCGGAGCACCTCGTCGAGGGCCGCGGCGTAGTTCTCGACCAGCTTGGCCTCGTCGAACGACGCCTTGCCGATGACCAGGTGCAGGTTCGCCTGCTTGTCGACGCGGAAGTTGATCTTTCCGCCCTTGATGTCGTTGACGGCCTTGGTGACGTCGGGGGTCACGGTGCCGGTCTTCGGGTTCGGCATCAGGCCACGGGGGCCGAGGATGCGCGCGATCCGGCCGACCTTGGCCATCTGGTCCGGCGTCGCGATCGCGGCGTCGAAATCCAGGAAGCCGCCCTGGATGCGCTCGATCAGGTCGTCGGTGCCGACGACGTCGGCACCGGCGGCCTCGGCCTCGGCGGCCTTGTCACCGGTCGCGAAGACGATGACGCGGGCGGTCTTGCCGGTGCCGTGGGGCAGGTTGACCGTGCCGCGGACCATCTGGTCGGCCTTGCGCGGGTCGACGCCCAAGCGCATGGCCACCTCGACGGTGGCGTCGTAGGCGGTCGTCGACGTCTCCTTGGCCAGCGAGGCGGCCTGGAGCGGGCTGTACAGGTTGTCGCGGTCGACCTTCTCGGCCGCGGCGCGGAACTTCTTGCCGTGCTTCGCCATGATCTGTCCTCTCCGGATGCGGGTGCCCCGGTCGTGTGGTGCGCGGGCCGGCGACGGCCCTCCCACTCGTGACGTGCTGGAACGGCCCCTCTGCAGGGCCCCGCCGTGAGCGTGCCAACGGTGGGGGCAGAGGGGTTCTCCTACTTGACGGTGATGCCCATCGACCGGGCGGTGCCGGCGATGATCTTCTCGGCCTGCTCGAGCGAGTTGGCGTTGAGGTCGACCATCTTGGTCTGGGCGATCTCGCGGACCTGATCCCGGGTGACCGCGGCGACCTTGGTCTTGTGCGGCTCGCCCGAACCCTTCTCGACACCGGCGGCCTTGAGCAGCATGCGCGCAGCCGGCGGGGTCTTGGTGACGAAGGTGAACGACCGGTCCTCGAAGACCGAGATCTCGACCGGGACGACGTCGCCGCGCTGCGACTCGGTCGCCGCATTGTAGGCCTTGCAGAACTCCATGATGTTGACGCCGTGCTGGCCGAGCGCCGGACCCACGGGCGGCGCGGGGGTGGCCGCGCCGGCCTTGATCTGGAGCTTGATGACCGCGGTCAACCGCTTCCTGGGGGGCATGACTTCCTTCTATCCGTGGTGGATCAGCTGGTGCTCGGAACGCCGTCGAGCGCTCAGATCTTGCTGACCTGGTTGAACGACAGCTCGACGGGCGTCTCGCGGCCGAAGATGGAGACCAGCACCTGCAGCTTCTGCTGCTCGGCGTTGATCTCGTTGATGGTGGCGGGCAACGTCGCGAACGGGCCGTCCATGACGGTGACCGACTCGCCGACCTCGAAGTCGACGACGGGGGCCGGCGTGGCTGCCGCACCGCCACCGGTCGCGGCGGCGGCCTCGGTGGCCCGGGGCGCCTGCGGCGTGGTCGCCGGCACGAGGATCTTGACGACCTCGTCGAGGGTCAGGGGCGACGGCTTGGAGGTGGCGCCCACGAAGCCGGTGACGCCGGGGGTGTTGCGGACCGCGCCCCACGACTCGTCGTTGAGCTCCATGCGGACCAGCAGGTAGCCCGGCAGCACCTTGCGGTTGACCTGCGAGCGCTTGCCGTTCTTGATCTCGGTGACCTCCTCGGTGGGCACCTCGATCTGGTAGATGTAGTCCTCGACGTCCAGCGACTGGATGCGCGCCTCGAGGTTGGTCTTCACCTTGTTCTCGTAGCCCGCGTAGGAGTGCACGACGTACCAGTCGCCCGGGGCGATCCGCAGCGCCTTCTTCATCGCCTCGGCCGGGTCCTCGTCCTCCTCCTCCACCGTCAGGTCGGAGTCGGGGGCCGCAGCCGCCAGCGGATCGGTCACGAGGGTGTCAGGGTTCCCGCTCTCGATCTCGGGGGCGACGTCGGCGGCCTCGCCGTCCTCGACCAGGGGGCCGGCGGCGAGGTCGGCGGTGTCGCGGGACCCCTCGGCGGCGCCGGTCTCACCGGCACCGGTCTCGACGTCGGCGGTGCCGCGCGCCTCGAAGCGGGCGTCGTCCAGATCGATGCCTTCGACCGCGGTGTCGGTCTCGAAGGGCTCGCGGGGGTCGGTCACAGAGGTCTCTTCCTTGTCAGGGGGCGTTCAGGCGCGGACGAACGGGTCAGCCGAAGACGGCGATCACGCCTTGTGCGAAGAGCAGGTCCAGGCCGGCCACGAGCGCGACGATGAAAGCCACGAACACGATGACCACGGTGGTGTAGGTGATCAGCTCGCGGCGACCCGGCCAGATCACCTTGCGCAGTTCGGCGACGACCTCGCGCAGGAACCGCATGAGCGACCGCCGGGGCCGCATCTCCTCGGCCCGCGCCCGCTGCGCCGCGGCCCGCGACCGCGTTCCGCTGCCGTCGCGGGCGGGGCCGGCCGCCTGGCGGGCGGCGCGGCGGGTGCCGGCCACCGGCTCGTCGTCCTCGTCGTCGTCGGCGCCGGCGGTGATCCGTCCCCGGCGGCGGCCGTGCTGGTCGCCCGCACGGCCCGCGACGACCTTGTCCTCGTCGGACTCGGCCTCGCCGGCCACGTCGTCCTCCGCGGCCTCGAGCGCGGCGGCATCGTCGACGCCCGGCGTCTCAGCGTCGAGCTGCTCGTCGGTGAGGTCGGCGTCGGAGGCGCGGACGTCGTCCTCGCGGTCCGGCTTCTCGTCGCTCACTGGGCCTCGCTCGCCTCGTCGTGGTGGCCTCTCCCGCGAGGGCCGTCGGTCGTTGGTGCCGTGTCCTGCTGGCAGGGGTGACAGGACTTGAACCTGCAGCCTGCGGTTTTGGAGACCGCTGCTCTGCCAATTGAGCTACACCCCTCTGCCCTGGCGGGGCCCCGGAACGGCCGACCGCCACGGCAACGCCGGATTCCGCGAGCAGGATCCGGGGCACGCCGGTGGCGGGGTCAACTGCCCCGGTGCAGCCAGTGTACGGGACCGGCGGGGCGGGCAGCGAACGTCCCGCCGACCGGCTCCTCCAGGGTGGCTACGTGCCGGGCGCACCCCCGCCGGCGATGGGTCTTTGACACGATGGGCCCATGACCGCCGCCTCCGCCCCGGAGTCCGCCCACCCGACCGAGCCGTCACCCACCGAGCGGCGGATCTCCCGCCGCGTCGGCGCGATCGCCGAGTCCGCGACGCTCGCGGTCGACGCGAAGGCGAAGGCGCTCAAGGCGGCCGGCAAGCCGGTGATCGGGTTCGGGGCCGGCGAGCCGGACTTCCCGACGCCCGACTACATCGTGGAGGCGGCGATCGCCGCTGCCCGCACGCCGGCGATGCACCGGTACACCCCCGCGGGTGGCCTGCCGGCCCTCAAGGAGGCCATCGTCGCCAAGACGGCGCGGGACTCCGGCCTGCAGGTGACGGCCGGGCAGGTACTGGTGACCAACGGGGGCAAGCAGGCCGTCTACGAGGCGCTGGCCACCATGCTCGACCCGGGCGACGAGGTGCTCCTGCCCGCGCCCTACTGGACGACCTACCCCGAGGCGATCCAGCTGGCCGGCGGTGTCCCCGTTCCCGTCGTGGCGGACGAGCAGAGCGGCTACCTGGTCTCGGCCGCCCAGCTGGAGGCGGCACGCACGCCGCGCACCAAGGTGCTGCTCTTCTGCTCGCCGTCGAACCCGACGGGGGCGGTGTACCCGGCCGAGCAGGTCGAGGAGATCGGCCGCTGGGCCGTGGAGCACGGGCTGTGGGTGCTCACCGACGAGATCTACGAGCACCTCACCTACGGCGGGGTCACCGCCCCGTCGATGCCGGTGCTCGTGCCCGAGCTGGCCGAGCGCTGCGTGGTGGTGAACGGGGTCGCCAAGACCTACGCGATGACCGGCTGGCGGGTGGGCTGGATGATCGGCCCGGCCGACGTGGTGAAGGCCGCGACCAACCTGCAGTCGCACGCGACGTCGAACGTCGCGAACGTCTCGCAGGCAGCCGCGGTGGCCGCGCTGGCCGGCGACCTCTCGGCTGCGGCCACCATGCGGGAGGCCTTCGACCGGCGCCGGCAGACCATCGTGTCGATGCTCCGCGAGATCCCCGGCGTGGCCTGCCCCGAGCCGCAGGGCGCCTTCTACGTCTACCCGTCGGTGAAGGGCCTGCTCGGCCGGCCCATCGGCGGCCGCACCGCGGAGACCAGCGCGGAGCTGGCCGAGCTGATCCTGGAGCAGGCCGAGGTCGCCGTCGTCCCCGGTGAGGCGTTCGGCACCCCCGGGTACGTCCGGATGTCCTACGCGCTGGGGGACGACGACCTCGTCGAGGGTGTCAGCCGCATGCAGCGGCTGCTGGGCCAGGCGGGCTGAAGAAGGACCCCGTCCTCCGCACGCCTCGCACGCTCGGCGCGAACCTCGGGACGGGACCGTCACCCAGGGAGGTCGTCCTCGTCCAGCGCTCCGGCCCGGACGAGGACGTCGACCGCCGCGGGCAGCTCCGCCAGCGCCGTTCCGACGTCCTCCGGGGTCGCGATGCGCCACGCCGCCGCGTCGACGTAGCAGCGCAGTGCCTCGTCGAAGGCATCGGCCCCGGCGGCCTCCCGCGCAGCGAGCAGGGTGGCCCCGCCCTTGCCGTAGACCCGGGCGACGTACTGCTGCTGGGTGGGGAACCGGTCCATCGCCGCCCCCACGTCGCCGTGCAGGCCGGTGGCGAACCCCAGGCGCCGCGCGGACGACGGGTTCACCACGGCTTCGGCGTAGGTGGCGAACGCCTCGTCCAGCCAGGGGTCGCGGAACTGCGAGTTGCCGACCATCCCGTAGAACCACATGTGCGCCACCTCGTGCACGAGGACCTCGCGCGACGGGGTGGCCTGGAGGATCAGGCTGGGGTACTCGATCCCGCCGCCGTGGTCGGGCAGCAGGGCGACGGTGAGCGTGTCGTAGGGGAACGGGCCGAGGAACCCCTCCAGCTGGGTGATGGCGTCCGTCGTGTGCTCGAGCAGCGCCGCGGGCTCGAGCTCGGCACCCGGCAGCGTGCCGACGCGCACGTGGACACCGCCGGGCGTCGCCCATTCGGCGCTGCCGAACTCCCCCACCGCGACGGCGACGTCCCGGGCCACCGGTTCCGACGACCGCCACGTCCGACGACCGTCCCGGGGTTTCGACGGCGGCTCCTGGGCGCCCGTCATCAGCACGGTGAGCGCCGCGGGCGCCGACACCTGGACGGTCGTGTCGGCGGCGGGGCTCGTGGTGGTCTCCCCGGACAGCCCCACGAACGGGTCCCGCGCCCAGCCGACCCCCGGTTCCCAGGCCAGCAGGGGCGCCCCGCTGGCCCACCAGCTCACGCCGGTGTCGGTGCCGAACCGCTCGAACGATCCCGCCCCGAGGGTCAGCGTGAAGTCCAGCTCCACCTCGGTGGACTGCCCCGCGGCCAACTCGTCCTCGAGGTCCACGACGTACAACCCACCGGGCTCGGTCGCCCCCGCCAGCTCGTAGCGGCTCCCGGCCACGTCGGCGCCCCGCACGTCGTCCACGACGAGGCGGTGACCGGCCGCGGCGGACCCGGGCTGGTTGGGCACCAGCCGGAACACCAGCTCGTCGGTCGGGCGGTCCGGAGTGAAGGTCACCGCCTCCGTGCCGGTGACCGTGCTCAGGTCGTCCTCGAGCCGCAGGTCCAGGGCGATGCGCGGCCGGTCCGGGTCGGGCTCCGCCCGCTCGGCCGGACACGCCGGCTCCGGGTCCGGCCGCCCGGTCGACGGGGCCGCCGCCCGATCGGCGGCGAGGCCGTCGGCGAAGGAGGTGCACCCGGGCAGCAGCACCAGCAGGACGGCGGCCGCGGAGAGCCCGCGCGCCCGTGCGGTCACTGCAGGCGGACGATCGCGCGCGCCAGGGAGAGCACCTTCTCCCCCTCGGTCGTGACGGTCAGGTCCACGCGGGCCCGCCCGTCGTCGAGCAGTGCCCCGACCTTGCCGCGCACCGTCACCTCGGCGCCCTGGTCGTCGTCGGGGACGACGACCGGGCGGCCGAATCGGACGTGGTACTCGAGCAGGGCGGTCGGGTCGCCGGTCCAGGTGGTGACCGCCCGGGCGGCGACGCCCATGGTGAGCATGCCGTGGGCGATGACGCCCGGCAGGCCGACGGAGGTCGCCACCCGGTCGCTCCAGTGGATCGGGTTGAAGTCACCGGAGGCGCCCGCGTACCGGACGAGGTCCGCGCGGGTGAGCCGGGTGACGAACGCGGGCAGTTCGGTGCCGACGGCGACGTCGGACGGACGCTCGGTCACGGGACATCCCCTCCGCCGCGGGCGACGAGCATCGAGACGGCCGTGCACACGGCCTCGCCGTCCTCGGTGGCCAGCTCCACCCGGGCGGTCAGCAGGTCGTTGCCGGCCACGCTCCGCGCGGCGTCGATGGTCGTGGTGGCGACCAGCCGGTCGCCGGCCCGGATCGGGCGGTGGTGGGTGAACTTCTGCTCGCCGTGCACCACCCGGCTGTAGTCGAGCCCCACCTCGGGATCGCCGAGCACCACGAAGGCCGCCTCCAGGCTGACCACGATGGCGAACGTGGGCGGCGCCACCACGTCGGGGTGGCCCGCGGCGTGGGCGGCCGCCGGGTCGCGGTGCACCGGGTCGTCCGCGCCGACCGCGGCGGCGAACTCGGCGATCTTCGCGCGGCCGACCTCGTAGACGGCAGAGGGCGGGTAGCTGCGCCCGACCAGTTCCCGGTCCAGCGTCATGCTCCCGCCCTCGCTCAGCAGCCGTCGACCGTCAGCGGGTCTCGCGGTGCAGCGTGTGCTTGCGCTCGCGCGGGCAGTACTTCTTCAGCTCGAGCCGGTCGGGGTCGTTCCGCCGGTTCTTGCGGGTGATGTAGTTCCGGTTCTTGCACTCCTGGCAGGCCAGGGTGATCTTCGGACGGACGTCGGTGGCTGCCACAGGAGCGCTCCTAGCCTTGTCGGACAGGCCCCGGAACCGGGACCTGGTGCCGCGCCGGCAGGTGCCGACACGATGACGGACCCGGAACTGCCGGGTCCGTCGGGAGTAGCGGTGACCGGACTTGAACCGGTGACACAGCGATTATGAGCCGCTTGCTCTACCAGGCTGAGCTACACCGCCGGGACGACCGTGCGGCCCGGTCTCGCGACAGGACCGGCCGGTCAGCTTACTGCCAGAGCCCCTTTACGGAATCGAACCGTAGACCTTCTCCTTACCATGGAGACGCTCTGCCGACTGAGCTAAAGGGGCGTGCTCGGAAGCAGAGAAAACTCTACCAAGCCGCTCGTGGCGACCGGCGGACCCCTCCGGACCGTGCGCGACGACTGTAACAGCCGCCTCGGTCGGCCCCGTCCAGCGGCTCACCCCGAGCCTGCGAAGGGCGAGGAGGACGCCGGTCCTTCGTCAGGTCCGGACGAACAGCCGGCGGTGGATGGCCCCGGGTGCGGCTGATCGGACGCCCGTACGCGCCAGCAGCCACTTGTCCAGCCGGTCCTCGGGCAGCGGCCGGCTGATCAGGAAGCCCTGCAGCTTGTCGCAACCCATGGCCGTCAGCTGGTTGCGCGTCATCTCGTCCTCGACACCCTCGGCGACCACGCACAGCCCGAGGTTGTGCGCCAGCTCGATGATCGAGCGGGCGATGAAGGACTCCCCCTGACTGGTCGCCATGGTGAGCACGAAGGACTTGTCGATCTTCACTTCGTCGATCGGCAGCTGCCGCAGCTGGGACAGCGACGAGTAGCCGGTGCCGAAGTCGTCCATCGACAACCGCAGGCCGAGGTCGTGGAGGTGCTCCAGGACCGAGCTCTCGCGCACCTGGTCGTCGACGACGCTGCTCTCGGTGAGCTCCAGCACGAGCAGCTCGCCCGGGACGCGGTGGCGCTCCAGGGCCGAGCGCACGCGGTCGACGAGGTCGGGATCGGCCAGCGAGCGGGCCGAGACGTTCACCGCGACCGAGAGCGCGATCCCCTGGTCCAGCCAGCGGCGGCAGCGGGCCAGCGCGAGGTCCAGGACGTGGTCGGTGAGGGCCCCGATCCGGCCGATCTGCTCCGCGAGACCGATCACGTCCTCCGGCGGCACGGCGCCGTACCGCGGATGCGTCCAGCGGACCAGCGTCTCCACCGACACGATGTCGGAGCTCTGGGCGTCGATGACCGGCTGGAAGACCACCCCGATCTGACCGTCGGCCATGGCCTGCTCCAGCTCGGTGCCCAGCTGGAGGCGGCGCAGGCTCTGCTGGTCCATGACCGGGTGGTAGCTGGCCACCCCGCCGGAGTCGCCGGCGGCGAGCAGGGCGACGTCCGCCCGCTGCATGAGGGCACCGGCATGGGTGCCGTGCACCGGTGCGGCGACGACGCCGATGGTCAGCGAGACCTCGAGGTCCAGGCCGGCGACCCGGACCCGCGTGGCGGCGGCCTCGCGCAGCCGCCGCGCGGCCCGCTCGGTCTCGTCCAGGGAGAGGCCCGGCAGCAGCACGGCGAACTGCTCGCGCTCCATCCGTGCGAGCAGGGCGCGCGGCGGAGCGTGCTCGCGCAGCAGCCCGGCGGTGACCAGCAGCAGCTCGTCACTGGCCGCGTGACCCAGGGTGTCGGTGACGTCGGCGTAGGTGCCGAGGGAGGCGAGGATCAGCCCGGCACGGGCATCGGCCGGGTCGGCGGAGAGCAGCTGGTCGATCTCGGCGGCCAGCCGCTGCCGGTTGGGCAGGCCGGTCAGCCGGTCGTGGTCGGCGTCGAAGCGGATCCGGGTGAGCAGCTGCTGCTGCCGGATCGCGGCGTTGACGTGGGTGAGCATCGAGTCCAGCGCACCGCGCTCGCTGGTGCCGAAGGTGACCAGGTCGCTGCGGCGGTCGCAGACCTCCAGATACCCGGGTTCACCGGCCGCCGTGGTCACCGGTGCACCCAGCACGTCGGAGACGCCGCGGCGGGCCAGTGCCGCGACCTCGGACTCGTCGGCTCGGGCGGCGCAGACCTGGATGACCCCGTCGGTGGAGAGGACCGCCCGGCGGCGCAGCGGGTCGTCGGGATCCCCTGGCCCGTCGTACCAGTGGGCACCGCTCTCGGTGGCGACGACGAGCCGCGGGCCTTCGTCCAGGTAGGGCGGCAGCCACAGGGCCACGCGCTCGGCGTTGAGCAGCTCTCGCACGGCCTGCACGATCTGGCGGGTGCCGGCCTCGTCGGGCCGCACCTCCTCCACCCGGCGGGCGAACTCGTAGACCTGCTGGAGCGAGTTGCCCTCACGGGTGACCGCCGCGAACCGCCGGTAGAGCAGGACGAGAGCCACGGCGAGCGGGGCGATGATCACCCACGACCACGGGGCCGCGTGCAGGAGGAGCAGGATCGCCAGGCCGATCAGCACGGCGACCGGCGAGACGACGACCACGGGGACGAGCAGGCTGGTCCACAGCGCGCGCCCGGAGTAGCCCTGCGTCATGACGATGGCCCCGGCCACCATCACAGCGGCGACGGCGTTCGCCGCGAACACCGCCACCAGGCACGAGACCCACGTCCAGGGGTCGGTCACGTCGCCGACCGGCAGCAGTCCGAGCACGAAGACGGCCACGGCGGTGTCGATGATCGCGACGGCCACGTTGAAGACCAGCTTGGCCCGCGAGAACCGCTGGATGCCGAGCACGACACCGACCGCCGCGGCACGCGTGACCGCGGTCCACACACCGCCGATCTCCAGCAGCGCGATGACGAACACCAGCTCGCTGGCCGAGTTCACGAAGCTCTGATGCCGGAACTCGATGTGGACGTTCACCCACTCCGCGACCACCGCGGTCAGGAACACCGCGAGCAGCACCGGCACGTCCACGGAGAGCGGGCCGCGCTCGACGACCGCCACACCCAGCGGCACCGCGAGCGCCAGCGCGAGCACGGCGACGCCCCAGGGGCTACGGGTCGTCACCGGTGGGCGCGCAGGCTCGCGCACGTCCTGCTCGGGCACCTGCACTGGACTCCCCGGATCGATGGGCGGGCGAAGGCTAACAGCGACCTCGGTCACCGCGACCTCTTCGGACCTCGGAGAAAGGACCCGTCCGCACATGCCATCGGCACGACGAGCCTCGGACATGAGTCGGGGCAGCCACTCCTGTGAGTGGCTGCCCCGGTGGCTCGACCGTCGTCGAGCGTGGTCACGAGGTGCTGCGACCCCACTTCACACCGCGGCCCCACTTCACACCGCGACCCCACTTCACGCCCCGGGCCGACTGTGCGTCACGCTGCATGCTGCTGTTCATGGCGACTCCCTCTGAGCACGACTGATTGGCTGTAGCGGCAGCCATCCACGCGCGGGGGCAGAGCGTCGTCGAATACGGACCGCGCGGGAGACATTCCTTCCCGTCACGGGTCGCGGCAAGCACCGGCACGATGACGCGCCG
Source organism: Blastococcus saxobsidens DD2 (assembly GCF_000284015.1). Taxonomy (NCBI): domain Bacteria; kingdom Bacillati; phylum Actinomycetota; class Actinomycetes; order Geodermatophilales; family Geodermatophilaceae; genus Blastococcus; species Blastococcus saxobsidens. The sequence goes on from NC_016943.1 coordinate 4,191,264, forward strand.
TCACAGTCGCCGAGTCGTGACCAAGTGCAACTCTGATCACACCATCAGTCACCCCGGGCCGTGTCGCGAGAACCCGGCGACCTCCGACCCTTGCCGCGAGCGTCGGGAGGCCGGAGACCGACCGGCGCGGTCGCCGTCCACAGGCGGCCCCGTGCACCGCCGGGTCGGGTGAACCGCTGTCCACACTGTCCACAGATCGTGTCCACAGGTGGTGGACGACCGGCGGGCTGTGCTTACGGTCCCGGCATGCGCCCCGCCCTGGACGATCGTGAACGCGGTTCGACGCTGCCGTTCGTCCTGGTCTGCTGGCTGGTCGCCGCCCTCATGGCCTTCGGCGGGATCGCGGCGTCCGACGCCTTCCTGGAACAGCAGGAGGTGCAGTCGGTCTGCGACAGCGCCGCGCTGGCCGCCGCGAACCAGGCCGACGAGGCGGTCGTCTACTCCCGGGGCGTCGGCACCGAGCTACCCCTCACCCGCGCGGCGGCCCAGGCAGCGGTCGCCGACCAGCTCGCCGACGGCGGGACCCGGCTGGACAGCTGGTCCGCCGAGACCGACGGCGCCGAGGTGACCGTGCGCTGCACCCGGCACGTCGAGATCGCGTTCGGCTGGCTGTTCGTGGGCGGCCAGCCACTCGAGCGCACCGCCGTCTCCAGCGCGCGGGCACCCACGCTGCCCTGATCCGCACCGGGAACGGCGACGGCCCCCGACCGCAGGTCGGGGGCCGTCGCACCAGGCGTGGCGGGTGAAGGATTCGAACCTTCGTAGGCTAAGCCGACGGATTTACAGTCCGCTCCCATTGGCCACTCGGGCAACCCGCCGTGTTCGGTACCGGGAGAGAGTAACAAGAGGACGGATCCACGGGTGACGGGTCCCCGGCGACGCGACCGGCGCGCCGGGACCGTCCGGCAGGAGAGGACAGACATGGCCGACGCATCCTTCGACGTCGTGAGCAAGGTCGACCGGCAGGAGGTCGACAACGCCCTCAACCAGGCGGCCAAGGAGCTCTCGCAGCGCTTCGACTTCCGCGGCACCAACGCCACCATCGCCTGGGCCGGCGAGGAGGGCGTGACCCTCCAGGCGGACACCGAGGAGCGGGTCGCGGCCGCGCTCGAGGTGTTCAAGGAGAAGCTGGTCAAGCGCGGCATCTCGCTCAAGGTCCTGGACGCCGGCGAGCCGCAGGCCTCGGGGAAGAGCTACAAGATCGGCGCGAAGATCAAGCAGGGCATCGAGTCCGACACCGCGAAGAAGATCGCCAAGCTGATCCGTGACGAGGGCCCCAAGGGAGTCCAGGCGCAGATCCAGGGCGACCAGCTCCGGGTGAGCGGGAAGAAGCGCGACGACCTGCAGGCGGTGCAGCAGCTGCTGCGCGGCGCGGACCTCGACGTCGCCCTGCAGTTCGACAACTATCGCTGACCAGCCATATACCTGCAGGTCAGAGGCTCACTATGGCCTCCCGGTCCGCAGGGAGTCCGCAGACGCGCCCAGCGCGGCGGCCATGAGGTCGCCCGCTGCGGCGCGCGTGCGGTCCTCGGCTGTGGGCCACAGGTGCGAGTAGACGCCGAGGGTGATCGTCGCCGACGAGTGCCCGAGCGCTCGCTGAACGGTCACCACGTCGCATCCGGAGGCGATGAGCCCGCTGGCATAGAAGTGCCTCAGGTCATGCAGTGTGTACCCGTCGAGCCCGGAGGCCTTGCGGACCTGCCGCCACTGGTGCCCCGCGGAGTTGCGGTTCAGAGGTTGTCCGGCGTTCGTGAACAGCCAGTCCTCTCGCTGGACACCTGGTCGCTCTGCGTGTTTCGCCAGAAGCGCCATCAGCTCGGCTGGGGCGTAGACCACTCGCTCGGACCCGAACTTGGGCGCTACCGGCTGGGTCGTCGCGCTGTTCTCACCCTGCAGCTGGCGGCGAACGGAAATCGTCCTGCGTAGGAAGTCAACGTCCTCCAACCGCAGTCCAGCCGTCTCCCCCAGCCGCAGCCCGGCGAAGGCGCACACAGCGATGAACGGCTGGAACCACTCCGGTGCGGCGCTGAGCGCGCGCCCCACTTCGTCTACAGCGGGGATGGTCATCGACGCTGACGCCCTGCGCGCTCGTGGCAGCGGCACGCCGGCCGATGGGTCCGACTTGATGATGCGGTCGACGACCGCGGCCCGCATCGCCATGTGGACGTAGTTGTAGCGGGTCCGGATGGTGCTGGCCGCGAGCCCGGCCTTCCGGCCACGTGCCGGTTGCGACATGGCCTTGACCCACTGCTGCACGTGGGAGGGACGGATCTGACGCATCGGCACGTCGGCGAAGGTCACCGAGTCGGCCGCCTGCCGAGCGGCAAGTGTCGTCCCGCGCTCCCACACCTGCCGGCCGGACCACTGCGCGAACCAGGCCTTGAAAGTGATCTTCCCCGCGGCGGGGTCGACATAGTCGCCAGTGACCATCGCCGCGGTGACCTCGTCCAGCCACCGCTGAGCATCGACCTTCCGCTTGAAGTGCCGGGCGTGCTCCTTGCCGTTCTCGTCCCGGTACCGCGGCCGAAAGGTCCCGTCAGGCCTCTTCGCGATCGACGCCACCGTTGATCGCCTCCATCTCCGTGAGTTCTCGGGGCCTCGCCGCCCACCGCAGTTTGGGCTTTGCTACTGACTGGAAAGCTGTCACCCCGAGCACAGCCTTGCTGTCCGGCTTCCGCTCGCGCCTGCCGGGCACGCGCATACCTCCGCGTCCCTGGCAGGGCGCCGCGGGTAGACCTTCATCGTCCTATGCCTGGACCAGCGGCAGTGCGCCGCGTGAGCGGCGTGTGGTCCTCGGGCCGCGGGAGGCGGACACCCGGTTCGGGGGCAGTCAGCAGCGGCGCGGCCGATCGGTGTGGGTTCGGGTCGGCGTCCTGGTGTGCGCGCCAGGTGTCCCGTTCGTGGGCAAGGCGGTCGGCCGGCTGGGTGAGGAGAGCCGGCTCGACCGTCAGGCGCGCGATGCGAGCGCGGACGGCGGCCAGTTCTGTGTGGGAAGCGGCGATGCGTCGGTCGGTGTCGGCCAGTCGCTCCGCCGGGTCGAGGGTCCAGGCGAGAGATCCGAAGCGGGCGAGCCGGTCCTCATGCGCACGGCGGGCGTCGGCTACCGCGGCCCCGGCGTGCCGGTGGGCCTCCTGGGCGGTGGCTGCGACCGCACGCAACTGAGCGTGCTCCGGGTGGGCACGTTCGGCGTGGTGGCGGGCGTAGGAGTCGAAGGCGGTCCACAGCCGCGGTCGGTCGTCGGACCGGTCAGCCAGCCGCGCGATCTGCTGCGGTTCTGTGGGCATCGCGGGCAGGTAGGGCCGCCAGGCGTCCGCCCAGTCGGTGAGCTGCTTGCCGGCCCGGTTCACCGCCGCCCGCCGAAGTTGGAGCGGGCCGGGGCCGTCGAGCACGACCTGCGCGGCGTCGCGGGCGGCGTCACGCCCGGTGTCCCAGCTGTCGAGCAGCGTGTCGCGGATTCGGTCGGTCTCGGCGGTGACTTCCGCGCCGCTGGCGTCGACCCCCGCCGTGGCGTGGCGGGCGTCGATTCCCGTCTGCCGATATGCATCTGTCAGCGCGGCGGCCCGGTCGGCGTGGGCGGACTCGAGCGCGACGATCTCGCGCAGCGCGTCCCGGCGCGGCAGGTCGTGGGCGGGCCGATCCAGGCAGCGCTGCTCGGCCGTCCACGCAGAGTGCAGGTCGGCGAGCGCCTGCTCCAGCGGTCGGGGCGTGGCGTACCGGGTGGCCTCGGTGGCGGCCAGCCGGGCGGCGTGCGCGGGGCCGAGATCGGCGCGGTCGCGGGCGAAGACCGCGAGCCACTGCTCCCGCGCCTCGGCGGTCTCGGTCGCGACGAGGTGGGCGGTGTTGGCGGTACGGCCGCGGGTCATCCCCACGTAGGCGGCAGCGGCTCCGGTCTCCTCGCCGACGACCAGGTGCGCGGCTGTCACGGTGTCGCCTTGCGCGCCGTGCGCGGTGGTTGCGTAGGCCAGTTCCACGTGCGCGGTGACGTAGTCGGCGGGCAGCACCCGCGCCCCTGTCCCGGCCGGGGTGACGGCGGGGGTGACGGCGGGGGTGACAGCGGCGAACAGGCCGCCGGTGGGGGTGACATGCGGGGTGCCGGCGGGGGTGACGAGCAGCCCGCCGTCTCGGTCGACGCCGGTGACTGTCCACACGTCGCGGTTGGCGACCTGCAGGTGGCGGTTGTTGCGGCGGGTGGCGATCTGGTCGCCGACGCCGATCCGCTCCCCGGCCCCGGTGACCACGACGTGTCGGTCGTCGACCCGGCCGTCGGTGACCAGGCGGTCGCGGATGGCGGCGTTGAGGGCGGCGGCCTGCTCGCGTGTGGCGACCACCACGGCCACGCGCTCGCCCGCGGTGTAGCCGTCGGCCGCGTCGGCGGCGAGCGCCTCCCGCAGCGCCTCGGGGTCGGGGTGCAGCCGTATCTGCTTGCGGGCCAGGAGCGCGTCGAACACCGTCCCGGGGTTCGTGCCGGCCCGCATGTCCAGGGTCAGGTCGGCGTAGTCGGTGTCCGGTGCGGTGCGGCCGGTGGCGTCGGTGCGGGTGAAGCGGTGCACCCCGACCAGGGTCAGGTGCTCGGTCGGGTCGACCTGGGCCGCGGCGAGGTCCAGGACGCCACCGCGGCCGACCGCCGCGAGCTGGTGCCGGTCACCGAGCAGGGCGAGGTGCACCTGGCACTCGTCGGCGATCGTCAGGAGGGCTCGGGCGGTGTCCTGGTCCAGCATGCCCGCCTCGTCCACGACGAGGAGGTCGCCGGCCCGCAGCCGCGCCCGGTCAGTGGGCCCATCGTAGGCGCGGCCGGTGACCGGGTCGGGATGGCCGACGGCGAGGCGGGTCCACGCGCCGTCGTCGTTCCAGCGCCAGCCGTGCTCGAAGGCCAGCCGGGCCGCCGACCCGGCGACCGCGCCGACCTCCGCCGCGGCCACTTTGGCCGCCTTCAGCGTCGGGGTGACGACCATCAGCCGGCGACCCTGCTCGGCGAGCAGGGTCCGGGTGGCGGCCAGCGTGGTGGTCTTGCCGGCGCCGGCCGCGCCCTCGATCACGACCAGGCGCCGGCGGCCGGCGAGCGCGGCGACCGCCGCGGCCTGCCCGGCATCCAGCCGGGTGGCACCGGCTGTGACGTCGACCGGCGGGATCGGGTCGGTGTCCGGGACGCCGGCCGGCCGCTCGGTGGCGCGGGAGGCGAGGCGGGCGGTGAGGTCGGCCTCGACGGCGAGCACCGGCGCGGAGGTCCAGACCCGGATGTGCTCGGGCAGCCCACCGACAGGGCTGTGGCGGTCCAGCAGCGGCACGCACCGGCCCATCGCGCGGGCGGTGAGGTCCTCGGCGAGCTCCATGCGCACCGCCGGGTCGGTGACGATGCCGGCGGCGGCGAGCAGCTGTTCGACCTCCCCGCGCACGTCGGCGGCGTTCCACGCCGACCGAGCGGCGGCCAGCCGGGCCAGCACCCGGTCGGCCACCTGTTCCCGGTCCAGGCTGCCGACCGGGGTAGGTGTCAGGCCGGTGGGAACGTTCCGGTCGCGGTAGCCCAGGGCGACCAGCTCGGCCAGCCACCGTGCCGTGAGGTCCTCCCCCGGCTGCGGCAACACCTTGTCCGGGCGGCCCGCTGCCCACGCTCGTGCGTCCCAGGAACGGCGCAACGCCGAGCCGGGGGATTCCCCGGGATGTGCCGCGGCCCAGTCTCGTTCGTAGGTGTCGATGTTCCGGGCGATCTGCGCGGCCCGTGCGCTGAAGGCGCCCACAAAATTCGCAAGCTGCCGTATCTCCCCACCGGCATTCAATGCATATCCGTGGGCGGCGAGTGCGGCCCGGAATTGCGGGTCGCAGGCGACCGCGGCGTGCCCAATACCGTTGATTGCGGCGAGAGAATCGCGGACGCCGACGGTGTGCAGGCCGCGCCATTTCCCGGCCGCGAACACCCGGGCGTTGATCTGCAGGTGCAGATGGCGGTGCGGATCCCCGGCCCGCGACGTGTAGTGCGCCACCGTCACCGCCTCGGCCACCTCGACCGGCACCTGCACCTGCCCACCGCGCGGACCGACCCGGGTGGTGGCGTGCTGCCCCAGCCAGCCGATGATCTGCCCGGCCGCCCGGGCCTGGGCCGCGTCATACGCAGTCGCGATGTCCGGATGCAGCGCGGCCGCCAGCGACCAGGTCTTCGGGCCGTTGACCACCACCTCGACGAACCGCACCGCATGCCCGTCGCCGCGCAGCTGCCCCCGCGGCTCGCCGGTGCCCGGATCGCAGCCGACCACCCACGTCTCGTAGGCGTCGCCGGTCAGCGGCGCCAGCTCGGTCACCCGCCCCTCGGTGACGCTGAACCGGCGGGCGACGCCGGCGCCCTCGGTGAGGTAGTAGTCATCCGCCCGGCCCCGGTCGGCCTCCACGTACTGCCGGGCAGCCGCCGGCGCGCCGGCGTAGATCTTCATCCCGCCATGCATTCTCAGCGCCACCCAACAATGACCAGCAAGTCACCCCTAGAAACGGCGATGGGCCCCGCAAAGCGGGGCCCGACCCCCCTCCGAAGGTAGCATGCGTGCAGTTCCTGAGTAAAGAGATGGTGGGCGACGGCAAGGATTGATATTAACGGGGTAGCTGATCACGGGCGAATGAACTGTCGGAAGTTTTGAGGGCAGTTGATCGTTTCGAGCTGGCGCTCGACCTTTCCAATACGGCTCTTCACGGTTCCTGGTGAACGGTCCCGCTGAGGTGAATCTTCACGCTGCCGTCCGAGCGGCGCTGGCGAGCAGGATACGAGCGCGGTAGTTGCCTGCATTCCGGTAGCCGCGGCCGGTCCGCTTGATCTGCTTGATCGTGGTGTTCGCGGCCTCGGTTCGGGCGTTGGTGACGCCGGTGACGACGAATACCGGCTCTTCGAACCTGAGAGGGAAGACGGATATGATGTCGACCCGCTGTTCTTCAACACGACCAGCACCTACTTCGAGACCGAGGGCGCCGACGAGCCGGTGGCCCGCGACTCCCGCGGTGAAGTCCTCCCCGACAGCCATCAGCGGTCCGGCACCGGCGTGGCAGAGACGACCAGCGCGGACGGGCCGCCCCGGGCCGGGTTCCACTCCTGGGGCAAGACTCCCGCGGTGATCCGCGACGGGCACCGGCAGGCCGGCGCCGACCCGGCGGCGATGTGACGCAGCAGCCGGCCGATCACCCGATGCTTTGGGCACCCGGACACCCCCTCTCTGAGCAGGGCACCACCCTCCCGAGGCTCGACAGCGCGAGTCCCTCAGATCGCCTCAGTAGGGCCCGCTCCCGCGTCGATCGCCTGAATCTGCCGACTTATCCATTGTGCAGTGTTGAGTAGCGGGTCCTTGAGGTCGTGGAGCCGTTCATCGGTCAGCCGAGCAGATGGTCCGAGAATGCTCACCGAGGCGACGACTTCGGAGTTCGCGCCGAAGACGGGCGCCGAGATGGCCGCCGCCCCGACGACTCTTTCGCCGGCGCTCTGAGCCCAACCCTGCTGACGGGCAAGCTTGAGCTCCTCGCGCAGAGTCGCACGGTCGACGACGGTCTGCTCGGTCAGGCGAGGAAGATCCACGGGCAGGATCTGCTCCAGTGTGTACTCGTCGAGCCAGGCAAGCAGGACTTTCCCTGCTGAGCCGACATGGAGTGGAGCGGCCAAGCCGACACCGTTGACGTACCGCAGCGGGTGGGGGCTAGCCAGCTCCTCGACACAGATGCGGTCTCTACCCGCTCGGACGTGTACCACAATTGTCTCACCGCAGAGAGCCTGCAGGCGCTCAAGCCCGGGGCGACTGATCGTGCCTATACCGCCCCGACCGAGTGTCAGGGAAGTCATGAGCCGGTAGCACCCGGCGCCGAGCATGTATTTCCCGTCGACCGGGTCTTGAACGACGAACTGTTGATGAGACAGCGCCCCGAGGATGCGGTGGAGCGTAGCTTTCGACAGTTCCGTCCGCTGCGACATCACCCCGAACGACGACGGGCCGTCGGCCAAAGCCAAGAGCACATCGATGGTCCGTTCGACCAAGCGAGGTCGTTCGCCGCTGCTCATGGCCAGGGCCTCCAGTCGCTACGTCGCTCGAAGATCCCGGTATCGTCTCAGACCGGACGGGCAGCCGCAGCGGTTCAGTCATACGCCCAAAAGGTCCGGGAGCCAGGTGGCGACCGCCGGGAAGGCTACCAGGATCGTCAGCAGAACGCCATTTGCGATATAGAAGGGGATACACGCCCTGAAGGCCTCGGTGACTTTCACGTCGGTCACCGATGTCAACACGTATACGTTCATTCCTACCGGCGGGGTGATCATCCCTAGCTCCGCAACCTGGACGAAGAGAATAGCGAACCACGCGGACTCATATCCCAAGCTCATGACAAGGGGGAATGCCACCGGGAGCGTGAGCACCATCATGCTGAGAGGCTCGAGGAACTGGCCGAGCAGCACGTATACCAGGACCAGGCCGATAATTATCAGGAGGCCTGGAATAGCGGTCTCCTCAAGTGCGCTCGTGATCTGGCCTGGTATCCGATTGATCGCCACGAGGCGGGAGAAAATGGTGGCGCCCACCACGATCAAGAGAATCATGGCGGTGGCCTTGACGGCCTCCTCGGCGGCCTTGACTCCTCCCCGCGTACGCAGCCCGCCCAGGCTGACCGAGACGGCAGTGATGCCGACCACGCCGATTGCGGCGGCCTCCGTCGGCGTGAACCAACCCAGGTAGATGCCTCCGAGAACGACGGCGACCACGCTCAGGATGGGCGAGGCTTTCCACGTGCTCGTTATCTTGTCTCTGGTACCGAAGGCTGCTCCTGCGGGCATGGCCTCGGGGTGCCTGCGAGCCATGACAAATACCGTCACGATGTAGGCCAGCGCGCCCAACAGGCCCGGTACCACGCCCGCAGCGAATAGTCGTGCGACCGATGTCTCCGTCAGCACGCCGAAGACGATCAGCGTGATGCTCGGCGGGATCATGATGGCCAAGGTCCCGGAGGCCGCGACTGTAGCGACGATGGACCGCTTGTCGTACCCGTACTTATCTGCCTCCGGCACCAGAATTTTGCCGAGCGTGGCCGCCGAAGCCGCAGATGACCCGGATACCGCGGCGAAGACCGTGCCAGCAAGAATGGCCGTCATCCCGAGTCCGCCTCTGAAGCGACCGACCCAGCGGTAAGCGAAGTCGAAGAGCCTTCCCCAGACGGCTCCCTGCTCACCGAGGTTGCCCATGAACAGGAACAAGGGGATCGCTATCAAGGTGAAGCTCGCGACGTTAGTGAAGGGACTGGTCTGCAGATACCCCATCGCGACGTCCGGCCCGAAACCGGCGGCTATACCCGCGAGGCCGGCGATGAGCAAGGCCACGCCGATGGGCACGCCGAAGGCCATGAGTGCGAGGAGCCCTATCACCGAGAAGATCACGGTTAGCATTGTTCAGCTCCGGTCGAGAAGCGGATTCGCTCAAGGGCGGTCACGAGCACCCTTGCCGCGGCCACCGCGAATCCGAGCGCGACGATGAGACGCGATGGATATAGCGGGATCGACACAAGTCCCGTGGCATATTCTTCGCGGGTATAGGACCTCTCGAACGCGCCGAAGCTGACCCATGCTGCGATCGCGAAGGTTCCCACGACGACGAGGCTTGTTAATGCTCGCACTATTGCTTGAGACCTTCTCCCCAGCTTCGCTACCAACTCTTCCACCGTGATGTGGTTGGCGGTCGCAAGCCCTCCATAGACGATGACGACCATCCCGACGACCTCGGTGAACTCGAGCACGCCAGGCAGGGGCTGGCCCGCTGCCCGGCGTGCCACGATGTCGATGACCGTGACGATCGCCACGACGATCAAGACCGCCACGGCCACCCACTTCAATGCAGTTGCGAGGCCGTCCACCACCATGCGTATGGCTGGCAGGATCCTCGGCCGCCGTCGGGTACCTGCATCCCTTGCCGTGCGCGCGGGTTCATCCGTGGCGGCCCGCACGGTTACCGTTCACCCTCGAGCGCCTCTTCGAGGGTGGTCTTCCACTGCTCCACGGCATCACCCGCGTCGGCGATGCCACTTTCCTCCAGGTCCTCGATCCACCGCTCCTCGACGCTGGACAGCGCGTCGGCGGCGGCAGACCGCTCAGCTTCATCAAAGGTCACCACCGTGACGCCGGATGACTCCCACTCGGCGATCTGCTCCTCCACTGTCGCCGCGAGTTCCTCACCGGCTGACCGAGAAATTTCCCGGCCCACGCTGGTCATCAATTCCTGATCCTCCGGGGAGAGCTCGTCCCAGATTCCTTCCGAGATTCCATAGCAGACGGGGAAGCCGCCCAGGTTCACGTTAACCACCACGTTCGGTGCAACCTCGGTGAAGGCGTACTCGCGCACGCTCGGCACCGAGATGGAGACGCCATCCACAACCCCCCGGTTGATGGCCTCGTACGTCTCATTGATGCTGAGGTTGACTGGCACTGCCCCGAGTGCGTCGATGCTCAAGGGCAGCACGTTGCCCGAGGCACGCAGCTGCCGACCCTGCAGGTCCTGAGGCGAGTTCACGGGGCCGCTCGTGAGGATCTGGTAGTTCGTGGTGGTCAGGCAGATCAACGGATGGATCCCCGTCTCGTCGAGAGTCCCCGCCACGTTTTCGTTCTCGGTGACGAAATCGAGGAGGGCCTCGGATGCCGCACCTGTCTCGGGGTCCGCGTAGAGACCGGGAAGCTGCACCACGTACATCAGCGGGTTGACGCTCCCGATGTAGAGGAGATTCCCCATGTCGGCAATCCCGTCCTGAATGGCGGACGGGATGTCCGTCGCCTCAACCAGCTCGTTGGAGCCGAAGTACTCGAAAGTGATCCTGCCGTCGGACTGTCGCTCGACCTCCTCCATGAAAGGGAGAATGCTCGCAACCGCGATCGGGTGTTCGGTCGAGTACTGGTCGGCGACTCGGATCTGGACCTCTTCGGCAGCAGCCGTCTCTTCGCCGGAATCGGTATCGCCACTCCCACACGCTGCGGTGGCGACCGTCATTGCCAGCAAGCAGATGCCTGCACGGGTACTTTTTCCTCGGGACATTTCAAATCCTCCACGTGAGATTGATCGAACCGTTTGTTCGCCACGCCTTACCGGAAGGTGGGCAGCACCTCTCTTCCGAATCCGTGAACCATGGCGACGACTTCGTCTCGGGACAGGCTCGGCCAGCTGCAGCGCAAGATCACCTTGAGGGGTCGTCCGCCTGCGGCGTCCCGTACGGCCTGGAGCTGTTCGATGCACGCATCCGGTCGACCCGCGATCGCGAAGCTCTCAAGCGATTCGGCACCCTGGACGCCGGCATCGGCTGCGAAGCCCCATCCGCGGTCGTGATGGGAGAAGCGGGCGCCCATGTGCTCAGCGGCTCGCTCGAGCACGTCGTCCTCGGTCCCGAGGAAGAGTTCGCGCCGGATCGCAATCTGACTGCCGGGCGCGGCGGCGGACGTGAGGGCCGCGAGGTCCGCTGTGGGTAGCCGCGGTCCTATGTAGGGCACATAGCCGGCCTCCACGGCGCGAGCGAAGGATCGCGCGTTCATGGCGGCGACCCAGATCGGCGGGCGTGGACTCTGCTCGGGGACGAGCCCGCTGCCGGGGGAGTCGACCCGGAAGAACGTTCCCTGGTGCCGGAACGGCTGGCCGCTCCACAACTTTGCCATCAGTTCCAGCGCCTCGGTCTGGCGTGCAGCCCGGTCCCGCTTGTCCACGCCGAAGGCTGCGAACTCAGGTTCCCGGAAGCCCAACCCGACTCCGACCACAAGGCGTCCTCCGCTGAGTACGTCCAGGGTGGCGAGTTGCTCCGCAGCTTCCACGGGGTGGAGCAGCGGGAGCAGCAGGATCACGGTGGCCAATGACATGTCGCCGGTTTCGGGGATAAGCCTGCTTAGCAGCGGGATCGGCTGGAGGTAGCGGTATTCAGGGGACAGGAAGTGCTGTCCGACGGCCACGAGGTCGAACCCGGCGTCGCGGGCGGCACGTGCGGTCAGGACGGCGGCTTCGACATGCTCCGCTCCGGTCCGGGCACCTGCCGGCGCGCCGTTGATGACCAATCCGAACTTCATGTCGCCGCTCATGCCTTACTGCCCCCACCGTCGCCGGGCGTGCCGGTTCCGGCCCGGGGTGCGGGCGCCGCGCTGGCGAGAGCCACGGCGAGGCTGGATTCCGCGAGTCGGAGCGCGTCGGTAAGCGGTGTCTCATGACCGGCGACGCGTTCGACGACCGATCGAAGGCCGGCCTCGCTGAGTACAGCGTCGAGGTTCTGCTTCAATCGGCCCTCGACGATGCCGCGGACCTCCCGGCGGACGAAGGCGACGCGTCTCTCGCTCAGCCTTCCGTGGTCGCGCAGCCACGTGGAGTGGTCGGACAGGTGTTCGTCCAGTCGGCCCACGTCGGAGTCGCTGGCCACCGTCCGGACGACGGGCGGCCTCCATTCCCCGGGCCCGGTGCCGCTCGCGAAGAGAATGGTGCTCCGGAGGTCGCGGACGACCCGGTCGGCCCCGGATTGGTCGGCCTTGTTGACGGCGTAGATGTCGGCGATCTCGAGGATTCCGGCTTTCGCCGCCTGCACCGAGTCGCCCTGTCCTGGGGAGAGCACGACCACGGTGGTGTCGACAACATCCGCGATAGCGGTCTCCGACTGGCCCACGCCCACCGTCTCGACGATGATCTCGTCGAAGCCTGCCCACGCTAGGGCGCGGATGGCCGCCGGCAGACGGATCGCGAGGCCGCCAAGGTGACCCCTGGCTGCCAGCGAGCGCACGAACACGCCGTCGTCCTCGGACAGCCGTGTCATGCGGATGCGGTCACCGAGGACCGCGCCTTGCGTTGCCGCGGACGATGGGTCCACAGCGAGCACGGCCACGCGACGCGAGCGCGCGCGTCGGCACTCGACGAGCGCAGCGGTGAGCGTGGACTTCCCGGCACCGGGCGGACCGGTGAGACCGATGGTGACGGTCGCCTCCGGGAGGGCAGGTACGAGGTCGAGGAAGTCGCTCGGTTCAGGGGTGTCCTCCAGTACGGAGAGCAGCCTGGAAAGTGCCAGGACATCGCCGTCACGTGCGCGTGACACCACCCCTGGCAGGTCCGCAGGACGAGTCAGCACTGGCACGGGAGCCCTCCGGTCGCGTCACTCGGCCGGGGCACCGGCGTACTCCTCTGCGATGCGCCTGACCTCGCGGCAGATGTCAGGCAGACCCGAGCCCGGCCCGAATATGGCGCGCACACCGGAGGCCTTGAGCGCCGGGCGGTCGTCGTCGGGGATGATGCCGCCGACCACCACCGGGACGTCCGTGCCCAGCGCGGCCTGCTCCTGGTGCAGCCGGGCGCAGATGCCTACGTGGGCGCCGGAGAGGATCGACAGACAGATGACGTCGACGTTCTCTTGCATCGCCGCGACGGCGATCGCGTGGGGGGTCTGGCGGAGACCCGTGTAGATGACCTCGAAGCCGGCGTCGCGCAGGCCCCGAGCCACGACCTTGGCGCCACGGTCGTGACCGTCCAACCCTGGCTTGGCCAGGATGGCTCGCAGGCGCTGGACGTCGCTCACAGGACCGACCTGGTCTCGTGGTGCTCCCCGAAGACGGCACGCCATACGCCGGAGATCTCACCGACGGTGCAATCAGCCCCGACGGCCGCGTGCACCGCCGGCATGACGTTGTCCGTCCCTGCGCAGGCATCGCGCAGGTCCTCGAGAGCTTTCCGGCATCGGTCGGCGTCGCGTGCCGCGCGCAGGCGAGACAGTCGCTCGCACTGCCGTTGCTCCGACTGCTCGTCCCCCGTGAACCGTGGATACGGACGAGGCTCCTCGCTGCGGTACTTGTTGACGCCAACGATGACTCGGTCGCCTTCGTCGAGCGCCACCTGCTGCTGGTACGCACCGGCGGCGAGGGCCTGGGCGTAGTAGCCCGATTCGACCGCGCCCAGGGCGCCGCCCATCTCCTCGATTTTGTCCAGTTCAGCGACCATGCCTTGGGCCATCTGGCCCGTCAGGGTCTCCACGTAAAAGGAGCCGCCCAAGGGATCGGTGGTGTCCGGGATGCCAGTCTCGTACGCCATGATCTGGTTGATCCGGAGCGACGTCTTGGCCGCTTCCTCCGTCGGTATCCCCAGGGCTTCGTCGAAGGACGCCGTCCGGGTGGCCTCGACCCCTCCGAGGATCTGCGCCAGTGCCTGCAGCGTTATCCGCGAGATGTTGTTCAGCGGCTGCTGAGCGGTGAGGGGCTGTCCCGAGGTGGCCGCGTGGAGCCGGAAGCGAAGTCGATCCTCGGGGACGCCGAACCGCTCGGTCGCAATCCGCGACCACACCTGGCGCACAGCCCGGTACTTGGCGACCTCCTCGAAAAAGTCCATCTCCGTGCAGAAATGGAACTCTAGATTAGGATGAAAATCGGGGATGGAGAGGCCCTTGTTCTGTGCGTCGGCGAGGTAGGCGATCCCGTTCGCCAGGGTGAAGGCCGCCTCCTGCAGCGGGCTGCTGCCTGCCTGCTTCATGTGTGAACCGGACACCGAGATCGGCAGCCAGCCAGGCGTGGTCCGGTGGGAGTGGATGACGACGTCGGTGGCGAGCCGGACTGCCGCTTCGATGGGAAGGAAGTGCGTTCCTCGAGCGACGTACTCCTTGATCGGGTCGTTCTGCAGTTGCAGGCGGAACGACCCGGGATCAATGTCGTGCCGCTCGCAGTACGTCAGCACCCACGAGTACACGATCGGCGCGATGGAGTTGGCGGTCGAGAAGACGTGACCGGCACCGGCGAGGTCAACACCCGAGAACAGGTCGTCGATGTCGGAGTAGCTGTCGAGGGCGACACCGATCCGCCCGACCTCGCCGACCGCCATCGGGTCGTCGGAGTCATAGCCGATCTGGGTCGGGAGGTCCAAGGCGATCGACACACCGCCAGTGGCGCCGTTCTCGATGAGGAACCTGTAGCGCCGGTTGGCCTCCTCGGCGGAACCGAATCCCGCGTACATCTCTCTCGCCCAGAGTTCGTCGCGATATCCGCCGCTCGTGAACCCGCGGGTGTACGGGAACCGGCCAGGTGGCGGGAAGTCTGTCTCCTCGGCGAGCCATTGACCCTCCACGTCGGCTGACGCGTAGAAGGGCCGGGTCTGAAACCCACTCGTCGAATAGCGCTCCTCGGCATTAGCCGACTGTCGGCCTTCCCTCGTCACGGGTTTTCCTTTCCGATCAACTGCATCAATCGCCGGCGGTCGACTTTGCCGTAAGGCGAATAGGGCATTGCTTCAATGAAGAAAACCTGCCGAGGGCGCCGGAAACTGAGGCGGGGTCGGCAGAACTCGATGATTTCCGCCGGATCCATCGGGTCCGAGTCGGCAGGCACGATGGCTACGGCGACGGCCTCGCCCCACTGCTCATCCGGCAATGCGAAAGCCGCGCACTCCTTGACCCGAGGGTGGTGACCGACGACGCCTTCCACCTCGGCGGGGGCCACATTGAATCCGCCCGTGTTGATCATCTGGTCGCGGCGTCCGAGCAGGTAGACGAACCCGCGCTCATCGACACGGGCCATGTCCTTCGTCCACACCCAGCCGTCCCGCAGGACGTCAGCGGTCTCCGCTGCCAAGTTGTGGTAGCCGTCCATCACCTGGGGAGCCTTGACAATGAGCTCGCCGGCCTCGCCCGCGACGACGTCCTGACCGTCCTCGTCGACGATGCGCGCCTCGATCGTCGACCACGGTCGGCCGGCGGAGAACCGCTCCTCTCCGGAACCCTCGTGTTCATGCTTGCGCAGAACGGTGAGGGTGACCGGCGCCTCCGACTGCCCGTAGATCTGGATGAGTCGGGGACCCATCAGATCCAGTGCCTCTTCCAGGAGTCGCGGACCGATCGGGGAGGCGCCGTAGACCACCGATTCGAAGGGCACCTCGGTGCGCCTTTCCACGAGGGTGGCCAGCATCGTCGGCACGAGTTTCAAGGTCGTGATCCCGTGCTGCTTCCCAAGTGCGATTGCGCGCTCCGGGTCGAACTGACGCATCACGTAGCTGGCCGAGCCCATCGCCAGACCGGCCATCTGCATGTAGCCGGCACCGTGTGACAAGGCTTGAGGAAGGAGCATCGAGGTCCGGTCGTGCATCGGTCCCAGTTCGAGGGCCACGTTGAAGACGACATGCGCCAGGGCCCGGTGACTGAGCACCACGCCTTTCGGTCGCCCCGTGGTTCCGGAGGTGTAGGAAATCCAGGCCGGGTGATCGGTCAGATCGCCGAGGCTCGGAGCTACGTCATGCCCCGCTTGCAGCGCGTCCTCGTAGTCGCGAGCCATGGCCGGCACGTCACCGCCGTCCATGCGGATCCAGGTCACGTCATGCCGTTCGACCAGCGCGAGCGCGATCTCGTCGAAGTAGCTCTCCGTGATGATCACCCGGGCATCGCAGTCGGCGAGGCAGAAAGAGAAGTCGTCGAGCGCCAGGCGGGCGTTGAGTGCGACCCGGACAAAGCCTCCTGTGGCCAGCGCGGCGTCGACCTCGGCGAACTCCCACCTGTTCCGCAGCAGGACGGCGACCCGATCGCCGGTCCGCGCTCCGAGCCCGGTGAGCGCGTTCACGAGACGGGCCGACCGTGACGACAGCTGGGCGAAGGTCAGGGAGTGTTCACCGTCGGACACCGCAGTCGCTTGCGGGTGATAGCGGGCGCTGTTGCGCAACAGGTAGGCGAGATCCATCGGTCCCTAGTCCCTCAGGCCGGCTCGAACCAGAACGGCGGGACGGCGTCATCCGTGTCGGCCACGACCATCCGGACCGGGACGGGGACGCGAGTCCCGTCGCCGAGTTCACGGATGTGCCCGAAAACCAGGGGGCCGTCGTCGTCCAACTGGATCTGGCCGAGTGTGTACGGCGGCGCCAGGCCCGGGCGCGCCACCCAGACCGTCGTGTAGGACAGAATCCTTCCCCGGTTGGCGAACTCCGATATCGCCATGGTCGCCTGTCCGCAGCGATAGCACACGGCCCGTCCTGGCCAGGAGACCGCTCCGCACTCCGTGCACCGCGTGCCGACGAGTCGTCCGCTGTCGCGGTCGAGGCGCGGCCGGTCGCGAGTGTTGGTGAACTCGTGCGCGCTCAATTCCATGGGTCTGTCCGCTCCAGAATGTGGACGTTTGATGCGGCGGATTCGCCTTCCAGCCACCCCCCGCTGTTCTGGGCCATGGCCATGCGCGGCCTCGTGACCTGCCGGCCCTCGGCCTCCCCGCGCAGCTGCCACACCAACTCAGAGATCTGCGCGAGGCCGGTTGCGCCTACCGGGTGGCCGCGCGAGGACAGCCCTCCGCTGGGATTCACCGCAATTTTTCCGTCGATGGCGGTAGCACCGCTGCGCAGCAGATCGGCGGCCCCGCCCGGTTCACAGAAACCCAGCTGCTCGTAGTAGAGGAGCTCGCCCGGTGCCATGGCGTCGTGCACCTCGGCGACGTCGATGTCCTCCGGTCCGATGCCGGCTTCCTCGTAGGCCTGACGCGCACAGCCCGTCGCTGTTGATGGTCCTGGCGTTTCCGTGGCCGTGAAACCCGAGGCGGCCGCGCTGGCACGCACCAGGATGCGTGGCTTCCCGGTGCGGCTCGGAAGGTCCGCTCGCGTCACGATGGCCGCCGCTGAGCCGTCACACATCGAGCTGCACATGAGCAGTGTGAGCGGCTCGGCAATCGGCCGGGACGCCAGAACCTGATCTGCTGTCACGGGCTTGCGATGCTGGGCGTACGGATTGAGAGAGCCGTTGTGATGGCTCTTCACGGCCACGTCGACAAGGTCCTGCAGTGTCAGGCTGCCGTCGTCGAGTCGCTTGCGGAGCCGCAGGGCGTAGACCGCGGTGAACTGGAGGCCCAGCCCGCCGACCACGTCCAGGTCGGCCGCAGTCTCCAGGGCGTTCAACGAGCGATTCAGCTCATCGACGAACATCTTTTCGAAGCCCACGGCGAGAACGGTGTCGGCGACTCCCGCTCGAACCGCGATGATTGCTTCCCGGAAGGCGCTCGACCCACTTGCGCACGCGTTCTCGACGTTGACCACAGGTACCCGTTCAATGCCGATCTCCCGCAGGACCGACTGTCCACGGATCTGTTCCTGCCCTTGGAGCAGGCCGGCCATGGCGTTCGACGAGTAGACGGCCTGAATGTCCTTCACGCCCATGCCCGCGTCATCCAGGGCCCGCAGAACCGAAACACGCGCCAGGTCTTTCAGCGACGCATGGGGGAAGCGTCCGCTGGGGTGCATCCCGACCCCGGCCACGGCGACGTCTGTCATCTCTTGTTCCTCTCCTGAGCTCGCGCCCGGCCGGAGTCGACCAGGAGCGCCCTGATGAAGCCCGCATCCGGGCAGTCGTGAGCCAGCTCGTCGTGTGCGGCCTGTACGACCGCTCTCGGGGCCTCGCAGTGCGCGGCCAAAGCTGGGACATCAGCGGACTCGGATGTGGGGAAGAGGAGAGCGCCTCCCTCGCCGGTGAACGTCTCCGTGCCATCGCCTGTGACGACGGTGAGCACAGCCGACATCTCGCTCAAAGTCGCGTCAGGGACGACCTGGACCACATCCGCCAGTGAGGCCAGAGGACCCGGCTCGTCGAGCCGCGACAGCCGCACGGTGCCGTCGGCGAGGCCGGCCGCGACGCAGTGGGACACGCTCATGAGCGCTTGGCCGCGCGACCGAAACGGGCCCCGGTTGAGCGTACCGGGGTAACCGACTTCTGCCTCCGACATCCGGACGACGACCGACCGGGGCCTGCGACCCGCGAGCCAGGCATGGGCGGCGCACGCCAGGTGGGTCGGCACCTGGGCGATACCACTGATCGGGTAGGGCTTCACCGCGATCTCGGCGATCGACGGGGCACCCGCTGACATCGACGCGGTCAGCCGTGCGGAGCCTGGATCATCGAAGAAGGCCGTGCTCCACCCAGCGTCCCCTTCCAACGCCTCCGGGGCTGCCATGGCACCCACCCGGGTCAGCAGAGCGGCTTCCACGCCGGCCCGGGCGGCGATCCCGACCTCGAGGAGCCACTCGTCGGATCCGTCGAGCCATGCCTGATTCGTTCCGCCGGCCATGACCGCGGCGAGTCCGATTGCGTTCGCCGTCTCGTCCGCCGACATGCCTAGCGCGGTTGCAGCTGTCGCGGCGGCGCCGAAGGCGCCAAACAGGCCGGACGGCCGGTAGCCGCGCTGCTGCGCGTCTGCCGAGTACACCCGCGCAACCGCGCACATGGTTCGGTAGCCGGCCGCCAGCGACTCGAGAAATCGGTCACTGCTCTCGTCTGCCAAGGCCAACGCCGCGGCGAGGGTCACCGCACCGACGTGCGAACGGCCGGCAGGGAAGAAGTCGTCTTGGGTCCGCGCATGCAACTGGGTCGCCAGCGCGAAGGCGTCCTGTCCCGGTGAGGGAGGAGCCGTGTTCCGCAGCTGATCCACCAGTCGACGACTGCTGCCCAGGTCTCCTGCGCCTGCGGCGATGTTGTTGAGCGTGAGCACGCGCAGATAGGCCGTGTCGGTGGGCAGTCGGCTCGATGCAGCCAAGTCTCCGGTGACCGTCATCGCGCTTGGCGTCCGGAACGAAGCCGCTTAGTCCCCACCAGTAGTGAACGCCACTCAACCTGTGTGCCGTCTGGTGCGGACGGATTGACGTTTGGCCGCGGGTGCGGCGCACCTGCCCGCTCCGCGACGAGCGCACTGGCAGATACAGGGCCGGGCCCGGGGAAGGTTGCAGCGCCGTCGTGGTCGAGATCCTGGCCCATGCCCACCCAATCGCCGACCGTCCTACGTGACTGGTCTCAAGGACGGTGTTTCAGAACGGAACAGATGTTCCGTTTATGCGTACCCCGGTAGACGAAGTGATGTCAACCACATCGGAGATGTCGTTCGTCTGGTGGTCGCGCTTTCCGTGCGCCAACCGCCCCGTGTGCGTCCTCCGGACGGACCCGCACGGTGCGGACCTGTGGACCCGTGTGGCCGTGGGCCTGCCCGCAGTACTCCCGGGTGGGCGTGTAGCCGTGGGCGGTGATCTGGGCCAGGGATTCCAGAGGGGGCGGCGGGGGCGGCGCCATACAACAGGTCGGGTGCGACGTCGGCAGGGGTCGCCCTCGGTCTGAGAGATGTCGGAGACCGTGCGCGACCCGATACCCGCGCAGCACCCTCGCCCCGGCCGACCGCTCGGCGTCCCACCGGACGGCACCCCCTGCCGCTCCTGTCGCCGTCGCGGCGGCGGGTGCGGCCCGGTCAGTGTGCCCGTCGGTGCCGGTGATGTTTGGCGTATTCGTGCACGGCGCCAGGACCGCGAGCGCGCTGAGCCGTGGCCGGCTCCGCCTCTCCCACCGGTGTTGCTGCTGGCGCAGGTCATCTGGACCCTCCCGGTACCGGAGCCGAAACCGGTACGCGAGGGACTACGGAACGGGTGTCCTGCCACCCATTCCCCGGCCCGTCCGGCACAGAGCTCTGCTCAGGGGCCGGGAGCGGCGGCGGGGGACGACCGGACCAAGACTGCTTCCGCAGCGCAGCGCCCGAAGGGCGGAAGGATCTTGGTCCGGTCGGGAGGAGATGGCGCGGGAGGCCCCTACGCTGAGCTGCCGGACGGGTCGGGGGACCAGCAAGGACAGCCCGCCGCAGGCGGACCTTGATGACGGCGCAGCCGGCGCCACGCGCAGCGTGGCCCGAAGGGCGCTCCTGGACTGCCCCACCGGCCCCCGCACAACGATGTCGACGGCGGACCCACGGGTCAGCGAGCCTCGATCACCCGACACGTCGCGGGAGACCCTGGCGGACCGGTCACGGGCCCCGACGTCTCGCCGTGCCCGGGGTCGGTGTCGCGCGCCATGAGTCGAGCGTGGCCAGGCCGGCGCCCGCTCGAGGGCGTCCGTCCGGATGTTATGGACAGGAGCCGTTGTCCACAGGGACCCATTGCGCAGGAGCGCCCCGATGCTCGCGGCCGGCATCGGCTGACTGGAGGACAACAGGAGGACGGACCCCCGGCCGGCAGCGGGCCTCCAGTGGTTCTCCAGTCCCTGTGGGCACACGGGTTCCCCGACTGTCGTCTGCCTACCGGAGAACGTGCCTCAGAAGTGCGGGCGGCGCGGGTCGGTCAGGGACAGCGTCGGGGAGTGACAACCGGGCATCGGCCGCAGACGAACGAGGCGGTCCGGGAGACCGCTTACCAAGACGGGGCCGAACCCAGCCGCATCACCGGGGGGTGCACCGGCTGTCTCGGCGCCGCCCCCGGCGTCGGCAGATGCAGGGTCTCCGTCGCTGGCAGGTGACGCGCCACAGCCGCCACTACAGGAGAACAACCGGAGACAGTCAGACAAGGCTGGCTGTGAAGTGTCACCACCGGGCCCGAAATGGCGCCTTCTGTGGTGAAGGCACCGCCCACCACCGACGACCTCCGGGAGCCAGCCATGCCCGCCCCCACGGCCGACCACGAGCCCGAGTTGCTCACCATCACCGAGGCCGCGGACGTGCTCCGCGCGCCCGTCGCCACCCTCCGGTACTGGCGACACCTCGGCACAGGCCCGAACAGCTTCCGACTCGGCCGGCGCGTCCTCTACCGCCGCGCCGACCTGCGCAGCTGGATCGACGCACAAGCAGACCAGTCCCCGCACCGATAGCCGCTCGCCTCCGAGAGCGGCTGGACGGGGCGCGGGGCCGCTTCGAACTCCGGGCACACGGTGAGGCCTTGTGGCCACCCCCCGGCTGTGGACGACGACGGTCGTCCACAGAAGCCGGCCGGGACGGGCTCCGGCAGCGCCGGAACGGCGACGCTGCTCACGCGCATCGAGAGGAGGAGCGATGGGATGGATGGGCCCGGTCGCCGACGGCCAGGAGCACGAGGGCTGGGTGGTGCCGGTGTTCGCCGACGGCGCGCAAGGCCCCGGCGCCAGCAGCGCCCGCGGTGTTCTGGTGGCCCGCGGGCCCGACGACGGGCCCTGCAACGGCGACCGGGTGCGGCTGACCTACCGCGACGGCTGCACCGCCGAAGGCGTCTGGTCCGACGGCACGGTTCTCCCCGGCGACGGGATCGTGCACGCCTACACCAGCGACGAGGATGGCCTGGAGGTGGTCGACCAGGCCGAGGAGTGGCGCCCCGACGCCGCGGTCGTCGGCTGGGTCGCCGGCTGCACTTGCGGCTGGCGCGGCACCCCCTGGACCCGCGTACCACCGGAGCTGGCCGACCCCGCGGTGCGGCGGCTGGCCACCGCTGGCCCGTGGGCCGATCTGGAGGCTGCCGACGAGAACCGGGTGAGACAGGAATGGCGCCGGCACATCGCCGGATGGCAAGCCCTCGAAGACGTCGAGGTGGCCGCCGCCCGGCAGGCCGCCGCCGCCCGCGCGCTGGACGAGGCGGTGCGCGCCGCAGTCGCGGCCGGGGCCTCGTGGGCCGACATCGGCCGGGCCGCCGGCATGACCGGCCGGTCGGCCACCGAGCGGTGGTCCGCCCGTGGCTGAGCAGGCGACCGGCCCCCACGGCTCGAGCGAGGAGACCCCGCCGGGGCAGCGCACCGTGCTGGTCGTCGACCTCGACGGCGAGCCGCTGGCGCCGCTGCGCGCCCTGGAGGAGATCCTGCTGTGCCTGGGCACGTGGGAGGACGACGACCGGCGGGATCCGGGCGCCGGCACGGAGCCGCTGCGGTTGCCGGCGCCGCTGGCCGGCCGGGTCGCCCTCGCCGCCGTGCAGCGCCTGCTCAGCGCCCTCGCGCCCACCCAGTCCCGGGGGCCCGGCCCGTGTGTGGCCGGCTGCTCGCCCCGGACGGCCGCTACGAGCACGCGCCGCTGACCGCGCTCATCCTGCCCGCCGCCGACATCGACCTCTTGTGCGGAACCGCCGCCGCCCTCGGCCACCCTGGGCTGGGTCCCGACATCGCCGAGCTGGTCGACGCCGACGCCGTGCCGCTCCCCAGCGGCCACCGCCGGACCGAGCCCACCAAGCTGGTCTCGCTTCTCGCACGGCTGGCCGGTCTGCTCCGACCTCTCCCCCACCGACGACACCCGACTGCTCACCGCCCGACTGCTGACCACCCCGCCCGGCACCGACTGCGTGCTCAGCGATGCCGAGGAAGCCGCCCACGCCCGCACCGCCGACCGCATGAACCACATGTGGGGGCACCCATTCCCCCGGCCCGTCCGGCACAGAGCGCTGCTCAGGGGTCGGGAGGAGCCGGCGCCGAAGACCCTACTTTGAGCTGCCGGACGGGTCGGGGGATCAGCAAGCACAGCCCCGCAAGGCCGACCTTTTCGACGACGCAGCCGGCGCCACGCGCAGCGTGGCCCGAAGGAGCTTCTGTCCGCAAGGCCAGACCATGACACCACGGGGATCGGGGCGTGCGCCGACCGGACCGCCAGCCTCCCCACCACGCCACAGGAGCGCGGACGGACTGATCGCCACCCCGTGAGCGGGCCGCGGAGGCGAGGCAGGCTGCGTCAGCGTCCCCCTGGTTATTGAGCGAGAACGGGGTCGGCGGCGATTCGGGCGCCTGCTCGTTCGACGGCGTTGCGCACTCCGCTTCGGCGCCTGCGATGACCGCGCTGATGACGGCCCGGTGAGGACACCCGGGGTGCTCTCAACCGATTCGGGTGAGCGGCAACCGGTAGGTCAGCCACGGGACGGCACCGGCGAGGTCACGCGCCGGGTCGGTGAGCTGCCAGCCGTGGTGGTCCAGGAACCGGCGGGCCGGCACATTATCATCGCGAACCGTCGACCAGGCCTCCTCTTCGCCGGTGTGACGCCACCAGCGCAGGGCCGCCGCGTGCAGGGCGCTGCCGATGTAACGGCGCCGGCGAGTCGGTAGCACGTGCAGCTGGCAGAGCTCGCCGACCGCGCGGCCGTCCGCTTCGGCCTTCCGCGACGGTGGCCCCAGCAACGCAAACCCGACCGGCTTCCTCCACAGCTCCGCGTACAGCAGGACGTGCCGGGGAGAACGGACGGACTCGATGTAGGCAACCAGCCGGTCGGCGTAGGAGCCGGGATGCTCCTTGACGCGTCCGGTCGCGCGCACCGAGGCTGCGACGCTGGCCCCGTGCAGGGCCGCGACCCTCGGCGCGTCGACATCTGCGGCCGGGCGTATTCGCAGCACCGGCTGCAGAGAACCGGGACCGTCCTGCCGTGGCATCGCACTCACACCATCCGCATCGCCGGGCACCATCCGCATCGCCGGGATAACCGCATCGCCGGGCACCATCCGCATCGCCGGCCGAGGTGGTGCCGACCGATGGGCGAGAACGCCGTCGTACCCCGTCACGGAACCGGTGACCCGTGGCGAGTCGACGAAGTTCGGCCACCCACGTCATCCGGCAACAACCGACACCGTCACCACGGCTACCCGCCGCCGCTCGTCGCCCCCTTCCTCCTTGCGCGTGGCGACATCGTCAGCCCCTCGGTTCCGCCGACGGTCTCTGGTGCTGCGTGATCGAAGGCCGTGGATCTGCCTGGATCTGGCCGCGGAGTGCACCGCCCGGATGTCCGACGCCCTCGCCGACATGTCTGGGCGCACCGGGCGGGGCGCTGACGTCGCACGCCGTCGTCCTCGCCCGGCACGCGAGCGGCCGATCGGGCAGCGCCCGGTCATCGCCTTCCGTGCCCTGGCGCTGGATCCGGCTGTGTCACTCGGCCGGCCGACAGTCCGCGGTCACCGTCCACTCGAGCGTCACGTGCCCGTGGGCGTCGCGCCGCTTCATCGGACCCACGACGATCAGCGTCTGCCAGTCGGGCATCCCGTCCTCGGCGCAGCTCTGAGAGTCGAGGGCGTCCCAAGGCAAGGTAAGCGTCGGCCGGACCTGCATGGGCAAGAGTGGCTCCGATGCCGGCGACGCCGGAACGGCGGCGGAGACAAGCTCATCCCGGCGAGTGAGGAGCGTGCAGCCCCCGGGGCCGGCTTCCCGACCCAGGGCTGCTTGCCGAGGGCTACTACCCCGCCGTCTCGATCCCCGACTCCGACCGTGCAGCAGTCCTGCCGCCGTGTTGCGCGGCGGGGCGCGGCTGCACGCTGAACTGCGGTGTCGACTCCCAGGTGGATGTCGCCAGCTCCTGCAGTCGACTTTTTAGGCAGTGGAACCTTGCAGAGCCTCGGCTGGCGATCGGAAGGATGCGCAGATCACGAAAGATAACGGGGGGGTCTCGACAGCTCGCGGCGGTCAGGCCACCATGTGCGGGAATCTCTTCTGACTTCCCCTCAAGGAGAACTGCGTGTCCGACTGGACCGATGCCGAGGAGCTCTCCGGCCGCAAGGCGTTCGACATGTGGCGCTTCACAGGGGCGAAGACGGCGATCTCCTGGGATTGGGCGGACATGGCTAGGCGTGAGAAGCGCCAGTGGATCGACCGCGCTAGGGAGTCGGAAAGGGCCGCATAGAGCTTCACCTTCCTCTAGGTTGCCCACCCGCCAGTGGCGTCGCGCCCTACATGCGCGCGCTCGGCGGGTCCCGGTAGCTGCCCACCGCTGGCCCGCCGGGATCGACCCACCGGAACCCGGGACACGGGCAGGGCAGAGCGGTCGCGGGTGAGGAAAACCCACCGATCCGACCGCCACAGTGGCCGCCGCTGTCGTCGTGCTCCAGGTATCCGTGGGGGCACCCGCGGCAGGCGATCGCCGCCGTCGGTGCGTCGGAGGTCACATCGGCAAGGATATGGGAGGTGGAGGGCGGCGGCTTTCCCACATTGCGAATGGGAAGTTCCGCCCGGGACCAGCGCAGGCCCCGGCAAGATCATGTGATGGACCCTGATCTCAAGATCGGGACGGCGGTGAGCGGCCGGCCGACCGTCACCGCCCGGTTCATCCTCTGTCGCCCAATCATCAGGACTGCCACGTGCGCTTCACCGACCGCTGGTGACACAACCCACTGGCGCTGCGTGGAGGTGAAGGAGGACGGCGAGGCCTTCGCGTGAACATCCTCACGGCAGATCAGATCTCACTGGTGATGAACGTCTACCACGACTCCCTGTCGCTGACACCGACCGTCTTGTGATCATCAACCCTGCCATGCCCAGCGGCGACGCGACTGGCACGGTCAACGAGCGCCCACGGACTGCCGATAGAGAACGCGTGAAGTGGAACCACGCGCAGCCAGGCTCAGCAGCTGCCTCCCGAGCGCGACACCGTGCCCCTGAGCCAGAGCCTGACCTTGATGACGTCGATGAGCTGACCGACACCGTGGCGATCTCACCGCTCGGCCTGTCGTACGGCCAGCACGCCGCGAGCACGCCGGGCCTGCCGGAGCTGCGGCCACGGACCGGCCTCCGCGCGGCACCCCTCGTGGACGATGCGGCCGCAGCCGAGTCCGGCGCTGACGCCATTGCCACTGGCCCGCGGCCAGCCACCGGTCGCATTGCGCGTGTGCTCGCCGGTCGTTTGCGCCCCTGGCAGCGATCGGCCTGACTACCGATTGCGTCGCGCATCGGTCACGAGTGCTCGGGGCGCCAGACGATCGTCACCCGGGCCGCGCCCCCGAATCCGGCGGCGATCGTGATGGCCACAGCTCCCCGGCGCACCGCGTCGCAGGCGACCTCCGAGGCGTCGCACAAGTCCTCCACGGGATGATGCTCAATGCGGGTGGCTCGCTCGGGCGGGAACGTCCTCACCAGCTCACAGATGCTCACGCGGCAGTCGTTGTGGCAGTCGAACTCGATGGGGCCCCTGAACCGACCGACCTCGCTCCAACCAACCGCCGCTGTGTCCCCGCAGCGGGGACACGGCTCCCAGGTGATCCACTGACTCTCGATCATCGCCACCCCACCCCCTGTGGCCCGCCTCGTCGGCTGTCGCCCTACCCGTCAGCCCAAGCGGGACACCTTCGGTGGTCACTCGATTGGTGGGCCACCGAGCACCGCGTAACCGTTGGCCAGGATCGGGCCCCGGCGCCCCCGTCGCTGGATGAGCCTTCGCTCGCCAAACTTCCGGAACGGTCATCGACCTATCCCGGGGTCAACCCTGGTCCGCATGGAGTCCGCAGATAGTCCGCGGGACGTCCACAACTGGCCGTCGTCCGCCAACGGCTGCCCATACCTGTAAGCGCAGGTCATAGGGCAGGTTATGAGAATCCGTGCAGGTCAACGGTTCACCCGGAGGTAATGTCCGGGATCACGGCGTCCGGCGGCGAGCGGCCGGGTATCGTCGCGTTGGCGAAGGGCGTGCTTATGTCGACCCGCCGTCCGGACTTCCGAAGCATCCGCTCGACCAGGTCGGTCAGTTCGCCGAACGCGAGGATCGTCGACGTGAGCTGGCTGCGGTCGCGCCGGGCGATGAACACCCGGTCAGGCCCGGTAACCCAGAACGGCGGCGACGCCACGCTGCGAAGCATTGCCCCACCGTGGGACTGGGCAGCCCTGGAGTTCTGATCCACACTGCCAGAGGGGCTTGCCTGTATTCGCGGTGGTCCGCAGCAGTCCGTTACGCAGGTCAAACGGCTGCCACGTCGTCCGTGGACCGCTATGGACGACCCTGAACGCGGCAGTTTGGCCACCATCGTGGCACCAAGCAGAAGCCGGTAGGCTGTCGAAGATCAACGACCTTTTTCGACTTGCGGTCGGCGATGAACGAGACGGCGGGCACACCGCAGGTCCCTCCGAGCGCCAGCACGAAGCCCCAGCCGCCAAACTGGCCTGCGCGGCCGCAGTCGATGGCACCATCTCGACGTGAGCGGGCCGCCAACCCGCAAAAGGCGGAAGTGATGACGACGGACCCGGTGGACGTCCTCGGCACCGTTGACCCGGTCGCGTCGGTTCTGTCCGCCTACGCCGATGGGCGGCGTATCTGCCTGGTGACGTCGGGGACCACCGCACGGCCGCGGTCGGTGGTCCGCACCGCCGCGTCCTGGGTCGAGTCATTTCCCGCGGTGTCGCAGCTGACCGGCATCGCGGCGGACTCGCGGGTGTGGGTGCCCGGCCCGCTCGGGGCGTCGATGAATCTGTTCGCGGCAGCACACGCCCGGTTCGTCGGCGCGGACGTCGTCCCGGCCTCTGCCGGCGCGAGCCACGGACTTCTGACGCCGATGGCGCTCATCGGTGCTCTCGACGACGGAGTCGATGTCGCCGGAATGCATCTCGTCGTCGCAGGTGACCGGCTGACTCGCACGGTGGCCCGCCGGGCCACTGCGGCGGGAGCTCGCGTGAGCCACTACTACGGCGCGGCGGAGTTGTCCTTCGTCGCCTGGGGCTCCGATGAGGAGGATTTGCGCCTTTTCCCCGATGTCGAACTGGAGATCCGCGACGGCGTGATCTGGACTCGGTCACCGTTCTTGTCTCACGGCTACCTCGCCCCGGGAGGACCGTTCACCATCGCTCCGGACGGGTTCGCCACGGTTGGGGACCACGGTCGCCTCACCAACGGCGTGCTTACCGTGGTCGGGCGCGACGGGAGGGCGGTGGTGACCGGTGGTGCCACCGTGCTGGTGGACGACGTCGAAGAGGTTCTCCGCTGGGTCGGTGGCGGCGACGTGGTGGTGGTCGGGGTCGCGCACCCCCGGCTCGGGCAGATGGTCGCTGCGGTCTTCACCGATCCAGTGGCACTGACCGCGGCCCGAGATGCGGCGCCGGGGGAGCTCACCCCAGCGCAGCGCCCGCGGTTGTGGTTCCACCTGCCCCGATGGCCGCAGACGGCAGCCGGAAAGGTGGACCGGGCCGCGATTGCCGCGCTAGCCGACGCCGGCGCGTTGAGGCCGGTGCCACGCACGGGGGGCGCCTCGTCGGGGGCGGGCGCGTGAGGGAGTTACCGGTGATCGTCGCGGCAATGCGCAGCCCGATCGGGACCGCGGGTCGCTCGCTCGCGACC
Organism: Blastococcus saxobsidens DD2; assembly: GCF_000284015.1. Taxonomy (NCBI): domain Bacteria; kingdom Bacillati; phylum Actinomycetota; class Actinomycetes; order Geodermatophilales; family Geodermatophilaceae; genus Blastococcus; species Blastococcus saxobsidens. The sequence continues at coordinate 4,219,976 of NC_016943.1, forward strand.
GTGGCCGCCGCCGAGCTCGCTGCGCCCGTCCTGGCGGCCGTGGTGCGGCAGCTGCCCGACGGGACAGAGCTGAGTGAGGTCGTGCTGGGCAACTGCATGGGGCCGGGCGGAAACGTCGCCCGGGTGGCGGCGCTGCAGGCCGGCCTGCCGCAGACGCTGCCGGCCCTGACGGTGGACCGGCAGTGTGCGAGCGGACTGGCCGCGATCGTGCTCGGCGCCGGCATCGTGGCCGCCGAACCGGGCGTGGTGCTCGCCGGCGGCGTGGAGTCGGCATCCAGCGCTCCGTGGCGGTTCTGGCCCCCGCCGGTGGACGCCGAGCCGGTGCGCTACGAGCGAGCACCGTTCGCACCGGCGCGCGTGGGGGATCCCGACATGGGACCGGCCGCCGATGCCCTCGCCCGTGCTCACGGCATCTCCCGGGAAGAGCACGATGCCTACGCCATGCGCTCGCACGCCCGCGCGATCGCCACCGTGGAGGCGCACGGATTCGAGCCCGAGATCGTCCCGGTCGCCGGGCTCGCACGTGACGAGCGGCCGCGGACAGGGCGGACCGCGTCGCGCCTGGCCCGGTTGCGCCCGGCGTTCGGTCCCGACGGCACGCACACGGCCGGCAACTCGTGCGGCATCAACGACGGCTCGGCCGTCGTCGCCGTCACCGACGCCGCCACGCATCGACGGCTGGGCATGCCCGGCCTGCGCGTGCTCGCCACGGCGACCGCCGGGCACGATCCGAACCTGCCCGGACTCTCGCTCGTCCCGGCCGTCCGGGTGGCACTGGACCGGTCGGGGCTGACGCTCGACGACGTCGACGTCATCGAGTTCAACGAGGCATTCGCGGGCCAGATGCTGGCCTGCTGCCGGTCTCTGGGGCTCGACGACCAGCGGGTCTGTCCGCAAGGCGGGGCGTTGGGCCTCGGCCACCCGTGGGCAGCCTCCGGCGCGATCCTCGCGGCCCGCCTGTTCTCCCAGCTCGTTCGGCAGCGCGCGGGCCGCTACGGTCTTGCCGCCATCGCCGCCGGGGGCGGGCAGGGGGTTGCGATGGTCGTCGAGGCGCTTCCCTGATCGACCCGCCGGTGTTAGACGTCCCGCGGCACCGGGCGGCCGGTTCCGGTCGGGGCCCCCCGCTCGGCAGCCTCCTCGTCAGTCACCGGCCGGACGAGGTCGCCCTCGCAGATCCGGGCGCCGACGAACACAGCTGCGTTGATTCCGCCCCGGTAGGCCATCGCCTTGACCAGTCGTACGCCCGTCAACCGCTCCAGGTGCGTGCACGGCGGGCACCGCTTCATCCCGAACAGCAGTGCCTCACCAACGGCGAACCAGCCGCCGACCAGTTCCGGGAGCGCGAGCCCCGTGGTCACCAGGTTGCGTCGGGTGGCGCCCGGCACGAGACCGGAACCGGTCTCACGGACCACCGCCGAGACGTCCTCGGCGTCGATCAGCGTCAGCTGTTTCTCCAGGGCTGGATAGTCGGCCCAGGTGCCGCCGCCGAGCGCGTAGCGGTCGCCCCGCAGACCGCGACCGGCGAGAAGCTGGGCGTCGAGCACTCGCCGCATCGGTGCCGCGGCCGCCGGGGTCAGCCAGATCTCGGCGAGCGCGCCGGTCATGACGCCTCGCGGAGCGTGCGGCGCGGAGGCGGGGCGTCGGCGCCGCGGGCGTCGAGCGCCTCGCTGATCCTGTGCGCGAGTTGCAGCATCTGAACCAGTAGCGGCACGATCGCTGTCGTCACCGCTCTGATACCTCGCCGGGAGCCGCCGCGCGCGGCCTGCGCCTCCCGGATCCGGTCGGCGCGCTCGGCCACGAGCGGGATGAACCGCAAAGCCATCGCCAGCACCAGGCCGATGCGGGCGGGCCGCACGCCGACGAGGCGCAGCGGCGCCGCGGCGCGCTCGACCACCGCCACCATCGCCGTCACTCGGGTCGTGGCCGTCACCACCGCGGCAGCCAGCACCAGCGCCACCAGCCGCAGCGCGGTCGCCACCCCGGTGAGCAGATCGGTCAGCACGGCGTGGACGGCGACGATCCCGACGACCCAGACGGCGACCGCCCGGACCTGCCGGGCCAGCAACTCCACCGGCAGCCGCGCCAGCCCCAGCCCGACGACGAGCACGCCGCTCAGTGCCACGAGGGTGACCGGCAGAGTCGGGAGCGCGAAGACCAGCACGGCGAGCCCGGTGAGGGCGAGCAGCTTCACGCCGGCCGGCGCCCGGTGCACCGGACTGGACCGCGGGACGTACATCGCCAGGGTCATCGGTCGGCCATCAACTTCCGGTAGGCCCGCACCGACTGCTCCGCTGGCCCGTCCTCCACCACCCGGCCGGCGTCCATCACCAGCACGCGGTCGAAGTCGTCGAGCAGATCGAGGTCGTGGGATACGGCGACCACCGCCTGCGGCAGCTCGGCGATGACCCGGGCGATCCGCCGGGCGTTGACCAGGTCCAGCAGCGTCGTGGGCTCGTCGAACACGACCCGTGCCGGCCGCATGACGAGCACCCCGGCGATGGCGAGCAGCTGCTTCTGGCCGCCCGAGAGCAGGTGCGCGGGGTGGTCGGCGTGGCCCGCCAACCCGTAGCGGTCGAGGATCTCGGCCACCCGCTCGGCCCGCTCGGCGGGAGCCACCTGTTGGTTCTCGAGCCCGTAGGCGACGTCCTCGGCGACCGTCGGGTGCACGATCTGTGCGTCCGGATCCTGGAACACGAAGCCGACCCGCCGACGGACCTCACGGACGGCGTCGCGGGTGTCCAGTCCGTCGACGAGCACCCGGCCGGCGGTGGGGACGACGAGCCCGTTGAGCAACCGGGCGAACGTGCTCTTGCCCGAGCCGTTGGAGCCGATGACCCCGACCCGGTGCTCCGTCAGCCGCAGGTCGATCCCGTCCAGTACCGTCCGTTCGCCGTAGGCGTGTCGCACGCCAACGAGTTCGATTCCCCGGGACGGATCGGCCTCGGCGGGGACGAGCGGTCGGCGGCGGCGCCTCACGGTGTGGCGCGGGCCCGCCGCGGTCGCTCGATCACCGGGTAGGCGCGGCGGACAGTGACGGCTACGACAGCGGCGACGACGGCCTTGACCACATCGCCCGGGACGAATGCCAGCGAACCGGTGAAGGCGGTCAGCAGGGACGTGCCGGTGAAGAGGCTCAGGAACGGGATGCCGACCGCGTAGATCACCCCGACACCGCCCACGAGCGTGGCCACGAGCGCCCAGGCAACGTTGATCCGCCGCCAGAACGCCTCGGTGAGCAGCCCGGTCACGAACGCGCCCAGCGGCCAGGCAATGAGGAAGCCGGCACTCGGCCCGGCGAACACAGCCAGGCCGCCCCGGCCGCCGGCAAGCAGCGGGAGCCCCACGGCGACCAGAACGAGGAACAGCAGAAGCGCGAGGAGGCCCCGCCGGGCCCCGAGCACCGCACCGGCCAGCATCACCCCCAGCGTCTGCGCCGTAATCGGTACCGGCACTGCAGCGACAGGGATCGCCGGCAGCATCCCGAGCACGGCGGTGATCGCGGCAAACAGCGCGATGTACGCAAGATCTTTTGTCCGCATATGTCTTCCCGTATCCTCTCGTTGCCCAGCGACTGGCGCGCTGAGTATGCCGATCTGCTATGGCGTGTGACCTTGACGGCTGCGACTTCGGGCCCGGGGTCCAGCAGCGGCCACCCGTCCCGTCCACGGGGGCCGTCACGACAACTGTGGCGCCGGGCGCCGCTGTGGCGGGACCGAACTCGGAATGCCGCTCTGCCGGCGCGCGCCGTCGACTTCCGACGGACGCGTCCAGCCCCATGGAAACGACGGGGTGCCGATTCCGGAACATGGGCTGCGCTGCCAGCATCGGGGTTCACCGCCAGAGCGCAAGCAGCGTGCGCAGGGCGGCGACGAACACGAGCGGTTGGTCGAGCATCGGATGATGACCGGTCTCGGGCAGCTCGATCACCGACAGGCCACCTGGAACCAGGGACTGCATCTTCGGCGTCATCTGCCGAGGAACGAGGCCGTGTTCACCCCGGAGCAGGGCCGCCGGGCACCGAAGCTCCGGGAGTAGATCTCGGAACGGCAGACGCGTTCCGAAGTACCTGGGGTCGAACTTCCAGGTCCATCCGCCCTCCGCCGCGCGCAGCGACTGCTCGGCGAGATGCCGGCGGACATAGGGCAAGAACACTGCTTGAGTGGGCAGTGCGGTGAAGCGTGCCGCAGCCTCATCCCGGTTGGCGTAGATCGTGTGCGGGCGGTGACGCCGCCGCACGTCCTCTTCGCGGAGCGGATCATTGAGAGGGGTGTCGATAAACGCGACGGCGGCAAAGTCCCCCGGGTAGTCGACGCAACTCGTTACCGCCGCCCAGCCGCCCATGCTGTGGCCGATGATGACGGGCCGTCGGAGGCCTTCCGCCGCCGTCACGGCGGCGACCTCCTCCGCCCACAGCCGCATGTCGTACTTCATCCGATGGTCGCTGTCCCCGTGGCCGCTGAGATCGAGCGCGACAACCCTGTGGCCATCCAGACACGGGGCGATGTGGTCCCACCAGCCGGAATGGGCAGCACCTCCGTGGACCAGTACGGCCGAGGGCAGCTCAGGGTCGCCCCATGTCCGGTAGTGGATGCGAGCGCCGGCAACGCGCAGGTCGGCGTGCTCGGGTTCCACAGCCACCGCTCGGGCTAACCACGCAGGAGGCGCCTCGTCTGTCGTCGTCATGTCTCCCCCTGCATGGAAGCGGACAGGGCCCCGCCGTTGATCGTCACTGCCCCAGCAGAGCCTTCACCAGGGTCGCAACCGCACCGAAGAACGCCAGCCCGATGAATGCTCGCTGAGCGGCGCTGGGCGGGACGACCTTGGCCAGAAGACTCCCCAGGGCGATCCCGATCCCCATACTGGCCAGGGCGAGGGACATCGTCGGAAGCGGTATGTCGAGGGGGCCTTTCGCCGCGATGGAGACCAGGTTCAACACGATGGCGTACAGCTGCACGGTGGGAACGAGGTTCCGGTGGGGCCAGGAGACGCTGATCGCGTAGAGGGCGATGGCGGGCCCGCCCACTCCGGCCGTGACGTTCATGAAGCCGGAGAGGCTGCCAGCTGCGACGGCACCGGCAGGCCCGCGGAAGACTCGAGCACGATCGCTGAAGATGACAGCGAGCAGGGCTGCGATGATGAGCAACGCAACGCCGACCGCCAGCACGCGGACCGGAACCCGGTGTACGACGACGACGCCGATAGGTACGCCGAGGCCGACAGCAGGCACCGACAACAGCAGCGCCTTTCCGACCTCGACGTCTCGCCTGGTCAGCGCAAGAATGACCACGCTGTTGATCAAGGACAAGACGTTCGCCAGCAGGACTCCCTGGAATGGCCCTAGTACCAGCACGAAGAACGGTGCCGCGACCAGGCCGGAGCCCAGGCCCGTCACACGTTGCGCTGCGGCTCCTGCCATACCGGCCCCGCTGAGCAGCAGGAGCGCCCATAGCATCAGACGCGACCATCCGGCACCGGTACCCTGGCGTCCCGCGGCAGCAGGACGCTGCCATCGCTGCCCATCAGAAGAGCGCCAGGACCGCGACGAGCGCCACGCCGGCCGCCACGAGGGTAGATGCGGCCCCGAGCAGGAGTGCCCGTTGCCCCGTCCCCCACATCGCGGCTAACCGGACGCCTGTGCCGAGCGCGAACATCGCCGCAGTCAGCGCGAGCTTCTGAAGGAAGCCGGCGACATCCAGCACCCCCTCCGAAACGATCCCCGTGCTGCGCAGCGCGACCGCCGCCAGGAAACCGAGCACGAACAGGGGGACCAACGGCGGTCTGGCCGTCATCTCGTCGTGCTTGGTCCTCCTCCGCTCCACCAGACCAAGACCGACGACGAGCGGCGCGAGCAACACCACCCGGCTCAGCTTCACCACGACGGCCACGGCCAGGGCTACCCCGCCGACTGCGGAGCCGGCCACCACGACCTGGGCAACCTCGTGCACACCCGCCCCCACCCAGGCTCCGTGCTGGTCCGCCCTCAGCGTCAGCGGCACTCCCAGCAGCGGGAGTGCGATCATGGCGACCGTGCCGTAAATCGTGACCAGGGCGACGGCGAGAGCGACATCGTCCTCGTCGGACTTCGTCACACCATGCGCTGCGGCCACGGCAGCCGCACCGCAGATGGAGAACCCGCTAGCGACGAGGATGGTCAGGTCCCTCGACACTCCGAGCGCGCGGCCCAGGAGGACGGTCGCGGCGAATGTCGCGACCACGGTGATGACGACCACGGCCATGCCGGCGGCACCCAGGCCGATGACCTCCCCGACGGCGAGCTGCAGTCCCAACAGCACGATTCCGAATCTCAGCACGGGGCGGCCCGCGAACGCCAGGCCGGTCCCGAAAGCAGGGCGCAAGCCGCCGACGTTCGCCAAGAGCCCTCCCAGGGCGACGGCGACGACCAAGGGGCTGACCGTAGGCAGGACCGACGTGACGGCCATGGAGAGCCCCACCGCCGCCGCGGTGGCGACCAGGCCCGGTGCCATGTCGAGGATCCGACTGACGGTGAACTGCGCGCGGGGGGCACTTCCACGTTTCACAGAATTAGTCTGCTTTCCGTCCCGGACATGCCCATCGGCATCCTTGGCAACCCATGAAGGGCGGATTATGACGGGGCGTTCGGGAACTTCCGGCGTCGCCCGAAAAGAGTCGAGAATGATTGACAAGTCGGCTGTCTCGACTCTAGAGCCGCCGCCAGTCGGCGCGAAGAAGTAGTAAACGCCCGACTTTGATCATTTGCTTAGTGCGTGACTTCTGCCTGCGGTAGCGCATCGAGGATGGCCCGCTGGGCTGCGGGAACGGCGGGGTGGAACGTCTGGGTGGCGCCGTTGATCGCGACCGTGGCCGAGCGCAGCGGCCGCAGCTGGCGGATCACGTTGCCGATCGCCAGGCCGGTGCGGTTCTGGACCTCGCGGGCCACGGCCAGGGCGGTGAACACGACGGTGAGGTGGGCCTCGATAGCGTCGCGGGTGTGGTGGAACATCGGCCTGGCCCGTAGATCGGTCTTGCTCATCCGGAAGGACTGCTTGACCCGCCACAGGTCGTGGTAGCTGCCGATCACCTCGGTCGCGGGCATCACGGTGGCGGGGATGTTGGTGACGTAGCCCTTCAGCCCGACCAGGCTCTGCGCCCTGGCCAGTGCCTTCTCATCCAGGGATCGGGCGCCGTTGCTGGTCTTGACGAACCGCGGCGTGCGGGCCGCGCGTTCGCCGTCGACGACCTCCCGGGCGCGGGTCTCCTGCAGGGCGAGGGTCTTGCGGTCCCGGGCTGCACGCCTGGCCGAGTACGCCCACACCGCCCGCCACGACCGGTCGTGCTGGACCGGGTCCCAGACAGGTTCGGCGCGGCGGGCGGTGTCGTTTTCCCCGACCTTCCCGCCCTTGGCGCGGCCGGTCTTGGGGGTGATCGTGTCGATGACCTGGCCATCGGTGAACGCATCGCCGTGCCAGTGGAAGTGGGACTCCAGATCCGCCGGCGCCCGGGTCACCCGCGAGCCGACGATGAACCGCACGTGCGCCTCGTCCAGCGCCTTCAGGTTCGCCGCCGACAGCATGCCGGCGTCGGCGGTGACCGCGAGGTCGGCCAGGCCGTGCCGCTCCTGGAACTGGGTGATGATCGGGATCAGCGTGCTGGTCTCGGCCTTGTTGCCCTCGAAGCAGCCGATCTCCAGCGGGAAGCCCTGACGGTCGACGAGCAGCCCGACCACGACTTGCGGGTCGACTCGACGTTCCTTGGAGTAGCCGACTTTCCGCAGGTCGTCCTCGTGTTCGGCCTCGAAGTAGAGCGTCGTCACGTCGTAGAGGCACAAGGTCAGATCCCCGACCGAGCTGGCGTGCGCGAAGCACGCCGCTGCGACCCGGTCCCGGTAGTCGCCCTTCACCGCTTTCCGCAGGGTGCGGTTCATCGTCGGGTAGCTGGCCGGCCGGCGCCCCAGGTCGGTGAGCACCCGACCGGCGTCCAGCAGTGATGTCGGTTCCACGATCCGGGCGATGACCAAGTCGCAGAACACCTCATCGGTGGCCGCGGTGAATCCCAGCGCGGTGACCACCCCGAGCAGGGCGTCGTACAGCAGCCGTGACCCGGTCGCCAGCACCCGTCCTCCGCTGTCCCGCGCAGCCGCCGACCGGCGGGCTGGTGGCGCCGGCATCGCCGGCAGCACGCCCTGTCCGCCCGGGGCCGCGGCCAGCGGCAACACCCGCGGCGTGGGCTCGATCCCCAGATCCAGCACGCCTTGGGCCGGGTCGCCCAGCAGCTCCCGGGCCCGCTCCATCAGCACCCCGAGCTCGGCATCGGTGTGCGCCGACCCCACATGCTTGACGATCTCCTGCCGCCCGGCCCGGTACGCCGCGATCTGCACCGCCGTGGCCCCCGAAGCGGTCCGCACCCGCCGGATGAACGCCACACCCCGACCCTAGGCCGACCCCGTTAGTGCGTGAAACCACGCCGAGTCCAGACCGTCCCCGCAGCTCAGCAAGCCGCAGCAGAAACGATCATGCACCCCTGATCAAAGTCAGGCCGGACATGCCCATCGGCATCCTTGGCAACCCATGAAGGGCGGATTATGACGGGGCGTTCGGGAACTTCCGGCGTCGCCCGAAAAGAGTCGAGAATGATTGACAAGTCGGCTGTCTCGACTCTAGAGCCGCCGCCAGTCGGCGCGAAGAAGTAGTAAACGGCTACCAGCAACAGGGCGGATACGCCGATGCCGGCAAGCTGCATGCAACGTTCTTCCCGGTACCTTCCGGGCGCCCCAACGGTTTGTGGCGGAGCGCCCGGAAGATCACGAGATCAACAGCCCAGCACTGGCGGTCACTCGATGACGGCGACTACCTGGCCCTCTTCCACAGTGCCACCTTCCGACACGTTGATCTCGCGTACCGTGCCGGCGGACTCCGCGACCACGGGGATCTCCATCTTCATGGATTCAAGGATGACGACCGTATCTCCCTCCTCCACGGTATCACCGACGTTGACGACCACCTTCCACACGTTGGCCATCATTTCCGAACACAGTTCCATATCCGTCTCTCCTATACCGATCGCATGCGTTCGACGATCCTCGTGTCATAATCCCCCGACACGAAGGAACTGTTCTGGAGTAACTCTTTGAAGAACTCCAGATTTGTCTTGGGTCCCTGAATTTGAAACTCTTCGACTGCGCGGCGAGCCCGTTCCAACGCCTGGTCTCGGTCGCTCCCGTGCACGACCAGTTTCGCAAGCAACGGGTCGTAGAAGGGGGTCACGCTGTTTCCGGACCAGTACCCGGCATCGACACGAATGCCTTCCCCGACGGGATCCCGCCACGTCGTGATTCTTCCCGGGGAGGGAAGGAAACGCTTCGAGTCCTCGGCATAGATCCGGAGTTCGAGCGCGTGGCCGGACGGCTTAAGCTCGGCGGCATCGAAAGTGATCTCCTCACCGGCCGCGATGTGTAACTGCTGTTCGACGAGATCGATGCCGAGGACCATCTCGGTGACTGGGTGCTCCACCTGAAGTCGGGTGTTCATCTCCAGGAAGACGAACTCCTGGGTGTCCGGATCCACGAGGCACTCGACCGTTCCGGCATTCCGGTAACCGACCGCCTCCCCCGCCCGGACCGCACCGTCCATCAAACGCTCGCGCAGTTGTGGCGTCACTCCCGGCGACGGAGATTCCTCCGCCACCTTCTGGTGTCTTCTCTGAACCGAGCAGTCCCGGTCCCCCAGTGCGATCACACGGCCGTCGGAGAGGCCGAGGATCTGCACCTCGACATGCCGCGCCCGGGGCAGGTAGCGCTCGAGCAGCAACTCCGGGTTGCCGAAGAACCGCTCCGAACGGGAGCGCGCCGTCTCGAACGCTTGCCGCAGTGCTGCTTCGTCCTCGGCGACGCCCATGCCGATGCCGCCGCCGCCGGCGCTGGCCTTGACCATCAATGGATAGCCGATGTCCCGCGCGATGCGTACAGCGGCGTCGACGTCCACCAGTGGGTCACGGGTACCGGGCGCTACGGGTACGCCTGCATCCGCCATCAGATTGCGAGCGCGGATCTTGTCACCCATCGCATCGATGGCCGCAGGAGGCGGGCCGACCCAGACGAGTCCGACCGCCTCGACGGCGCGGGCGAATTCCGCGCTCTCAGACAGGAAGCCGTAGCCGGGGTGGACGGCAGCGACGGCTGTCTTTCTGGCTGCGTCCAGCACCTTGTCCATCGCGAGGTAGGAGTCCGTGGGTGCCGCGCCGCCGAGGAGTACCGCCTCGTCCGCCTCCGCGACGTGCGGCAGGTCCGCATCCGCCTCGCTGTAGACGGCCACGGTACGAATGCCCAGTCGACGGGCGGTCCGAATGACTCTGCAGGCGATCTCGCCCCGGTTGGCGATCAGGATGGAATCGAACACGTCTCACTCCTCAGGCAACTACCAATGACATTCATCCACGGACGACGGAACCGACCAGCAGGCCATCGACGCCCCGGCTCACTGCGCTAGCTCGGCCACCGCCCGCTCGTAGCGTTGCATGGCGCCCAGTGCCACAGCAGCCTCAGGCATCTCCCGGAAGACGGGCACGCCCAGGACACGCAACCGCTCCGCCATGGCCCGCCGGAACTCCTCGATGCTGGGGTCCTCGTCGCTGCGCAGCACGACCACGAGATGGTTCTTGCCGCGCATGTTCTCCTGCGCCTCGGCCAGGCCGTGCTCGATGTTCCCGAGGATCGCATCCGGCCGGTTCGTCATGTGGGCGATGACCGCCACGTTGATGTGCACGACGACGGCGTCGGTGGTGTGCTTGTCGGTGACCGCAGCGAGGATGTCCCGTGCGACCTCGCCGTCCCGTTCACTGAGGGTCCCAGCCGGCGTGTCGATGGGATTGACGACCGACGTACCCGGCGGGAGGGATAGCGCCTCCAGCGCCTCGATGGCCTCTGCGCTCAACGGGGACACGTCGAAGTGCTGCCGGCTGAACGCATCGGTCGCGAGCACACTCGTCCCGCCGCCATTGCCGAAGAGGACGACGTTCTCGGTCACCCTCCCGGCATTCGGCGTGAGACGGTCCAGGATGAGCAGCGCGTTGAGGAACTCGTCGAGCGTGTCGGTCTGCACGAGGCCCGTCTGCTGCACCAGCGCGGTCCAGATTCGGTCATCACTCACCAGCGCGCCGGTGTGCGACGCCGCTGCGCGGCCACCCTGGCTACTGCGACCGCCCTTCAGCAGGACGCACGGCTTCCGGCCGGTAGCCTGCCTGAGCAGCTCGAAGAGGCGTCGACCGTTCCGGACGTCCTCGACGTAGAGCCCGATCGTCCGCGTCTCGGGATCGTGCAGGTAGAACTCCAGCAGCTCTGCGGGATCCACATCCGCGGAGTTCCCAACAGTCACCAGACCGCTGAACCGGAGTCCCCGGCTCTTACCCCGTCGGAGGATGTCGACTCCCAGGCCGCCGCTCTGCGATACCACCCCGATCGAGCCCGGCTCCGCCGATGCACCCTCCACGAAGCTCAGCCGGCCGCGCGGTGAGTACGTCCCCAGGCAGTTGGGTCCGATGATCCGCACTCCTGCTTGCCGGGCGGCCTCCACCAGGCGTCGTTGCAGCTCCACCCCTTCGGCGACCTCGCCGAAACCGCTCGACATCACCTGCCCGAACCGGAGTTTGCCGTTGGCGCCGGCGAGCAGATCGAACAGGGCCTGACCCGGGACGGCGATGTACGCGTAGTCCGCCCGTTCCGGGAGGTCGGCGAACGACGGGTAGACCGGCAGACCGTCAATCTCCCGCTCGCGCGGGTGGATGGCGTACATGTTGCCGCTGAAGCCGAACTCCCGCAGGTGTCGGGCGAAGGTGTTGGCCGGGGTCACCTTGGTGCCCGACATACCCACGACCGCGACCGCCCGGGGAGTGAAGAGCGGCGCAAAGTTGGCGAGGACGTCTTGTTCATCCGAACGATTCATCGAGACGCCCCCGAGGTGTCCTCCGTCGCGGTCCCCGAGGGCCGCCCCAGAATCCGCACATCGGCCGCCACGGCCGACGTGGAGCCGACCATCAACGGATTGACGTCGACCTCCGAGATCACGTCGGCCAACTCGCAGAGCAATCCCTCTGCTCCGCCCAGCGCCAGTGCCGCCGCGACGACCTTCGACAGGTCCACCGGCGGGAGGCCACGGTAGCCGTCGAGCAGCCGCCTCGCTCTCAATCCGTCGAGCATCCCAAGAATGTCCGTACTGGTCACCGGACAGATGCGGAAGGCGACGTCGTCGAGCACCTCCAGGAAGATGCCTCCTACGCCGAGCATGAGCACAGGCCCGAAGCTGTCGTCGATCTTCCCGCCGATGACCAGCTCTGTAGAGGCCTCGGCCATCTCCTCGACGAGGAAGCCGTCCAGACGCACCGAGGCCAACTGCGGCTCGGCCAGCATGGCGTCGCGGGTCTCGGCCAGTGTCTCGATGTCGGGAATGCCCAGCCGGACCGCTCGGAACTCCGTCTTGTGAACGACGTCCGGCGACATCAGCTTCAGCACGAGCGGCGGAGCAAGTTCCGCCGCAGCAGTCCTGATGTCCTGGTGCGGCGGAACGAACACTCCCCGCGGAATGGGAAGACCGAACTCTGCGGCTATCTGCTTCGCGTCGTACTCGTTGGGGCCGATGCGCCCCTCGTCATCAGCTCGTGTGAGGACAGAGAGCGCTGCATCTCTCGCGCTTGTCGTGCGGATCACTCGTGAACTCCAGAGGCTTCGTTGCCGGCGCGCGGGTGCACCGTTGTGGCGGTAAGGGCAGAGGTACCCGGCGTGATCAGGGCGATGCCGGGAGCACTCGGTCCCGGTGCGGCTCTCAAGTCGCTCAGAAGACCGTCGTGGGCCAAGCGCGGAGGTGTCCCTGTCCGACGCCGTTCGTCAGGCGGAGCTCGTGCACATCCAGGGCGCGCTTCAGGTACTGGCGCGTTTCCGAGGGCTCGATGACCACCTGCACGCCCATACGGGATGCGGCCTCATAGGGGGTACTGTCCTTGGCCATCTCCTCGCGGAGTTCCTGGAACTTCTGTGGGTCGTCCTCGGGCTTGAGTCCGTGCACGATGGTCACCCCATGGGAGGGATCCATGAAGCCGATCTCGGCGGTGGTCCAGGCGCACACCTCGTGGGCATTGCCGGCGAGGCCCATGTTGAGGACTGCCTGGCCGTAGGTTTTGCGCGCGACGATCGCGATCTTCGGAACGGTGCAGAGACTGAGCGCGTTCATCCAGTTCATGACCCTGCCGGGCATCGCCTTCTTCTCGGCCTCGATTCCGATGAGGAATCCCGGCTGGTCGGCAAGGAGGACGATCGGGATGTTGAAGGAGTCGCACAGGACCAGGAAGCTGGTCGCCTTCGAGCAGGCGTCGGCGTCGATCGCTCCGCCCTTGAACATCGGGTTGTTCGCGATCACTCCCACGACTCGGCCGTCGATCCGGGCCAGCGCCGTCATGAGAGAACGGCCGTACATGGCTTTGAACTCCTGCACAGACCCTTCGTCGACGATGTTCGCCACGACCTTGCGCATGTCGTAGCCCTGGTTCCGCCGGACAGGGACGAGATCGCTGACCGTTGACGCCCGAGCGGCCTCCTGTTCCTGATCCTCTCGGTGCTCGGCACGCGGAGGTGCCTCCAACGAGTGGCTCGGCAGGTACGACAACACCCGCTGGATCACCTCGACGGCTTCCTCGTCGCTGTCCACCACCACGTCGACCAGCCCGTTGGTCTTGGCATGCATCTGCCACCCGCCCAGCTGTTCCGGGTCGGTGTTCTCCGAGGTAGCCAGGGCCGACAGCCTCGGGCTCGAGACCGCCATGATTGCTCCCTTGCGCATCACCACGAAGTCCGCCATCGCCGTGTACCAGGAGGCAGAGCCGTAGGTGTGGCCGAGCACGGCCGAGACCCAGGGCGTTTCCCGCCGCCGCAGGTACTGAGCCGGATTCCACGCCTGGGCTATCTCCACGCCCATGACGTCGGGCATGCGCGCGCCGGTCGACTCACCGAAGAAGACGATGGGCAGGCCCCGGGTGTTCGCCGTCTCCTTGATCTGTTGGATCTTGCGCCCGTTGACCGAACTGCTAGAAGCGCCCATGACGGTGAAGTCGTTCGAGACCACCGCGATCTCCCGGCCGTCAATCTGTCCGAACCCGGTGACCTTGCCGTCGGCCGGGCTGCGGTGCCGGTGCTCGGGGCGAGCGGACGTAGCAAACCGCCCGATCTCCTGGAACGTGCCCACGTCCAGCAGAGCGTCGACGCGCTCGCGGGCATTCATAAGCCCCTCGGCACGGCGCTTCTCCAGTTTGGCGGGCCCGCCCATCGCGAGCGCAGCCTCGGTGCGACGGCGGTGTTCGGCACTCAACTCCTCCATCGGCGTGGTGTTCGTCTGGTCCACGGACATGTCTCGTTCCTTCCAATACGGGTGTGCTGCTCGACTATGGGTGTTCTGCTCGACGGCCTAGGTCCTTGACAACAGAAGTTCCGGGAGTGACAGCGGCCCAGTTCTGCAGCCGCTGGTGGCCGACTGATCAACTGAGATCGGCGGGAACCATGAATGTGGCGATGTCTGGGACGAGCAACAGGAGGGCCAGGACTGCGAACATGATCCCCACGAACGGCCAGATGCCCCGGAAGCCCACCTCGACCGGCTCGTTCGCGGCCCCGGCGGCGACGAACACGTTGAGCCCCATGGGGGGGGTCACCAAACCAATCTCGGCCAGCAGGATCATGACGATGCCGAACCAGATGGGGTCGAAGCCGAGTTCCATGATGACGGGGAAGATCAACGGCAATGAAAGACTGAGGATCGCCAACTGATCCATGAAGAAGCCCATGACCAGAACGGCCAGGAGGATCAAAAGCATCACCGTCCAGCGACCCAGTCCGGCTGTTGTCAACGCCTCCAGCATCCGACTGGGGACCCGGGACATCGATAAGAACTGACCGAATGCGTGGGCGCCGAGGATGATGATGTAGATCATCGTGGTCACATAGACGGTGTCCTTGATCCCGTGCACCATCTCCGGCCAGGTGATCCTCCTCAGGAGCACCAGCATCAGCAGGGATATGGCAGCACCGAGTGCGCTGGCCTCGATGGCACTCACCACGCCGAAGTAGATGCCTCCCACGATGGCGACGATCAGCACGACGAAGGGCCAGAGAAGGCGGGAGCTGTACAGCTTCTGCTTGAGAGAGAATGCCGTACCACGGGGTATGGTCCCACGTCGCTGACCTGGAATGGCCCAAGCAAGGACGCCGGCAGAGAGAGCCAACGCCATGATCAGGCCGGGGACGATGCCGGCGATGAGCATGGCCCCGATCGACTGCTCCGTCAGGATCGCGTAGAAGATCAGTCCCGTGCTCGGGGGGATCATGATCGCGAGGGTGCCTGCCACGGCTACCGCTCCGACTGATAGGGCCGGGGAATATCCCTGGCGCTTCAGTTCCGGGATGGCGACCTGCCCCATGGTGGAGGCCGCCGCGGCGCTGGAGCCGCAGATGGCCCCGAGCCCTGCGCTCGCGTAGATGGTCGCAATCACAGATCCGCCGGGGAGCCTCCCCGTCCATTGACGGAGCGATTCGAAGATGTCGCGCCCGAGGCCGCCCTTCGTGATGAAGTTGGCCATGAGCACGAACATGGGGATCGTTACCAGGGAATAGCTGGTGGTCGACCGATAGGGAAGTGTCTGGAGTACGCCCAGCATGGTGTCGGGCGAGGCTACGAGCGAGATGCCGAGAGCACCGGTTACGAGAAGGGCGAAGCCGATGGGCATTCCGGCCAGCAGCAGCACCAGCAGCATCACCAAGGGCAACGCGATGTCCATCAGGACTCCACCCGTCTAGCTCGTCGCATCATAAGCGTCTCGCTCTTCTCGTTATTCGTGGATGCCGGTGGATGGAACTTCTGGCGATTCCTCGTGCGCTGGCGACAGCGCGATGTTCGATCGGTCCCCCGTCCACCATTGGGCACAGATCAAAAGGCTCCTGAGTACCAGGAGAGCGCATCCGAGCGGCACCACGGCGTAGGTCAAGGCGAGCGGTACGCCGAGTAAAGCGTGCGACTGACCGGTCGCGACGGCTGCCTGCGTTCGCAGCATGCCCTGGTAGGCGACGGCTACGAAGACTCCCGCGATCATCACCGCCGCGATGGTCTGGGACAGGAGTCGTACGCCTGGGCCCATCCGGGTCAGCAGGAAGGTCACGCCGATGTGCCGTCGGCTGCGCAATGCAGCCGACAGAGCGAAAAAGGTGATCGCCGGCGCAAGGTAATCGCCGACCCAGGCCTGGGAGCCCGTGACGGGGCTGGAGAAGAGGTACCGCGCTACAGCGCTGTACGTGACCAGCACCATGACTGCTACCAGAGCTAGCGATGCCACCCACATCAACCCGTCTTCCAACAGTGAGAGGCCTCTGTCAACGGGCTTGAGGGCCGCCCGCACGCGATCACCAAACATCCCAACCTCTTCCCCGTGCTCGACGGATACACGTCTGCTCTGCCCTGGTGGTGGCCCGCCATCATCGGTTCTCCCGGTCCGGCGAGCCACCACCCGCGGTCGGATCTCAGGACCGGTCGGCGATGGCCGCCCCAGCCTCTTCCAGCGCCGCATCCCCCGGGGCATCGGAGGGCAGCGTGTCCAGCCAGGTGTCGGCCACCCCGCTCAGCGCCTGGTCGAGCTGCTCCAGGTCGGCAGCGCCGAGTTCGACGGCCGTGAGCCCCTCCGCCTCCAACTGTGCGATGGTCTCCTCCTCCACAGCAGGAAGGCTGGTGGCGAACTCCTCCGTAGCTTCTTCCCCAGCGGTGAGGAGCGCTTCCTGCTGGCACTCGGAGAGTTCATCCCACACCGGCTGCGACACGACGAGAGCACCGTTGAAGCTGGCCACGTTCGCATTTGTGGTGAAGTGACTCGTCACCTCGAAAGTGCGGTTGGAGATGAGGGACGGCAGGTTGAAGATGCCGCCGTCGATGATGCCCCGCTGGAGACCTTCGTACTGCTCCGCAGCGGTCATCTGGACCGGGGTCGCGCCGAGGGCGCTGACCGTCGCGTTCTGCGGTCCACCAGCCGATCTGATGTTCAAGCCTCGCAGCGCCTCGACGCCGTCGATCGGCTTGCTGGTGACGAACTGATAGAGCGGCAGGGCATACGCCGCGAACGGCACCATGTTGTTGCGCTCGAAGTCGTACTTGTAGATCTCCGACTCGGCGTCCCGTGCGAGGTCGTAGTAGGCGAGTCCCAGGGTCGATGCGTCGGAGGCCATCCGGGGAAGGTTGAAGACGTTACCCAGCGGCATCTGATCACCGTTGTACGGCGGCGCAACGTGGCCCACCTCGAAGACACCGCTGTTCAGGTTGTCCACCTCATCGGCTGGTTCGCCCAACTGGCCGTCGGGGAACACGTCGATCGAAACCGGGCACCCCGCCTCCTCCGAGACCGAGGCAACCTGCTCGACGAGCGGCTGGGTGAAGCCCTCCGAGATGTAGTGATTCTCCGCGAGGATGTCGCCCAGCTTCAGCGTGACGGCCTCCTCCGCTCCGTCCGCACCCGTGCTTCCGCCGTCACCGCCGCCACCGCCGCATGCTGTGACGAGCGCCAAGCCTGAAACGGCGACGAGCGAAGCGACAGAACGGGTTCGGTACTTCCTGGACTTGACCATGAGGACGGTCCTTTCGTTAGCAGGGCTAGGGGATGCGGGGAGGATGAGGCTCGCGGCTTCGCTCGGGCGGGCGCGACGTGCGCCGGTTCGATGCGCGCGTCAACCTAGGGGCTCTCAAGGGGCATGTAGAAAGCGTGGGGCCAAGGAACGGTGCGGTGGCCTTTCCGCGACTGCCCGCGAGAAGCGTGCCATCACGCGCCTCCTTCACAGCGTTGGTGTCTACCGTTCGCAGCCTGACACAGGGAGATGTGCACCACATCGGCCGTCCGAGGAACCCTCTAAGCTGCACTTATGGCAGATGATCTTTCGTTGCGATCCCTCGACCTGCTTGTGGCAGTCGCGGAAACGGGCAGCCTGGGCCTGGCCGCCCGGCGCCTGGAGATCAGCCAACCCGCAGCGAGCCAGCGCATGCGTGCCCTCGAGGAGGATCTCGGCGTCACCCTTCTCCGGCGCTCAGCCCTCGGATCTGAACTGACGTCCGAAGGAGAACTCGTCGTCGAGTGGGCACGGGCGGTCCTGGCGGCGCGGAACAGGCTTCGGGAACGAGTGAGCTATCTGCATGAGCGCAGGGGAGCACGTCTTCCGGTCGCCGCCAGCCTCACGATCGCAGAATTCTTGCTGCCCCGGTGGCTGGTTTCCTTGCGTGGGCTGTTTCCTCACGTGGTGGTGGCCCTGCGAATGGGCAACTCGGCGATCACGATCGAGGCTCTGCAGCGACGCGAAGTCCAGGTCGCCTTCGTCGAGAACGTGACCCCGCTTCCGGCTGACATCAACAGCCTCGTGGTGGGGGAGGATTGTCTGACACTCGTCACTGCTCCCGATCACGAGTGGGCTATCCGTGGCGGTCCCGTCACCGCGGAGGAACTCGCGACCACTCCGCTGGTCACACGCGAGCAAGGGTCCGGGACCCGTGAGGCGCTGGAGCGGGTGCTGGAAGAACTGGGCGGCATCGCCCCCCCCGTCCTGGAAGTCGCATCGACCCTCGCCGTGAAGTCAGCCGTCGCCGAAGGCCTCGCCCCCACTGTCCTCTCCCACCTCGCCGCTCAGGCGGAGTTGGCGACCGGCAGGTTGGTGGAGGTCCCGGTCACCGGGGTAGACCTGCACCGCCCACTCAGGGCGCTGTGGCACCGGCGGCACCCGCCGGTTGGAGCGGCTGAAGCGCTTCTCGATCTGTCGCGCGGCCCGCAGCCGGAAAAGAGTTCGGCCGTACCAGTCATCCCAATGTCTCGACCCCACGGCGGACGCGGCTAGCTTCCGCGCTTGAGGTCAAGACCGTCTGAAGGGCACGCGCCAGCGGCCCGCGCACAGAAGGCGTCCGGCCCCGGCGGTAGCACGTGGTCGCTCCGGTGGTGCGGCCTGGGCCGGCCGACTGGTCAGGCGCCGTGGTGCGGCATGGACATCCCAGCAGTCACCGCTCGCTCCATGGACCCTCCGGGCTAAGTTCTGTGCCGTGGGGTGCAACTCGCTGACGGAGAGCGAGCGGCCGGCTGCATAATTCCGCTGGTGTCGCCCGAATCACGGGCTTTTCGGTCCGCCCCGGGACGCAAACGGAGACGACCCAGATGAAGGATGCGATACAGGAATCCTGTCGGGCATCCATGGCCGCACGCCTTGAGGAGTTCCCGAGGCGAGAGATCCGCCGTCCAGACCTGAAGCACTCAGCGGTCGCCGTGTGCGTCACCCGCGGGACGGGTATCGCCAGCCTCCTCCTCACACGCCGGGCCCCGAGGATGCGTGCCTATGCCGGGCAGTGGGCGCTGCCGGGCGGTCGCCGTGACGCCGGTGAAACGACGGTCGACGCCGCGCTCCGAGAACTGCGGGAGGAGATAGGAATCACGCTGCAGCCCACCGACGTCCTCGGCCTTCTGGACGATTATGCCACCCGATCCGGCTACATCATCACACCGGTCGTCTTCTGGGCCCGGGACATCGGCGAGCCGGTGCCCTCGGAGGGCGAGGTGGCCAGCGTCCACGAGATCCCCCTCGGTGACCTCGACGTCCAGCCGCGATTCATCACGATCCCCGAATCCGAGTTCCCCGTCATCCAAGTGCCCGTGCTGGGGCGCTACATTCACGCCCCGACCGCGGCGATTATCTACCAGTTCTGCCAGGTCGCCCGACGCGGTCGCATCACGCGAGTTGCACATTTTGAGCAGCCCGTGTCCTCCTGGTCTTAGAGAGTGTTTGAGTGTGCAGCCTGAAGTGGCCCCACCTGGAGCCGTAGTGATGGGGCGCCCCGCAGCGGGTGGCCCCGGTGCTGGGGCCGCACGTGGCCACGTGCGCGGCTGGCTGCAGGCCGACCGGGAGGCGCCGCGAAAGCAGCGGCGCACCGCCCGGCGGGTCTGACTGCGGCTGCTCGAGGAGCAGGAGGTTGCGATCGACCGACTGGTGCACCAGGCCGAGGTCATCGCCCTCAGCGGCGACAGCTACCAGCTCAGAAACCGAGACCTCGGCCGGATTTCCCCGGCCACCACCGGACACATGAACACGAGGGGGTCATCTTTCATCTGCCGCCAAGCGTCCGCCGTTGACAGCGCGTGGGCGACGGCGGCGCGACAGAGTTGGTCTCGAAAGTCTCCAGCTTCACCCGCCGGCCGCCCTCGGCGTCCTTCTCCAGCGGGGCTGGCCACGGCGGGTCCCATGGATGCCCAGCACGGCTTCCGGCTCCGGATCGGTCAGCTGACGGTCGGCCTCGGCGACCGACGCCGCATGACTGATCGGGCAGCTCAGCAACCCCGCGCATCGCCCCTGACCGGCCACCCTCGCCCACCCGGTCGGCGACGCTGCGGCGCAGCCGTCTGGCCACTCGGAACCCGGCCGGAAGCTCGTCGATCTGCTCGGTGAACGCCCGCCGCCCGTACGCTGTC
Organism: Blastococcus saxobsidens DD2; assembly: GCF_000284015.1. Taxonomy (NCBI): domain Bacteria; kingdom Bacillati; phylum Actinomycetota; class Actinomycetes; order Geodermatophilales; family Geodermatophilaceae; genus Blastococcus; species Blastococcus saxobsidens. The sequence continues at coordinate 4,240,460 of NC_016943.1, forward strand.
CGCGTACGACCTGATGTGTCGTTCCTCCGGCGGGTTGTTCACCTCGCCCATCGGTGGTGATCACCCTTCGGCTGTCAGCCGCCGAGCAGACAGACCGAAGGGTGACCGCCCATGATCCTGCCGCCGGAGGCATGGATGGATCTACGACGGTTCAAGCCGTTGCGTGACGCCGGAGCGACCTGGAAGGAGATCGCCGCCGAGCTCGGACTGGATCCGAGAACGGTGAAGAAGTACATCAACGGGCCGGCGGTGCCACCGTCGGCGCCGAAGAGGATCGGCACCCAGCCACGGCTCATCGAGCACCTGGCCCCGGTGGTGGATGCGTGGCTGGCCACCGACATCACCCTGCGCGCCTCGGTGATTCACGAACGGCTAGTGGCCGAGCACGGCTTTCCCGGCTCGTATCAGCGGGTCAAGCTCTACGTCGCCGAGGCGCGGCCGCGGATCGCCGCCGACGTCGAGCTGCCCGGGCCACTGACCGGGCTGCACCGCCGGTTCGAGACCACACCCGGGGCGCAGGCGCAGGTGGACTGGGGCACCGAATCGAGGACGATCGCGAAGGCGCTCGGGTGCGCTACGTCTACTCGTTCCACATGACCCTGTCGTATTCGCGGGATCCGTTCTGCTGCTTCACCACCAGCCTGGATCTGGCCACCTTCTTCGGCTGCCACCTGCGGGCGTTCGCGCACTTCGGCGGGGTGCCGGGCAGCATCGTCTACGACCGCACGAAGACGATCGTGCGCCGGCACGTGGCACCGGGGCGGACAGTGCCGATCCATCCGGAGGCCGCGGCGTTCGCCGAGCACTACGGGTTCGCCATCGACGTGCTCGCCGCCCGCCGCCCGACCGGCAAAGGCCGGGTGGAACGGCAGGTGCTCATCGTCCGCGAGCATGTGCTCGCCGGCCGCGCCTTTGGCAGCCTCGACGATCTGATGCGGCGTTCGGTGACTGGTTGCCGATCCGCCGCGGCCAAGTGCATCGCACCCACGGGCAGGTCATCGGCGTGCGGGCGGAGGCCGACCGGGCCGCGTTGCTGCCGATGCCGCAGGCGGAATATCGGGTGACCGACCGGTTCCTGCGCCGGGCCGGCAAGGACTGCCTGGTCTCCTTCGAGCCCTCCCGCTACTCCATCCCGGCCACCGAGGTGACCGCGGGGATGACGGTGGAGCTGCGGGTCGGCCCGGAGACGGTGGCCATTCACGCGATCGGCGCCGATCCGCGGCAACTCACCGGGCACCGGCGGGCCCGGCACCGCGGGGACGACCAGATCGACCTCGCGCACTGGGAGGGACTGCCCGACGGACACACCCGGGCGGTCACCCTCGGCGATCCGGCCGAGCAGCAGCAGCCCCTCGGCGATCGGCTGGAGCCGATGCCGCTGCTGCTCGAGCGGCCCGACCTGGGCGTTGCGGTGGCCCGCCGCGACCCCAGGGTCTACGACCAGGCTGCGGGTCTGGCCGGCACGATCGGCCGTGCCGCATGACCGAGCAACTTGCCCGGCCGGCCGAGGGGCTGGTCGCCGACCGGATCCGCCGGCACGCCGAACGCCTGCTGCTGCGTCACCTGGCCACCGAGGCACCCGATCTGGCCGCCCGAGCCGAGACCGCCCAGCTGGGCTATCTGGACTTCCTCGATCTCGTGCTCGAAGAAGAGGTTGACGTGCGGGAGGGACGGCGGTTCCGCAACGCGCTGAAACTCTCCGGGCTGCCGCACCACAAGACCTTCGACGAGTTCGACTTCGCCTTCCAGCCCGACCTCGACCCGCGCCGAGTACGCGACCTGGCCACTCTCGGATTCGTACGGGCGCACTCCAACGTGGCCCTGCTCGGCCCGCCCGGGGTGGGCAAGACCCACGTCGCCGTCGCCCTGGCCGTGGCCGCCTGCCAGGCCGGCTTCTCGATCTATTTCACCAGCGTCGACGACCTCGTCCGCCAGCTGCGCGAGGCGGAGGCGCTGGGCCGGTTCGCGAAGAAGCTGCAGACCTACCTCAAACCGGCGGTCCTCGTCCTCGACGAGGTCGGCTATCTGCCGCTGAGCCGGGCCGAAGCCAACATGCTGTTCCAGCTGGTCGCCCGCCGCTACGAACGCGGCTCGATCATCCTGACGTCGAACAAGGCGTTCTCCGAATGGGGCGCCATCACCGGCGACGAGGTGCTTGTCACCGCCATCCTCGATCGACTGCTGCACCACTGCGACGTGCTCCCCATCAACGGCCCAGCTACCGGCTGAAGGACCGACCCCTCACCCCACCGGAGCCGCCGATGCCATGATCAGACCGCCGCGGGAACGACACGTCAGGCCGTACGCCCAACGACACGTGAGGTCGTACGCCGACATACGCGTTCTCTCGGCAGGCGTACTGGACCTTGCGCCAGCGCACCAGCAGCCCTCCTCGCCGTAGGGCAGATCCCGCGGCCGGGTCACCCGCCGCTGCCGAGCGCTGATCGACAGAACCCCGCACGCCGGGCACGCCGCCGCGGCCTCCTCGTCGGTGACGACGTGCAGCATCCGGGTCCCGTCCGGGACGCGGACCACTTCCCGCACCCGAGCTTCGGGCAGACCGAACAGGATCGTCGTACCGTCTGAACTCACTCATGGCCCCTCTACTGTCGGCTCGAATCCACCGCCAGCATCGAGGGGCCATGGGCTTCTCAGCCCGAAGCCACGATCCTCACAAGATCATGTCCTTCTTCCCCTCGAGTTCGAAAAGCCGGCATCCAGCCCCACTTGGCAGGCGCTGTGCTCAGCAGTGTCCAAGGAGCCTGGAAGGGTTAACGGCGAACATGGCCTGGACGTCGACGTCGGAGAAGCCGCTGTTTCGGGCAAGTTCAGCGAATGCCCTGAGGCCGGCCACAGGGTCCTCCCGTGTCACGGCACCCAGGTCGCTCGACAGCACATTGTTACTCACGCCGGTTGCGTGAACGGCTGCAAACGCCTTCCTCAGCACGTCCGGCTCCTGCAGATAGGCGAAACAGCGCTCAAAGACGACACCATACTGCAGAAGACTCAATTGTTCTTCGACCCCGATATCGATATGCGGTGACTCTGGATGAGTTACGACTATGCGCCCTATGCCCGCTGCGTGCGCATTCTGGGCAAGCTTCAGGGTCTCATCTCGCGAGATGTGACCCGTCGCCAGTACTAGATCGTAATCTCTGATGACCTCCAGCACAGCCAACGTTTCTCGACTGAGCTCCCCAGCATCGTCTAGCAGTGAGATGGGTGGGCCCAGGCGGCCTTTCCCAATCAACTCCTGTTTGATCTGTAGGTAGGGAGGCAGCTCACGTCCCGGGTCCCAGATGTTCAGGACGTCGGCCTCGTTGGCAGCATCCGACGTCGGCATGTAGATGACTCGGCCACCAGCCCTCGCCAAGGCTTCAACCGCAAGGGGATTCAACCCGCCGACGAAGTGGTTCAGAACGATAGAACCTACAGCGCGAATCTCAGGTACGACCTGTCGGACCAGCCATGCCCTCTCCGCCGTGGGAGCATAGTGCGACTTCAAGACAAAACCAGCCATACCCGAGTCCCGAGCCAGTCTGGCCAGCTGGAGATCATCGACGCTGCGCGGCATGAGGTCTGGGTAGCTGTGCACGTGCAGATCCAGCGCCCCAATCGGGAGTCTCATTACGACGCCTCCATCCGGCAACCGACACAATGGCCTTGTAGGGGCGGCCGCAGCCATTCCCTGCGGTAGGTCATACCTCTCCGACCCCTTCTCTGCAGCAATCGAACAGCCGTATCCAGCAGGACGGCCATCGTTGACATAATGGCCACGACGACGAAGGGCCAGGCAGTGTCCAGCTGGTTCGTGTATTGAACCAGCAGCTGACCAAGACCGGTATACGAAGCGACGATTTCCGAAACGACTACTCCAAGAAAGGAGTAGACGGCAACTAACCGGAGGCCGGCGATGATACTCGGCAGTGAGCCCGGGAATTGCACCAGTCGAAAGAGTTGCATCCGCGACATGCCGAGCGATCGGGCCAAGGTGATGATGTCAGCACTTATACTCGTCATGCCCGCCAGCGTGTTCAACAACAAGACGAAGTACACCAAGCTCGCGCCGACAATGACCTTCGGTGTCGCGCCCAGGCCGAACCACAGAGTAAAGATGGGCGCGAGCGCGGGCCGCGGAATGCCGTTGATTAGCGCCAAGTACGGGTTCAGCCCCCTGCGGATTGCTGGCGAGGCGGCAAAGAGAATGCCAGTAAGGACGCCCAAGACAGAGCCGACTACCAAGGCGAGGATCGAGGCCATTAAGGTGGCCCAGATATCGCTCCAGGTCTCGGACGTGCTCAGCAGTACCCCGAGGGCTCGGACGACCTCAATCGGGCTACTGATAAATAGCGGATTGACGATCTCCGTTCTCCAAGCTAACCACCAGCCGCCTAAGAAGACGACGAGCACAACAATTCCCGACGCCCAAGACTTAAACAGGGACCGACGACTCTCCCGGATCACCGCCTGGCGAGCGGTACTCTCAGAACTGTCCACGTTGACGGGATCGGGACTCGTAGGCGGCTTCGAGCTGCCGCTGACGACGTAAGGACTCTCGAGCGGCACGACTTCGTCCCTATTTATCTGGCGTCCCCAGCTTCTCGCGCCCTCGCTACTTCGTCCTCAGAAGACCTGTGAGCTGAGATCGATATTCCAAGAAGCGGGCGTTTTCGAATTGAGCCTCAGCGGGTTTGGGTCTTGGTATGTCGATAGGGACATCCGCCACCACCCTGCCGGGCCGGTGGCTCATAAGCATTACTCTGTCACCCAACAGAATCGCCTCAGCGAGGTCATGCGTCACGAAGATGACTGTCGCTCCCTGCGCCGACCAGAGGGACAGGAATGCCTCTTTCTGTAGGGCCCGATTTTGGGCGTCGAGAGCTGCGAACGGTCCGACCATAAGAATGCATCTGGGTTTCCTGCGCAAGAGTTCTCGCGATGGCGACCCGTTGACGCATACCCTGTGACAACTGCCCAACCCGTGAGCGAGCGAAGTTCTTCAGTCCGACGCGCTTGATCCATTCGGCCGCCTTCTCCCTGCACTCATTAGGCTTCGCTCCGTGCACCTCGAGCCCGAACTCAACATTTTGTTGAACGTTACGCCAAGGCATCAGTGCATCACGCACCTGCATGTAGGCGATGACCGGGCGGGGTGACGTCACGGGAGCGCCATCGACGGTGACGGTTCCGCGGCCCGGCTGCAGGAGGCCTGACACCATCGTCAGAATGGTGGTCTTGCCGCATCCGGACGGCCCAACCACCAAGAGGAGTTGGCCGGGTTGGATCTCCAAGGAGAAATCCCAGAGAGCACGTACAAACTTATCGCCGTGGAAGAATCCGTGGTGCACGTTTGTCAGCTTCACGGCGGCCCCGGAGGGCGTCATGCGTGCACGTCCTGCGCGATCTCCCGGACACCGTCGGCGGCCAGGGCAGTGGAGGGGCCGCCGTCGACACGCAACGTGATCCCGGTGATGTAGTCCGCTCCTTCCGAGCAGAGGAACAGGCAGGAGTTCGCCACGTCCTCCGGCTCGCCGAGCCGTCCCAGTGGCACGTGGCCAGCCACTTGGCCAGCGGCGTCGCCGCCGGAGAACCTGGATGCGGGGGTGTGCACGGCGCCGGGCGCGACGCAGTTGACTCGGATTCCGGCTGGTGCCCATTCCCACGCCATCGTCTTGGTGAGCGCCGCGACGCCGGCCTTCGCTGCCCCGTACGCAGCCCGCCCCGGGTGTGCGGCATCGGCGGCGACCGACCCGATGTTGACGATCAGGCCCCCGCCTTGAGCCTGGAACACCGGGTAGCAGGCCTGGGCGCAGTAGAAGACGCTGCTGAGGTTCGTCTCGACCTGCGCCCGCCACCCGTTTTGGCTCAGCTCCGCGAGCGGCAGTGCAAAGTTGCCGCCCGCGTTGTTCACCAGGACGTCGATGGTGCCGAAGGTGGCGACCGCGGTGTCGATGAGGTCGCGGGCGCCTTCGGGGGACCGCAGGTCCGCGCGGACACCCACTGCTTCGGCACCGAGTTCCCGCAGGTCGCCGACCGCGTGTTCCAGTGCTGCGGCGTCCCGGCCGTTGATGACCAGCCGAGCCCCCGCGCGCGCGAACGCCGTCGCTATGCCGGCCCCGATCCCCCGCGAGGCGCCGGTGACCACGACGACGCGGTCGGAGAAGTTGTACCGCACGAGTCCTGCGGATCGGTGGAGGGCCATGGTCGGTCTCCCGGTCAGTAACTCGTCGGCCAGTTGCTCAACAGGTGCTCGCCCACGCCCTCGGTCCGCCTCTTCTGGTAGATGCCGAGGTTGTCCAGGAGGTAAGCCCGGGTCTCCCGCGGGTCGATGACGTCAGCGGCGCCGTACACCGACGCCAGGTCGTAAGCGGTGTTGTCGCGGGACATGTTCTGCAGCAGCCGGTCGTACCTCTCCGGGTCCTCGTCGGGCGTGATGCCGTGGACCACACGGACGGCGGACCGGGGGTCCATGAAGCTGATGCTCGCCGTCCACCAGGCCGCCACCGTGTCCGCGGTGTTGGCCGCGCCCATGTTGACGAAGGCCTGCCCATAGCTCTTGCGCATCAGCACCGTCACCTTCGGGACCGTGACGAGCGACAGCGCGTTCATCCAGTTGACGACCTTGCCGGCGATCTTCTGGCGTTCGGCCTCGACGCCGACCAGGAAGCCCGGCTGGTCGACGAGGAAGACGAGCGGGATGTTGTACGAGTCGCAGAGAACCAGAAAGCTGGTGATCTTGTCGCAGGCATCCGCGTCGACGGCGCCGCCCTTGCTCAGCGGGTTGCTTGCGACGATGCCGACGCTGTGCCCGTCGAGTCGGGCCAGCGTCGTCACCGCGTTGCGTGCGTAGCGAGCCTTGAGCTCGAACATGGAACCCTCGTCGACGATGGCGTCGATGACCTTCTTCACGTCGTAGACCTGGGACTGCGACTCCGGCAGCAGCCCCAGGAGCTCTCCCACCCTGGCCCCCGACCCAGCCGGGACCCCGGTGACCGGCGGTGGCTCGTCTCGATGGCTCGGCAGGTAGGAAAGGAACCGACGGACCGCCTCGACCGCCTCATCGTCGGTGTCGGCGACCGCATCGGCGAACCCGGTCACCTGCGAGTGCAGTTTCCAGCCGCCGAGGGTCTCGCGGTCCACGGTCTGCCCGGTGGCCATGCTGACCAGTCCGGGACTGGAAACCGCCATCACGGCTCCTTTGCGAATCACCGCGAAGTCGGCTGCGACGGCGTGCCAGGCGGCCGACCCGAACGCGTACCCGAAGACCGCCGAGGCCCAGGGGCTCTCCCGGCGCCGCAGGAACCGCGTCTTGTCGTTCATGCCGCCCATGCCGACGCCGCCCATGATGTCGGGCATGCGCACTCCGGTGGACTCGCAGAAGTACACGACCGGCATTCCGCGCTCGGCGCCGACGTCCTTGATGTGCTGCATCTTCTTGTTGCTCGTCTGGCTGCTGGAGGCGCCCTTGACCGTGAAGTCGTAGGAGACGACGCCGGCCGGGCGCCCCTCGATCGCGCCGAAACCGGTGACCTTCCCGTCGGTGGGGGTGGAGTCGCGGACCTCGGGCAGGTTGGAGGTGCCGTAACGACCGGTCTCGGTGAAGGTTCCGGCATCGAAGAGCAGGTCCACGCGCTCGCGGGCGTTGAGCGCACCGCTCTCGGCGCGGCCCGCGAGCTTCGCCGGACCGCCCATGGCGAGCGCCGCAGCCTCGCGACGCTTGTGCTCGGTGATCAGTTCCTCGAAGGGCATGCCGACTCCAATCGCAGAGGTGTTCCAACGGGTGTGCCGACGGGTGTCCCAGCGGGGGACGGCGTCGCCGCCGTGCGGTGGGACGTGGTGCAGGGCGCGCGTGTCACAGCGCGAGCAGCAGTCCGGTCAGGCTGCTGAGGACGACGAAGAGCGCGACGCCCCGGACGAACGCGCGGTGCGGCAGCCGGTGCAGCACCGAGTTCCCCAAGAGCAGGCCCAGGGCCGCTCCCGGCAGCGCTGCCGCCGCGACGACCAACCAGCCGATAGCCGCGCTCCCCGAGCGGATGAGCAGCACCACCCCGACCACGTTGAGAACCAGGCCGACGGCGGAGACCGTGGCCCGGAACGGTCTGCCGGACAGCTGCTGGTTGAGCAGCCACAGGACCATCGGTGGGCCGGACAGCGAGACGCTGGTGTTCAGCGCCCCGCTGCTGATCCCCACGAGCACTCGACCCAGGCCGCTCGGGTCGGGCAGCCGGGGCAGCCGGTCGGCACCCACGAGGTAGCCGAGGCTCAGCACCACGATCGTGGCTTGCGCGCCGATGGTCAGCGCTCGCTCGGTGAGGCCGGTCAACAGGACAATGCCCAAGGGCAAGCCGATCAGACCCCCGACCGCGATCAGCAGGGCCTGACGGCCGGCTACGTACCGCCGGTCCGACCACACCAGGGGCAACCGCAGGGCTACCGACACCGCCAGGTTCGTGATGACGATCAGTGGTGGGGGCAGTACCCAGAGCAGGAACGGCGTCGTCACCAGAGCGAATCCGAAGCCACTGGTGCCGGTGACGAACCCGCCGAGCGCGGTCACGAGCAGGACGACGGTCCAGTGGCCGGCTCCCAGGTCCACCGTCACCGGACGCGGCAGCCGCGGCCGGTTGCCGTCCGGTCATCGCTGGGCACGCCGCGCTTGGACGCGCTCGTGGAGCAGCAGGGCAGCGGCTGCGGATGCCGCGTCGACCAGCTCTCCGAAGACCGGGAGCCCGGACTGCAGCGCCCGCTCGCGGTAGGCCTGCACATGCCGCTCGACCGCCGGGTTGCCGTCGGAGCGCAGGACCAGCAGGTGGTGGGACTGGTGCCGGCTGCGGTCCCGGGCGCGCGCGATGGAATCGATCAGCCCGGCCATGACGTCGCTTTCGGCCGTCGCCGTATTGCTCATGATGATGCCGACGTTGAGGTGGGAGATCACCGCAGCCGGGCTGGAGGTGTCGAGCACGGCGGACAGGATCCGCTCGGCGACCTGTCCATCATCGACGGCGAGCGTCCACGCGGGAGCGTCCAGGGGGTTCACCAGGCTGGTGCCGGGCGGCAGGCCGAGGGCGCGCAGCGCCGCAACGGTCTCCTCCGGCAGGTTGGGGACCTGCAGCCCGACGCGCTCCAGGGCATCGGTGGCCAGCACGCTCGTGCCGCCTCCGTTGCCGAAGAGCACGACGTCCGTGCCGGTCGAACGAGTTCCGAGGGCCTCCTGCTGGAAGGCCAGCAGCGCGTCGACCAGTTGGGAGAGCGTGTCGACGAGCACGAGGCCGGCCTGCCGGGCCAGGGCGGGCCACAGCAGGTGATTGCCGGCCAGGGCACCGGTGTGAGAAAGGGCGGCCCGGGCGCCGGAGGCCGTTCGGCCGCCGGCTAGCAGGACGACGGGCTTGTCGACCGGGCGGCTGCGCAGCACATCCAGCACCCGCCGGCCCTCGGCCAGCGACTCGAGGTAGAGGGCGACCACTCCGGTCGCCGGGTCGTCGAGGAAGTGAGTGAGCAGTTCGGCTGGAGAGACGTCGGCGCCGTTGCCCAGGCTCACGACACCGCTGAACCGGAGGCCCCGCTCCTGACCGAGGCGGAGGATGTCCACGCTGAGCCCGCCGCTCTGGGAGATGACGCCGACCGAACCCGGCTCGCTCGGCGAGCGGTCGACGAAGGTCACCCGGCCATGCGGCGAATGGGTTCCCAGGCAGTTGGGCCCCAGCAACCGCACGCCGGCCTGCTCCGCTGCCGCGACGAGCTGGCGTTCGAGGTCGGCCCCCTCCGGCGTCTCTCCGAACCCGCTGGAGATGACCTGTGCGAATCGCACCCGGCCATCGGCCGCAGCCAGGGTGCCCGGTACCGAGGCTGCGGCCACGGCCACGTAGGCGTAGTCGACGGGTGTGGGGGTCTCGCCGAGGGACCGCGATGCCGGCAGGCCCTCGATCAAGTCCGCCGTGGGGTGAACGGGGTAGATGTCGCCGTGGTAGCCGAACGCGCGCAGGTTGCGGATGTACAGGTTGGCTGGGGTAGTCCCCCGCGCCGAGGCGCCCACAACCGCGACCGTCTTGGGGGTGAGGAGGGCGCAGAAGTCGGTGGGTTCGGGGGCGCGGTGGACGGCGGCTTCGGGCGCGGGGTCGCGGCTGATCACGAGCCGGGCGTCGACGACCGCCGCCCCGCGAGGCGCCACGATCACCGGGTTCAGGTCGACCTCGACGACGTCGGGCGGCAGGTTCGCCAGCAGCCCGTCGGCACCGCCGATGGCCACGACCACGTCGACGAGGGCGTCCACGTCGGCGGCCGGTGCGCCGCGGACCCCGTCGAGCAGACTGCGGCCGCGAAGTTCGCCGAGCATCTCCACGACGTCGCCTCGGGTGATCGGGCAGAGCCGGAACGTCACGTCGCGCAGGACCTCGACGAAGACACCGCCGAGACCGAGCATGAGGACGAAGCCGAGCCCCGGTTCGCGCACTGCTCCCACGACGATTTCCTGGCCGGCCGGGGCCAACTCCTCGATGAGGAAGCCATCGACGTCGTGTCCTGCCTCTTGCAGGCGCTGTTCCATGGCGGTGATCTCCCCGGCCACCTCGTCCGCATCCGCCAGGCCCACCCGTACGCCGCCGAGATCGGACTTGTGCACGACGGTCGGTGAGATGACCTTGAGCACGTACGGGGCGGTCAGCCAGCCCACCGCTGTGCGCCCCTCCTCAGGGCTGACCACAGCGGTTCCCCGAGGAGTGGGCACACCGCGCTCACGAAGTAGGTGCTTGGCGAGGAGTTCCGGCAGGACCCGACTGCCTGACCGGCGGGCCGCCTCCACAGCGGTTCCCAGGTCGGCTGATCCATCCAGTGCGGTGGCCGGCAGGCGCACCGAGGCAGCAGTGTCTGTCACGAGTGGTCTCCTCTGGACGAGGTGTGAGTGATGGGGAGTGAAGGCCGGTCAGGACGGCTTGGCCATCCCCCACCGCTCGACGGTGCGCCGCTCGATGAGCGCGAAGACCGACTCGATCAACAGGCCTAGCGCAGAGATCACGACCAGACCGGCGAAGACGCTCGCCGTCTCCAGGAAGTAGCGGCTCTGGTTGATGTAGAACCCGAGCCCTCCGGCCCCCCCGGCCACTCCGAAGACCAGTTCGGCGGCCACGACGGTCCGCCAGCCAAAGGCCCAGGCCATCCGCACGCCCGAGAGCAGGTGGGGAAGCGCCGCGGGCAACAGGACCTGCCGAACCATGCGTAGCCCGCGGATGCCGAGGGTGCGTGCGGCCCGCTGCAACGTCGGGCTCACGGTGCGGAACCCCATGTCGGCGTTGAGCGCGATCGGCCACACCGTCGAGTTGAGGATCACGACGATGATCGCCGTCGGCGTCAGCCCGAACCAGATCATCGCGAGCGGGAGGATCGCGATCGACGGGAGCGGGTTGAGGATGGAGACCAGCAGCTTCAGCAGGTCGTGCCCGGTTCGGGACAGCACCGCGAACGTCGCCAGCAGCAACCCGACCACCATGCCGACTGCCGTACCGGTCAGCAGCGTGCGCATCGTGAAGTAGGTGGCGTTGATGATCTCGAGGCTGGCGATGTCCTCGACCAGAGCGCGGGCGACGTCCAGAGGAGAGGGGACGAGCAGCGACCTGACGCCGGTGATCATCACCGCCGCCTGCCACAGCACGAGCAGCAGGACGGCCAGCAGTCCGCGACGGGCGGCAGGTGGCAGATCGCGGAAACGCCTGCCGGTCTGCCGGTCCGCCGCAGCAGTGGCGCCGGGAACGGCGGCGGTGTCGGTGAGGCTCATGGCTGTCCTCCCACGGCGACACGGGTCTCCTGCTCAATGGCCGGGTCGGTCGCCGGTCGACCTTCTAGCAGGGTCCTCAGCTGGGTGACGGCCTCGGCAAAGCCGGGGGAGTCGAGGTCGGAAACGCCGGAGGTGTCGACGATCGCGCGGACCCGCCCGGGATTGGCAGCCATAACCATCACCCGGTCACCCAGGTAGGCGGCCTCCTGGATGGAGTGGGTCACCATCACCAGCGTCACCTGCGTGGCCCGGGAGATTCGGTCGAGTTCCCGCTGCAGAGCGGTGCGGGTGATCTCGTCCACGGCACCGAAAGGCTCGTCCATGAGGAGCACTGAGGGCTCGATCGCCAGCGCCCGGGCGATGGCGGCCCGCTGCTTCATCCCGCCGGAGAGCTGGTGCGGGTAGCGGTGGGCGGCGTCGCCGATCCGGACCATTTCCAGGAACTGCTCGGCGATACGGGTTGCCTCCTGGCCCTTCGCTCGGCCGGTGACCTGCAGTGCGTAAGTGAGGTTCCCGAGGATGGTGCGCCAGGGGAAGAGCTGGTCGAAGTCCTGGAAGACCACGGCCCGGTCCGGGCCTGGACCGGTGATGGGGTGCCCGCTCGAACTTAGCGTCCCCCGCAGCGGACGCAGGAACCCGGCCATCGCCATGAGCAGGGTTGTCTTGCCGCAGCCCGAAGGACCGATGATGACGAACCGCTCGCCCGGGTGGATCTGGAACGTCACGCCGTCGACGGCGAGGAAGCGAGCCCGGTTCCGGTCCCCGTACTCGATGCTGACGTCCTCGCCGGACACGACCGGCGGGCCGTCGGGGGTCTTCCCTGTGGTCGTCATGGCGTCAGCTCCCCGCCGAGACGGTCGGCAGCATGAGGCTGTCGATGTCGGGCACCTCGGAGATGAGGCCGATCGACTCCATGAACTCGGCGTTCTGCTCATACCCGGCGGGCTCGACCGTCCAGTCCTCGGCCGCGTCAGCGATCCACTTCTCGTACTGCTCGGCAGTGACGGCGCCGCCTTCCGCCTCGGACAGGATCTCGGCTGCCTCGGCCGGCCGCTCCCGCAGCATCGTCAGGGTCTCCTCGAGGGCCTCGAAGACGGCCTGGGAGAAGGGTTCGTAACAGTCGTAAAAATCCTGAGTCAGCACGATGGCGGAGTAGGTCATCTCCCCGAACACGTCCGAGGCGCTGGCCAGCGTCCGGGCCCCGCTGTCCGCGATGAGGCGGTACTGGAACGGTGGGCCGATGAAGGCCGCTCCTGTCGTCCCGGATAGGAGCGCCTGGTAGGCGTCGGGGTGCCCCATCGAGGCCAGCTGGTCGTCGAATGCCGTCGCGTCACCGAGCTGCTCCTCGCCGAGGGCGGCGAGGGCGATTGCCTGGCCTGAGTCGGGGGAGGGCAGCGAGATCGGCCGGCCGGACGCGTCCAAGTCCTCCAGCGACTGGATCGCCGGGTCGATCGCCACGAGGTCGATGCCGAGCTGGCTCATCGAGCCGAGCACCTTCCACTCCACGCCCCGGTCGACGCCCACCAGAAAGGGTGCGATCCCCGCGACGCCCACCTGGATCTGGCCGCCCAGCATCCCGTCCCGGGTGGCGGCACCGCCGCTGACGCCCTCCTGCCAGACGAACTCCGTGTCCGGGAACTCGTCCTCGAGGATCCCCTCGTGCATCATGATCGTCAGCGGTGCGTACGCGATACCGGAGCCGACCGCGATCGTGACCGAGTCCGGCGGGCCGTCGCAGGCCTCTGACGACGCCGACGATCCGCCCGACCCGGACGATCCGCCACAGGCGGACGCGGTGAGCGCTACGCCGACCACGGCCGTGACCACCTTGGACGCTGCCTTCATCAAGACCTCCACCACCTTTGGTGCTCGATGCCGCGGCGCCCGGCCCGTCGTCCCGATAGGGGGGTGTCTGGCGGCTCTCCGATGGCGGAAGTGTGCTCTGGCCCACAGTGGGACCACAATGCGCAATCGACTGACGGCGTGATAGCCGCGGCCTATCCCCTCGGGTCGCTCGGTCCCCGGTGGGATCAGAAGGGGTCAGGCAGCCGGTCCTGCAGGCCGTGGCTCTCCTGCTGGAGGATGCGGAGGAACGCCCGGACCGCAGGGGACGGCTGCTCGTCGCTGCGGAGCACCACGGACATCCGCGTCTCGGCCCACTCCTCGTCGAGGAGCGCTAGATGAACCCCGTCGAGGGACTGCATGCCGGAGTTCGGGGCGAGCGTCGAGGCCAGCGAGAGGCCGACGCCTGCGGCGACCATTCGTTGGGCGGTCTCCGCGCTATCGGTGTAGTAGACGGCGTCGATCGCGTGCTCGGCGGCGAGCGCGTCGAAGGCGGCCCGCAGCAGATAACCACGGTGGAAGACGACCATGGCCTCGCCGGCCAGGTCGGCCGCCTCCACGGAACGTCGCTGGGCCAACCGGTGGCCGGGGGGCAGGCAGAGCACGATCCGGCCGTGCGCCAGGTCGATGTACCGCAGCCCCGGACGGTCGGACCCGCCCCGGAGGAACCGGGAGACGATGCCGAGATCGAACTCGCCGGTGGCCACGTCGTCGGAGATGACCGTCGACCCGCGCTCGGTGACCTGGAAATGGATGCTGGGGTATTCGCTGCGGAAGCGCCGCACGATCACCGGCAGGACCGCGTGACTCGCCGCTGAGATCGAACCCAGGCGTACCCGTCCCGCGCGCAGCCCGGTGATGGCACCGGCTTCCTGGCGCATGGCATCCTCGGCCCGCAGCGCCGCGCGCAGGTGCGGCAGTATGGCCTCCGCGGCATCCGTCGGGCGGACTCCCTGGGCGCCCCGCGTGATCAGGACGACGCCGAGGTCCTCCTCTAGGCGGCGGATCTGTGCGCTCACCGAAGGCTGGGCGACGCCCAGCTCGATGGCCGCGCGGCGAACGGAGCCGAGGCGCAGAGCCGTGTCGAGATACCGCAACTGCTCCAATCGCACCGCAGCCCCCTCTCCGGGGCGGCCAGCGTACGTCCTGGTTACACCCCCGGGCAGTCCGCGCACGGTGTTCCCTGAAGAGTGGTCGCGGCCCACGGGAACCCCTAGGGCGGGATTCTTTCCCTGCTGCTGGTCAACCAGGCGCTGTGGGTCCTCGATGAGCACTTCGCGAGAGCCTGGCAGCAGACCAGCGCCACCCGGGTCGACGGGGCCCGCCGTCGCCGCCAAAGTCTGGGGACCTACCGCCTGGTGCGGTATGCCGACGACTTCGTTGATCATAGTGAGCGGGACGCGTGCACACGCCGAGGCGTTACACGGCCAGGTGGCGGCGATCCTCGCCGAGGTCGGCTCCGCCTGGCGCCGGACGAGACGAAAATCGCCCACATCGACGGAGGTTTCGACCTGCGCGGTTCCGTATACGGCGAGGCACCAAGCAGGGCGACGGGAAGAACGCATCGTCCCCTGGCTACGCGGCATCCTCACCGAGCTGCCCAAACAGCACGCCGAGCTGATCGACCGGTTCGCCCGCTGGCAGCTGCTGCGCCGGCTGCGGCTACTCGCCGAGCGTGACCGGGTCACCCGCGGTGGAGTGCAGCACGCCCGCGCCGCGATCATCGGCGCCGCCCGGTTCCTGCGCTGGCTCGACGAGCAGGACACCACGCTGGCCACCGCGACCCAGGCCCAACTCGAGGACTACCTCGCCCGTTTCTCCGGCCGCGGTTCCAGCCTGAAGGTGTTCCTGGACTGGACGCACCGCAGCAGTCTCGGCGCCGAGCTCCAGATCCCCGCGCACGAGCGACCGCTACCGCAGGTCACTCTCTCCGACCAGCACCGCTGGCAACAGGTCGAACGGCTGCTGCACGACGACGACATCCGCCTCTACGTCCGCATCGGCGGACTGTTCCTGCTGCTGTTCGTCCAACCGCTGGCCCGGATCTGCCGCATGCACGCCGACCAGATCACCCAGCGGCCCGACGGAGCCGTGACAGTCACCTTCGACGCCGCCCCTATCGAGCTGCCCGATCCGCTCGACCGGCTCGTCCTGGACCAACTGGCCCGCCGCGGTCAGGTCTCCTACGCCAGCCGCCCGGACCGCTGGCTGTTCCCCGGCGGCCTACCCGGCAAGCACCTGGTCACCGAGAACATCCGCTCCCAACTCGTCGCGCTCGGCATCCAGCACTCCACCGCCCGCAAGGCGGCGATGTTCGACCTCGCCGCTCAGATGCCGGTGCCGATCGGGGCAGAGCTGCTCGGTCTCTCCCCCCACACCGCCACCCGCTGGGCCGCCCTGGCCGCCCGCGACTGGAGCCGGTACGCCGCCATGTGCCGCGCCTGACACCACGAGGCCCGCCCGCCCGACGATGACACGCCCGGCCCTCCCACCGCGGTCGAAGACAGCGCTACTCCAGAGGCCTGACCGCACCCGGCAGTCCGTGGAAGGTCACCGCGGAGGGGCAATAGGAGGTGGTTCCGATATGCGCCTCCACCGATAAACGAACTCGTGGTGACGAGTTACGGAAGGACCGCCTGCACACTCAGGCCGTGGGAACGAGGGGATCTCCGGAGTACCGGGCTCGCCGGCGGGAACGCGAGCAGCAACGACGGCAGCAACAGGCGCGGCGCACCTCGACCGACCACGTCCGTCCCGACCGGCCTGGTGCCCCAGCAGACGGCCGCGATCGGCGCTCCGCGGCGACAACGTGCGGATGGTGCGCCGGACCGATCACCCCACGCAGCCGAGGTCCTATCCCGAAGTGGTGCTCGGCCACCTGCCGGCACCGAGCCTGGGAGCAGACCCGCGCCGCCGCCTCCGACCGGGCCGCGGTGCAGGTCGTCGAACGGCGGGTCGAGATCCACGTCCCGCTGGAGCCGACCCGCCGGGACTGGCCGCGGCTGCTCGACGAGCTCGCCGCACAGCTCGCCGACGGCCGCGTCTACGACCGCGACCTACCCGCTCTCGACCGGGCACTGCAGCCGGTGCTGCGGTCCCACCGGTGGCGCGCCGGCGCGACCGGCGCCCCCGAGACGTTCTCAGCCAGACCTGCAGATCCTCCGGTTCTCCTCCCGTAACCGGAAGCGGATGCGCAACCGGCTGACGCCTGCCGTCCGTCACTCGCCCGTAGTGGACTCCCTGCGCACCTGCCGCTGACAGCCGCAGCCACCGCGGCCGGCGTGGTCACCACCAGGACGTTCTCGACGTGACCCCCGCCGGGCTGCCCGATGGCTGCGACGGCCTGAATCTCCCCGGCAACCCGGCGGGCTCCACGCGATCGGCGCGCTCCTGGTCGTCTTCGACGACGCGCTCCCTGGTCCTCATGGGCGGGGACGTGACGGGGCCCTTGCCGTGAGGACTCGGCGACCCTCCGCGGAGAAGCGCTCGCAGCCAATGCCCTCGCTGTCACCCCTCGTCCGCCGGCCGAGCTATCCGTGGCGGCCACCGACGTCTCGTCGGCAACTACTCGTCACAACGAGTTTGCATTATCGGTGGAGGCGCATATCGGAACCACCTCCTATTGCCCGTCTCCGGTCGGCTCCGCCGACGACGGCGGGGAGGGAGCCTGGTCGTCGGTGGGAGAGCGTCGTGGTGTCAGGCCCGTCGCATGGCGGCGTACTGGCTCCAGTCCCGGGCGGCGAGGGCGGCCCAGCGGGTGGCGGTGTTCGTGCTGAGGCCGAGCAGTTCGGCCAGGATCGGCACCGGCATCCGGGCGGCGAGGTCGAACATCGCGGCCTTGCGGGCGGCGGAGGGCCGGATGCCCAGAGCGACGAGCTGGGAGCGGATGTTCTCGGTGACCAGGTGCTTTCCGGGCAGACCGCCGGGAAACAGCCAGCGGTCGGGGCGGCTGGCGTAGGAGGCCTGGCCGCGGCGGGCCAGCTGGTCGAGCACGAGCCGGTCGAGCGGATCGGGCAGCTGGATGGGGGCTGCGTCGAAGGTGACGGTCACGGCTCCGTCGGGCTCGGTGGTGATCTGGTCGGCGCGCATGCGGCAGATCCGGGCCAGCGGCTGGGCGAACAGCAGCATGAACAGCCCGCCGATGCGGACATAGAGGCGGATGTCGTCGTCGTGCAGCAGCCGCTCGACCTGCTGCCAGCGGCGCTGGTCGGAGAGGGTGACCTGCGGCAGCGGCCGCTCGGCGCCGGGAACGTGCAGGTCGGAGCCGACGCCGCTGCGTTGTGTCCAGTCCAGGAACACCTTCAGGCTTCGGCCGCGGCCGGGATGGCTGACCAGGTAGTCGTCGAGCTGGGCCTGGGTGGCGGTGGCGAGGGTGGCGTTGTGCTCGTCGAGCCAGCGCAGGAACCGGGCGGCACCGAGCACGGCGGCGCGGGCGTGCTGCACCCCGCCGCGGGTGACCCGGTCACGCTCGCCGAGGAGCCGTAGCCGGCGCAGCAGCTGCCAGCGGGCGAATCGGTCAATCACCTCGGCGTGGGGTTTGGGCAGGTCGGTGAGGAGCTCGCGCAGCCACGGGACGATGCGTTCGACGGCCAGCTGGTAGGGCGGCAGGACGCCGAGCGCGGCGAGCAGATCGCGCACGTAGTCGACCGACCGGGTGGCCGGCAGAGCCGCGAAGGCGGCGTGGGAGATCTCCAGCTCGCCGCGGGCCATGTCCCGCAGGATGTCCGGGCGGGCCGAGGCACGGGTCAGCCAGTAGAGCGTGGTCTGCGGCCGCGGCCCGGCCATCAGGGCGTCGAAGACCGGCTGCAGCTTCGGGTGGATGTCTCCGGTCGGGTCGGTGAGCAGCTCGGTGAGCTGCTGGCGCAGGGTGCAGGGCCCGCAGTGGCGGCCGAATGGGCTGTCTTCGCGGCCGCAGGACGGGCAGGCGTAGACCGGCTCGTGGCCGGTGCAGCCGGCGCAGGCCGGGCGGCGCTGCGGGTCGTAGAAGGCCAGCACCTTCAGCTGGCCGCAGCCCGGGCACGGCTTGGCCGTGCGACGGAAGCGCAGCATGCAGCGCTGGCAGACCCGCTGCTCGAGGATCTTCCGATGGCAGGGCCGCAGCTCGCCGCACTGCCCGCAGGTGGTGGTCGACCAGCCGCGCGGAGCGCTCACCGGTCCTCGTGCGGGCGCCGGACGGTGGCGCGGATCGGGCGGAGGTCACCGATGCCCAGCCCCTCCCGCGCCGCATCGACGGTGCCGGTCTTGGCCTGTTCGGCCTGTTCGACGACGGGTTCGAGCAGCTCGGCGGGGGTGCAGCCGAGAATGTCGCAGAGCGCGGCGAGCAGGTCGACGTTGACCCGCTGCGGCGGGGTGGTGACCAGCTTGTGCACGTACTGGCGGGTCAGGTGCACCCCGCGCTCGGCCAGCAGCGGCACCAACTCGCTGGTCTGGAAGATGCCGCGGGAGGCCATCACCTGCCGCAGGTGCCAGCGCATCACCAGCCGCCGAGTCATCGGCGCACCTCCGTCCCGGTCGTCATCCCGGTCGTCGCCCCGGTGGCCTCCGTGGTTGTCGATGGCGGCTTGTAGACGCGGCCGAGCGCCGCCTGCAGCGTCTTGTTCTTGAAGTCGTTGCTGACCGAGGTGTAGATCGCCGTCGTCGAGGCGTAGGCGTGCCCGACCTGTTCCTGCACGAACCGCTCCGGATAGCCGAACTCGATCAGGTGCGTGACATAGGAGTGCCGCAGGCAGTGCAGCGTCAGCTCCGGGGCGAGCCCGGCGCCGGCGCGCAGCACCGCGAACCGCTTGTCCAGGTGCTTGGTCGAGACCCGGGTGAGCCGCTCGGTGACCCACAGCGCCGGATGGTCCGCGGGCCGCAGGATGGGCCGGGCCTGCTCGGCCCACTGCCGCAGCCCGGCGATCGCCCAGTCGAACTCCGGGACCGCCAGCACCGTGCGCCGGCGTGGAACGCCGCCGCGGATGGCCTTGCCGTAGCGCACGTGCACCGACCCGTAGCCGCCCCAGTCCGGCACGTGCGGGTTGGGTCGCAGGTCGGCCACGTCGAGGCGGCACAGCTCGTTGCGGCGCAGCCCGAAGGCGTAGCAGGTCTTGATCATCTGCGCGTCCCGCAGCGCGGCGAGCGCACCCTTGCGTCCGGACTTGACGATCACATCCACCTGACGGTCCAGGTGGTCGAACAACTGCTCCAGCTCGTCGTAGGACAGCGGGCGCCGGGCCGGTTGTCCCTCGTACTCGGTCAGGTGCGCGACGGTGTTCCACTCGTGACACACCTGGCTGGGCACCTGCCCGAACCGGTCGCGGCACTGCCGGGGCCACTCGTAACGGGCGTCGGTGAGGTAGTCGCAGAACATCCGCAGCGTCAGGTGGTAGCCGCGGATCGTCGCCGGCGCCATCCGCCGCTCACCGGAGGTGAGCCCGACGGTGAAGTCCTCGACGTCGGCCGGCGTCCACGACCACGGGTAGGAGCCGGCGAACTCGGTGAACCGGCGCAGCAGTGACAGCCGCGAGGAGACGGTGGCATCGGAGAGCATCCGCGACTTCTGCTGCCTGGCCCAGCCGGTCAGCATGCCCTCGAACACCGCAGCCGGCTCGTCCAGATGAGCGACGCCCTCGACCAGAACCAGTCCCGCCGAGCCCGGCACCTGCGCCAACCCCGCACCCCACCCTGTCAACGGAAACACGACAATGTCGCGTCAACGTAGCAAGAGCAGGATGGTCCCCAGGTCAGCGACGCGCGCACCGCCGACCCGCCGGCGAATAGACGTGCAGCGTGCGCCCGCAGTGTCAACTTTCCGTCAATAGGCGGCCCTTCGGCCCTCGATGCATGAGGTGTGTCGGCTCATGATCTTGTCTAGTCCCGGCCGTGGGGACTTCCGGCGACGACGTCGTCCGGTGACGTGGATCCGAGGTCACAGACATCGCGGTCGACGCACCGGTGGCGTATGCACTCAGGACCTTCCAGTGGAACAGGGAGCTGGTGCGTCCGAGGCCGCAGGAGCCCATCCCGACGTGGTGCCCGCCGTTCCGTCGGCAAGGCACCAGGCAGCAGGCCCGGGCCGCGACCTCCTGTCGCCCGTTTGACACCGGGCGCCGAGAGGTCGAGCAGGGGGTGGAGCCATCATGGACCGTGTCCGGCACCGTCCTGAACGCGGCTGCAACGTAACGCCGACGCGGGCAGGGCGGCGAGGGGTGACATCCATCAGCACAGGAGGGACATCCCCGCGAGACCCGACGCCTCCTTCGCGCAGCGACCACTACCGGAAGGTCCCGGCCAACCCACGTCCGATGGCCCTCATGGACACCGACCACATGCCGGCCGGTCCTGGCCAGTGACAGCCCAGTCGCCACTGAGGGCGCTCAGCGCAGCAGACCCGCTGCGCGATGATGACCGTGCCACCCAGCGTCCTCAGTCTCCGCCTCGATCATCCGCACGAACGACGGCTACTCCTTCGGCACCGTCACAACGGCGTCCACGCCGAGCTCTCGGGCGGCCTCCACCTGAGCATCGTCGAGCGAGTGCACGGTGGCACCGAGCCGGCCAGCGACCGCGATGTGCAGCGCGTCAGCGCCGCCCAGGTTGCGCTCGGGTGGCCGGACGTAGTCGGCCGCTCGTCGGAAGTCCAGAGTCTCGACCGGCAGGAGGTCGAGCCCTTGGTCGGTGATCACCGCGAAGGCGTACTCGGCCTCCGTCCGCCCGACAGCGTCGAGAACTCCCTGGCGCTGCTTGATCGACAGCGCGGACGCCACCTCGACCCTGGTCCACTCCGAAGTCACGAGGTCGTCGTCGACTCCCGCGAGCCAGTCGTGCGCACGAGCCGTCCGCTCCTCCGTCGTGATGAGCGCAACGAGCAGGCTGGTGTCCAGGTAGAGCATCAGTACCGATCGTCGTCGCGCATCTGGCGAACCAGGTCACCGGAGTCCACGGAGCTGTACGGGATCTTCGCGGTCTGCCTCCTGAGCCAGTCGACGTCGATCCTGCGGCGCGGCTTGCAATGCATGGACATGTCGACCACCGGTTCTCCGTCACGGGTGATGACCACGGTCACGCCGGCCTCGGCGGCGGCGATCAACTCGCTGAAGCGGCCCCGCGCCTCGGTCACGCTGTAGACGCGCTCGTCTGCTGGCTGAGCCATGCCGACCTCCTGACGGACATCTGGATGATCATGACGCTAGGCCGACGCCCTAACAGGAACAAGGGGACCCCGCGACCACCGCCCGGCGGAGTTCCGGCCAACCATTGTGGGCTCTACGAACTTAGGCGGGCAGGGTGATCATCACTGCCGCTGCCCGCCGGTGTTGGCGGGTGCAGGACCACCGTATCCGGCGGCGCTGGTTGGTCGGATTCCGGAAGCCGAACGCGTCGCGGCCAACGTGCTTGGCGAGCCGGTTGTAGCCCTCGGATCTTGCGTTGGAGTAGCCGGTGTGCAGGCCGGCGAGGATCGCCGGCCACCAGGTCTCGATCGTGGCGGCGAGCCGGTGCACTTCGGGTGCGGTGGAGGCCGCGGCGTGGGCGTAGAACACCTCGAGACGACGGTGGATGTCCTCGCGGTCGGGTGCGGTGCCGGCCAGAGCGAGCAGGGCGCGGAGGTCTTCCTTGACCACCCAGGCGGACAAGATCTCTTCGCCGGGGGCCCCGGTATCGACCAGGGTGTTCCACATCCGGGTGAAGGAGTCACTGGAGAGTCGTTCGTGAGCGGTGAGCAGCCGGCGGCGCAGCCGCCACGCCGGGTCCACCTTGCGTCCCCGGCGTCCCTCGGTCTCCCGGATCACTCGCTGGCGGACCGCGGTGACGGTGTCACCTGCCAGCCGCACCAGGTGGAACCGGTCGGCGACGATGACAGCGTGTGGGAGGCCGGCGCGGACCGCGGCGGCGTAGGAGGCCGACAGGTCGATCGCGACATGCGTGATCGACTGCCGCCACGCGGCTGGCTGCTCGGCCAGCCAGGTGGTGACGGCGGCCGCTGACCGGCCTTCGACCTGCGCCAACAGACCGCCGCTGCCGGCGGCGTCGACGAACCCGGTGTGCCACCGATCGGCCACCACCACCCACCGGCCGGTCTCCGGATCGCGGGCGAAGACCGGTTTGCCGCGGCGTGTCTCATCGACCCCCAACACCTTCACCGGCGGCAGCGGCGCGGCCAGCACCGGGGTGACGTGATCGATGAACGCCTGGTGCACCGTGGACCAGCCCACCCGATGGTGGCCGGCGACCTCGGCCACCGTCCGCCCGGAGTCGGCAACCGCGGACCCGAGCTCGGCGCGCAGCCGCATCGTCAGCCGAGCGCGGGCCGGGACGGCCGGCAGCGACTCGGTGAACGACCGTCGCTCACACGCGGTCTCCGCGCAGCGCCAGCGGCGCTTGTGCCACACCAGTAACAACCCCGACGGCCCGTGCGGCAGATCGCGGGGTCGGCTGCTCACACGGCCCTTCACCGATACCGAGATCACCCCGCAGGACGGGCACCCGGCCGCGGTCTCATCGGCGGTCACCACATGCACCACCCGACCGTCCACCCCCTCAGCGACGACCCGTGCGACGGCGAGGCCATCCAGCCCGAACAGCCGACTGGCATCGGAGTCGAGCTGGGACTGGACACACTGATCCTGCGTAGGCTGCGACAAGCCCGTGACCTCATTCTGGCGACCATGCTGCGTAGACAACAGTCATGATCACCGAGGTCACGGGCGCCTACGTCAGCGCCCTACCGGACCGCGTTGCCCGTTCAAGTTCGTAGAGCCCCATTGTGCCAGCGCACCATCCGGTCAACGTCGGGACGACGGCAGGACCTCCCAGGCGCTGCGGCATGACGTGAGGTGGCGCGCAGGTGCCGCTCCAGCGATGTCACCCCTCGTCACCCCGATGCCACCCCAGCGTCGGTGTCCGCCAGCCCCCGGTGACCGCTGACCCGCACTGCAGAAGAACCGGAGAAAAACAGGAGATTCCCGCTGCACTGTCAACAATCGGGCGAGAACGGCGCCTTCTCCAGAAGGAGGGCCACGTCCGACGACGGTGTGCGGAAGCGGACGCAACGCGAGGAGGACGACATGGCAGACGACCAGCGGGGGCGAGACGAGCCGACCGGCGACCGGTTGCTGCTGACGCCGGAGGAGGCCGCACAGGTGCTCCGGCTCGGCCGGACCACGGTCTATGCCCTGATGAAGGCCGGCGACCTACGCCCGATCCACGTCGCGGTTCTTGGTGCTGACGTGCCGGCGGTCGGGCTTGCCGTTGGCGGTGAACCCGACGGAGACGTAGCCGTTGGTCCGTCGAGCATCGGCAAGCACGCGGAGCGCGAGCTCATCGAGGGCAAGCACGACGACGTCTTCTGGATGCATGTCGAGTGCCACGGCCGCGAGGGTAGGCGGCGCCCCGAAGGGCGAGCAGTCCGCCCTGGGGGGCGCCGCCAAGCGGCAAGGCCTCTGAGTCGAGCTCGGCGAGCAGGTCGAGGAACCAGGCCGGCGGCAACTTCACCAGGTGCTCGCCCCTGGGGGAGGGTGGGCCGCGGGCCCATCCTGGCGGGACGCGCAGCGCCCCTCGGCGACCCGCTGCAGCCGGCACCCTCGGCCGGTTGTGCAACGGTCTCGTCACCCCTTGGGGGAGCCGCATGGGGTCCGCGGATCACGCCATCCCAGTCCGCAGAGTCCGCAGACAGTCCGCAGAGTCCGCAGAAAGTCCGCAAACGAGCCAACCCCGACCGTCATCGGTCAGCGGCGCGCCACCACAAAGTCGCAGCTCAGCCGCAAAATTCGATAACCACCGTCGAAAGCCGACGGCCACGTATCGGTTCGACAACTACCGCTGACCCCCAGCGGCCCGCACGGCGAGCCGCCCACCTCATCCCGCCGCGGCGTCGCGGCAGGGTGAGGCGGGCCGGCCGCCGAACGGGTCACGCGTGCAGTGCCCGCAGCACCTCGTAGAAGGCGGCCTTGCTCTCGAAGCCGATGCCGGGGGTCTCGGTGAGCCGGACGTGGCTGTCCTCGACGACGGCGCCGTCGGCGAAGCCACCCGTGGGCTGGAACTCACCGGGGTAGGACTCGTTTCCGCCGAGCTTGAGCGCTGCGGCGATGTGCAGCGAGAACTGGTGCCCCCCGTGCGGGACGCAGCGCCGGGAGGACCAGCCGTGCTGGGCGAGCATCTCCTGGATCCGCAGGTACTCGGTGAGGCCGTAGCTCAGGGCCGGATCGACCTGGATGTAGTCCCGGTCCGGACGCATCCCGCCGTAGCGGATCAGGTTGCGCGCGTCCTGGAGCGAGAACAGGTTCTCGCCGGTCGCGATGGGGCCGCGGTACTGCTCCGAGACCACCGCGTTGAGCCGGTAGTCGAGCGGGTCACCGATCTCCTCGTACCAGAACAGGCCGTACGGTTCGATGGCCCTGCCGTACTCGAGCGCGGTGGCGAGGTCGAACCGGCCGTTGACGTCGACGGCCAGCCGGGACCCGTCGCCGTCGAGCACCTCCAGGACGGCCTCGATCCGCTCGAGGTCCTCGGCGAGGTCCGCGCCACCGATCTTCATCTTGACCACGCGGTAGCCCTGGTCGAGGAAGCCCTTCATCTCGTCCTGCAGGTCGCGCAAGGTCTTGCCGGGCGCGTAGTAGCCGCCGGCGGCGTAGACGAACACCTGCTCATCGGGCTCCCCGTCGCCGTAGCGGTCGGACAGCCACCGGTACAGCGGCTGCCCGGCGATCTTGGCGGCGAGGTCGAACAGCGCCATGTCGATGACGCCGACCGCCACCGAGCGCTCGCCGTGCCCACCCGGCTTCTCGTTGGTCATGACCGCGCCCCACGCCCGGGCCGGATCGAGCTGACCGTCCTCGGCCAGCAGCGACTCCGGATCCGCGGCGAGGAGGCGCGGCACGACCCTCCGCCGGAGGATCTCCCCTGCGCTGTAGCGGCCGTTGGAGTTGAACCCGTATCCGACCACCGGCTCGCCATCGCGCACGACGTCGGAGACGACCGCCACGATCGAGCAGTCCATCGAACTGAAATCGATCCACGCGTTGCGGATGGACGAGCTGATGGGGACGACACCTTCATGCACCGAGACGATCTTCACGGACGCTCCCGAGTCGGTTTTATAAATTACAACGACACGGTAGTGTCAGTGCCGGCCGACGCACAAGGCAGGTCTCCGCGAGGGAGCGACCGCATGACGACCGCGAACGTGTTCTCGAGCAAGGGCGACGCGGCGTACGCGGAGCTACGGGCCCGCATCCTGCGCGGCGACCTGCCGCCCGGGTCCCGCC
The DNA here is from genome assembly GCF_000284015.1 of Blastococcus saxobsidens DD2. Taxonomy (NCBI): domain Bacteria; kingdom Bacillati; phylum Actinomycetota; class Actinomycetes; order Geodermatophilales; family Geodermatophilaceae; genus Blastococcus; species Blastococcus saxobsidens. The sequence continues at coordinate 4,266,311 of NC_016943.1, forward strand.
TGGCCCAGCACGAGCTCGCCTCCACCCTCGGCATGAGCCTGACACCACTGCGCGAGGCGATCCGCCGGCTCAGCAGCGAGGGCCTGATCGACCTGGACACGCACCGGGACGCACGCGTCGCGGCAATGAACGCCACCGAGGCGCGCCAGCTCTTCGAGGTGCGGCTGTCACTCGACCCGACCGCTGCCGGACTCGCGGCGGAACACCGTACGGAGGCCGACCTCGCCGCCCTCCGCGGCGCCGCGGACCGGTTGTTGCCGGTGACCAGGGCCTGGGGTGAGGACGCGCTCGACGCCCACCGCGCCTTCCACCGCGCCCTCTACGTCGCCTCGCACAACGACGTGCTCGTCAGGATGCTCGACGACCTGTGGGACAAGGGAGACCGCTACCGGAGGCTCGGGCTGGACCTTCCGCCCGGGGACCAGCCGCGCACCCGCGACCACCGCGAGCACCACGAGCTGGTGGAACTCATCACGGCCCGGGACTCCACCGGAGCCGCTGAGCTCATGCGGACCCACATCGAACGCAGCCTCACCGCCGCCGCGATCACGGCCCTCGAGCACCGCCGGCACGAGCAGGCGGACCCGGGCACCGGCAGCACCCGCTGAATCCGGCGGGCCGTGACCGGTCAGCGCTGACCGAGCTCCCGGGCCATCTGCTCCAGCCGGGCGATCCGCTCCGGCATGGGCGGGTGGCTGGCGAACATCGACGCCAGCCCCTGCCCGCGGAAGGGGTTGGCGATCATCAGGTGGCTCTGGGTGACCAGCCGTTCCTCCTGCGGCAGCGGGCGGGCGGCGGTACCCCGCTCGATGACGCGCAGCGCCTCGGCCAGGGCCAGTGGGTCCTGGGACAGCGCGGCCCCCGACGCGTCGGCCTGGAACTCACGGCTGCGGCTGACCGCCATCTGGACCAGCCCCGCGGCGATCGGCCCCAGCAGCATGAGCAGCAGCCCGCCGATCATGTTGCCGCCGCCGCGGTCCTCGTCGGACCGGCCGCCGAACAGCGACGCGAACATCGCCATGTGCGCCAGGTAGGTGATCACCGTGGCCATCGCCCCGGCGACGGAGCTGATCAGGATGTCGCGGTTGTAGACGTGCGAGAGCTCGTGGGCGAGCACGCCGCGCAGCTGGCGCCGGTCGAGCAGCTCGAGGATGCCCTGGGTGACGCAGACGGCGGCGTTGCGCGGGTTGCGGCCGGTGGCGAACGCGTTGGGCTGATTGGTCGGGCTGACGTAGAGACGGGGCATCGGCTGCCGCGCCTCGGTGGCCAGCTCCCGGACGATCGCGTAGAGCTGCGGGGCCTGGGTCTCGGTGACCGGGAATGCCCGCATCGACCGCAGGGCCAGCTTGTCGGAGTTGAAGTACGCGTACCCGTTGACGCCGAGGGCGATCAGCAGCGCGATGAACAGGCCACCGCGGCCACCGATGAGCGCGCCCGCCATCAGGATGAGCCCGCCCATGAGCCCGAGGAGGACGGCGGTCTTCAGTCCGTTGTTCCAGCGCTGCACGTCCGGTCCAACGCCGTCGCCCGGTCGCCCGTTCCCGCGCGGCAGGCCGCCGGGACGGCGCGGAATGACCGGACCGCCCGCGCGGTTGGCAGGAACGAGCGCGGTGGAATCCCTCGCCGCCCCAGCGTGTCCGGTTGCACATTCCCGGCGCCGACGCACGCACGTAACCTCGCCCGGTGGAGGTAGAACCGCTGATGACTGGCACCAACTCGACCGCCGCGCCGTCGCACTCGTCCGGCGCCGTGACCACCACGGTGTCCAGCTCGGCACCCGGCGGGCTCGTGAAGAGCGTCGTGGAGCTCGATCGCGTCGTCATCCGGCTGGCCGGTGACTCCGGCGACGGGATGCAGCTCACGGGCAACCGCTTCACCAGCGAGACGGCGTCCTTCGGCAACGACCTGAAGACGCTGCCGAACTTCCCCGCCGAGATCCGGGCGCCGACGGGGACCCTGCCCGGCGTCAGCTCCTTCCAGCTGCAGTTCGCCGACCACGACGTCATGACGCCGGGTGACGCGCCCGACGTGCTGGTCGCGATGAACCCCGCGGCCCTCAAGGCCAACCTCGCCGAGCTGCCCGGCGGCGGCCTGCTCATCGTCGACGCCGACGAGTTCACGCCGCGGAACCTGGCGAAGGTCGGCTATGCGACCAACCCGTTGGAGGACGGCTCCCTCGAGGGGTGGCAGACGGTCAGCGTGCCGCTGACCTCGATGACCCTCGACGCGCTCGCCGACTCGGGCCTGGGCAAGAAGGAGGCCGAGCGGAGCAAGAACATGTTCACCCTCGGCCTGCTGTCGTGGATGTACCACCGGCCGACCGAGGGCACGATCCGCTTCCTCGAGCGCACCTTCCGCCGCAAGCCGGAGATCGCCGCGGCCAACATCGCCGCGTTCCGCGCCGGCTACAACTACGGCGACACCACCGAGGCGTTCGCCGTCTCGTACGAGATCAAACCCGCCCCGATGAAGCCCGGGCGCTACCGGAACATCTCGGGCAACCAGGCGCTCGCTCTCGGTCTGGTCGCCGCCGGCCAGCGCTCCGGCCTGCCGGTGTTCCTCGGCGCCTACCCGATCACCCCGGCGTCGGACATCCTGCACGAGCTGTCCCGGCACAAGTCCTTCGGCGTGCGCACCTTCCAGGCCGAGGACGAGATCTCCGGCATCGGCGCCGCCCTGGGCGCCTCGTTCGGCGGCGCGCTGGGGATCACCACGACCTCGGGCCCGGGTGTGGCGCTCAAGGGCGAGACGATCGGGCTGGCGGTCATGACCGAACTGCCGCTGGTCATCGTCGACGTGCAGCGCGGTGGGCCCTCGACCGGTCTGCCCACCAAGACCGAGCAGTCCGACCTGCTGCAGGCGATGTTCGGCCGCAACGGCGAGGCGCCGGTGCCGGTGATCGCCCCGCGCTCCCCCGGTGACTGCTTCGACGCCGCCGTCGAGGCCGCGCGGATTGCGCTGACCTACCGGACGCCGGTCATGCTGCTGTCGGACGGCTACCTGGCCAACGGCGCCGAGCCGTGGGCCATCCCCGACGCCGACTCGCTCCCCGACCTGAAGCCGGCCGTGGGCTTCGCCACCGAGCCCAACGGCGAGGAGGGCGAGTTCCTCCCCTACCTGCGGGATCCGGAGACCCTCGCCCGCGCCTGGGCGATCCCGGGCACCGCGGGGATGCAGCACCGGATCGGCGGGTTGGAGAAGGCCGACAAGACCGGCAACATCTCCTACGACCCGGCCAACCACGACTTCATGACCCGCACGCGCCAGGCCAAGATCGACGGCATCGCCGCGTCGATCCCGCCGACCGACGTGGAGGACCCCGACGGTGACGCACGCGTCGCCGTCATCGGCTGGGGCTCCACCTACGGCCCGATCGGCGCCGCCTGCCGGCGGATCCGCACCTCCGGCCGCAAGGTCGCCCAGATCCACCTGCGGCACATCAACCCGTTCCCGGCCGACCTCGGCGAGGTCCTGGCCCGGTACGACCGGGTGATCTGCCCGGAGATGAACCTCGGGCAGCTGGCCCTGCTGCTGCGCGCGAAGTACCTGGTCGACGTCCGGAGCCACACCCAGGTGCGCGGGATGCCGTTCCGCTCCGCCGAGCTGGCCGCCGTCATCCAGGACGCCATCGACACCGGGAACCCGGCCGCTGTGAACACCGACGCTGTGAACGGAGCCCTCCAGTGACCACCATCGATCTCGGCATGCCCGCTGGGGCGTCGATCCCGCCCGGACCCATCGCGGACGCCATCACCGCCTCGGTCGAGAGCCACGGCGAGAAGCAGACCGCGCTCAAGGCCAAGGACCTCAAGACCGATCAGGAGGTCCGCTGGTGCCCGGGGTGCGGTGACTACGTCATCCTCAACGCGGTCCAGAGCTTCCTGCCCAGCCTCGGCATCGCCCGCGAGGACATGGTGATCGTGTCGGGGATCGGCTGCTCGTCGCGCTTCCCGTACTACCTGAACACCTACGGGATGCACTCGATCCACGGCCGTGCCCCGGCGATCGCCACCGGCCTGGCCGCCTCCCGTCCCGACCTGTCGGTCTGGGTCGTCACCGGTGACGGCGACGCGCTGTCCATCGGCGGCAACCACCTGATCCACGCCCTGCGGCGCAACGTCAACATGACGATCCTGCTGTTCAACAACCGGATCTACGGGCTCACCAAGGGCCAGTACTCCCCCACCTCCGAGGTCGGGAAGGTCACCAAGTCCACGCCGATGGGCTCGCTGGACCACCCGTTCAACCCGGTGTCGCTGGCCATCGGCGCCGACGCCACCTTCGTCGGCCGGGCGATGGACTCCGACCGCAAGGGGCTGACCGAGGTGCTGCGGCAGGCCGCCGAGCACCAGGGCACGTCGCTGGTCGAGATCTACCAGAACTGCAACATCTTCAACGACGGGGCGTTCGAGTTGCTGAAGGACCCGGCCACGGGTCCGATGTGGACGATCCCGCTCGAGCACGGCAAGCCGCTGGTCTTCGGCCCGGACGGCGCCTCGTGCGTGGTCCGCGACGACTTCGGTGGACTGCGGATCGCCGAGACGAATCAGGTCGACGCGAGCGAGATCGTGGTGCACGACGCCACCCGCGAGGACCCGTCCTACGCGTTCGCGCTGTCCCGGCTGTCCTCGCAGGACCTCCGGTACACGCCGATGGGCGTCTTCCGGTCGGTCCAGAAGCCGTCGTACGACGCGATGATGGCCGAGCAGCTGCACGAGGCTCGCCTCGAGGGCTCCGGCGACCTCGCCGACCTGCTCGCCGGTGGCGACACCTGGGAAGTGCAATAACTCTGTCGTCCTCCGGACGACGCCGCGACCAGGTCCCGTCCTCTGGCTGAGTTGGGCCGCTTCGTCGGCCCTGCGCGGACCCCTGCGGGGCCTACTCGGGCCGACAGCTCAACATGCGCCTTCGGGCCCGTCCTCCTCCGGGAGGGCGGGCCCGCGGTCGCTGCCGGGCGGTCAGCCGTGCGCGATGGGCCCACCGCCGATCAGCCGGTCCCATCTCGCGCATCCGGGCGTCCGAGGGCGCCGCGGTCACCCTCTTCGGCGGGTGCGCGGAGCACCGCGGTCAACACGGTCAGCGCATCGCGGAGCTCCCGACGCGTCGGGGCGGCGAACCCCAGCACGAGACCCGCGCTGGCACCCGGCGCGCCGTCGAGGTGGTGCCGCGCCAGACCGTCGAGCGCGATCCCCGCCGCGGTGCTGGCCCTCGACCTCACCGAGGCGAGCGTGAAGATCCGCACCGGCCCGCCGGGCGACGACGAGAGCGACGTCGACGGGCCCGACCGGGTCTGGGCGGGCGTGCTGCCCCTGCGCACGGTGACCGGCGAGCCGGAACCCTGCCCGCTGCTGCCCGCGGACGTGCCGGTGCCCGCGCGGGTGCGGGACCGTCGGGTCAGCCTCGGGGCGTGATCCGCAGCAGCCGGTCGTCGCCGCCGTTGTCGGTGACGGCGTAGAGGGCGCCGTCCCCGCCCTGCTGCACGGTCCGCAGCCGGCCGTACGCGTCGTCGAGCTCGGGCACCTGGAACTGCCCGACGACGGCGCCGGCGTCGTCCAGCCGCAGTGCCAGCACGCCCTGGTCCTTGAGCAGCGCCACCAGCAGCTGCCCGTCGTAGTCGCCCCATTCCTCGCCCGCGACGAAGGTGGCGCCGCTGGTGGCGAGGGTCGAGTCGCCGGAGGACCAGACGGACGGGACCGCCCCGGGGATCGACGGGTCGGTCATCGGCACGCTTTCGTCGTAGGAGCCGCCGCCGTCGGGGTCCCAGCCGTAGTTGCCGCCCGCACGCAGCAGGTTGACCTCGTCGTCCCGGTCGGGGCCGTGCTCCACCGAGAACACCTGACCGGTGCCCGGCCGCACCGCGAGACCCTGCACGTTGCGGTGTCCGCTGGTCCAGACGGCGACCTCGCCGGTCGCCGGGTCGGCCCGCAGCACCTTGCCGCCCAGGGAGTCGGGGTCCTGCGGCACCGTGCCGGTGGCGGTGTCGCCGGTGCCGATCAGCAGCGCACCGTCGGGCGCGAACTCCAGCCGGCAGCCGCCGTGCCGTCCGCTGCGCTCGTTGAGCGGCAGCCCGCCGACCAGCGGGTCGGCGACCCGGGTGGCCGACGACCAGTCGGGCGCCACGGTCCACGCGACGACGTCGATGTCGCCGTCCTGGTCGCCCTGGCAGCTGTAGAGCCGCCGGTTCTCCGCGAAGTCGGGGTCCAGCGCCAGCCCCATCAGGCCGGTCTCCCCGTCTGCGAACAGGTCGCCGAAGTCGGCCCGGACCTCCTGCACCGTGCCGTCGAGCAGCACGGCGGTGAAGCCGCCCGCGCGCTCGTCCACCAGCAGCGTCCCGTCGGGGGCCTGCACGACGTCCCAGGGGTGGTCCAGGCCCTCGGCGAGCACCTCGACGTCGAGCGCCGGAGCGCCCGTGGGCGTACCGGTGGAAGTCGGCGGTGCCGGGCGGAGCCCCGGGTCGCCCTCAGCGGCGGAGCACCCGGTGAGCAGCGCGAGGACGGCCAGGCCGGCGAGGATCCGCATCCACCCAGCATGCGCCTCAGCTGGTGCGGGTCACCACGTAGTCGCACAACGCCGACAGGGCGTCGCGGACGTCGCCGGCCGGAACGGCGTCCAGGCGGCCCCGCGCCCGGTCGGCGTACTGGCGCAGCACGTCGGTGGCGCGTGCCAGCGACCGCGAGGACCGCAGCAGCGCCAGCGCCTCGGCGTGCTCGGCGTCGTCGGTCACCGGGGCTGCGACGAGCTCGCGCAGCCGCGCCTCGGCGGGATCGTCGCCGGCCAGCGCGAACAGCACCGGCAACGTGGCGATCCCCTCGCGGAGGTCGGTCCCGGGCGACTTCCCGGACCCGCCCCCGGTGCTTACGATGTCGATCAGGTCGTCGGAGATCTGGAAGGCGACGCCGACCTCCTCGGCGAACTCCGTCAGGGCCGCCACCAGCCCGGCCTCGACGCCGGCGAAGGAGGCACCGAACCGGGCCGACGTCGCCACCAGTGAACCGGTCTTGTCGGCCAGCACGTCCAGGTAGTGGGCGACCGGGTCGTCGCCCGGCTGGGCACCGACGGTCTCGCGGATCTGGCCGGTGACCAGCCGCTCGAAGGTGCGCGCCTGGATGCGGACGGCCTCGGGACCCAGATCGGCCAGGATGTCCGACGCGCGGGCGAAGAGCAGGTCGCCGGTGAGGATCGCCACGCTGTTGGTCCACCGGCTGTTGGCGCTCGGCGCTCCGCGCCGCACCGCGGCCTCGTCCATGACGTCGTCGTGGTAGAGCGTCGCCAGGTGGGTCAGCTCGCAGACCACGGCCCCCTGCGTCACCTGCGGGGCGGTCGGGTTCCCGAGCTGGGCGGCGAGCAGGGCCAGCATCGGCCGGAAGCGCTTGCCCCCCGCGGCCATCAGGTGACCGGCCGCCTCCCGCACGAACGGGTGCTCGCTCCCGACGGCGACGGCGAGCGCGGCCTCCACCCGGGCCAGCCCGTCCGCCAGCGCCTCCCCGAGAGCGCCCTCGGGGAGCCAGGGGCCGATGGTCGACGCCGGGGTGGAGATCCGGTGCCAGGCCTCGGGGGGAGTGCCGTCGACTGCGGCACGGGCTCCGGTCATCAACCGACGAAGATAGCCGCCTGCTCGGCGAGGTCGAGCACCGCCCCGGGAAGGATGCCCAGCGCCAGGGTCGCCGTCGCGGTCACCGCCAGCACCAGGGTCGTCGGCAGCCCGGGAACGCCCACCGTCGGGCCGCCGGCGACCGGCTCGGAAAAGTACATGAGCACGATGACCCGCAGGTAGAAGAACGCGGCCACCGCACTGGCCAGCAGGGCGACGAGGACCAGCGGCCAGGCGCCCTCCTCGATCGCCGCCCGGAAGACGGCGAACTTGCCGGTGAAGCCCGCCGTGAGCGGGATGCCCGCCAGCGCCAGCAGGAACAGGCTCATCACCGCCGCGGTGAGCGGCGACCGCGCGGCCAGGCCCGCCCACTGCGACAGGTGGCTCGCCTCGCCGTCCCCGTCGCGCACCAGGGTGAGCACGGCGAAGGCGCCCAGCGTGGTCAGCCCGTACGTCAGCAGGTAGAACATCGTGGCCGCCAGGCCAGAGCCCTCGCCGCCGGCCCCGAGGCCGATCACGCCGGTGAGCAGGAATCCGGCGTGCGCCACCGAGGAGTAGGCGAGCATGCGCTTGAGGTCGGTCTGGGTCAGCCCCAGCACGGCGCCCACGATCATGGAGGCGATGGCCGCGGCGTAGATCAGCGGCCGCCAGGTCCACTCGGCGGCGCCGAAGGCGACGTAGAGCAGCCGGAGGATCGCGCCGAAGGCGGCGACCTTGGTGCAGGCGGCCATGAAGGCGGTGACCGGCGTGGGCGCCCCCTGGTAGACGTCCGGGGTCCAGGAGTGGAACGGCGCCACGCTGGCCTTGAACAGGAGCCCGACGATCAGCAGGGCCAGCCCGAGGGTCAGCAGCACGCCGCCGGCGTCGGCCGTCACGGCCTCGCGGACCACGCTCAGCCGGACGCTGCCGGTCGCGCCGTAGACCAGCGCCAGCCCGTAGAGGAAGAAGGCGGAGGCGAAGGCGCCCAGGAGGAAGTACTTGACCGCCGCCTCCTGCGAGAGCAGCCGGCGCCGCCGGGCCATCCCGCTGAGCAGGTACAGCGGCAGGCTCAGCACCTCCAGCGCCACGAACATGACCAGCAGGTCGTTGGCGGCGACGAACAGCATCATGCCGCCGATGGCGAACAGCGCCAGCGGGTAGACCTCGGTCTGCACCCGGGGAACCGTCGTCTGCTCACGGTCGCGCGGGCTGCCCGCCGGCACGGCGGCGCTCACCACGAACGCCGACCGCGCCGGGTCCAGCGCCCGCTCGGCGAACAGCAGCATCGACAGCGCCCCCAGGCCGGCGATCGTCGCCTGGAGGAACAGCGCCGCCCCGTCCACCGCCAGCGCACCCGCTGCGGTCACCTGCTCGGTGCCGGCGAGGAACAACGTGGCGACGAACGCGCCGATGGTGCCGGCCAGGGCCAGCCCCACCTGCGCCGGATGCCGCGCGTCGCGCGGCGCGAACGCCTCCACCAGGACCCCGATGCAGGCCGCGCCGAGCACGAACAGCAAGGGGGCCAGCGCCGCCAGGGAGAGGTCGGGCGCGTCGATCATCGGTCGGTCCCTCCGGCGAGGTCCATGTCGCCGAGGGTGGCGACGACGGCGGGCTCGATCAGCTCCAGCAACGGCTGCGGGTAGACGCCCAGCCCGATGATCAGCGCGATCAGCGGGGCCACGACGGCGAGCTCCCGACGGCTGAGGTCGGGGAACCGCGAGCCGCCGCGGGCCGGGGCGGGAGCGCTGACCGTCGCGGTGGCGGCGGAGGCGCCACCGCGGGCCGGCTCGGGCGCGGGTGCGGGATCACCGCCGTGCACGTCGGCGAGCGGCATCCCGCGCGGCGGGCCGTGCATCGTGCGCTGGTACATCAGCAGCACGTAGAGGGCGGCCAGGATGATGCCGAGGGTCGCCAGGATCGTGAAGACCGGCCGCTCCGGGAACGAGCCGATCAGCACGAGGAACTCGCTGACGAAGCTGTTGGTGCCCGGCAGCGCCAGGGAGGCCAGGCCGGCGATCAGAAAGGCCCCGGCCAGCTTGGGCGCGGTGGCCGCGACACCGCCGTAGTCGCCGATCTGGCGGGAGCCACCGCGGCTGATCAGCATGCCGACGACGAGGAACAGCAGGCCGGTCGCGATGCCGTGGTTGAACATGTACAGCACCGCGCCGGTGGCGGCCTCGGTGGTGAAGGCGAAGATCCCCAGCGCGATGAAGCCGAAGTGCGAGATCGACGTGTAGGACACCAGCCGCTTCATGTCGCTCTGGCCCATGGCCAGCAGGGCGGCGTACAGGATGCCCGCCACCGCCAGCACCAGCACGAACGGCGCGAAGAAGCGGGACGCGTCGGGGAACAGCGGCAGGCAGTAGCGCAGGAAGCCGAAGGTGCCCACCTTGTCCAGCACGCCGACCAGCAGCACCGCGCCGCCGATCGGCGCCTCGGCACCGGAGTCCGGCAGCCAGGTGTGGAACGGCACCAGGGGCGCCTTGATGGCGAAGGCGATGAAGAAGCCGAGGAACAGCAGCTTCTGCACGTCGGGGTCGATCTCGAGCTGCCGCAGCGCGTCGAAGGCGAAGGTGCCCTCGCCGAGCTGGCTGGTGCTCACCACGTAGAGCCCGATGACCGCGGCGAGCATGACCAGCCCGCCGACCAGGCTGTAGACGAAGAACTTCACCGCCGCGTACTGCCGGCGCGGGCCGCCGAAGCTGCCGATGAGGAAGTACATCGGGACGAGCATCGCCTCGAAGAACACGTAGAACAGCAGGATGTCGGTGGCGGCGAAGACGCCGACCATCATCGCCTCGAGCAGCAGCAGCCAGGCGAAGAAGACCCGCGCCGGCCGGGGCCCGGCGTCGGCCTCGTGCCAGGAGGCGGCCACCACCAGCGGCACCAGGACGCCGATCAGGAGCAGCATCACCAGGGCGATGCCGTCGGCGCCCAGCGCGAACTCGGCGCCGAAGTCGGGGATCCAGGACACCGACGTCGTCAGCTGGAACCGGTCGCCGTCGGGGTCGAAGGTGACCGTCGCGAGGACCGCCAGCAGCAGCACCAGCAGGCTGACCCCCAGGGTCACCTGCTTGGCGAGCAGGTCCCGCCCGCGGGGCAGCGCGGCGACGACGGCCGCGCCCACCGCCGGCACGGCGATCATGAGCACGAGCCAGGGGATATCGGTCACCGTCGGGACGCCTTTCGATCCGAGGAGGCGGTGCTCGTGCTCATCCGCCCGTCACCGCCAGCAGTGCACCCGCGACCACGACCGCGCCGCCGAGCATCCCGAGCGCATACGTGCGCACGAAGCCGTTCTGCACCCGGCCGAGCCGGGCCGAGGAGCCGCCGAGCCCGGCGGCCAGGCCGTTCACCGCGCCGTCGACACCCCGGTTGTCCACCCAGACCAGGGCCCGGGTGAGCCACTGCCCGGGGCGCATGAACAGCGACTCGTTGACCGCGTCGGCGTAGAGGGCGTGCCGGGCGGCCCGCGTGACCGGCGAGACCCGGACCGGCGCGGTGACCGGCACCTCGCGGCGGCCGACGAACAACCAGGCCGCCAGCACGCCGAGCGCCATCACGACGGTCACGACCAGGCCGATGATCGCCGGGGCGACCACGTGCGCGGCCTCCGCCGGCTCGCCGAACACCGGCGCCAGCCAGTCCGCCAGCGGGAAGACCGCCACCAGCAGGCCGCCGGCGAACACGGAGCCGATCGCCAGCACGATCATCGGCGCGGTCATGACCGGCGGCGCCTCGTGCGGGTGGACGCCGTCCTCCCACCGGGCGCGGCCGAAGAACGTCATGAGCATCAGCCGCGTCATGTAGAAGGCGGTCAGCCCGGCGCCCAGGACGGCGATGCCGCCGAGCACCCAGCCCCAGACGTCGCCGCGGTCCAGCGCCACCTCGATGATGGCGTCCTTGGTGAAGTAGCCCGAGAGGAACGGGAAGCCGATCAGCGCCAGGTAGCCCAGCCCGAAGGTGGCGAAGGTGACCGGCAGCTTCGTCCAGAGCGCGCCGAACCGGCGCATGTCCACCGAGTCGTTCATCGCGTGCATGACGGAGCCGGCGCCGAGGAAGAGCCCGGCCTTGAAGAACCCGTGCGCGAGCAGGTGCGCGAGGCCGGCGACGTAGCCGGCCGGACCGAGGCCCACGGCCAGGAACATGTAGCCGATCTGGCTGACCGTGGAGTAGGCCAGGACCTTCTTGATGTCGTCGTAGGCGCAGCCGGCGATCGCCCCGATGAGGAGGGTGAGGGCGCCGATCGCGAGGACGACGGTGCGGGCGGTCTCGGTCAGGTCGTAGATGGGCGCCGACCGGGCGATCAGGTAGACCCCGGCGGTGACCATGGTCGCGGCGTGGATCAGGGCCGAGACCGGGGTCGGGCCCTCCATGGCGTCGGGCAGCCACGCCTGCAGGGGGAACTGGCCCGACTTGCCGCAGGCGCCCAGCAGGAGCAGCAACCCGATCGCGGTGATCGTGCCGCCCGCCAAGGCCCCGATCGACCCGAAGACGCCGGCGTAGGACGTGGTCCCGAGCTGGGCGAACATCAGGAAGATCGCCAGGGCCAGGCCGACGTCGCCGACGCGGTTCATGATGAACGCCTTCTTCGCCGCCGTGGCCGCGGCCGGGCGGGTGTACCAGAAGGCGATCAGCAGGTAGGACGCGAGACCCACGCCCTCCCAGCCCACGTAGAGCGCCACGAAGCTGTTGCCGAGGACCAGCAGCAGCATGGCCGCCACGAAGAGGTTCAGGTAGGCGAAGAACCGGCGGCGCGCGGGGTCGTGCGCCATGTAGCCGATCGAGTAGACGTGGATGAGTGAGCCCACGCCGGTGATCAGCAGGACGAAGACCGCCGACAGCGGGTCGTAGAGCAGCCCGGCGGTGACGTCGAGCTCTCCGGCGGCGATGAACGTGAACAGCTCGACGTCGACCGCGCGTTCGTCGAGGCCGGCCAGCTGCACGGTGCAGGCCACGGCGAGGACGAAGGCGGCGACGACGGTCGCCGTCCCCAGCAGGTGACCCCAGCGGTCGGTGCGCCGGCCGCCCAGCAGCAGCACCGCGGCGCCGGCGAGCGGCAGCGCGATGAGCAGCCAGGAGGCAGCGAGGAGCCCTTCAGCAGGCACTGCAACCCCGTCCCGGTCAGTACTTCAGCAGGTTGGCGTCGTCGACCGAGGCGGACCGACGGGTCCGGTAGATCGACATGATGATGGCGAGCCCGACGACCACCTCGGCCGCGGCCACGACCATGACGAACAGCGCGATGATCTGACCGTCGACGGTCCCGGTGGACCGGGCGAAGGTGATCAGCGTCAGGTTCACCGCGTTGAGCATCAGCTCGATGCACATGAACACGACGATCGCGTTGCGTCGCACCAGGACGCCGACCGCGCCGATCGTGAACAGTATCGCGGCGAGCACCAGGTAGTAGCTCAGCGTCACGACTCCTCCTCGCTGTCCCCCGCGAGCGGGAGGTGCGCCCAGCTCGTCGGAACCGTGCCGCGGGGTGCTCTGCTCACGGGTTCGCCCGCCAGTTCCCTCACCTGTGCTCCCCGCCGGTCCGGCCGCCCGGGGTGTCGCTGAGCGTGGGGTCGTGGGAGCCCAGCGCGGCGTCCGGGGACCCGAGCTGCTCCCGGCCGGTCGGGCGGGGCATCTGCTCGACCTGCTCCGGCTCGATCCCGGTGGCGAAGCTGTCCTCGGCGAGGCTGCCGTCGGGCAGCAGCGCCGGCGCGGCCACCGAGGTGGCGCGGGCGTGGACGCCCGGGCCGGGGAAGGTCTGCGGGCGGTCGGTGAGGAAGCGGGCCCGCGACAGCTCCTTCTGGGTCTGCCGGCTGCCGGGTTCCCGCTCGACCTGGGTGAGCAGCAGCGCACCGACCGCGGCGACGATGAGCAGTGCGCCGGTGACCTCGAAGGCCAGCAGGTAGCGGGTGTAGAGCAGCCCGGCGATCGCCTCCACGTTGCCCGATGCCGGGCCACGGACCCCGCCCTGGACGGCCTCGAGGCCGGCGACGGGCAGGTCCTGGGTGGCGCGGGCGATGCCGGCGCCGACGAGTGCGGCGAACCCGGCCCCCAGCAGCAGCGCCGCGATCCGCTGCCCGCGCAAGGTCTCCACCACGGAGTCGGACGAGTCCCGCCCGACGAGCATGAGCACGAACAGGAACAGGATCATGATCGCCCCGGTGTAGACGATCACCTGCACCGCGCCGAGGAAGGGCGCCTCCTGGACGACGTAGAAGATGCCCAGCGACAGCATGGTCAGCACCAGCCACAGCGCGGAGTGCACCGCGTTGCGGCTGAGCACCATGCCCAGCGCCCCGGCCAGGGCGAGTGGGCCGAGGATCCAGAAGACGACGGCCTCGCCGGTGCCGATGACGACGCCGGCGGTCTCCAACCCGTTCACACCGTCTCCTCGGCGACCGGCTCCGCGGTCGAGCCCTTCTCGGGCACGCGCAGGTAGTAGTCCTTCTCGTCGTCCCCGAGCCGCATCGGGTGCGGGGTGGCCTCCATGCCGGGCAGCAGCGGGGCCATCAGCTGTTCCTTGGTGAAGATCAGGTCGCGCCGGTTGTCGTCGGCCAGTTCGAAGTCGTTGCTCATCGTCAGCGAGCGGGTCGGGCAGGCCTCGATGCACAACCCGCAGAAGATGCAGCGCAGGTAGTTGATCTGGTACACCGCGCCGTACCGCTCACCGGGGCTGTAGCGCTCGTCCTCGGTGTTGTCGCCGCCCTCGACGTAGATGGCGTCAGCCGGGCAGGCCCATGCGCACAGCTCGCAGCCGACGCACTTCTCCAGCCCGTCGGGGTGCCGGTTGAGCACGTGCCGCCCGTGGTAGCGCGCCTTGGTCACCTTCGGCTCGAACGGGTACTGCTCGGTGGTCACCGTCCGGAACATCTGCGCGAAGGTGACGCCGAAGCCCTGGACCGCGGCCGGCATCAGGCTGTCGCGTACCGCCGGGCGCTTCCGGCCGCCCCCGGTCGAGCGTTCGACCTCCCCTCGCGCGTGCCGCACCATGTCCTGCTCGCCGGGCTTGCTCTGCTCAGGCATCGCCGTCCTCCTCGGATCTGGTGGCGCCGCGCCGTCCGGTGCCGACGACCGCTCCGGGGACCGGCTCCCCGCCGGTGCTCACCGGCTGCCGCCGCAGCCGCGGCGACGGTGGAACCGCCAGGTCCATCGGCGGGACCGGGAAGCCGCCCTCGGCCCGGCTGGGACCCCCGGCCGGACGCCGGCGCGCGCCCACCGGTGGCAGGACCTCGGGCTGGGTGTTCGTCGGGTGGTTGGAGCCGGCGGCCGCCTCGACGGCGTCCAGCCGGGTCTCGCGGTGGCTGGCCCGGCCGGCGAGCCAGAGGCCCACCAGCAGGACGATCGCCACCGGCACACCCACGTAGAGCGCGACCTCACCGGCGGTCAGGTCGGCCTCCCGGGACACGGTGCGCATCGTGGCGACGATGAGGATCCACACCAGCGAGACCGGGACCAGCACCTTCCAGCCGAAGCGCATGAACTGGTCGTACCGGAGCCGGGGCAGGGTGCCGCGCAGCCAGATGAAGACGAACAGCGCGACGACGACCTTGAGGAAGAACCAGAGCAGCGGCCACCAGCCGGTGTTCGCGCCGTCCCAGATCGAGATCGGCCACGGCGCCCGCCAGCCGCCGAGGAACAGCGTGGCGGCCAGGGCGGAGACGGTGACCATGTTGATGTACTCGGCCAGGAAGAACAGCGCGAACTTCAGCGACGAGTACTCGGTGTGGAAGCCCCCGACCAGCTCGCTCTCGGCCTCGGGGAGGTCGAACGGTGCGCGGTTGGTCTCCCCCACGACGGCGATCGCGTAGATGACGAAGGAGACCGGCAGCAGGACCACGTACCAGCTGGGCCCGGTGAACTCCCAGCCGAAGAAGGAGATCTGGTTGCCGTCGGCCTGGGCGGCGACGATCTCCGACGTCGACATCGTGCCGGCGTAGAGGAAGACCGCGACCAGCGACAGCCCCATCGCGATCTCGTAGCTGATCATCTGGGCCGCACTGCGCATGCTGCCCAGCAGCGGGTACGTCGAACCGGACGCCCAGCCACCCAGCACGATCCCGTAGATGCCCATCGCCGACATCGCCAGGATGATCAGCACGCCGATCGGGGCATCGGTGAGCTGCAGCGGCGTCCGCTCGCCGAAGATGCTCACGACCGGCCCCATGGGGATGACGGAGAACGCGACGAACGCCGGGATGGTCGCGATGATCGGCGCCAGGAAGTACACCGGCTTGTCGGCCAGCGCAGGCATGATGTCTTCCTTGAACGCCAGCTTCAGACCGTCGGCGAGGCTCTGCAGGTAACCGCGCGGGCCGACCCGGTTGGGGCCGATCCGCTGCTGCATGCGGGCGACGACCTTGCGTTCGAACACGATGGCGAACAGCGTCATCAGCACCAGCACGGCGAAGACACCGACGACCTTGATGAGGACGATCCACCAGACGTCGTGCCCGAAGTCCTCCAGCGTCGGCATGTCGGTCGCGGCCCACACGTTCATCGCACGCCCTCTCCGACGACGGCCGCCGCGCGGACCAGCCGTACGACCGCCCCCGGTCCGACCCCCAGATCGGTCCGGATCTCGCTGCCGGGCGAGCGCATCGGCAGCCACACCACCTGCTCCGGCATCGCGGTGACCGCCACCGGCAGGCTCACCGAGCCGATGGACCCGCTGACGGTCAGCCGGTCGCCGTCGGCCAGGCCCAGGCGAGCGGCCGTCCCGGGACCGATGCGGACGACGGGGCGCCGGGCGGTGCCGGCCAGCTCCGGTTCGCCACGCTGCAGCGTGCCCACGTCGAGCAGCTGGCGCCAGGAGGCGAGGACGGCCTCGTCGTCGCGGAGCGCCGGGGCGACCGGCGCGGCGACGTCGGGGCCGGGCCGCTCCGACCGGCGGGCGCCGAGCCCGGACAGCGCTGCCCGGGCGCCCCCGGGGGTGGGCAGCCGCAGGTCGACGTCCATCTCGTCGGCCAGCCCGTGCAGCACCCGCCCGTCGGTCAGCATCCCGGTGCCGTGCAGGGTCGCGTCGAAGGAACGCAGCCGGCCCTCCCAGTCGAGGTAGCTGCCCGCCTTGTCCGGCGCGGCCGCGACCGGCAGGACGACGTCGGCGCGCTCGGTCACCGCGCTGGGGAACATCTCCAGGCTGACGACGAACGCCGCCGCGTCGAGCGCCGCGAGCGCCAGCGCCGGGTCCGGCAGGTCGGCGGGGTCGACGCCGCCGACGAGCAACCCGGGCAACCGGCCGCTGCGGACCGCGGTGAGGATGCCGGTGGCGTCGCGGCCGGGGACGGCGGGGACGGCCGCGGGGTCGATGCCCCAGACCGCGGCCACTTCCGCGCGGGCGACGTCGTCCTCGACGCTGCGGCCGCCGGGGAGCAGGTTCGGCAGCGCACCGGCCTCGACCGCACCGCGCTCACCGGCGCGGCGGGGCACCCAGGCCAGCCGCGCGCCGGTCGCCCGGGACAGCGCGAGGAGCGCGGAGAACGCGCCGGGGACCTCGGCCAGCCGCTCGCCGGCGAGGACGACGGCGCCGGGCTGCCGGAGCGCATCGACCGCGGGGCCGCCCCAGCTGCCCTCGGCGAGCGCCCGCAGCGACCGCGCCTCCGCTCCGGGCAAGGTGGTGAGCACGGTCGCCTGCAGCTTCTCCGCCGCGCGGGTGGCGAAGGGCGCCAGGTCGAACACCGGCAGCTTGCCGGCGCGCACGGCCCGCCGCAGCCGCAGGAAGAGGATCGGCGACTCCTCCTCCGGCTCCAGGCCGGCGAGCAGCACGGCGGGTGCGCTGTCCAGGTCGTCGTAGGTCACCCCGCCGGTCGCGGGTCCGGTGCCGGCGACGGCGGCCGCCAGGAACTCCAGTTCCTCGGCGGAGTGGGCCCGGGCGCGGGCGTCGACGTCGTTGGTGCCCAGGGCCACCCGGGCGAAGGTCGCCCACGCGTAGGCGTCCTCGAGGGTCAGCCGGCCACCGGGCAGGACCCCGACCCCGCCCTCGGCGCGGGCCCGGAGCAGGCCGGCGGCGGCCGCGGCCCAGGCCTCCGGCCAGGAGGCCGGCTCCAGCTGTCCGTCCGCCCCCCGCACCAGCGGGGTGGTCAGCCGCTCGTTGGCGGTGGCGTACCGGAAGGCGAAGCGGCCCTTGTCGCAGGTCCACTCCTGGTTGACCTCGGGATCGTCACCGGCCAGCCGGCGGGTGACCCTCCCGCGCCGGTAGTCGGTGCGCATCGCGCAGCCCGAGGCGCAGTGCTCGCAGACGCTGGCCTCGCTGCGCAGGTCGAACGGCCGGGCGCGGAAGCGGTACTGCGCGCTGGTGAGCGCGCCGACCGGGCAGATCTGCACGGTGTTGCCGGAGAAGTACGAGTCGAACGGCTCGTCGTCGGCCACCGCGATCTGCTGCTGCGCCGCCCGCTCGAACAGCTGGAGCATCGGGTCGCCGGCGATCTGCTCGGCGAACCGGGTGCAGCGGGTGCACGAGACGCACCGCTCGCGGTCCAGCAGGATCTCGCTGGAGAGCGGCAGCGGCTTGCGGAACGTCCGCTTCTCGTCCACGAAGCGGCTCTCGCCGCGGCCGTTGCTCATCGCCTGGTTCTGCAGCGGGCACTCGCCGCCCTTGTCGCACGTCGGGCAGTCGAGCGGGTGGTTGATGAGCAGGAACTCCATGTTGCCCTGCTGCGCCTTGTCGGCGACCGGGCTGGTGAGCTGTGTCTTCACCGCCATGCCGTCGGTGACCGGCATGGTGCAGGAGGCCACCGGCTTGCGCTGCCCCTCCACCTCGACCAGGCACTGGCGGCAGGCGCCGATCGGCTCCAGGAGCGGGTGCTCGCAGAACCGCGGGACCATCACCCCGATCATCTCGGCGGCCCGGATGATCAGCGTGCCCTTCGGCACGGCGACGTCGAAGCCGTCGATCGTGCAGTGGACCGCGTCCGGTGGCGTGTGCGGCCCCGGCGCGCCCGGGGGCAGCGCCGGCGCGGGCTGGGGGCTGGCGGGCGTGAGGGTCATGATGCGACTCCGACCGGCTCGATCGGGAGGGAGCGGCCGACGCGGGCCCGCTCCTCCGGCGGCAGCAGGGCGAGGTAATCGTCCTTGAACAACTGGATGGAGCTGGTGACGCAGCTGGTCGCGCCGTCGCCCAGCGCGCAGAACGTCCGGCCCAGCATGTTGTCGGAGATGTCGACGAGGGTGTCGAGGTCCTCCGCGGTGCCCTGGCCGGCGACGAACCGCCGGAGGACCCGGACGTACCAGAAGGTCCCCTCCCGGCACGGGGTGCACTTGCCGCAGCTCTCGTGCGCGTAGAACTCGCTGAACCGCAGGGTCGCCTCGACGATCGAGTCCGTCTCGTCGAAGATCATCAGCGCGGTCGTGCCGAGCATCGAGCCGGCCGCGGCCACCGAGTCGAAGTCCAGCGGGACATCGAGGTGTTCGGCGGTGAAGTACGGCGTCGACGAGCCACCCGGGGTCCAGAACTTGAGCTCGTGGCCGGGGCGGATCCCGCCGGCCATCTCGATCAGCTCGCGCAGCGTGGTGCCCATCGGCGCCTCGTACTGGCCCGGTCGGACGATCCGCCCGGACAGCGAGTAGATCTTCGGGCCGGGCGACTTCTCCGGGCCGAACTCCTTGAACCACTCCGCACCGCCGCGGACGATGAACGGCACGCTGGCCAGGCTCTCCACGTTGTTGATCACCGTCGGCGCCCCGTAGAGGCCGGCGACCGCCGGGAACGGCGGCTTGAGCCGCGGCTGGCCGCGGTAGCCCTCGAGCGAGTCCAGCAGCGCCGTCTCCTCGCCGCAGATGTAGGCACCGGCGCCCGCGTGCACGACGAGCTCCAGGTCGTAGCCGGAGCCCAGGATGTCCGAGCCCAGGTACCCGGCCGCGTAGGCCTCGCCCACCGCGTTCATCAGCCGCCGGTGGGCGTGCACCGCCTCGCCGCGCACGTAGATGACCGCGAACTTCGACCGGATCGCGTACGCCGAGATGATGACGCCCTCGATGAGCGAGTGCGGGTCGACCATCATGAGGGGCACGTCCTTGCAGGTGCCGGGCTCCCCCTCGTCGGCGTTGACCACCAGGTACTTCGGCATCGCCGCCGGTCCGGTCGGCTCCTCGCCCGGCTTGGGCTGCGGGATGAAGCTCCACTTCATGCCGGTCGGGAAGCCGGCGCCGCCACGCCCGCGCAGGCCGGAGTCCTTGACCAGGGTGACCAACTCGTCGGGCTGCATCGACAGCGCGGTGCGCAGCGCCGCGTAGCCGTCGAGCTCCTCGTAGGTGGACAGCCGCCACGACTGCTCGGCGCCCCAGCGGCTGGTGAGGACAGGAGTGAGGGGCACGGCTCATCGCCTCCGCTGAGGGCCGCGGCCCTCGATCGTCCGGGACGGGCCATCGGGCCCCTGGGGAGCTGGGGGTCGGCCGCCGGGCCCTTGGCCGGTGGTGCCCGGCTCCTGCCCCGCGGGCGTGTCGGTGCCCTCCCTGCCGTCCGGCAGCCGCCGCCCGGCCGGTTCCGCGGCGTCCGGGTGGGAACCCGCGGCGCCGGCCTTCTCCGCCGGGGTGTCGGCGGCGGCAACGCGGGCGTCGGCCGCCTCCTTGCCCGGTGTCTCCCCCGTCGTCCCGCTCGGCCGAACGGTCTCCCGCGGCTCGCCGGTGTCGGCGGGCTCGGGCTCCGGACCGCGCATCGGTGGTGCCGACTCGCCGCGCTCGGCGGCCAGCCGAACCCCGCGCAGGCTCGGCTCGTAGCTGCCCGGCGCATCGACGGCGGCGGCGGCGGCGACGGCGTCGGCGTGCTGGGAGAACCCGGCCAGCTGGCGGGAGACGCCCTTGAAGTCGGTCAGCGGGGCACCGCGCGTGGGCAGCGGCTTCTCGCCGCGGCGCAGGGCCGCGACCAGCTCGCGGGCGCTGTCGACGTTCTGCTGGTCGTAGAACTCGTAGTCCACCGTGACGACCGGCGCGTAGTCGCAGGCGGCCAGGCACTCGGCGTGCTCGAGGGTGACCGAGCCGTCGGCGGCCGTCTCGTCGTGGCCGACGCCGAGGTCGGCCTTCAGCGCGTCGAAGATCCGCTGGCCACCGAGGACGGCGCAGAGGGTGTTGGTGCACACGCTGACCAGGTGCCGGCCGGTCTGCCGCCGCTTGTACATCGTGTAGAAGGTGGCGACCGCCGCGACCTCGGCCGTGGTCAGGCCCAGTTCCTCCGCGCAGAACGCCAGCCCCTGCGGTGAGACGAAGCCCTGGTAGCTCTGCACCAGGTGCAGCATGGGGAGCAGGGCCGAGCGCGGCTGCGGGTAGCGGGCCATGACCTCCCGCGCCTCGGCACGGGTCTGCTCGGTCAGCGGCGGCAGTGCGTCGAGCACCTCCGGCCGGCCCTCGAACGGGCTCGAGTCCAGGCCGGTGGTCGCCGCTCCTTCGGGCGAGCCGGGGAAGCTCATCGGTCGGCGCTCCTTCCCTGGGTCGTCTCCGCGGCCGCTCCGCTCCTCGCTCGTTCCGCGCTGCGATGCTCGCTCACCTGTCGACTCCTCCCATCACGGGGTCGATCGAGGCGATGGCCGCGATGACGTCGGCGATCATGCCGCCCTCGCTCATCACCGCCGTGGCCTGCAGGTTGACGAAGCTGGGGTCGCGCACATGCACGCGCCACGGCCGGGTGCTGCCGTCGCTCACGACGTGGTAGCCCAGTTCTCCGCGGGGCGACTCGATCGGCACGTACACCTGCCCGGCGGGCACCCGGAAGCCCTCGGTCACCAGCTTGAAGTGGTGGATCAGGGCCTCCATCGACTGGCCCATGATGTGCCGCACGTGGTCCAGCGAGTTGCCCATGCCGTCGGGCCCCAGCGAGAGCTGCGCCGGCCAGGCGATCTTCTTGTCCTCGACCATGACCGGGCCGGGCTCGAGCCGGTCGAGCGCCTGGGCGATGAGCTTGAGCGACTCGTTCACCTCCGCCATGCGCACCAGGTAGCGGCCCCAGGCGTCACAGGTGTCGGCGGTCGGCACCTCGAAGTCGTAGGTGTCGTAGCCGAGGTAGGGCTCCACCTTGCGCAGGTCCCACGCCAGGCCGGTGGCGCGCAGGATCGGCCCGGTGACGCCGAGCGCGACGCAGCCGGTCAGGTCGAGGTAGCCGGCGTCCTTGAGGCGGTTCTGCCAGATCGGCTGGCCGGTGAGCAGCCGGTGGAAGTCGGCCACCCGCTTCGGCATGACCTCGAGGAACTCGCGGATGTGCCCGACCGCCCCCTCGGGCAGGTCCTGCGCCAGGCCGCCGGGCCGGATGTAGGCGTGGTTCATCCGGAGGCCGGTGATCTCCTCGAGCAGGTCGAGGACCATCTCCCGCTCGCGGAAGCCGTTGGTCATGCCCGTGAGGGCACCCATCTCCATGCCGAACGTGGCCAGGGCGACCAGGTGCGAGGCGATTCGGTTGAGCTCCATCACCAGCACGCGGATGGTGGCCGCGCGCTGGGGGATCTCCACGCCCAGCAGCTTCTCGACGGCCATGCAGTAGCCGGCCTCGTTGAACAGCGGGGCCAGGTAGTCCATCCGCGTCACGAAGGTCGTGCCCTGGACCCAGTTGCGGTACTCGGTGTTCTTCTCGATGCCGGTGTGCAGGTAGCCGATGACCACCCGTGCCTTGGTCACCGTCTCGCCCTCGAGGTCGAGGACCAGCCGCAGCACGCCGTGGGTGGAGGGGTGCTGCGGGCCCATGTTGACGACGAGGCGTTCCGCGCCGTGCGGATCGGCGCCCAGCGTCAGGTCCCAATCCCCACCGGTCACGGTGTAGACGCGGCCCTCGGTGGTCTCGCGGGAGCCGGCGTAGGGGTCGTTCGGGTTGTACGTGGTGCTCATCGACACACCTCCAGTGGGGAACCGGAAGCCTGCGGCCCGCTCCCTCGCTGCTCCGCATCGCTGCTGCGCAGGGCAACCCGACGCCTGCGGCGCTCTTCCGCAGGGGAACTCGTGCCTTCGGTGCTCATCAGTACTCCCCGCTCACCGGTAGGCCCGGCGCGTGTCCGGAGGCGGGATGGTGGCGTCGTGGTACTCGACGGGGATCCCGCCGAGCGGGTAGTCCTTGCGCTGCGGAAAGCCGTCCCAGTCGTCGGGCATGAGGATTCGCGTGAGCGCCGGGTGGCCGTCGAAGACGATGCCGAACATGTCCCAGGCCTCACGCTCGTGCCAGTCCGCGGTCGGGTAGATCCCGGTCACCGACGGGACGTGCGGGTCCTCGGCGGTCACCGCCACCTCCAGCCGGATGCGGCGCCGGTAGGTCATCGAGGTCAGGTGGTAGACGACGTGCAGCCGCGGGCGGCCGGGGTCGACGGCGGGGCCGCCGCTGTCGAGGTAGTCCACGCCGGAGACGCTGCTGCACAGCTCGAAGCGCAGCGCCTCGTCGTCGCGCAGGGGCCGCACCAGCGTCAGCAGGTGTTCGCGCGCCACGAAGTAGGTGATCTCCCCGCGGTCGACGAGCACCCGGGAGACGGCCGCCGCGTAGGTGGCCTCGCCGACCGCCTCGATCAGGGCGTCGGTGACCTCGTCGAAGTAGCTCCCGTAGGGGCGCTCGGTGGAGTGCAGCGCCACCGCACCGCCGGGCTCGACCCGGACCAGCCCACCGAAGCCGGAGGTGTCGCCGCTGCCGCTGACTCCGAAGGCACCCTTCCGGAAACCACCGGACGGCGCGGTGCTCGCGTCGTAGCCGGCCTCCTCGCGGCCCGGGACGACCGCACCACCGTCATTGCTCATCGCCGCCCACCCCGCTCCCCCGGCAGCAGGACGGCGTTGCCGCCGCGCTGCTCCATCAGGAACTGGCCGGCGCGCCCCTCGGCGGCGGCGGCCTCGTAGGCCCGGCGGGCGTCCTTGTCGACGCGCACGGTCGACGGCATCTCGACGTGCAGGTCCCTGGCCGTCCCGTCTGCGCGCGCCTCCTCCAGCTGCCGGGCGCGCTTCTCGCCCAGCGGCTCGTGCTGGATCTTGTGGTGCAGCTTGAGGATCGCGTCCATGAGCATCTCCGGCCGCGGCGGGCAGCCGGGCAGGTACATGTCCACCGGGACGACGTGGTCGACGCCCTGGACGATCGCGTAGTTGTTGAACATGCCGCCGGAGCTGGCGCAGACGCCCATCGCGAGCACCCAGCGCGGCTCGGGCATCTGGTCGTAGATCTGCCGCAGGACCGGCGCCATCTTCTGACTCACCCGCCCGGCGACGATCATCAGGTCGGCCTGGCGGGGCGAGGCCCGGAAGACCTCCATGCCGAACCGGGCGAGGTCGTAACGGCCCGTGCCCGAGGCCATCATCTCGATCGCGCAGCAGGCCAGGCCGAAGGTGGCCGGCCACAGCGAGGACTTCCGCGTCCAGTTGACCAGCTTCTCGACGCTGGTCAGCAGGACCCCGCTGGGGATCTTCTCCTCGAGACCCATGGTCAGTCTCCCCTCAGTCCCACTCGAGCCCGCCGCGCCGCCACTCGTAGGCGAAGGCGAGGAAGACGGTGCCGATGAACACGACCATCGCGACCAGACCCCACACGCCCAGCGCGTCGTTGGCGACGGCCCAGGGGTAGAGGAAGACGATCTCGATGTCGAAGACGATGAACAGCATCGCCGTCAGGTAGTACTTGACCGGGAAGCGGCCGCCGGTGAGCGGCTGGTCGACCGGCTCGATGCCGCACTCGTAGGCCGCCAGCTTGGCCCGGTTGTACCGGCGCGGCCCCACGTAGGGGGCGACGGCGACCGAGAACACCGCGAACCCCGCGGCGAGCACGAACAGCCCGACGATCGGGACGTAGGTCGAGAGCATCAGCAGCAGCCTAGGGTGATGGGGGTCACGGACTGGTGATGGGGCGTGCACTGAGCGTGCGTGTCGTGTCGTCGACTCGTGGTCATGTCGGCCACCTCACGTCGCCGGGGTCAGACGCAGGAGGACGGCAAGGGCGCGGTCGACCGCGTCGCCGTCCCGGCCGTCGGTGAGGTTGCCCATCAGCCGCAGGGCGGCGTCGGTGAGCGCAGGGCGGCGCAGGCCGCGCGCGGTCGCCAGCCGGACGACAGCCGGCCGGGCCAGCAGGGCCAGGAAGCCGAGCCCGAGCCGGTGGTGCCGGCCGAGCTCGCTGCGCAGCCGCTGCGGGTAGCGCTGCAGGACCGCCTCCCGGCCGTCGCCCGCGGGGACCGCGAGCGCGGCGGCGACGGCCTCGGCCGCCATGCGGCCGCTCTCGATGGCGTAGCTGATCCCCTCGCCGTTGCAGGGGTTCACCGTTCCCGCCGCGTCACCGGCCAGCAGCAGGCCTCGGGTGTAGGCCGGGCCGCGGCTCAGCGCCATGGGCAGGCCGGCGCCACGGAGCGGGCCGACCGCGTCGCCCTCCCCGAGGCCGTCCTCGGCCGGGAAGGTGTCCAGCCAGTGCCGGAGGATCGCCTTGCGATCCGCGCCGGTGCCGCGGCGGGTGTCGAGCAGCCCGTACCCGACGTTCGCCGTCCCGTCGCCCATGCCGAAGATCCAGCCGTACCCGGGCATGCAGTCGCGGGTGGGACCACCCGCGGTCAGGTCGAAGGCGATGTCGAGGTAGTCGTCGCCGCTGCGCCGGCTGCGGACGTACCCGCGGACGGCGACGCCGAGGGGCCGGTCGGTCCGGCGCAGCAGACCCAGGGTCTTGGCCAGCCGGCCGGACAGACCTTCCGCCGAGACGACCAGCGGAGCACGCCAGGTGACCGGCTCGCGATCGTCGCCGACCTCGGCGCGGACCCCGACCACGCGCCCGGCGTCGTCCAGGAGCGGCTCGGTGACGGTGGTCCCGGTGGTGAGCCGCGCGCCTGCCTCGACGGCGTGGCCGGCCAGCAGCGCGTCGAGCTCGCGGCGGGTGCGGACCAGCCCGTGGTCCGGCCACGAGGCCAGCCGCGGCCAGTCCACCTCGGCCACCCGGCCGCCGCCGTGCACCCGCAGGCCCCGGCGGCGCACCCAGCCGGGCGACGAGGTGTCGACGTCCATGTCCTGCAGGGCCTTGACGCCTCGGGGGGTCAGACCGTCGCCGCAGACCTTCTCCCGCGGGAACTCCGCCTTCTCGAGCACCGCGACGTCCAGGCCGCTCTGCGCCAGGTGCCAGGCGGCGCTGGACCCGGCGGGACCGGCCCCGACCACGACGACGTCGGCCCGGTGCTCCGCCGTCGCCTGCGCCATGTCCGCCACCTCGCCTCGTCGTCGAGCACCGCGACCTTGTGAATTCGTTCACAAGGTCGTCGGTCCCGAGTCTAGGCCCCCCTGTGACCTAGCTGACAGTCCCCCCTCGGACCAGGGCGTCGGCCACCTGTGCGTCGGAGGTCTCGGCGAAGTCCGCGTATGCCTGGCCCACGGACCGGAAGTGCGCAGGCGCCACGGGGCAGACCAGCGCGTCCACCACGGCGGCCAGCTCGGCGACGACCTCCGGAGGGCCGACCGGGACGGCGACCGTCAGGCGGGCAGGCCGGCTGGCCCGCACCGCATCGACCGCGACCCGCATGGTGGCGCCGGTCGCCAGACCGTCGTCCACGAGCAGGACGTGCCGCCCGGTGAGGGCCGGCGCCGGCCGGTCGCCGCGATAGGCCGCCGCGCGGCGGCGCAGCTCGGCCGTCTCGCGGTGGCGTACGGCGTCGATGTCTGCCTCGTCGGGCGTCAGGCGGTCCAGGACCCGGCGCACCCACACCGTCTCGACGGCGTCCCCGACCGCCGCGATCGCACCCATCGCCAGCTCCGGGTGCCCCGGCGCGCCGAGCTTGCGGACGACGAGCACGTCCAGCTCCGCGCCGAGGGCGGCCGCCACCTCCGCGGCGACGACGACCCCGCCGCGCGGCAGTCCCAGCACCAGAGCGCCCGCGTCGGCGTCGCCGGCCAGGGCGGCGGCGAGCATTTGGCCGGCGTCGCGCCGGTCGGCGTAGGGGGGACGGGGCACGGCCGTCGTTACAGCGGCTCGGGCATCGGGCCCGGTGGGGGCACGACCGGATCGGTCGGGTCGGGCACCGGGTACGGAGCCGGCTCCGGCGGCGGGATCGGATCGGTGGGGGTGGGCCCCGGACCGGGAGGCTGCGGGGTGGGCGGGGTCGACATGCACCGACGCTAGTCCTCCGGACGGCGTTGCAGAGCCGCCTCCACCGCACTGTCGACCGCGCTGCGCTGGAGCTCGGCGGTGGTCATGACCCGACCGTATGCGCGGGGTACGACAGTTCTGCGCAGGTCAGACGGGTACGGTCACCCCTTGCGGCCCCGGTGCAGCGCGACGATCCCGCCGGTGAGGTTCTGCCAGGCGACGCCGGACCACCCGGCGTCCTGGATCCGCCCGGCGAGCGCGGCCTGGTCGGGCCAGGCGCGGATGGACTCCGCCAGGTACACGTAGGCCTCGGGGTTGCTGCTCACCGCGCGGGCGATCCGCGGCAGCGCCTTCATCAGGTACTCGGTGTAGACGGTGCGGAACGGCGACCAGGTGGGGCTGGAGAACTCGCAGACGACGAGCGTGCCACCGGGCTTCGTGACCCGGGAGAACTCGCGCAGCGCGGCGTCGGGATCGGCCACGTTGCGCAGGCCGAAGGAGATGACGACGCCGTCGACGCTCTCGTCGGCCAGCGGCAGGGCCATGGCGTCGCCGGCCACCTTGGGCACCGGGCGGGCGGCGCCGGCGCGCAGCATGCCCTGGGAGAAGTCGCAGGCGATCGCCCGGACGCCACCGGCGGCCAGCTCGACGGTGGACACCGCCGTCCCGGCGGCGACGTCGAGCACGGTCTGCCCCGGCCGGGCGCCCAGCGCCTCCCGGGTGGCCCGCCGCCAGGAGGCGTCGAGCCCGCCCGACAGCACGGTGTTGGTGACGTCGTAGCGCTTCGCGACCCGGTCGAACATGGCCGCGACCTCGGCCGGTCGCTTGTCCAGGCCGGCCCGCAGGCCGGCGGTGTGCGCGGTCTCTCGCCGGTCTGCCACGGCAGCGACGCTACAAGGCCTCCTAGTCTTGAGCCGTGACTGCGGCCGCCCTGACCTCCCCGGCAGCGGCCGCGCGCGTCGTCACCACGGTCCGGCACGACCCCGTCGGCGACCTGCTGGACCTGCTGCCCGCTACCGGCGGGCTGTCCTGGGTGCGCCGCGGTGAGGGCCTGGTCGGCTGGGGCGAGGCGGCCCGCCTGGAGGTGTCCGGACCCTCCGCGCTCGCCGATGCAGCGCGGTGGTGGGACGAGTACGCGGCCGGCCTGGACGTCGCCGACGAACTCGGGGTGCCCGGCTCCGGCCCGGTGCTGTTCGCCAGCATCGCCTTCGACCCCCTCGCCGGGACGTCGGTCTTCGTCGTCCCCGAGATGGTCGTCGGGCGGCGGGGCGGCGCCGGCTGGGTGACCGCCCTGGGGCCGGCGCCGGAGCTCCCGGTGCCGGTCGCGCACGACGACGGCCCCGCGCCCCGGCTGCGCTACGCCGACGGCGCGCTGGACCCGGCGAGCTGGTGCGCCGCCGTCGCCGCCGCGGTGACCCGGATCGACGCGGGGGAACTGGCCAAGGTGGTGCTCGCCCGCGACCTGCTGGTCTCCTCCGACGTGCCGCTGGACCCGCGCCGCATGCTGCGCCGGCTGGCCGCGCGGTTCCCCGGCTGCTGGACCTTCGCCGTCGACGGGCTGCTCGGGGCCACCCCGGAGCTGCTGCTCCGCCGCACCGGCCGGCAGCTGTCGGCCCGGGTGCTGGCCGGCACCGCGCCGCGTGGGGCCGGGGCCGAGGACGACCGGCTGGCCCGGGCGCTGCTCACCTCCGCCAAGGACCGCGCCGAGCACGCCCTCGCCGTCGACTCGCTGGTGCAGGCGCTGGAGCCCTACTGCGACGGCCTCGACGCGCCCGCCGAACCCCAGCTGCTGACGCTGGCGAACGTGCGGCACCTGGCCACCGACGTCGTGGGCACCCAGGCCGCACGGGGCCGCGCGGCGGGCGCCGGGCTGCTCGATCTGGTCGGCGCGGTGCACCCGACGGCCGCCGTGTGCGGCACCCCGACGCCGGACGCCGCCGGGTTGATCGGCGAGCTCGAGGGCATGGACCGCGGCCGGTACGCCGGCCCGGTGGGCTGGCTCGACGCCGCCGGCGACGGCGAGTTCGGCCTCGCGCTGCGCTGCGCCGAGCTGGTCGGCGACGACGGCGCACGGCTGTTCGCCGGGTGCGGCATCGTCGCCGGCTCGGACCCGGCCGCGGAGCTGGCCGAGACCCAGTCGAAGTTCGCCGCCTTCCAGGCCGCCCTCGAGGGCTGACCGGAGGACCGACCCGGGTCAGTCCCGCGGCGGGACGGGCGGCGCTGACCAGCCGATGGCCGCGCCGAGCGCCGTGCCGGCGAGCAGCGGGAGCAGCCCGAGGAAGCTCACGCCGGGCAGCGTCCCACGCGTCAGGACGAGGCCAGGGCCTGCGCCGCGGCGGCGCGCAGGTCAGCGGCCAGTGCGGCCTCGGCCCGCTGGTCGGTGCCGACGACGACGACGACGACCCGCGGGCCGCCTAGCGCGAGTGCGCCGGGGAGCTCGTCCGCCGACGTCACCTGTGTCGCGGCCCAGCCCAGAGCCTGCGCCACCACGACCAGGTCCCGCCCGTGCGGGGTGCCGAAGACCCGGCGGTAGTCCGCGGCGTAGCGGTCCTGCCCGGGCTCGAGCTGGGCGAAGATGCCGCCGCCGTCGTTGTCGGGGACCACGACGGTGAGGTCCGGCCGCACCTCCCCCTCGCCGAGCAGCAGCCCGGTGAGGTCGTGCAGGAACGTGAGGTCACCCATGAGCGCGAAGGTCGGCCCGCCGTGCACCAGGGCCGCACCGACCGCCGTCGAGATCGTGCCGTCGATGCCCGCCACCCCCCGGTTGGCCAGCACCGCCAGGTCGCCGCGCGGCACGGCCAGCCGGTCGACGTCGCGCACCGGCGTGGACGACCCGAGCACGAACAGCGCCCCGGCGGGCAGCGCGGCCACCACGTCGCGGGCCAGCCGGGCGGCGGTCAGGGCCGGAGCGCCGTCGAGGAGGTCGTCGACGGCGGCACCGACCCGCTCCGCGGCGGAGCGCCAGGAGGCCACCCACGGCTCGTCCGCCGACGGGTCCGGCTCCGCTGCGACGAGCATCCGGGCGACCCGGCTGCTCGACCGGCCGGCATCGGCCCACCGCGGGGAGGCGCTCACCGTCTCGACGGTCACCGCCGGGTCGGCCAGCAGCGCGCCGACCGGCCGGGACAGCGTCGGGCGGCCGACCACGATCACCCGCTCCGGCCGGTGCTCGGCCAGCCAGTCGCCGGCGCCGAGCAGCAGAGCGCCGCCGCGCAGCGCCGACTCGTGCCCCCAGAAGCCGCTGCTGGGCTCGGCGAGGACCGGCCAGGCGGACCCGTCGGGAAGCCCCGGCGCGACGTGCTGCGGGCCGTCCCCGGCGATCACCAGCGTCCGCGTCGGGGACCGGTGACCACCGCCCGCCGCGTACCCGGCCGGCGGCACGGCCGCCGTCCACGGACCGCCGTCCGCCCGCCCGGCCCAGGGACCGGCGAGCGGGACCCCGTCGTCGGGCAGCAGCGGTTCGCGCAGCGCGAGGTTCAGCTGCACCGGGCCCGGGTCCCCGGACAGCGCCCCGGTGGCGACGGTGAGCGCCTTGGCGGCCAGTGACCGCCAGTACCGGTTCTGCGCCTCCTCGCGGCCGGACTCGGGGACGCCGACGTCGGCCGCCCAGCGCACCGCGCCGCCGTAGAGGCCGGCCTGCTCGATCGTCTGGTTGGCGCCGGTGGCGCGCAGCTCGGGGGGCCGGTCGGCGGTGAGCGCCAGCAGCGGCACCCCGCTCGCGTCGGCCTCCAGGACGGCGGCGTGCAGGTGGGCGGCCGCCGTGCCCGAGGTGGTGAGCACCGGCACCGGCCGGCCCGACGCCTTGGCCAGGCCGAGCGCGAGGAAGGCCGCGGTGCGCTCGTCGATCCGCACGTGCAGCCGCAGCCGGCCGTCCCGCTCCGCGGCGGCCAGGGCCAGCGCGACCGGCGCGGACCGCGACCCGGGCGAGAGGACCGCATCGGCGACCCCGCCGCGCACCAGCTCGTCCACCAGCACCCGCGCGAAGGCGGTGGCGGGGTTCACCGGGCCAGCACCTCGTCGATCCGGGTCCGCCACCGGGCAGCGGTCTGCTCCCCGGCGGCGACCGCGGCGATCCGGTCGGGGTCGCGGCGGCCGACCGGGAGCGCGCCGTCGACCGGCAGCAGCGGGGCGCCGCTCACGTCGTCGGTGAACAGCGCCACGGTCGCCAGCCCGCAGGCGAACGGCAGCTCGGGGAGCGCGGCGGCCAGCGCGACGCCGGCGGCGATGCCGACCGAGGACTCCAGCGCCGAGGAGACGACGCACGGCAGCCCGTGCGCCTCGGCCACCCGCAGCGCCGCACGCACCCCGCCGAGCGGCTGCACCTTGAGGACGACGACGTCGCAGGCCTCGCGCAGGTCCACCCGCAGGGGGTCGTCCGAGCGGCGCACCACCTCGTCGGCCGCGATCCGCACGTCGATCCGCCGCCGCAGCGCGACGAGTTTCTCGAGGGTCGCGCACGGCTGCTCGACGTACTCCAGGCCGAACCGGTCCAGCTCACCGATGCGGGCGGCGGCGGTGTCGACGTCCCAGGCGGCGTTGGCGTCCACCCGGATCGCGCCCGACGGGCCCAGCGCGTCGCGCACCGCGGCCACGCGGGCCAGGTCGTCGGCCGGGGACTGGCCCGGCTCGGCCACCTTGACCTTGGCCGTCCGGCAGCCCGAGGCGGCGACGATCGCGTGCGCCCGCTCGGGGTCCACGGCCGGGACGGTGACGTTCACCGGCACGCTGCCGCGCACCGGTGCGGGCCACCCCTCGACGGCGGACTCCACCGCCGCCGCCCACCAGCGTCGGCTCTCCGCAGCGTCGTAGTCCCAGAACGGGGAGAACTCGCCCCAGCCCGCCGGGCCGCGGAGCAGCACCCCGTCGCGGACGTCGATGCCCCGGAAGCGGGCCCGCAACGGCACCTCGTAGACCGCCAGCTCGGTGATCCCCGCCGGCAGGGCGGCGGCGGGGGCGGCGGTCACGCGGGTCAGCCTAGAAGAACGCCCCGGCCGTACCCTCGTTCCTCGTGTCCCGGCAGCTGACCCTCGTGGGCGCGGGCGAGCTCTCCGACGACGACGTCCGCGCCGCCCTCGACGGCGTCCGGCCCCTCGCCGTCCTCCCCGCCGGCCCCGCGGCCGTGGTCGACGCGGCCCGCGCCGCGCTCCGGCCCGGCGAGCCGCTGGAGCCGGGCGCCGACCTGGTCGTCGTCACCTCCGGTTCCACCGGGGGTGGCCGCGGCGTCCTGCTGTCGGCCGGCGCCCTGCGCGCCTCGGCGACCGCGACGCACCAGCGCCTCGGCGGGCCGGGCAGCTGGCTGCTCACCCTGCCGGTGTCCGCGATCGCCGGTCTCCAGGTCCTGTGCCGCAGCGCCGTCGCCGGCCGGCCGATCACCCGGCTGGCGAAGGACGGGACGCTGGCCGAGGCGCTCGCCCGCATGCCGGCCGGCGACCGCCGTTACACCGCGATGGTCCCGACCCAGCTGCGCCGCTACCTCGACGCCGAGCCCGCCGCGCTGCAGGCCTTCGACGCGATCCTCGTCGGGGGCGCGGCGACCGACCCGGCGCTGCTGGCCCGTGCGCACGCCGACGGGGTCGCCGTCGTGACCACCTACGGGATGACCGAAACCGCCGGTGGCTGCGTCTACGACGGCCGGCCGCTCGAGGGCGTGCGCGTCCGGGTCACGGACGGCATCGAGCTGGCCGGCCCGACGCTGGCGCTGGGTTACCGCGGCGATCCGGCCGCCACCGCGGCGGCGTTCGCCGACGGCTGGTTCCGGACCCGGGACGCCGGCACGCTCGGCGACGACGGCCGGCTCACCGTGCACGGCCGGCTGGACGACGTCGTGATCAGCGGCGGGGTGAACGTGGTTCCCGCCGCCGTCGAGGCGGCGCTGCGCGAGCACCCC
The DNA here is from genome assembly GCF_000284015.1 of Blastococcus saxobsidens DD2. Classification (NCBI taxonomy): domain Bacteria; kingdom Bacillati; phylum Actinomycetota; class Actinomycetes; order Geodermatophilales; family Geodermatophilaceae; genus Blastococcus; species Blastococcus saxobsidens. Next base: position 4,298,762 of record NC_016943.1, read on the forward strand.
GACGTGGCCGACGCCGTGGTCTTCGGCCGGCCCGACGCCGAGTGGGGGCAGCGCCTCGTCGCCGCCGTCGTCCCGGCGCCCGGCGCGACGCCGCAGCTCGCCGCCCTCCGCCCGTGGGTGACCGAACGCCTCGGTGCGCCGGCTGCGCCCCGGGAGCTGCACACGGTCCCCGCCGTCCCGACCCTGCACACCGGCAAGCCCGACCGCCGCGCGGTCGCCGCATCGATCCCCCCGGGAGCCTCCTGACCATGGCCACCCCCGCCCAGTGGCTGGCCGGCGCCCGTCCGCGCACCCTGCCCGCCGCCCTGGCGCCGGTGCTCGTGGGCACCGGCGCGGCCGTCGCGCTCGACGGGTTCCGGCTCGTTCCCGCGCTGCTGGCCCTGCTGGTCGCGCTGGCCCTGCAGGTGGCGGTGAACTACGCCAACGACTACTCCGACGGCACGCGCGGCACCGACGCCGACCGCGTCGGCCCGATGCGGCTGGTCGGATCGGGCGCGGCCACCCCGCGCCAGGTGCTCGTCGCCGCGCTCGCGTCCTTCGCCGCCGCCGGGGTGGCCGGGCTGGCGCTGGCCGCGCTGTCCAGCTGGTGGCTGGTCGCCGTCGGGGCCGTCTGCATGGCCGCCGCGTGGACCTACACCGGCGGGCCGCTGCCCTACGGCTACCGCGCGCTCGGCGAGGTCTTCGTCTTCGTCTTCTTCGGCCCGGTGGCCGTGGTGGGGACGACGTTCGTGCAGACCGGCACCCTGCCCGGCCTGGCGTTCGCGGTCTCGGTGCCGATCGGGTTGCTCATCGTGGCGATCCTGGTCGTCAACAACCTGCGCGACATCGAGGGCGACGGCCGGGTGGGCAAGCGCACGCTGGCCGTGCTGCTGGGTGACCGCGCCACCCGGGTGGCCTTCGCGGCCCTGCTGCTGGTCCCGTTCCTGGTGATCGCGGCGGTCGGGATCACCCGGCCGTCGGCGCTGCTGGGCCTGGCCGCCGCGCCGCTGGCACTGGCGCCGGTCCGGACGGTGCTCTCCGGCGGCTGCGGCCCGGCGCTGATCGGGGTGCTGGCGTCCACCGGGGTGCTGACCCTGGCCACCGGCGTGCTGCTCGGCCTGGGGCTGGCGCTGGGCTGAGCGCGGCTACGGCGCCGTGTCGCCGCTGAGCCGGTTGCGCAGGTCCTCCTTGGCGGCGCGCCGCGCCACGCTGCGGGCGGCGAGCGCCTCGGTCAGCCGCTCACGCGACGGACGCAGCAGCAGGTAGGACACCGGCATCGACAGCAGGAGGCCGAAGAGCAGCCCCGGGAACCCGGGCAGGCCGACCCACCACAGGATGAGGACCAGCGCGGCCGCGATCGCGAACCGGCCGACCGTGTAGATCACCACCCACGGGGCGATCCGGGGAGGCGTCGGTGCGCCGCCCTCCGGTCCCACGGGTGCGCCGGTTGCGGTCTGGTCCTGCTCAGCCATGACGGCCCTCCCACTTGGTCGAGAGAACGACCGTCGTCCTCGTGCGTGCGACCCCTCTGATCCGGTTCAACGCGTCGATGGTGCGTTCGAGTGCCGGGATGTCGGTCACGCGCACCTTGAGCACGTACCCCTCGCTCCCGGCCACCCGCCAGCAGTCCTCGACGGCGGGCAGCTCCCGCAGCTCCTCCTGGACACCGGGATCGTCGACCGCGTCGCTCTCGATGACGCTCACCAGCGCGGTGACCATCAGCCCCACCGCCGCCGGGTCGACGACGGCGCGGTAGCCGGTGATCACCCCCGCCGTCTCGAGCTTCCCGACCCGCTCGTGGACGGCGGGTGAGGAGAGCCCCACCTGCCGGGCGAGCTCGGCGTAGCTGGCTCGCCCGTTGGCGCGCAGCAGGTCGATCAGCTGCCGGTCCACGGCGTCGATGGGAGTTCTCCGTCCTGCCCGGGAAAGGGATCGTCGGATCCCCGGCACCGAGTATCGCCGCGGACGTACGCTGGTGGCCGACGAGGGGGTGGGACCGTGGTGTTCCTGGTGGTGCTCGTGATGGCGGTCGTGGTGGTGGCCCTGGTGGTCCGCGCCGCGGCGAACTCCGGGCCGGAGGGGCGTACGCGCCCCGACCGGCGTCCGCAGCGGCCGCGTGAGCCGGTGCGCTTCGTGGCGCCCGACGACGACCCGGAGTTCCTCCGGGAGCTCGAGCGCCGGGCCCGGCGGGACGGCGGGTCGCCCGCCTGACGACAGCCGAGGGAGCATCGCAGCGAGGCCGCCGCCGACAGAAGGTGAGCATCGCAGCGAGGTACGAGCGAGGAGCGGAGCGACCGCGAAGGCGGCGTACGGCTCAGAGCGAGGAGCGGACCGAGGCGCGGAGTCGGGCCCGTGGACACCGCCTGACGCCCGGCGGACAGGTGCGCTGAGCTCAGGCGGCGGGTGCGGCGCCGAACAACCGCCGCCAGCCGCGGCGCGGTGGCGCGGCGGCAGCCCGGTCCTGGTCGTGCTCCTGTGCCTGGTCACCGCCGGGCCAGCCCAGGCCCCCACCGCCCTCGCGGGCGGGCGGGCCGGGCCAGCCGACCTCGCCCTCCTCGCCCGGTTCCCGCGCGTCGCCGCGGTGCGCGCCGTCGCCCTCCCCCGCGCGGCCGGCGAGCGCCGCCGCGACGAGCGGGTGCGACGACTCCCCGTCGGCGGCCGAGTGCCTACCCACGTCGTGCCTCCCGGCGGGTGCGTGCCCTGGTCGTCTGCTCCATGGGGGCATGGAAGCACGCGGATCCGACATCGGTCACCGTCCCGGCGCCCGATCCCGCCCGCACGGGGTACGGCCGCGGATCACTCCACGCCGGCGTAGCTGTGCAGCCCGCTGGAGACCAGGTTGACGAACGTCAGGTTGAAGATCATCACCGCCATGCCGACGACGTTCACCCACGCCGCGGGGCGACCCCGCCAGCCCGCCGTCGTCCGCGCGTGCAGGTAGGCCGCATAGACGACCCACGCCACGAAGGACCAGGTCTCCTTGGGGTCCCAGCCCCAGAAGCGGCCCCAGGCCGCCTCGGCCCAGATGGCGCCGGCGATGACCGCGAAGGTCCAGATCGGGAAGCCGAGCACCGCGGTGCGGTGCGCGACCCGGTCCAGCGCCGCGGTCGAGGGGAGGCGCGCCACGATGCCCGAGCCCTCGTCGGCGCCGGGGCGCGCCCGCACGAGGTACAGGACGCTCGCGATGCCACTGACCATGAAGATGCCGAAACCGAGGATGGCCGTGGAGACGTGGATGGCCAGCCACGACGAGCGGAGCGCAGCGACGACGGGACCCGCTTCGGTGTAGAGGCCCAGGCCGATCGCGACCAGTGCCAGGACCGCCGGGCCGAGGACGAAGACGCCGATGTGCCGCAGGTTCGGCGAGCGGACCGCGAGCACCACGTAGGCGACCACCGCGACGAGGACGACCGCGGTGGCGAACTCGTACATGTTGCCCCAGGGCAGCCGGTCGGTGGCCATCCCACGGGCCACCAGGACACCGGTGTGCGTCAGCGCGCCCAGCACCGTCAGCGCGAGGGCGGCGATCCCCCAGCGGTTGCCCCGGGCGGAGTCCGGCGCCGGGGTCTTCTCGACGACGGTGGCACCGCCGGCACCGACCAGCTCGCGGGCCCGGGTGGTCCGCCGGCCGAACGCCAGCTGCGCGCAGAAGGCGAGCAGCGCGACGGAGTAGAGCGCGACGCTCACGGAGAAGAGGCTGTCCGACAGCTCGGCCAGCGAGGAGTCAGTCACGCGGGGGGACCTCCGGTTCGGATGCGGTGCGGGCGGGCGCGGCGGTGGTCAGCGCACCCTGCAGGTCGTCGAGCAGTGCGGTGGACCGCCCGCCGCTCTCGCCGCCGCCCCGCGTCAGCGAGGCCAGCGTCAGCACGGTACCGCCGCGCTCACCGCCGGGCTCCGCCCGGGCGAAGACCCGCTCCCGGCGGAGCAGCAGCATGCCGAGCAGCCCGGCGAGCAGCGCGATCGCCGCGGCCAGCACCCACAGCTGGCCGGGGTCGTGCGAGTACTGCAGCGCGGCGAACTCCTTGACCCCGCTGAAGGTGATCCGGGTGCCGTCGGGCAGCTCCAGCGACTCCCCCACCGACAGGTTGGCCGAGCCGACCTCGCTGAGCCGGCCGCGCTCGATCTGGCTCCCGTCGAGGGAGTACACCGACTGCGGCAGCCCGGAGTCCAGGCCGAGGTAGCCCTGGTACGCCACGACCGCGACCTGCGGGGCGAGCGGCCGGGGGTCGACCGAGGTGAGCACCCCGCCCTGCAGCAGCCCGGTGGGTGCGAGAAACCCCTCGATGGCCAACTGCTCGTCCTGGCCGGGGATGTCGGGCAGCTTGAGCGCGCCCTGGCTGGCCAGCGTCTGTGGGTCGCTGGGCAGGAACGGGACGGTGAGGTCGGAGAACGTCGTCCCGTCGGGAACGGTGACGGTGAACGTCGGGCTGAAGCCGTGTCCGGTGACGTAGACGCGGTCACCGTCGAGCCGCAGCGGGTCGTTGACCCCGATCGTGGTCGGGCGCCCCTCGGCCGACGGGGCCCCGTAGCGGATGTCGGCGGTGAACGAGGCGGCGGTGAGATTCTCCTCGTACTCGGCCGTGAACTGCTCGAGGTCCACGCACAGGGGGCTGAGGTCGCCGCTGTCCACCAGCGGCCCGGCGGAGTAGGTGTCGTACTGCTGGAACGAGTTGCAGAACCCCTGCCCCTCGGTCACCAGGATGCTGCCCTCGTAGCCCCACAGCTTGCCGCCGGCCAGGCCGAGCAGCAGCGCGAGCAGGGAGAGGTGGAAGACCAGGTTCCCGGTCTCCTTGAGGTATCCCTTCTCGGCGGACAGCTCCGGGCCCCGCCCGCCGTCCCGGCGGACGACCCGGAACCGGCGCACGCGCAGCTCCTCCTCGACGACGTCGAGGGCGGCCGCCGGAGGCACCGGCACCGTCAGCTCGGCGGAGTCGGGCAACCGGAGCATGTTGCGCGGCGCCGGGGGCGGCGGCGTCCGCAGGGCACGGGCGTGCTCGGCGGCCCGCGGCACGACGCAGCCGATCAGGGAGACGAACAGCAGCAGGTAGACCGCGGCGAACCACGGTGAGCTGAAGACGTCGAACAGGTACAGCCGGTCGAGCACCGGAGCCAGGTCGGGATGGTCGGTGAAGTACTGGTTGACGTTGTTCTGCGACAGCGAGCGCTGCGGGAGCAGCGATCCGGGCACCGCCGCCAGCGCCAGGAGGAACAGCAGCACGATCGCGGTGCGCATCGCGGTGAGCCGCCGCCACCAGCGCAGCAGCAGCCCGCCCAGTCGCCGGCCCGCCGACGGGGGCCGGGGCGGGGGCGGTGCGGCGGCCGCCCGCGGCGGAGCCGTGGTGGTCACAGCGCCTCCTCGCTGGCGCTCGTCGGTGCCGTTCCGGTCGCTCTGCCCATGTGTGACCTCGCACGCTCGGTCACAGCGCCTCCTCGCCGGCGCTCGTCGGTGCCGTTCCGGTCGCTCTGCCCATGTGTGACCTCGCACGCTCGGTCACAGCGCCTCCTCGCCGGCGCTCGTCGGTGCCGTTCCGGTCGCTCTGCCCATGTGTGACCTCGCACGCTCGGTCACAGCGCCTCCTCGCCGGCGCTCGTCGGTGCCGTTCCGGTCGCTCTGCCCATGTGTGACCTCGCACGCTCGGTCACAGCGCCGACTCCGCGAAGCCGGTGGCGGCCAGCCAGGAGCGCAGCCAGCCCATCATCTCGGTCCACGCGCCGGTGACCAGCAGCAGGCCGACGAGCACGAGCACCGCACCGCCGAACCGGGTGACGGCGCGCGCGTGCCGGCGCAGGAACGTCGTGGCGCCCACGGCCCAGCGGGCGCCCAGCGCCACCAGCACGAACGGGACCCCCAGCCCCAGGCAGTAGGCCAGCCCCAGCAGGGCGCCGCGGCCCGCGGTGGCCTCGGCGAAGGCCAGGTTCTGCACGGCCGCCAGGGTCGGCCCCAGGCAGGGCGTCCAGCCCAGGCCGAAGACCACGCCGAGCAGCGGCGCCCCGGCCAGGCCCATCGAGGGCCGCAGGGACAGGCGCTTGGTGCGCTGCAGCGCGGGCAGCCAGCCGAGGAACGCCAGGCCCACGAGGACGGTGACCACACCCATGACCCGGGTGATGACCTCGTTGTGCACCAGTAGCAGCCGGCCCAGCCCGCCGAACGCGGTGCTGATGGCCACGAAGACGACGGTGAACCCCAGCACGAACAGCAGCGCCCCGAGGACCATGCGCCGCCGGGGGGCCCGTTCGTCGGTCGCCGGCAGCACCGCCGTGGCGGTGCCGCCGCCGTCACCCGCCGGCACGGGCGCAGGTGCCGCCGTCCGGGTGCCGCTGCCGACCAGCCCGGTGACGTAGGACAGGTAGCCGGGCACCAGCGGCAGCACGCAGGGCGAGGCGAAGCTGATCAGCCCCACCAGTGCCGCCACCGCGGCCGCGACCAGCAGCGGTCCGTCGGTGACCAGGCCGGCGAAGGTGTCCCCCACCGTCAGACCCCTTCCACCAGCAGCCGGTCCAGCACCGCGCGCAGGTCCTCCTGCGTCACCGCCCCGGTGTACACCGCGGCCACCCGGCCCTGCCGGTCCAGCACGATGGTCGAGGGTATGGCGTTCGCCGGGTAGTCGCGGAAGGCCAGCGCCACCTCACCGCGCGGGTCGTAGACGGAGGGGAACTCGATGCCGAAGCGGTCGACGAAGGCCAGCGCGAACTGGTCATCGGTCTCCTTCACGTTCAGCCCCAGGAACTGCACGCCCTCGTCCCGCACCCCGGCGTAGACCTCCTGGAACTCCGGCGTCTCGACCCGGCACGGGGCGCACCAGGACCCCCAGAAGTTCAGGACGGCGACGTCACCGGCCAGCTCCTCGGACGAGAACTGCCCGCCGCCCAGCAGCGTGCCGGAGAACTCGGGGGCCACCGCGCGCTCGCTCTCGGGGATCACCTCGCCCACGGGCGTGGCCGCGACGAACCGGAACTCGCCGCCGTTGTTCACCTGCACCTGGTCGGAGCCGGTGCTGCAGCCGGAGACCAGCGCGCCGGCCGCGAGCAGGGCCAGGACGGTCCGCCTCATGCGCCCGGCACCGCGTCCGGATCGGTGGGGCCGGCCGGCTCGGCGTAGGAGACGCCCACGAAGCGGTCGCCGTCGTAGGTCAGCGAGGTGACGCTGGCCAGCGAGCACTCCCGCCGGCGCGGGTCGTGCACGAACCGGCGACCCTCCACGTGCAGCCGCGTCGTCCAGATGGGCAGCTGGTGGCTGACCAGCACGGCCTCGTGCCCCCGTGCGGCGTCCCGGGCGGCCTCCACCGCGGCGATCATGCGCGCGGCGATCTCGACGTAGGGCTCGCCCCAGGACGGCTGGAACGGGTTGCGCAACCGCCACCAGTTCCGCGGTGCCCGGAACACCCCGCCCCCGCCGCCGACGACCAGGCCCTCGAAGGCGTTGCCCGCCTCGATGATCCGCTCGTCGGTGGCGACCTCCAACCCGAACGCCTTCGCCAGCGGACGGGCGGTCTGCTGCGCCCGCTCCAGCGGGCTGGAGACCAGGTGCACGACGTCCCGGCCGGCGAACCAGTCGGCGGCGCGCACCGCCATCTGCTCGCCGGCGTCGGACAGCCGGTACCCGGGCAGCCGCCCGTAGAGCACGCCCCCGGGGTTGTGCACCTCGCCGTGGCGCAGCAGGTGGACGACGGTCGTCCCGGTCATGAGGACCGCTCGCTCTCCAGCGCACCGGTGCGGTGTCTCTCGACCTCGGCCGCGGCACGGGCAGCCGCCGGCAGCGCCTCGAGCACCTGCTCGAGCGCCTCCCCGGTCAGCTGGGCGTTGACGAACCACGCCTCGAACGCCGACGGCGGCAGGTAGACGCCGCGGGCCAGGAGGGCGTGGAAGAACGCCGTGTAGCGGGCGACGTCCTGGGTGCGGGCGTCGTCGTAGTCGCGCACCTGGCGCTCGTCGGGCACGAAGAAGACCGAGAACATGTTGCCGGCCTGCTGCACCCGGTGCGGCACCCCCTCGGCGAACAGCGCCGCGCTGGCGGCACCGCGCAGGACCGCGGACACCTCGTCGCAGTGCGCGTAGACCTCGTCGGTGCAGTGCCGCAGCGTCGTCAGGCCGGCGGCCACCGCCACCGGGTTCCCCGACAGCGTGCCGGCCTGGTAGACCGGCCCGCTCGGGGCCAGGTGGGCCATCAGGTCGGCACGGCCACCGAACGCCGCGGCCGGCAGCCCACCGCCCATGACCTTGCCGAAGGTGAACAGGTCGGCGTCGACCGGGTCCAGGCCGTACCAGCCGGCGGGGGAGACCCGGAAGCCAGTCATGACCTCGTCGAGGATCAGCAGCGCACCGGAGGCGGCGGTGATCCGGCGCAGCTCGGCGTTGAAGCCGTCCAGCGGGGGGACGACGCCCATGTTCCCGGGCGCCGCCTCGCTGATGACGGCGGCGATCTGGTTCCCGCGCTCGGCGAAGACGGCCTCGACGGCGGCGACGTCGTTGTAGGGCAGGACGATCGTGTCGGCGGCGGCGCCGGTGGTGACGCCCGGGGTGTCGGGGAGCCCCAGGGTCGCGACGCCGGAGCCGGCCGAGGCGAGCAACGCGTCGACGTGGCCGTGGTAGTTGCCGGCGAACTTCACCAGCAGCGGGCGGCCGGTGGCGCCGCGGGCCAGCCGGACCGCCGACAGCACCGCCTCGGTCCCGGAGTTGACCAGCCGGATGCGCTCCACCGGCGCGACCCGGCGCCGGATCTCCTCGGCCAGGTCGAGCTCGCCCTCCGTGGGCGCCCCGAAGGACAGCCCGCGGCGCGCGGCGGCGGCGACCGCCTCGACGACGGCGGGGTGCGCGTGGCCCAGGATCATCGGACCCCACGAGCTCACCAGGTCGACGTAGCGCCGCCCGTCGGCGTCGGTGATCCAGGGGCCGGAACCCTCGACCATGAACCGCGGGGTGCCACCCACGGCGCGGAACGCGCGCACCGGCGAGTTCACCCCGCCGGGGGTGATCTGCTGGCCGCGGGCGAAGAGGCCGGCCGAGACCGGCGCCTCGTAGGGGTGGAGAGAGCTGTCCAGCGAGGTCACGGACCCAGTGTCCCCTCTGTCCCCGGGGAGCGGTCGGAGGCGTCGCCCACACCCGCCAGGAGGGCGGCCCGCAGCGCCGCGGGGTCGCGCGTGGGCACCAGGACCGTCCGGCCGTCGACGAGCCGCAGCGGCAGGCCCGTGCGGCCGCGGGGCAGCGACCAGCCCCCGCCGAGCACCGGCGCCCCGGCGTCCACGCCGGCACCCACCTCGCCCAGGGCGGCGGCGTCGACGTCGCGGAGCGGGACCTGCTCCCGCCCCACCGCGAGGCCGTCGGCGTCCACGCGCACGGTCCAGACCCGCCGGGCGGAGAGGCAGCCGATCCCGACGATGCCGAGGACGGCGACGACCGCGGCCGCCCAGAGCAGCGGCGGCACGTCGGGGCCGGGCAGCACCAGGTCCCAGGCGAGGAGGAGCCCGAAGGCTCCGGCGACCATCCAGAACGGCCGCCAGGAACCCCCGGGCTCGGCGTACGGGTCCACCGTGTCCCTGACCGGGCCTAGCGGGTGACCAGGCGCGCGGCCTCGACCGCCCAGTAGGTGAGCACCTGACCGGCTCCGGCCCGCCGGATGGCGGTCAGCGTCTCGAGGATCGCCCGCTCGCGGTCCACCCAGCCGTTGGCGGCGGCTGCCTCCACCATCGCGTACTCACCGCTCACCTGGTAGGCGCTCACCGGCACCTGCACCGCCTCGGCGACGCGGGCGACGATGTCCAGGTAGGGCAGCGCCGGCTTGACCATCACCGCGTCGGCGCCCTCGGCGAGGTCCTGCGCCACCTCGCGCAGCGCCTCGTCGGCGTTGGGCGGGTCCATCTGGTAGGTGGAGCGGTCGCCGAACTGCGGCGCACCCTCGGCGGCCTCCCGGAACGGGCCGTAGAAACCCGAGGCGTACTTGGCGGCGTAGGCCAGGATCGGCGTCTCGGTGAACGCGGCGCCGTCCAGCCCGGCGCGGATCGCGGCCACCTGGCCGTCCATCATCCCGCTGGGCGCCACCAGGTGGGCCCCCGCCTGGGCCTGCGCGATCGCCACGGCGGCGTACCGGTCCAGCGTGGGGTCGTTGTCCACCACGAGTTCCCCGCCCTGCCCCCGGACCCCACCCCTGGACGAGGTGACCACGCCGCAGTGCCCGTGGTCGGTGTACTCGCAGAGGCAGAGGTCGGCCATGAGCACCAGTTCGTCGCCGAGGTCGGCGCGCAGCTGCTGCAGCGCCACGTTGACGATCCCGTCGGCGGCGTCGGCCTGGGAGCCCACCGGGTCCTTGTCGGCCGGGATGCCGAACAGCATCATCCCGCCGACCCCGGCCTCGGCCGCCTCGTGCGCGGTCTTCCGCAGCGAGTCCAGGGTGTGCTGCACGACCCCGGGCATCGAGCTGATCGGCACCGGCTCGTCGATGCCCTGCTTGACGAAGACCGGCAGCACCAGGTCGGCCGGGGCCACCCGGGTCTGCGCGGTCAGCCGGCGCAGCGCGGGCGTCGACCGCAGCCGTCGCCCGCGCGCGAACCCCGGGCGGGCGGGGGCCGGTGACTCGGCCCTCACTTGCCCTCGCCTTCCTCCTCGGCCCGGCGCGCCGCGGCGAACTCCGCCAGCGCGTCGACCAGCGGGCCGACGGCGGCCGTCTCCGGCTGCACGTCCACGCGCAGGCCGAACTCCTGGGCGCTGGCCGCCGTCGCCGGGCCGATCACCGCGACGACGGTCTTGGCGTGCGGCTTGCCGGCGATGCCGACCAGGTTGCGCACCGTGCTGGACGAGGTGAAGCAGACGGCGTCGAAGCCACCGCCCTTGATCGCCTCGCGCACCGTCGCGGGCGGCGGCGCCGCCCGCACGGTCCGGTAGGCGGTGACGTCGTCGATCTCCCAGCCGCGCTCGACCAGACCGGCGGCCAGGGTCTCGGTGGCGATGTCGGCCCGCGGCAGGAGCACGCGGTCGATCGGGTCGAAGACGTCGTCGTAGGGCGGGAAGTCGGCCAGCAGGCCCTGGCTGGACTGCTCACCGGTCGGCACCAGCTCGGGCTGGATGCCGAAGTCGCGCACCGCCTCGGCGGTCTGCTCGCCGACGCAGGCGACCTTCACCCCGGCGAACGCCCGGGCGTCCAGGCCGAGCTCGACGAACTTCTCCCGGACTGCCTTCACCGCGTTGACCGAGGTGAACACGATCCAGCCGTAGCGGCCGGTGACCAGGCCCTTGATCGCGCGGTCCATCTGCGCCGGGCTGCGCGGGGGCTCCACGGCGATCGTCGGCACCTCGACCGGCACGGCGCCGTAGGCCCGCAGCCGGTCGCTCATCTCGCCGGCCTGGTCCTTGGTCCGCGGCACCAGCACCCGCCAGCCGAACAGCGGGCGGCTCTCCCACCACGAGGTGCGGGCGCGCTTGTCGACGGCGGCACCGATGGTGGCCACCACCGCGCCGCTGAGCGGGTCGAGACCGGCGGTCTTCTCGGCGACGGCCGCGAGCTTGGTGACGATGCTCTTCTGGCCGGTGCCGGAGCCGCCGGTGGTGACCACGACGGGGGTGCTGCCGGAGAGGCCACCCTCGACCAGCCGCACCGCGGCGTCGGGCAGCTCGTCGGCCGTGCCGTGCAGGACCAGCGTGCCGCCCGCGCCGGCGGCGGCACCGGCCAGCGCGGTGACGTCGACGCCGCTGCGGAGGTCCGCGGTCACCGCGGTGCTGCCCATGGCGACGCCCGCGAAGGCGGGGACGGCGGTGGCGGTGGCGACGCCGGGTACGACGTCGAAGGGCACCGAGGTGCGGCCCACGGCCAGCACCTCCTTGACCACGGCGTCGGAGGTGTAGGGGTCACCGGTCACGAGGCGCACCACGACCGAGCCGTTCTTGGCGGCGGCGACGGCCCCCTTGGCGATGTCGGCGGGTTCACCGGTGACCGGCGTGAGCTCGGTCTCCGGGTTGGCCTCGCGGACGGCGTCCTGGAGAGCAGCGGCCACGTCGGGGTCGACGAGGATCACCGCCGCCTCGGCGAGCGCCGCGGTCGCCCGGGCGGTGAGCATGCCCGGGTCACCTGGCCCGGCGCCCACGAACACGACCCGGCCCGACTGGCCTGCGGTCTTGCGGAAGCGCGTCATCGCGTGCTCCTGATCCTGGCCCGACTGCGTCGGGCGTCTGGTATGGCCCGGATCGTCCGGGCGTCTGCGGGGGTCTGGGAAGGGGCGGCGCTCATCGACCCACGGCCATGAGGGACGCCGCACCACGGTCGAGCAGGTCGGCGGCCAGGGCGCGGCCGAGCGCCGCGGCGTCGGCCAGCGGGCGGGTGAGCGAGCCGCGGACGGCGTCGCTGCCGTCGAGGGCGGTCACCGAGGCCCGGAGGAACAGCTCCGGGCCGGTCTCGCCCTCGGCGATCTCGGCGTAGGCGGCGACCGGTGCGCTGCAGCCGGCCTCGAGCGTGGCCAGCGTGGCCCGCTCGGCCACCACGCAGGCGCGGACCGCGGTGTCCTCGAGCCGGCCCAGCAGCTCGCGGGTGCGGGCATCGCTGCTCCGGCACTCCACGGCCAGCGCGCCCTGCGCGGGTGCGGGCAGCACCTGGATCGGATCGAGCGTCTCGGTGATCAGGTGCGCCCGGTCGATGCGGCTGAGGCCGGCGCGCGCCAGGACCACGGCGTCCAGGTCACCCGGCCCGCCGGCCGACCCGGCCACCCGGCCGAGCCGGGTGTCGACGTTGCCCCGGATCGGCACGATCTCCAGCCCGAGCCCGAGGGCGCGCAGCTGGGCGACGCGGCGGGGGGCGCCGGTGCCGATCCGCGATCCCGGCGGCAGCTCGCCGAGCGTGAGCCCGTCGCGGGCCACGAGTGCGTCGCGGGGGTCCTCACGCGCCGGCACCGCCGCCAGGCTGATGCCCGGCTCCGGGGCGGTCGGCAGGTCCTTGTAGCTGTGCACCGCGAGGTCGACCTCGCCGTCGAGGAGGGCCCGGCGGATGGCCGCCACGAAGACGCCGGTGGCGCCCAGCTGGGCGATCGAGGCGGACGACCGGTCGCCCTCGGTGCTGATGAGCACCAGCTCGACCGGCACCCCGGTGGCCGCCGTGAGCGCGTCGGCGACCGCCTGGGACTGGGTCCGGGCCAGCACGCTGGCGCGGGTTCCCAGCCGCAGCGGGGCGGAGCTGCCCGCGGCGGCGGCGGTGGTGGTCTGCAGGTCGGTGGCGGTCATGCCGGGCCTCCCGGTCGGTCGGGGTCGACGGTGACGGCGTCGGCCAGCCGGCCGGCCCCCGGGGTGACGTCGGCGTCGATGCCCAGGCCGAACAGCGCCCGCAGCGCTCCGGCGTAGTCGGTGCCGCCAGGAGTCGCGGCCAGCTCCTTCACCCGGACCGTCGGCTCGTGCAGCAGCTTGTCGACGACGCGGCGCACCGTGCGGGCGATCTCCGCGCGGGCCCGGGCGTCGAGGTCGGGGAGCCGGCCGGCCAGGCGCAGCAGCTCGGCGTCGACGACATCGGCGGCCTGGCTGCGCAGCGCGGAGACGGTCGGCGCCACCTCGGCCGCCCGCCGCTCGGCGCGCAGCAGCGCCGTCTCGGCCTCGATCATGGCGCGTGCGGCGGCGATGTCGTCGGCGGCGACCGGGGTCGCCGCGGCGCCGTCCTCCCGCCGCTCGCCCTGCAGGAGGGCGGTGTTCCGCTCGCCCTGCAGAAGGGCCAGGTCCACCACGTGCACGCCCGGCAGCGCGGCGACGCCCGGGTCGACGTCCCGGGGCAGCGCCAGGTCGATGACCACGAGCGGCCGGTCGGCCCGGTCGCCCATGGCGGCGGTGACCGTGTCGGTGCCGATCACCAGGCCGGAGGCGCCGGTGCAGGTGAGGAGGACGTCGGCGGCGGCCAGCTCCGCGCCCACGTGCGCCATGGGTGCGGGGCGACCGCCCACCGCATCGGCGAGCCGCTCCGCCGACGCCTCGGTGCGACTGCTCACGACCACGTCGGCGCCGCGACGGGCCAGCGTGGTGGCGGCCAGCGCGCCCATGGAACCCGCCCCGACCACCAGCACCGGGCGGCCGGCCAGGGCGCCGATCCGCGACTCGGCGCGGTCGAGGGCGACCGAAACCAGCGAGGCGCCGGCCCGGTCGATCCCCGTCTCGGAGTGGACCCGCTTGCCCACCCGCAGCGCCCGCTGGGCGACCGGGTGGAGGGCGCGGCCGACGGCGCCCTCCTCGCGGGCGACCGCGTAGGCCGCGCGCAGCTGGCCCAGCACCTGCGTCTCGCCGACGACCATCGAGTCCAGCCCGGCGGCCACCGTGAACAGGTGCGCGACGGCCTGGTCCTCGTAGTGCACGGTGACGTACGGGGACAGCTCCTCGACCGTGGCGCCGGCCTGCCGGGCCAGCACCCGGCTGACGTCGGTCACCCCGCCGTGGAAGCGCTCGACCTCGGCGAAGACCTCGACCCGGTTGCAGGTCGCGAGCACGAGCGCCTCGGTGACATGGTCGCTCTCGAGCAGCTCGTGCAGGGCCTTGACCCGGTCGTCGGCGTCCATGGCGAACTGCTCGAGCAGCGCGACCGGGGCGGTCTGGTGGCTCACGCCCACCGCGAGGAGGGTCATGCCGACACCTCCCCCGCGGGCACGGCCCGCTGCTGACCGAGGAAGGCCAGCACCTGCAGCTCGACGGAGAGGTCGACCTGCCGGACGTCGACCCCCGCCGGCGCGGTCAGCGTCACCGGCGCGAAGTTGAGGATGCTGCGCACCCCGGCCGCGGTCAGCCGCTCGCAGATCTGCTGCGCGACCTCCGCGGGCGTCGCGATGACCCCGATGGAGACCCCCGTGCCGGTCACGGTCGCCTCCAGCTCGGTCATGGGCTGCACGGTGAGACCACCGATGCGCTCACCGACGCGGTCGGGGGCGGCATCGAACAGGCCGGTGAACCGGAAGCCCCGGCTGCCGAAGCCCGCGTAGTCGGCGAGCGCGGTGCCGAGGTTGCCGAGGCCGACGAGCACGCAGGCGCGGGACTGCTCGGCACCGAGCACCCGGGCGATCCGCTCGCGCAGTGCCCGCACGTCGTAGCCCACCCCGCGCACGCCGCAGGAGCCGAGGTGGGACAGGTCCTTGCGCAGACCGGCGGGGTTCACGCCGGCGGCCGAGGCGAGCTCGCCGGAGGAGACGGTGGTCCGGCCGCCGTCGGCGAAGCCGGCGAGCACCCGCAGGTACACGGCCAGACGAGCGACGGTGGCTTCCGGGATGGTCCGGAGCCGCGGCTGGATCACGGGGCTCTCCACAGCAGTCGCGCCCGCGGACCCGGCGGGCGCCGGGGCGGAGCTGCGACATCGGAACGCGAGCGGGGACGCTCGCGCCCGCCACGGTAGCCGCTTGTGAACGCAGGAACAAAGTCGCCGGGAGGGCACGGGGCCGCTGACCAGGTCGGATCCGGCCGGTTGTGGCAGAGACCACCGTAACCGCCCGTCCCCGGCCGCCCGGATGGGGGGGTCTCCGGTGCGGCGCACGCCCAGGTCAGGCCCGAGCCGGGCCCGTTCAGGCCAGGCCGAGGTCCCGGCGCAGGCGGGGCACGTCCAGGGTGAAGTAGGAGTGCTCGCGGCCGTCGAGGAGCAGCACCGGCACCCGGTCGCCGTAGTCGGCTTGCAGCTCCGGATCGCTGTCGACGTCGACCTGGTGCACCTCGAGCCCGGCCTGGGCGGCGATCGGCACGAGCTGCTCGGTGGCGGTCAGGCAGAGATGGCAGCCGTCGCGGCCGAGCAGCTGCAGCCGTGGCTCAGCCATCCGCCGGCCCTCCCGTCGCCACGGGGACCGCCGCACCGTCGGCGCCGGTCAGCCCCAGCTCGCGCAGCCGGGCCCGGCTGACCTTGCCGGTGAGCGAGTGCGGCAACGAGGGCAGGAAGTACACCGACGACGGCACCTTGTACCGGGCCAGCGACTGCGCGGCGTGCTCCTGCAGCTCGTCGATCGTCAGCTGCCTGCCCGGCGTCAGGACGACGACGGCGCGCACCGCTGCGCCCGTGCGCGGATCGGGGACGCCGATGACCGCGCTCTCCACGACGGCCGGGTGCTGGTCGAGCACCCGCTCCACCTCGGCCGGGTAGACGTTGAACCCGCTCACGAGGATCAGGTCGCTGCGCCGGTCGACCAGGTGCAGATCGCCGTCGGCGTCCCGGTAGGCCAGGTCGCCGGTCCGCAGCCAGCCGTCGGCGCCGGGCCCGTCGGCGCCGTCGGGCCAGTAGCCGGAGAAAAGGTTGGGGCCGCGCACCCAGATCTCGCCGGGACCCTCCTCGGCGTCACCGGGGTCCTCGTCGTGGTCCGCGACGGCGGAGCCGTCCGCGTCGGCGGGGAGATCCACGGGCACGGTCCCGATCGTGGCGGTGTCCCGCAGGGTGAGCTCGAGCCCCGGCACCGGCCCGCCGATGCAGGCCGGCTTGGGCCGCCCGGTGGCCAGCGTGCTGGCCACCACCGGCGCGGCCTCGGTCAGGCCGTAGCCCTCCCATACTGTGACGGCGGCGCGCTCGCGCATCGCCGTCCAGACCTCCTCGGGCAGCGGGGCGGCACCGGCCGACGCGATCCGGACGGCGGCGAACCCCCGGCGGAGCGCGGCATCGGGGTGGGCGGGGTCTTCGAGGGTGGTCGCGTCGGCGGCGGCGAGCCATGCCTGGTACATCGGCGGGGCCCCGGGCACCGCGGTCACCTGCTCCTCTGCCATGACCTCCAGCGAGAGCCGGGGATCGAAGCTCTCCTGCAGGACGGCGCAGGCGCCGGTGGCGGCGACCAGCCCGAACCCGGCGTTGAGGCCGTAGACGTGGAAGAGCGGCAGCACCAGCAGCACCCGGTCGTCGGGCCGGACCGGCGGTGGGGTCATGGCCAGGCACTGCTCCTGGTTGGCCCGCAGGGCGGCTGAGGTGAGCATCGCCCCGCGCGGCAGGCCGGTGGTGCCGCTGGTGTAGCAGAGGAAGGCCAGCGCCTCCGGGTCGTCGGCCACCGCGACCGGCGGTCCCTCGGCCTCGGGCGGTCCCGGGCAGACCGGCACCCCGGCGAGCTCGTCGCGGTCCGAGGCGGCCACCAGCAGCGCCGCGCCGGAGTCGACGAGGACGTGCTCGAGCTCCGGGTCGGTGTAGGCGGTGTTCACCGGCACGACCACCAGCCCGGCCCGCAGCGCACCCAGCACGGCACGCAGCCAGTCCAGCCCGTTCGGCAACTGGACGGCGACCCGCTCCCCGTGCGTCAGCCCGCGGCCGGCGTAACCGGCGGCGACCCGGTCGGCCGCCGCGTCCAGCTCGCCCCAGGTGAGCCGCCGGTCGCCGACCACCACCGCCGGTGCGCCGGGGTCCCGCCCGGCGGCGGCCCGGACCAGCGCGGCCAGCGAGGTGCCTGCCTCGGACACGTCATCTCCTGTCGTCGGGGCGGTCAGGACCGGCCTCCGGCGCGCGCTGTGGGACGCGCCCGGGCATGCTGCCGTGGACGAGCTGTGGCGATGTTGTCACCATGGGGGCCGCGCCGCAGCCCGCGCGCCGTATCGGTGCGCGATCGGAACAGGACGGTCCTGGCACACAGCGGGCCGACGAGGAGGTCGAACGCCCGCATGCCGCACCCGCTGGACGCCGAGCGCTCCACCGGCGCGGCCGCCCGGCCCCGACCGGGTCCGCGGCCGACGCCGTACCCCCGGCCCAGCTCCGAGGCGCTGCCCGTCCGCGCGCCGGACGACGCTCCCGGGCCGGTTCCGGCGGAGCCGGCTGACGTGCGTGACGAGTCCGCCGACCTGCCGACCGAGGTCGTCGCCGAACTCGCCGATGCCGACCGGGCGGTGACGGCCGGCGACGTCGACGTGTGGGAGCTGGTCCGGCGGGCGCAGGACGGCAACGCGGAATCGTTCGGCCGCCTCTACGACCACTACGTGACGCTGGTGCACCGCTACGTCTACCACCGGGTGGGCGACCGGGCGACGGCCGAGGACGTGACCAGCGAGACGTTCGTGCGGGCGCTGCGGCGGATCGACTCGCTGTCCTTCCAGGGCCGTGACGTCGGCGCCTGGCTGGTGACGATCGCCCGCAACATCATCCGCGACCAGGTGAAGAGCAGCCGCTTCCGGCTCGAGGTGAGCACCGCCGACATGCGGGACGCCGACCGCGCCACCGACGGGCCCGAGGACGCGGTGCTCCAGCACCTCACCAACGAGCAGCTGCTGGCCTGCGTGCGGCAGCTGGGGAGCGAGCAGCAGGAGTGCATCGTGTTGCGCTTCCTGCACGGTCTGTCGGTGTCCGAGACTGCCGAGATCATGGGCAAGAAGGAAGGCGCCATCAAGGCGCTCCAGCACCGGGCGGTCCGGCGGCTGGCGGGGCTGCTGCCCGAGGGGCTGCGGTGAACACGCCCCGGTGCTGGTGCGTAACCGACCGGACACCCACGTCGTTGCACAGGTCGCAGCGGGTGCCGGCTGGCGGCGCTCCGCGCACCGACGCGAGGACGGGGGGTGGCAGGTGATCCGGCACGACGACGACGCCGCACCCGCCGGCCCCACCGCCGTCCGGGATCCCGAGACCGCGGTCGTCGCCCGCCTGCAGGCCCTCTCCACCCAGCTGGACGGCGAGCCGGACCCCGCCTACCGCGCCCGCGCCCGCGCCCGCCTGGTGGCCATGGCCGCCGTCCGCACCCCCGAACCCGCCCGGCACCCCCTACGTGACCGCCTGCTCGCCGCCCGGGCCGTCGACCGGGCGCCGTCACGCCGGCGCGGCCGGATCACCGCCGGGCTGGCCGGCGCGGCCGTCGGGGTGACCGGCCTCGCCGCCCTGGTCGCCGTGGCCGCCGGGGCGGGGCCGGGCGATCCCCTCTACGACCTCAAGCGCGGCACCGAGCAGACGCAGCTGGCGCTGGCCGGGGACAACCGCGGCCAGACCCTGCTGGAACTGGCCCGCACGCGGCTCGAGGAGCTCCGGGCGCTCGCCGACGACCGGAACGCGGCGCTCGTCCGGCAGACCCTGCAGACGATGGACGCCCAGACCGCCGAGGGAGCCGCGTTGCTGACCGGCGATGCGGTGCGCACGGGCGATCCGGAGTCCCTCGACGCGCTCGCCGCGTGGACCGCCGAGCAGTCCACCGGGCTCGGTGCGCTCCGCGGCGAGGTCCCGGCGGACGCCGGGCAGGACTACGCCGACTCCGCCGCGCTCCTCGACGCGCTCACCGCGCGGGCCGCGGGGCTGCGGACCGCCCTGGCGTGCAGCACCGGACCGGCGACCGTGGGCGACGACGACCTCGGCCCCGTCCCCGGTCTCTGCCTGACCGACGCCCCGCCGCCGGTGGCCGGGGAGTCGCCGGCTGCGCCGGAGCCGGCACCCGCCGTCCCCGGTACGACCACCGATCCCGGCTCCCCGCCGGCCGCGGACCCGGGCTCGCCGGCGCGGCCGTCGACCCCGGCCAGGGGCACGGTGGGCGCCCCGACGGTCCCCGGGCAGACCGGCCGTCCGAGCGAGGCCGTGCCGCCGCCCGCCGGCGGCATCCTCACCCCGCTGCCCGACCTGCCGCTGGGCGAGTCGACCGCCGACACGAACTCACCGAGCAGGCCGCCGGTCGTCGCCGTTCCCGCGCCCGCTCCGCTGAGCATCTGCGTGCCGCCGCTGGTGACCTTCGGCGACTGCTGACCCGACCTGAGCGCGGCTCCGCGTCCGGCTAGGGTCGGGGACGTCGCGGGTGGCTCCCGATCGCGGCCGCCGGAGTCACCGGCGTCGCCGACGGATCGAGACGATCGACTGCAGGAGGTCGCTGTGCCACGACTGTCGGTGCGCGGCCGCCGGGCCGCGCGTGGGGGCGTCCCCGACGAGAGCACCCGCGCGCACGTCGCCGGAGCCGCATCGGCCGCGGCCGCCGAGGTCGCGGCGCCGCCGGTGGTCCGGCCGGACCTCACCGCGGCGGCCTTCTTCGACGTCGACAACACGATGATGATGGGCGCGTCGCTGTTCTGGTTCGCGCGTGGGCTGGCGGCCCGGAAGTACTTCTCCAGCCGCCACCTCGCCCGGTTCGTGTGGCAGCAGGCGAAGTTCCGCATCGCCGGCAACGAGAGCGCCGACGACATGCACACCATCCGCGAAAACGCGCTGGCCTTCGTCGCCGGGCGGGAGGTCGCGGAGATCGCGCAGGCCGGCGAGGAGATCTACGACGAGCTGATGGCCGACCGGATCTGGTCGGGCACCCGCGTCCTCGCCCAGAAGCATCTGGACGCCGGCCAGCGAGTGTGGCTGGTCACCGCGACCCCGATCGAGCTGGCGTCCATCATCGCCCAGCGGCTCGGCCTGACCGGCGCCCTCGGCACCGTCTCGGAGATCGTCGACGGCCGGTACACCGGGCGGCTGGTCGGCGAGCTCATGCACGGCCCGGCCAAGGCCGAGGCGGTGCTCGCCCTCGCCGAACGCGAAGGTCTCGACCTCTCCCGCTGCACCGCGTACAGCGACTCGGCCAACGACCTGCCGATGCTCTCGCTCACCGGGACGGCGGTGGCGGTCAACCCCGACAGCGAGCTCCGCGCCGTCGCGCGGGCCCGCGGCTGGACGATCCGCGACTTCCGCACCGGCCGGAAGGCGGCGAAGGTCGGCGTCCCGACGGTCGCCGCCGCGGCGCTGTCCGGCGGACTGGTCGGTGGCGCCGTCGCGCTGCGCCGCCGCAACAAGCTGCCGGTCTGACCTACTGGCCGGAGAGCCGGGAACGGAACACCGCGTCGTGCGGGCCCACCGGCTCGTCGCGGGCGTCGGCGATGAAAAAGGCCAGGAAGGCGCTCGAGGGCGAGGCCTGCTCGAGCAGGTCCCGCCACGACCAGAGGTTCGGGTGGTCCCGGTGCACCGCCGCGGCGGCGGGCGTCAGCAGCGTGACGGCTCGCTCGAACTCGGGTGCGGTCAGCCGGTAGGTCGACGTCCGCCCCCGGTAGCCGCAGACCTGGCCGAGCACCACGGCGGGCAGCCGCCGGGTGTGGCCGAGATCGTTGACCTCCCCGAAGGTCAGCGCTCCGTCGTCCAGCCGGGCCACGCCGTACGCGGCGGGCACGACGTAGCCGGGGGTCCGGCGGGTGAACTCCGCGACGGCGGCCGCGAGCTCCTCGTCGGTGCGCCACTGCTCGGCCGGACCGGTCACGGGCTGCGTCACCGCCCGAAGACGCGGGTCCGACGCAGCAGCAGCTGGTAGAGCGAGTGCTGGATGGTCTCCCGGACCTGGTCGGTGAGGTTGAAGACCAGCATCGGGTCCTCCGCGGCCGCCGGTCCATAGGAGGCCGTCTCGATCGGCGTCCCGAAGGCGATCAACCACTTCGACGGCAGCGGGACCAGCCCCAGCGGGCCCAGCAGCGGGAACGTCGGGGTGATCGGGAAGTACGGCAACCCGAGCAGCCGGGCCGCCGCCCTGGCGTTGCCGATCATCGGGTAGATCTCCTCGGCACCGACGATGGCGCACGGGATGATCGGCGCCCCGGTGCGCAGCGCGGCCGACACGAAGCCACCCCGGCCGAAGCGCTGCAGGGTGTAGCGCTCGCGGAAGGGTTTGCCGATGCCCTTGAACCCTTCCGGGAAGACCCCGACCAGCTCGCCCTCGGTGAGCAGCCGCTCGGCGTCCTCGTTGCAGGCCAGGGTGGCGCCCAGCTTGCGGGCCATGGCCCCGGCCACGGGGATGTCGAACACCAGGTCGGCACCGAGCAACCGGAGACGGCGGGACGCGGGGTGCTCGTCGTGCAGCGCCACCGTAGCCATCAAGGCGTCGATCGGCACGGTGCCGGAGTGGTTGGCCACCACCAGGGCGCCGCTGTCGGCCGGCACGTTGTCCAGCCCGAAGGTCTCGACGCGGAACCACTTCTGGAAGAAGGGACGCAGGACCGGGAGCAGGAGGTGGTCGGTGAGGTCGGGGTCGAAGCCGAACTCGTCGGTCTCGTACGCACCGGTGAACCGGCGCTCCAGGAAGTCCAGCCCGCCGGCGAGCTGCTCCTCCCAGTCCGGTGCGGGCGCCGGGGAGACGAACGGCTCGTCGTCGTCCCGGCGCAGCGGGATCACCCGCGCCTCAGGCATCACGCACCGCCCGGAGCCCGGGGACAGCAGGCGCCGGGCGGAAGCGCTGCTCCACCGCCGCGGCCGTGTCACCGACCCGGCCGAGCAGGGACCGCAGCCCCCCGGCCACCGAGTGCACCACCTCGGGCGCGATGACCGGGGCCACCGTGCGGGCGTAGTCGGCCAACGCCGCCTCCGTGCTGTAGCGAGGGGTGTAGCCGAATTCGGAGCGCAGCACCGTGGTGTCCACGACCCGCCCGAAGTTCAGGAAGCGCATCTGCTCCGGCGAGTAGTCGACGAACCGGAACCGGCGGGAGAGCCGCCCGACCGAACCCAACGTCGGTGACGGAAGTGGCACCTCGACGCGGCCCAGCCGGCGGATGGCCTGGGACAGCAGGAGGGTGCCGTCGCCACCCACGTTCACGGTCCCGGCGAACCCACCGGTGGTGGCCCGGGTGAGCACGGCGAGGGCGTCGTCCTCGTGCAGCAACTGCATCCGGGCGTCGTACCCCAGCGCGGTGGGCACCAGCGGCATCCGCAGGAACCCGGTGAGCAGCGAGTCGATCCGGGGACCGATGAAGTTGGTGAAGCGCAGCACGGCGACGTCCACGTCAGGACGCCGACGGGCGAACGAGCGCACGTAGCCCTCGATGTCGACGCTGTCCTTGGCGAAACCGCCGGAGGGGACCTGCCGCGCCTGCATCGCCTCGGTGAAGACGGCGGGGTCGCGGGAGGAGGCGCCGTAGACGGCACTGGTCGACTTGAGCACGAACCGCCGCACGGACGGCGCCCGCTGGCAGGCGGCGAGCAACTGCATGGTGCCGATGACGTTGAGTTCCTTCATCGGCACCCGCCCGCCGGAGCCGGCGGGGGTCGAGCTGATGTTCATGTGGACGACGGTGTCCACCGACGCCGCGGCGATGACCTTGCCGATCAGCGGATTGCGGATGTCCGCCCGCACGAACTCCGTGCGGCCGAGCCGGCGCAACATCTCCGGCGACGGCGGAACGGTGTCCACCCCGATGACCCGCCCGATGCCCGGGTCTGCTGTGAGCTCGGCCGCCAGCGCACCACCCAGCCACCGGCTCACGCCGGTGACCAGGACGACCGCGGGCGGCACGAGCGTCAGCTCACTTCTTGTTGCGGCGCTGGACGCGCGTCTTCTTCAGCAGCTTGCGGTGCTTCTTCTTCGCCATCCGCTTGCGTCGCTTCTTGATGACCGAACCCACGTGTTGCTCCCGACGTCGTCACGAATGTCAGCTCGAGCGCGACAGCGGGGATATCCCCCGGTGTCGCTCGGCAACCGAGCGTACCCGAGCCACCCCGCGGCGATGCTCTACCCACGGTCACCCTCCGGGTGACACCGCGGCCAATTGCCGGCTCCCGTCGGGTGGAGCCGGCCCGTCACGCCTGCGCGGACCCCTCCGGGGCCCACTCGGCGTGACCAGGCAGCAGGGGCCGGCTCTCAGGCGATGCCTACGGCGCGAATCCGCGCGCCGGTCCGCTCCTCGCTCGGAGTCGTGCGCCGCCTCCGCGGTCGCTCCGCTCCTCGCTCGTTCCTCGCTGCGATGCTCCCGACGCTGTCGTCACGCGATGTCGGTGTAGGCGTCGCGCAGGTAGTCCTGCACGGCGCGCTCCGGCACACGGAACGAGCGGCCGACGCGGACGGCGGCGAGCTCGCCGGCGTGCACGAGGCGGTACACGGTCATCTTCGACACCCGCATCATCGAGGCGACCTCGGCGACGGTCAGGAAGGTGACGGCGGCGCGGGGGGCCGGGACGGCCGAGCGGCCGAGCGGCATGGCGGCGGGGTGCTGGGCCGGCACCGGACGAGCCATGGCGGCGGCGTTCATCGGGCGACCCATCGGGCGGGGGATGGGCATCCCCGGACGGACGACGGTGGCGGCAGCGTGGCGCTGGGGCATGGTCATGTCTTCGTCTCCGGTACCTAGCTCGTGTCGTGGCGCCGGCTTCCCCACCGACAACTGAACACGCACGCGCTGGTACTGAGAGTAAGGGGACGGGCGTGACTGAAGCGATGGAAGAAACGAACAGGCGGACCGGTCCGTCCTAGGCAGAACTACACCTATGCAACACGGTGCACACCCGTCCCGGCGCGTTTCGCGACACGGTGAGAACCCGATGACGCAGCGTTGCGGTATTTCGGCCGCCGATGCATTAACGTGTTCGCCCACTCACGCCCAGTGCTGGTCGACGTGTCGACGTCAGGCCTTGTCGACACCGAGTTCGACCGAGCGGCTGTGCGCCGCCTCGATGGCCGCGATCAGCGCCGCCCGCACCCCGTGCCGCTCCAGTTCCCGGATGGCTGCGATCGTCGTCCCCCCGGGGCTGGTCACCGCCTCGCGCAGTTGGACGGGGTGCTCGCCGGTGTCGCGCATCATGACCGCCGCGCCGAGCGCGGTCTGCACGATGAGGTCGGCGGCCAGCGCGCGGGGCAGGCCGAGCAGGATGCCGGCGTCGACCATCGCCTCCACCAGGTAGAAGAAGTAGGCCGGACCGCTGCCGGACAGCGCCGTGACCGCGTCCTGCTGGGCCTCGGGCACCCGGCGCACCTGCCCGACCGCGGCCAGCAGCGCCTCCGCCTCGTCCAGGTCCTGCTCACCGGCGTGCGCCCCGGCCGAGAGCACGCTCATCCCCTCGTCCACCAGGGCCGGGGTGTTCGGCATGACCCGCACCACCGGCACACCGGCCGGCAGAGCCGCCTCGATCCGCTTCGTCGGCACCCCGGCGGCGACGGAGACGACCAGGTGGCCGTCGTCGACGTGCCCGGCGACCAGCCCGAGGAGCGTGTCGATGTCCTGCGGCTTCACCGCCAGGAGCAGCACCCGGGCCCGGGCGGCGGCGTCGGCCAGCTCCACCGCCGGGACGCCGTAGCGCTCGGTCAGCTGGGCGGCCCGCTCGGGACTGCGCTCGACGACCAGGATGCCGTCGGCTCCCCCGCGCCGGATCAGGCCCGACAGCAGCGCCTCCCCGATCTTCCCGCCGCCGATGATCGCCAGGCCGCGCCGTCCGGTGGCGGTCACGCCCGCTCCCCCGCGACGGGCACGAGGACGCGGACGGCATGGCCGGCGGCCAGCAGGCGGCGCTGGTCCTCGGTCGGTTCTCCCCAGGGCATGACGTACTCCCAGCTGTCGGGCGTGCGGCCGTTCCAGGCCGCGCGCTCACCGGTGATGGCGATCAGTCGTGGATCGACGGTCGCGACGGCGGGTCGCCCGTCGCCGGTCATGAGGACGTTCAGGCACCGCACGAACGCCAGCTCCGTGCCCCGGCCCCGGGTGGCGACCAGCCGCACCCGCCGCCCGGCGAAGGCCCGGCAGCGGTCCTCGGCCGACGGCTCCCCCGCACCGACCACCACCCGGGCCTGCGGCAGCGCGCAGGCCGGCGGGTCGACGTCGCCGGGGGCACCGGCCAGGGCGACGTCGACGGGGAGACCGGCGAGGACGTCGACCACGGCGCCGTCCGCCCGCCCCACCGGCACCGTGACCTCGCACCGGGCGGCCAGCCCCGCCTCGGCCACCCGGGTGGTCAGCTGGGCCACGGCCGGCCGGCCGACGGGGCCGCGGAGCTCCAGGGACACCTGCCACCCGGCCGCGGCGAGGTCGCCGGCGGCACGGACGGCGTCCTCCGCGCCCAGCGCCGGGCGCGCGAGCCGGCCGGGAAGGCGGCAGGAGCGCGGACGGACGGGCATGCCCGAAACCGTAGTGCTCCTGGTGTGCCCGCTCCGGGGGCCGGGTAGCGCCGCCTCATGGCAGGAGAACTGGACGGGATGAGGGTGGCCGTGCTGGCCACCGACGGAGTCGAACAGGTCGAGCTGGACCGGCCGTGGCAGGCGCTCGAGGAGGCCGGCGCCGAGCCGGAGCTCGTCTCGTTCAGCACGGGGACGATCACCGCCTACGACCACATCGACAAGGGTGATCGGCGCACGGTCGACACCGACCTGGGAGCCGCGGACCCCGACGACTACGCGGCGCTCGTCCTGCCCGGCGGGGTGATCAACGGCGACTTCGTCCGGGCCGACGCCGACGCGGTGACCTTCGTCAAGGCGTTCTTCGACGCCGGCAAGCCGGTGGCCGCGATCTGCCACGCACCGTGGGTGCTCATCGAGGCCGGCGTGGTCCGCGGCCGCCGCATGACGTCGTGGCCGTCGCTGCAGACGGATCTGCGCAACGCCGGTGCGACGTGGGTCGACGAGGAGGTCGTGGTCGACGGGAACCTGATCACCAGTCGCAAGCCCGACGACCTGGACGCCTTCGGATCGGCGATCGTGGACGAGTTCGCCGCCTCGCGCGACGAGGAGTCCGCGGACGCCTGACCGCGGTGGTCAGGAGGTGGCGAGCAGCCCGGCGGCCGGCGCGATGGTCAGCAGGGTGCCGGCGAAGACGAGGACCGCGAGCAGTCGCGCCCCGACCGGTTCGGCACCCTGCCGCTGCCGCCAGAGGTTCACCCCGCCGACCAGGCCGGTGACCGCCAGCGGGGCGAGGAAGACGGCCAGGTGCGGCAGCATCTCCCACAGCACGGTCGCGGCGAAGTAGATGCCGACCCCGGCCACGAGCGCGATCACCAGCTCCCCGGCGAAGCGCAGCCAGGCCAGCGCGCTCTCCCGGGGAGTGGCATCGAGGTCGCTGTCGTCGAGATCGTCGGCCCGGACCACCGGGATCGGTCCGGTGGAGGCGTGGCCGGTACGGGAGCTCGCGGTGCGCGCCCCCGGGCGATCGGCCGTCCGGGCGGTCGCCCGCTCACCGGCGCGGCCGGCGGTGCGATCGGCCGCGCGCTGCGCTCCGGCGGCGTCGGCCGGGCGTCGCAGCGGCGGCACCGGCGCGGAGGGGTGCGGAACCCCCGGCTTGCGGTCCGGCCGCAGCCCCGGGATGGCCGCCGTGGACGGGCCGGGGGCGGCGCGCCTGGGCGCACGCGGCTCACGGGGTGGCGCTGACTCGGCGACCTGGTGGTCACTGCGGCGCCGGCCGAACCCGGCGCGGTCGGCAGCCGCGGCGTCGTCGGCCCGCCGCTGGCGGATGCCGGTGTCGTCGTCGTCGGGACGGCGGCGGCGGGCGGTGCGGGCGGCGGACTCGACGCCGGCCTCGCGCAGGATCTCGGCGAGGGAACGTCCTCCTGTGTCCGGGTTCCAGTCCGGCTCGGCCATCACACCCCTCCCAACGAGTCCAGCCTGCGGAGGATGACTCCCTCGCGCAGCGCCCACGGGCATATCCGCACGCACGGTACGTCCAGCGCACGCAGAGTTGCGGCAGCCACAACGGCGCCCGCAGGAACCTGGTGCGCCCGGTTCGCCGACACGCCCGGTAGCTCGGCCAGCGCCGAGGACCCGATGCGGGAGACGAAGCCCACCAGCTGGCCCAGCCCCGTGGCGCTCAGCTGGCGCGGCACGCGCAGTCCGGCGGACGACGGCGCGGCGCCGGCCAGCCGGGCGAGGGTGCGGAAGGTCTTGCTCGTGGCGGCGACCAGATCGGGCGGCCCGACGGCGGCGATCTTCTCCGCAGCCGGTGCCAGCAGGTCGGTCGCGTGCGCGGCGAGGTCGTCCAGCGCGGCCAGGTCGGGGCGCCGGCCCTCGGTCGCCGCCGGGAGGAACCGCCGCGTCATCCGGCCCGCGCCGAGCGGCAGGGAGAGCGCGACCTCCGGGTCCTCGTCGATGCCGGCGGCCAGTTCGAGGGAGCCACCACCGATGTCGAGCACGAGCAGCCGGCCCGCGCTCCAGCCGAACCAGCGGCGCACGGCGAGGAAGGTCAGCCGGGCCTCGTCCTCTCCGCTGAGCACCTGCAGCTCGACCCCGGTCCGGTCCTGGACCCGCTCGAGCACCTCCAGGCCGTTGACCGCGTCCCGGATCGCGGAGGTGACCAGCGCCATGAACTCGTCGCAGCCCTGCTTCTCGGCCTGCTTGCGGGCGTCCTGCACCGCGTTCAGCAGGGCCTTCTCCCCCGCCTTGGACAGCACGTCGTCCGCTCCGACGTGCTCGGCCAGGCGCAGCACGGACCTGTCGTCGTGCATCGGGGTGGGGTGCGCACCGCGGTGCGCGTCCACGACCAGCAGGTGCACGGTGTTCGAGCCGACGTCCAGCACCCCGAGTCGCATGCGCCGATTCTGCCGGTCGCCCGCGCCCTAGGCTGGCCCGGTGCGCAACGAGCCTCCCGAGGAGGTCGGCCTGGACTTCCCCCGGGAGTGGGTGGAGTTCCCCGACCCGGCCGATCCCGAGCACCTGGTCCGGGCCGACCTGACCTGGCTGACCTCGGCCTGGACGTGTGTCTTCGGCCGTGGCTGCGCCGGCGTCGTCGAGGGCCGCCCGGACGACGGGTGCTGCAGCCACGGGGCCTTCTTCACCGACGAGGACGACCTGCACCGGGTCACCGCGGCGGTCGCCGACCTGACCGGGGAGGACTGGCAGCTGGCTCCGGTGGGACGCGCGGCCTGGACGGAGGAGGACCGGGCTGATGACGGGGTGGACCCCGACGAACCCGACGCCGTCCGGTCGCTGCGCACGCGGGTCGTCGACGGCGCCTGCGTCTTCCTCAACCGACCGGGCTTCGCCGGCGGCAGCGGCTGCGCCCTGCACCGGATGGCGGTGCGCACCGGGCTGCACCCGCTCACGACCAAGCCCGACGTCTGCTGGCAGCTCCCCGTGCGGCGGGAGCAGGAGCACGAGGAGCGCCCCGACGGCAGCAGCGTGCTGGTGTCCAGCATCGGGGAGTTCGACCGGCGCGGCTGGGGGCCGGGAGGCGCCGACCTGCACTGGTGGTGCACCGGCTCGCCGACGGCGCACGTCTCGCCCGAGCCGCTGGTGCTCACCTACGCCGCGGAGCTGACCGCGCTGCTGGGCGCCGCGGCGTACGCGGAGCTACGCCGGCTGACCGAGGCCCGCCTCGACCAGGGGCTGGTCGCCCCCCATCCCGCCAGTCCTCCGCTGCCTGGCCGGCCGGTGCCCGTCGAGCTGCACCGGCGCGGCCCGGACTGAGCCCGCGCCCGCCCGGAAGGTCTGCCGGTAGGCGCGGGGCGAGACCCCGCGCCGGCGGGT
This sequence comes from Blastococcus saxobsidens DD2, assembly GCF_000284015.1. Lineage (NCBI taxonomy): Bacteria > Bacillati > Actinomycetota > Actinomycetes > Geodermatophilales > Geodermatophilaceae > Blastococcus > Blastococcus saxobsidens. The sequence goes on from NC_016943.1 coordinate 4,327,762, forward strand.
GAACTGCTCGCGCAGCCCGGCCGCGGTGCCGAAGCCGACGAGCCGGGCGATCTCCTCGATCGGTGCATCGCTGTTCTCCAGCAACTCCTCGGCCGCGGCCAGGCGCTGGCCGAGCAGCCAGGCGTGCGGAGTCGTACCGGTGGTGGCCTTGAACCGGCGGGCGAAGCTGCGCGGGCTCATCAGCGCGCGGCGAGCGAGGTCGTCGACGCTGATGTCCTCGGCGAGGTGGGCCGCGGCCCAGTCGAGGACGACGCCGAGCAGATCGTCCTGGCAGGCGGGTACGGGTGCGTCGATGAACTGTGCCTGACCACCGTCACGGTGCGGCGGGACGACCATCTCCCGCGCCAGCGCGTTGGCCGGGGCTGCGCCCCACTCGCGCCGGACCAGGTGCAGCAGCGCGTCGATCCCCGCCGCCGTCCCGGCGCCGGTGATGATGCGGCCGTTGTCGACGTAGAGGACCGACGGGTCGACCTCGAGCTGCGGATAGCGTGCGGCGAGCTCCCCTGCCCACTTCCAGTGCGTCGTGACCCGGAGCCCGTCGAGCATCCCCGTGGCGGCGAGCACGAACACTCCGGTGCAGTGGCTGACCAGCACCGCCCCCCGCGCGTGCGCCCGGCGGAGCGCGTCGAGCAGCGCGGTGGACGGCTGCTCGTCGTGCGTCTCCCAGGCCGTCACCAGCACGATGTCGGAGCGGTCCAGCCGGTCGAGGCCGTGCTCGACCAGCATGCCGAGGCCGGTGTCGGTGCGGAGCAGTCCCGGCCGCTCGGCGACCAGGGCGAAGTCGAACAGCGGCAGGCCCAGGCCGCGACGGTCGTAGCCGAAGACCTCGTTGCTCACGCCCAGGCCGAAGCTGGCGACGAGACCGTCGCCCACCACGAGGCTGACGACCAGCGGGAGATCCGTGTCTGCCATGTGCCCACTATGGCAGGAATCCTGCGATAACGGTCACTCCTGCCACTCGTCCGGTGGGGCGGCCGGGAGCACGCTCGCCCCATGTTGCTGATCACCTGCCCCGCCACCCGGTCCGAGGAGCTGGTCGCCGACCGGCGGATCCGATCGGTCGTCAACCACCCGACCCACATCGCCCTGCACGTGGCGTGCCCCGCCTGCGCGGGCGTCCACGTCTACCGCACCGGGCGCCGCTGGGAGGCAGCGCGCGCAGCGCGCGCGCAGTCGGCCGTTCCGGAGGCGCGGGAGCTCACGCACGCCTAGGATCGAACAGATGAGCGAGCCGAACTCCGCCGAGCAGACCACCGAGAAGGACCCCGACAACTGGGTCACCGGCGACGAGCCGGCCACGGGGGCGCAGAAGAGCTACCTCGAGACCCTCGCGCGCGGTACGGACGACGAGGTCCCCGAGGACATCTCCAAGGCCGACGCGTCGAAGAAGATCGACGAGCTCAAGAACGAGACCGGCCGGTGAATCTCGAAGCCATTCACCGGCCGGGCCGAAGGCCGGCTCCGAATGGAGAGCGCGGCGAAGCCGCTCCTGGTCACCGCAGGTGTGATCAGGTCTCCAGCTTGTAGCCCAGACCCCGCACCGTCAGCAGGTACTTCGGGTTCGCGGGGTCGGGCTCGAGCTTGGCCCGCAGCCGCTTGACGTGGACGTCGAGGGTCTTCGTGTCGCCCACGTAGTCCGAACCCCACACCCGGTCGATCAACTGCGCCCGGGTGAGCACCCGGCCGGCATTCCGCAGCAGGAACTCCAGGAGATCGAACTCCTTGAGCGGGAGGGCCACCTGCGCGCCGTCGACGGCGACGATGTGCCGCTCGACGTCCATCCGGACCGGCCCGGCCTCCAGCACGGCACCGTCGGCCGGGGCCGCGTCGGCCACCTCGCCACGCCGGCGCAGGACCGCGCGGATGCGGGCGACGAGTTCGCGCGCCGAGTACGGCTTGGTCACGTAGTCGTCGGCGCCGAGCTCCAGCCCGACGACCTTGTCGATCTCGGAGTCCTTGGCCGTGAGCATGATGATCGGCACGTTGCCGCGGCCCCGCAGTGCGCGGCACACCTCGGTGCCCGGCAGCCCGGGCAGCATCAGGTCCAGCAGCACGATGTCGGCCCCGCCGCGGTCGTACTCCGCGAGGGCATCGGGCCCGGTCCCGGCCACGACGGTCTCGAAGCCCTCCCGCCGCAGCATGTAGGACAGCGCGTCGGAGAAGGACTCCTCGTCCTCGACGACCAGCACACGAGTCATGAGCGCTCGGTCTCCACTCTCTCCTGAGGTACGGCGGGCGGGCCCGCCACCGGCGGTGCGCCGGCACCGGCGAGCGGGATGCGGAGGGTGAACGTCGACCCCAGCCCCTCCTCGCTCCAGACGGCCACGGAGCCGCCGTGGTTGCTCGCGACGTGCTTGACGATGGCCAGCCCCAAACCGGTCCCGCCGGTGCTGCTGGCCCGCGACTGGTCCACCCGGTAGAAGCGCTCGAAGACCCGGTGCCGGTCGGCCCGCGGGATCCCGATGCCGCTGTCGGTGACGGCGATCTCGGCGAACCCCGACCGCGCGCGAGCGCCCACGGCCACCCGGCTGTTCCCCGTGCTGTAGGCGACCGCGTTGGCCAGCAGGTTGGTGACGGCGGTGACCAGCTGGCTCTCCACGCCGCGCACCACCAGGCCGGGCTGGCCACCCAGCACGATCTCCAGCTGCTTGGCGCGGGCCGCCGTGCGCGTCCGGTCGACCGCCTCGCCCAGCACCCGGTCCACCTCCACGGGCACCAGCTCCGGCAGCGGCTCCCCACCCTGCAGCCGGGAGAGGTCGATCAGCTCACGCACCAGCCGCGCCAGCCGGTCGGCCTCGACCGCGATGCGCCCGGCGAACCGCTGCACCGCCTCGGGGTCGTCGGCCGCGCCCTCGATCGCTTCGGCGAGCAGGGTGAGCGCACCGACCGGCGTCTTCAGCTCGTGCCCGACGTTGGCGACGAAGTCGCGGCGCACCGCCTCCACCCGCCGGGCCTCGGTGATGTCCTGCAGCACGAGGGCCACCGGCCCGGGCGGCCGGACCGTGCCGCTCTCCAACCGGACGGCGTGCACCCCCACCAGGCGGGGACCAGCGCCGACCAGGTCGCGGGGGAGGCGGATGTCGCCGCGCCGGCTGCCCCCGGTCCTCGACGCGTGCGCCAGGGCCAGCAGGCCGGGGACGAGCAGCCGGGTGCCGCGCACGATGCCCAGCGCCCGGGCCGCCGGGTTGGCCAGGATCACCGCGTCGTCGACACCGACCACCACGATCGCCGGATCCATCAGGTCGACCAGCCGCCGCGCCAGCGCTGCCTCGGGAAGCGGGACGACCACCCCGTCGGGGGCCTCCCCGAACATGGTGCGGAAGCGGATGATGACGGTGGCGGCCACCACCCCACCCAGGAGGAGGCCGACCACCAGGGCGACCAGTGGACTCACGGCTCAGATGCTAGGTCCGCCGGCACCCCGGAACAGCCATCGGCGAGAGGTTCACCGCCCGTACGAGGCAGTGTTCACCGCGAGGAGGGCCGACGTTCACCTCGCGGCGACCGGACCGGCCCCGGACGGGGCCTACTGTCGACCGGTATCACGAGGAGAGGACGACCGTGCGGGACAGCTACCGCGAGGAGCTCGACGACATCAACGACTGCCTGGTGGCCATGGCCAACTCGGTGGGGTCGGCGATGAGCACCGCCACGACGGCGCTGCTCGACGCCGACGTGGCCCTGGCCGACCTGGTGATCGCCGGGGACGAGGAGATCGACGCCACCCGGGAGAGCATCGAGCAGCGCTGCTTCACCGTGCTGGCCCGCCAGCAGCCGGTCGCCGGCGACCTGCGCGTGATCACCACCGCCATGCGCATCGTGAGCGACCTCGAGCGCATGGGCGACCTCGCCGAGCACATCGCCAAGGTGGCGCGGATGCGGTTCCCGGACAACGCCGTGCCGCAGGACGTCCGCCCGGCGTTCCTGGAGGCCGGACAGGTCGCCGAACTGCTGATCACGAAGGCGGCCACGGTCATCGCCAAGCGCGACCTGGACGCCGCGCGAGAGCTCGAGACCGACGACGACGCCATGGACAAGCTGCACCGCGGCCTGTTCCGGCAGCTCCTGAGCGAGGACTGGCCGCACGGCATCGAGACCGCGATCGACATCACCCTGCTCGGCCGCTACTACGAGCGCTTCGCCGACCATGCGGTCAGCGTCGCCCGGCGGGTGGTCTACCTGGTCACCGGTGAGCGCTACAGGGCGTGAGGCTGTATTCACAGTCGCCCTCCGGGCGACACCGCGGCCAGGAGCCGTCCCCTCTGTTGCGCTGAGCCGGTCCCTGCCGTTCCTCGGGGAACCCTCCGGGTCCCCGCTCGTCGCGGCACCTTCGCAGGGCGGCTCCAGCGCTTCCTCACCGACCCCTCCGGGGCCGGTTCGTCAGCGCTTGCCCTGGTTCTTGACGGCCTCGATGGCGGCCGCGGCGGCGTCGGGGTCGAGGTACTGCCCACCTGGCTTCACCGGCCGCAGGTCGGCGTCCAGGTCGTAGCGCAGCGGGATGCCGGTGGGGATGTTCAGCCCCACGACCTCCTGCTCGCCCATGCCGTCGAGGTGCTTGACCAGGGCGCGCAGGCTGTTGCCGTGCGCGGCGACGAGCACCGTCCTGCCCTGCCGCAGGTCGGGGACGATGGCGTCGTACCAGTACGGCAGCATCCGGACGACGACGTCGGCGAGGCACTCGGTGGCAGGGCGGGCCTCCGGCGGCAGGAACGCGTACCGCGCGTCGCCGTCCTGGGAGAACTCGCTGCCGGGCTCGATGGGCGGCGGCGGGGTGTCGTAGGACCGGCGCCAGGTCATGAACTGCTCCTCGCCGTACTCGGCGAGGGTGGCGGCCTTGTCCTTGCCCTGCAGGGCGCCGTAGTGCCGCTCGTTCAGCCGCCACGAGCGCAGCACCGGGATCCACTGCCGGTCGGCCTCGTGCAAGGCCAGTTCGGCGGTCATGATCGCCCGCCGCAGCAGCGAGGTGTGCGACACGTCGGGCAGCAGCCCGTGCTCGGCCATCAGCCGGCCGCCGCGGGCGGCCTCCTCGCGCCCCTTCTCCGTGAGCGGCACGTCCACCCACCCGGTGAAGAGGTTGGCCTTGTTCCACTCGCTCTCGCCGTGGCGGAGCAGCACCAGCGTTCCCGGGGAGGTCGTCACGGGCGCCATCCTGCCCGACGGGGTCCGGGCAGGCAGCAGGGCCGTCCAGCAGTGCCCACGGTGAGTCCCCCGCAAGCGGGAGGTGCCCCCATCGGCGTTCCCCCACGGGTCACCGGGTGACGGAGGACTCCGCACGTCGTCGGCCGGGCAGCCACACCAGCACGACACCGGCGGCGACGGAGGTGGCGGCCGCGGTGCCGATCGCCGTCGTGTGCATGGCCGAGACGAACGCCACCCGCGCCGGCTGCACCACCTCGGCGGCCGCCCGGGCCTCCTCGGGCGTCCCCTCGGCCGCCACCTGCCGCACCGCCTCCAGCGTCGCGACGATCGACTGGCTGGCCTCGTCCCGGGCCCCGGCGGGCAGCCCGTCGACGCCCGCACCCAGGTAGGCCGCGTAGGTGCCGGCGAGCAGGGAGCCGAGGATCGCGACGCCGAGCGCCCCGCCCACCTGGCGCACCGAGTTGTTCACCGCCGCGCCCGCACCCGCCTTCTCCCGCGGGACGACGGACATGATCGATTCGGTCGCGGGCGCCATCACCATCCCCATGCCGACACCCTGCACCGACAGCACCGCGAGCAGCAGCCACACCGGCGAGGTGAGGTCGAGCAGCTGCACGCCGAGGAACGACAGGGTGATCAGCAGGAAGCCGGTCGCGCAGACGGCCTTGGCGCCCAACCGCTCGGCCAGGCCGGAGCTCCGCGGCGCCATGACGGCCATGCCGAGGGCGACGGGGATCAGCGCCGCGCCGCTCTGCAGGGGCGAGTAGCCGCGGACGCCCTGCAGGTAGAAGACGAGGTAGAAGGTGGCGCCCAGGAGGGCGAAGAAGTTGAGCCCGAGCGCGCCGGCGGCCGCGGAGAACGCCGGGTTGCGGAACAGCGAGACGTCGAGCGCCGGATGAGCCGACCGGCGCTGCAGCCAGACGAAGAGGGCCAGCAGGACGATGCCGCCCAGCAGGGGCGCGAGGACGCCCGGCGTCGTCCACCCGGCCCCGCCGCCGTGGATGATCCCGTAGACCAGGCCGGCGAGGGCGACGATCGACAGCAGCACGCCGGGCACGTCCAGCCGCCCCGGGTGGGGATCCTTCGACTCCGGCACGAACGCGAGCACGGCGACGATGCCGAGCAGCGCCACGGGCACGCCGACGAGGAAGACCGCGCCCCACCAGAAGTGCTCCAGGACCGCGCCGCCGGCCAGCGGGCCGCCCGCCACCGCGATCCCCGCCGTCCCGGCCCAGACGCCGATGGCCCGCCCGCGCTCGCGGGGCGGGAAGACGTTGGTGATGACGGCGAGCGTCGTCGGCTGGACCGCCGCGCCGCCGATGCCCATCACCGCCCGCCAGGCGATGAGCTCCAGAGGGCTGTCGCTCAGCGCGGCGAACACCGACCCCACGGCGAAGATGCCCAGCCCGATCAGCAGCACCCGGCGGCGGCCGATCCGGTCGCCGACGATGCCCCAGGTGAACAGCAGGCCGGCGAACACGAGGATGTAGGCGTCGACGACCCACTGGAGTTCGCCCTGGCTGGCGTCCAGCTCCCGCTGCAGCGTCGGGAGGGCGACGTTGAGGATCGTGTTCCCCATGATCACCACGAGCAGGCAGACCGTCATGGTGGCGAGCACCCACCAGCGGCGGGCGTAGCCGGGAGGCAGCTCGTCGCCGGGCGGCACCGCGCCCGGTCGGGACCTGTCGGTCGCCGTCACGCCCCGCGGGTGGGATCGGCGAAGGCGGCGAAGGCCTCCAGGTTGCGCAGGGACTCCCCCCGCTTGACCCGCCACTCCCACTCGCGGCGGATCGACGTCCCGAACCCGATCTCGAGCATGGTGTTGAAGTGGTCGTCGGCGTAGCTGAGGACCGCACCGAGGATCCGGTCGAGCTCGTCGGAGGTGACGGCGGCGTGCGGCAGCCGGCCGGTCAGGTAGACGTCGCCGACGCCGTCGATCGAGTAGGCGACGCCGTACATGCGGGCGTTGTGCTGCAGCAGGTAGGTCCACAGCTGCTCGCGGTTCTCGTCCGGCTGGCGGCAGACGAACGCCTCCACGCGGAGCGAGTGCTCACCGACGATCAACCCGCACACCGTCTTGAGCTTCTTGGTGCCCGGCAGGTCGACCACCCAGGCGCCCGGGCGCGGGTGCTCGTGCTCCAGCTCGCTGTCGCGCAGGGTCTGCTCGATGACCGCGTCGAGCTCCGCCGTCGTCCTGGCCCCGTCCGGTCGGCTCATCGGGCCACCGAGGTCCCGGGGAGTGCGCGCAACGCGCCGCCCCGCCGCTCGCGGGCGGGGCGCGGTGGTGCGGCCGCCATCTCCCCTGCGGCGGCGACGTAGGCCTCGACCAGGGCGTCGGCCGTCCGGTCCCAGGAGAACCGGGCGGCATGCCGGCGCGCGCCGGCGGCGAGGAGTTCCCGGCGGGCCAGCACGGCCCGCACCGCAGCCGCGTAGTCGGCGGCGTCGTGCCCGTCGACCAGGACGCCGGAGACGCCGTCGCGCACCGCCGTCGGCAGCCCGCCCACGGCCGCCGCGACGACAGGGGTCCCGCAGGCCTGCGACTCCAGCGCGACCAGACCGAAGGACTCGTTGTGGCTGGGCACCACGGTGACGTCGGCGGCGCGGTAGAAGTCGGCCAGCCGGTCGGGCGGCTGTGGCGGGTGGAACCGGACCAGCTCGGCGATGCCCAGGGTGGCCGCCAGCTGCTCGAGCTGGCGGGGGGCGTCCAGACCGGTACCGCTCGGGGCGCCGACGACGTGCACCTGGAGGCGGGCGCGCAGGGCCGGGTCGTCGGCGACCATCCGCGCGGCGGTCCCGAGCAGGACGTCGGGCGCCTTGAGCGGCTGGATCCGCCCGACGAACAGCAGGACGACGGCGTCGTCGGGCACCCCGACCGTACGTCGGGCCGCGCCCCGGCTGCCCGGGGTGAACCGGTCCAGGTCGACCCCGGGCGGGACGACCAGGGTGCGGGCCGGGTCGGCGCCGTAGAGGCGCACCAGCTGGCGGGCCTCCTCGTCGGTGTTGGCGATCAGCCGGTCGGCCTCCCCGACCACCTGCTCCTCACCGATCACGCGGGCCCGGGGCTCGGGGCGGTCCCCGGCGGCCAGCGCCTCGTTCTTGACCTTCGCGAGGGTGTGCGCGGTGTGCACCAGCGGCACGCTCCACCGGTCGCGGGCGAGGTACCCCACCTGGCCGGAGAGCCAGTAGTGCGAGTGGACGACGTCGTAGTAGCCGGGCTCGTGCTGGGCCTCCTCGCGCAGCACCGCCGCGGTGAAGGCACACAGCTGCGCGGGCAGCTCCTCCTTGCCCAGGCCCTCGAAGGGGCCGGCGCTGACGTGCCGGACGGTGACCCCGGGGCTCATCTCGACCACCGGCGGAAGGTCGCTGGAGGTGGCGCGGGTGAAGACGTCGACGGCGATGCCCCGGGCGGCCAGCCGGCGGGAGACCTCGACGATGTAGACGTTCATCCCCCCGGCGTCACCGGCCCCGGGCTGGTCCAGCGGGCTGGTGTGCACCGAGAGCGTGGCCACCCGGGAGGGCAGCCCCGAGCCGGGGAATCGGCGAGCGGACACGTGAACCTCCGCTCTGCGCTGCACTGGCCGGGTGGGGACCGGCACCCCCGTCTGGTCCCCATCCTGCAACAGCGCGAGGATGGCCCGCATGCCCGACCCCGCCCAGACCGCTCCATCCGACTCCCGCCCGCTGCCCGGCGCCGGCCGCACCGCCGTCGTCACCGGGGCCTCGAGCGGGATCGGCGCCGCCACGGCGGCGCGCCTGGCGGCCGAGGGCTTCGACGTCGTGATCGGCGCGCGACGCGGGGACCGCCTCGAGAGCCTCGCCGGTTCCATCGGCGCCCGGGCGCTCCCGTTGGACGTCACCGACCCGGACTCGGTCGCGGCGTTCGTGGGCGCGCTCGACCGGGTCGACGTGCTGGTCAACAACGCCGGTGGCGCGTTCGACACCGCCGCCGTGGCCGACGCCGACCTGGACTCGTGGGCGCGGACCTACGAGGTGAACGTGCTCGGCACCGTGCGGATGACCCGGGCGCTGCTGCCCGCGCTGCGGGCCTCCGGGGCCGGCGACGTGCTGTTCGTGAGCTCCACCGCGGGGCTGATCTCCTACGAGGGCGGGGCGTCGTACACGGCGGCGAAGCACGGGGTGCACACGCTGGCCGAGACGCTGCGGCTGGAACTCTGTGGCGAACCGGTCCGGGTCATCGAGATCGCGCCGGGGATGGTGAAGACCGCGGAGTTCTCGCTGAACCGGACCGGCGACCAGGCCGCGGCCGACGCCGTCTACCAGGGCGTGCGCGAGCCGCTGGTGGCCGAGGACGTCGCCGACTGCATCGCCTGGGCCGTCACCCGGCCGCACCACGTGAACGTCGATCTGATGGTCATCCGGCCGCGCGCGCAGGCCGCCCAGCACAAGGTCGCCCGGGAGGGCTGAGCCCGCCCCCTGCGCCGATGGTGAGCGCGGTTGCGCAGTTCCCGGGCGGGAACCTGCGCATCAGCGCACCCTGTCGGGGCGAGTTCCTAGGACGAGCGATCAGGGGCGGACGGCGGTCGGCTCGCGCTCCAGGGTGACGCCGAACCTCTCCTGCACGGTGGCGACGACCTTCTCGGCGAACGCGAGCAGCTCCGCAGCGGTGGCGCCGTCCTCGGTGGTGAGCGCGAGGCTGTGCCGCGACGACGTCCCGACCCGCCCCTCGCGGGTGCCGCGGCCGAAGCCGGCGTGCTGCACCAGCCAGGCGGCGCTGAGCTTGACCTGCCCGTCGCCGGCCGGCCAGCTCGGGCAGCCGTCGACGGCGCGCGCGGCCGGCACGATCGGGTTGGTGAAGAAGGACCCGGCGCTGCGGGAGTCGGGGTCGGCCGGGTCCCAGACCATGCCCTTGCCGCGGCGCAACGCGAGCACCGCCTCGCGGACCGCCCTCAGCGGCGCCGTCTCGCCCACCTCGATCCCGAGGCTGCGCGCCAGCTCGGCGTAGCCGACGGGCCGGGACAGCTCGCCCGGGTGCAGCGCGAAGCCCACCTCGAGGACGACGAAGCGGCCGGGTTCGCGCTTGAGCCGGCTGTCGCGGTAGGCGAAGCCGCACTCGGCCGGCGTCAGCGTCTGCTCCGTCTTCTCGGCGCGGTCGTACACCCGGACGGCGGTGAGGGTCTGGGCGACCTCCTGCCCGTACGCGCCGACGTTCTGCACCGGCGTCGCGCCGGTGAGGCCGGGGATGCCCGACAGCGCCTCCATGCCGGCGAGGCCGGCCTCCACCGTGTACGCGACCAGCGCGTCCCAGTTCTCCCCTGCCTGCACCGCCAGCTCGTCGCCGTGCCGCTCGATGCCACGGCTGCGGACGGCGACCACGTCACCGGGCCAGCCCTCGTCCGGGGCGATCAGGTTGGAGCCCCCGCCGAGCAGCAGCAGCGGGCGGCCGGACTCGTCGGCGTCCCGGACCGCCGCCACCAGCTCCGCGGCGGTCTGCACCTCGATCAGCCGCTCGGCCGGCCCGCCGACGGCGAGGGTGGTGAGCTCCGCGAGCGGGACGTCGGATCGCAGCTGCACGGGTCGACGGTAGCCGGGACTACGCTCCGCACCGGTGAGCGAGCCGGGCAACGAGCACAAGCGCCGGGCCACGCTGCCCCCGCAGCCGCAGCGCAAGGCGCCCCGGCTCGCTGCCGGACGGGCCCGGGCGCTGGGCCTGCCCACCCGCGGCACCACCAACGCCAACCGCCTGCGCCGGGTGGACCGCTGGCTGCTGGCCACCCAGGTGCCGCGGCTGCGGGACTCCGCCCGCCCGCTCGTCGTCGACCTCGGCTACGGCTCCTCGGCGGTGACCACGCTCGAGCTGGTGAACCGCCTGGGCCCGGAGGTGAACGGGCTCGAGGTGATCGGCCTGGAGATCGACCCCGAGCGAGTGACGGCGGTCGAGGCCGACCGCGACCCGCCCCGCGTCGACTTCCGGGTAGGCGGCTTCGAGCTCGCCGGGCTCCGGCCCGTGCTGGTGCGCGCCTTCAACGTGCTGCGCCAGTACGACGAGGAGTCCGCCGTCCGCGCCTGGGACACCATGCGCGGGGCGCTGGCGCCCGGCGGGCTGGTCGTCGAGGGCACCTGCGACGAGTGGGGACGGCGCTCGGCGTGGGTGGCGCTGGACGCCGGCGGCCCGCTCACCCTCACGCTCGCCGCGCGGGTCTCCGACATCGCGGCGCCGTCGGACCTGGCCCAGCGCCTGCCCAAGGCGCTCATCCACCACAACGTCCCGGGGCAACCGGTGCACGAGTTCCTGCGCGCCTTCGATGCCGCGTGGGCCGCCGCGGCCGGGATGAGCGCGTTCGGCCCGCGCCAGCGGTGGACCGCGGCCGTGGCGGCCCTCGGCGAGCAGGGCTGGCCGCTGGTCGGGTCCAGCCGGCGGTGGCGGCACGGCGAGGTCACGGTGCGCTGGCCGGCGGTCGCGCCGGTCTGAGCCCTGGCACGATGGCCCCGGTGAGAGTGCCGCCGGGACCGACCGCCGTCGCCGGCGGCACCGCCGAACTGCTCGCGGACGCCGACCGCGACGGCTCCTGGCTGCTCATGGTCAACGACACCCCGCAGTCGCACGTCGACCTCGAGGACCCGGCGCACCTGGAGTTCGAGTACGTCCGCCGGATGGGTCACGTGCTCGACCTCGCCGCCGAACCGGGCGCGCCGCTCGACGTCGTGCACCTCGGCGGCGGGGCGCTGACCCTCCCCCGCTACGTGGCCACCACCCGGCCCGGATCACGCCAGCGGGTCGCCGAGTTCGACCAGCCGCTCACCGACCTGGTCCGCGGCCACCTGCCGCTGCCCCGCAACGCCCGCATCCGGGTCCGGGCCGCCGACGCCCGCGAGGCACTGGAGTCGATGCACGCGGCGAGCGCGGACGCCGTCGTCACCGACGTCTTCGCCGGCGCCCGCACGCCGGCGCACCTGACGACCGTCGAGTTCGCCGCCGAGGTGGCGCGCGTCCTGCGGCCCGGCGGCGTCTACGCCGCGAACGTGGCCGACGGCCCGCCGCTGCGCTTCGCCCGTGCGCAGGTCGCCACGCTGCGGACGGCGTTCCGGCACGTCTGCCTGCTGGCCGAGCCGGGCACCCTGCGCGGCCGCCGCTTCGGGAACATGGTGGCGGTCGCCTCCGACGCCGACCTGCCGCTGGCCGCGCTCAGCCGCGCGTGCGCCCGCGACCCGATGCCTTCGCGGGTCGTCGACGGGGCGGACCTCGACCGCTTCACCGGCACGGCGCAACCGGTGCACGACGCCGGGGCCACCCCCTCGCCCGAGCCGCCCGAGGGCGTGTTCAGCCGCTGAGCGCGCCGGCGCCGGGCAGACCCGGCGCGGGGAACCTGGTTACCAGCTGTTGCCGCGGGGCAGGCCACGGACGGCGGGGCGCACGTCGACCAGGTACACGATGGCTGCGATCACCGCGGGCAGCCCCAGCAGCGACATCGGCGTCTGCGTCCAGAAGATGATCAACGCCGCCAGGCCGGTGATGGCCGCCCAGCCGGGCTTGCTCAGCTTGCCGGCCGCCACGTACCCGGCGGCGGGCCGGATGACGGCGTCCGCGAACGCCCAGACGGTCAGCGCCTGGGACGCCACGTAGAGGATGAGCAGCAGCCACCCGTCGAACACGCCCATGCGGCCAGCCTACCCGCGCGCGCGGGCAGTCCGACCCGCTCACCGGGCCGACTCGCCCGGACGGGGCAGCCCGGAGCAGACCCAGGACGCGACAGGGCCCCGGAGCGCTGGTCGCAGCTCCGGGGCCCTGGTCGACGACCGTGCCGTCAGTTCTTCTTGGCCGGCACGGCGGTGGGGTCCGACCGGCGGGCCGTGCGGGCGCGGGTGACCCGGACCGAGGTGGCCGGGGACTTCTTGGTGGCGGCGCTGTTCTTCTTGGCCGCCGGCTTGGCCTTGGGGGCGGCAACCGGCTCCTCGGCGACCTCGGCCACGGTCGCCTTGGTGGAGTCGGCGGTCTCCCGCACGGTCTCCTCGGCCGTGGTGGCGGCCTTGTCGGCCTTGGCTGCGGTCTTCTGCGCGACCGAGGTGACCTCGTCCGACGCCTCGGAGACGGCCTCGGCGGCCTCTTCGATGGCGTCCTCGACCGCGTCCTCGACGGTGTCCACGGTCTGCTCGGCGCGCCGGGCGATCCGGCGGACACCCGGCTGACGGCGCAGCTCCTCGACGACCTCCGCGCCGCGTCCGGCCAGGGTCTCCACGGTCGTGGTGGCCTGGGTGCGAGCGGTCGCGACCAGCCCGGTGACGGTGCTGCGCAGCGTCTCGGGGCGGACGACGGTCGCCAGCTGCTGGGCGGCGGTGCGCGCGGTCCCGGCGGCCTCGGTGGCCCGGGTGCGGGCCTCCTTGACGGCCAGATCGGCCTGCACGGTGGCCTCGCCCGGCAGCGCCTCGGCCTTGGAACGGAACGAGGCGACGGCGGTGCGGGCCCGCTCGACGGCCAGGTCACCGGCGCCGATGGCGGCCAGGAGGTTGGTCCTCGTCACGGTTGCGACGGTCTCGCCGTACTGCTTCGCGGTCTGGGTGGGGGACATGCCGACTCCTTCAGGAGGGAGGGTGGGGGGAGGTTCAGCTGGCAGCCGGGGAAGCGGCCCGGTGCTCACGGACGTAGGTCTCGTAGAGCTCGAGCAGGACGGCCTTGTGCCGCTCGGACAGTGCGTCGTCGTTGCGGATCGCCGCCACGGTGTCCGGGTTCCCGGTACGCCGGTCGAGGATCCCCGCCTGCTCGTAGAGCGTCTCGGCGGAGATCTTCAGGCCCCGGGCGATCGACGCCAGGATCTCCGCCGACGGCTTCCGGAGACCCCGCTCCACCTGGGACAGGTAGGGGTTGCTGACACCGGCCGTGCGGGCCAGCTCGCGCAGCGAGACACGCGCGGCGCTGCGCTGCTCGCGGATGAAGTCGCCCACCGACGAGCTGACCGACGAGACGCGGGGCGTCTCGGCGACCGACTCCGCCACGCTGCCGGCGACCCGGTCCACCGTTTCCCGGACCGTGGTCACCTGCTCGCGGACGAACTCACCTGGGGTCTGCACGCCCACGACGCTAGCCCCGGGTGCTAGCTATTGCAAGCGGATCGGTTAGCACCCGGGCGTGAACACCCTCACAGTGCGAAGAGCCAGCTCAGGGGTTGAGCGCTGCAGCTCCCCGGACTTCACCGACGACGCCGTCGCCACCGGGCACCCCGGGGCGCGCCCACGGAGCAAGCACCTCGGCCGGCACCGCCAGCCGGCGCAGCCCGGCACTCAGCGCCGGGGTCCGGCCGCGGTCACCGCCGTCGTCGAGCTTCAGCGCCACCGCACCGGCGCCGGGCAGCGCCGCCACGTGCACGCCGTCCGCCCCGCCCTTCACCAGCAACCCGGAAACCGCACCCATGAGGTCGGTGTCCTCGCGACCGGTGCCGGCGACGAACCAGGGATGGGCGCGCATCGCATCGGCGACGGCACGCTCGCGGGACCGGTCGGGCGCCTCCACCAGGGACAGGACCCCGCGCGCCAGCCCGGTCAGCGACAGCGCGTGCTGGGGCGCGCCGCACCCGTCGACGACGACGGCACCCACCGGCTCCCCCGCCGCCTCGGCCAGCCGCGCCTCGACCGCCTGCTGGAGCGGGTGCTCGCGCCGCAGGTATCCCGACGTCGGCCAGCCCGCCGCCACGCAGGCGGAGAGCATCGCGGCGTGCTTGCCCGAGCAGTTCATCGCCAGTCGCTCGGCCGCCCGGCCGTCCGTGAGCCAGGCGGCCCGGGTGGCCTCGTGCTGGGGGAGCGCCGGCGGGCAGCCCAGGTCCTCCGGGCCGAGGCCGACGGCGGCGAGCATCCCCGCGACCAGGTCGCGGTGGCCGTCCTCACCGCTGTGCGAGCCGGCCCCGATGGCCAGCTCCGCACCCGACCGCGGCGCCCAGCCCGCCGCCAGCAAGGCGGTGGCCTGCACCGGCTTGTTCGCCGATCGCGGCAGCACCGACCGGCCGACGTCGCCCACGGCGAACCGGACCGCGGCGTCGGGGCCGAGCACCACGAGCGCGCCCCGGTGCACCGACTCCAGGAACCCCGAGCGCCAGACCTCCACGAGGACGGGGTTGTCAGGCCACAGGTCTTCTCGGCCACCCTGCAGGGGCCCACCGTGAGCCTGCGAACGGTGCGGCGCAGGGTGGTCCTTCGTCAGTGCCGGCCCTCGTCGGCCAGCAGCGCGGCCACGTCGGCCTCGCCGTCGCGGTAGCGCCGGCCGAGCTCCCCGGCCAGCCCGTCCATCACCTGTTGCACTCCCCGCCGCCGCTCCGACAGGCCCTTCTCGGCCTCGGCCAGCGACCGTGCGGCGCTCTCCAGCGACTCGTCCGAGAGATCGGTGATGGCCGACAGGTCCGCACCACGGGTCAGCGAGTTCACCCAGGACTCGTAGTCCTCCGGCCGCGCGGGCTGCACCGTCTGGTGCCGGCCCAGGCCGTGCGCCGGCCCGCGGCCCTTCTCCGCCAGGATCTCCGGCAGCAGGTCGACCAGCGACCGCCCGTCGTGCTCGGCCCGCCGCTGCAGTTCCCGCTTCACGATGTCCAGCCGCCCCTGCAGCAGCCGGCGGGTGTAGGAGAGGTTGACCTCCTCCTGCTCCGCCTCACGGCGCAGCCGCCGCACGTCGGCCATGGGCAGCCGCACGGCCTCCTCGAGGAAGGACGGGTCCAGCAGCGCGTCGACGGCGGCACCCCCGGCGGGGGACGGCTGGGTACTCACGGGGTGGCCTCCAGGTGCGGGACACCCGGCATCCGGGCATCGGCGGTGGTCATCGACGGGCGCTGGGCGGAGCGTAGGTCAGCGGGACCGGCCTGCCCAGCCGGAGCGGGGCGACCGGGGTGCTCACCCGATCGTCGCAGACCGGACCGCCCGGACCCGGTCGCGCACCGCGGCCTGGGTGTCGTCCAGCGCGGCGGGGGCGTCGTCGGGGTCGATCGCGGCCGTCGAGCCCCCCACGGTCAGCGCCGCGTCCGGCGCCACCGACTGCTTGACCAGCGCCAGCGCGACCACGCCCAGCTCGTGGTGCCGGACGACGCTGCCCACCCGGCCGACCGTGCGGGTCCCGGACAGGACCGGCTCCCCGGGGGCGGGCAGGTCCTCGCTGACACCGTCGAGGTGCAGCAGCACCAGCCGGCGCGGCGGACGGCCGAGGTTGTGCACCCGGGCCACGGTCTCCTGGCCGCGGTAGCAGCCCTTCTCCAGGTGCACGGCGGTGCTGAGCCACTCCAGCTCGTTCGGGATGGTGCGGTGGTCGCTGTCCACGCCGAACCGCGGACGCCGGGCCTCCACGCGCAGCGCCTCGTACGCCGAGATGCCACTCAGGCCCGCGCCCGCTGCCAGCAGGCGGTCGGCGGTGGCCCCGATCCCGGCGCGCGGCACGAGGAGATCGAACGCAGCCGCACCGCCGTCCCCGATCGGCGGCATCCGGCGCACCCAGCCGCCGCCGGTAGCCGCGACGGCGTAGGGGGCTCCGGGCACGGGCAGGCCCGCCGTCGCGAGCACCCCGGGAGCCTGCGGGCCGGCGAGGGTCAGCACCGCCCAGGCGTCGGTCGCCAGCCGGGGCTCCACCCGGAGCATGAAACGCATCCGCTCGAGGAAGGCGTGCAGCGCCGCACCGGTACCCGGCTCGACGTCGGCCCACGTGGTACCGCCCAGGTCGGTCACGACCAGGTGGTGCTCGACGTGGCCGTTCGGGCTGAGCACCAAGGCCTCGCTGCCCGAGCTGTCGCCCAGCTGCTCGAAGTGCTGGCTGGTGATGCTGTGCAGCCAGGACAGCCGGTCGGCACCGGGCACCGAGAGGACGTCGCGGTCGCTGCGGTCGACCAGGCCGGCGCCCTCGGCGAGCGCACGCTGCTCGCGCAGCGGATCGCCGTAGTGCGCGGCGACGGCGCGTGCGACGTCCGGCGCCACCTCGACGGGCACCGCCCCCGGACGGGAGAGGAGGGGTGAGGGCGTGGTCATGAGGACTCCGTTCCGGCGCGTTCTCGGCAGGCGCGGCACGTGCCGGAGAGGGCGACGTGACCGATGTCCACGGTGAAACCCAGATCCCTGGCCAGACGTTCCGCCGCCTGGTCGAGGAGGTCCGGCGCCGCGGACGCGATCTGCCCGCAGGATGCGCAGACGACATGCAGGTGGGGCCGCTCGGCGGCGTGGTAGACCGGCGCGCCGCGGCCCAGGTGGGTGTGCCAGACCAGCCCGAGCCGTTCCAGCAGCTCCAGCGTGCGGTAGACCGTCGAGGTGTCGGGCGCGCTGCCGCCGGGACCGGCCTCCTCGCGCAGCCGCGCACCGATCGCCTCCGGCGTCGCGTGCGCCAGCGCGGCGACCGCGGCCAGCACCCGCGCCCGCTGCGGCGTCAGCCGGAGACCGCGGGCCCGCAACTGCTCGGCGAGCGGCGCCGCGACGTCATCGGTGCCCATGGGATGAGCCTATGCCGGGGGTGCGGCAGGCTGGACGGGTGAACGAGCAGCGCAGCGTGGCCGTCTGGCGGGACGGGGCCGCCGTGACCGTCCCTGCCCACCAGCCGGTGGTGACCGCCTTCGACCTCGGTCTGGGCCGCGGCGACGGCATCTTCGAGTCCGTCGCCGTCGTCGCCGGCCGCACACCGCACCTGGCGGCCCACCTGACCCGGCTCACCCGCTCGGCGGCCCTGCTCGGGCTGCCCGCTCCCGGCGACCAGGCCTGGATGGAGATGGTGGCGGCGGTCCTCGCCGACTGGCCGGCCGCGCTCGAGGGGGTCTGCCGGCTCTTCCTCACCCGCGGGCTGGGGGACGGGACACCACCGACCGCGCTCGCGTTGCTCGCCCCCGTCCCCGCCGACACGCTCCGCCAGCGCGCCGAGGGGATCTCGGTGGCCACCCTGGGCCTCGGTGTGCCCGCCGACTTCCGGGCCGGCGCGCCCTGGCTGCTCGGGGGCGCGAAGACCCTCTCGTACGCGGTGAACATGGCCGCCCAGCGGCACGCGCACGACCTCGGCGCCGACGACGTCGTCTTCACCAGCCTGGAGGGTCGCCTGCTGGAGGGCCCGACCTCCACGGTGGTCTGGGCGGCCGGCGGCACCCTCCACACTCCCCCGGTCGAGACCGGGATCCTCCCCGGCACCACCCAGGCCCGGCTCTTCACCGCGGCGGCGGCCGACGGCTGGCCCACGTCGGTCACCCCCGGCACGGTCGACGACCTGCACGCCGCAGACGCCGTCTGGCTGCTCTCCGGGGTACGAGGTGCCGCCGTCGTGCACACCGTCGACGGCGTCCGCCGCGGGGACGGTGACCTGTCCCGACGGGTCCGCGAGCTGCTGGCCCGGTAGCTTTGGACATCAGGTGAGCCGGGAAGTCTGGTCGGCAGTCTTTTCGCCGACCCCTATCACCGGAGCCGCACTGTGACCTCTCCCCCCTCCACCCGCCTCTTCGGTCGCGGCTCCTGGGCCGAAGCGCAGCGGGTCGCCTCGGTGCTCCGCAAGGAGACCGTCGGCGGCGCCCTGCTGCTCATCGGCGCGGCGATCGCGCTGGTCTGGGCGAACTCGCCCTGGGGAGACTCCTACGAGGCCCTGCGCGACGCGCGTGTCGGGCCGTCCGCCCTGCACCTGGACCTGACGCTGGGCACGTGGGCCGCCGACGGCCTGCTGGCGATCTTCTTCTTCGTCGCCGGCCTGGAGCTCAAGCGCGAGTTCGTGGCCGGTGACCTGCGCGAGCCACGCCGCGCGGCGCTGCCGATCGCCGCGGCCGTCGGTGGGATGGCGGTACCCGCCCTGTTCTTCGTGCTGCTCAACCTGGGCGGGGCCGAAGGCGCGCTCCGGGGCTGGGCGATCCCGTCGGCCACCGACATCGCCTTCGCGCTCGCCGTCCTCGCGGTGATCAGCACCCACCTGCCCAGCGCGCTGCGCACGTTCCTGCTCACCCTCGCCGTCGTCGACGACCTCCTGGCCATCGTCGTCATCGCGATCTTCTACACCGAGCAGCTCTCGGTCCCGTTCCTCGCGCTGTCGCTGCTGCCGCTGGCGCTCTTCGGGTTCCTGGTGCAGAAGCGGATCCGGTCCTGGTGGCTGCTGCTCCCGCTGGCCGTGCTCACCTGGGTCTTCATGCACGAGTCGGGGGTGCACGCCACCGTCGCCGGGGTGCTGCTCGCCTTCACCGTGCCGGTCCTCCGCAGCGAGGCCGCCGGTGGACCGGACGCCGGACCGGGCCTGGCCGAGCACTTCGAGCACCGCATCCGGCCGCTGTCGGCGGGGGTCGCCGTCCCGGTGTTCGCCTTCTTCTCCGCGGGCGTGGCCGTCGGTGGGCTCTCCGGCCTGGGCGAGTCGCTCGGCGACAGCATCGCCATCGGGATCATGGTCGGCCTGGTGGCGGGCAAGGCGATCGGCATCACCGGCGCCACCTGGCTGATCCAGCGCTTCACCCGGGGTCAGCTCGACGAGAGCCTGGGCTGGCCCGACGTGCTGGGGCTCGCGCTGCTCGGCGGGATGGGGTTCACCGTCTCGCTGCTGATCACCGAACTCGCGTACGGCGCCGAGAGCGAGGCCTACGAGCACGCGAAGGTCGGCATCCTGGCGGGCACCTTCCTCGCCGCCGTGCTCGCCGCGGTCATCCTCCGGCTGCGGAACCGGCGCTACAAGCAGACGTACGCGGCGGAGACCCGCGACGTCGACCGGGACGGGATCCCGGATGTCTGGGACACCGTGGACGACCGGGCGGAGCACGACCCCGACTGGGACGGCGCCCTGCCCCCGGGACGGACCCTGGCCGACACCGAGGTCGACGACGTCGACCCCGACGCGGCTCCTCCGGCCTCCTACGAGACCGTCGACGACGAGGCCGAGCACGACCCGGACTGGAAGGGCACCCGCCCGCCGGGGCGCACGCTGGGCCCGAACGGCAGCTGACCCGCGCCGACACGCCGGGCGGGGCCACTGCGCACGCCGCGACCAGCGCGTTCGCTGTGAGCGGAGCAATCCGCTTGCAGGCCCGGATCTCCCGGTCGTACCGTCGTGGCACACGAGAGAGGAGGTGGTCCGTAACTTTGCTGAGCTACAGGACTCGTGAGGTGGCTGTCCGCTAGCCGCCGTCCAGATGGGCCGCCCGTTCAGACTCATGTCTGAGCGACGGCAGATCGCCCGTCCGTCGTACGGCGGCGAGCGAGAACCGGACAGTCACCCGACCCCCGGGCCGCCGACAGTTGTCCAGTCGGCCCGCGTGCAGCTCCCTCTCCGGAGGTCAGCGCCGCGGAGCAGCCCGGGGGTTGTCCGTGTCCCGGGGGGAGTGCGCGTGCAGCTCGGCGGCCTGCCGGTCGAGGCGGACGTCTCCGCCGGCGCCTGGATCGCCGAGGCGGTCGCCCGGTCGCACTGGAGCACCGTGGGCTCCCTCGTCCCGCCGGTCTTCCCCGCGTACGCGCGGGTGCTGCACCCCGCATACCGCTACGACGGCGACGACGACGTCGAGATCCCCTGGGGCGACGTCGCCCGCCTGAACGGCACCGTGCACCACCCCCGCATGCAGTGGCCCGCGATCACCGGCGGCTGGGAGTACCTCACCGAGGACAGCCAGCCGCCCACCTGGGACGGCGTCCCGGCCGAGGGTCACCTGCCGTGCACCCTCGCCGCGCGGATGGCCGCCGTCCTGGGCCGGCACACGACCACCCCGGAGCACTGCCTCTTCGGGCGGTGGGCAGAATCCGGCTCCGGCGCCGGCGAGCTCCGGACGGCCCCGCGGCTGTCGCTGCCACGGGGGCGCGACGTCGTCCTCGTGCGGGGCCGGGTCACCGACGCCGTCCGCAACCTCGCGCCGGAGCCCTCCGAGCAGAGCGCCAACCTGTGGTGGCCGGCCGACCGTGCGTGGTGCGTGACCACCGACATCGACCTGATGAGCACCCACGTCGCCGGCAGCGCGGCGTGCATCGCCGAGCTGCTCGCCACGCCGGGGCTGGAGGTCGTCCCGGCCTCCCCGGACGACCGGGTAGGCCACGGCGACGACCCGGTCAACCCGGTCCCGGCGCGGGGCTGAACGCCCGGCCGCTCAGGGCTCGATGACCACCCAGTCGCCGGTCACGTCGACGACCACCCCGGAATCGGTCGCCTCCACGCCGGTGATTTCCTGGGCGAAGGGCAGCGGGTCGAGCGGCACCCGGAAGGTGAACCGCTGACCGAGCAGCAGTTCGCTCACCCCGCTCAGACCGCGCACGCCCCCGAACCGGGTCGGCTCCACGACCAGCGAGCCGCCGTCCGCGCCCAGGGCGACGTCCGCGGAGGCCTCGACGGTGGCGCCGAGCACCTCGACGGCGCCGATCACCCGCAGTTCCCCCGGGTCGGCCGCCTCGAGCGCGAGCGGCCGGCCGGTGAGCTCCAGGTACCGGTTCAGATCCTCGTAGGAGAGGAAGACCTCCGCCTCGGTGTCGACCACCAGCAGCCGGTCGGTGTCCCCGAGCAGCAGGTCGTGGAAGGACAGGTACACGTCCTCCAGCCGCGCGTCGACGGCGTCGATCCGCAGCGGCCCGGAGACCACGCCCTCCATCGCGATCTCCACCTCGTCGTAGCGACCCCGGAGGACCTGCGGGAGGAAGAAGAGGCCACGCACCTTTACGGAAGGCTCCTCCACGGTGCCCGTCCGCTCCTGCAGGGCCTGCGCGACCACGCCCTCCGCGGCGCGCCGCGCGAGGAGGTCGGAGCCCCACAGCAGGAGCACCGTGCCGAGGAGCACGCCGAGCGCGATGCCGACCGTCCGACGGCTCGGCCGCCGGGGTGACCGCGGGTCCGTGCCCGCTCGCTCGCTCACCGGTGCATCCTCTTCCTGTCGGTGGTCCGCGTTCGCGGCGCTGCTGTGCCCCACTGGTGAGCTCGCACGCTCGCTCACGTGCCGACCTTCGACGGGCCGGCGGCCGCGGCCACCGGGTCCCGGCCGGCCTCGGCCGCCCGCTTGTCCAGCAGGGCCACCTGCCTGGCGGCATCCATGGGTACCCCCGCCGTCCGGATCCGCCGGCTGGGCCATCCCGCCGCGCGGCCGAGCAGCGTGAGCACGGCCGGGGTCAGGACCGGTCGGATCAGGAACGTGTCGATCAGCAGGCCCAGGGCCATGATGAACGCGACCTGGCGGAAGCTGTCGAGCGGGATGATCGCCACCATGGCGAAGGTGGTGGCGAGGATGATCCCCGCCGCGCTGATCGCGCGGGCCGTGGCCGGCATCGCGACGGCGATCGCCTCGCGCAACGGGCGCCGGCCCGCCTCCTCCCAGATCGAGCCGACGGCGAACACGTTGTAGTCCGACCCCAGCGCCAGCAGCAGCACCGCCGTGGTGAACGGCACGTAGAAGGTCAACCCGGGGTCGTCCAGCCATCCCTGGAACACCAGCACCGTCACCCCGAGAGCGGCCGCCACCCCCAGGGCGCTCGTCACGATCAGCAGCAACGGGGCGAGCAGCGCGCGCAGGTAGAGCGCCAGGATCACGAACTCCACGACCAGCACCGCGAGCATCGTGCGCCGGAGCTCGTCCTGGGTGATCAGCGCCAACTCCGAGGCGACCGCCGTCTGACCGGCGATGCCCACCGTCGCGCCCGCCACCCCCGCCTCGTCCAGCAGCTGCGGGATCCGGTCCTCCAGCCGCCGCAGGTCTGCGATGCCGGTGGCCCCGAGCGGATCGCTGTCCAGGATCACGACGAACCGGGCGGCGTCGCCGTCGGCGGAGAAGACGATCCCGTACTCCTCGGGCAGCGGGTTCTGCTCCGCGCCGAGCACCTGTGCCACGCCCGGCTGCCGGCTGAGCAGGCCCTGGAACGCCGACAGCGCGGCGCGCTGCTCGGTGACGCCGGGGCCTTCCACCAGGACCTCGGTCGGCGCGACCACGCCGCGCACCCCCGCCTCGTCGAGGATCTCCGCCCCCTGCCGGACCGGGTCGCCGGCGGGCAGGCCGGAGCTGAAGGACAGGTCCAACCGCAGATCGGTCACCGGCAGCGCGGCCGGCACCAGGATGCCCAGGCCCAGGAGGACGGCGACCAGCGCGCCGCGGCGGGAGGAGGAGGTGGCGCGGGCGATCCACCGGGCGCCCCGCCCCGCCCGGCGGTCGATGGCTCCGCTCCCGCCGACGCCCGAGGGGAAGAACAGCCGCGGCCCCAGGACGGCGATCAGCGCGGGGACGAGGGTCAGGGAGAGGACCACCCCCACCACGACGGTGAGCGACAGCGCCGGCCCGAAGGCCCGGAACAGCTCGAAGTCCGCGACCAGCAGCGCCGCCGTCCCGGCCGCCACGGTGATGCCCGCGACGGCGACGATCGGGCCGTCGGTGGTGACCGTGCGCCGGGCGGCCTCGTGCGGGGGCACGCCGGCGTCCAGTTGCCGGCGCATGCCGGAGAAGAACAGCACGCAGTAGTCGGTGACCACACCGATGAGCAGGGCTGCGGTGAGCGGCTGCAGCTGATCGGGCAGCGCGAACCCGAGCGCCGCGGCCGCCAGGGCCAGCACGTACACCGCGACCAGGTAGCCGATCCCGGCGGCGGCCAGCACCACCAGGGGCGCCACGACCGACCGGAAGGTCAGCCCGACGACGGCGGCGATCAGCACCAGGGTGGCCACCTCGAACAGGTGCAGCCGAGCCTCGAGGTGCTCGGCCTGCTGGACCCGCGCCGGCGTGATCCCGGTGACGTAGGCGTCCACGTCCGGCTGGTTCTCGAAGTGCGCCGCGTACTGGCGGGCCAGCGCGGTGGCGTCGGCCAGGGACGTGCCGCCGGTCGTGTACAGGTACGTCACCGCCGTCTCGGGCGTGGCGGTGGGCAGCGGCACGGCGGCCACGATCCTGCCGTCGGCGGTCGGAGCCTCACCGCGGAGCGTCGCCTGGGTGTGCTGGAGCGCCCACAGGGCGATGTCGGCGCGGGTCAGCGCGCTGAGCCCCCCGGGGTCGTGGACGACCACCGCGGTCTGGGACAGCACCGGAACCCGGAACTGCTCCAGGGACCGTTCCTGCACCCGCACGGCCTCGCTGTCGGGTGGGAGCAGGCCGCCGAAGTTGTTGCTGCCCCCGCCACCCGACGGGGTCGGCAGCATCACCGCCGCCACGGCGGCGGCCAGCCAGACCGCCATGACCAGCCACCGGCCGGCGACGACGGCCGAGCGGAAGCCGCGCCCGGCGGCGGACAGTGCTCTGGCCGGTACCCGCGCGGCGGACCGTGCCCTCAACACGGCCTCCAAGCCTGTGGTCGGCAACCGAGTACCAGTGGTGGGGAAAGGGTAGGTCGATCAGCCAGAACCCGCAGGCGGAAGGACTCCGATGCCCGAGAACCGTCCCGAGACGACGGCCGGCGCGACCGCGGCCCCGGTGGCCGATGCGGCCGAGGCCGCGCCCGCCGGCGACGGCGCCGGGCGTCCGGGCCGGACGGGGGGCCCCCGGAGCTGGTGGCTCGTGGCGCCGGCATTCGTGCTGGGGTTGTTCGCCGGGGCCGTCACGCTGGGACTGCTCCGCGAGGACCCGCCGGCCGTGCCCGCGACCGCCACCGAGTCACCGGCCGGCTCGGACGAGTCCCCGTCGGACGGCGGCACCCCCACGCCCGGGGCCCGCGCGGAGTTCACCGTGAACGAGGCGTGCCTGCGCGTGGTGAACGGGACCCAGGACCTCGTCGACGTCGTCGGCGACCTGGGCAACGCCGCGGCCGACCTGGACATCAGCGGACTGGACGAGGCGATCCGGCGGCTGCAGCCGCTGGAGAGCCGCCTGCGGGACGACCTGGACGGCTGCGAGACCGACACCACCCTGCCCGGCGACCTGTCGCCGCTACCGTCTTCCGAGGAGCCGCCGGACTCCGAGGAGCCGCCGGACTCCCCCGCGGCGCCCTCGGCCTCCCCGACGAGCCCCCCGCCGGACTGACGCCCCGGCAGCAGAGCCCCACCGGCGTCAGAGCCGGGCCAGCTCCGCCGCGAGGTCGTCCAGGCCGAGCGACCCCTGGGAGAGGGCGGCCATGTGCCAGGCCTTGAGGTCGAAGGCGGCACCCCGGGCCCGGCGGGCCGCGTCTCGTCCCTCCCGCCAGGCACGCTCCCCCAGCTTGTAGCTGATCGCCTGCCCCGGCATGCCGAGGTACCGCACCAGCTCGCTGTCCAGAAACGCCACGTCGGCGCCGGAGTTCTCCCCGAGGAAGGCCCGCGCCAGCTCCGGCGTCCACGGCCGGCCGCGGTGCGCGGCGAGGATGCCCTCGGCGTCGTCGGGCACCGGGAGCTCCAGGTGCATGCCGATGTCGATGACGACCCGCACGGCGCGCAACTGCTGGGCGTCGAGGAACCCCAGCCGCTCACCCGGGTCGGCGAAGTAGCCCAGCTCGTCCATCAGCCGCTCGGCGTAGAGCGCCCAGCCCTCCACGTCCGCACCGACCGAACCCAGCGAGGTCTGGTACGTCGAGAGGTCCGCGGAGACGTACGCCCACTGGGCCAGCTGCAGGTGGTGCCCCGGGACGCCCTCGTGGTACCACATCGAGACCAGGTCCCAGAGCGGGAAACGGGTGCGGCCCAGCGCGGGCAACCAGGTCCGGCCCGGCCGGGAGAAGTCCTGGGCCGGCCGCGTGTAGTAGGGGGCCGCGGCGCTACCGGGCGGGGCGATCATCGCCTCGACCCTCGTGACCGGCTCGGCCAGATCGAAGTGCGTGCCGTCCAGCTCCGCGATCGCCTCGTCCATCATCGCCTGCAGCCGGGCCCGGACGGCCTCCACGCCCTCGACCGCCGGCCCCTTCAGCGACAGCCAGCGCATCGCCTCCAGCGGGGTCGCCCCCGGGCGCACCTTCTCCGCCTCGGTGCGCTGCTCGGCCAGGATCCGTTGGTGCTCGGCCCAACCCCAGGCGTAGGCCTCCTCCAGGCCCCCTCCTCCGGACGCCGGGCCGGCACCGAGGTCGGAGCCGGTCCAGCGACGCGCGGCCAGGGCGTACCGCTCCCGGCCGACGGCGTCCGGGGTCCCCTCGGTGCGCGGGCCGTACTCGTCGCGCAGGAAGTCGCGGATCTCCGCCACCGCGCCGTCCGCGGCGCGCGCGGCGGCGTCGAGCTCGGCGCGCAGGACCTCCGGCCCGGCGGCCACGAACCGGCCGAAGAACGGCCCGGCCAGCCACTCGTCCAGCTGGGCGACGACGGTGTGCACCTGCCGCGGCGCCACCAGCAGGCCGCGCCGCGCGCCGTCGGCGAGGGTCTGCCGGTAGCCGCGGTAGGCCTCCGGGACACGGGCCAGCCGGCGGGCGAGGACGGACCAGTCCGCCTCGGTGGCCGACGGCATGAGCAGGAACACCTGGCGGATGGTGTGCAGCGGGCTGAACAGGTTGTTCAGCGACCGGAACCCCTCCCCCGCCTCGTGGCCGGCGAGCTGGGCACCCAGGCGCTCACGCAGCAGCCGGGCGCAGCGGCGCTCCACCGGATCGTCGTCCAGCGTCGGGTCCGCGGCGAGCGCGCGGTCCAGCTCGGCGAGCGTGGCGCGGGCGAGCTCGGCCTCCGCCTCCAGCCCGGCCGGCCCGGGATCGGGCAGCCGGTCGTCGCCGGGACGGGTGCCGAGCGAGGTGGCCACGATCGGGTCGAGGTCGCAGACCGCGTCGACGTAGCGGTCGGCGATCGCGCGCGGGGTGGTGGGGTGGGTGGACGACGACGGGGTCGCCGCCGGGACGGCGGTCACCGGAGGCGGTCCAGGCGGGCCGACATCGTGGGGCGCAGCGGCGCATCGCCGGCGGCCCGGTCGATCGCGTACATCAGCGCCCCCTCGACGATGCCGTACAGCCGCACCGCGCGGCTCACCTCCGGGGCGTCGGGGGTGCGGGCCAGCACGTCGCTGGTGAGCTCCCAACTGGTGGTGGTGCGCGCGGTGCCGACGTAGATCTCCACGAGCCCGTCCGGGCTGGCCACCAGGAGCTCGACGTCGTCCTGGCCGCGGGGACGCCAGAACCCGGACTCGCGCACGTCCGGCCCGACGATCGTGCCGTCGTCGGTCAGCCGCCAGGTCCGGGACTCGTAGGCGAGGAAACCGCGGCCGTCGTGGCCGAACCGGATCCACTGGCCGAACCGGTGGTCACCGCCTGCGCCCGCCGCCTGTCCCTCACCGTGCCACTCGCCGAGCAGCGGCAGCACCGACAGCAGCGCCTCGGAGACCTCCGGACCGGTGCGGACGTCGGCGGTGTCGGGCACCGGCAGCTCCGTCGGGCCGCTCATCGCCGAGCCGCCTTCGGACCGCGGGAGAGCCGGACGGCGCCGTAACCCAGCGCCAGCGCCGACGCCCCCGTCAGGACGACCAGGACCCAGGCAGAAAGCATGGGAACCACCGTAGTGACGCCCGGGCCCGCCGGCGTCAGCCGGCCACAACTCCCGGGCCGCGACTCCCTGCCCCCGGCTGATCGTCGACGGGTACGACGACCCGGGGGCCGCGGCCGAGGCCGCCGACCACCCGTCGGCGCCGCCGCGCTCCCCCGGGCAGCCGGCGAGCGCGATCCCGCGCTGGTGAGCGACGCGGCGGTGGAGATCCTGGGGGGCGAGCACCCGTCCCTGGACGAGACGGTGCGCGTGCGGGCCCTGCTGGCCTGGAGCGCCCTGTTCGGCGCGGTGAGCTCGGAGCTGTTCAGGCACCTGGTCGGCTCGGTCCCCGACACGGATCGCTGGTTCGACCGTGCCGTCGGCGAACTGGCCGGCCTGATCGGGCTCTGAACCCCGCGGCGGCCGACACCCCCGGAGCGGGCGGGGCGTTGGTGGCCGGGAGAGGCATACGGCAGGCTGGACCGGCCCCGCGGACGGCGGGACGGATCGGGAGGAGCACTCATCGACATGGCCGAGGCCGGCCGGGGCGTGACGCCGACCCCGGGGGACGAGGCGCTCCCCGGGACACCGCCGTGGTACTCCGTGCTGCACGACTCCTCGTTCATGTTCGCCGCGGTGTGCGACACCGCCGGGACGCTGCTCACCGCCAACGAACTGGCCGTGGAGGGCTGCGGCTTCGACCGCCACCAGCAGCTGGGCCGACCCTTCTGGCGCGCCGGCTGGTGGGCCGGCGACCCGGAGCTGGGCGCCACGGTGCGCGGCTGGTGCCTCGAGGTGGCGGCCGGAGGCGAACCGGTGCGCGCGGTCACCGGCTTCTTCCTCGCCGACGGCGAGAAGCGCACCGCCGACCTCACGATGCAGCTCGTCCGTGAGGGCGACCAGCAGGAGTTCCTCCTGATCACCGGCATGGACATCACCGATCGGCTGCAGACCGAGCGGGTCACCGCCGAGGCGCGGGCCGCCGGCGCCGAGGCCTCCACGCTGCGCCAGGTCGCGACCGCCCGCGCCCAGGACCTCGAGGTCCTCCGCGAGACCGAGGCGAAGCTGTCCCGCGCGCTCACCATCACCGAGCGGGTGCTGGCCAACGTCGCCGACGGGATCTACGGCCTGGACATCGACGGCCGGGTGGAGTTCCTCAACCCGGCGGCCGCCCGGCTGACCGGCTACGGCGCAGCGCGGCAGCTCGGCCAGGACCAGCACGCCCTCATCCACGCTCACCGCCCGGACGGCTCCCCCTACCCCCACGAGGAGTGCCCGGTCTGGCGGGCCCTGCGCACCGGCCGCACCGTCGTGGCCGACGAGGAGACGTTCTGGCGCCGGGACGGCACCCCCATGCCGGTCGAGATGGTCGTCGTGCCGACCGTCGAGGACGGCGTGCTCACCGGCGTGGTCGTCTCCTTCCGCGACCTCACCGACCGGCTGGCCGCCCAGCGCCAGGCGGCGGAGCTGGAGGCGCTCGCCGCCCGCGCCGCCGCCGACCGCGCGCTCTCCGACCGGCTGCAGCAGTCACTGCTCACGCCGCCGCCGGAGCCCGACCACCTGCAGATCGCCGTCCGGTACAGCCCCGCGGCGCACGAGGCACAGGTGGGCGGGGACTGGTACGACGCCTTCCTGCAGCCCGACGGCGCCACGATGCTGGTCATCGGTGACGTCGTCGGCCACGACAGCAGCGCGGCCGCGGCCATGGGGCAGATCCGGGGACTGCTCCGCGCGCTCGCCTACGACGACGACCAGGGGCCGGCGGCGACCATCACCCGCGTCGAACACACTGCCCTCGGGCTGGCCGTCTCCACGCTGGCCACCGCCGTCCTGGCGCGGATCGAGCGGCACCCCGACGCCGCGGTAGCCGGCCGGCGGCTGCTCCGCTGGAGCAACGCCGGGCATCTCCCGCCTGTCCTGCTCGCGCCCGACGGCACGAGCACGCTGCTCACCAGCCCGCCGGAGCTGATGCTCGGGATCGACCCCGACGCGGCGCGCAGCGACCACACGGTCGACCTGCCCGACCTCCACACCCTGCTGCTGGTCACCGACGGGCTGGTCGAGCGGCGGGACACCGACCTCGACGAGGGGATCGAGCGGCTGCGGGAGGCCCTGCGCGATCTCGGCGAGACCCCGCTGGAGGAGCTGCTCGACACGGTGCTGGCCCGGCTGGTGCCCGAGCCCGGCGCCGACGACGTCGCCATCGTCGCCGTCCGCACCTTCCCCGAGGACCGGGCCCGGCCGGCCGAGGCCGGCCCCACCCGGCTGCCTCCCGGCGTGGAATAGCCGCCCGGACGCCTGTGGCGCCAGGCGGACGTCCTGGCTCAGCTGATGGGGTCCTGGCTCACGGTCGACGGTGAGCCAGGACCCCTGACGATCACGTCACCTGATCATCATTCGATGACGACGGTGGTCTCGTTCAGGCCGACCTCGGCGGAGACGACCCGCTCGCCCTTGCCGACGGAGGCCAGGGAACGGACCTTCCAGTTCCCCGGAGCGGCGAAGAACCGGAACTCGCCCTCGGGGCTGGTGACCACTTCGGCGGTGAACTCGTCGGTCGAGTCCAGCAACCGGACGTAGGCCCCGGCCACGGGAGAGCCGTCGTGCCACACCGAGCCCTGGATCACCGTCTGCGTGCTGAGGTCGATGCCCGAGAGGGTTCCGCCCTGCTGGGGGGCTGCGCACATGTCAGCTCACTTCTCGATCGGGACGCCGACGAGCGAGCCGTACTCCACCCAGCTGCCGTCGTAGTTCTTGACGTCGGACCGGCCGAGCAGCTCGCGCAGCACGAACCAGGTGTGGCTGGAGCGCTCGCCGATCCGGCAGTAGGCGATGGTCGGCTTGCTCTCGTCGTAGCCCTGCTCGGCGTAGAGCTTCTCGAGCTCGGCGTCGGACTTGAAGGTGCCGTCCTCGTTCGCGGCCTTGCTCCACGGGATGTTGATCGCGGTCGGGACGTGCCCGGCCTTCTGCGACTGCTCCTGCGGCAGGTGCGCCGGGGCGAGGATCTTGCCGGAGAACTCGTCGGGCGAGCGGACGTCGACGAGGTTCTTGCTGCCGATGGAGGCGACGACCTCGTCGCGGAACGCGCGGATCGACAGGTCCGGTTCGGACGCCTGGTACTGGGTGGCCGGGCGCTGAAGAGCGTCCTTCGACAGCGGGCGCCCGTCGAGCTCCCACTTCTTGCGGCCGCCGTCCATCAGCTTGACGTCGCGGTGGCCGTAGATCGTGAAGTACCAGTAGGCGTAGGCGGCGAACCAGTTGTTGTTGCCGCCGTAGAGCACCACGGTGTCGTCGTTGCCGATGCCCTTCGACGACAGCAGCTGCTCGAAGGCGCTCTTGTCCAGGAAGTCGCGGCGCAGCGGGTCCTGCAGATCCTGCTTCCAGTCCAGCTTGACGGCGCCCTCGAGGTGGCCGCCGTCGTAGGCGCTGGTGTCCTCGTCCACCTCGACGAAGACGATGCCGGGCTGGCCGATGTGCTCCTGGGCCCAGTCGACGGTGACGAGCACGTCGTTACGGCTCATGGTGGTGTTCCTCCGGATGATCGGTGTGCGGTCGGTCGGTCTGGTGGTGCAGGGACGACGCGGATCGCTCAGAGCGCGGAACTCACGGGAGAAGTGGGGCATCCCGACGGCGCGGAGAGCGCGTCCGGACGGCGCGGTGCCGCCCTCAGAGGGCCGGACACAGGCAGCTGCCGACGCGGCACAGGTCCACTGTGCGGCGCGAGGTCAGCAGGATGCCCACGGCGCGAGGGTAGCCGATCACGACGACCCACCGATCCGCCCACCCACGTGGGCGTCCACCAGGACGGCCAGCTCCTCGAGGGGCGGCGCGCCGCTGCTCCGGTGGACCACCCGCCCCTCGCGGTCGAGGTAGAACAGCTCCGGAGTGCGGCGGACGCCGAGCTCGCGCACCGCGTCCAGGTGGCTCTCCGCATCGACGTGGACCGTCGCCAGCCCGGGCCGGGTGGCCTGCAGCCGGTCCAGGCGCGCCTTGGTCGCCCGGCACGGCCCGCAGAACGCGGTGGAGAACTGCACGACGGTCAGGTCCGCGTCGGCCGGGCGGACACCCAGCCGCTCGAGCACCTCCGCCGCACCCATGCCGTCCCCTTCGCCGCCGATCCCGTCCGGGAGGGGAACCGGGTGGCTCGGGTCGGCTATTCCGCGCCGATGACCGCGTCGTCGGCCTCGACCCGCACCTCGATTCCGTCCCCGGCCGGTGCCACGCCGGTCAGCCGGAGGCCGAAGGGCAGCTGGACCGGGTACCGGAGATCGAGCAGGTCGCTCGCCCGGCCGACGAGGAAGCCGGGGAGGTCCACCCCCACGCCGCCCGCCCGTTCGACGTCGATGACCAGCTCCTCGCCGTCGTGCCCGACGGTGCCCACCGCGGTCAACGGGAGCGCACCGCCGGGGAGGTCCACGGTCCGGGTGATCCGCAGCCGGTCACCCTCCGGCTCCAGCGTGGTGTCGCCGCCGATCTCCTGCGCGAGCAGGTCGTAGGACAGGGTCGCCACACCGTCGATGCGCTCGACCGGCACCTCCCGCACGTCACCGGCGAGCACGGCCGCCATGGGAAGGTGCACCCCGCGCAGGACGACGTCGGCGCGGGTGCCATCGGGCCGGCCCAGCTGCGCACCGGTCAGCGAGATCCGCACCTCGTCGTAGCGGCCGCCGAGCGCCTGGGTGAGGAAGGGGAATCCGCGGATCTCCACCGCCGGCTCACCGACCAGGCCCGCCTGGGCCGCGATCTGCGCGGCGACCTGCCCCTCGGCGACGACGACCGCCACGCGGTCGAGCAGCGCACCCAACGCGATGAGGAGGGCGAGGAGGACGGCGACGACCTTCACAGCAGGGTCAGCAGACCGAGCGCGACCGGAGCGCAGGCGGCGAACGGCAGCACGACCTGCACGACGGTCGGCGCCCACGGCGAGAGGGCGCCGACCGCCCCTTCGGCCGTCGTCTCCACGGCGAGGTAGCTGCCGGCCACGGCCACCAGCGCGACCACACCGGCCAGGACGGCTCCGACCAGCAGCGCCCGCAGCATGCCGAGGCCGGCGACGTCACGGGCGGCCCACCCCGCCGCGGCGCCGGCCAGCACGGCGAGCACGGCACCGGTGAGCCCGCGCGGGACCCCGGGCGCCAGCTGCGGCCGCGGCAGCACCTGGTCGGTGAGGGAACCGACCAGGAGCGCGGCGCCGGCGACGAGGGCGGTGAGCACGAGCGCGCCGGAACCCGGCCGGCCGAGCAGCAGCAGCGCCGCCAGCGCAGCGACGGCGGTGAGGAGCACCGCCGAACCCGCGAGGGAGTCGACCAGGTCCTGCCGCGGAGAGCGCAGCATCTGCTGGAGCACGGCCGCCAGGAAGCCGACGCCGAGGACGGCCAGCAGGCCTCCCAGGAGCGGGCGCTCGACCAGGACGAGGGCCAGGTCCGCGGCGACGGCGGCGGCGGTGCCCACGGCGAGCGAGCTGGTGAACCCCTGCATGCCGGTGGCCAGCACCCACGAGAGCACCAGCGCCAGCTGCAGCACCAGCACCGCCGCGAGCGCGCCGACGTCCCCCAGTGCCGTCGGCAGACCGGCCACCAGACCGGCGGCGACGACCGCGAGACCGGCGGCCGGCAGGTGGTGCGGCCGGGCCGGCGTCGTGGACGGGACGGCGGTGGAGCTCACGCCCCGATCGTCTCAGAAGCCCAGCG
This sequence comes from Blastococcus saxobsidens DD2, assembly GCF_000284015.1. NCBI lineage: Bacteria > Bacillati > Actinomycetota > Actinomycetes > Geodermatophilales > Geodermatophilaceae > Blastococcus > Blastococcus saxobsidens. The sequence goes on from NC_016943.1 coordinate 4,360,792, forward strand.
CCCGATCCGCTCGCCGAGCGGAGCCGGCGCGCCGCTCTCGGCGTGTCCGGACCCCGGCACGACCAGGCGATCGCGGCGGACCGGCTGCGGGCCGGGCAGATCGGCTATCCTGACCTCTCCCGCTCGACAGCGTCGTCGTGTGTCCGGCCGGTCGCCACCGGCCCCGGGCCCCTCGAGGAGACGACATGCGACTCGTGCTCATGACCGCCGCCCGCCAGGCGACGACCGAGGTGCTGCCCGCCCTCGGACTGCTGGGCCACCAGGTGCGCGTGGTCGCACCCGAGATCTCCAGCCTCCTGGACGGCGACTCCGGCGACGTCGTGCTGGTCGACGCCCGCCACGACCTCATCGGGGCGCGCACGCTGTGCGGGCTGCTCTCCTCCACCGGCGTCGCCGCGGCCCTGGTCGCCGTGCTGTCCGAAGGGGGCCTGGTCGCGCTGTCCGCCGACTGGGGTGTCGACGACGTCCTGCTCGACACCGCGGGTCCCGCGGAGGTCGACGCCCGGCTGAAGTGGGCCACGACCCGCCGGCCGGCCGCCGCTGCCCCGGCCGCGGACGCCGACGGCGGCGTCACCGAGGCCGGCGAGCTGGTCATCGACGAGCGCAGCTACTCGGCGAAGCTCCGCGGCCGCGCGCTCGACCTCACCTACAAGGAGTTCGAGCTGCTCAAGTACCTGGCCCAGCACCCCGGCCGGGTCTTCTCCCGGGCGCAGCTGCTCCAGGAGATCTGGGGCTACGACTACTTCGGCGGCACCCGCACCGTCGACGTCCACGTCCGCCGGCTGCGCGCCAAGCTCGGCACCGAGCACGAGGCGCTGATCGGCACCGTGCGCAACGTCGGCTACAAGCTCGACCGGCAGGTCGCCGACGCCTCGGCCGAGGCCGCCCGCGCCGCCACCTCGGACGACCGGGCCGACGCCGAGCTGGTCTGATGGTCGGGTGAACACCGACCGCGACGCCGACATCGACGTCCCCGCAGTCCTCGCGCTGCTGCGCGCCGCCGCTGCCGCCGACGGCGTGCGGCCGGTCTCCGAGGACACCGAGCTGCGGCTGCAGCACGGTTCCCCGGGCGGCTCCGACCTCGTCGTCCGCGACGGCGGCGCGCTCGCCGGATACGCGCGGCTGGACGACGGCGTCGCCGCGCTCGTGGTCCACCCGGCCCACCGCCGGCGGGGGCTCGGCACGGCGTTGCTGCGGCAGCTGCTCGACCTCGCGGGCGACCGGCCGCTGAGCATCTGGGCGCACGGCGACCTCCCCGGCTCCGCGCAGCTGCTCGCGCCGCACGGCTTCGAGCGCGCCCGCGTGCTGCTGCAGCTGCGCCGCGACCTGGCCGGCATCGACCCCGATCCGCGGCCGGCGCTGCCCGCCGGCGTCCAGGTGCTGCCGTTCCGCCCGGGGCGGGACGAGGACGCGTGGCTGGCGGTCAACGCGCGCGCATTCGACTGGCACCCCGAGCAGGGGCGGATGACGCGCGCGGACCTCGAGCTGCGGGAGGCCGAGCCGTGGTTCGACCCGGACGGCTTCCTGATGGCCTGGCGCGGCGATCCGGACGCCGGAGGTGAGCTGCTCGGCTCGCACTGGACCAAGGTCCACCCGCCCGGCGACGCCGCTGAGGAGGCGGTGGGCGAGATCTACGTGCTGGGGATCGACCCCGGCGGCCAGGGCCTGGGCCTGGGCCGGGCGCTCACCGACCTGGGGCTGGCGCACCTGCGCGACCGCGGCCTCGGGCAGGTCCTGCTCTACGTCGAGGAGGACAACGCCGGAGCCGTGCGGCTCTACGAGAGTCGCGGTTTCCGGCGGTTCGCGGTCGACGTCTCCTGGCGGCGCGACCCCGCCCGCTGATCAGCCGAAGCGACCCGAGATGTAGTCCTCGGTGCGCCGGTCACCGGGGTTGCTGAAGATCGTCGACGTCAGGTCGTACTCGACCAGCCGGCCGTGGCGCTCGCCCTTGTCGTCCACGTCGGCGGTGAAGAACGCCGTCCGGTCGGAGACACGGGCCGCCTGCTGCATGTTGTGCGTGACGATGACGATCGTGTAGTCCTTCGCCAGGTCCTCCATGAGGTCCTCGATCTTCGCCGTCGCGATGGGGTCGAGCGCCGAGCAGGGCTCGTCCATGAGGATGATCTCCGGCCGGACCGCGATGGTGCGGGCGATGCACAGGCGCTGCTGCTGGCCGCCGGACAGGGCCAGCGCACTCTCCTTGAGCTTGTCCTTGACCTCGTTCCAGAGGGCGGCGCCGGTCAGTGCCTCCTCGACCAGGTCGTCCATGCTCGAGGGCTTCATGCCGTTGACCTTGGGCCCGTAGGCGATGTTCTCGTAGATCGACTTCGGGAACGGATTCGGCTTCTGGAAGACCATGCCGATCCGGCGCCGGACCTCGATCGGGTCGACGTGGGCCCCGTAGAGGTCCTGGTCGTGGTAGGTGATCCTCCCGGCGACGCGGGCGCCGGGGATCAGGTCGTTCATCCGGTTGAAGCAGCGCAGGATGGTCGACTTGCCGCAGCCGGAGGGGCCGATCAGGGCGGTGATCTCGTTCCGTCCGACGTCCAGCGTGACGCCGCGCACGGCCTCCAGGGCGCCGTAGAACACGCTGACGTCCTGGGCGTGCATGACCGGGGACGTCACCTGGTGCGCGGCCGGGTGCGGCCGGCGGTCGGTGCGGAACGTGAGCGCGTGCCGCCCGCCCTCCACTGCGCCACCCGGCGGGGTGGGACGCTGGTCGGTCACGGTGGGCGCGGCATCGGCCGCCACGGCGATGGACGTGTCAGGCGTCATGAGGGTCTCGTCCTTCACGGGTCAGTGCCGCTTGCCGTAGCGGTTGCGGATCCAGATGGCCAGGGAGTTCATGCTGAGGAGGAGCACCAGGAGGACGACGATGGTGGCCGAGGCGAGGATGCGGAACTCCTCGCGCGGTTCGCTGGTCCAGTTGAAGATCTGGATCGGCAGCACCGTGTACCGGTCGAACACCGACTCCGGCACGAAGGTCACGAACGTGACGCCGCCGAGGAGCAGCAGCGGCGCCGCCTCCCCGATCGCGCGGGAGAGCGAGACGATCGACCCGGTGGCGATGCCGGGCACGGCCTGGGGCAGGACCTGGCGCCAGATCGTCTGCCACTTGGTCGCCCCGAGGGCGAGCGAGCCCTGCCGGATCGAGTTCGGCACCGCGCGGATCGCCTCGCGGCTGGCGATGATCAGCACGGGCAGGATCAGCAGGGACAGCGTCAACGAGGCGGTCATGATGGTGAAGCCGACCTGCAGCTGGCGGGCGATGATGCCCAGCCCGAGGATGCCGTAGACGATCGACGGCACGGCCGCGAGGTTCTGGATGTTCAGCTCGATCAGCCGGTTCACCCGGGAGAGCGGGTTGGCGTACTCCTCGAGGTAGATCGCCGTCATGACCCCCAGCGGGACGGCGATGAGGAAGACCAGCGCCATCACCCACAACGTGCCGGCGATGGCCGACAGGGCGCCGGCGAGCTCGGGGTTGATCGACGACGGCATGTTCAGCCACAGCCGTGAGTCGATGCGCGGCCAGCCGCGTTGCACCAGGAAGACGATCAGCACGAGGAGGAACACCATCGCGGTCGCCAGGCAGGCGAACAGCACCGCACGGAAGGTCCACTCCTTGGGAGAGCGGGTCTCCGGCTGCAGCGAGGGTGCGTCGTCCGGCAGGACGGCGGGCGGGGTGGCGGTGGCGGTCACTCGTAGACCTCCCGGTACTTGCGCACGAGGCGGATGCTCAGTGCGTTCATGACGAGGGTCATCGCGAACAGCAGGCTGCCGACGGCGAAGATCGTCTCGTAGCCGATCGAGCCCACCGGGACGTCGCCGATCCCGGCCGCGGCGATGAAGCTGGTCATGGTCTGCATGCCCTCGGTCGGGTCGAAGCTCAGGTTCGGCGTCTGGCCGGCCGCGATCGCCACGATCATGGTCTCGCCCACCGCCCGGGACACGCCGAGGACGAAGGCGGCGACGATGCCCGACAGCGCGGCCGGGACGACGATCCGGGTCGCCACCTGGCGCTTGGTGCTGCCCAGGGCGTACGCGCCCTCGCGCAGCGAACGGGGGACGGCGCTCATCGCGTCCTCGGACAGCGACGCGATCGTCGGGATGATCATGATCCCCATGACGATGCCGGCCGACAGCGCGTTGAAGCCGCGGATGCCGAACAGCGGCTGCAGGACCAGACCGGTGACGAACTCCAGCGCGAAGAATCCGAAGACGACGGTCGGGATGCCGGCCAGGACCTCGAGAACCGGCTTGAGTATCTTCCGTGCGCGGGGCCGGGCGTACTCCGAGAGGTAGATCGCCGCGCCGAGCCCGAGCGGGATGGCGACGAGGATCGCGATGCCGGTGACCATCAGGGTCGCGGTCACCAGCGGGAGGACGCCGAACCGGGCGTTGGCGAACAGCGGCGCCCAGTCGGTGCCCGTGAGGAATTCGCGGAGGGTCACCTCCGACTCGCCGAAGAAGCTGATCGTCGGGGGGACGAGGGACAGGACGATGCCGATGGTGGTCAGCACCGACACCAGCGCGGCGAGGAACAGCAGCCCCTGGATGGCGACCTCGCCGTACCGCGGGCGCGCCTGGCGCAGGTCGGTGTCGCGCGCCGGGGGCGGGCGATCAGTGAGGGTCGCGGTCACGGGCGCCGGTTCGGCCTCTCTGGTGATCGGGATGTGCCGCCGCCCCGCGGCTGCGGGACGGCGGCACGCGGGAGACGGTCAGCCCTGCAGTTCCTGGACCTTGGACTCGACCTCGGAGGCCTGCTCGTCGGTGAGCGGGATGAACAGCGCCGCCTCGGCGATCTCGGCCTGGTTGTCGACGTAGAAGTCGACGAACGCCTGCACCTCCGGCCGCTCGAGCGCCTGCGCGCTCGGGTAGATGAACAGCTGACGCCCCAGCGGGGCGTAGCTGCCGTCCTGGACGCTCTCGGTGCTCGGCTCGACGCAGCCGTCCCCGCCGTCGACGGCCAGCGGCTTCACCCGCCCCTCGTTCTCCTCCACGTACGAGAAGCCGAAGTAGCCCATCGCGCCCGCTGCGCCCTCGACGCCCTGGACGACCACGTTGTCGTCCTCGGAGGCGCCGTAGTCGCTGCGGCTGACGCCCTCGTTCCCGTTGATCGCGTCGGTGAAGTAGTCGAAGGTGCCCGAGTCGGTGCCGGGGCCGAAGAGCTCCAGCGGCACGTCCGGGAAGCCGTCGCGGACCTGGCTCCAGTTGTCGAGCGTGGAGTCCTCGTCCCAGATCGCGTTGAGCTCCTCGACGGTGAGGCAGTCGGCCCAGTCGTTCTCCGGGTTCACGACGACCGAGAGCGCGTCGTTGGCCACGCCCAGCTCGGCGAACTCGATGCCGGCCTCCTCGCAGGTGGCGATCTCGTCCTCGGCGATGGTGCGGGAGGCATTCGAGATGTCGGTCTCGCCACGGCAGAACTTCTCGAACCCACCACCGGTCCCGGAGGTGCCGACCGTGACCTGGACCCCGGGGTTCTCCTGCTGGAACAGCTCGGCCGCGGCGGCGCTGAGCGGCTCGACCGTCGAGGAGCCGTCGATCACGACCTCGCCGGACAGCTCGCCACCGCCCTCGTCGCCGGAGCCCGCGGTGGGGTTGCCGCTCTCGTCGGTGTTGCCGCAGGCGGCCAGGGCCAGGGCGAGGGAGAGCACGGCGGCCGCCGGCACGGAGCGGCGACGCAGGGTGCTGGTCTTCAACTGATGAGCCTCTCTGTTCTGTCTGAGCCCGGACGTGCCGGGCATCGGGACGGACCAGGCGAAAGCTAGGCAGCCACGGTGAACCGGCCACCTGCGCGACGTGAACAGACGCCGAACACCAGCGGGCGAGTGCCACGGGAGAATGCGCAGGTCATCCAGGCGGTCCGAGTTGTTCGGTCGCCGTTCACCCCGCGATGACGCGAGGGACCACCCGCCCCCGCTCCGCTCCCCGCACCGGACCGTGCTCCTGGTGGTCGATCCTGATCTCGGGGCCGCCGTGCTCGCCGGCCCCGCTGCGCTACGGCGCGCTCGAGACCTCGCCCGTCAGCGGCGACCGTCAGGATGCGCGGTGCGTTCGTGCCGATGCCGCCATTGGCATTTCCGGCTCCTGCACTACCTGATACCCCGTTCGCTGTGATCGGGACGACTGCGCCGTCCGGCTCGTTCACCGACTGTTCACTGGGCAGAGGGGCACCGGCCACGTGTCCCTCCTACCGTCATCTTCGGTTCATCGGGGCGGTCACGATCAGTTCATCGACGGAGGGGCGAGCAGTGCGGTCATCGACGTCGCCCTCCGTCGCGCTGGCGTGCCTGCTGGGCGCGACGGTCGCGTTGTCCGGCTGCGCCGCCGTCAACGAGCGGGGCCTCCCCTCGGGGGGTGAGAACGCGCTCAGCGGCACGCTCGTGGGTGCCGGATCCAGCGCGCAGCAGGCCGCCATGCAGGGCTGGCGGGCCGGCTTCACCAGCATCCAGCCCGAGGTGACGGTCAACTACGACCCGATCGGGTCCGGTGGCGGCCGGGAGCAGTTCCTCGCCGGCGGCACCGACTTCGCCGGGTCCGACGCTCCACTGGACGACGAGGAACTGGCGCAGGCGGAGGAGCGCTGCGGCACCTCGGGCGTCTTCGAGCTGCCGAACTACATCTCGCCGATCGCGGTCGTCTACAACGTCGAGGGCGTCGGCGAGCTGAACCTCTCACCCGAGACGCTGGCCGGGATCTTCGACCAGCAGATCACCACCTGGGACGACCCGGCGATCGCCGCGGACAACCCGGGTGTCGAGCTGCCCGACCTGCGGATCACGCCGGTCAACCGCAGCGACGAGTCCGGCACCACGGAGAACTTCGTGGAGTACCTGGCCGCGGCCGCCGGTGACGCGTGGCCGTACGAGCCGGACGGCAACTGGCCGGTGCCCGGCGGCGAGGCGGCGCAGGGCAACTCCGGCGTCGTGGGCGCCGTCCGCGCCGGCAACGGGACGATCGGCTACGCCGACCTCAGCCAGGCCGGCGACCTCGGCGTCGCACGGATCGGGGTCGGCGAGGAGTTCGTCGCCCCGACCGCCGAGGCCGCGGCCGCGGTGGTGGAGGACTCGCACCGGCTCGAGGGCCGGGGCCCCTACGATTTCGCCATCGAGATCGCCCGCGACACCGCCGAGTCGGGCCGCTACCCGATCGTGCTGGTCAGCTACCACCTCGGCTGCGTCGAGTACGAGGACCCGCAGACCGCCGAGCTGCTGCGCTCCTTCCTCACCTACGTGGTCAGCGAGGAGGGACAGCAGGCCGCGGCGCAGGTGGCGGGGTCCGCGCCGATCTCCGACGCACTGCGGAGCCAGGCCATGACGGCTGTCGACGCGATCACGGTGGACACGACCCCGTGACGACCCGCTCGCGGCGGAGCCTGGGAGACCGGGTGTTCGCCGGAAGTGCCCGCGGGGCCGGCATCCTCATCCTCGCGATCCTCGCCGGCGTCACCCTCTTCCTCATCGTGGAGGCCTGGCCGGCGTTCACCGCACCGGCCGAGGAGATCCCCGGCGGGGAGGGGATCGTCGCCTACATCGCCCCCCTGTTGTTCGGCACGCTCCTGGTGTCCGTGATCGCCTTGCTGGTCGCCACGCCGCTGGGGGTGGCGATCGCGCTGTTCATCACCCACTACGCCCCGCGGCGGTTGGCCCAGGGCCTGGGCTACCTGGTCGACCTGCTGGCCGCCATCCCCAGCATCGTGTACGGATTCTGGGGGCTGACCTGGCTGGCGCCGGCCCTCGTCCCGTTCTACGTCTGGCTGGAGGAGTACCTCGGGTTCATCCCGCTGTTCGCGGGGCCGGCCTCGGCGACCGGGCGGACGATGCTCACCATCGGCCTGGTGCTGGCGATCATGATCCTGCCGATCATCAGCGCGATCGCCCGGGAGGTCTTCCGGCAGGTGCCCACGCTGCACCAGGAGGCCGCGCTCGCCCTGGGCGCCACCCGTTGGGAGATGATCCGGATGTCCGTCCTGCCCTACGGACGGAGCGGTGTCACCGGTGCGGCGATGCTGGGCCTGGGACGCGCCCTGGGTGAGACCATGGCCGTCGCGATCATCCTGTCGGTCTCGGGCGGGTTCACGTTCAACCTGATCAGCCGCGAGAACCCGGGCACCATCGCGGCCAACATCGCCCTGGACTTCCCCGAGTCGACCGGCCTGGCGGTCAACGCACTGATCGCCAGCGGGCTGGTGCTGTTCGTCATCACCTTCGCGGTGAACCTGCTGGCCCGGTGGATCGTGAGCCGGCGCGCCGAGTTCTCCGGAGCCGACTCGTGATCCAGCCGGCGACGTCCACCCCGCTCGAGCCGACCGGCGTCACGGAGCCGCCCCCGCCCCGTCGGTCGCCGACCACCGGCGGCCGACTGCCCGGCTGGGTCCCCTGGGCGCTGTTCGCGGGGACGGCCGCCATCGCGGCCCTCCTCGGCCTCGGCCTCGTGCTCGTCGTCCTCTGCACGGTGGTCGCCGGGACCGCGGCGCTGTACGTGCTCTCCCGGGCGGTCGAGGGACCGCGCCGGGCGACCGACCGGGTGGTGACCTCGGTCGTGGTCAGCGCCTTCGGCATCGCGATGGTCCCGCTGGTCTCGCTGGTCGTCGAGGTCGTCCGCCGCGGCGCCGAGCGGTTCGACGGGCAGTTCTTCACCTGGTCGCTGCTCGGCGTGCTGGGCGAGGGCGGCGGCGCCTACCACGCGATCATGGGCACGCTGGTCATCACCGGTTTGACCACGCTGATCTCGGTCCCGATCGGCCTGATGACCGCAATCTACCTCGTCGAGTACGGGCGCGGGCGGCTGGCGCGGGCGATCACCTTCCTCGTCGACGTCATGACCGGCATCCCGTCGATCGTGGCCGGGCTGTTCGCCTACGCCCTGTTCGTCGTGTTCTTCGGCCCGGGCATCCGGCTGGGCGTCATGGGGGCGGTCGCGCTGTCGGTCCTCATGATCCCGGTCGTCGTCCGGTCGGCCGAGGAGGTCCTGAAGCTGGTCCCCCGGGACCTGCGGGAAGCGGCCTACGCCCTGGGCGTGCCCAAGTGGCGGACCATCGTCAAGGTGGTGCTGCCGACGGCCATCGCCGGGCTCAGCACCGGCGTCACGCTGGCGATCGCCCGCGTGGTGGGCGAGACCGCACCGCTGCTGATCACGGTCGGCATCGCCAACGCCACGAACTTCGACCCGTTCGACGGGCGGATGGCGACCTTGCCGGTCTACGCCTACTACCAGCTCACCCAGCCCGGCGTGCCGCCCGAGTTCGCCATCGACCGCGCATGGACGGCGGCACTGCTGCTCATCATCCTGGTCATGGGCCTCAACGTGGCCGCCCGTCTGATCAGCCGCTTCTTCGCCCCCAAGACCGGTCGCTGACCGCCCCGACCCGAAGGACACGTCCGTGGCCAAGCGCATCGAGGTCTCCGACCTCAACATCTACTACGGCGACTTCCTCGCCGTGGAGGGCGTCAGCGTCAGCATCGAGCCCCGCAGCATCACCGCGCTGATCGGCCCGTCGGGCTGCGGGAAGTCCACCTTCCTGCGTTCGATCAACCGGATGCACGAGGTGCTGCCCGGCGCCCGTGTGGAGGGCAAGGTCGTCATGGACGGCCAGGACCTCTACGGTGCCGACGTCGACCCGGTCGACGTGCGCCGGCAGATCGGCATGGTGTTCCAGCGTCCCAACCCGTTCCCGACGATGTCGATCTACGACAACGTCATCGCCGGCAACCGGCTGAACAGCAAGCGGATGCGCAAGTCCGAGGCCGACGACATCGTCGAGCGGTCCCTACGTGGCGCCAACCTGTGGAACGAGGTCAAGGACCGGCTCGACCGGCCGGGGGCCAGCCTGTCCGGCGGGCAGCAGCAGCGCCTGTGCATCGCGCGTGCGATCGCCGTCGAGCCCGACGTCCTCCTGATGGACGAGCCGTGCTCCGCGCTCGACCCCATCTCGACGCTGGCGATCGAGGATCTGATGACCGAGCTCAAGGAGCGGTTCACCATCGTCATCGTCACCCACAACATGCAGCAGGCCGCGCGGGTCAGCGAGTCCACCGGATTCTTCAACCTCAACGGCGTGGGCCAGCCCGGCCGGCTGATCGAGTTCAACCCGACCGGGAAGATCTTCAGCAACCCCGACCAGAAGGCGACGGAGGACTACATCTCCGGTCGCTTCGGCTGAACGAGGACCCCCCCGCCACCACCGCTCGCCCTCGCAGCGGGGCCCTGCGGGGCTGCGTTCAGCAGCGGACGGCGGCCGCCTCGGGTTCCGGGGCGGCCGCCGCCGTCTCGACGGCCGGTTGCTCAGCGGCAGCGGGTGCGCCCGTCTCCACCGGGACGACGCCGGTGAAGCCGGGGCCGATGACCAGCTGGACGGTCGCCCCCAGGGAGTCGCTGGGCTGCAGGACCGCACCGGGGACGGCCGCGGCCACGGTGCGGGCCTGCTCGAGCGCCCCGGCGCCGTAGCGCACCACGCTCTCGGCGACCGTGCCCAGCTCGTTGCCCACGGCGCCCACGCCGAAACCCGCTGCGCGGAGGGCGTCGGCGACGGTCGCCGCCAGGCCGGTGGTGCCGGTGCCGTTCAGCACGTCGACGGTGATGCCGGCGGGCGGCACGGTGAGGGGTTCGGGCCCCGGCGGCGGCTCAGGGGCTGCCTCGGGGACGGGGGCGGCCTCGGGGACGGCCGTCTGCGCCTCGAGCAGCTCTTCGGGGAGCCGGGCGCCCTGGATGATTTCGTCGAACAACGCCCGCGTCGCCGCCCCGTCCAGGAGGACGTAGGACTGGTCCGTGCCGGCCGGGACGTAGCCGACCTGCGTGACCGGCAACCCGGCCCGCTGCACCGCGTCGCCGGAGAGGTCGCCGAGCGTCCCGGCGAGCACCCGGAGGTCCCCGAGAGTGGTCTGCTCGTCGAGCGTCAGTGCGTCCGCCGCGCGGGTCACGAACCGGGTGAGCGTCACCGGATTCAGCAGGTTCTCCGCCGACATCGCCGCCCGGAGCGTCGAGGTGAGCAGCCGCTGGGCCCGCTCCGCGGCCGCCGCGCCGGTGCCGTCGGTCGCCGGGTCGCCGGGCTGCAGGAAGCCCGCGGCGCCCGCACCCGAGAGCTCGGAGGGGCCGGCCGGCGGCGGGGTCGCCGCGGCGGCGATCACCTCGGAGGGCACCACGCAGACCGGGACCCCGCCGAGGGCGTCCACCAAGCCCGGGAGCTCCGCCAGGTCCACGCCGAGGTAGTGGTCGATCCGCAGGCCCGACAGCTGCTGGACGGTGCGCACCATGCAGGCGGGGCCCCCCTCGAGCAGCGAGCTGGCGAACGCCTCGGTGACCGGATTGCGCAGGTCGCCGTCCGCGGTGCGGCAGATCGGGGTGTCCACCAGCGCCGTAGGCGGCACGCTGACCAGCACCGCACGGTCGCCGTCGGCCGAGACGGACACCACCAGGGTGGCCACCGACGCCGCGCCGTCCTGGCCCGGGACGCCCGTGCCGACGACGAGGTACGTCTGGGTGGCGTCCTGCAGCTCCGGGGCGAGCACCTCGAGGCCGTCGACGGCGAGCGCGTCCACCCGGGAGATCCGCTGGTCGACGTAGAAGTACAGCGCGAGGTGGTAGAGGAGGACGACGCCCACGATCCCGGCCAGGGCGATGGCTGCGCGCACCAGCCGGCGGCGGCCGGGGCTGCGCGGCGGACGCCCGGCGGCGGGCCGGCGGCGGGTGGCACCGGCCGGTGCCGGCGCCGGGATTCCCGGCAGCGGCGGGATCGGGCCGCTGCGCCGGGAGGGCCGCTCGTCCGGGGCCCAGGCGGCGGGAGCCGGTACGGGGACCTCGCGGACCCCGGGGACCGGCGGCAGACCGGACTGCGGGGTCGGCACAGGGGCCGGCTGACTCTGCGGAACTGCGGGCAGGCCCGGCTGCGCCGCGGGTACCGGAGGGGAACCGGAACGCGGGGTCGCCGACCCTGCGGGTCCCGCGGTGGCGGCGCCGGGAACCGGCGGCAGCCCGGCCCGGACCGCCGGACCGTCGGCGCCCCCGGGACCGGTGGCGGCGCCGGATCCGTCCGTCCGCCGATCCGCGCGACGGTTCTGCTCCGGCCGGTCACGGGCCGCGGCAGCCGCCTCGCGGCGCGGACCCGCGCCCGGCGCCGGGTCGGCCGTGCCGCGGCGGGCGGCCCGCCGGCTCCCGACCGCGCTCCCCTGACGGGCCAGCAGTTGCTCGACGGTCACCGGGTCGGCGCCGGCCCCGGCGCTGCGCCCGCGGCGGGTGCGCCCGGGGACGTCGCGGTCGCCCGCTCCGCCGCGCGTCGGCTCATCCCCCACAGGTGTCGACACCTTCTCGTCGTCCGCACGTCCGTGTCCCGTCGTCCCACGATACGGGGGCCGGACCATCTACCACGCCGACGCGCGGCACGGACGGGTGAGGGATGCGGCCAATCGAATGGTGGCCGACCCGGTCACTGCGTAGCGTCTTCGCGGTGCGACTGCCCTCCGTGCCCGGTCCCTCCGACGTCCTCGCCCTGGTCGACGGCGTGCGCGACGGTGTCGGTGACGCACTGGCACTCGTCCCCCGTGCGGCCACCGCGCTGGGCCGACTGGAGGAGCTGCTCGACCGGGTGTCGGGGATCGTCGACCGGGCGGAGTCGCTGGTCGACCGGGTGGGCGACACCCTGACCCGGGTCGACGACACCCGCGCCCGCGCGGACGAGGCCATCGAGGGCGTCGGCCGGACCAAGCAGAAGGCCGACCAAGCCATCGCCGGCGTCGGCGAGACCAAACAGAAGGCCGACCAAGCCATCGCCGGCGTCGGCGAAACCAAACAGAAGGCCGACCAAGCCATCGCCGGCGTCGGCGAAACCAAACAGAAGGCCGACCAAGCCATCGCCGGCGTCGGCGAAACCAAACAGAAGGCCGACCAAGCCATCGCCGGCGTCGGCGAAACCAAACAGAAGGCCGACCAAGCCATCGCCGGCGTCGGCGAAACCAAACAGCGAGCCGACGAAGCCATCGAGCAGGTGGGCGGCACGATCGGCCGGGCCGACGGCCTCGTCGGGCGGGCCGAGGGGCTGGTCGGCCGGGTGGAGCCGCTGCTCGAGGACTATGAGCCGGCGTTGACCGCGCTCGCGCCGTCCATGCGGCGGCTGTCTGCGTCGTTCGACCCGTCCGAGGTCGATGCGCTGATCACGCTGATCGACCGGCTGCCCCAGCTCGTGGTGCACCTGGACGAGGACATCCTGCCGGTCCTGGAGACGTTGGGGACCGTCGGTACCGACGTCCACGACCTGGTCGACACCGTCCAGGACATGCGCCAGATCGTGAAGGGCTTCCCCGGCTCGAAGCTGTTCCGCCGCCGCGGTGCAGAGGAGATCGCCGACGACGACGCGCGGGAGGGCGCCCGCTCCTGAGCCGGCGCCCTCCCTCCGCCCCGATCAGGAGGAGGCCGGCGGTTCCGGGTCCTGAGCGCCCGGGCCGGGCCCGGTCTCGGTCGGGTACCCGAGGGCGCGCGCCACGTCGCCGATCCGCTCGAACGTCCCCCCCTCGGGTAGCCGCTCCAGCTCTGCCACGACGACGTCGGGCGCGCGGTGGTCGCGGGCCGCCTCCACGAGGTCCTCACGGGTACCGGGGAACGGCTGGCGGGTCAGCCAGCGGGCCAGTTCGGCCCGGGCGACCACCGCGTCCTCGGTCATGCCGACCGGCGTGCCCCCGACCAGCGTGCCGGCCGGGTCGGTGTCGATGTCGGGCCCACCTTCGGCGACCGGCTCGACCTCGCGCCACTCGTGCGCCCGGGTGGCGCGCTCGGCCTTCATCATCCCCTGGGTCTCGTGCTCGAGCTCCTCGTCGAGCCGCGGGTTGTGCTTGGTGCTGCGCGAGGACGCGCCGGCGAAATCGCCTGGGGACTCGGTCACGTGTTCCTCCAGTTGCTCGGGCCCGACGCCGCCGGGCATGGATCCGTCCGCGGGGAGCTCAGGCCTCGTCGAGCGCGCCGGGCTTGTGCACCGCGGTGCGCCCGCTCTTCTCGCTGCGGACCTCGTACTGCGGGTCGTCGTCGCTGGCCCGGACCGTGCGACCGGACGCCTCGGTGTCGGACGTGATCTTCCGCTCGACCGTGCCTTCGACGGTGTGCCCGTGGCTGTTCCAGGTGACGTGGTCACCCTTCTCGAGGTCGTCAGCCATCTCTCTCCTCCGCTCGTGGACGGTGCTGCCTCTGCCCTGCCCCCGGCGGGCCCCGGGCACACATCGGCGCCCCGGATCCACGGCACACCTAGGCTGGAGCGACGTGAGCTCTCCTGACGGCGCCGTCTTCACCGACGGCCTGCGACCGGTCGACGTCCTCACGGTCGTCGCGGTCACCGACGTGACCCCCTCGGTGCGCCGGGTGACGCTCTCGGGGGAGCCCGCCGCCGTGGCGGCGGCCGGCCCCACCGTGAACCTGCTCGTACCGCGCGTGGGCGACCCGGCGCCGCGCTGGCCGCACGTCCAGCGCGACGGCCGGATCGTGTGGCCGCAGGGCAGCCACGGGGTCGCGCTGCGCAGCTACACCGCGCGCCGCCAGGACCCCGCCGCCGGCGAGGTGGACATCGACTTCGTCCTCCACGGGGACGGTCCGGCCGCCTCGTGGGCCGCCGCCGCGCAGCCCGGGGCCCTGCTCGGCGTCGCCGGGGCCGCGTCGCTCGCCGACCGGCCCGCCCGCTGGCTGCTGCTGGCCGGGGACGAGACGGCGCTGCCGGCGATCAGCCGGCTGCTGGCGGCCGCGGCGCCGGAGACGCTGGGCGCCGCCTACCTCGAGGTGGCCGGCCCGGAGGAGGAGCAGGCCCTCGTGGCACCCCCGGGCATCGCGCTGCACTGGCTGCACCGCGGTGCGACGGCACCGGGCGAGAGCACCCTGCTGGTCGACGCCTTCGCGGCGCTCGACCGCCCCGAGGGGGAGGACGTCTTCGCCTGGGTGGGCGCCGAGTCGGCCACCGTGCGGGCGATCCGCGCCGACCTGCGCGGGCGGTGGGGGCTGGGCCGCAGCCAGCACCACGCGATCGGCTACTGGCGCCGCGGCCGCGCCATGGCTCCCGCCGGCTGAGGCACAGGAAGCAATGCCCAGGGATTCCGGCCTCAGACCATAGGCGTTGCTTCCTATGCCGGTGGGGCCGCACGTCCAGGGAGTTCCCAGGTAGCGTCCAGGTGCAGCACAGCCGCTCCTCCCATCCTCGGGAGGATGACGACCGTATCGGCGCACCCGACCGGGGGAGCAATGTCCGGGAACCAGCCCGCGGGCCGCCCGGCCCCGGAAGCCCGCCTCCTCGTGGTGGACGACGAGCCGAACATCCGCGAGCTGCTGTCGGCGAGCCTCCGCTACGCCGGCTTCGAGGTGGCCACCGCCGCCGACGGGCAGCAGGCACTGGCGCTCGCCGCGTCGTTCCGGCCGGATCTGCTCGTCCTCGACGTGATGATGCCGGGGCTCGACGGGTTCGGCGTCGTCCGGCGGCTGCGGGAGACCGGTCGGCACACCCCGGTGCTCTTCCTGACCGCACGGGACGCACCCGAGGACAAGATCTCGGGCCTGACGCTCGGTGGCGACGACTACGTGACCAAGCCGTTCAGCCTGGACGAGGTCGTGGCCCGCATCCGCGCGGTGCTCCGCCGGACGAGCGGCGCACAGCGTGCCGCGGAGGCGCCGCGGCTCACCTTCGCCGACATCGAGCTGGACGAGGAGACCCACGAGGTCATCAAGGCCGGCGAGGTCATCAGCCTGTCGCCGACGGAGTTCAAGCTGCTGCGCTATCTCATGGCCAACGCCGGCCGGGTGCTGTCGAAGGCGCAGATCCTCGACCACGTGTGGAACTACGACTTCAACGGCGAGGCCAACGTCGTGGAGTCCTACATCTCCTACCTCCGGCGCAAGATCGACACCACGGAGCCTCGTCTGCTGCAGACCATCCGTGGGGTCGGCTACACCCTCCGGCTGCCCCGCGGCTCCTGAGCGTGGCCATGGCAACAGGGGGCCAGCGGCGCGCCGGGGCTCCGGCGGCGCCCGACGTCCCGGCCACGCACGGCGGGGGCAGCCGGGTACCGCTGCGCGTGACGCTGGTTGCGCTGCTGGTGTCCCTGGTCTCCGTCGCACTGCTGGCCACGGGCGTGGCGGCGACCTCGCTGCTGCGCGATTACCTCATCGAGCAGCAGGACGAGCAGCTGAGCGCGTGGGCCACCGGCCTGGCCGGCCGGCCGTGGGCCCTCATGGAGCAGTGCCGGGCCGGTGGGCCGGCGTACCCGGCCACCGACTACCTGGCCTGCGTCCCGCCCGGGGAGGGCGAACCGGTCGTCGTCGCCGGGCCGGTCGATGACGCCGCGCAGCGGCCTGCCCTCGACCGGGTGACCGACCGGGTACGGGACGACGAACCGCGCGCCGCCGAGCACGGCCCGCACATGTTCACGGTGCCGGCCGAGGACCGGAGCACCTCCTGGCGGGTCGCGGCCGTCCACCTCCCGCAGGGCTACACCGCACTGCTGGCCAGCGACCTGCGGGGTGACGAGCAGGTGATCAGCAGGCTGGTGGCCATCGAGCTGGTCGTCGGTTTCATCGTCCTCACCATGCTCGCCGCGGCCGGGCACGTCCTGGTGCGCAACAGCCTCCGGCCGCTGGCCGACGTCGAACGCACCGCGCAGGCCATCGCCGCCGGGGACCTGTCGCGCCGGGTGCCCTCCGGGGACGAGCGCACCGAGGTCGGCCGGCTCTCCACGGCGATCAACGGCATGCTCGCCCGCATCGAGAGCGCGTTCCGCGCCCAGCAGACCTCCGAGGAGCAGGCGCGGAGCTCGGAGCACCGGATGCGCCGGTTCGTGGCGGACGCCAGCCACGAGCTGCGCACCCCGCTGACCTCCATCCGCGGCTTCGCCGAGCTCTACCGGCAGGGCGCGGTCGGCACCGAGGCGGAGGTGCGCCGGCTGATGGAACGCATCGAGGCGGAAGGCGCCCGCATGGGCCTGCTCGTGGAGGACCTGCTGCTGCTGGCCCGGGTGGATCAGCAGCGACCGCTGTCCGTCCGCCCGGTCGATCTCGCCGCCATCGCCGGCGACGCCGTGCACGACGCGCGCGCCGTCCAGCCGGACCGGCCGATCAGCCTGCACCTGGACGAGTCGCTCACGGACGCGCCGGTGGTGCTCGGCGACGAGAGCCGGCTGCGGCAGGTCGTGGGCAACCTCCTCACCAACGCGCTCACCCACACCCCGCCGGACACCCGCGTGCAGGTGTCGCTGGCCCAGGACCCCGCCGACTCCGACGTCCTCCTGCTGCGGGTCGCCGACCAGGGACCGGGCATGGCCGCCGAGGACGCGGCGCGGGCGTTCGAACGGTTCTACCGGGCCGACACCTCGCGCACCCGTGCCGCCGGCGGCACGGGCCTCGGCCTGGCCATCACCTCCTCGCTGGCCGCGGCCCACGGCGGCTCCGCCGCGCTCGAGACGGCGCCCGGCGCGGGGCTGGCCGTCACGGTGCGGCTGCCGCGCAGCGGTCCGCCCGGGGGTGGCGCGCCCGGGGTCTGAGCGCCCTTGCGACGATCTTCCGGTGACGACGACCGACGGTTCCCCGGACCAGGGCACATCCTTCGACGCCGATCTCATGGCCGCGTCGGTCGATCTGGCCGTCGAGCTCCGGCGGCTGATCGAGCTCTCGGCGATCACCACGGCCGACGCGGCGGCGGTGCGCTCCGCCGCCGAGCTGGCGCGCGCGGCCGCCGAGCGGCTCGAGGGCCCGCGCCGCCCGCTGTCCCAGCTCCCGCGCCTCGACGACCCCGCCGCCCGGCGCCGGACGTTCAACCCGGTCAGCGGCGTGGCCAACGGCATGGCCCCGCCGCTGCGGTTCCACGTGGCGGACGGCGTGGTGAGCGCCGAGGCCACCCTCGGCGCGGCCTACGAGGGCCCGCCCACCTTCCTGCACGGCGGCATGAGTGCGCTGTTCATGGACCAGGTGCTGGGCGACACCGCCGCCGCCAACGGCCTGTGGGGCATGACCGCGCACCTGGAGCTGGACTACCGCCGGCCCGTTCCGCTCGGCCGCCGGCTGGCCTTCCGAGGTTGGCTCGAGCAGACCTCGGGCCGCAAGTCGGTCATCGCCGGGTCCATCGCCCTCGCCGAGGCGCCGGACCAGCCACTGGTGGAGGCGCGCGGGATCTTCGTCATGCCGCGGCCGGAGAAGTTGGCGTCCTACTTCGGCTCGGTCACCGATTCCTCCGGCGTGCACCGCCCGCCGGGCAACGCCGGGGATGCCGCCGCCGTGGAGCCGGGCTGATCCGACTACGGTGAGATGCATGTCACGCCTGCCGCTGGTGAGCTCCGACGACGAGAACGCCGACCCCCTCGCCAGGGAGGTTCTGAAGGGCGTCGCGGCGGCGCGCGGGCGCAGCGTCGATCCGAACGTCTACCGCGCCGTGGCCAACCATCCCCGCGCGCTGCAGAAGATGGTCGAGTTCGGCACCGTCGTCTACTTCCAGAACTCGATGACGCCGGCCCAGCGGGAACTGGCGTACCTCACCGCCTCGGTCACCAACGAGTGCCACTACTAGATCCCCACCCACGTGCTGCTCGGTCGAGCAGCGGGACTGACCGAGGAGAAGCTCGCGCACCTGGGCGACGACCCCCTGCCCGAGGGCCTGTACGAGGCCGACGAGGCGGCGATCGTCCGCTACGCGCAGCGGTCCACGCGGATGGCGACCATCGACGACCGGACCTACGGGGACCTGGCCGAGCACTTCACCCCCGAGCAGATCATCGAGATCTGCTTCACCGTCGGGTTGTCGAACATGATCAACCGTTTCCACGCCACCTTCCTCACCGAGGTCGACCCGGAGACGCAGGAGGCGCTGGCGCCCAGCTGCCCGCTCGCCTACCCGGAGGTGCCCGCCCCCTGATCAGGAGCTGCCGCACATGAGCATCGACGACACCGCGGTCGCGGCACTGGCCGCGCGGGCCGCCGCCGATGCCCTGGTGCCCCTGCGCTCCTCGGGCCTCACCGGCCGGCCGCTCGGGGACGCCGGGGACGCGGCCGGGCAGCGGGCGATCGTCGCGGTGCTCGCCGCCGAGCGGCCCGACGACGTGGTGTTCAGCGAGGAGGCCGTCGACGACGCTCGGCGGCTGTCGGCCGGCCGGGTCTGGATCGTCGACCCGCTGGACGGCACCCGCGAGTACGGGAACCCGGAGCGCTCCGACTGGGCCGTCCACGTGGCGCTCTGGGCCGACGGCGACCTCGTGGCGGCCGCCGTCGCGCTGCCCGCCCTGGGCCAGGTGCACGTCACCGACCCGGCGCCCCCACTGCCACCCCGCCCGGACGGACCGGTCCGGATCGCCGTCAGCCGCACCCGCCCACCGGCCGAGGCGCAGGCGGTGGCGGCCGCGCTCGGCGGGGAGCTGGTGCCGCTGGGCTCGGCCGGCTACAAGACGCTGGCCGTCGTCCGCGGGGAGGCCGACGCCTACGTGCACTCGGGCGGCATGTACCAGTGGGACTCCGCCGCCCCGGTCGCCGTCGCCCGCGCCGCCGGGCTGGTCACCTGCCGGCTGGACGGGTCGCCGCTGGTCTACAACCGGCCCGACCCCTCCCTCCCCGACCTCGTGGTCACCCGGCCGGAGCTGGCCGACCGGGTGCTGGCTGCGGTCCGCTCGGCGCGATAGCGGACACTGGGCGGGAATCCCCACCGGATCGGTGCGGTTGGTCGCCTTGATGTCGAACTCCCGGAGCCTGAGCGCATGACGACGCCCGACTACCGGCTCAGCCAGCTGGAGACGCTGGAGGCCGAGTCCATCCACGTGATCCGCGAGGTGGTCGCCGAGCTGGAACGCCCGGTGCTGCTGTTCTCCGGCGGCAAGGACTCCATCGTGATGCTGGAGCTGGCCCGCAAGGCTTTCGCGCCGGCCCGCATCCCCTTTCCGGTGATGCACGTGGACACCGGCCTGAACTTCCCCGAGGTCCTGGAGTTCCGCGACAAGCGGGTGGCCGAGCTCGGCGTGCAGCTGGTGGTGGCCTCCGTGCCGGACGCCATCGCCGCGGGCACGGTGAAGGAGGAGCCCAACGGCTCCCGCAACCGCATCCAGACCCCCGTCCTGCTCGACGCCGTCGAAGAGCACGGCTTCACAGCCCTGTTCGGCGGAGCCCGGCGCGACGAGGACAAGGCCCGGGCCAAGGAGCGGGTCTTCTCCTTCCGCGACGACTTCGGCCAGTGGGACCCGAAGAACCAGCGCCCCGAGCTCTGGGACCTCTACAACGGACGGATCCACGTGGGTGAGTCCATCCGGGTGTTCCCCCTGTCGAACTGGACCGAGCTGGACATCTGGCAGTACATCGCCCACGAGCAGATCGCCATC
Organism: Blastococcus saxobsidens DD2; assembly: GCF_000284015.1. Classification (NCBI taxonomy): domain Bacteria; kingdom Bacillati; phylum Actinomycetota; class Actinomycetes; order Geodermatophilales; family Geodermatophilaceae; genus Blastococcus; species Blastococcus saxobsidens. The sequence continues at coordinate 4,381,101 of NC_016943.1, forward strand.
CCTGCGCTGTACCTCGCGCAGCAGCGGGACGTCGTGGAGCGGCAGGGGATGCTCTACGCGGTGAACGAGTTCATCCGGCCGCGCGAGGGCGAGCAGGTCCGCCGGGAGAGCGTCCGCTACCGCACCGTCGGCGATGCGAACCTGACCGCGGCCGTGCCGTCCAGCGCCACGACGGTGGACGAGGTCATCGCCGAGATCGCGGTGACCCGGATGACGGAGCGGGGCGCGACCCGCGGCGACGACAAGGTCAGCGACGCCGCCATGGAGGACCGGAAGAAGGAGGGCTACTTCTGATGAGTGCCACCCAGCCCGTGGACCTCCACTCGGCCGCCGCGGAGCAGGCGCACGAAATCGCCGTCGCCCGCAAGGACATCCTGCGGATCGCCACCGCCGGCTCGGTCGACGACGGCAAGAGCACCCTCATCGGCCGGCTGCTCTACGACAGCAAGGCGGTGTTCGAGGACCAGTACGAGGCCGTCGAGCGGGCCAGCGCCGGCGGCGACTACGTGAACCTCGCGCTGCTCACCGACGGTCTGCGGGCCGAGCGCGAGCAGGGCATCACCATCGACGTCGCCTACCGCTACTTCGCCACCCCGCGGCGCACGTTCATCCTGGCCGACACGCCGGGCCACGTGCAGTACACGCGGAACATGGTCACCGGCGCCTCCACCGCCGACCTGGCGATCGTGCTGGTCGACGCCCGCAAGGGCATGCTGGAGCAGAGCCGCCGGCACGCCTTCCTCGCCTCGCTGCTGCGAGTGCCGCACCTGGTCGTCGCGGTCAACAAGATGGACCTGGTCGACTGGTCGGAGCAGACCTTCGAGGCGATCCGCGACGAGTTCACCGCCTTCGCCGCGAAGCTGGACGTCCCCGACCTCACCGTCGTCCCGATCTCGGCGCTGCACGGCGACAACGTCGTCCGCCGGTCGGAGCACAGCCCCTGGTACGAGGGGTCGTCGCTGCTGCACCACCTGGAGCACGTGCACGTGGCCAGCGACCGGAACCTGGTCGACGTGCGCTTCCCGGTGCAGTACGTGATCCGGCCGCAGTCCGACGCCCACCACGACTACCGGGGCTACGCCGGGACGGTGGCCAGCGGCGTGCTGCGCACCGGCGACGAGGTGCAGGTGCTGCCCAGCGGGCTGACGACGACGATCGCCGGCATCGACGGCCCCCGCGGCCCGATCGACGAGGCCTTCGCCCCGATGGCGGTGACGGTGCGGCTGGCCGACGACCTCGACGTCTCGCGCGGGGACCTGATCTGTCGGCCGTCGAACGCCCCGCACGTGACCCAGGACCTCGACGCGCTGGTGAGCTGGATGACCGACGAGCCGCTGCGCCCCCGGCAGCGGCTGGCGGTCAAGCACACGACGCGTTCGGTGCGCGCGGTGGTCAAGGACGTGCAGTACCGGCTCGACGTCAACACGCTGCACCGGCAGCCGGAGGCGGGCGAACTCGGGCTCAACGACATCGGCCGGGTGCGGCTGCGCACCACCCAGCCGCTGTTCGTCGACGAGTACGCCCGCAACCGGGTGACCGGCCGGTTCATCCTCGTCGACGAGGCGACCAACGCCACCGTCGGCGCCGGGATGCTCGTCCCCGGGAGCTGAACGACGCGTCCTCTTCCCCAGCCCTTCCCAGCTCGGGGCGGCGCCCTGGACGGGGCAGGCCGCAGAGGTGACCGGTTATGCGGCCTCGGGGAACGGGAGAACAGGACGGTGCTGGCCATGGCCCGTGGCCTGCTCGATCGCGTGCCCGACCTCGAGAACTCGGCGGTCCGCGCCGGGTGGGCCGATGATCTGTAGTCCCACGGGGAGACCGTCCGGGCTGAACCCCCCGGGCACCGACAGCGCAGGGCAGCCGGTGGGTGAGATCAGCGTGCATGAGCGCATCCAGCCCAGGTAGTCCCGCTGTGGCACGCCGGCGACCTCCGTGGGGTACTCGCAGTCGACGGGGAAGGGCAGTACCTGTGTCGTCGGCGCCAGCAACACGTCGAAGCGGTCGAAGAAGGCGATCACCCGCTCGTAGAGTCTCGTGTGCGCAATCTCGGCCCTAGCGACGTCGCCGCCAGTGAGGGCGGCACCGAGCTCCGCGTTCCAACGGATGGTCGCTTTGACCTTGTCGGGTGAGCGGCGGACCACATCCCCCAGGGATGCCTCGAAGATCCACGCCCGCAGGGTCCGGAACACCTCATCCGCGTCGGAGAGGTCGGGGCAGTCCTCCTCGACCTTCGCCCCGAGATCCTGGACCACCTGGACCGTGGAGGTGAGCACCGCCGTGATCACCGGATCGACCGGGATGCGCCCTCCGAGGTTCGGCGCCCAAGCCACCCGCAGACCGGGCAGCTCGACAGGGAGGGAGGCGGCGAAACCGGCACCGTCGTCCTGCAGTGCGATCGGCACCCGACTGTCCGGGCCGGCGAGCACCGACAGTTGAAGGGCAACGTCGGCCACCGTGCGCCCCATGGGCCCTTGGACTTGCATGGGCGACCAGCCCATGGCGGACGGCCACGTCGGGACACGACCAGGGGTGGGTCTCAGTCCGACGACGTTGCAGAACGCGGCGGGGTTGCGGAGCGACCCTCCCATGTCGCCGCCCTCGGCGACGGGCACGAGGCCCGCCGCGAGAGCTGCCGCCGCGCCGCCACTGGAGCCGCCGGCCGACAACCCACGACGGTAAGGGTTGTGAGTCGTGCCGAAGACCGGATTGACGGTGTGGGAACCGGCGGCGAACTCCGGCACGTTGGTCTTGCCGAGCCGGATCGCACCCGCCGCCTTCAGGCGGGAGACCACCAGTTCGTCGCTGGCCGGCACGGTGTCGACGTGCAGCGGCGAGCCCCAGGTGGTGCGCATCCCGCCGGTGGCGTGCGTGTCCTTGTGCGCCACCGGGAGCCCATGCAACGGACCGACCTTCTCGCCGGCGGCCACGGCAGCGTCAGCAGCGTCTGCCGCCGCTCGAGCACCGTCGGGGTCGAGCGTGACGATCGCATTGATCGCGGGGTTCAGACGTTCGATCCTGTCGAGATGCGCGTCCACCACCTCTCGTGCGGACACCTGACGATTGCGGAGGAGGGCTGCGAGCTCGGTGGCCGAGCGCATGCACAGCTCGTCACGAGGTGACGTCATCGGCTGCTGTCCTGTCCATTCTGATCCACGACGGATGGGTGAACGAGCGTGCTCATCCGGCCGAGCCGCCGGGGGCCGACACCGCTCAGTGAACGTTCATCTGCCGATGGCTCCGCCGAGGCGGCGGTACCGGTGCAGCCGGGTGCGGAAGCGCTCGGTGTCGTCCCGGCCGAGCAGACCGGCCAGCTCCTCGCCGAGCACCCGGCCCAGCCGCAGGCAGAACTCGGTCGGTTCGTCGGCGGCATCGGGCCGCTCCGGCACCACCCGGTCGACGATGCCGGCCCGCCAGAGATCGGTGGCCCGTACTCCCTGGTCGGCGGCCATCTCGCCGGCCCGGTCCACGGTGCGGTGCACGATGGCCGAGGCGCCTTCCGGCGGCAGCGGGCCCAGCCAGCCGTTGGCCGCGGCCAGCACCCGGTCGGCCGGCACCAGGGCGAGCGCCCCGCCGCCGGTGCCCTGCCCGAGCAGCACCGCCAGCGTCGGCGCCTTCAGCACCACCAGGTCGTGCAGGCAGCGGGCGATCTCCCCGGCCAGCCCGCCCTCCTCGGCCTCCCGCGACAGCGCCGCGCCGGGGGTGTCGATCAGGGTCACCAGCGGCAGCCGCAGCTCCGCGGCCAGGTGCATGCCGCGCCGCGCCTCGCGCAGGGCCGCCGGGCCCAGCGGCACCGACAGCGACTGGCCCCGCCGGTCCTGCCCGAGCACGACGCACGGGGCGCCGCCGAACCGGGCCAGCGCGAGCAGCAGCCCCGGGTCCTTCTCACCGGCCCCGGTGCCCGAGAGCCCGACGACGTCGGTGGCGGCGGTCCGCAGCAGCCGCCGCACGCCCGGGCGGTCCTCCCGTCGCGACGCGGTGACGACGTCCCAGGCGGTACGCCCGTCTGCACCGTCCACCCCGCCCAGCCCCGCGTCGGTGCCGTCCTCGGGGGTGGGCCGCTCGGCGTCCCGGACGTCGAGGTGCCAGGTCTGCCGGGCCGAGAGCACGCGCAGCGCGCGGTCGGCGACCTCGGCGATCTCCCCGTGCGGGACGACGGCGTCGATCAGGCCGTGCTCGGCCAGGTTATCGGCGGTCTGCACCCCTTCGGGGAACGGTTCGCCGTAGAGGGCCTCGAACACCCGCGGGCCGAGGAAGCCGACCGAGGCGCCGGGCTCGGCGATGGTGACGTGCCCGAGCGAGCCCCAGGAGGCGAGCACGCCGCCGAAGGTCGGGTGGCGCAGGTACACCAGGTAGGGCAGTCCGGCCTCCTTGTGCCGGGCGATGGCCGCGGTGATGCCGATCATCTGCAGGAAGGCGACCGTGCCCTCCTGCATCCGGGTGCCGCCCGACACCGGTGCCGCGAGCAGCGGCAGCCCCTCGTCGGTGGCCCGCTCCACCGCGGCGATCAACCGCTCGGCGGCGGCCACGCCGATGGAGCCGGCGAGGAAGCCGAACTCGCCGGCGACGACGGCCACGCGCCGGCCGCGCAGCCTCCCCTCGCCGGTGATGATCGACTCGTCCTGCCGCGACTTCTCCTCGGCCGCCGCCAGCTCGCGCGCGTAGCCCTCCGACACGTCGGGGCGGACGACCGGGGAGTCCCACGACGTCCACGAACCCGCGTCGAGCACGAGGTCCCGGAGCGAGCGTGCGTCGAGGCGCGCGGGCGGCACCGGCTCCGCCCGTAACGTGGGCGGCGAAATCACGCCTTGACGATCGCCGCGACCGGTCCGCCGCCGGACGGGCCCTGGTGCACCGCGGCCACCGACACGAACACGGCCGGGTCACCGGTCACCGACGCCGTCACCCCACCGACCGTCGCCTTGATCTGGCGGTGCCAGGAGACGTCGGAGTCGTCGAGCATGGCGTTGCGGCGCCCACGGACCTTGCCGTCCGGCGAGGCCTCGCACTTGAGGAACACGTTGACCAGGCGGTCGCCCAGGTCGGTGTGGTGCGGACGCTCGGGCAGTTCGAGGCCGGCGTCGCGGATCGCCGCCCAGATGCCGTCCTGGTCCAGCGCGTCCTTCATCACCGAGTGGCCGACCCGGTACGCACCGCCGTGGCCGCGGGCGTTGCCGACCACGACGATCTGCGCCCGGTCCAGCTCCACGCCCGACGAGCAGGAGGCGACGGCGCTGTACAGGGAGAGGTCACGCATGACCTGCTCCTGCGTCGGCATCTCGATCTCGCCGAGCGCCACCGCGATGCCCAGCGCCGTCGTGCCGTTGGAGACGTCCATGGAGCCGTGCGGCTCCTCCAGGATCGTCGTCTTTCCGCGCTGGTGGGCGTCGCGGATGGTGTCGATCGTCAGCAGCGGCGTCTTCGTCTGCACGTAGTGCACGTCGGCCGGGTCGGTGATGCCGGCGGCCTCCATCGCCTTCTTCACGCCCTCGGCGACCTTCTCCACCATCGCGACGCGGCCGATGTCCTCGGGCAGCAGGACGTCGCTCATCGCGTAGCCCACGGTCAGCCGCGGCTCGTCGGTCTTCTCGACCGCGTCCTCGGGCAGCGTGGCGAAGACCGTCGCGTGCGGGCTGATGACGCCGTCGGTGCCGCCGGACCACACGATCGGGATCTGCTTGACCTCGTCGGGCGAGCGCGTGCCCTTCTCGAGCAGCACCTCGCGGAAGGCGCGGTCGGCGATGATCCGCGTGTAGTCGTTGATCCCGCCGTTGCCCTCCGTCTTGCCGATGACGGCGACGACCCGGTCGGCCTCCATCACGCCGTCGTCGATGAGCTTGGCCAGCTCGGAGGCGTCACTGACGTTGTGCAGCGGGACCTTGCGGACCTCGATCGGAGCGGGCATCGCTCACTCTCTCCTTCGTCGTGGGATCAAGCTGTCGGCCCCCTGCCGGGTACCGCGACGAACTCGCGGTCGGTGAGGATGAGGGGTGTCTTTCAGCGGTAGGGGATCGCCGTGTACTTGGTGTCGAGGAACTCGCGGATGCCCTCGCTGGCGCCCTCCCGGCCGATACCGGACTGCTTGACGCCGCCGAACGGCGCCGCGGGATCGGACACGACCCCTCGGTTCAGACCCACCATCCCGGCGCGGAGCCGGCGGGAGACCGACAGGCCGCGGTCGAGGTCGCGCGTATACAGGTAGGCGATGAGGCCGAATTCGCTGTCGTTCGCCAGGGCGATGGCCTCGTCCGTGGTGGAGAAGCGCACGACCGGCGCGACCGGGCCGAAGATCTCGGTGCGGAGGATGTCGGCGTCCGGCTTCACGTCCGCGAGCACCGTCGCCTGAAAGTGGTAGCCGGGGAGGTCACCGGTCCCGCCGCCCGCGGTCACGGCAGCCCCCTGCGCCACCGCACCGGCCACCAGGTCGGCCACCTTGTCCCGGGTCGCGGCGTTCACGAGCGGTCCGAGCTCGACGTCCTCGTCCAGCCCGTTCCCGGATCGCACGGCCGACATCCGCGTCGACAGCTCGGCCACGAAGTCGTCGGCGATCGCATCGGCGACGTAGATGCGGTTGGCCGCCGTGCAGGCGGAGCCCCCGTTGCGGAGCTTGGCCACCATGAGCCCGTTGACGGCGTCGGCCAGGTCGGCGTCCTCGAGGACGACGAATGGCGCGTTGCCGCCCAGTTCCATGGACGGCCGAACGACGTTGTACGCCGCGGCGGCCAGCAGGACGCGCCCGACCTCGGTGGAGCCGGTGAACGACAGCGCGCGGATTCGGGGGTCGTGCAGGGCGTGGTCCACGACCGGACCCGACCGCTTCGTGCAGACCACGTTGAGCACGCCGCGCGGCAAGCCGGCCCGCTCGAGCAGGTCGACCAGCGCGAGGGCGGTGAGCGGCGTCTCCGCAGCCGGCTTCAGGACGGCCGTGCACCCCGCGGCGAGCGCGGGGGCGATCTTCCGGGTGGCCATGGCCGCCGGGTAGTTCCAGGGGGTCACCAGCAGGGCGACGCCCACCGGCTCCTCGGTGACCATGATCCAGTTCTGTCCGTTGGGGGATCGCCGCATGTCGCCCGGGATCCGGACCGCCTCCTCGGCGAACCAGCGGAAGAACTCCGCGGCGTACGCAACCTCGCTGCGGGCGTCACGGAGGGCCTTGCCATTCTCGCGAACGATCAGCCGGGCGAACGTCTCGGCCTCGGCGACCATGAGCTCCCAGGCGCGGCGGAGGATCTCCCCACGCTCCCGGGGCGGGAGCTCCGCCCAGCCTTGCTGGGCGCGCTCGGCGGCGCCGATGGCCGCGTCCATGTCCGCGATGCCGCCGTCGGCGACGTGCCCGATGACGTCGGTGGTCGCCGGGTCGACGACCGGGATGAGGTCTGCCGCGACGACCGGCTCCCGCCACGTGCCGTCGATGTACAGGCCGGTTTGCATCAGGTCTCCCGAGGTCAGAGGTTGCGCTTGATGTCGGTCAGGCTGTCGATGACCCGTCCGGGGTGCTGCTGGTCCTCCAGCAGCGAGACGATTTCCCACGCCAGCACGATGTCCTGCTCGGGTGAGCCGATGGACTTGTAGACGGTGCTGCCGGACGCGGGCGCCGCGCCGAGGTAGTCCCCGAGCAAGAGTGCCCGCGCCGGGTCGAGCCCACCGCCGAGGGCGTCCAGGGCGTCGCCGGACTCCTCGAGCACGTCCGGGGTGTCGATGACCAGGACGTCGGCCTTGGCCAGGACGTCGGCGTGGAGCTCCCGCTGATCGGGCATGGTGCTGCCGATGGACAGCACCAGCGGCACGCCCGCCAGGATCTCGAGGCCGGCCACCACCTTTCCTCCGGAGTTGGTGGCCAGGTATGCGGCATCGGCTCCGACTGCCGCCGCCGCGCCCTCCGCCACCGGGATCACCGGGATGCCCAGTTCGGCGGACATGCGGTCGGCGAAAGCCTGCCGGTTGACCTCGTTGCGGCTGCTTACCCGGGCCTCGGCGACGGGGAGTGCCGAAGCGAGCGCCCGCAGTCCGGCCTGCGCCTCCGCTCCCGAGCCGATGACCCCCACGGTGAGCGGCTCGGTGCGGCCGTCGTAGAAGGCGGTGGCCGCCGCGGTGGCCGCGGCCGCCGTGCGCAGGGTGGTGATGAGCGCGGCGTCCACGATGCCCAGGGGTCGCCCGTCCTCGGTGGAGAACAGGTGAATCGCGTAGCGCAGCGTGCCGCCCGGCGAGTAGTGGAACTCCTTGTAGCCGAACACGCCGATCGACGGCAGCGCCGCCCCGAGGATGCGCATCCAGCCGCCGGGCAGCCGGAAGTTCATCCGCCTGACCTCGGAGCCCGGCTCGCGGACCACCCGGGCGGCGGTGCGCGCCGCCCCAAGGGCCAGCCGGGAGCCGCCGAACCGCTCGACCTCCTCGGCGCTGACCACCCGGACGCGGGTGGTGTCCTGCTCGATCACTTGGCGATCCGGCCGCGGAAGAACTCGGTGTCCGGCTCGCCGGTCACCGGCAGGCCCGAGGCCACGGCGGCGGCCCGCAGGGTCTTCATCTGCCGGTCGGCCAGCCGCATGTGCGGCGGACGGACCGGGCCGCCGTTGAAGCCCTGCAGCCAGCCCTGGTACTTCCAGAGCAGCCGGTGCACGAACACCGTGCCGGCGTTCGCCTCCTTCATGAGCGAGCCCGTGGCCTGGCGCGCCGGGTGGATCCGCCAGTAGATGTCCATCGCCTCGTCGAAGCGGTTGGGCTGCTGCAGGAGGTCGAAGTACCGGGGCACCTCGGCGCCGAAGTACTCGTAGTTCGACGTCCCCATCCAGGGCATGCCGTACGTGGTGGTCCACGCCGGGGAGTTCATCTCCAACGGATCGGCCACGAGGACCCGGTCGGAGAAGCGACGGAACACCTCGGAGATGCCGGCGACGCCGGGCTCGGCCACCTCGTTCTTGATCGCAACCATGTCCGGCACGGTCTCGATCAGCTCGTCGAGCCAGGGCGCCGCGAAACCCGACGGGTGCAGCCGCTCGAAGTTCCACAGGTTCATCGCGAACACGATCAGACCCATGTGGCTGGCCTGCCCCAGGACGCGGGTGTACTCGACGACCTCGCTGCCGTCCTGGGGGTAGAAGCTCAGCGGGTAGGACGGCATCACCAGATCGACACCGGCCCGCGCGGCGTACTGGATGATCTCGACGTTCTCCTCGAGGGTGCCCGCGGCCGCCTGGAGCACCGTCACCATGTCGCCGCTCTCGGCGACTGAGATGTCGATGAACCGCCGGAGCTCGTCGGGCGTCGTCCCGCACTCGGCGACGATGAGGAACCCGGTGAACCCGAGCTCACGCTCCCGCTCGATGTCGTGGACGATCGCCTCCTCGTTGAGGCCGGACAGGTCCTGGGTGAACGACGGCATCACGCAGCCGGTCACGCCCCGCAGGTTCTCCAGGGCCCACGCACGGGCCTCACCTGGTTCGAACTTGGCCACCGAGGGCTCGCTTTCTCTTGTCGTTGACGCCGCCGGATTCGTCTCGGACGGCGCGATGGGATCAGTCTTCGAGGACTCGGATGGCTTGGACCGGGCAGGCGCGGACCGCTTCCTCGGCGGCGGCCTTGTCCTCGTCCTGGACCACGCCGCCGTTGCGGACAGCGGCGTAGCCGAAGTCGTCCAGCTCGAACACCTGGGGGGCGGCGTCGGCGCACAGTCCGTAGGCGTCGCACTTGGTCGAGTCGACTTGGACCTTCATGGGTTCTCCGTTCGGGGGTGGCTCGGTCACGGTGCGGGCACGCGGAACCGGGTGTCCGGGTCGGCCCGCTCGGCGGCAGCAGCACACTGCGCGCAAGGGACGGTGGCGTGCCGCTCGACGACGCCGGCGAACTGGGTGAGCAGGGTGCGCGCCAGGCAGGCGGCCCCGTCGAGGGTGGCGCAGGAGCCGCGGCCGGGCAGCGTCCTCGTCCAGCGTTCGAGGTTGGCGACGTCGGTGTCCTGCTGCGTGCCCAGACCGATCCTTTCCAGGGCCTGGTGCATCGCCGCGGTGCCCTTGAAGCAGGAGCCGCACTGGTGGGCGTTCTCCCGGTCGAAGAACGCCATGACGTCGGTCGCGACGTCCACCGGGCAGGCGCCGGGAAGGAAGATGAAGGATCCGCAACCGACCCCGGTACCCAGCCTGCGGAACCCGTCGAAGTCCAGGGGCGCGTCGAGCGCCACGTCCGGGAGGAAGCCCGAGAAGAAGCCGCCGGAGAGGACAGGCGTGCCGGGCGAGACGTCCAGCCCCAGTGCCTGGCGCGCAACCTCTCTCAGCGTCGTGCCCGCGGGTACCTCGGTGAGGACGACCTGGTCGGGATCCAGCAGCGTGAGCATGAGCAGGTCGACCGGCGGGTCCTGGTCGAGAGCCGCAGCGGTCCACAGCCGGCAGGCGCGGGCCAGCGTCTCCACGTTCATGACCGCCGTCGGCCGCTGCCCGACCCCGGACTCGAACGGGCGCGGCGGCTTCTGCGTGGGCAGCGCTGGACCACCGTCCAGCGCACGGACGACGGCGGACTCCTCACCGCTGACGTAGCCGCGGGGCGCAAGGAACACCTCGATCCCCAGAAGGCCCCGCTCGGCGATCGCGGCGAGGACCCGATCGCGGCCGAGCTCGTCGGAGACGTAGACGTAAGCCGCATCGGCGACCAGCGCACGTCGGACGATCTCCAGGCCCTCGAGGACGAGGTGGGGGCGGTGGCGGAGGAGGTAGCGGTCCTTGCAGCTGGCGGGCTCGCCCTCCTCACCGTTGGCCACTACCGCGACCGGGCCGTCCGGCCGGCGGGAAACGACGGCCTCGATCTTGCGCCATGCGGGGAACCCGGCCCCGCCGCGGCCGCGGAGGTCGGCACGGCGCAGCACGTCCACGAGGGCGGCGCTGTCGGGCGGCGCCACCTCGGGGTACTCCTGCCGGAAGTCCGGAAGGGTCTCGGCCTCGGGGCCGGGCGCCAGCAGCAGGCCGGCCCCGAGGGGGCTCCAGGGCAGGACGTCCGGCACGCCGTACCTCGGGCGCGGGACGGCGTGAAGGGCATCAGGCAACGGACAGCCCCCCGTCGGGACGCAGCACGTGGCCGGTGAGTCCGCGGCTCTGGCTCGTGAGCAGGTAGAGGTAGTGCGGCACCAGGTCCTCGGCGCTGAGGACGGTCCGAAGGGGGTTGATCGAACGGATCTGCTCCACCACGCTCTCGACGTCGCCGTAGACGGCCTTCTCCGCCTCGGCGCCCGGGGCGAGGCTGCTCAACCCGGTGGGCACACCTCCCGGGGCCACTGCGTTGACGCGGACGCGTGGGGCCAGCTGGGCGGCGAGCGAGCGCACGACGCCCAGGCCGGCGTGCTTGGACGCCGCGTACGCGACGCCGGCGCCGTTGCCCGACACGACGAACGAGGCATCGGAGAGCGTGAAGACCATCGTGCCGTCGGCACGCTCGACGGCGTCCGCGGCGGCGCACGCCCCCACCAGGTAGCCGACGACGTTCACGTCCAGGATGCGACGCGCCAGGTCGCGCATCTGGCCGGGGCTGAGGTCGCGTACCGTGGCCCCGCCGTCGTGGACGCCGGCGTTGCCCACGAACGCGTCCAGCCGGCCGAACTCCGCCACAGCGAGGTCCACCGCCCGCTGGTTGGCTTCGGGGTCGGTGACGTCACCGACCACGTGCAGGGACCGCCCGGACGTCCCCTCGACGGCCTGGGTCTCTGGCGCCGCGCCGTCCCGGTCGAGGGTCACGACGTGGCTGCCTCGCCGGAGAAGGGCCTGCCCCAGGGCTCGACCGATGCCGGAGGCCCCTCCGGTCAGGAGAACGACGCTGCCGGCGAGCTCGTCCTCGAAAGATGACTGCGGGTAGGCCACGGAACCCTCCACTCTGGGTGGCGTACGCATACGCGGCGTTTTCGGACAGTGTGTCCGCTATGTGGACGTGATGTTCGACTAGGCTGGCCCTCGTTGTCAAGCACTCGCGCCGCCGGGATGACGCCGCGAGGGAGGAGTGGGAGACATGAATTTGCATGGCGTCGACCTCAACTTGCTCGTGGCCCTCGACGCCCTGCTCGCGGAACGCAACGTCACGCGCGCCGCCGAGCGGCTGTCGATCGGCCAGCCCGCAATGAGCGCAGCCCTGAACCGGCTCCGGAAGCTATTCGACGACCCGCTCCTGTCACGGGTGGGCGGTGAACTGGTGCCGACGCCCCTGGCCGAGAGCTTGGTCCGACCGGTGCAGGAGGCTATCGCCGCGATTCAGTCGGTGCTCGGCGTCCGTGGCACCTTCGATCCTCGCGTCGATCACCGAACGTTCACCGTCGTGGCCAGCGACTACGTCGGCCTCGTGTTGCTGCGGCACCTCGTCCGGCGGATGGCATCCGCCGCGCCTCGCGTCCGACTGGTCGTGCGACCGGTGCTGTCCGACTTCGTCGCGGACCTCCGGCGGGATCAGATCGACCTCGCGCTCGTCCCCCAGGAACTCATGCCCGAGCGACTCGAACTGCCCCACGAGGAGCTCTTCCGCGATCGATACGTCTGTGCGGTGGACGCCGGCAACACGGCGATCGGCGAGTCGCTGAGCCTCGAGGAGTTCACCCGCCATCCCCATCTCGCCAGCAGCGGCCACCCGCTGCCGGCGCTGGGCCAGCGCCAGATCGGTTCCCTCGGTCTGTTCCCGGCCGCGGAGGTCAGCACCCAGACTTCCCTGCTCGCCCCGTTCCTGCTGGCCGGGACCGATCTGATCACCCTCGTGCTTGAGCGGCTCGGCCGACAGCTGCAGGACGTCGCCGGCATCCGTCTCGTGGAGCCGCCCGTCCCACTCCAGACAATCACCGAGGCCATGTACTGGCATCCGCGTCGCGCCGACGAACGCGGCCACCGGTGGCTCCGCGAACAGGTGAAGCAGGCTGCACTGGAGGTCTGACGCCCGCCGTCCCGGGCCTCCCGCACTGCGTCATCGACCGGGTCGATGGGCCCCATCACCACGGGTTCCTGGCGTCGCAGACCTCGCCCTGCCTACCGTCAGCGCACGGACACGAGGAGGAATCGCGACGTGAGCGCCGAACCGACGACCCCCATCACCCATTTGCGATACGTGGGCATCGCCGCGCCCGACTTCGAGAGGGCCACTGAGTTCTACCGGACGGCCTGGGGCCTGGAGCAGGTCGCCGAGGACGGCGGGATCGCCTTCTTCGGCAGCCCGGCAGCCCCCGAGAACTACCTCCTGCGGGTGCGCAAGGACTCGGCGAAGCGGATGGACGTCGTCGCCTTCGGGGTGCGCCAGGCGTCGGACGTCGACGCGCTCGCCGAGCGCCTGGGGCAGGCGGGCGTCCGCATCGACCGGGAGCCCGGCAAGCTGGACACCCCCGGCGGCGGTCACGGCTTCCGTTTCTGGGACCTCGACGGCCGGCTGATCGAAATCTCCAGTGACGTGGCCGAGCGGACCGCCCGAGAGCTGGAACCCAAGGAGTCCATCCCCCGCAAGCTCAGCCACGTCGTCTTCAACTCCACCGACGCGCCGGCCACGCTGGCGTTCTACGAGAAGCACCTGGGCCTGCGGCTGACGGACTGGCTCGCCGACCGGCTGTGCTTCCTGCGCAGCGGGGTCGACCACCACATCCTGGCGATCGCCCAGGCGCCGCACGTGGCCCTCAACCACGTCTCCTTCGAGATGCGCGGCCTCGACGAGTACATGCGCGGTACCGGGCGGCTGGTGCGCGACGGTCATCGGCTGCTCTGGGGTCCGGGCCGGCACGGTCCGGGCGACAACACGTTCTCGTACTTCTACGACCCGTTCGGCAACGTCATGGAGTACACGACGGAGCTGGAGCAGATCCCGGACGAGAAGACCTGGGAGCCCCGGGTGTTCGAGCTGACCCCGGAGAACTCCGACCAGTGGGGCACCTCGAACTCCATCAACGAGGTCTTCATCCCCGCGCAGTTCAATGACCCCGACCAGGGCCTCTGGACGCCGTCCCCGGTCTGACCCCGCGCCCCGCGGCGGGCCGGACCGAGCCGATCGGTCCGGCCCGTCGCCGTCAGGCCTGGCGGGTGTGCGCGACGTGCAACTCGCGCACGCAGACGTCCTGCGGCAGGTCGCAGGCCAGCCCGACCACCTCGGCCACCGCCTCGGGGTCCAGGGCGTGCCGGCGCCCGGCCAGATACCGGTCCCGCAGCTGCGCGTCGGTGGTCGAGTCGACCAGCGCGGTCTCCACCAGCCCCGGGGCGATCTCGATGACCCGAACCCCGTACGGGGCCGCCTCGAGCCGCAGCGCCTCGCACATCGCGTGCACCGCAGCCTTCGAGGCGCAGTAGGCGGACTCGTGGGCGAACACCTGCCGCGCACCCAGCGAGCTCACGACGACGATCGTCCCGCTCTGCCGTTCCAGCATGGCCGGGAGCACCTGCCGGGTCACGCCGACGACCGCCAGGACGTTGACCTCCAGTGTGGCGCGCCAGTCGTCGACCGGCTGGGAAGCCAGGTCGCCGAGCCGCAGCACGCCGGCGTTGTTGACCAGCGTCTCGACCGGTCCGAACCGGGCGGTCGCCGCGCCGAGCGCCTCCGCCACCGCGTCCTCGTCGCGCACGTCGACCGCCGCCAGCAGCGCACCGTCGAGGCCCAGCCGGGCCATCTCCTCCCGCCGACGGGCGAGCAGCAGCAGCGGACGCCCGGTGCGGTGCAGCCGCGTCGCGATCGCAGCACCCAGCCCGCCGCTCGCACCCGTGACGACGGCGAGCCCGCCGGTCACGCCCACAGCGTCGCCGGGTCGACCGGCGAGTAGAGCCGCGCGTCGGTCTCCCGCTCGTAGGCCTTCCCGTTCGGGTAGCTGATCAGCTCCAGCGGCTGGCCCCACGGCGCCAGGAAGAAGCAGAACTCCGCCTGCTCGGCGGCCTCCGGCTCGGGCAGCGGCTGCGGCCCGCCGAGCACCCGCACGCCCTGCTCCCGCAGGAAGGCCACGGCGACTGCCATGTCCTCCACGTAGAGAGCGATGTGCGCGCTGCCCCAGTCGCTGGTCCTCGGCACCCGCCGGACCTGATCGGGGGACTCGAACTCGAAGAGCTCCAGGTTCAGGTTGCGGGTTCGCAGCATGCGGATGAGCACGCACCGCGAGCGGGGATGCCGGTCGAAGTAGACCGACTGGTAGTCCCCGGTCTCGTCCACGTACGGACCGTGGTCGTAGAACTCGACGAAGCCGAGCAGGCCGGTGAAGAACCGGGTGGCCTCTTCGATGTCCGGCACGGTGAGGCCGACGTGGTCGACGCCGCGGTTGCCGGGCAGGCCTGGCGGGGCCGGGGCCGCCGGCAGCGCACCGCCGACGGCGGCCCCGGCGCTCACGCGCGCTCCGGCGTCGGGTCGAGCTCCTCCGCGGCTGCGGCGTCGACCGTCTCGTCGGAGGCCTGCATGGCGACCCCGACCAGCGCGGCCAGCGCCTCCGGGTCGAACCGGGTCAGCGCCTCCAGGACGGTGGCGTCGAGCAGCGCGGAGGTTCCCAGCTGGCCCGAGCTCACCTCCAGGCGGGTGCCCCGACCGTGCGGGCGGACGGTCAGCCGCACCGCGGCGAACTCGTTGCGGATCTCGGCGCTCTGCAGCGCTTCAGACATGGAGTAGCTTCTCTCAGTAGATGACGCTGGTCTGGCTGTCGTTGGGCAGCTCGGAGTCAAGGTAAACAGTCCGGTGCTGCAGCCGTAGCCCGTCCGGCGTCTCGACGATCACGTCGTGGCGCCCCGCGCTGGACAGCGAGGTGGCCTCGGGCAGCCGCGATCGCGCCACCAGCACGTTCGTGCCGACCGTCCAGCGGCCGTCCCTGGCGCCGGCATCGAGCACCCGCAGGTTGCTGACGAAGTGCCGGATGAACGCCGCCGGCCGCTCCGCCCAGGCGTAGTCGGAGTCGACGCGGGTGAACCGCATGGTGAGGAAGCTCTTCGACTCGTGGGCCAGGTAGATCCCATCGGCGTGCTGGGCCATCCCGGGATCCTCCCGGGACTGCGGGACCGGGACCTCGTAGACGAAGTCGTCGGTCAGCAGACCGAGCCAGTCCGTGTAGCGGCGCTCGTCCAGTGCCGCCGACTCCTCGACCAGGAAGTCCAGGAGCCGGGTACGCAGCCCGGTGTCGACGTCGATCACTGTGCAGCCTCTCCGTTCAGCTGGGCGAGGTACCGGCGGTAAAAGTTGCGCTGGTTGTGCTCGCTGAAGTCCTGGGACAGGACCGTGCACGGACCCGAGAAGGGGGGCTTGCCCGAGACCGGCTCGACGCCAACGCCCAAGTCGTAGTTCTGGGGGACGTCCGCGGCGGCGATACCGCCCAGGCCGGCGTCGATCCGGCGGAAGTTCTCGAGGTCGTCGGCCTCGAAGTACGACGACGCGCCGTGCTGGCGGACGGAGTACAGGTAGGACTTCTTCTTCCACTCCTCCGGGGCGTCCTTCGGCACCAGCGCCCAGTAGGTCACCTCGTGCGAGTGCGCATCCACCGGCATGACGGTGCGCACCTGGGTGAAGGCGGTCTGCCCCTCGGCGTCGGTGCCGAACGTGACCGGTGCAGTGGTGATGAACGGCATGTTGGGGAAGACCGTGCCGTGGATGACCGAGCTAGCGGCACGGAAGGCCATCGCGTCGGGCAGGTCCGCGGGCCGGGCGCCGTCCAGCAGGCCGTCGGGGTAGCCGAAGACGATGTCGGACAGCGACTCGTCGTCGACGTACTGAGCCCGAACCCCGTGGCCCTCCGGCGCGGAGATGCAGAAGCCCTTCACCGCACCCGCCTGCGTCCCCATGACGCCCAGCTCGAACATCGTGCGGTGCGCGATGCGCAGGTGATAGCCGTCGCCGATGAAGTTCTCCGCGTGGATCTTCCAGTTGCCCTTGACGATCACGCGGTGAGCACCGCCGTAGACCTCCATGCCGCCGGGGAAGAACCCGAACACCCGGTCGAGGTACCAGCGGAAGTCGCCCAGGAATTCGTCGAGGGACGGACCCTCGTGATCGAATGTCGCGTACACCAGGCCGTGCACGGCGCCGACGCGAGCCTTGCGCAGCCCGAGGGTCTTCAGGTCCAGGTCCGGCCCGTACACCGCTCGGCGGCCTGGGACCCCCCGCAGCTGCCCGTCGTTGCCGAAGGTCCAGCCGTGGTAGCCGCAGCGGAAGTTCGCCGAGTTGCCGAAGGCGGCCTTGCAGACCTGCGTACCGCGGTGGGTGCACGAGTTGTGCAGGACGTGCAGTTCCCCGGACTCGCTGCGGGTCAGGATCACCGGGTCCACGCCCATGCGGCGGGTCACGTAGTCGCCCGGCTGGGGTACCTCGGACTCGAAGCCCACGAGCAGCCAGGACTTGGCGAAGACCGTCGCCAGCTCCTGCCTCAGGACCTCCTCGTCGGTGTAGAGGCGTCGTGTCACCGACGGCCGTGCTGTGGTGTCCTCGATCGTCATCGGTCGTTCTCCTCCCTGGTGGGCGCCGCGGCGTTCCGGTCACCGGCGGCGTAGCACGCTGCGTAGATCTCGTCGATGTGGTCCAGTCCCGCCGGCAGTTCGCCCACCAGGGCGCCCCGCCGCATGACCAGCACGCGGTCCGCGCACTCGGCCACCTCTTCGGCGTCGGACGACACGTACAGGACGCCGAGCCCCTCGTCCACGAGGTCACGGACACGGCGCAGGAGCGCCCGCCGGGTGTTCTCGTCGACACCCTGGGTCGGCTCGTGCAGGACGAGCACTCGTGGGTCGTGCTCCAGCACGCGGGCGAACAGCACCTTCTGCTGGTTGCCCCCGCTGAGCGCGGACATCGGCAGCTCGGGGTCCGGCGGCATCACCGCGTAATCCGCACAGATGTCGCGCGCCCACGCCTTCTCCCGCTGGACCCGCAGCACACCCCCGGTGCGGTGCGACGCCCGGCTCGCCGGCGACAGGTTCTCCCGCACCGAGGCGCGGGGGACGATGCCTTGGCGGAGCCGGTCGGCGGGCAGCACCCCCAGTCCGCTCTGCTGCGCTTCCCGGACGCTCCGGCCGGTGTACGGCTCGCCGGCCACGCCGATGCTGCCCACCGAGCGCTTGGTGACCCCGCACAGCAGGTACGGCACCTCGTCGTGCCCGGCACCCGCGGCTCCGGTGAGCCCCACGATCTCGCCGGGACGGACCGCGAAGTCGAGGTCGTGGACGGCGGCTCCGGTCAACGATCGGACGGTCAGCACCTCGTCCCCGATGGAAGCCTGGCGACCGCTGGGGCCGACCTTCGGCGGCACCTTCCCGCCGCCGATCAGCCGGAGGAGGTCGTCCTCGGTGACCCCGGCGACGTCGACGGTGTCGACCACCCGCCCGCTGGCCAGCACCGTCGCGCGGTCGGCATCGGCCAAGACCTCCGACATGTGGTGGGTGACGAGCAGGACCCCGCCGCCGTGCGCGGCGACGGCGCGGGCTGCGGAGAGCACCTTCTCCGCATCCGGCCCGCGCAGCGCGGCGGTGGCCTCGTCGAGCACCAGCAGATCGAGGCCTTCGACCCCGCCGCTGGCCTTCAGCGCCCGCGCGATCGCGGTGATCGCCTTGTCCGCCGGCGAGAGATCGGCCACGATGTCGTCGAGGCCGAAGTCTGCTCCGAGCGAGGTGAGGATCTCCGCCACCACCCGGCGCTCCTGCTTCCAGTTGATCATGCCGAGCCGGCGCTGGAAGCTGCCCATGCCGCAGTTCTCCACGACGGTGGCCGACCGGCACAGCCCGAGGTCCTGGTGCACGATGCCGACTCTCGCGCCCGCACCGTCGAGTCCGCCCATGGTGATGGAGCCGGAGTCGGCGGCCTGGAACCCGCTGATGATCTTCACGAGCGTCGACTTGCCGCAGCCGTTGTGGCCCAGTAGAGCGTGCACCTCACCGCGACGCACCTCGAAGGTGACGTCGCGCAGTGCGTGGGTGGCGCCGAACTGCTTGCCGACCCCGCGGACTAGCAGCGGCGGTGCGGCGGGGCTCGCGACAGCGGCGGTCATCGGGTCAGCCCCCTCATGCCAGGCCCCACAGCGCCAGGTACCCGTCGCGGTACTCGGTGCCGAAGAGCGCCTCGTTCACCGCCATCTGTGAGCTGGTGTCAAGGTCCTGGACGTCATCCGTGGTGACGTAACGGACCGGCAGGACCGGGTCCGCCGGATCCATGCCCAGCATGCCCCGCAGTGCCTGGTCCACGGCGGCCCAAGCCGCCCAGTCGTTGTTCTGCGCGACGTTGGCGACGGCGATGTCCCCTTCTGCCACCAGGTCGAGCGCGGCCGCCGTGCCGTTGAAGGAGGCCATGTCGACCTGGTCGACGGCACCCGCCTGCCGCACACCGGTGCTGGCGAACAGCGTCATCGCATCGTAGATCGGCAGCATGAAGTTGAGGTCCGGGTTGCTCCGCACGACCGAGGCCGCCTGACCGGGCAGTTCGGTGGACCAGTCCACCAGTGCGGTATCCGTCTCGGTGTACTCGCAGTCCTCGCACTCGTCGAGGATTTCGGTCATCCCGCCCACGAGGACCGGGGCGACGGTCAGCTCCGAGGTGTTCATGATGGCGACATTGGCCGCGCCGTCGGTCTCCACGACGGCGGTGGCACCAAGCAACCGGCCCACCAGGTCGCTGTCCGGAGCGACGTTGCCGTACACATTGGGATCGGACCCCTGCCCCGGCACCCCCGCCTCCGGGGGCGTGTTGATGACGTCGACGACTGGTATCCCGGCCTCGGCCGCGGCCGCGATCTGGTCGGCGATGATCTGCACCGGCAGTCCGACGCTGATGATCGCGTCCACCCCGCTGTTGATCGCCTGCGTCATGCCCTGGTTCACCAGTGTCGGGTTCCCCTGGCCGTCGAACACCGTCGTCTGCAACCCGATCTGCTCGGCAACATCCTGAGCACTGTCGGTCACCTCGGTCAGTGCGGGCACCCGCAGGTCGATCGCGATCAGCGCGATGGTCCGACCCTCCAGCTGCGTGGCGTCGAACGCCGGGCCGGGCTCGCCGAACTCCGGCTGGCCCGAGTACTCGTCCAGGAGCCCCTGCATCTCCTCGACCAGAGCGGAGGCATCGCCGCCACCGCCCTCACCACCCGGCTCCTCCGCATCGGCGCAGGCGGTGAGCAGCAGAGCCGTCGCGGCGGTCGCCCCGACGATCGCTCGGCGGGAGGCACCGAGGCGTCGACGCGGGGGGCGACTGGGCAGGAATGACTGGAGCGACATGGGTGCCTCCTGGGGCTGGGAGAGGGAGCGGTGCGTGAGCGGGTGGGGCGTCTCGGGGGAGAGCGGTCCGACAGCCGGCGCCGTCACGTTTTCCGCCCGAAGATTCGGGAGAAGGCGACGGCGAGGATGAGCACGGCCCCGTTGAAGACGTCGGTGACCCAGCTGCTGAGACCCAGCAACTGGAAGCCGGTGGTCCCCACGGCCAGCAGGTAGACGGCGAACAGGGTGCCCCAGACGTTGAACCGTCCGGGGGTGAAGGCGGTGGCGCCGAGGAACGCCGCGGCGTAGGCCGGGAGGAGGTACGGCGCCGCGATGGACGGGCTGGCCGCACCGATCTGGCCGACCAGCATGACGCCGGCCAGCGAGGCGAGCACGCTGGAGGTGACCAGCGACCCCACCCGCAGCGCGTTCACCCGGATGCCGGCGAGGGCCGCGGCGGTCGGAGCCTCGCCCGTGAAGAAGATGTTGCGGCCCAGCGGCATCTTCTGGAGCAGGATCCACCCGATCAGGGCGACGACCAGCATGATGAAGAAGGCGGCCTCGATCCCGAGGATCTCGGTCCGGAAGACGTCGGTCAGCCCCTGCGGGACACCGCCGATGGTCGTCGTACCAGCCAGGCCGATCGCCGCACCCGTGACGAGCGTGCCCATGCCGAGCGTGACGATGAACGAGTGGATGCCGACCTTGACCACGAAGAACGACGTCACGGCGCCGATCAGCAGGCCGGCGACCAGCACCACACCGAGCGCGGCGAGGACGGAGAAGTCACGGGCCGTCGTCAGGTAGGCGACCACGCTGGCCGACATGCCCATGACGGATGCGGCGGACAGGTCGAACTCGCCGACGAGCAGCACGACCGTGACCCCGAGCGCCAGCAGGGCGAGCGAGGCCTGGATGCCGAGCGTGGAGGTCAGGTTCGCCGTCGAGAAGAACGACTCGGGCCGGAGGATGGAGAAGACGGCGATCAGCGCCGCGAGTGCGACCAGGAGCGCGTAGCGCTGCAGGACCACCCCGCCCACGCGGCCGACGACGCCGACGCCCGTCCCCTTCGCCTCGTCCGGCGAGCCGCTGCCCGTCGCCTCCAGGCGCACCGTGGACTCCGTGGTCACCATGCCGCTCTCCTCGCTCGACGCATGTCGGGTCGTTCCATCACCGTCCGCAGCGGTCTCGCTCCGGATGTCCGCGCGAGGAGCGGGAGGACCAGGCGGGAACCGATTACGGCTACGATGTTTGCAATGCGGATACGATGGTCGGAAATGTGACCGACGTCAAGCGCTTCAGGTAACAGCTCAGTCAGGGATTCGTCAGGTTCAGGTGACGCGTCGGCCACGGTGCGTCAGCCGATCCCCAGGACGGTCAACGAAGGCGCCGGCGACCATGCAGACGGCTCGCGGGACGGGTCCCCGTCGACCCCGGTGGCGGGCCGGGGTCGGAAGTCGCGAGAGGGCGTTCTCAGGCGCCGGCGCGATAGGCCGCGTCGCGGTAGGCGCGCCAGCCCAGCGACTCGGAAAGCGTGACGGCGGTGTCCATGAGCAGCTGGCGCTGCTGGTCGGCCACATCGGCGTCGTCGATCAGTTGGAGGGGCAGGACGGCGCTGACCGCGGCGGCCACGGACCCGTCCTTGCGGAAGACCGGCACGGCGATCGACCCGTTGTCGCTCTGGAGCTCCGCCCGGGAGACGGCGTAGCCCTGCTCCCGGATCTGTGCGAGGACCGTCGTCATCGCGTCCGGATCGGTCACGGTCCTGGACGACACTCGCTGCAGCGGCTCGGCCAGGTAGGCCGCCACGAACTCGGGGCTCTCGAAGGCGAGGAGAACCTGACCGAAGGACACCGCGTGCAGCGGGACCCGGTACTGCTCGCGGATCCGCCGGACCGCGGGGACCTGAGGGTTCTGCTCGGCGAAGAGCGTGACCGCCTCGGAGTCGCACCGCTCGGTCAGCTTGAGCAGGCCCTGGATGCTGGGGAGCAACTGCTCCAGGTGTCGGAGGCCCACGCCCAGCACGGCGTGATCGCGGATGTAGCTGCTGGCCAACGCCCAGAGCGTCGGTCCGACGGAGTACTCGCCGGTGTCCGGATCGCGCTGGAGCATGCCCTCCTCGGTCAGCCCGCGCACCGTGCGGTAGATCGTCGCCCACGGCGCGTCCAACTCGCGCGACAGGTCACTGGGACGCATCGGCCGGTCGGCCAGGGTGCGGAGGATCCGTGTGCCCCGCGACAGAGACTTCACCTGCGGGAGACCGCGCGGGGGCGCACCGACCTGCTCGGTCATGACCTCTTCCTCGTTCCCTCGGACATGCCGGACCCAGCCGGCTGTACACCCACGGTGACCACCCGGCCCTCGTCCAGCGCCGCCCGGGCGGCCTCGACGAGGAACTCGGTGCGCAGCGCCTCCTGGAGGTCGCAGGGGTTCGGCCCGGCGCCCCGCGCGAGTGCGAGGAAAGCGTCGACTTCGGCATGGTAGGCGTCGAGGAAGCGGTCCCGGAAATCCACGACGGTGCTCGCAGGTACTGGTTCCGGCTTCTCGGCCACCGTTCGGCGGTTGCCGACGACCACGACCTCCTCCGCCGTCTCCACCTCCACCGTCAGGTCGAACCCGGCGACGGAGCGGTAGCCGCCCCACACAGCGGCAAGGCCGCCGTCTGCGAGCTCGAGGGTGACGGCCGCCGTCATCGTCTCCGGGTCCGCGGGTGCGCCGACCGCCGGCAGGACAGCGACCCGGGTCACCTCGCTGCCGGTCAGCCACCGGACCATGTCCAGCTCGTGCACCAGCTTGTCCGCGATCAGCCCCCCGGCCCCGGCGAGGTACTCCGCCGACGGCGCGAACTCCGTCGTCGAGTGCACCCGCACCAGCCGCGGACCGGGGGATGCCGCCACCCGCTCGGCGAGCTCTCGGAGCGCGGGGTCGAAGCGGTAGTGGAAGCCCACCTGCACCGGGCAGCCGCTGCGGCGCGCGCGTTCGGCCAGCGCCTGCACCTGGGCCAGCTCGGCGGCGACGGGCTTCTCGCAGAAGGCGGGGAGGCCGGCGTCCATCGCGCGGTCAAGGAGGGCCACGTGCGTGGCCGTCGGGGAGGCGATGACCACCGCGTCGACCTGGGCGACGAGCTCGTCAGCCCCGGTCACCGCGCACGCCCCGTACTCCTGCGCAAGAGCAGCCACCCGGGCCGCATCCGGGTCGTACAGGTGCACGGTGGAGACATCCGGGTGCGCGGTCAGCGTGCGCAGGTGCACCTCACCGATGCGACCGGCCCCTGCCAATCCCACGCGCATGCGCACCCCTCGGTCGACTCGTCCTGCGTCCTGGCTGATTCCCCACGCACGGCCGGGGCCAAGTAGGTGGACACCTTATCCGCTATGAGGACAAAAGGGGAACCGTTGCGGCCGTTGACTCCGTGTGCCGGCCATATCGGGCCGCCTGGAATCAGCCGGAGGGGCGGTCGACGGCCTCAGCAGAGGGCGACCGGGAGGTGCTCGAAGCCTCGGAGAGTCTGCAGGTTCCGGCGCACCGGCCGGCCAGCCACCCGCAGCCCGGGGAAGCGCTCGCTCAGCGCCTGCAGCCCGATGGCGCCCTCGAGTCGGGCCAGCCCGGCGCCGACGCAGTAGTGGATGCCCCCGGAGAAGGCCAGGTGCTCGCGGGCGTTGGCCCGGGCGACGTCGAACCGCGCCGGCTCCGGAAAGACGTCGGGGTCCCGGTTCGCCGCCCCCAGCAGCAGGGTGACCCGGGTACCCGCGGCGACGGTGCGCCCGGCCAGCTCGACGTCGGCCCGGGCGGACCGGCCGGTCAGCTGCACCGGGCTGTCCAGCCGCAGCACCTCCTCGACGGCGGTGTCCCAGCCGGCGGGGCTGGCCCGCAGGGCCTCCCACTGGTCGCGGTGGGCGTCGAGCAGGACGACGGCGTTCCCCAGCAGGTTCACCGTCGTCTCGAAGCCGGCGCCGAGCAGCAGGAGCACCGTGGCATGCAGCTCGCGCTCGGTGAGCGCCTCGTCCGGCGGCAGCGTGACCAGCCGGCTGACCAGGTCGTCACCGGGATCCCGGCGCAGTCGCTCGAAGTGCTCCCCGAGGAATGCGTGCATGGCCCGCAGCGCCTTCTCGGCGGCGAGGTAGCGGCGCAGCGGCAGCCCCGGGTCCAGCGTGGCCGCCGCTGCCGCGCCCCAGCGGAGGAAGTCCTCGCGGCGCTCCGTCGGCACCCCCAGCAGCTCGGCGATGACCAGCACGGGCAGCTGGGCGGCGTAGGCCGCCACCAGGTCGACGGTGCCGCCGCGGCGCTCGAGGTCGTCGAGCAGCCGCTCGGCCGTGCTCCGGATGGCCGGTTCGAACGCCGCCGTCGCCCGCGGGGTGAAGGCCCGGCTGACCAGCCGGCGGAAGCGCGTGTGGTCGGGCGGGTCGACGACGAGCATGGACGGCGGCTCCGCGACGCCGGCGGCGGAGGGGTCGTCGCCGAACGCCAGCGCCCACCGGATCAGCCGCGGGGCGCCGGCCCGGTCCCAGCCGACGCCGAAGCGGTCGCTGCGCAGGATCTCCTGGGCGACCGGGTACGATGTCGTGACCAGGCCCAGGCTGCTGCCCGAGAGGGGCCCGCGGGCGCGCAGCTCCTCGTAGAGCTCGTAGGGCTGCTCGCGCAGGACCCGGTCCCGCATCAACCGGCCGACCAGGTCGCCCCGCCGGGCGCTACGCGAGAGGTAGACCGCCGGCAGCCCGTGCCGGACGGCCCAGCGCACGGCGGTCCGCGCCGGCCGGGCCAGCGACGCCGGCCCCACCGAGGGGAGGATCTGCCCGGCCTGCGCTGTGGCGCTCATCACGGCAGTCTGTCAGCCCTGATCCGCCCCTCAGCATGGCACCGCCCCCGGCCCGGAGCGGGTCGGGGGGCGGTGCGTCGGCTGCTGGAGCGCTCAGGCCTCGTCGCTGGGGGCGGGAGCGGCAGCCGGGTCGCCGTCCCAGTCCTTGCCGGCGACGTCGGCGTTCTCCGAGGCGCTGTCCGTCTGGCCGGCGACGGTCTCGATCATCTCCTCGTCGGAGACGTCCCCACCGGCTGCGTGGGTGTTCGGCTCGCTCATCGCGCAGTCCCTTCGTTCGGCTGGCTTCCTCTTCGGCGGTCCCCGATCGGGCACCGGCGCAAACCAGCCGCTGCGTCACAGCCGGGGCGTCCGCAGTTCGAACCACACCCGCTTGCCACCGCGGTGGTCCTCGCACCCCCAGCGGTCGGCGAGCATCTGGACCATCAGCATCCCCCGGCCGCGGGCTCGTTCCGCGTCCAGTTCCTGGACGGCGGGGCGGGCCGGCGAGCAGTCGACGACGGCCAGCCGCAGCCAGTCGTCGGAGAAGGTCGCCTCCAGGGTGAGGCAGGCGCTGCCGCCCACGTGGTCGACCACGTTGGCGACCAGCTCGGTCACCAGCAGGGCCGCGTCGTCGCGATCCTGCCGGACACCCCACACCTGCAGCAGCTGGCGCACCAGCCGGCGGGCCACCGGAACGCTCGCGGCGACCGGCGGCAGGTCCATGCTGGCGGTGAGGGTGGACATGGGGTGTTCCCTTCTGCCGGCGAAGCGGGAGGCGACATTGATGCCCGGTACCTCCGTCATCGGCAGGTAGGGCGATGGGCTGGATGCGTTGCGCGCAACTATCCATGGCGACCACCGGGTGTGCAACCCCCATTGCATGACATGCCTGTTGCATGCAAGGGACGTTGCGCTACAGTGCGGCGGTCCGCTCATCGACCGCCGGAAGGAACACCATGACCGCCCCGGTGCCCGCGGACGGCGACGCCGCCGTCCGCGCCCTCGAGGAGCTGATCAGCTGCATCGACGACTCCGCGGAGGAGTTGCGCCGGGCACGCGTGCGGGCCGAGCACCTGCTGGCCGACCGGCGCGCGGGGAAAGCCTGGCTCGAACTGGTCACCGAGGAGTCCCGCCCCCTCGTGGTCGAGAGCATCTCCACCGTGCTGGCGTCCCTCGCCGGTGCCGGGCACACCTGGCGCCGCGAGGAGGCCGCCGCCCTGCAGCGCGAGAAGATCAGCATCAACCGGATCGCGGTGCTCTTCGGCGTGACACGTCAGCGGATCTCCGCCCTGCTGAAGGAGAACGGGACCACCGCGACCGGCTGAGCCCCGTCCGGGTTCACATCAGCAGCGCGTCGATCGCCTTGTGGATCCGCTGCTCGGAGACCGGCCGTGGGGTGCCTACGATCTGGGCGAACAGCCCCACCCGGAGCTCCTCGACCATCCAGCGCACCCGGGTCACCGGGTCGTCGGGCGCCCCGGTCGAGGGCACCTGACGGCGCAGCTGCTCGTACTCGGCGGCCACCGCGGCGACCTGTTGCATCCAGAGCTCGTCGCGGGCGGCGTTCGCGGGCAGCTTCTCCAGCCGGTGGACCATCGCCCGCAGGTACCGGACGACGTCGGGCAGCCGCCGCCGCCCGGTCGCGGCCACGAACCCGCGGTGCAGCAGCCCCGTCATCTGCCGGCGCAGATCCGCGACGGCGGCCTCCGGCACCCGGCGGGCCGGCGCGGCACCGATCGCGACCGCCACCTCCCGCGCCTGGGTGAGCACCGCCTCGACGCGGCGCACGGTGTCGGCGGTGAGCGGGGGCAGCTGCTGCTTCGCCGTCGCCACCAGTGCGGCGAAGGCGTCCGGATCGCGCGGCGGCCCACCGGCGGCGGCGATCAGCTCGTCGGCGGCGGCGTCCACGCAATCGGCGACCAGGTCGGGGATCTCGCCGTCCGGGTTGAACTGCAGCGCCAGCCGGGTGCCCGGCCCGAGGCCCTTGACCACCTGCTTGGCCGGCGAGCCGGCGACCAGCACCAGCAGCCGCCGGGTCCCCCGCCAGGACAGCCGGGTCGCCTCGGCCTCGGTCGGCACGACGCGGACGCCGACGGTGGCCCCCTCGTCGACCAGCGCCGGATGGGCGGTCACCACGTGCGCGCCGCGGCGCACCTCCACGGTGCGGGGCAGCGTGCCGACGTCCCAGCTGGTCAGGCCGGTCCGCTCCAGCTCCGAGGAGGCCCGGGCCAGGCTCGCCCGGGCCTGGGGCGCGACCTGCGCCTTGAGCGCCGCCAGGTCCTTCCCGGTGGCCAGCGGCCGCTGCTGGTCGTCGAGCACCCGGAAGGTCGCCCGCAGGTGGTCGGGCACCTGCCCGGGTTGCCAGGCGTCCGGCGGGATCACCACGCCGGCCGCGCGGCGCAGTTCCCGTTCCAGGGCCGGCAGCAGCGACTCTCCGGGAGCGATCCGCGGCAGGACCTCGCGCACCCGGTCCGGGATGGGGACGAGCGCACGGCGCAGCTGCTTGGGCAGCGTGCGCAGCAGCGCGGTCACCAGCTCCTCGCGCAGTCCGGGGACCGTGAACGCCAGGGACTCCCCGGACGTCGCGCCCACCACCGTGTCCAGCACGCCGAGGGGGACGTCGACGGTCACCCCGTCCTCCGGAGCGCCCGGGGAGAACGCGTAGGACAGCGGCAGGGTGAGCCCCTGCGTCAGGGGCACCTCGTCGGGATAGTCCTCAGGGCGCACCCCGGCGGCCACCGCGGCGTTGGCGAGCATCTCGGGGGTGAACGTGAGCAGGTCCGGCTGCTCGTGCCGGGCCCGCTTCCACCAGCGGTCGAAGTGCCGGGTGGAGACGACGTCGGCGGGGATGCGGCCGTCGTAGAGCTCGAACAGCGTCTCGTCGTCGACGGCGATGTCACGACGCCGCGCCCGCTCCTCCAGCGCGGCGACCCGCTCGATCGCCCGCTGGTTCTCCGTCCAGAACCGGTGGTGGGTGGTCCACTCCCCGTGCACGAGCGCGTGCCGGATGAACAGCTCCCGGGAGACGACCGGGTCGATCGCCCCGTACTGGACCCGTCGTCCCACGACCAGCGGGAGCCCGTAGAGGGTGACCCGCTCGGTGGCGACGACGGAACCGCGCTTGGCGTCCCAGCGGGGCTCGGAGTGCTGGCGCTTGACCAGGTGCTCGGCGAGCTTCTCGACCGTCTCCGGGTCGATCCGGGCGACCGTCCGGGCGAACAGCCGGCTGGTCTCGACCAGCTCCGCGGCCACCACCCAGCGCGGCGGCTTCTTCGCCAGCGGGGTGCCGGGCGCGATCACGAAGCGGGTGTTCCGGGTGCCCAGGTACTCACGGCTCGGCCGCTTGTCACGCTGTGCTTCCTGCCCGCCCCGCCGCCCCTGGCCAAGCTCCATCTGCAGCCCGACGTGGCTGAGCAGGCCGGCCAGCAGGGCAGCGTGGACGCCCTTCTCGTCGGGCTCGGCCGCCGGTTCCCCCACGGTCATCCCCAGGCGCCGGGCGGTGCCACGCAGCTGGCCGTGCAGGTCCTGCCACTCGCGGATGCGCAGGTAGTGCAGGAACTCCCGCTTCACCGTGCGGCGGAACTGGTTGCCGGACAGCGCCTCCTGCTGCTCGCCCAGGTAGCGCCAGAGGTTGAGCAGCGCGAGGAAGTCCGAGTTCTCGTCGGCGAACCGCGCGTGCATCTGGTCGGCGGCCTGCTGGTGTTCCGTCGGCCGCTCGCGCGGGTCCTGGATGGTGAGGCCGGCGGCGATGACGAGGACCTCGTCGAGCACCCCGCGTTCGTTCGCCTCGACCACCATGCGCGCCATCCGGGGGTCCAGCGGCAGGGCGGCCAGCGAGCGGCCGGTCGGCGTCAGCCTTCCGTGCTCGTCGAGCGCGTGCAGCTCCTCGAGCAGGGCCATGCCGTCGGCGATCGCCCGCCGGTCGGGCGGGTCGACGAACGGGAAGTCCTCGACGGCGCCCAGGTCCAGCGCGGCCATCTGCAGCAGCACCGAGGCGAGGTTCGTGCGCAGGATCTCGGGATCGGTGAACTCGGGGCGGGACTCGAAGTCGGCCTCGGTGTAGAGGCGGACGGCGATGCCCGGGCCCAGCCGCCCGCACCGGCCCGACCGCTGCCGGGCCGAGGCCTGGCTGACCGGCTCGATCGGCAGCCGCTGGACCTTGGTCCGATGGCTGTACCGGGAGATGCGGGCGGTGCCGGGGTCGATCACGTACCGGATGCCCGGCACGGTGAGCGAGGTCTCGGCGACGTTGGTGGACAGCACGATCCGGCGCCCGCTGTGCGGGGCGAAGACCTTGTGCTGGTCGGCGGCCGACAACCGGGAGTAGAGCGGCACGATCTCGGTGCTGGGCAGCGCCCGCTCGGTGAGCGCGTCCTGGGTGTCGCGGATCTCCCGCTCACCGGCGAGGAACACCAGGATGTCGCCCGGCCCCTCGGCGACCAGCTCGTCGACGGCGTCGAGGATCGCGCTGACCTGGTCGCGGTCGGGGTCGGCGTCCTCGTCGTCGGGGTCGACCACCGGGCGGTAGCGGACCTCGACCGGGTACGTCCGCCCGCTCACCGCCACGACCGGGGCGCCCGAGAAGTGTGCGGCCACCCGCTCCACGTCGATCGTCGCCGAGGTGATGACCAGCTTCAGGTCGGGCCGCTTCGGCAGCAGCTGGGCGAGGTAGCCCAGCAGGAAGTCGATGTTGAGGCTCCGCTCGTGCGCCTCGTCGAGGATGATCGTGTCGTACTGGCGCAGCAGGCGGTCGTGCGCGATCTCGGCCAGCAGCACGCCGTCGGTCATGAGCTTGACCAGCGTCGAGTCGGAGACCTGGTCGTTGAAGCGCATCTTGTAGCCGACGGCCTCGCCCAGCGGGGTCTCCAGCTCCTCGGCGATCCGTTCGGCGACGCTGCGCGCGGCGATCCGGCGCGGCTGGGTGTGCCCGATGCGACCGCGCACACCGCGACCGAGCTCGAGGGCGATCTTCGGCAGCTGCGTCGTCTTGCCCGACCCCGTCTCGCCGGCCACGACGACCACCTGGGCGTCGCGCAGCGCGGCGGCGATGTCGTCCCGCCGGGCGCTGACCGGCAGCTCCTGGGGGTAGCTGATCTCCGGGACGGCGGCGCGGCGGCGCGCGATGCGGGCCTCCGCGGCCCCGACGTCGGCAGCCAGGCGCTCGCGCTGGCGCTCCCGCGCCTGCGGATCGCGGGTCCGCCGCAGGCCGTCGAGCCGCCGGCGGAGGCGGTGCTCGTCGGCGAGGGTCAGCCCGGTGAGGCGCTCCCGGAGATCGTCGCGCGCCCGGAGGGGTTCCGGCGGTGCACTCACGGGCGGGCTCGCGTTCCTCTCGGGGTGGACACGGGTATCGGGCGGGCGTCGTCCGGTCGGGCCGGGACCTCGCACCCAAGGATCGCACTGCCGGGCCGGCACCCGGGCATGCATGGGACGGATCACAGTCTGTGCGCACTGCACCTTCTTGCTTGCCAACTGCAACGGGTTGTACGGTGCACGCGTTCCCTCGTCCCTGGAGTCCCATGCATCACCCCCGGGCCGACCGGCTCGCCGAGGTCGCCACGCTCTCCGAGCAGCTGCCGCGGTTCATGCGCCTGGTCCAGGCGCTGAAGAGCCAGCCCAGCGGCCCCGAGGTCCGCGACCGTGCCGCCCTCGTGCTGCTCCACCCGCTGGTGCGCCAGGGGCCGATCCGGCAGGGCACGCTCGCCGAGCTGGTGCACGCCGACCCCTCCACCGTCAGCCGGCACGTCGCGGCACTGGTGGAGCAGGGGCTGGTGCGGCGGGTCGCCGACGAGTCCGACGGAAGGGCGAACCGCCTGGTGGTGACCGACGCCGGCCGCGCCGCCCTCGACTCGCTCCGCGCCGAGCGCACCGCACACCTGGAGCAGGTGACCGCGAACTGGGATCCCGTCGATCTCGCCACGCTCACCACCCTCTTCGGCCGCCTGCTCGACGACCTCGCGGCCGGTCTGCCGAGGAGCACCGACCCGTCTCCCACCGAACGCACCACCCACCCAGCCGGAGAGCACCGATGAGCCAGTCCGCCCGCACGACCGCGGCCGGCCGCCGCGACGCCCGGGCCGCCGCCGCCGCCCCGGACGCCGAAGGCGGTTTCTCCCACCGGCAGATCGTCACGATCCTGGCCGGCCTGATGGTGGCGATGTTCCTGGCCGCGCTGGACCAGACGGTCGTCTCCACCGCGATCCGGACGATCGCCGACGACCTGCAGGGCTACGACCTGCAGGCCTGGGCGACGACGGCCTTCCTCATCACCTCGACCATCTCGACGCCGCTGTACGGGAAGCTCTCCGACATCTACGGCCGGCGGCCGTTCTACCTGTTCGCGATCACCATCTTCGTCGTCGGCTCGGCGCTGTGCGGCATCGCCGACTCGATGTACCAGCTCGCCGCGTACCGGGCCGTGCAGGGCATCGGGGCCGGCGGCCTGATGTCGCTGGCCCTGGCGATCATCGGCGACCTCGTCCCGCCGCGGGAGCGCTCGCGGTACCAGGGCTACTTCATGGCGGTCTTCGGCACCTCCAGCGTGCTGGGCCCGGTCATCGGCGGCTTCCTGGCCGGTCAGTCGTCCATCCTCGGGGTGGACGGCTGGCGCTGGATCTTCTGGATCAACGTGCCACTCGGCGCGCTCGCCTTCGTCGCCATCTCGCGCGTCCTGCACCTCCCGCACGAACGACGCGATCACCGGATCGACTGGCCCGGCGCGCTGGCGCTGATCACGTTCCTCGTGCCGCTGCTGGTCGTCGCCGAACAGGGCCGCATCTGGGGCTGGACCGACGGCCGCTCGGTCGCCTGCTACCTGATCGGCGCCGCGGGCTTCGCCCTGTTCGTCCTCGCGGAGCGGGCCTACCGGGACGACGCCCTGCTCCCCCTCCGGATGTTCGGCAACCGGACCTTCGCCGTGAGCGCGATCGGCAGCGTCGTCATGGGCGCCGGGATGTTCGGCGGCCTGCTGCTCCTGCCGCAGTACCTGCAGATCGTCCAGGGCTCCAGCGCCACCGTCGCGGGCCTGCAGATGATCCCGCTGGTCGCGGGCATCATGACCGGCGCGATGAGCTCGGGCATCGCCATCTCCAGGACCGGCCGGTACAAGGTCTTCCCGCTGGTCGGCATCGCGTTCATGGTCGTGGCGCTGGTCTCGATGTCGTTCGTCGTCGGCGCGGACACCTCGGTGTGGGCGCTGGTGCCCTTCATGGTCCTGCTGGGCCTGGGGCTGGGCTTCAACTTCCAGCCGGTGATCCTCGCCGTGCAGAACGCCGTCTCCCCGCGGGAGATGGGCGTGGCGACGTCGTCGGTGACCTTTTTCCGGCAGATGGGCGGGACGATCGGGGCGGCGGCGTTCCTCTCGATCCTGTTCGCCCGGCTGCCGCGGGACATCGGGGCCGCCGTCGAGGACTCCGTGCGCGCGAACCCGGAACTCGCCCCGCGGTTCGAGCAGCTCGGCGCCGGCAGCGGCGGGACCCTGGACGACACGTCGTTCATCCAGGAGCTGCCCGCCGTCCTGGCGCAGCCGTTCAAGGTCGGCTTCTCCGACTCGATCGACCTGGTATTCCTCATCGCCGCCGGCATCGTGGCCATCGGCTTCTTCGTCTTCCTGCTCCTGCCGCAGCTGGCACTGAGCACCAAGTCGGGCATCCAGGCCCGGCAGGGCGAGGCGGCCGGGACGGCGACCAGCGACCCGTACGACCCGGCCGAGGAGGCCGTCGAAGCCGTCGGCGCAGCCGCGCCCACCTCGGTCCCGCCGCCGGTGGGCCGCCCGGGCGACACCCCTCGCTGACCCCCTCCACCGCTCCACGCCCACGCGAGTGCCCGGTCGTGCCGAGTGGGCCCGGAGGGATCCGCGCAGGCGCGACGCAGCGGCTCATCGCGTCAGGGGACCCTCCCTGGCCGCGGTGTCGTCCGGAGGACGACAATGGGCACCGTGCCGTCGTCGTCGCTGATCCTGTCCCGCCGTGATCTGGACTTCCTGCTCAACGAGTGGCTCGACGTCGAGTCCCTGACCAAACGGGCCCGGTTCACCGAGCACTCGCGCGAGACGTTCGACGCGGTCCTCGACCTGGCCGAGCAGATCGCCACGGAGCACTTCGCGCCGCACAACCGCACGGCCGACGAGAACGAGCCGCGGATGGTCGACGGCAAGGTGCAGCTCATCCCCGAGGTGGCGAAGGCGCTGGAGGTCTTCGCCGAGGCCGGCCTGATGGCCGGCGAGTTCGACGAGGAGTTCGGCGGCATGCAGCTGCCGCACGTCGTCGGCCAGGCCGTGTTCGCCTGGTTCAAGGCGGCCAACGTGGGCACGTCGGCCTATCCGTTCCTCACCATGGGCAACGCCCGCCTGCTGCTCGCCCACGGCAGCCGGGAGCAGATCGACACCTACGTGGCGCCGGAGGTCGAGGGCCGCTGGTTCGGCACCATGGCGCTGTCGGAGCCGCAGGCCGGCTCGTCGCTGGCCGACATCACGACGAAGGCCGTCCCGCAGGACGACGGCACCTACCGGCTCTCCGGCAACAAGATGTGGATCTCCGGCGGCGACCACGAGCTGACGGAGAACATCGTCCACCTCGTACTGGCCAAGATCCCCGGTGGTCCGCCCGGGGTGAAGGGCATCTCGCTGTTCATCGTGCCCAAGTTCCTGGTGAACGACGACGGCTCACTGGGCGAGCGCAACGACGTCGTCCTGGCCGGGCTCAACCACAAGATGGGCTACCGGGGGACGACGAACACCCTGCTGAACTTCGGCGAGGGCGTGCACACCCCCGGCGGGAAGGCCGGCGCGGTCGGCTACCTCGTGGGCGAGCAGCACCGCGGCCTCACCTACATGTTCCACATGATGAACGAGGCACGGATCGGCGTCGGCATGGGCGCGACCGTGCTCGGCTACACCGGGTACCTCCACGCGCTGGAGTACGCGCGCACCCGCACGCAGGGGCGTCCGCCGGCCGGGAAGGCCGCGGCGTCGAAGAACGTCCCCACCCCGATGGTGCCCATCGTCGAGCACACCGACGTCCGGCGGATGCTGCTGGCCGCGAAGTCCTACGCGGAGGGCGGGCTGGCGCTCGGGCTGTACTGCGCGCGCCTGGTCGACGACGAGCAGACCGCGGAGGCCTCCGAGGACAGAGCGAGAGCGCACCTCTTGCTGGAGATGCTGACGCCGATCGCGAAGGCCTGGCCCTCGCAGTGGGGCCTGGCCGCGAACGACCTCGCCATCCAGGTGCACGGCGGCTACGGCTACACCCGCGACTACCCGGTGGAGCAGTTCTACCGGGACAACCGGCTCAACCCCATCCACGAGGGCACCCAGGGCATCCAGTCCCTCGACCTGCTCGGCCGCAAGGTGGCGATGAAGGGCGGAGCCGGGCTCGCGCTGCTCGGCGAGACGATCGCCGCGACCACCGCACGGGCGGCCGGTACCCAGTGGGCCGGCTTCGCCGCGGACCTCGACGCCGCCGTCGCCCGGCTGGGCTCGGTCACCGCGACGCTGTGGGGCGCCGGCGACCCCGACGTCACGCTGGCCAACTCGCACGTCTACCTGGAGGCGACCGGCCACCTGGTCGTCGGCTGGCTGTGGCTGGAGCAGGCCCTGGCGGCCGAGAGCGGGACCAGCGACTTCCACGAGGGCAAGCGCGCCGCGGCCCGCTACTTCTGGCGCTGGGAGCTCCCCCGCACACGGGCCCAGTTCGACCTCCTCGAGTCGCTGGACCGCACGGTCCTCGACACCCAGGACGCCTGGCTCTGAGAGAAGGCCCTCCTACCGGGAGGGGGCCGACATGGCAGCGCCCCGTCACTCCGAGGGAGTGACGGGGCGCTGTCGCATCCGGTGCGCGGGTCAGGCTCGCGCGGCCTCAGGGGCGCTCTTCCGCCCGGCCGAGGCGCGGCTCGCGGCGCGCTTCTCCCGCTCGTAACGCGCGGTGGACTGCGTCCCCATCGCGATGACCAGGGCCGTCAGGAGCAGGAACCCCAGCAGGGTCACAACCGGCCACACCATCATCAAGTCGCTCTCCTCGGTACATCGGGTACTCACCGCCGGGTCAGGGGCGGGCAACACGTCGTCGGGGCACTGTGTCCCCCGAACTCCCCCGTCCCAATCGTCCATTCCGTAACGTCACCCCGACGAGGGGGTGACCGGAACCACACCGTCGGCGACGGAACCGCGCCGTCCCGGTGTCCGAGGCGCCGTGGTCTCATCTCCAGGTGTCCGACCCCACAGCCGTGCCGACGGCCCGGCCGGGCACGGGCACCCGCCCGGCGGTGCTCGTCCTGGCCCTCTCCCTGGGCGTCACCACGCTGTCGCTGCTGCAGAGCCTCGTCGTCCCGTCGCTCGGGCGGATCGAGGAGCAGCTCGACATCTCGGCCGGGGCGGCCGGGTGGGTGCTGACGGCGAACCTCCTCGCCGCCGCCGTCCTCACCCCGGTCCTGGGCCGGCTCGGCGACCTCAGGGGAGAGCGCCCGGTCATCCTGGGCATCCTCGCGGTCGTCTCGCTGGGCACGCTGCTGGCGATCGTGACGACGTCGCTGCCGCTGCTGCTCGTCGCCCGGGTGCTGCAGGGCGCGTCGTACGGGCTGTTCCCCCTCTCGATGAGCGTGCTCCGGCGGGAGCTCCCCGAAGGCCGGCTGAGCGTGGCGATGTCGGTGGTCAGCAGCACGCTGGCCGTCGGCGGGGTGGCCGGCCTGGTCGCCACCGGCCTGCTCACCGGCGACGGCGGCGACTACCGGCACCCGTTCTGGATCGGCCTCGCGGTCGCGCTGCTCTCCCTGGTGCTGACCGCGTGGCTGCTGCCCTCGCGCCGGGTCACCGGGAGCGGGCGGGTCGACTGGTGGGGGGCGATCGTGCTCGGCGCCGGGCTGGTCCTGCTGCTCCTGCCGCTCTCCCAGGGCCCGGCCTGGGGCTGGGCGTCGCCGGCCACCGTCGGCTGCCTGGCCGCAGCCGTGGCCGTGCTGGCCGGCTGGGTGCTGCTGCAGCGGCGGACCACCCAGCCGCTGGTGCGCCCGGCGATGCTCGCCGACCGGCGCACGGTGGTGCCGAACGTGGCCGGGTTCATGACCGGCGTCGCCTTGTTCGCCTCGTTCCTCGCCATCCTCCAGTACGTGCAGTCGCCGCCCGGGATCACCGGGTACGGCTTCGGGGCCGGGGTGCTGGAGGCCGCGGTCGTCTACCTGCTCCCCGGCGGCGTCGTCGGCATCGTCGTGGCGCCCTTCGCCGGGCGGGTGGTCGGCCACTTCGGGGCATTGCCGACCCTCGCCGCCGGGGCGCTCTCCGGGATCGCCGGATTCGGCGTGCTGGCCGGCCTCCGGGAGGAGCCGTGGCTGGTCGTCCTCGCCGGTGTGCTGACGCAACTGGCGGTGACGGTGGCCTACGCCGCGCTCCCCGCCCTCGTCGTCGACGCCGTCGAGGAGGAGGAGACCGGCGTGGCCAACGCGGTGAACTCCATCGCCCGCTCGGTGGGCCAGGCGCTGGGCAGCACGCTGGCCGTCACGATCATCGCCGGCAGCCTCGACCCGGTCACCGGGCTCCCGCGGGCCATCGCCTTCACGCTGGTCGCGCTGATCGGGGCCGGCGCCTCCGCGGTCGTCGTCGTGGTGGCGCTGCTCGGCATGCGCGGCGACCGGCGCGGTGGCCGCGGCCGGCAGCGGGATCCGCTCGCCGACGTGGAGCGGGCGACCGCCGGGGCCGGCGAGTGGTCGCCGGTGTCCGGCATCCGCTGACCGCCGGCGCCGGTGGTGCCCGAACCGTTACCGGCGGGTCCGGCATGGATCGCGACGGTCCGGGGCATCGGAGATGCGACCGTCATCGCTTCCCGGAGGACTTCTTCATGGCCCGACCCACCGGCTCGTCCGGCCACAGCACGGCGGGCACCCGTTCCGCCGGTAACCGCGCCGAGGGCGACCCCGCGCCGCACGACGACGTCGTCAACGGCACGCGGGCCGACAAGGCCCCCACGGGCGCCGACACCGGCACCGGCACGGGTGCCACACTCAAGCGCACCGCCAAGGAGTTCGGCGAGGACGGCCTGACCGACTGGGCGGCGGCGCTGACCTACTACGGCGTGCTCGCGCTGTTCCCCGCCCTGACCGCGCTGGCGGCCATCGTGGGCCTGTTCACCACCCCCCAGCAGCTCACCGACGCGTTGACCGCGGTGGTGCCCCAGTCCGCGGCGGAGACGCTCAACCCGGTCATCGAGGACATCGCCGGGCAGAGCGCGCCGCTGGGCTTCGCCCTCGTGCTCGGTCTCGTCGGTGCCCTGTGGACGGCCTCCGGCTACGTCGGTGCCTTCACCCGGGCGGCGAACGTCGTCTACGAGACGCCGGAAGGCCGCAAGATCTGGAAGCTCAAGCCGCTGCAGCTGCTGATCACCCTGATCGGCATCCTGTTCGCCGCGCTGCTCGTGGCGATGCTGGTGCTCAGCGGCCCGGTGGTCGACGCCATCGGGCAGGCCATCGGGTTCGGCGACACCGTCCTGACCATCTGGACCTGGGCCAAGTGGCCGGTCATCCTGGTGATCCTGGCCCTGATGATCGCCGTCCTGTACTACTCGACGCCGAACGTGAAGCTCCGCGGGTTCAAGTGGGTCAGCCCGGGCGCGGGGGTCGCGATCCTGGTCGCGGTGGTCGCCTCGGCGCTGTTCGCCTTCTACGTGGCCAACTTCGGCAGCTACAACGCCACCTACGGCGCGCTGGCCGGCGTGGTGATCTTCCTGATCTGGTTCTGGCTGATCAACCTGGCCCTGCTCTTCGGCATCGAGCTGGACGCCGAGATGGAGCGCACGAAGGAGCTGAAGGAAGGCGTCCCGAGGGCGGACAAGGAGATCCAGCTCGACGCCCGCGACGACCCGAAGCCGCAGCAGACGACCTGAGCCGTCGGCACGACGCAAGAACGGCCCCCTCTCGGATCCGGGAGGGGGCCGTTCCGTCATGCCGAGGGGCCGGTCCTGCACGCCCTGGTTGCCCGGTCATGCGCCGGGTAGGTGCCCGGCACAGTTCCCCGGCACAGAGGCGGTACCCCCGATGAGCGACCGGTCGGCGATCACGTCGGACTTCTACGACCTCGAGGCCCTGCTCGACGACGACGACCGGGCGCTGCTGCACCGCGTCCGCACGTTCATGGCCGAGCAGGTCGAGCCGGTCATCAACGAGTACTGGACGCGCGCGGAGTTCCCGCACCACCTCATCCCGGCCATGGCCGAGCTGGGCATCGCCGGCACCTCGATCCAGGGGTACGGCTGCCGGGGCCGCTCGCCGCTGCTCGACGGGATGATCGCCATGGAGCTGTCGAAGGGCGACCCCTCGATCTCCACGTTCATGGGCGTCCACGGCGGCCTGGCCATGGGGTCGATCTACCTGTGCGGCTCCGAGGAGCAGAAGGAGCGCTGGCTGCCGGCCATGGCCCGCATGGAGCTGATCGGGGCGTTCGGGCTGACCGAGCCCGAGCACGGCTCCGACGTCGCCCGCGGCCTGCAGACGACGTGCCGGCGGGACGGCGACTCCTGGGTGCTGGACGGCGAGAAGAAGTGGATCGGCAACGCCACCTTCGCCGACCTGGTCATCATCTGGGCCCGGGACGTCGACACCGAGCGGGTGCTCGGCTTCGTCGTCGAGCAGGGCACGCCCGGCTTCACCGCGGTGAACCTCGAGGACAAGATCGCGCTCCGGGTGGTGCAGAACGCGCACATCACCCTGGCGGGCGTGCGGGTGCCCGAGGAGAACCGGCTGCAGGAGGCGCACAGCTTCCGCGAGACCGCCGACGTGCTGCGGATGACCCGCGCCGGCGTCGCCTGGTCGGCGGTGGGCTGCTCCCGCGGCGCGTACGAGCACGCGCTCCGCTACGCCCTGGGCCGCCGGCAGTTCGGCCAGCCGATCGTGGAGTTCCA
Source organism: Blastococcus saxobsidens DD2 (assembly GCF_000284015.1). Lineage (NCBI taxonomy): Bacteria > Bacillati > Actinomycetota > Actinomycetes > Geodermatophilales > Geodermatophilaceae > Blastococcus > Blastococcus saxobsidens. The sequence continues at coordinate 4,419,884 of NC_016943.1, forward strand.
GCTCGTGCAGGACCTGCTGGTCCGGATGCTGGGCAACATCACCGCCTCGGCGGCCATGTGCGCGCGGCTGTCGCACCTGCAGGGGGCCGGCCGGATGACCGACGAGCAGGCGTCGCTGGCGAAGGCGTTCTGCACCATGCGGATGCGCGAGACCGTCGGCTGGGCCCGCGAGCTGATGGGCGGGAACGGGATCCTGCTGGAGAACCACGTGGGCCGCTACGTCGCCGACGCGGAGGCGATCTACAGCTACGAGGGCACCCGCGAGGTGAACACGCTGATCGTCGGCCGCGGCGTCACGGGGTCCAGCGCCATCGTCTGACGACAGCCCCGTGCGGGTCGCAGCGAGCGCCAGCGAGCGAGGAGCGGAGCGGGGCGCGGATGGGGGTACCTCCTCCGCTTGCGGGGACAGCCCGACGGCATCGTCCGACGACCGCCCCGGAGCTACTGGCGGTCCCACCACGCTCGGGCCGCCTCGGCCGGGGTGCGCCCCTGCAGCTCGACCGCGCGGTTGAGCGCGACGAGGTCGGCCGTGGTCAGCCGTGCGCTGGTGCTCTCCAGGGCCTCCCGCAGCGGCTCGCCCCACCGGTCGAACACCTCCGAGCGCACCATCGGCACGACGTTCTCGCGGGGCTGCAACCCGCGGTCGTCGGCCAGCAGGACCACCGGCGCGATCGCCAGCCGGGCGTCGGTGGTCTCGAGCATGCCCACCTGGATCTGCCCCGCCAGGAGCGCCTCGATCGTGGCCGCCCGTGACGGCATGCTGGTCACCGCCCCGAAGCGCACGCCGTAGACCTGCTCCAGACCGAGCAGGCAGAACGGCCGGTCCGGGCACTCCGGCGGACCGCCGAAAGCCAGATCTCCGGCCAGACCGGTGAGGTCGGACAACCGGTGCACATCGTGGGCGGCCGCGAAATCGGTGGTGACGGCGAAGCCGTTCTGGTCCTCGGCGTCCGCGGCGGCGAGGACGTCGACCCCGCGCCCGCCCATCGTGCGGGTGAGGACGGCGTGCATCTGCTCGGGCATCTCCGGCGGGCGGGGGAACTGCGGACGGGCGAAGGCGAGCGCCGTGCCGAGGTAGTCGACCACGACGTCGACCACGCCTTGCTGCAGTGCTGGTGACACCACCTCGCGGGTGCCGATGCCGTGCTGCACCGACACCGGCAGCCCCCGTCGGCGCACGGCCTCGGCGTAGACCTCCACGAGGGTCTGGTTCTCCGGGAAGTCGTAGGAGGCGAACCGGATCGTGTCGGGCCGGTCCGGTGGGGACGGCGATCCCCGCTCGCAGCCGGTGAGCACGCAGAGGGCCAGGAGGACCGCGACGACGCCCCGGCCAGCGCGCACGGCACCCACCTCCCGCTGTCCCGGGCCCCGCTCGCTCCTCCCCCGGCACGGTGGCCGGCGGCGGAGGCGGTCACGGTAGCGCCGAACGGGGCCGAAAGGGATGGCTTCGGCCCGCGCGAGGGTGGAACATCAGCCGGCATGGCGTCGCTGCCGCAGGCGCTGCCGGAACAACGGGCGGTGGGTCCGGTCACGCGACCGGCCCCGCCCCCGATCGCCCGCGTCCGACGCCGCCGCCGTCCCTCGGGCGAGCCCCCGCCCCTGCCCCGCCAGCTGCGGGCGTCGGGAAAGTGGTGGCTCGGGCTCAGCGCAGCGGTGCTGCTCGCCTGCGTCGCCGTCGTCGCCACGGACACCATCCGCTACGTCGACGTCGCCGACACCCGGGTCCTCCAGGCCATCGCCGGTATCCGCTCCCCCGGGCTGACCGCCGTCGCCGACGCCGCCGGCATGCTCGCCGCCGCCGCGGTGCTGCACGTGATCTGGCTGACCGACCTGGTCCTGCTGGCCGTCTTCCGCCGCTGGCGGCACCTGTTGGTGTGGCTGGGCGTCGGCCTGCTCGTCATCAACGTCGGTGCGGCGATGGCGACCACACTGCAGCGGCCGCGACCGTTCGAGGTCCAGGTCCTCGGCGACTGGTCGGGCTTCGCCATGCCGTCGCTCCCGGTGACCGTGCTCGCCGCGCTCCTGGTCAGCACGCTGTACTCGCTGGTCCCGCCCGGCCGGATGCGCACGATCGGCAAGTGGCTGGTCTGCGGATTGCTGGTGGTCACCGCCGCCTCCCGGCTCTACCTGGCGCAGGACCATCCGACCGGGGTGCTGGCCGGGATCGTCCTCGGCGTGGCGACGCCCCTGGCCGCGTTCCGGCTGCTCACTCCCAACGCCGCACACCCGGTGCGGTACACCAGGTCGCGGCCGGCACACCTCGACGTCTCCGGCGAGCGCGGGGCGGCCATCGTCCGGGCGCTGCAGGACCAGCTGGGCCTGGTGGCCACCGACGTCGCACCCTTCGGCCTGGCCGGTTCCGGCGGGTCGACGCCGCTGAAGATCACGGTGAAGGCCGCCGGTCCGCAGGACGACGGCGGGAGCTGCGTCTTCGGAAAGCTGTACGCGGCCACCCACGTCCGCTCCGACCGCTGGTACAAGCTCGGCCGCACGCTGCTCTACGGCCGGTTGGAGGACGAGAAACCGTTCTCCACCGTCCGCCGGCTGGTGCAGTACGAGGACTACGTCCTGCGGGTCTTCTGCGACGGCGGGCTGCCGGTGCCCCAACCCCTCGGCATCGTGGAGATCACGCCCGAGCGGGAGTACCTGCTGGTCACCGAGTTCATCGCCGGGGCGCAGGAGGCCGGCGAGGCCGAGATCGACGACGCGGTGATCGACCAGGGGCTGGCCGTCGTCCGCCGGATGTGGGAGATCGGCATGGCGCACCGGGACATCAAGCCGGCCAACCTGCTGGTCCGAAACGGGACGCTGTACCTCATCGACTCGGCCTTCGCCGAGGTGCGCCCGAGCCCGTGGCGGCAGGCGGTGGACCTGGCGAACATGATGCTGGTCCTGGCGCTGCGCACCGACGCCGAGCGGGTGTACCGGCGGGCGCGGCGGCACTTCTCCGACGAGGAGATCGCCGAGGCGTTCGCCGCCACCCGCGGCCTGACCATCCCCTCGCAGCTGCGCCGCATGCTGCGTCAGCAGGGCCGCGGCCTGCAGGACGAGTTCCTCGCCCTGCTGCCCTTCCGGCTGCCCCCGGTCCGCATCCAGCGCTGGACGTGGCGGCGGGGCGGCCTGACCGTCGTCACGCTGGCCGCGGCCACGCTCGCCGGCTACGTGTCCGTCGGTCTGCTGAGGTCCCCGCTGTGAGGGGCCGGCGACGCCGTGCCCTTCTGCCCGTGGTGGCGGCGGGGCTGCTGGCCGGCTGCGTGCGGCCGGTGGTGCTCGGCGAGGACACGCTCGCCTGCCGGAAGGGCGACGACGGCCACCCGGCGAACGGCGTGGTCCTGATGGCCCAGTCGGTCCCGAGCGCGACCTGGGTGCCCTGCCTGGAGGTCATGCCCCTCGGCTGGGACCTCGCCGGGTTGGACGCCACCGAGAGCTCCGCGCGTTTCTGGCTCGACTCCGACCGCGACGGCGTGCACGCCCTCGAGATCGTCCTGACCCCCGCGTGCGACACGACGCAGGCCACCGAGATCCCCAGCGAGCGCGAGGGGATGCGCCGGTGGGAACGGGTGACCCAGGTCAGCCCGCAGTACGTCGGCACGCGGCACTACGTCTTCGAGGGCGGCTGCCTGAGCGTGCTCTTCCGGCTGTCCGGTGAGAATCGCTCCGAGCCCCTGGGGGTGGCCACGCAGGCCATCGGCGCGGTGACCCGCGACCAGGTGCGCACCGCCGTCCGGGACCGGACGGACGGCGAGCTGGCACTCGATCCTCCCGAGGACGGTGCCCGGTGAGCACCGCCACGGCCGCTGACGTCCGCAGGCCCCGCCCCCTCCGGTACCGCCTCGCGGGGCCGGTGCTGTCGGTGGGCCTGGTCGCTGCCGTCTTCGTCTGGTTCCTGCCGCAGTTCACCAGCCTCGCGCAGGTCTGGGCGGCGGTCGTCGACATGACCTGGCTGGAGAAGTCGGCGTTGCTGCTGGCCGCGGTCTGGAACCTGGTCACCTACCAGTTCGTGGTGGTCGCGACGACGCCCGGCATGACCGTGCGGCAGGCCACGGTGGCGACCGAGGCGGCGACCGCCGTGTCCAACACCGTGCTCGGCGGAGCCGCTGTCGCCGTCGGGCTCACCTACGCGATGAACTCCTCGTGGGGCTTCTCCCGCTCCCGGACCTCCGTCGCCCTGCTGATCGCCGGACTGTGGAACAACTTCGCCAAGCTGGGGCTCCCGGTGCTGGCACTGGCGCTGCTGGCGTTCACCTCGCCACCCTCGACCGCCCGGGTGCTCGCGGGGCTCGCCGGGCTCCTCGGGCTGGGTGCGGCGGCCGCCCTGCTCGGCGCCGTGCTGCGCGGCCCCGACACGGCCGCGCGGGTGGGCCGGGCGGCGGCCCGGGTGGCCTCGGCTGCGCGCCGCCCGTTCCGCCGGGCGCCGGTGACCGGCTGGGACCGGGCGACGGCGAAGTTCCGCGACCGCACCGTCCTGCTGCTGCGGGCCCGGTGGCACTGGATCACCCTGGCAACCCTGGTCAGCCATTTGTCCCTGTTCCTCCTGCTGCTGCTCTCGCTGCGCTTCGTCGGTGTGGGCGCCGACCAGGTGAGCCTGGCCGAGGCGCTGGCCGTCTTCGCCTTCGCCCGGCTGCTCACGGCGGTCCCGCTCACGCCCGGCGGCCTCGGCGTCGTGGAGCTCGCCCTGATCACCGGCCTGGCGGCGGCGGGCGGGCCGCGGGCGCTGGTGGCCGCGGCGGTGCTGGTGTTCCGGGCGCTGAGCTACGTCCTGCCCATCCCCATCGGCCTGGGCAGCTACCTGTTCTGGCGGCACAACCGGTCCTGGCGACGTGAGCCCAACGCCGCTCCCCGGACCGCGCTCGTCCCGGAGGCGGCGTGACCACCAGGGGCCGGTGCGGCTGATGCTCGTCGACTCCCGGAGGGGACTCGTGGTCAGCGGCGGGCTGCTGGCCGGCGCGGCCCTCGTCGGCGTGCTCGTCCTCCTGCCGGCCACGGCGCCGGCCGTCCAGGCGGTGGACGACGCGGTGTGGCGGTGGGTGGGCTCCGCGCACAGCGACGTGGCGACGGCGGTGGCGGTCGCCCTCTCCTGGATCGGCAGCGCCGAGGTCAACTGGCCGCTGCGGGGGGCGGCCCTGCTGCTGCTGGCCTGGCGGCGGCACTGGCTGCGCATGACGGCGTTCGCCCTCGCCGTCGTGACCAGCGAGCTGTTCATCGGGCCGGTCAAGGCGGCCACCGACCGGCCCCGCCCGCCGGGCGCCCTGATCGAGACGACGGCCGCCTCGTTCCCGTCCGGCCACGCCATCGCCACGGCGGTGACCGCCCTCGGGCTGGTCCTGGTGTTCGCCCGGCCGGGTCCGCGGCGCTGGCGGTGGGAGGTGCACGCGGTGGAGTTCACCGCGGTCATGGCGCTGTCCCGCGTCTACCTGCGGGCGCACTGGCTCTCCGACACCGTGGTCGGCGTACTGCTGGGGGCGGGGCTGGCGCTGGGGTGGCCGGCGCTGCTCATGCTCCTCCGGCACCGGCGCGACCCGACCGCCTCGACGTCCTGAGACCCGTCCTGCCGGGTACGGCGCGCTGTGGTTCAGTGGGAGAGGTCACAACTGCGTCTCGGGGCGGCGCCGCCGCCTCCCGGGCAGCGCGCCGAAGGAGTCCATCGATGGCCCAGCCGACGACCGAACCGGCCCGCACGGCCTCGGCTCCCCCGCCCCAGCACCCCGACGCCGCCCCCGCCGCCGGAGGCCCCGAGCAAGCGGCGGAGGCCGCCACGGGGCTCGACATGCTGCTGGTCGACGCCGCGCGCGGGCCGCTGCGCCGGCTCGTGCCGCCGGCCGGCACCGCCCTGCGCTTCGGCTCGGCGCTGGCCCGCAAGCCGGACGTGGTGGCGCGTCGCGGCGGCGAGCTGGCCCGCGAACTCGGAAAGGTCGTGGCCGGTCGCTCGGAGCTGGCGCCGGGCAAGAAGGACAAGCGGTTCACCGACCCGGCCTGGAGCGGCAACCCGCTGCTCAAGCGGGCCATGCAGGCGCACCTGGCCGCGGCCAGGGTGGCCTGGGAGCTCATCGAGGACGCCGACCTCGACTGGCAGGACGACGAGCGGATCCGGTTCACCGCGACGAACCTGGTGGACGCGCTGGCCCCGAGCAACGTCCCGGTCGTCAATCCGCTGTCCCTGAAGGCGGTCATCGACACCGGCGGAGCCAGCGCCTTCAAGGGTCTGCGGCGGATGGTCAAGGACCTGGCCAATCCCCCGCGGGTCCCGACGATGGTGGAGCCCGACGCCTTCACCGTCGGCGAGGACCTGGCGGTCACCCCCGGCGCGGTCGTCTTCCGGACCGACGTCTTCGAGCTGATCCAGTACCGGCCGACGACCGAGACCGTGCGCGCGCTGCCGCTGGTGATGGTGCCGCCGACGATCAACAAGTTCTACATCGCCGACATGGCGCCGGGCCGCAGCATCGTCGAGCACTACGTGTCCAGCGGCCAGCAGGTGTTCATGATGTCGTGGCGCAACCCCGACGAGCGGCACGCCGACTGGGACCTCGACACCTACGGGCAGGCCGTCCTCGACGCCATGGACGCCGTGGAGCGGATCACCGGCCAGGAGCAGGTGGCGCTCCAGGCGTTCTGCTCGGGCGGGATCATCACCGCGATGGTGCTGGCCCACCTGGCCGCCACGGGACGGCAGGACCGGGTCCGTGCGGTCAGCTACGCGGTCACCGTCCTCGACTGGGACCGGGCCGGCACCATGTCGGCGCTGATGGACGAGGAGGCCGTGCAGGCCGCCACCGAGCGCTCGCGGAAGAAGGGCTACCTCGACGGCGCGCAGCTGGCCGAGGTGTTCGCCTGGCTGCGGCCCAACGACCTGGTCTGGAACTACTGGGTCAACAACTACCTGCAGGGCAAGCCCCCGCCGAACTTCGACATCCTGTTCTGGAACGCCGACACCACCCGGATGACCGCGGGCCTGCACCGCGGCTTCATCGAGGTGGCGCTGAAGAACGCGCTGACCCGGCCGGGCGCGTCGCGCATGCTGGGCTCGCCGGTGGACCTGTCGGCGGTCACGGTGGACAGCTACGTGACCGCGGGGATCGCCGACCACATCTGCCCCTGGCAGTCCTGCTACCGCAGCACCCAGCTGCTGGGCGGCGAGAGCCGGTTCATCCTGTCCACCAACGGCCACATCGCCTCGCTGGTCAACCCGCCGGGGAACCCGAAGTCCACCTTCCAGGTGGCGGAGTCCACCCCGCCGGACCCCGACCGCTGGCTGCAGCAGGCCGAGACGGTCAAGGGCTCGTGGTGGCCCGACTTCATGAGCTGGCTCGGGAACCGCTCCGGCGAGGAGATCCCGGCACCGCGCGAACTGGGCGGGAACGGCCTGGAGGTGCTGGCCGAGGCGCCCGGGACGTATGTCTTCGACAAGTAGGCCGGGCGTCGTCCGCAGCGTGACGGTCGGCGGCCGGACCCTGCGGGTGGCCGTCCGGCCCGGCACCGACGACGAGGTGCCGCCGCTGCTGCTGATGAACGGCATCGGCGCGAGCCTGGAGGTGCTGCAGCCGCTCGTCGACGCCCTCGACCCCCGGCGGACCGCCATCCGGTTCGACGTGCCCGGCGTGGGTGGGTCGCCGCGGCCCGTCGTCCCGTACGTGCTCTCGACGCTGACCCCGGTGGTGGCCGGGCTGCTCGACCGGCTCGGCCACACCGGGCAGGTTGACGTCCTCGGCCTGTCGTGGGGCGGTGGGCTGGCCCAGCAGTTCGCCGTGCAGCACCGGCGGCGCTGCCGGCGGCTGGTGCTGGCCGCGACGGGCACCGGGACGTTGATGGTGCCGGCGCACCCGCAGGTGCTGGCGCGGATGCTCACCCCGCGCCGGCACCGCGACCCGGAGTACGCGCGCGAGATCGCCGGCCTGATCTACGGCGGGACGATGCGCACCGACCCCGAGCGGGCCGCGACCGCGTTGCACACGCACACCCGGGTCGGCCCCCGGCGCGGTTACTACTACCAGCTGGCGGCGAGCACCGGCTGGAGCAGCCTGCCGTTCCTCCGGCTGATCCGGCAGCCGACCCTGGTGATCGCCGGGGACGACGACCCGATCATCCCGGTGGTCAACGCCCGGCTGATGGCCCGGCTCATCCCCCGCGCCCAGTTGCACGTGTACCGCGGCGGGCACATCGCGCTGATCACCGAGTCCGACGAACTGGCCCCGGTGATCGACGGGTTCCTGGACGACTGACCGCGCCGCGCCGGGGCCGGTCAGGCGCCGACGTGGCGCTCGTACTGCTCGAGGACGTCGTCGATCAGCTGCACGTGCGTGTAGTTCATGACGTCGTAGGTGGCCACGTCGCTGCCCCGGCTCCCGGCCCCGCGCAGGTGCACGTCCAGCCGCGGGTAGCCGGCGTCCACCGGCTCGCGGACACCTGCGCCCTGGCGGGTCACGTCCCGGGACTGGATGCGGTAGCGGAAGGGCGCCCTCCCGTCCTCCTCCGCCACGAGCTCGACGGCTGTGCGGCCGAGCTCGTCGGTGATCCAGCGCGCCTCCGACCGCAGCCCTCGCGCCCGGAGCTCGGCGGCCACTTCCGCCAGTGCCGGCCGGACGGTCTCGCGGAGGTACTGGTCCGCCCCCTCCCGCCCCGTGGCGACCGGCTCGCGGCGACGCCGCCGGAGCCGGGCCCGGCGCCGGGCAGCGGGCCGGCGCGACGGGCCTACCCGGTGCCGGCTGGAGGCGCGGTCGGCCTCCTGACGCAGCGCGCGGTACAGCCCGACCATCACCAGCACCATCACGAAGCCGAACGGCAGCCCCATGATGATGGTGGCGTTCTGCAGCGCCGGAACCCCGCCGACCACCAGCATCGCTGCGGTGAGGACGCCGGTGGCGACCGCCCAGATGATCCGGACCGGCGGCGCCGCGTCGTCCTGCGGCTGCCGCAGCCGGGACGACAGGTTCGCCATCACCAGCGCACCCGAGTCGGCCGACGTCACGTAGAAGAGCAGCCCGATGAACGTCGCGATCGCGGCGACGAACGGGAAGGCCGGATAGTCCATGAGCAGCGTGTAGAAGCCCCGCTCGGGGGTGTTCATCGCCGTATCGCCGAACGCCGCGTCGCCCTGCCGGATGCGGTCGATGGCGCTGTTACCGAAAATCGAGACCCACATGAGGATGTAGCTGAACGGCAGCAGCAGCGTCCCGGCGACGAACTGGCGGATCGTGCGCCCCCGCGAGATGCGGGCGAGGAACAGCCCGACGAACGACGCCCAGGCGATCCACCAGGCCCAGAAGAACAGGGTCCAGCCGTTCAGCCACGCGTCCGGCCGGTCGTAGGCGAAGGTCTGCATCGTCCGCTCCGGGAAGCTGCTGACGAAGTCGCCGACGTTGAGGACCAGCCCGTTGAGCAGGAACGCGGTGTTGCCGGTGACCAGGATGAACCCGGCCAGGCCCAGGGCCAGGATGACGTTCAGCTGGGAGAGCCGCTTGATGCCCCGGTCGATACCGCTCACCGCCGACACCGTCGCGACGGCCACGGCCAGCAGGATCAGGCCGAGCTGCGCGGTCCGCCCCTCGGGGATGCCGAAGAGCACGTAGAGCCCGTAGTTCAGCTGCACGACCCCGATGCCCAGTGACGTCGCGACGCCGAAGATCGTGCCCAGGACGGCCGCGATGTCCACCCCGTCGCCCAGCGCGCCGTGCACGCGCCGGCCGAAGACGGGGTAGAGGGCCGACCGGATGGCCAGCGGCATGTTCATGCGGTACGCGAAGTAGGCCAGCGCCATCCCCATCAGCGCATACATGCCCCAGCCGTTGATGCCGTAGTGGAACAGCGTCCAGACCGTCGCCTCGCGGGCGGCTTCGACGGTCTCCCCTTCGCCGACCGGCGGGGCCAGGTACTGGGTCACGGGCTCCGCGACGGCGAAGAACATCAGGTCGGTGCCGATACCGGCCGCGAACAGCATGGAGGCCCAGGCGAACGTGCTGAACTGCGGCGCGGAGTGCTCCGGTCCGAGCTTCACCCGCCCGTACCGGGAGAAGGCGATGGCCAGGACGAACACCAGCACGACGGTGGCGAAGGCGATGTAGAACCAGCCGAACCACTCGGAGGTCCAGCCCACCAGCGAGCCGATCGTGTCCGCGGCCGACGCCGGGCCGGCCATGGCCCAGAGGGCGACGACCAGGACGCCGAGCAGCGCCCCGAAGAGGACCCGGCGCCGCGGCCCGCCCCCCGATGCCGCCTGGACCGATCGAGCCATCCGTTCGCTCATCTCAGCTCACCCATCCTGCTGATCGCGGTGAGCTCTGCCCACGACTTCGACGTCCCGACACCGGCTGGGATCGTGACACACCCGGCGGCGTGCGGCAGGACGACGGCCGCTCGGACCGCGGTCAGCGCCGGCGCCGGTCACGGCGCGGCGCGAAGGTCCGCCGGACGCGGTGCCAGCGGTTGGGGGTGCGCTCGGCGTCCAGCAGCTCGGTCGCGGCCAGGGCGCGGTCGACCACGTCCTGTGCCGGCGGCTCGAACGGCCGCAATGTCCGGCCCGCCGGCGTCCGCAGGCTGTCCACCGCACGCGCCAGCGACCCGTCGTGCTCCTCGACCGCCGCGGCCACCGCGGCCGCGGTGCAGCCGAGGTGCTCGCCGAGCAGGCGGTCCCGGATCGCGAGGAGGGTGCCGGCCACGTCGTCTCGGCGCGGGTCGTCGGGCCGGGTCTCGATGGTGAGGTCGCACTCCGTGTCCAGGCCCATGGACCGGTTGTTGAGGTTGGAACTGCCGATCCGCATCAGCCGGTCGTCGACCACCAGCACCTTGGCGTGCACGTACACCGGCCGGCCCTCCTCGGTCACCGGCACGTAGATGCGGAACCGGTCGTGGACGTCGGCCTGCCGGACGATCTGCAGCAGCCGGGCGCGCGCGGTCCCCATCGCCTTCTCCTCCAGCCAGCCCTCCGCGGACTCCGGGTTCACGAGGACGAACTCGGGGCCGTCCACCTCGCCCAACCGCTCGGCGATCGCCTCGGCGATCCGGCGGTTGGCGAAGTACTGGGCCTCGATGTAGACGGCGTTCCGGGCGGCCGCGATGGCGGCCAGCCACAACAGCTCGATCTCCTGCACCAGCTCCGTGCCGCCGTACGCCGGACGGGTGCGCGAGATGGCCACGTCGACGTCGGTGAGCAGCGGCTCCACCCCGTCCGGCCAGCAGGGCTCGGCGCCCTCGACCGGCTCCAGCCGCCTGCCGGTACCGCTCTCCCACCGCTCCCGGGCCAGATCGCCGAGGGCACGGGCCGCGGGACCGGAGACCAGGCTGGTGACGTCGTGCCAAGGGCCGGTCGGCCGCCGTGAGGTCGGCCGGTGCCGGTGCCGGTGCCAGTCGGGGTGGTCGGGGGTGTCCCACCGGTCGGCCGTGACATCGATGCCGCCGGCGAAGGCGAGGCAGTCGTCGACCACCACGATCTTCTGGTGGTGGGCGGCACCCAGCGGGTGGTGGTGGTCGACGGCGAACCGGAGCCGCTCGTGCGTCCGGCGACGGAGCAGCGGAACCGGCAGCACCCCGCGCCGCAGCGACTCCAGCATCCCCATGCCCCACTGCAGGACGCCGATCTCGAGCTCGGGATTGGCCCGCACCGCCGCCTCGAGCACCCGCCCGAGCCGATCGTCCCGCGCCCGGCCGGGGGTGCGCGGATCGAGCCGGATCCGGGGCTCGAAGTCCCAGCCGATGAACAGCACCCGGCGCTCCGCGCGCAGGACCACCTGCTTCAGGACGGCGAAGTAGTCGGCGGCGTCGACGAACACCACGTGCCGGTCCGCCCGCTCGATCCGCCAGCAGGTCTCGCCCGGCACCAGGACGGTGTCGCCGTCGACGCCCGCGACGGCAGGCCCGGCGCCGTCGGGCCGCGCCGGCGCGCCGTCAGGCACCCGACGCCACCGTCCCGCAGGGCGACGAACGCCACCGGCCGGGCGACGATCGGGGGCACGGCCGGAGGCCGGGACGGAGGATCACCCGGAGGAGTCTGCCGGAGTCGGGACGGCGGGAGCAGCCGTCCTCCCCCGGACGGGCGGGGGGCGGGTCCGCCGGCTGGTCCGCCGGGGTCAGGCCTGCCCGGCCGGTTGGCTCCGGCGCAGGAGCGCGCCGGCGTCCGCGGCCGGCATCGGCCGGTAGAGCAGGTAGCCCTGCGCCTGGTCCTGGATCCGCCGCAGGCCGGCGACGGCGGAGCCGAGCGCGGCCGACACGGTCCGCACCTCGCGGGGCCCGGCCACCTCGACCTCCACCAGCGAGCCCTCGCTGATCTGGGTGGCCTGGCCGGCCAGGAGGCGCAGCGCCCGCGCCACGCTGTGGCCGAGGAGGATCGCCCCGAGCAACGAGCCGGCGAGCAGGCTCGCACCCAGGACGAACACGAGCTGCAGCCGGTCGTGGGCGCGCTCCCGGTCCGCGGAGACCAGCTCCTGCACCTCCGAGACGGCCGCCGCCACGAGCTCGGTGAGCAGGACGCTGCGCTCCTGGCTCGCGAAGATCAGCGTGACCACGTCGCCGATCTCCATGTCCCGCGCGACCCCGGCGCCGAGGCCGGTGGCCAGCACCCCGTCGACCCGGGTGACGGCCGGAGAGCCCCGGGTCTCCCGCCACTGCTCGACCAGCGGGTCCTGCGAGAGGCTGTCCATCTGGCGCTGCGCGTCGGTGTAGTCCAGCCAGGCGGTCTGCCAGGCGGTCCGGGACCCGATGATCGTGTCGCCGCCGCCGGTGAACAGCGAGCCGAGGTAGAGCGGCATCTGCCGGCTGGCGCTCTGGGCCAGGTGCGCGACCGTCTGCACGTCGCGGATGGCGCGGAGCGTGGCACCGGGAACGCCCTCCGCCGTGGCGGCGGCGGCCGCCGTCTCCTGCGCGGCCATGAGGTCGGTGGACACGGCCAGGAAGCCGATGTAGACCTCCTCGACGTCGAGCTCGCCGGAGTGGCTGAGGTTCCGCAGCACGGCGAGATCCGCCGCGGCGCGGTCGGCCGCCCGGGCGCCGATGGAACCGGCAGGGACCTGGGCGAGCGCCTCGTCGGTGAGCTCGCGGGCACGCTCGGCCTGCTCCATGGCGGTCGAGCGCTGTGCCTGGAGCAGGGAGGTGGGGATGCCGAGCGCGGCGGCAGCGGCCGGGTCGTCGATCACGTGGAGGGAGAGGATCGGCATCATCTCCCGCTCCGCACCGCTGCGGGCGGCGTCGAGCAGCGCCAGGGCGCGCACGGCTGCCTCCGCGCGCTCCGCGCTCTCCGCCTCGGCGGCCCGGGCCTGCGCCGCGGCGGCGGCCAGGACGACCACGCCGACCAGCGGCAGCAGCACGAGGGCGGCCAGGTACCGCCACAACGGCGCTCCCCGCCGTCGGCCATGGTCGGCTCCCGCGAAGATCCGCACGATCTCGTATCGGCACCCCGGCGCACGCCTTGAGGGGTCCCGCTGCTCCTTCCGGGTGAGGGCGACCCGGGTCCGGGTGGCCGGGAAGCGCACGGTTGCTGTCCGGCGGAAATGTCGGACCCGTCCGCGATGCTCGGCGCCCACCGCAGCACCGAGGAGAACCGTGATCCCCATGCCCGCCCGTCTCGACCGTCCGGGCACGGCCTGCCCGTCCACGGCGGCACCACGCCTGCCGGCCCGGCTGCGTCGCCGCCGGAGCGTCGTCGTGCCCGCAAGGCTCGACGAGGTGGAGGTTCAGCCGGTCGGCGCGGTCACCAGGTGCGCGCCGGTGGAGCCGAACTCCTCGACGGGGAACCCCATCTGACGCAGCACGGTCGCGACGGCGGCGGTCATGGTGCGCTGCACCGCCGCCTCCATGGCGGCGCCCCGCACCTGCTGCACGCTCATCCGGTCGTGCTGGCGCCAGGTCACCAGCACCCCGATACCCGCCGGGTGCGGCATGAGGCAGACCCCGCCGGCTCCGTCCGCCTCGGGCCCCGCGCCTCCGTGCACGGGCAGACCGGCCTCCAGCAGCGCTGCGGTCAGCTCGACCGCCACGGTCGCCAGCGCATCCTCGTCGTCGGCCATGTTCGGCTCCCAGTCCTCCGGAAGCCGGTCGAGCTGGCGACCGAGCTCGGCCAGCCACTCGCGCTCCTGCGGCGACTGCCTCCGGACCACGCCGCCGTCGGGACGCCGGACTCCGTGGACGGCGGAGGCGGTCTCCGCCAGGCCGGCCGACCAGAGCGCCCAGTCGGCCTCCAGCCGGTCGGCGAAGGGACCGGCCACCGTGGAGCCATCCGCCTGGTCGACCAGCCACCATGCGGTGGCCGAGGGCCCCTCGGCGATGTGCCGCCCGGCCGGGTGCGTGGCCAGGCCGACCGCGGACCGCTCCGGCGCCGGCCGCTGCGCCCCGCGGCGGGCCTCGCCGGCGGCGGTCCCCGCTCGCACCGGCACCTCGCCGTGCGCGGGCGCCGGCTGCAGAGCCCGGACGCCGTTGCGCTCGAACTCGTAGCGGGCGGTGGAACCGGCGGCCAGCACCACGACGAGCGCGATCAGGCCGAAGCAGCCCAGCAGCGGTCCGGCGACCGCCAGCAGCTCACCAGGCACGCCAGGCCCCCTGCGGTCCGGCACCCCAGGACGACGCCCGGCGCGACAGGTCCTGCACGCGGGTCGCCCACCGGTGGTGCGGCAGGCCCGCCGGCCGCGGCACCTCGGCGGGCTCGTCGGCCATCAGGTCCAGCAGCAGGGCCAGGGCCTCGCTGTCGGGGACCTCTCGGACGGAGACGGACGGTTCGGCGACCGGGACCGCGGTGGCGTGCACAGGAACTCCTCGCAGGTCGTGCTCCGCGGCTGGGAAGCGCCGCGGACGGCCCGAACGTTAGGTCCCGACGGGGTCGGCGCCGGCCGCTCCGACGGCGTCCGGGCCCGCTCCGTTTCCCTTTCGTTGCAGACCTCCGCCGGGGCGTGCGGCGATCCGCAGCAACGCTCGGCGACCTGTCGACAAGGCGCCCGTTCCTGAGCGTGCGCGCCCGGCGACCGGACGTCGGTCATGCCCGGGCGGCGCCGGCGCGCCGGCGTGTCGCTATCCGACGGCGGCGAGGAATGCGAGCACCCGCTGCACCACCAGAGCCGCGGCGGCCGGGTCGTGCTCGGGCAGGCTGCGGTCGGTGAACAGGTGCCGGTCGCCCGGGTAGCGGAACAGCTCGGCGCCGTCGATCGTCTCGGCGAGGGCACGGGCGACGTCGGCGTCACCCTGCTCATCGGCGTCCATGGTGTGGAACTGCACCGGCACCCCGGGGGGCCAACCGTCCCCGAACTCCCCGAGGGGGACGGCGGCGTGCATCAGCACGGCACCGGCCGCACCCGGCCGGGTCTGGGCCGGCAGCTGCGAGGCACCCGCATGTCGGTACCAGCCGCTACGGTCCGGGCCGTGACCGAGACGAGCACGGAGAGGCGATCAGCCGCGCCGCACGTGGCCGACACCCACGACCTGATCCGGGTGCACGGCGCACGCGAGAACAACCTCAAGGACGTCAGCGTCGAGATCCCGAAGCGCCGGCTGACGGTCTTCACCGGGGTCTCCGGCTCGGGCAAGAGCTCGCTGGTGTTCGCGACGATCGCCGCGGAGTCGCGCCGGATGATCAACGAGACCTACAGCGCCTTCCTCCAGGGGTTCATGCCGACGCAGGCGCGACCCGACGTCGACGTCCTGGACGGACTGACGACGGCGATCATCGTCGACCAGGAGCGGATGGGAGCGAACCCCCGGTCGACGGTCGGCACCGCCACGGACGCCAACGCCCTGCTGCGCATCCTGTTCAGCCGGCTCGGGCAGCCGCACGTCGGGTCGCCGCAGGCGTTCTCGTTCAACGTCGCCTCGATCAGCGGCGCCGGCGCGGTCACCTTCGAACGCGGCGGAGAGAAGGTGAAGGAGCGTCGGGAGTTCAGCATCACCGGCGGCATGTGCCCGCGCTGCGAGGGCATGGGCCGGGTCACCGACTTCGACCTGACCCAGCTGTACGACGACAGCAAGTCGCTCAACGAGGGCCCCTTCACCATCCCGGGCTTCAGCGCGGACGGCTGGTACGGCCGCATCTACGGCGGCTCGGGCTTCTTCGACCCGGACAAGCCGATCAGGAAGTACACGAAGAAGGAACTGCAGGATCTCCTCCACAAGGAACCCACCAAGATCAAGGTCGACGGGATCAACCTGACCTACGAGGGCCTGATCCCCAGGATCCAGAAGTCGATGCTGTCGAAGGACCGGGAGGCGATGCAGCCGCACATCCGGGCGTTCGTCGACCGGGCGGTCACCTTCACCACGTGCCCGGAGTGCGACGGCACCCGACTCAGCGAGGCGGCCCGTTCCTCGACGATCAAGGGGACCAGCATCGCCGACGCCTGCGCGATGCAGATCAGCGACCTGGCCGAGTGGGTCCGCGGCCTGGACGACCCATCCGTTGCCCCGCTCCTGACGAACCTGGGCGAGACCCTCGACTCCTTCGTGGAGATCGGTCTCGGCTACCTCAGCCTGAACCGGCCGGCGGGCACCCTCTCCGGGGGCGAGGCGCAGCGCACCAAGATGATCCGCCACCTCGGCTCCGCGCTGACCGACGTGACCTACGTCTTCGACGAGCCGACGATCGGTCTGCACCCGCACGACATCCAGCGGATGAACAACCTCCTGCTGCGGCTGCGCGACAAGGGGAACACCGTGCTCGTCGTCGAGCACAAGCCGGAGACGATCGCGATCGCCGACCGCGTCGTCGACCTGGGGCCGGGCGCCGGCACGGCGGGCGGCGAGGTCGTGTTCGAGGGCACCGTCGAGGGGCTGCGCGGCAGCGACACCCTCACCGGCCGCCACCTCGACGACCGGGCCGCACTCAAGGAGTCGGTGCGCACGCCCACCGGTGCCCTGGAGATCCGCGGCGCGCGGCAGAACAACCTGCGCGACGTCGGCGTCGACATCCCCCTCGGCGTGCTGATCGTGGTGACCGGTGTGGCCGGCTCCGGCAAGAGCTCGCTCGTTCGCGAAGCTTGCGGAGCGAAGGTGAGGATCAGCCACGGGGACCTGGCCGGACGCGACGGCGTGGTCGTCGTCGACCAGACCGCCATCAAGGGCTCCCGCCGGTCCAACCCCGCCACCTACACCGGGCTCCTGGACCCGATCCGCAAGGCGTTCGCCAAGGCCAACGGCGTCAAGCCCGCGCTGTTCAGCGCCAACTCCGAGGGCGCCTGCCCCACCTGCAACGGGGCCGGGGTCGTCTACACCGAACTGGGCGTCATGGAGACCGTCGCCACCACGTGCGAGGAGTGCGAGGGGAAGCGGTTCCAGGCGGCGGTGCTGGAGTACCGACTCGGCGGCAAGAACATCGCGGAGGTGCTGGCGATGTCGGTGGCCCAGGCCGAGGCGTTCTTCGGTGCCGGCGAGGCGCGCACGCCGGCCGCGCACAAGATCCTCGACCGGCTCGAGGACGTCGGGCTGGGCTACCTCACCCTGGGCCAGCCGCTCACGACGCTGTCCGGTGGCGAGCGGCAGCGGCTCAAGCTGGCCACCCACATGGGCGAGAAGGGCGGGGTCTACATCCTCGACGAGCCGACGACCGGCCTGCACCTGGCCGACGTGGCGAACCTGCTGGGTCTGCTCGACCGGCTCGTGGACTCCGGCACGTCGGTCATCGTCATCGAGCACCACCAGGCGGTCATGGCGCACGCCGACTGGATCATCGACCTCGGCCCCGGCGCCGGTCACGACGGCGGCCGGGTCGTCTTCGAGGGCACCCCCGCCGACCTCGTCGCCGCCCGCTCGACCCTCACCGGCGAGCACCTCGCGGCCTACGTCGGCAGCTGAGCCGGAGCCGCCGTAGGGGCCGGGGCGTCGACCGCTATCGCTGCTGCCGGCGCGCGACGAGCACGAGGACGCCCAGGACGACGACGAGGGGGGCCCACGACGGCAGGCTCAACGGCCCGAGAAGGACGCCGGCGACGAACAGCAGGACCTGGAAGCCCAGCACGAAGGCCACCAGCAGCCCCACCCAGAAGAGCACCGGGCGCTCCGTCTGCAACTGACGCAGGTAGTCCATCGTCTCTCCTCGATCGTGCGGTCCAGGACCCGACTCGACGACACCACCGACTGTCGCCTCTCCGGCCACCGGGCTGATCGGCCGGGCCCGGGTCGTTCAACACATCGGCAGCGCCGACCGGGGCGGAGGACCGACGCCCTCGACAACGCACCGGGTGCGGCTCGGCGTCCCCGCCCGCCCGTGTGACTTCGCCCGCCGAGCCACCGGTCGTCGCCGCCCCGCTTTCCTGCGCAGTTACTCCGGGAGTGGGCCCCGTGGGGATCGAACTCTCAACCCGCGGATCAACAGCTCCCCCGAGACGCTCTTCTGAGCAGCGAGAACCCGGCCGACGCGGACGTCATCGGCCGCTGGATGAGCGCGGCGATTTCCGGCGTCTATGCGATTGCGGTTCTCGAGCAGCTCAGCGACCGGTCGCAGCACCTCGTGCTCCACGAGACCAGTCTGCGCCGAGGCGCGGGAACGAGAGGCGGTCTAACGACAGGAGAGAGGCCCCGTGCAACGGGGCCCCTTCCTGGTTCATCGAGCTAGCCGAGCAGTTCCCCTAGTCGCTTCACGTCCACCTGGAGTCGCTCGACGATGTTCGACAGCGACCCGTTGTCGTGCTCGACCATGCCGCGGAGAATCCATCCGCGGACCAGGGTCGACACCGGCACGTCCATCCGACGTGCGATGGTCTCGATGGCTGCGATGTCGTTCGGGTCCAGACGGACGGAAAACACCTGGGCTCGATTGCGGTTGCGTCGAACGCCGGCCGCGGGCAGATCCTCCCCGCGAGTGAGTTCCGAAGCGTTCCGCTCGTCGACCGCAACCTTCTGCAACTCCTCGTGCGTGAGCTGACTCATCCTTCCGCCTCCTCTCGATACCTGCGGCTGTCGGTGCTGTTGGAGCGCCACCCGTTGACCCCGTACCAGCCGCTTCCGTCCAACTCGGTGTCAGCGTGCAGCAGGATGACGGTGAGGATGGCGCGGGCGGTCTGGGAGTAGCCGATGACACGCACGCTGAGACCTGATCGACTCTTCGGGTCCGGGTCGAACCAAAGAGCATCGACGTCGTTGACGGCTTCCGTGGCCTCCCCTGGGCTCACCTGGTGGCGGCTGAACATGTGGTCGACCGCGTCCGGGAGGAACGTCCAGTCGACCTTCTCGATCACCCGGTTAGTGTATGACGCGCTGTAATACGCGACAATCGTTCGCAGGCAAGGTCCCACGGGCGGGTCAGCGCCTTCGGCCTGTTCTGACCAGAGGCGCTGACCCGCTCACGGTGGGTTCGACATCGTCCTCGACGGCATCAGCGTCGAGCTGGCGCCGTCGCCCTGAGGAGACCGCCGTTCCCCGACTGCACCGCCGCCCGCCGCCCGCTCTCGACGGACTGGACGCCCTCGAACCAGCACTGGATACGAGCAAGATCACGAGGTGACACGTCTCATGCATTCGCGGTGGGTGGCACTCGTTGTGACGAGTAGGCGGGCGCTGCGAGTGGATGCCGTGCGGCGTCGCGCGGGACGATCGCGCCATGGCCCAGCGATCGGGTGAGGACCCGCAGGTCCTCCACCGGAAATCGCAGGCCGCGATCCTGTCCAGCCTCGCCGACGGGAACGACGACGCCTTCGAGCTCATGCTGTCGGTCCGGCCGTACGACGTCCGCGGCCACTTCACGCCGGACGTCGCACTGCTCGAGGTGGCAGCGGCGGCGCTCGGGCTGGCCAGCCCGCCCGGAAACGAGCGGCTGGAGTACGAGGGACTGACGGATCGCTACCTGGCCGACCTGATGCTCGACGGCCGCACCCTGCACCGCCGGACGCAGTACGCCATCTACGCGGCCGCATGCATGCGCGGCGGACTGCATCCCGACCTGCTGATGGAGGCCGGCGGCTGGAAGCCGAGGCTGTGGACGCACGCCGTCTCGGCCGTCGTCCTGTACAGCCGAGCTGCGGCCGACCGCCTCGGGGTACCCCTATCCGAGGTCGCCTCGAGGGTCGCTCAGGAGCTCGGCCTCGAGCTGTCCGAGGGGACCTGAGCGAACTGCCGGCTGCAGGACCGATTCTCCGGTCCGGGCGACGATATCCCGAGAACTTCCGCCACGGAGTCCCCCATGGACGGCTCCATCAGCCGCATCACCCTCAGCGACGGCTCCGTCCGCTACCGCGCCCGATACCGGGATCTGAGCGACCGTCAGCACGAGCGTCGCTTCAAAGGCAAGGTCGATGCGTAGCGCTGGCTCGACGAGCCCACCTCGGCCCTCGTCACGCAGACCTGGACGGCGCCGGAGCGGGGCCGGGTCATGGTTAGCGAATGGGCTGAACGGTGGCTGTCCTCGCAGACCGGCGTGAAGCCGAGCACGCTCTATCGCTACGGGAATCTGCTACGGACGCACGTCCTGCCGACCTGGGGACGCTATCGGCTCGTCGACGTCATGCACGCCGACGTCGCCGTGTGGGTCGCGGAGTTGCTGGGCCAGGGGTCCGCGCCAGCCACGGTTCGCCAGGCTCACCGCGTCTTCTCGCTGCTGCTCAGTCTCGCCGTCCGCGATGGACGCATCCCACGCAACCCGGCCGAGCGGGTGCCGCTGCCGAGGGTCACCCGCAACGAGCCGAGGTTCCTCACCCACGACGAGGTCGAGCGGCTCGCGGACGTGGCAGGTGAGGACGGAGACATCATCCGGCTGCTGGCCTACACCGGACTGCGCTTCGGCGAGATGGCCGCCCTCCGAGTCCGCCGCGTCGACTTCCTCCGGCGCCGGCTCACCATCGCCGAGGCCGTCACCGAGGTCGGCGGGCGGCTGGAGTTCGGCATACCGAATACTCACCAGCAGCGAACCGTGCCCCTGCCCGCGACCCTCGCCGAGTCGCTGGCCCGCCGCTGCGAGGGCAAGCAGAGCGACGACCTGCTGGTGACCACGGCCAGCGGCACGGTGCTGCGGCTGCGGAACTGGCGTCGGGCCGTCTTCCATCCGGCGGTCCGGACGGCCGGGCTGAGCGACGTCACCCCACACGACATCCGGCACACCGCCGCCTCTCTCGCCGTCGCCAGCGACGCGACCGTCAAGAGCGTCCAGCGGATGCTTGGGCACGCCTCGGCGGCCATGACGCTGGACGTGTACTCCGGCCTGTTCGACGACGACCTGACCGCTCTGGCCGACCGGATGGACGCCGCCGCGCGGGCAGCCGCGGATGCGCGTGTGGGCGCCGTGTGGACGCGGCCACCAGCCGAAACTCCCGCGAAGGGGGAACGTTCAGGTCAGCGCGGTGGGCCCCGTGGGGATCGAACCCACAACCCGCGGATTAAAAGTCCGCTGCTCTGCCAGTTGAGCTAGAGGCCCCTGGGGCCGGCGGCCCCAGGTGGTCCAGGAGCGGCAGGCGAGACGCCTGCCGGCTCCGGGACCGCTGGAAGGCTACCGCCGGGAGCGTGGGCGTCCGCCTCGCACACCGTCTGCTCGCGGGGATGCAGACACCGACCTGAGGACGGGTGGAGTCCGCACGCCCCCGCCGCGGGTGAAGGGTCACACCCGCCCGGAGCCCCACCCCGGCACCGCCGGTCATAACCTTGAGGGCAGCGACACACGGATCGCGGTGACGCACGTCATGACCGCGCGATCCCGAGGAGCGGCCGCTTTCGGCCGACGATCGATGCAAGGGCGCTGCGGCGCCTCGCCCAGCACCGCCAGAGAGGCAGACGTGACTTCCCAGCGCAGCGTTCCCGACAGCGCGAACCCCGACGTCGTGCTCGTCGGGGCCGGCATCATGAGCGCCACCCTGGCCGAGCTGCTGCAGATCGTCGCCCCCGACTGGAGCGTCACCGTCTTCGAGTCCGGCAGCGCCGTCGCCGGCGAGAGCTCCGGCCCCTGGAACAACGCCGGTACCGGGCACGCCGCCCTCTGCGAGCTCAACTACACCCCCGCGGGCCCTGACGGCCGGGTGGACCCGACCAAGGCCGTCACGATCAACGAGCAGTTCCAGATCTCCCGCCAGTTCTGGTCGCACCTGGTGCACCGCGGGATGACCGGGTCGCCGAAGGAGTTCATCACCCCGGTCCCCCACCTGAGCTTCGTCACGGGCGAGGACGGGCGGGCCTACATGCACAACCGGCATGCCGCGCTCGCCGCCCAGCCGCTGTTCGAGGATCTCCAGTACACCGAGAGCCACGCCCGGATGGCCGAGTGGCTGCCGCTGATGATGGCGGGCCGCGACGCCGAGCAGGTCGTCGCCGCCACGCGGTCGGACGCCGGCACCGACGTCAACTTCGGCGCCCTCACCCGGCTGATGCTCGACGACGTCTCGACCCGCGGCGTGAACGTGCACCTCAACCAGCGGGTGGACAGCCTGGAGAAGGAGACCGACGGCCGCTGGAAGGTGACCGTCCGCGACACCGTCTCGGGTGAGCGGGTCACCGTGCGCACCCGCTTCGTCTTCGTGGGCGCCGGCGGTGGCGCTCTCCCGCTGCTGCAGAAGGCCGACATCCCCGAGATCCGCGGCTTCGGTGGTTTCCCGGTCAGCGGGATGTTCCTCCGCTCGCGGTCGCCGGAACTGGTCGCCCGCCACCAGGCCAAGGTGTACGGGCAGGCCGCCGTCGGGGCGCCGCCGATGTCGGTGCCACACCTGGACCTGCGCCTCATCGACGGCGAGTACGCGCTGCTGTTCGGCCCCTACGCGGGCTTCTCGCCCAAGTTCCTCAAGGCCGGCTCGATGTTCGACCTGCCCAAGAGCGTCAAGACCAACAACCTGGGATCCATGCTCGGCGTCGCCCGCACCGAGCTGGCCCTGACCAAGTACCTCGTGGGCGAGGTACTGCAGTCCCGCTCCGCCCGGCACCGCACCCTGCAGGGGTTCGTGCCCACGGCGGAGCAGCGCGACTGGGACATGGTGACCGCCGGCCAGCGGGTGCAGGTCATCAAGCAGGACCCGACGACCGGAAAGGGCGTCCTGCAGTTCGGCACCGAGCTGATCGTCGGTGAGAACGGCAGCATCGCCGGCCTGCTGGGCGCCTCCCCCGGGGCCTCCACCGCCGTCTCGGCGATGCTCACCCTGCTGGAGCGGTGCTTTCCGCAGCGCATCGACGCGTGGCGCCCCCTGCTGCAGGAGGCGATCCCCTCCTACGGGCACCCGCTCAACGACGACCCGGCCCTGCTCGCCCAGGTGCGGGCCGACACGATGCAGACCCTGGAGCTCAACGGCTGACGCCGGAGCCGCCGCCCGCTGGTGCGGGCCCGCCGCACTGACGACGACGCCGCGGGCGCCCGGCCCTTCCAGAGGGCCGGGCGCCCGTGGCGTCACAACACGCCGAGTGCCAGGAGCAGGATCAGCGTCAGGAGCGCCGACAGCAGGAGCGAGCCGAGGCAGCCGAGACGGCCGGAGAAGAGGAAGAACACCTCGTCCGGGTGCCCGCAGCAGACCTTCCGCCACACATCGTGTGCCCGGGCTCACCCGCCCGCGCAGTGCACCACCCGTTCAGGGGATCGCGGGTCACCACGGCGACTACGTACCGTCATCGTCGTTCCGGTCGGGGAACGCGTCACCGCGTCCCTGCTCCGCCGACACGTCCGCCCAGCGCTCCGGTGCCCGGCGGGTACGACCCCGGCCCGGCTGACCCGTTCCCCCCGGGGCGGCCGGGCCGGCTTCTTTCCCGGGGGCGGGTTCCCCGGGAAAGGCGCCTCATCCCCCGCCGCGGTCCTGGCAGCTCCGGGCGACCAGATCGGTCAATGCGCCGAGCAGGCGATCGTCCACCGGCAGGTCGACCACCACCGGCGGCGCCGTCCCCAGCCGTACCTCCCACGGGAACAGGTACGGCTGCTTAGCCTCGGCCAGCACGTGCGCGTCGCAGGTGGCAACGGTGAACCGCACCGGGCCGTCGGTCATCGCCTCGCCGGCCTCGAGCGGCAGGGGCGCGTCCGCCGCCACGTCCACCAGGACGCTGCCGCCCACCCGCTCGACGACGACCCGGTCGTCTCCCGCACGCCGAATGAGGGTCAGCCGGCCGGCCAGCCCCTCGTCCTCCGCGACCAGTCCGGTGATCCGGACCTCCACCGCACCGGCCACCGCCTGGGCAGCGCAGTCCTCGCGGTGGACCCGCTGGAGCACCGCGTCCCCCAGCGGGACGCGCAGCTCCTCGACCGCCCCATTCGGTCGCACAACCGTGATGCGGGCGCTCGATGTCGCCGGCTTCACCCCGCACATGACGTCTCCGTGGGGCGTCGGCAGGTCGATCACGCGGTCGGGGACGAACGCTGCGCTCACCGCGGTCGGCGCCAGCGGCGCGAAGCCCGGCGCGTCCAGCGCCACGGCGGTCACGGTGAACGGCTCGTCCCCGGTGTCGGTGATCCGCAGCTGGATCCGGCCACCGACGACTTCGTCGGTCCGTAGCCGGACCGCCTCGGCCCGGATATCCGGAACCGCCGCCACGGTCGAGCCGGACGGCGCCGGCCGATCACCGGCGGGTGCGGCCGGTCCACCGCAGCCGGTCGCGGCCACCGCCGTCACCACCAGCGCGGCCGCCCCTCTCATGACGCCGCAGCGTAGGACTCGGCGGCGCCTCCGGGAGGGGTCAGCGGTGGCGGCTGGGCACGCGGGCCATGACCCGCCCCGCCTCCATGCGCGCCTCGAGCTTCTCCTGCGGGTTGGCCGCCGGGCCGCGCCGCGGCTCACCGTTGTCCAGGTCGAACGCCGATCCGTGCCACGGGCAGACGAGGCACTCACTGCCCCGCACCGTCTCCACGACGCCCTCGTCGAGCGGGCCGGACAGGTGCGAGCACGCCCCCACGAAGACGTCGACCCGCGCCCCGCGGCGTACGACGGCCAGCGGCACCGCCATGCTGCCGCCCTTCCCGGTGCGCATCGTCGGCCGGCCCTCCGGCAGGTCGTCGAGCGGCCCGAGGTCGATCCAGTCGGAGGACAGCGCCCGCACGGCGGTCGCCGCGTGCGAGGCGCCGGAGGACTGCGCGTAGGACATGTGCCCGCCGATCGCCGCCGCTCCCCCGGCGACGCCCAACCCGCTGTAGGCCAGCACCCGGCCGAGCGTGCCACGGCCCTTCGACCGGGCGACCAGGGATCCGACGTACAGGCCGAGGGCCGCGGTGTTCAGGACCGCGTGCACCGCACCCAGCCGGCGGACCCCGGCACCCTGCTCCGACCAGTCAGCGGCGCCGGACATCGCCGCCGGCACGGCGGCGGCCACCCCGGTACCGATCAGCAACGTGGCGGCCGGGCGCAGCCGAGGCACCGCGTCCAGCAGTCCGGCGGAGACCCAGGTGCCCACCGGCACCTGCACCAGCACCGGGTGCAGGGGATGACCCAGCCAGGTGCCGTGGAGCACGTCCTTGAGCCCGCTCGGCAGGCCCTGCACGGCGCGCCGGGCGGGCTCGATCGCCGTGTCGATCGCCGACACGTCCGCGTAACGGTCCAGGAAGCCCATGAGACTCATGACGGCACCCCTACCCGCGCGGTCGCCGGGTGACGCACCGGTCCGACGACCACTCCCGGACGTCCGCGGCAGTCACTCCCGGGCAACCGTGAGCAAGGACACGGGTGAAGCGCGAGGTCGCCCGGCATGTATAGGCGTGACAAGGGTTGGGCCGAGGAGGAGCCTTGACCCTGCTCCGCCGCGACGACCGCCGAACCTGCCCGAAGGACCACCGTGACCTGCCCGTCCCTGCTGCTGCACCCCGCCGAGACCGTCGGTGATCTGTCGCGGACGACGGCACAGTGGGCGCGCACGTCGACCGGCCGGGTCACCACGCGGATGCGCACCGACGACACCACGGCCCAGTTCCTCCGGTTCGTCCTGGTCGGCGCGGTCACCACCGTCGTCTACGCGCTGCTGTTCGTCTCCCTGCGCTCCTGGGGCTACCTGCCGGCACACCTGGTCGCGACCGCGGTCTCCACCGCACTCGCCAACGAACTGCACCGCCGGCTCACCTTCCGCGCCGACGAACGGGTGCACTGGTTCACCGCCCAGTGGGAGGCCGGGGGCATCACCGTCCTGGGCCTGCTGGCCACCAGCACCGCGCTCGGCTGGCTCGACGCGGTCACGGGAGGCACCCATCCCGGACTGCAGATCGCGACGGTCGCCACCGTCACCGCCGCCATCGGGCTCCTGCGGTTCGTGGCCCTGCGCTGGATCTTCCGCCCCGCCCCCGCCTGACTCCGCAGACCCCTTCCCGGCCGGGCCTCCGCCGGGGACGGTCCCGTTCTGGCTAGCGTGGTCGGAATGAGCGAGCCGAACCCGACGACGTCCCCGTGGCCGGGGCGGGTCCGGGTGGCCGGCCGCTGGGCCGCGCGGCTCGGTCTCGCCCTCGGCGGCGCGCTGATCGCCGTGCTGCTCTTCGCGCGGGTCTCCGCGCCGATCGGCCCGTTCGACGCCACGCTCTCCTTCCAGCCCGCCGCCGGTGGCGCCCAGGTCGACCTCCCGCCGCTGGGCTCGCTGGCCGTCGACGTCTACGACGGGCCGCTGCGGCTGGACATCTCCCTGCAGAGCGTCGACCAGGACCGCGCCCGGGCGCTGGCCACCGATCCGGTGCGCCTGGCCGGGGTGGTCGACCGGGTGACGGCGAACCTGCAGTCCGCCGTCGTCCGCCTGGTGTGGGTGACGGCACTGGTCGCGCTGGCCGGCGCCGCCCTCACCTCCTGGGCCGTCCTGCGCCGCCGGCGCGAGCCGCTGATCGCCCTGGGCCTGACCACCGCGGTACTCGCCACCACCGGCGCGCTGGGCGCAGCGACGTGGCGGCCTGAGGCGCTGTCCCAGCCGACGTACACCGGGCTGCTGGTCAACGCCAACAGCCTCATCGGCAGCGCGGAGGACATCGTCGCCCGCTTCGACGCCTACCGGGCGTCGCTCGAGGACCTCGTCGCCAACGTCGGCACCCTGTACGCGTCGCTCTCCGCCCTGCCCGCCCCCGGGGGCGGGAATGAGTCGGTCGCGCTGCTGCACGTGTCCGACATCCACCTCAACCCGGCCGGGTTCGACCTGGTCCGGCAGGTCGCCGAGAAGTTCCGGGTGGACGGCATCCTCGACACCGGGGACATCACCGACTGGGGCAGCGAGCCGGAGAACCGGCTGATCACCGCCGTGGGCGACCTCGACGTCCCCTACGTCTACATCCGCGGCAACCACGACTCCGCCACGACCGCCGGCATCCTCGCCGCCCAGTCCAACGTCACCGTGCTGGACGACTCCGCGGTGACCGTCGCCGGCATCCGGATCGTGGGCACCCCCGATCCGCGGTTCACCCCGGACAAGAACTCCGGCGACGACGAGGCGGGGTCCGACGTCCTCGAGAAGTCCGGCGCGGAACTCGCGGACGTCATCGGGACCCTGGCCGACGAGCCGGCGATCGCCCTGGTGCACGACCCGAAGCAGGCGCCGCCGCTGGACGGCGCCGTCCCCCTGGTGCTGGCGGGCCACACCCACGAGCGGGAGGTCGAGGAGCTCTCCGAGGAAACCCTGCTCATGGTGCAGGGCTCCACCGGCGGCGCCGGGCTGCGCGCACTCGAAGGCGAGTATCCCGAGCCGCTGACCTGCACGGTGCTGTACCTGGACCCCGCGACGGGGGCGCTGCAGGCCTACGACCAGATCACCCTCGGCGGGCTCGGGGCCACCGAGGTGACCGTGGAGCGCGTCCTCGTCCGTGCGGACGACGCAGCCGAGGCCACCGGCACGGCCGGGGAGGGCAGCGCGACCGCCCCCGTGGGCGAGGGCGCAGCGGTTCCCGTCTCACCGGGGTCCCCGACCGGGTGACCGGCCGCACCTACGCTGGTGCCATGTCGTCGACGATCCGCACCTCCCGGCTCGCCGGAGGGTTGCTCGCCGCGGGCCTGTCCCTCGCCGCCCTCACCGGGTGCAGCTTCAGCTCCGACAACGTGTCCTGCTCGACGGCGGGCTCGTGCACCGTCACTCTCTCCGGCGAGGGCGCGGAGGCCGACATCCTCGGCACCACGCTGTCGCTGGGAGGCGTGCAGGACGGCCGAGCCTCCCTGACGGTCGCCGGGGTGAACGTCTCCTGCGGAGAGGGCGAGAGCGTGGCGGCCGGCCCGCTGCAGGTGTCCTGCTCGGGCGTCACCGAGGACTCGGTCGAGCTGACGGCCAGTCTGAACTAGCGGCCGCCGGCGTCAGCCGCCGTGGGCGACGTCCACCACCACCCGGGCCGGGTTCTCCAGGAAGGAGACGCGGAACGGCGCCCGGTCGCGGGTACCGATGAAGGCCGTCGTCGTGCCCTCGTACGTGGCCTGGAAGACCACCTCGGTCACCGCTGAGGTCTCCGGGGCGCGGAGCGGCTCCCGGCGCGGGTACTCGTCGACCCCCGTGTCGTAGGGGTAGCCGGCACCGGTCAGCCGGAACTCGAGGATGCCGTCCCCAGCCACCTCGACCGCCTGGCCTCGGCCGGGCTCGGAGGCCTGGTCGACGTACTGCACGTCCCAGCCGGGGGTGCCCTCTCCACCGAGCTCGAACACCACCCGGTCGTACCCGTCCTGGGCTGCGACCCGGATGTCGCTGACGGTCAGCCGGGCGTCGGCGGACGGCTCCGCGACGTCGGGCTCGGTGTCGGCCTCGAACGGCGTCCCGGTCACCGGCGCGTCCGGCTCGGGTCCGGGCTCCACGGAGGACGGCGCGGGCGGCGGGCTGCTCGTGCCGCCATCCGGACCGGCCGACGCCGGATCGACG
The DNA here is from genome assembly GCF_000284015.1 of Blastococcus saxobsidens DD2. Taxonomy (NCBI): domain Bacteria; kingdom Bacillati; phylum Actinomycetota; class Actinomycetes; order Geodermatophilales; family Geodermatophilaceae; genus Blastococcus; species Blastococcus saxobsidens. Next base: position 4,448,519 of record NC_016943.1, read on the forward strand.
TTCCCGCTACCGGCGCAGCCGGACAGGGCGATCAACGGGATCACGAGGACGGGGAGGACCCGGGAGCTGGCGCGCACACGGCACAGCGTCGCATCCGGACACCCCCGTGACGGGGAGCCACGACAGCCATGTATTGTTCTCGCTGCCCCCGGCGAACACGAGCCCCCATCGTCTAGCGGTCCAGGACGCCGCCCTTTCAAGGCGGTAGCACGGGTTCGAACCCCGTTGGGGGCACGCATGATCAGCACCACCAGCAGTACGCAAGGCCCTGTAGCGCAGTTGGTTAGCGCGCCGCCCTGTCACGGCGGAGGTCGCGGGTTCGAGTCCCGTCAGGGTCGCTTTTCCGGCGGAGACGCCGGGAGGGGCAGGTAGCTCAGTCGGTACGAGCGCTCGCCTGAAAAGTGAGAGGTCGGCGGTTCGACCCCGCCCCTGCCCACCCTCACCTGCACGAACGGGCCCGGCATCCGCCGGGCCCGTTCGCGTTCACGCCCAGGTGCGGTCGCCCGCCACCTGCACGTAGATCTCGGCGTGCACGTCCTGCACGGCCGCCCGCTGGCCCTCGCGCCACACCTGGTCCGCCGGCCGCGGCATGGGGCGGGTCAGTGCCGCCCCGATCGCGGCGGCGAGGGACACCGGGTCCAGGCCACCGTGCTCGTCGTTGGCGTACGGGACGACCTCGGACCACTGGTCGGCGAACCAGCCGCAACTGGGGGCGACCACGCGGGTTCCCACGTCGCGGCAGATCTCCACGTCCCGCGAGTGGGTGCCGTACCGCTCGGGCAGCACCGCCACGTGCAGCCGCTGGAGCGCAGCCGTCCACTCGCCGGCCCGGTACCGGACCAGCTCCACCCCGCCCTCGTCGGCCAGCGCGACGATCGCCGGGTCCAGCCCCGGCGCCGCCACGTCCTCGACGAGGATCCGCAGCCGCCCCCCGCCCGACACGGCGCCCGAGAGGGCGGCTCGCACGAGAGCCGGCGGATCGGGCACCGCGCCGGACGCGGCGCCCACGCGCACGCCGACGAGGCCGCGCTCGGCACCCAGCTCGGGATCGGCGACGGTGATCGAGGGATGCGCGACCACGATCGCCGTCCGCCCGTACCGCTCGGCGATCTCGTCCGCCGCGCCCGGCGTGAGCGTGAACACCACCTCGGCAGTGGCGAGCACGGCGGCCAGCGAGGCGTCGCGGCGACCCGGGGAGACCTGGGCCGGGTCGCGCAGCTGGTGGACGGTGACGACCAGCGGCACGCCCAGCCGCTGCAGCTCCTCGGCCCACGCCTCCAGCGCGGCGGCGTCCAGGTGGCCGTAGCCGACGTGCAGGTGCACGACGTCGACCGCGTCCACGTGCGCCGCCAGATGCCTGATGTCCAGCCACGGGCTCGGCTCGTCCGCCGTCCCGATCCGGACCACGCCGCGCGGCAGGACCGCGTCCACGTAGGGGTCGGCGTACGGGATCGACGCCACCCGGATGCCGTCCCCCGGCGCCGGGAGCAGCCCGGGCTGCGGTCGTTCTGAATGCGTCACGCGGCGGTGCGTCTCCTCGTACGGTGGAGCGCAGCCACGGCACCACCGTGCGGCTCGACGTCAGGACCAAGCCCAGGATTCGAGCCGATCAGGGGAACTGTCCTACCCCACCCACCGCCGCACCAACACGTGATCGACTCCATCGGGTGAGCCGACCTGCCCGGCGAGTCACCTTCCGCACGGTCGGCCGACCTCCCGGGCGGCGGCGTAGGCGGGTTCACGGAAGCGCGCCATGGGACCGGTCGCCGCCAGACCCGGCGGCGCGTGGCGGACGGCGTCGAAGCGGAACGCCGGGTCCACGGACCGGCGGCCCCCCGTGGCGCGCAGCCGGGCGAACGGCCGCCACCCCCCGCGCCCACGGCCGCCGCGAGGCGGAAGACGACCCCGCCCTCGGCGGCCTCCCGGGCCACCGGCTCCGGGTCCGACGGCAGGGCCGGGACGTCCGGAAAGGCCGCGATGCGCACCGGTCCGGCGGCCGACCGGTAGGCCATGATCGAGCTGTAGGTCACCGCCGCGCCGCTGCGCGGCACCGGGATCAGACGGGTGATCGGTCCGCGTCCGGTGGTCGACAGCAGGATGTCGACCGGGGTGCCGTCGTCGCCGGGCATCCGGATGGCCAGGCCGAGCACGTCGGGCAGCGGCGCCGGGAAGCCGGCGCCCCGCGACATCCGGACCACCACGTCATCGGTGCCCACCGCATCGAGCCACGGGACGCCGAAGGATGGGCGACCCCCGTGCCGTTCCAGCACCGCGTCGAGCACCACCCCACGGGGATGGATGGGCTTGCCGCGGCGCCACCGCGCCACGGCACCGAGCGGCACCGCCACCAGCCGCCCCGCCACCTGCACCGGTCCCGTCACGCGTCCTCCCCGTCCTCGCGAACCGTCGCCTACCCCGGCATCCGTCAGCCACGCGGACCGGTCGCCCGCAGCGGACCGCCCCGACTGGCGGGAACTGCTGGACAGCGCGGGATGCACTGCTGCGTGGTGCCGCTAACTCTGTCCATGTCGGGGCCGATGTTCGGAGACATCTGCCGGGTGACACGGAGCAGTCCCACACTTACTGTGAGCGCATGCTCTCGACGCTCCTGGTCATCGGTGGTGTGCTGGTCGGCCTACTCGTGCTCCTGGCCGTGATCGTGAGCCTCAGCGCCCGCCCGGCGACGACGAGCCGCGGCCCGCAGGCCGCTCCGCGCTCGCCCGGCTGGGTCGCCGATGCCGGGCGCCCGCACCCCGACGCCTGGTCGCCCCTCACCTCCACCCCTACCAGCGAGATCCCCGCGATCCGCTGACCCCTGGACCCGGGGTCCCGGCGGCTGCGACAGCGCGCCGCCGGGACCTTCCGGCTCTCAGGGCCCCTCGGTCGCGACCGGGCGGCGGGGCTGGTCGGACCCGGGATCACCGCAGCGGGGAACCCCACTCGGTCTCCGTGCGCAGCACCGGCTTGAGCACCTTGCCCCCGGGGTTGCGCGGCAGCGCGGCCGACCGCACGACGACGTACTGCGGGGCCTTGAAGTCGGCCAGCCGGGTCCGCACGAAGCCCAGGAACTCGTCGACGTCGAAGTCGATCCCGGGCTGAGGTACGACGACCGCGCCGACCTTCTCCCCCATCATCTGGTCCGGCACGCCGACGACCGCCACCTCGAAGACGCCGGGTGCCGCGGCCAGCACGTTCTCCACCTCGACGCAGTACACGTTCTCGCCGCCCCGGTTGATCATGTCCTTGGCGCGGTCGACGATGTACACGAAGCCGTCGTCGTCGATGCGGGCCAGGTCCCCGCTGTGGAGCCAGCCGTCGGTGAAGGCCTGCACCGTCGCCTCCGGCTTGTTCCAGTAGCCCTGCACCACCTGGGCACCGCGGATCAGCAGCTCCCCGACGCCCGTCTCCGGATCGGCGTCGGCGAGGTCGAGGTCCACGACGGGAGCCGGGAAGCCCACCGAGTCCGCATGGGTGGAGGCGTACTCGTGCGGCAGGAAGGTGGAGATCGACGACGTCTCCGACAGGCCGAACCCGTTGCCCACCCGGGCCTCGGGGAAGCTGCGCTGAATGGCCTGCACCAGGTCCGGGGCGATGGGAGCGCCACCGTAGGTGGTGTACCGGACGCCGCTGACGTCGATCCGGGGGAACTCCGCCTGGTTGATGGCCAGCCAGAAGATCGCCGGCACGGTCGTCACGATGGCGATCCGCTCCTCGGGAATCACCCGCAGGAACCGTCCCACCTCGAACGTCGGCATGATCACCGCCGCCGCGCCGCACTGCAGGGTCGGCAGCAGCTGGCTGTTGCAGCCGGTCACGTGGAACAGCGGCACCGAGATGAGGTTGCGCAGGGTGGGGTCCTCCCGCGGCAGCCCCACCACCCGGCGGGCGTTCTCGATGTTGGTCAGGAAGTTCTCGTGGCTGGTCATCGCCCCCTTGGGGAAGCCGGTCGTCCCGGACGTGTAGAAGATCGCCGCGAGCTCGTCCCGCCGCAGCCCCTCCTCGACGTAGGGCTCCCCCTGGGGCAGCGGCCGCCCCGGAGCCAGCACGAGACGGGACCCGCTGTCCTCGATGACGTACCGCGCCTCGTCGTCGGTGAAGCGAATGTTCACCGGGACGGCGACCCCGCCGGCCATCAGGGCGCCGAGGAAGCCGAGCACCCAGTCCACGCCATTGCCCAGCCGGATGGCCACCCGGTCACCGCGCTCCACGCCGCCGGCACGCAGGCCACCCGCGACGCGGGCGGCGCCGTCCCAGAGCTGCCGGTAGGTGAGGCGGGGGCCGTCCACCTCGACCACCGCCTCGGCGTCCGGATCCCGGTGCACCGACGCCCGCAGCATGGCTACCACCGAGTCCGGGAGGTCGACGTAGCGCTTGATTCCGGCCTCGTCGCGCTCGACGCCGGTCTCGTCGAAGGGTCGCAGCACCATCAGTAGGTGCCGACGTTCTCGAAGTACCGCCGCGGATTGGTCACCAGCATGGTCTCGATCTGGTCGTCGGTGACCCCGTGGTCGCGGAGGTAGGGCAGCACCTCCTCGTGGATGTGCGTGTAGCGCCACTGCGGCAGCAGGTCCATGACGCCGGGGGCCAGCCAGTCGATGTAGCAGGAGGCGTCCTGCGACAGGACCATCTGCTCGGCGTAGCCACGGCGGCACATCTCGACCAGGGTGTCGGCGCGGGCCTCGAACGTGGTCTCCAGGTTGATGCCGAAGCGGTCCATCCCGAGGATGAACCCGGCCTCGGCGAGCTCGCTGAGGTGGTCGACGTCGGTGGTGTCACCGCTGTGCCCGAGCACGACCCGCCGCGGGTCGACGCCCTCGTCGTCGAGCACCTTCTTCACCGCCAGGCCCTGCTGGCTGGTCGGGTGCGTGTGCACGGTGATCGGGGCGCCCGTCGCGCGGTGGGCCTTGGCGACGGCCCGCATCACCCGCTCGACGCCGGGAGTCAGGCCCTGGTGGTCGATGGCGCACTTGAGGAAGGCGGCGCGCACCCCGGTCCCTGCGATGCCGTTCTCGATGTCGCCGACGAACATGTCCACCATCGGGTCGGGCACCTCGGCGCCGACCGCCGCGTTCAGGGCCGGTCCCCGGTAGTGGAAGAAGAACGGGACGTCGTCGTAGGTGTAGCAGCCGGTGGCCACGACGATGGCGAGGTCGACCTGTTCGGCGATCCGCTGGATGCGCGGGATGTAGCGGCCGAGGCCGATGACGGTCGGATCGACGATGGTGCGCACCCCGACGGAGGCGAGCTTGGTCAACTTCTCGACGGCGTCGGCGACGCGGTCGTCCTCGCTGCCCCACTCCTCCGGGTAGTTCTGCTGCACGTCGGCGTTCAGCACGAAGACGTGCTCGTGCATGAGCGTCTGGCCGAGCTCGGCGGTGGGCAGGGGGCCGGTGACCGTCTGGACGGTGGGTTCGGTCGGCAACTGATCCTCCAAGGGCGGAAACGACGGCGGATGCGGTGAGCATCCTCACACTGCCCGACGATCGTGCACGCCGGCGGTCGGTGTCCTGCGCGCGGCCCGGTCGCGTCTCAGTCTCCGGTCATGAGCTCGGCGGCGCGCTCCCCCACGAGCACCGCCGTGGCGGCCGGGCCGCGGCTGGGCACGCGGAGGAGCACCGAGGTGTCGGCCACCCGTAACCCCTCCGTCCCCCGCACACGCAGCCGCTGGTCCACCACCGCCATCGGGTCGGTCCCCGGGCCCATCGGTGCGGTGCCGGAGAGGTGGACCGCGGTCGTCAGCCGCTCCCGGATCCACCCGTCCAGCGCCGCGTCCCCGGCCGCGACGACGGCGGAGAGGTCGTCCCCGGGGCGCCCCACGGCGGCCAGCGCACGGGTGCGCAGCAGCTCGGCGGCGAGCCGGACCCCTTCCCGCATCCGCCGCCGGTCGGCGGCCTCCACCAGGTGCCCGTACTCGACCACCGGCGGCCGGGCGGGATCGCCCTCGGTCAGGACCAGCCGTGCCCGGCCCACGGTGCGCAGCAGCGCCACCCCGACCTCGACGACGTCCCCGGGCGGCGCGGCCCGGCCGGTCATCACCTGAGAGAAGGGCGCCAGCCACGGCAGCACCTCCAGGTCGCCGGGCGCCTCCGCCCCGGCCGACGTCCCGTGCAGGACGCCGTGCAGCGGCGCCTGCCCGGGCGCCGCCGTCACGTTCCCGGCCGGGCGGAACGGCAGGTAGACCAGGGGGTGGTCCGAGGCGCTGGTCCCCACCCCGGGCGCATCGACGCGTACCGGGATGCCGGCCGCCCGCAGCACGTCCGCCGGCCCGATCCCCGACAGCACCAGCAGATGGGCCGAGCCGACCGCCCCGGCGCTGAGCACCACCTCGTCGGCCCGGACGTCTCCCCCGGTCGTGGCGACCCCGACGGCACGCCCCCGCTCCAGCAGGACGCGGAGCACTCGCACGCCGCCGCACACCGCCAGGCCGGGGTGCCCGCGGCGCGGGGCGAGGTAGGCGTCCGCGGCGCTGATCCGCCGACCGTCGACGACGTTGCGCGGCAACGGCCCGTAGCCCGGCGCCCCTCCGGCGTTCTTGTCCGGTTCCGCGGGCAGCCCCAGCTCCTCCGCTGCCCGGCCGAGCGCGTCGGCCAGCGGCGGCCCGGACGTCGGCCGCTGGACCGGTACCGGCCCGTCGGCCCCGTGCTCGGGGCGGTCCCCGAACTCCCGGTCGCTCTCCAGCCGCCGCATCGCCGGGAGCAGCCGGTCGTAGGACCACAGGTCGTTGCCCGCCGCGGCCCAGCCGGCGGCGTCCGCGGGGGTGGGCCGGACGAAGTAGCCGGCGTTCACCGCACTGGACCCGCCCACCACCCGGCCCCGCGGCACCCGGATCTCCCGCCCCCCGGGCAGCACGCCGGTCAGGTCCCAGTTGGCAGGATGCCCGGGCACCGCCGCCCGCAGGCTGGTCGCGTCCCGCAGCTCGTCCGGCGGCTCCGCGGCGCCGGCCTCCAGCAGCAGCACCCGCCGGCCGGCGTCGGCCAGCCGCGCCGCCAGCGGACACCCCGCGGTGCCCGCCCCGACGACGACGACGTCCCAGTGCTCAGCCACGCGCGAGCCCGAGCACCCCCGGCAGATCGAGCCGGCGCACCTTGCCCGTCGACGTACGCGGTAGATCGGCCAGGGCGTGCAGCGACTTCGGCCGCTTGGCGGGTGCCAGCCGGTCCCGGGCCCAGACGGCGAGCTCGTGGGCGTCGGCGTCCCCGACGTAGGCGGCGACCAGCCGCTGCCCCCAGTCGGGGTCGGGCACGCCGAACACCGCGCTCTCGACCACCCCGGGGTGGGCGTCGAGGACCGCCTCCACCTCCGCGGGGTAGACGTTGACCCCGCCGGAGATGACCAGGTCCTCCCGGCGGCCGTCGAGCCAGACCAGGCCGTCGTCGTCGACCCGGCCCAGATCGCCCACGGTGACGCGGTCCCCGCGCCACGCCGCGGCCGTCTTCTCCGGCGCCCGCCAGTACTCGAACCGCGCCCAGCGTGGCACCGCGCACCACAGCTGGCCGCGCTCGTCGGTCTCCAGCCGGCGGCCCGGCCGCGCCCGGCCGACGCTGCCGGGGTGCGCCAGCCAGTCCTCGGGCGAGCAGACGGTGAACTGGGCCTCGGTGGAGCCGTAGAACTCCCAGACGCTGCCCTCGGGCAGCGCCGCCAGCACGGCGCGCTTGAGCGGCTCGGGACAGGGGGCGCCGGCGTGCACGAGGCGGCGGAAGGACGACCAGTCGACCGGGTGGGCGGGGGACGGGACAGCGAGCAGCCGCTGCAGGTGCGTGGGCACGCAGAAGGCCGTGGTCGGGTGGCGCGTGGAGATGGTCTCCGCCACGCGGGCCGCGTCGAACGGCCCGGGGAGCAGCACCTCACCGCCGGCCAGGAGGGTGTGCATCGCGAACCGCAGCGGTGCGCTGTGGTGCAGCGGGGAGAGGACCAGGTGCCGGTCGCCCGGACCGAAGCCCCACAGCTCGATCTCCTCGGCGGCCAGGGCGCGGGCGTCGCTCTCGGCGAGGACCCCGGACCACACGCCCTTGCGCCGGCCGGTCGTGCCCGACGTGTAGTGCATGGGCCGGCCCAGGGGCACCGGCGCCAGCTCGGCCTCGGCCTCCCCCAGCAGCCGGGCCGGTTCGCCGCCGATGTCGAGGGCGGCGGCGGCGTCGGCGGCCAGCTCGGCGCGCTCGCCGGACGGGAGCGCCGGGTCCAGCACCACCGGCACGATCCCGGTGCGCAGCGCGCCCAGGACGGCGGCCAGGAGCGCCGGTGAGGCGGCCGCGGAGACCAGCAGCCGGTCCCCGGGCCGCAGACCCGCCGCGGCCAGCCCCGCGGCGGCGCGCCGCTGATCGCGCTCGCTGTCGGCGGCGGGAACGAGCGGGACGGCGGTCATGCCGGTCGCACCCGGCCGTCGGCGAGGAGCTCCACCCGCCCCTCGGCGGCCAGCTTGGCCAGCGTGGCGCGGGTCGACTGCGCCGCCGCCGGCCAGACGGCGCGCGACACCTCCGCGTAGACGACGGCGACCAGCTCGTCGACGCTCCCCGCACCGGCGGCCAGCGCGTCGAGCAGCTGCTGCTCACGGTGGGCCCGGTGGGCCAGGTAGAAGTCGAGCACCGCGCCCGGGTCCTCGGTCAGCTCGGGGCCGTGGCCGCAGTAGAGGGCGCTGGGGCCCAGGGCGTGCACGCGCCGCAGCGACTCCAGGTACGCGACGACGTCGCCCTCGGGGTGGGTGACCACCGAGGTGCCGCGGCCCAGCACGTGGTCGCCCACGAGCACGGCCCCCGACTCCAGCCGGAACGCCAGGTGGTCGGCGGTGTGCCCGGGGGTCGGGACGACGTCGATCGGCGTGCCCGCCAGCCGTAGCCGCTCCCCGGCCGCCAGGACCCGCCCACCGGCGCCGGCGACATCCGGCGCCGCAGCGGCGACGGGCACCCCGAACCGGGTTCCCCACGGGAGAGCGGCGTCGGCGTGGTCGCCGTGGTGGTGGGTGACCAGGACCGCCACGCACCGCGCGTCGCGCGCGGCCAGCGCCGCCTCGACGGCCGCCAGGTGGCCGGGCTCGTCGGGCCCCGGGTCGACGACGACCGCCTGACCGCTGCCCGGTGCACCGACGACGTAGGTGTTCGTGCCGTCCAGGGTCATCGGGGACGGGTTGGGCGCCAGCACCCGCGCGACCAGCGGCTCGAGATCGGCCGTGCGGGGCAGCGCGCCGGGTACGGGCAGACCCCAGGAACCACGGGGATCGATCGGGATGGCCACGACCGGCACGCTAGCCGTGACCCACCCACGACGCGCATCCGGCGGCTACCGTCACCCGCATGCGCCGATCCGTGCTCCGCCGCGCCGTCCTCCCCGCATCCGCCGCCGTCGTCCTGCTCGCCGGCTGCACCGACTCCGCGGAGGACGAACCCACCGCCACGGACGAGACGTCCGCCGCCGAGACCACCACCCCCACCGACACCCCCACCGAGGAGCCGGCCGACTCGGCGTTCTGCACCGAGGCGGTCAGCATCCAGGAGCGGATCAGCGGCAGTGCCTCCAGCGGGGACCCCGGCCAGCTGCCGCAGCTCTTCCGCGAGGCCGCCGACGAGATCCGCGCGATCGACCCGCCGGAGGAGATCGCCCAGGACTGGACGGCCCTGGCCGAGGGGGCCGAGGAGTTCGCGTCGACCCTGGGTGACGTGGATCTCACCGATCCCCAGGCGCTCGCCACCCTGCAGGAGCGGCTGGCCCCGCTCGAGCAGGAGCTGAACGCGGCGTCGACGAGCGTGCAGAACTATCTGGCCGAGGAGTGCGGCGTGGGGGGATCGGTCGAGGAGAGCGCGCCGTCGAGCTGAGCTCCCGACGCGTCCTCGCACAGCTGCGGCCCGCCACCGATCCCCGAGGTGGCGGGCCGCAGAGCTGTGCGGTGGTGGGCGCGTTCAGCCGCCGCAGCCACCGAGGTAGATACCCCGGCCGTTGAGCCACCGCACCGGGTCCACCTGCCCGCCGTACATCCGGCCGTTCGGGTGCACCTCGAAGTGCAGGTGCGGGCCGGTGGACTGGCCGCGGTTGCCCACCTCGGCGATCTCCTCGCCGGCCGTCACCCGCTCCCCCACGGAGACGAAGTAGCGGTGGACGTGGCCGTAGACGGTGACCGCGCCGTCGTCGCCCTCGATGTAGACGGCGTAGCCGAAGCCGGTCGCGGTGCCGGCCCGGCGCACCACACCGCTGGTGACGGCGTAGACCGGCGTACCGATCGGCGCGGCGATGTCCACGCCGCCGTGCAGGGCGCCCCAGCGCCAGCCGAAGCAGCTGGACACCCGGCCCGACGTCGGCTTCACGTAGCCGGTGTGCGCGCCGCCCCGCCGCCCCCGCCGCCGGCGCTCCCGCCGTCGTCGCTCCCGTCGTCCCCGCCCCCGCTGTTCGCGGCCTCATCGGCGGCCCGCCGGGCGGCCTCGGCGGCGGCCGCCGCCTCACGGGCGGCGCGCTCGGCCGCGGCCGCGGCGGCGGCCTCCTCGGCCCGCTTCTGCTCCTCCCACTGCTGGTAGGCGTTGCGGGCGCCCTGCAACTCCAGCAGGTGGATCTGAGCGGCCTGCAACTGCTGTTCGTACTGCGCCTTCTGGGTCGCCACCTCGGCGTAGGCGGCCTCGTGCACGGCCAGCTGGGCGTCGGCCGCCTCCTTGGCCGCCTCCGCCGCGTCCTCGGCAGCGGCACGGTCATCCCGGGCGGCGCGGGCGGTCGAGTCGGCGTTCGCCTGGCGGACGCGCGCCACCTCGAGGCCGCCGAGGACGTCGAGCTGGGTCTCGGCGACGTAGTCGAGCATCGCGGCGCGCCGGATCAGCTCACCGGGCCCCTCGGAGTCCAGCAGGGCCGCCGAGCTGGTCAGGGAGGACCCGTTCATGTAGCTGTCCCGCGAGAACGCCGCGATCCGGGCCTCCGCGACGGCGACCGCGTCGGCGGCGGCGCGCAGCTCGGCGGCCGCCCGGTCCGCGGCCTGCTGGGCGAGCATCAGCTCCTCCTCGGCGATGAGGTAGGCGGTGCCCGCGGCCTCCGCCTCGACACCGACCCGCTCGAGCTGGGACTCCGCGGCGGCCAGGAGGGCCGCGATCCGGCCGACCTCGGCCGCGGCCGCCTGCTGCCTGGTCGCCGCCTCCCCGAGCTGGCTGTCACTCGGGTTCACCGGCGGAGGCGGCGCGGCGACGGCCGGGACGGCCGTCACCAGCAGCGTCGCGCCGGTGACCACGCCGAGGACGGCGGTGCGCAGCGGACTGGCACGCCGGCCCACGCCGGGCCGGCGGCGGCCGGTCCGCGGGGTCGCCGGTCCGGACGGGCGGCGTTGGGGCATGTGTGCGCTCCCTGGGGAAGAGGGTGTGCGGGGTGTGGCCCGCGAACCGTCCCACCGTCACCGGTCGTCACAAAGGCAACACGCGGCACTCGTGGCGCGCCGTAGCGAGAACGGTCAGTGACCGCCTGGTCGCCGCCGGTATGTCGACACGGACGCGGAACGGCACCCCTCGGCGTTCCGCCGGTCAGCTCCCCGGTCGCTCCAGCTCGTGGCTCAACGCATCGAGTTCGGCGCCGCCGGCCATCAGGCGGGTCAGCTCCTCGCGGCTGATGTCGGCCTTGGCGAACTCCCCCATGCTGCGTCCCCGGTTGAGCACCAGGAAGCGGTCCCCCACGGGGTGGGCGTGGTGCGGGTTGTGCGTGATGAGGACGACGCCGACCCCGCGGTCGCGGGCCTGCGCGACGTAGCGGAGCACCACGCCCGCCTGCTTGACGCCCAGCGCGGACGTCGGCTCGTCCAGGATCAGCACGCGCGCGCCGAAGTGCACCGCGCGGGCGATGGCCACCGACTGGCGCTCTCCGCCGGAGAGGGTGCCCACCGGCTGGTCGGGGTCGCGGATGTCGATCCCCATCGCCGCCAGCTCCCGCCGGGTGACCTCCTTGGCGCGTGCGGCGTCGAACCGGCGGAACGGTCCCCAGCCGCGCGTGGGCTCCGCCCCGAGGAAGAAGTTCCGCCAGATCGACATCAGCGGGATCATCGCCAGGTCCTGGTAGACCGTCGCGACGCCGGCGTCCAGGGCCTCCCGCGGGGAGCCGAAGTCCGCCGGCCGCCCGTCGAGCAGCACCGCGCCGCGGTCGGCCCGGTGCACCCCGGACAGGATCTTGATCAGCGTCGACTTCCCGGCGCCGTTGTCGCCCAGGACGCAGGTGACCTCCCCGGCGCGCACGGTCGCGCTCACGCCGTCGAGGGCGATGACCGAGCCGTAGTCCTTGCCGACGTCGCGCAGTTCGAGCAGCGGCGTCGTGCGCGCCGCCCGATCCACCGGCGCCCCGCCCGCCCCGCTCATCGCCGGGCCGCCTCGGCGGAGCGCCGGACCAGCCGGTTGGCCAGGACGGCGAGCAGCAGCATCGCGCCCAGGAAGAAGTAGAACCAGTCGGCGTCCCAGCGCAAGTACGGGATGCCCAGCTGGGTCATCCCGAAGATCAGCGCCCCCAGGGAGGCGCCGACCGCGGAACCGAAACCGCCGGTCAGCAGACAGCCGCCGATCACCGCCGCCACGATGTAGATCAGCTCCTGGCCGATACCGGTGTTCGCCTGCACCGACGTCAGGCGCACGGCGAGCGTCGTCCCGACGAACCAGGCAGCCGCCGCCGTCGTCATGAAGAGCGCGATCGTCGTCCGCCGGGCGGGGACGCCCACGTTCCGGGCGGCGACCTCGTCCCCGCCGGTGGCGAACACCCAGTTGCCGAAGCGGGTGCGCAGCAGGACCCAGCTGCCCAGGGCCGTGAACAACAGCCACCAGAGCACCGCGACCCGGAGCTCCGCGCCCAGGATCTCCACCCGCGAGGCGAACACCCACTCGGCCGCGCCGTACCCGGGGACCTCGTCGATGCCGCCGACGGTGACCGTGTCGGTGAACAGCTTGGTCAGGCCCAGGTTCAGGCCCTGCAGCATCAGGAAGGTGCCCAGCGTGATGATGAAGCTGGGCAGCCCGGTGCGGGTGACGAGCCAGCCGTTGAAGAAGCCGATCGCCAGGGCCAGGACCAGCGCCACCGCGATCGCGACCCACAGGTGCTGCCGGAACTCCACGGCGACGATGCCGACGGTCAGCGCCGTCGTCCCGGTCATCACCCCGGCCGACAGGTCGAAGTGGCCGCCGATCATCAGCAGCGCGACCGCCACCGCCATGATGCCGAGCGTCGACGCCGGGTCCAGCCAGTTGGCGATGCCCCGCGGCGTCCGGAAGACCTCCGACTGGACGGCGAAGAAGGTGAAGACCGCCACCGCGCCGACCAGCGCGCCCAGCTCGGGCTTCGCCAGCAGGCGGCGCAGCGGTCCCGCCGCACCCAGCCGCTCGTCGGCCCGCCGCTCCGCCGGCGCGGCGGTCCTCTGGGCGCTCAGCGCGTGCCGGCCGAGGCCAGGTCGGCGATCGCGTCGACGTTGTCGGCGTCCACGATCCCCGGGCCGGTCAGCACCGGCCGGCCGCCGCCGACGGTGTTCAGGTTCTCGGCGTACAGCTGGAGCATCACGACCGGCAGGTAGCCCTGCTCGTACTGCTGCTGGTCGACGGCGAAGGCGATGTCGCCGCTCTGGATGCCGCCGATGACGTCCTCGTTGAGGTCGAACGTCGCGACCTGCGCGTCGGACCCGGCGTCCGCCGCGGCGTCGGACGCCACGGCCGCGACGGCGGAGTTCAGGGTGAGCACGGCGTCGATGGTGGGGTCGGTCTGCAGCTGCGAGGTGATCGTCGACTGCGCCCCCTGCAGGTCGTTGATGTCCACCTGCACCGTGCTGATGTCCCCGCCGAGCGCCTCGGCAGCCCCGGCGCAGCGCTGCTCCAGGCCGATGTTCCCGGCCTCGTGGATGACGCAGACGACGTTCTCCGCGCCGTTCTCCGCGAGCCGCTGCCCGGCGCCCTGGCCGGCGATCCGCTCGTCCTGCCCGACGTGGCCGATGGCACCGAACTCCGCCGAGCGCTCACCTCCGGAGTTGATGGTGACGACCGGGATCCCGGCCTCGACCGCACCCTCGATCGACTCCTGCAGCGCGTCGGGGTTGGCCATCGAGACCACGATCCCGTCGACGTCGGAGTTCACCGCCGCGTCGATGAGCTGCGCCTGGCGCTGGGGGTCGCCGTCGCTCTGGTAGTCGACGTCGATGCCGAGGTCCTCGCCGGCCGCCTCGGCGCCGTTCTGCACGACGTCCCAGAAGGCGTCCCCGGCCGAGCCGTGGGTGATCACCGAGAAGGCGAGCTCCCCGTCGGCCGCCGTGCCGCTCCCGGCGTCCTCGCCGCCCCCGCCTCCGCCACCGTCGGTGGTGCAGGCGGCCAGGACGAGGGGCGCGGCCAAGACCAGTGCCAGCAGTCGCTTCGGTGCGGCCATCGAGGATCCTCCTGTGCTGCCGGGCCGGGGCCCGGACGTTCGCTTCGCCCAGGATCATGCCCTTCGTGCCCACCGGGGGTGCCGCAGGAGGCCCGGCGCGGTGCGCACTCCACCGACCGGGCGGCACGCCCGGATCGATCTAGGCTTCCGGTCGTGGACGTCCTGGGATCCGGTCATGAGCAGGTCGTGTTCTGCAGCGACCCCGAATCGGGGTTGCGGGCGGTGATCGCGATCCACTCCACGGCCCTCGGGCCCGCGCTGGGTGGCACGCGCTTCTACCCCTACGCCAGCGAGCAGGCCGCCGTCGCCGACGCGCTCCGGTTGTCGACGGCGATGTCGTACAAGAACAGCCTCGCGGGGCTCGACCTGGGCGGCGGCAAGGCGGTGATCATCGGCGACCCGCGCACCGGCAAGACCGAGGCGCTGCTGCGCGCCTACGGCCGGTTCGTCCAGGCGCTGGGCGGCCGGTACCTGACCGCTTGCGACGTGGGCACGTCCAACGCCGACCTGGACGTCGTCGCGCGGGAGACCCGCTTCGCGCACGGCCGGTCGGAGGCCCAGGGCGGGTGCGGGGACTCCTCGGTGCTCACCGCCTACGGCGTCTTCCTCGGAATGCAGGCGGCCGCGCAGCACTGCTGGGGCTCGCGGTCCCTGGCCGGTCGGACCGTGGCCGTGGCCGGCGCCGGCAAGGTGGGCTCGCACCTGATCGGCCGCCTGGTCGACGACGGCGCGGCCGTCGTGGTCACCGACGTCGACCCGGCGGCGGTGGCGCGCATCCGGGCCCGCCACCCCCAGGTGACGGCCGTGGCCGACACCGCCGCGCTGGTCCGCACCGAGCACGACGTCTACTCGCCCAACGCCCTCGGCGGCGCCCTGGACGAGGAGACCGTGGCGGTGCTGCCGTCGCGCATCGTCTGCGGCGGGGCGAACAACCAGCTCGCCACCCCGGAGGTCGCCGAGCAGCTGCGCGGGCGCGGGATCCTGTACGCGCCCGACTACCTGGTGAACGCCGGCGGGGTCATCCAGGTGGAGGACGAGCGGCACGGCTTCTCGTTCGGGCGCGCGCAGGCCAAGGCCTCCGGCATCTTCGACGTCGCCCTGCGGGTCTTCGCGCTCGCCGACGCCGCGGGGATCTCCCCGGCGGGAGCCGCGGATCGGCTGGCCGAGGAGCGCATCCGCTCGGTCGGCCGGCTGGCCACGATCCGGCTGCCGCGCTGATCCGGCGGCCCGCGCACCACCGGAAGGGGGAGGGCGTGTGCCCGCCGGCGATCGGTGTCGTAGTGTTGTCCGAGACATAGTCACTCAGTCGGGGTCGCCACGCGGGCCGCATCAGCCGCTTGGCTGAGCCTCCGCACTCCGTAACGAGGGGGTCGAGCCGATGGGGCGCGGCCGAGCGAAGGCCAAGCAGACACGCGTGGCCCGTGAGCTCAAGTACAGCTCACCCAACACCGACCTCACCGCGCTGCAGCGGGAGCTGGCCGGTTCGTCGTCGTCGTACACCCCGCCCAGCGCGGTGGACGACGAGGACGAGGACGAGGACGACGCGTACGCCGATCGTTGGGCGGACGACGACTCCGACGACGACTGGGCGGCCAGCCGCTGACCCGCGGCACCGCTCTCCGGAACGTCGGTCACCACGACACCGCGGCCCTCCGGGGCGGCGGTGTCGTGGTGTCGCGTGCGGGGATCGACGTGGCGGGACGGGCTCAGGCGCGCCCCCAGCCCGCGTGACCCTGCGCTCGTCGTCGCCACCCCGGAGCTGTAGCGCTCAGGCGGCGATCACGGGATCTGGGGCGAGGCACCGCCACAGCTGCCAGGGGCGACGTCAGCGGTAGGAGCCGACGAGCTCCGCGGCCGGGGCGTCCCCGTCGGACCGCTCCCGCACGGTCCCGGCGATCCACGCGGGCACCCCGCGGGCGGTCAGCAGTGCGACGGCGGCGTCGGCGCGGTCCGGGGCGACGGCGGCGATCATCCCGACCCCGCAGTTGAAGGCGCGCTCGCTCTCCGCCCGGGGAACCCCGTGCTCCTCCATCAGGCGCACGGCAACCGGTAGCGCCCACGTGCTGCGGTCCAGCACCGCCTGCAGCCCGTCGGGCACCACGCGCGCGGTGTTCCCGGCCAGCCCACCGCCGGTGATGTGCGCGTAGGCGTGCACGCCCTCGACGCCCAGCACCTCGACCAGGGCCAGGCAGTCCAGCGCGTAGATGCGGGTGGGCTCGAGCAGCTCCTCGCCCAGCGCGCGATCGAGGCCGGCCGGCGTCGCGTGCAGGTCCAGGCCTGCCGCGCCCACCACCCGGCGCACGAGGGAGTAGCCGTTGGAGTGGAAGCCCGACGACGCCATCGCGATCACCGCGTCGCCCTCGTGCACGCGCTCCGGGCCCAGGACGGCGTCGGCCTCGACGACCCCCACCGCCGTCGCGGCGAGGTCGTACTCGTCGGCGTCCATCAGGTCGCCGTGCTCGGCGGTCTCCCCGCCCACCAGGGCCGCACCGGCCCGGGTGCAGCCGGCGGCGATACCGGTGACGATCGCGGCGATCCGCTCGGGGACCACCCTTCCGCAGGCCACGTAGTCCTGGAGGAACAGCGGCTCGGCGCCGCAGGCGACCAGGTCGTCGACGACCATGGCCACGAGGTCGATCCCCACGGTGTCGTGCCGGTCCAGCTGCCGGGCGAGCGCGATCTTCGTGCCCACGCCGTCGGTGGAGGAGGCGAGCAGCGGCCTGCGGTACTTGGCGGTGTCCAGGGCGAACAGCCCGGCGAACCCGCCCAGCCCGCCCACCACCTCGGGCCGGTTGGTCCGCTCGACCGCGGCCCGCATCAGCGTGACCGCGCGCTCCCCGGCGTCGATGTCGACGCCGGAGGCGGCGTAGGTGAACTCGGTGCTCACGGCCGCCTCAGCGCGTCCTCAGCACCTCCGGGCACCGCCGCGCTGCCGGCCTGCTGGCCCGTCCAGCCGGTCACCGCCCGCTGCTCTATGCCTTCGAGAACGTGCTTGCCCAGCACCTCGGGCGCGCCCAGGTCGATGGGGTACTCGCCGGTGAAGCAGGCGGTGCACAGTCGGTTCCGCGGCTGCTCGGTGGCGGCGATCAGCTCCTGCTCGGAGACGTAGCCCAGGGAGTCGGCGTTGATCGAGGCGCGCACGCCGTCGATGTCCAGCCCGTTGGCGATCAGCTCGGCCCGACTGGCGAAGTCGATGCCGTAGAAGCACGGCCACTTCACCGGCGGGGAGGAGATGCGCACGTGCACCTCCAGCGCCCCCGCCTCGCGCAGCATCCGGATCAGCGCGCGCTGCGTGTTGCCCCGGACGATCGAGTCGTCGACGACGACCAGCCGCTTGCCGCGGATCACGTCGCGCAGCGGGTTCAGCTTCAGCCGGATGCCCAGCTGCCGGATGGTCTGCGACGGCTGGATGAAGGTGCGGCCGACGTAGGAGTTCTTGACCAGCCCCAGCCCGTAGGGGATGCCGCTGGCCTCCGCGTAACCGACGGCGGCCGGCGTCCCCGACTCCGGCACCGGGATGACCAGGTCGGCGTCGGCCGGGTGCTCCCTGGCCAGCCGGCGGCCGATCTCGACCCGGGCGGCGTGCACGCTGCGGCCGGAGATCGTGGTGTCCGGGCGGGCGAGGTAGACGTACTCGAAGACGCAGCCCTTGGGCTCGGCGGGCGCGAAGTGCTGGCTGCGCAGGCCGTTCTCGTCGATGGCGATCAGCTCGCCGGGCTCGACCTCGCGGACCACGGAGGCGCCGACGATGTCCAGCGCCGCGGTCTCGCTGGCCACGACCCAGCCGCGCTCCAGCCGGCCCAGCACCAGCGGGCGGACGCCCTGCGGGTCACGGGCGGCGTAGAGCGTGTCCTCGTCCATGAACGTGATGGAGAAGGCCCCGCGCAGCTGCGGCAGCACCTCCATGGCCGCGGCCTCCACCGAGATGTCCTGGTAGGAGGCGATCAGCGCCGTCACCAGGTCGGAGTCGGTGGTGGCGGCGAAGGCGCCCGGCACCCCCGCGTCGGCGGCCGTGCTGGCCAGCTCGGCGGTGTTGACCAGGTTCCCGTTGTGACAGAGCGCCAGCCCGGTCCCGGCCTCCGTGGTGCGGAAGGTGGGCTGGGCGTTCTCCCACGTGGACGCGCCGGTGGTGGAGTACCGGGTGTGGCCGACGGCGAGGTGGCCGCGCAGGCTGCCGAGCGTCGCCTCGTCGAACACCTGGCTGACGAGACCGAGGTCCTTGAAGACGACGACCGAGGCGCCGTCGGACACCGCGATACCCGCCGCCTCCTGCCCGCGGTGCTGGAGCGCGTACAGACCGAAATAGGTCAGCTTCGCGACCTCTTCACCAGGTGCCCAGACCCCGAAGACGCCACAGGCGTCCTGGGGTGCCGGGGACTGGGGATCGAGGTCGTGCGTCAGCCGTCCATCACCGCGAAGCACGGGGTCGAGCGTACCGGCGCCCGCCACCCGGAGAGCGCCCAGCCGGTGTACCGCGTCACCTCGCGGGCGCCACCACGCCGGTCGGCCTCCGCACCGACCCCGGCATAGGAGGCTCTGCCTACGGTGTCGCGACCCCATCCATAGGCATTGCCTCCTATGCCTGTGGATGCCGCCGCGCCGGGGAGTCAGTGCACGTTGCGGAGCTCCGCGAAGATCGTCGTGTCGTCCCCGTGGCCGGTCCTCACGACCGTGTCGCCGTGCAGGCTCAGCAACTGCGCCCGGATCGAGTTCACGATCGTCGGGTGGTCGCTGAACGACCGGCCGGTCGCCCCCGGCCCGCCGCAGAACAGCGTGTCGCCGGTGAAGACCGTGCGCAGGTCCGCCGCGTGCAGGCAGGTGCTGCCCGGGGAGTGACCCGGCGTGTGCAGCGCGACGAGCCGGGTGCCCGCGACGTCGAACCGGGTGCCGGCCCGCAGGTACTCGTCAGGTGCGGTGTCCGGGTGCGTCATGTCCCAGAGCATCCGGTCGGCGCTGTGAAACCAGATCGGCGCGCCGGTGGCCGCACGGAGCGCCGGCGCGGCGGTGATGTGGTCGTTGTGCCCGTGCGTCAGCACGATCGCGGTCACCGTCCGGCCACCGATCGCCTCGACGATCGGCGCGGCGTCGTGCGGAGCGTCGATCACGAGCACCTCGTCGTCGTCCCCGACGAGCCAGACGTTGTTCTCGACGTCGAAGTCCTGGCCGTCGAGGCTGAAGACGCCGGGGATGACCACCTTGTCGATGCGGGCGCCGCTCATTGCTCGACTCCGCACTCGTTCCGCTCCTCGGTCGCTGGCGCTCCCTGCGATGCTCGCTCGCGCGTCGTTCTCGCGGTCACTTCTCGAACACCACGACGCTGCGCAGCACCTCGCCCTTGTGCATCTTCTCGAAGGCCACCTCGACGTCGTCCAGCCCGATCGTCTCGCTGACGAAGGCGTCGAGGTCGAAGCGGCCCTGCAGGTAGAGGTCGACCAGCATCGGGAAGTCACGGCTGGGCAGGCAGTCGCCGTACCAGGAGGACCTGATCGACCCGCCGCGGCCGAAGATCTCGATCGCCGGCAGGGTGACCTCCATGCCCGGCGTCGGGACGCCGACCATGACGACCCGGCCGGCCAGGTCACGGGCGTAGAACGCCTGCTCGAACACCTCCGGGTGGCCGACGGCGTCGATGGCGACGTCGACGCCGAAGCCGCCGGTGAGGGCCCGGATCGCCTCCACCGGGTCGGTGTCCGTGGAGTTGACCGTGTGGGTGGCGCCGAACTGCCTGGCCCACTCGAGCTTCCGGTCGGAGATGTCGACGGCGATGATCGTCGTCGCCCCGGCGAGCTTCGCCCCGGCGATCGCGGCGTCACCGACGCCGCCGCAGCCGAACACGGCCACCGTCTCGCCGCGCTGCACGCCGCCGGTGTTGACCGCCGCGCCCACCCCGGCCATGACGCCGCAGCCGAGCAGTCCGGCAGCGGTCGGCGGCGCGGCCGGGTCCACCTTCGTGCACTGGCCGGAGTGCACCAGCGTCTTCTCGGCGAAGGCGCCGATGCCCAGCGCCGGGGAGAGCTCGGTGCCGTCGGCGAGGGTCATCTTCTGCGCGGCGTTGTGGGTATTGAAGCAGTACTGCAGCTGACCCTTGCGGCAGGCACGGCACTCACCGCACACGGCCCGCCAGTTCAGGACGACGTAGTCGCCCACTGCGACGTTGGTGACACCCTCGCCGACGGCGGAGACGACGCCGGCCGCCTCGTGGCCGAGCAGGAACGGGAAGTCGTCGTTGATGCCGCCTTCGCGGTAGTGCAGGTCGGTGTGGCAGACCCCGCAGGCCTGCACGTCGACGACCGCCTCACCCGGCCCCGGGTCGGGGACCACGATGGTCTCCACCGTGACCGGCTGTCCCTTGCCGCGGGCTACGACGCCCCGCACCTCATATGCCATGCGGCGAGCCTAGGCGTCCGCCGCTGGGCCGGTTCGAGTGCTCTGATGTGGTAACTGTTCGTCACGGCGTGGTCACGTTCGCATGTTGAGCGCGCAATGTTCTTCTCGACGACGTACGGTGCCACGCGATAGCGACCCAGATCACAGATCATCGGGCGCGTCCTGGTTGTGGCCGTCCGGCCGTACCGGTTCCCGTCCCCGGAGGTTGTCCCCGTGGCAGTTCCCAGCTTCCTGGCTCGCGAGCGAATCATCGCCAAGCCAGGCTTCAACCGGTGGTTGATCCCACCCGCGGCCCTCGCCGTGCACCTCAGCATCGGCCAGGCCTACGCCACCAGCGTCTACAAGGTGGCGCTCGTCGAGCACTTCGACGCAAGCCTCACCCAGATCGGCATCATCTTCTCGCTCGCGATCGTCATGCTCGGCGTCTCCGCCGCGCTCTTCGGCACGTGGGTCGACAAGAACGGCCCCCGTGCCGCGATGGCCACCGCCGCCGTCTTCTGGTCGGCCGGCTTCCTCGTGGGCTCGCTCGGCATCTTCACCAACCAGCTCTGGTTGGTCTACCTCGGCTACGGCTTCCTCGGCGGCATCGGTCTGGGCATCGGCTACATCTCGCCGGTCTCCACGCTGATCAAGTGGTTCCCCGACCGTCCGGGCCTGGCCACCGGCATGGCGATCATGGGCTTCGGTGGTGGTGCGATGGTCGCCTCGCCGCTGTCCCGCCAGCTGATGAACTGGTACGACGAGGACTACACCGGCGCGGCCGGTGAGGTCGCCAGCGGCAACTCCGTCGCCCTCCTGTTCCTCACCCTCGGCGTGCTCTACCTGGTCTTCATGCTGTTCGGCGCCCTCATCGTGCGGGTGCCCGCGCCCAACTGGCGTCCGCACGGCTTCGACCCGGCAACGGTCAAGCAGAAGGCCCTGGTCACCACCGAGAACGTCTCCGCCAGCAACGCGATCAAGACGCCGCAGTTCTGGCTGCTGTGGACGGTCCTGTTCTGCAACGTGACCGCGGGCATCGGCATCCTCGAGCAGGCCGCCCCGATGATCCAGGACTTCTTCCGCGAGGGCGGGACCTCCGCGGTGGCGGCCGCCGCCGCCGCAGGCTTCGTGGGGCTGCTGTCGCTGTTCAACATGGCCGGCCGGTTCGCGTGGTCGACCACGTCGGACTACATCGGTCGCAAGCCGATCTACATGGTGTACCTCGGCGTCGGCATCGTCCTCTACATCGCGCTGGCCACCATCGGCGGCAGCGCCGTCTGGCTGTTCGTCGCACTGGCCGCGGTGATCATCAGCTTCTACGGCGGTGGGTTCGCGACCGTCCCGGCGTACCTGCGCGACCTGTTCGGCACCTACCAGGTCGGCGCCATCCACGGCCGGCTGCTGACCGCCTGGGCGGCCGCGGGCATCGCGGGGCCGCTGATCATCAACGGCATCCTGGACATGCAGGGGGAGCCGGGGAACCTGGTTGCCTCTGACTACCGGCCCGCCCTGTTCATCATGGTCGGCATCCTGGCCGTCGGCTTCGTCGCCAACCTCATGATCAAGCCGGTCGCCGAGAAGTGGTTCGAGCCGAAGGACACCGACATCCCCACCGCTGCGGCGGAACCCGAGAGGAGCACCACCCGATGAGCTCGACGTCCTCCACCGGTGAGCAGCCGGCTTCGAGCACCCCGACGGGCCTCGTCGCCTTCGCCTGGGCGCTGGTCGGCATCCCGCTGATCTACGGTCTCTACAACACTGCGAGGGCGGCCAGCGCGCTCTTCGGCGGCTGAACCACCTGACCACCCGCGACGGCGGGGATCCCTCCGGGGGTCCCCGCCGTCGTCGTCTTCCGGTGCGTGGTCGCGCCGAGTGGGGCCCGGAGGGTTCCGCGCAGGCGTGACGGAGCGGCTCGGCTCAGCCGGGGGACGGCTTCTGGCCGCGGTGTCGCCCGGAGGGTGACAGAGGGGAAAGCGGAAGGTGACCGGACAGGTCGGCCCGGTTTCCGCTGGCGGTGAGCTTCCCGTCCGCGGCGGCGGTGGCCCAGTCGAGGGTGCCGGTCGCCAGGCGGAGCCAGGTCGCCGCGTCGGTCTCCACGACGTTCGGCGGCGTCCCCCGGGTGTGCCGGGGGCCCGCGATGCACTGGACGGCGACGTGCGGGGGCACCCGCACCTCCACCGAGCGCCCCGGCGCCTGCTGGGCCAGCCAGCGGGCGCTGGTCTTCACCGCGGCACCCACGGCCGCGCGGGGCGGCTGCTCGGCCTCCCCGGCCAGCCAGGCCCGCACGGGCTCGACCGCCGCCCGCAGCTCCTCGGCCGGGATCGGCTGTGCGGGCATCAGCTGGTCGGGACGGTGCCCGCCGGAACGGAGCCGACCGCGACCTCGGGGCTGCCGAACAGGGCCGGCAGCGTGGCGCTCCAGGCGGCTCGCAGTTCGTCGAGGTCCAGCTCGAGCAGATCCTCGGCGACGAGCGCGCCGCCGCCGGTGGTCCCCAGCTCGGTGACGGGCACGCCGGCCCATCGCGCGGTGGTCTTCACGCCGCCGGGGTCCGACGTCGTGATGACCGCGCGGGCGCCGGACTCGCTGAACAGCGTCGTGAAGGGGTCCTCACCCAGCGCCAGCCGGGCGCCGACGCCGTAGCGGAGCGCCGACTCGGCCAGCGCCTGCGCCAGCCCACCGTCGGCCAGGTCGTGCGCGGAGCTGATCAGGCCCTCGCGGCCGAGTGCGCCCAGCAGGTCTCCCAGCGCCCGCTCGGCGGCCAGGTCGACCGCCGGCGGACGGCCGCCGAGGTGGCCGTGCACGACGCTGGCCCATGCGGACCCACCGAGCTCGGCCTCCGTGGTCCCGAGCAGCAGCACCGTCTCCCCGGGCACGCGCCAGCCGGACGGCACGCGGGTGCGGACGTCGTCGTGCACGCCCAGGACACCGATCACCGGCGTCGGGTTGATGGCGACGTCGCCGGTCTGGTTGTAGAGGCTGACGTTGCCGCCGGTGACCGGCAGGCCGAGCTCCCGGCAGGCGTCGGCGAGGCCGCGGACGGCCTCCGCGAACTGCCACATGACCTCGGGACTCTCCGGCGACCCGAAGTTCAGGCAGTTGGTGACGGCGAGCGGCTTCGCCCCGGAGACGGCGACGTTGCGGTACGCCTCCGCGAGGTTGAGCTGCGTCCCGGTGTAGGGGTCGAGGCGGGCGTAGCGGCCGTTGCCGTCCAGGGAGAGGGCGATGCCGCGGTGGGACTCCTCGTCGATCCGCACGACACCGGCGTCGTCGGGCTGGGCCAGCACCGTGTTCCCGCGGACGTAGCGGTCGTACTGCTCGGTGACCCAGGTCTTGTCCGCGCCGTCCGGGCTGCTGACGACGGCCAGCCAGTGCGCCTGCAGCTCGGCCCCGGTCTGCGGCCGCGGCAGGCGGGCGGGGTCGTCGGCCTGGAGCGCGTCGAGGTCGGCCGGGCGCTGCATCGGCCGCTGGTAGACGGGGCCCTCGTGCGCGACCGTCCGCGGCGGGACGTCGACGATCCGCTCCCCGTGCCAGTCGACCGTCAGCCGGTCGCCGGCGGTCACCTCACCGATGACGGTGGCCAGGACGTCCCACGTGCGGCAGACCGCGAGGAACGCGTCGACCTTGCCCGGCTCGACGATGGCGCACATCCGCTCCTGCGACTCGCTCATCAGGATCTCGGCGGGCGTCAGGGTGCTGTCCCGCAGCGGGACGGTGTCGAGGTCGACGTGCATACCGCCGGTACCGGCGCTGGCCAGCTCGCTGGTGGCGCAGGACAGCCCGGCGCCGCCGAGGTCCTGGATGCCGGTGACGAGGTCGGCGGCGAAGATCTCCAGGCAGGCCTCGATGAGCAGCTTCTCGGTGAACGGGTCGCCGACCTGCACGCTGGGCCGCTTGGCCGGGCCCTCGGCGTCGAAGGTCTCGGACGCGAGGACGGAGACCCCGCCGATGCCGTCGCCGCCGGTGCGGGCGCCGAAAAGGATCACCTTGTTGCCGACGCCCTCGGCCTTCGCCAGCCGGACGTCCTCGTGCTTCATCACGCCGACGCACAGCGCGTTGACCAGCGGATTGCCGGCGTAGCAGTCATCGAAGACCAGCTCGCCGCCGATGTTGGGCAGCCCCAGGCAGTTGCCGTAGCCGCCGACCCCGGCGACGACGCCGGGCAGCACCCGGGCGGTGTCGGGGGCGTCGGCCCGGCCGAAGCGGAGGCTGTCCATGACGGCGATCGGGCGCGCGCCCATGGTGAGAATGTCGCGGACGATGCCGCCGACACCCGTGGCCGCGCCCTGGTAGGGCTCGACGTAGCTCGGGTGGTTGTGGCTCTCGACCTTGAAGGTGACCGCGTAGCCGTCGCCGACGTCCACCACGCCGGCGTTCTCGCCGATGCCGACCAGCAGCGCGTCGCTGGGCGGGAGGTCGCCGAACTGGCGCAGGTGCACCTTGGAGCTCTTGTAGGAGCAGTGCTCGCTCCACATCACGCTGTACATCGCGAGCTCGGCGGTGGTGGGCCGGCGGCCGAGGATCTCCGTGATCCGGACGTACTCGTCGGCCCGGAGGCCGAGCTCGGCATAGGGCTGCTCGTCGCCGGGGGTGCTCGCCGCCAGGTCGACGGTGTCGAGCCGGTTCGCCAGCCGGCCCGGGCCGGTGTCGAGGTCGGAGAGGCCCGCGGTCGCGCTCGCCTGCCCCGCCGTTCCGTCCTCAGTCACGCGTTCACGACCGCCTTCAGGATGCTGGTGAAGAAGCCGAGGCCGTCGGTGCTCGGACCGGTGAGGTCCTCGACGGCGTGCTCGGGGTGCGGCATGAGGCCGACCACGCGGCCGTTCCCGCTGGTGACGCCGGCGATGTCCCGGCTGGACCCGTTGGGGTTGCCGCCCACGTAGCGGAACACCACCCGGTCCTCGCCCTCGAGACGGTCGAGGTCGGCGTCGGCGGCCACGTACCGACCCTCGCCGTTCTTGACCGGGATGACGATGCGCTGGCCGCTCGCGTAGTCCTGCGTCCAGGCGGTGTCGGCCCGCTCGACGCGCAGCACCTGGTCGCGGTTGCGGAAGTGCAGGTGGCTGTTGCGGGTGAGCGCGCCGGGCAGGAGGCCTGCTTCGCAGAGCACCTGGAAGCCGTTGCAGATGCCCAGCACGGGCATGCCCCGCGTCGCGCGGTCGACGACGTCCTGCATCAGGGGCGCGCGCGCCGCGATGGCCCCGGCCCGCAGGTAGTCGCCGTAGGAGAACCCGCCCGGGAGGACGACGGCGTCGACGTCCTTCAGGTCGTGGTCGGCGTGCCACAGGCTGATCGGGTTCCCGCCGGCCAGGCGCACCGCTCGCGCGGCGTCGACGTCGTCCAGGGAGCCCGGGAAGGTGATGACACCGATGCGCACAGCGGTCTCTCTCAGTCGGTGGGGAGGTGCAGCTCGACGTCCTCGATGACCGGGTTCGCCAGCAGTGTCTCGGCGATCTGCTTCAGCTCG
This sequence comes from Blastococcus saxobsidens DD2, assembly GCF_000284015.1. Lineage (NCBI taxonomy): Bacteria > Bacillati > Actinomycetota > Actinomycetes > Geodermatophilales > Geodermatophilaceae > Blastococcus > Blastococcus saxobsidens. The sequence goes on from NC_016943.1 coordinate 4,474,683, forward strand.
GCCTCGTCGGGCGTCCCGTCGACCTCGAGCACGAAGTGCTTGCCCTGGCGGACGCTCCGCACGGAGTCGTGGCCGAGCCGGCCGAGCGCACCGAGGACCGCCTGCCCCTGGGGGTCGGAGATCTCCGGCTTGAGGACCACGTCGACGACCACCCGGGACACGCCGACGAGGGTACCGGGGGCCGCGGGGAGCACCCCCGTGACCCTCCTCTCCCTCTCACCACCCATCCACTGCGACGAACACGTGGCCATCGGGCCGTGATCGCCACGACGATGTCGCACTCGGAGGTCAGTCGCCGGACAGAACGCCACCGAGGAGCCCGAGCACCGCGGCCTGACGACCGAGGACGTCGGCGGAGCTGAAGCGCAGCACCCGCCACCCGGCCCCCACCGTTCTGCCGACGCAGGTCGTTCACGAAGACCCGTCGCTCACGGTGGACGTCGCCATCGAACTCCACGAGCACCCGGCGCTCCGGCCACGCCATGTCCACCGCCGCCAGGAAGCGGCCGGCGTCGTCGGAGATGACGTGCTGGAGGACCGGTCGCGGCAGCCGGGCCTCGTGGATCAGCCACCGGAGACCGAGTCCATCGGCGAGCCGGCCAGCGGGTCGGCGATGGCCATGACCGCCCGCGCCCGGGCGACCCCTCGCCGTCCGCGGGACCGAGCGACGATGCTCGGGAACTCGTCCGCCGGGAAGCGCCGGGCCAGCATCTGGTCGGTGACCGCGAGCAGCGCCCCCGGCGGCAGCACCGCCGCGAGGTCGATCCAGGTCCGGCGGGGCGAGGTGACCAGGACCGAGGAGCACAGCGTCGATGCGTTGCCGCAGCACGCTGATTGCCGCTCGCGGGAGGTAGGTGTCCCGCGACAGGCGGACGACCCCCGTGTGGCGCAGCTGCCAGTCGCTGATGCCGTCCGAGCGGGCCCCCGCGCGGTTGGTCGGCGCGAGCACGCGCGGCGGGACGGGCGGGGTCGGCACGGGCGCAGCCTGCCGGGCGGCGGCCGTCGCCCGCTGGGCTCGTCCACAGGCCCGACGAGTGCGACGAAATGGTGGTGATCAGAGGCTGATGGCCACGACTTCGTAGCACTCGGCGAGGGTCAGCAGAACGGGCTTCCGGTGAGCTGCTCGTAGGCGGTGACGTAGCGCTCGCGGGTGGCGGCGACGACGTCGGCGGGCAGCTCGGGCGGCTCGGAGACGCGGTCCCAGCCCGACGACGTCAGCCAGTCGCGTACGAACTGCTTGTCGTACGAGGGCTGCACCGTGCCCGGCGACCACGTGTCGGCCGGCCAGAAGCGCGACGAGTCGGGGGTGAGCACCTCGTCACCCAGCACCAGGCCGCCGTCCGGGTCCACCCCGAACTCGAACTTGGTGTCGGCCAGCAGGATGCCCGCGGCGGCCGCGATCTCGGCACCGCGCCGGTAGAGCGCCAGCGTCAGCTCCCGCAGCTCCTCCGCCCGGGCGGCGCCGACGGCGGTGACGACGGCGGCGAAGTCGATCGCCTCGTCGTGCTCCCCCAGCTCCGCCTTGGTCGACGGCGTGAACACCGGCTCGGGCAGCCGCGAGCCCTCCACCAGTCCGGACGGGAGCGCCACGTCGCGGATGGAGCCGGACCTCGAGTACTCGACCGTCCCGGAGCCGGAGAGGTAGCCCCGGGCCACGCACTCCACGGGCAGCATCTCCAGCTTCCGCACGAGCATCCCGCGCCCGGCGACCGAGGCCGGTACCCCGTCGTCCGCCCCCGGAGCCGCCGACACCAGGTGGTGCGAGGCTCCGAACGACGCCAGCACCGGCGCCAGCTGCTCGAACCACCAGACCGACAGCCGGGTCAGCACGGCGCCCTTGTCCGGGATCGGCGTCGGCAACACGTGGTCGTAGGCCGAGATCCGGTCCGACGCCACGAGCAGCAGCCGGTCGGGGCCGGCGGCGTAGATCTCCCGCACCTTGCCGCGGGCGACGAGGGGCAGGTCCACCGTCATGACAGTGCGGCCAGCCGGTCGAACAGCGGACCGAGGTTGGCCACGTACTGCTCCGGCCGGCAGATCTCGTCCAGCCGTGCCTCGTCCAGCGTCAGGCCGGACGACGAGGCGCGCTCCCGCAGCGTCTCGCGGAACGGCGTCCCGCTCTTCCAGGTCTCCATCGCGGCCGACTGCACGAGCGCGTAGGCGTCCTCGCGGGACGACCCGCTCTCCACCAGCTCCAGCAGCACCGAGGAGGTGTAGATCAGCCCGCCGGTGGATTCCAGGTTGGCGCGCATGCGCGCGGTGTCCACCACCAGGTTCTCGACCAGTCCGGCGGTGAGGTCCAGCAGGTAGTCCGTGGTGATCGCGGCGTCGGGCAGGAACACCCGCTCGGTCGAGGAGTGCGAGATGTCGCGCTCGTGCCAGAGCGGGATGCCTTCCATCACCGGCACGATCGCCGCCCGCACCACACGGGCGAGACCGGCGATCCGCTCGGAGCGGATCGGGTTCTTCTTGTGCGGCATCGCGCTCGAGCCCTTCTGGCCCGACCCGAACGCCTCGGACAGCTCGCGCACCTCGGTGCGCTGGCCGTGCCGGACCTCCAGGGCGATCGCCTCGCAGACCGTCGCGATGATCGCCAGCGCGGAGACCCACTCGCTGATCGAGTCGCGCAGCACCACCTGGGTCGACGCCTCGGCAGGCCGCAGTCCCAGGGCATCGGCCACGAAGACCTCCACCGACGGGTCGATCAGCGAGTACGTGCCGACGGCGCCGGAGATGGCGACGACGCCGACCCGCTCCCGGGCCGCCCGCAGCCGGTCCCGGGACCGGGCGGCGGCGAAGGCGAGGTCGGCGACCCGGTGCCCCCACACGTCCGGCTCGGCGTGCACGCCGTGGGTGCGGCCGACCTTGATCGTGTCCCGGTGCGCCAGCCCGTGGTCGCGCAGCACGGCCACCAGCCGGTCGGCCTTGGCCAGCAGCACGTCGGTGGCGTCGGTGAGCTGCACGGCCAGCGCGGTGTCCAGCAGGTCCGACGAGGTCATGCCGTGGTGGACGTACGCGGCCGCCGAGCGCGGCTCGGTGTCGTCGGCCCACGCGGTGAGGAAGGCGATGACGTCGTGCTGCGTCGTCTCCTCGATCTCGGCGACCCGCTCGGGGGACGGCGGCGGGGCGTTGCGCACCGGTTCGACGACGTCGGCGGGCACCCGTCCGGCGGCCGCGTGCGCCTCGAGGACCAGCGTCTCGACCCGGCACCACAGCTCGTACTTGTGCTCGTCGCTCCAGACGCGCCCCATCACGGGGAGCGTGTAGCGCTCGATCATGCGGGTACCGCCTGCCACTGCTCAGCTCGTCGCACCACGGGGACATCCTCCCGCAGGGCTGACGGGGACCCCGCTGCGGGGCTGCGATGATCCTCCCGGTCCCTACTGCCCGCCCCGGAGGTGCGCGATGCTGCGCCGCGCCAACGACCTGACCGCGCGGGCGCGGGAACGCATCCGCGCTGCCCGGGAGCACGATCCGCACGCCTGGTACGACAGGGTGGCCCACGAGCACATCCCTGCCCACCACGACGGCGAGCCGGTGACCGACGTCCTCCCCGGCGACGACCCCGAGTCCGTCGGCGGGGACCGGCTGCCGCTGGGCAGCCCCGAGCCCGGGGCACCCGACCTGGACGGGCCGCTGGGCCCCCGCGGGGTCAGCGGCCCGCCCGCGGGCGGGCGGGCGCTCCGCCGTGACGAGGGCGACCGCAGCCTGGTCACCACCCGGCGTCGCGGCCACGTCGAGGACGGCGTGCCGACGGCGCTGCGCACGGCGGCCGCGTGGTCGTGGCGACTGCTGGTCGTGCTGGCCGGCCTGTACGCGCTGCTCTACGCGATGGCCTACGTCGCCGTCGTCATCGTGCCGGTGATCGTGGCGCTGCTGCTCGCCGCGCTCCTGCAGCCGGGGGCGGCGGCGCTGGTGCGGCACGGCTGGCCGCGATCGCTGGCCGCCTTCACGATGCTGCTCGTCGGCCTGGGCGTCGTCGCCGGGATCATCACGCTGGTCGTCAACCGGGTCATCGCCGGGTTCGGCGACCTGGCCGACCAGGTCAGCGAAGGGCTCGAGCAGGTCGAGAGATTCGTCGTCCGCAGCTTCCCGATCACGGCGAACCAGCTCGAGGACGCGGTCAGCCAGGCCCAGGAGTTCCTCGTCAGCAACGAGCAGGAGCTCGCCACCGGGGCGATCAGCACCGCGACGACGGTCGGTGAGGTCTTCACCGGCATCGTCCTGGCGCTGTTCACGCTCTTCTTCTTCCTCAAGGACGGCCGCACCATCTGGCTGTGGCTGGTCGGCCTCTTCCCGGGTGACTCCCGCGCCTACATCGACGAGGCGGCCCGGCGCTCGTGGCGCACGCTGATCTCCTACGTGCGCGCCACGGCGGTGGTGGCCCTGGTCGACGCCGTCGGCATCGGCATCGGGCTGGCAGTTCTCGGGGTGCCGCTGGTCATCCCGCTGTCCGCGCTGGTGTTCCTGGGCGCGTTCATCCCGATCATCGGGTCCTTCCTCGCCGGCACGGTCGCGGTGCTGGTGGCACTGGTCGCCGTCGGCCCGATCAAGGCGCTCATCGCACTGGCGGTCGTCGTCCTGGTGATGCAGCTGGAGGGGCACGTCCTGCAGCCGCTGCTGCTCGGCCGGGCCGTGCACGTGCACCCGCTGGCGGTCGTGCTCGCCATCGCGGCCGGGCTGCTGATCGCCGGCATCTTCGGGGCCCTCATCGCGGTGCCGGTGATCGCCTGCGCCAACGTGGCGGGCACCTACCTGAGCCGCCGCCACGAGGGGCCGCGGCCGCCCGAGCCCCGTCCCGGCCGTGTCCGCCCGGTGGTCGGCGCAGGCTGAGCACCGCTCACGGACGGCGACGATCCGGTGACCTGGTCATGGCGCGTCTTCCCTCACTGCGGACGGTGAGGGAGGACGCGCTGAGGTGAGGGAAGACGTCGCGGCGGCCTACGACGGCGCGAGCCGGCCCTCGACGGCGGCCAGCGCGATGTCGGTGCGCCAGTGCGCGTCGGCGAACCGCACCCCGGCGACCCGCTCGTAGGCGGCCTGCCGGGCCGCGGCCAGGTCCGCCCCCACCGCGGTGACCGCCAGGACCCGGCCGCCGGCGGAGACGACCGTGCCGTCAGGGGTCGTCGCGGTCCCGGCGTGCAGCACGCCGTCGCCGTCCGCCCCGGTGACCGGGTCGCCGGTCCGCGGCGCCTCGGGGTACCCCGGCGCGGCGACGACGACCGTCACCGCCGCCCCGGGCCGCCAGCGCAGCGGCGGGTGCCCGGCCAGCCCACCGGTGGCGGCGGCGTGCAGCAGCCCGGCGAGCGGGGTCTCCAGCAGCGGCAGCACGACCTGCGTCTCCGGGTCGCCGAAGCGCGCGTTGAACTCCACCACGCGCACGCCCCGCGAGGTCAGCGCCAGCCCGGCGTAGAGGAGGCCGGAGAACGGCTCGCCACGCCGGGCCATCTCGTCGACGGTCGGCTGCAGGACCGTGGCCAGCACCTCGTCGACCAGGCCGGCCGGCGCCCAGGGCAGCGGCGCGTACGCCCCCATGCCACCGGTGTTGGGGCCGGCGTCGCCGTCGTCGCGGCGCTTGTGGTCCTGGGCCGGCAGGAGCGGCAGCACCGTCGTCCCGTCGGCGACGGCGAACAACGACACCTCCGGCCCGTCGAGGTACTCCTCCACCAGCACCGAGCCGCCGGCGTCCAGCACCCGGCGGCCGTGGGCGGCGGCCTGCTCCCGGTCCGGGGTGACGACGACGCCCTTCCCCGCGGCGAGCCCGTCGTCCTTGACCACGTAGGGGGCGCCCCCGGTGAGGGCCGCGACCTCGTCGAGAGCCGTCTCCAGCTCGGGGGTCCCGCCCACGGCCCACGACCGGGCCGTCGGGACGCCGGCCGCCGTCATCACGTGCTTGGCGAAGGACTTGCTGCCCTCCAGCTGCGCGGCCTGCGCCGACGGCCCGAAGCAGGCGATCCCCGCCTCCCGCACCGCATCGGCCGCACCGGCCACCAGCGGGACCTCCGGCCCGACGACCACCAGATCGGCGGACCAGTCGCGGGCGACACCGGCCACCGCCACCGGGTCGGCCACCGCCAGCGTCTCCCCGCCGGGCGGCGGCGGGGCCACCGCCCGCGTCCCGGCGTTGCCGGGCGCGCAGGCGAGCGCACCCACCGCGGGGTCGGACTGCAGAGCCACGCACAGGGCGTGCTCCCGGGCACCGGAGCCGATCACCAGCACGCGCACGAGCGGCGACCCTACGCCGCCGCCGGGGACGTGCTGCCCCGGCGGTTCAAACCCACCAGTCACAGACATGGCGGGTGATCTCCATCACGACCCGGCGCCAAGCTCGCTGGTCAGCTCGGCGGCCGCTGGATCGTGCGCAATCCGTCTCCTTCAGTTCGCCCCTGATTCATCCGATTCCTGTGTTGTGGGTGTCATGCGCGCGACCGAGTCGCTGGCGAGCACGCCAGTGGCACGCCTTGCCCGGCCCGTCGTCATCGGACACCGCGGAGCCCCGGCCTACCGGCCGGAGCACACCGCGGCCAGCTTCGAGCTGGCCATCGACCTCGGAGCAGACCTCATCGAGCCCGACGTGGTGGTCAGCCGCGACGGCGTGCTCGTCGTCCGGCACGAGAACGAGCTCTCGCTGTCCACCGACGTCGCCGAGCACCCGGAGTTCGCCGACCGCCGCACCGCCCGGGTGATCGGCGAGGAGCTGTGCACCGGCTGGTTCACCGAGGACTTCACCTACGCCGAGCTGCGCACCCTCCGCGCCGTCGAGCGGATGCCGGCGCTGCGGCCGACGAACACCGCCTACGACGGCCGCTTCGGCATCCTCACCCTCGCCGACGTCATCGAGCTGGCCCGCTGCCGTTCCACCGCGGAGCGGCAGGTGCGCGTGCTCGCCGAGCTGAAGCACCCCGAGTGGGCGGCCGCAGCTGGCCTGCCGATGGGTGAGCTGGTGGCCGGTGACCTGGGCCGGCTGGGCGCCGACACCGCCGACGGCACGGTCATGATCCAGGCGTTCGACGCGTCGGTGCTCCGCGAGCTGCGCGCCCGCCTCGGCGACGACGGGCCGCAGATGGCCCAGCTCGTCGGCGACGCCCCCGCCGGCGACGCGCTGGTGTCCCCCTCCGGACTGCGTGAGATCTCCACCTACGCCCAGGCGGTCGCCCCGAGCCGGGACCGCGTCCTGGCCAGCGCCGCCGCGCACGCGCTCACCGGCACGCCGCACCTCGTGCACCAGGCGCACGCGGCCGAGCTGGCGGTGTTCTGCTGGACGCTGCGGGCGGAGAACGCCTTCCTGCCGGCGCACCTGCGCCGCGGCGACGCACCCGAGGCCCACGGGGACGCCGTCGCGGACGCCGTCACGCTGCTGAACCTCGGCGTCGACGGCCTGATCACCGACTCCCCGGACCACGCCGTCCGGGCCCGCACCGCCGTCAGCGCCCAGCTGGTCTGACGAGCGGGGCCCGCAGGGTCCCCGAGGAAGACCACGAGCCGCGAGGACTCCCGGAGCAGGCACAGAGCCGCGGATCCCGACGGAGGCCGCCCTGCGAGGCGGTCGCGACGACGGGGGCCGGAGGCTCCCTGAGGAGCGGCCGGCAACGGCTCGACGCAGCAGGGGTACGGCACCTGGCCGCGGTGCTGATCCGGAGGATCAGCCGATGAGGTCGTGGACGACCACGTTCTCGTCCCGGCCGGGGCCGACGCCGATGACGCTGATCCGGGCGCCCGAGAGCTCCTCGAGCCGCCGCACGTAGGCCTGGGCGTTGGCCGGCAGCTCGTCGAAGGCCCGGCAGTGCCGGATGTCCTCGAACCAGCCGGGCATCTCCTCGTAGACCGGCTTCGCGTGGTGGAAGTCGGTCTGCGTCATGGGCATCTCCTCGTGCCGGACGCCGTCGACCTCGTAGGCGACGCAGATCGGCACCGTGTCCAGGCCCGAGAGCACGTCGAGCTTGGTGAGGAAATAGTCGGTGATCCCGTTGACCCGGCTGGCGTACCGGGCGACGACGGCGTCGAACCAGCCGCAGCGCCGGTCGCGGCCGGTGGTCACGCCGACCTCGCCGCCCTGCTTGCGCAGGTACTCCCCGCTCGCGTCGAACAGCTCGGTCGGGAAGGGGCCGGAGCCGACGCGGGTCGTGTACGCCTTGAGGATGCCGACCACCCGCTCGATGCGGGTCGGGCCCACCCCCGCGCCGACGGCGGCGCCGCCCGCGGTCGGGTTCGACGACGTCACGAACGGATAGGTGCCGTGATCGACGTCCAGCAGGGTGCCCTGGGAGCCCTCGAGCAGCACCCACTCGCCGGCGTCGAGCGCCTTGCCCAGGAGCAGCCGGCTGTCGACGATGCGGTGCTTCAACTCGTGCGCGTACGCCTCGTATTCAGCGACCACCTCGTCGACGTCGATGGCCTTGCGGTTGTAGACCTTGACCAGAATCTGGTTCTTCTCCTGCAGCGTGCCCTCGAGCTTCTGCCGGAGGATGGAGAGGTCCAGCAGGTCCTGCACCCGGATGCCGACGCGGGCCACCTTGTCGCCGTAGGCGGGGCCGATGCCGCGACCGGTCGTGCCGATCTTCCGCTTGCCCAGGAACCGCTCGGTGACTTTGTCGAGGGCCCGGTGGTGCGGCATGATCAAGTGCGCGTCCGACGAGATGACCAGCCGCGAGGTGTCCACCCCGCGCTCCTCCAGGCCCGCCAGCTCGCCGATCAGCACCTCGGGGTCGATGACGACGCCGTTGCCGATGACCGGGGTGCACCCCGGCGTCAGGATCCCGGAGGGGATCAGGTGCAGGGCGTACTTCTCCCCGTCCGGCGTGATCACCGTGTGGCCGGCGTTGTTGCCGCCTTGGTAGCGGACGACGTAGGGCACACGGCCGCCGAGCAGGTCGGTGGCCTTGCCCTTGCCTTCGTCGCCCCACTGGGCACCGATCAGCACGACAGCGGGCATCGGGTCCTGGGTCTCCTCTGTCCGTCGGGTGGACGGGTCGCTTCCCTGCCACCCGGCGGTTCCCGGGAGGGCCAGGTGGCAGGGTATCGGCATGTCGTCGGTCGAGCTGGATCTCCGCCGTCTGGAGCCCGGGGAGGCACCCCGCGCGAGCCAGCTGGAGGCGGTGCCCACCGCCGCGTCGCTGATGGTGCGAGGACCGGTCGCCGGGCTGTCCGCGGTGCTCGCGGCCCTGCTCAAGGCCGGGCGGACGGCGGAGGTGCCGGTGGCCTGGGAGCCGGCCGCGGACAAGGCCTCGGTCGGCCTGGCCCGCGACCTCGGGGTGGGCAGCGGCGAGCCGCGGGACCTCACCCTCGTCCGTGACGACCACGGCGGCGTCCTGCTGCACCACGGCCGGATCGAGGCCGCCGGCCAGGGCCGCCGGTCGCTGTCGCGGCGGCTGGGGCTGCAGGCGCACCACGACGACATCAAGGTGGCCGACGGCGAGATCACCCGGATCGACGTCCGCCCCGACTGGACCGCCGTCGACACGATCGGCGTGACCGTGATGACGCAGCCGCTCCGCCCGACCCGGCACACCAGCGGGCGCGCCCTGCAGGTCGCCTCCGACCCGGCGCGGATCGTGCGGGACGGGGTGCCCTACGTGCGGCCGGTCCACCGGTGGACCTGGTACGCCGACGACCGGGTGCGGTGGCGGCTGCAGCCCTAGTGCCCTCCCCCCACCGTGGAACGACCCTGCAGGACGGCGTGCGCGTCGTGGACACTGGGAGGCCACCCGACCGCCGAGGAGGACCCGCTGCCGATGCCCTGTCATCCCGTCGGGTCGCCGTGCCGGTGATCGGCGACCGCCTGCCCGCGTTCGGCCACCTCCCGGCCCGGGCGCCCCAGGGGCGGTCGTTCCTCGCCCGCGCCCTGGCCCGGCCGAGCCTGCCCGCGGTCGTCGGCCTCGTGGTGGTCGTCCTCTTCTTCGCCTTCGCCGCGCCGGACCTGGTGAGCCCGTTCGGCCTGGCCACGGTGCTGGACACCGCCGCGCTGCTCGGCATCGGCGGGGTCGCGGTCGCGCTGCTGCTCGTCGCCGGCCAGTTCGACCTCTCGGTCGGGGTGATCGCCGTCTCCAGCTCGCTGCTCACCGCGCTGCTCATCGAGATCGCCGGCTGGAGCACCGTTCCGGCCCTGACCGTCTCCCTGCTCGCCGCCCTCGCGATCGGGGTGGTCAACGGCGTGCTCGTGGTGAACACCGGCCTGCCCAGCTTCCTGGTCACCCTGGCGACCTTCCTGATCCTCCAGGGCACCTCCCAGGCCGGGTCCCAGGCGGTCGCGGGCGCCACCCGGGTCGGCGGCCTCGACCAGGCGCGGGGCTGGTCGTCGGTGGTCGCCCTCTTCGACGGGGCGGTGCAGGTGGGGAACGGCCGGTTCAGCGTGTCGATCCTGTGGTGGCTGGCGCTGACCGCACTGGCCGCGTGGGGTTTGTGGCGGACCAAGTTCGGCAACGCGATCTTCGCGTGCGGCGGCGCCCGTCAGGCCGCGCACGAGCTGGGCGTACCGGTGCGCCGGACCACCGTCGCGCTGTTCTGCCTCACCGCCTCCGCAGGATGGTTGCTCGGCACGATCACGCTCGTGCGGTTCGGCAGCGTCCAGGCCGGCGGCACCGTGGGCATCCTCAGCGGCATCGACTTCATCGTCGTGGCGGTGATCGGGGGGTGCCTGCTCACCGGCGGCTACGGCTCGGCGATCGGCGCCGCCGTCGGCGCGCTGCTGTACGCGGTCGCCCGGCAGGGGATCACGCTCGCCGGCTGGGATCCGCGGTGGTTCCAGGCACTGCTGGGCGCGCTGCTGCTGGTGGCACTGGTGGCCAACGGTGTGGTGCGCCGCCGGCTGAAGGCGGTACCCCGGTCATGAGCACCGCCTCCTCGGCAGTGCAGCCGGTCGCCCCCACGCCGGGGCTGGAGATGCGCGGGCTCACCGTCCGGCACGGGAACGTGGCCGCGCTGGCGCGGGTCAGCGCGACTCTGATGGCCGGCGAGATCACGTGCATCCTCGGGGAGAACGGGTCGGGGAAGTCCACCGTGGTCGCGGTGCTCTCGGGGCTGCTCCGGCACGACGAGGGGCAACTGCTGGTCGACGGGCAGCCGGTGCGGTTCCGCTCACCCCGGCAGGCGCGGGACGTCGGCATCGCCACCGTCTGGCCGGACCTCGCGGTCGCCCCGCTCCTGTCGGTCTGGCGGAACTTCTTCCTCGGCGCGGAGCCGACCCGCGGGGTGTGGCCGCTGCGCCGGCTGGACGTGGACGGGGCCCGCGAGGCCACCGTGCGCGCGATGGCCCGGGTCGGCGTCACCGGGCTGGACCCCGACCAGCCGGCGAGTGCGTTGCAGGCCGGGGAGCGGCAGAGCCTGGCCGTGGCCCGTGCGCTGCACTTCGGCGCCCGGGCGCTGATCATCGACGAGCCGGAGACCCCCGTCACGGTCGCACGGCAGACGCTGTTCGGTCAGGCGATCCTCGCCGCCCGGGCGCAGGGGCTGGCGGTCGTGGTGGTCACGAACAACCCGCGCTACGCCCACCTCATCGGGGACCGGTTCCTGTTGCTCGCGCACGGGCACGTGGCCGGCAACCTCACCCGGGACGACGTCGACGCCGACATCCTGACCGCCCTGATGGCCGGCGGCGAGCGGCTGAACACCCTGACCGACGCCCTGACCGCCCTGCACCCCGAACTCGGCAACCGCTGAGGGCGGTCGCGGAGCTCGGGGTGCAGGGTGGTCAGGTGAAGATGCTGACGCCGCCCGGGCCGACCAGGAGGCCGAGCACGATGAGCACGACCCCCGGCACGATCTGCTTGCGGACGAGCGCGACGATGCCGGCGACCACCAGGACGACGGCGAGGATCCAGAGCAGCGTGGCCATGTGACTCCCTCTCTGTTCCAGGCGCCCAGCGGCGCCGAGTACGGAGAGTGGTGACCATGACGATTCGATGACAAACCTGTCCGGCCGATCCCCTGCTCATACGGGTGAGCGAAGGTTTCGGAGCGGACGTCCGGTCACCGTAGGTGAGGTCAGGCTCCCAGTGCCGGGTCGCAGTCCCGGAGCAGCTGCCGGCAGCGCTCGGCCTCCGCCGTCTCGCCGATCGCCTCGGCCGCCGCCGCCAGCACGGTGACGCAGCGCAGGAACCCGCGGTTGGGCTCGTGCGACCACGGCACCGGGCCGTACCCCTTCCAGCCGTTGCGGCGCAGCGCATCCAGCCCCCGGTGGTAGCCGGTGCGCGCGTAGGCGTAAGCCTGGACGGTGTCGCCGAGCGCCCGCTCGGTGCGGTGGAGCGACTCCTCGGCCAGGCCCGCCCAGACCGCGCTCACCGTCGGGTGGTGGGCGGCGACCTCGGCCAGCGTGGCGCCCTCGGCGAGTTCGGCGTCGGCCTCGGGGGTCGGGGGGAGCAGGGTGGCCGGCGGCTCGCCCAGCAGGTTGCCGTGGGAGTGGCTCATGCTCACGCCCCCTGCGACTGGCCGGCGGACAGCAGGTGCTCGCAGGCCTCGACGACGCGGGCGGCCATGTTCGTCTCGGCGGCCTTGAGGTAGCTGCGCGGGTCGTAGGCCTTCTTGTTGCCGACCTCGCCGTCGATCTTGAGCACGCCGTCGTAGTTGCTGAGCATGTGGCCGGCGATCGGCCGGGTGAAGGCGTACTGGGTGTCGGTGTCGACGTTCATCTTCACGACGCCGTAGGACAGCGCCTCGCGGATCTCCGACTCCGCCGAGCCCGAGCCGCCGTGGAACACGAGGTTGAACGGCTTGGCGCCCTCGCCCAGGTCGAACTCCTTGGCCACCAGCGCCTGGCCGCGCTGCAGCACGTCGGGGCGCAGCTTCACGTTGCCCGGCTTGTAGACCCCGTGCACGTTGCCGAAGGTGGCGGCGAGCAGGTAGACCCCCCGCTCCCCCAGCCCCAGCTGCTGCGCGGTGCGCAGGAAGTCGCCGTCGGCGGTGTAGAGCTTCTCGTTGATCTCGGCGACGACGCCGTCCTCCTCGCCGCCGACGATGCCGATCTCCAGCTCGAGCACGATCTTCGCCGCCGCAGCCCTCTCCATCAGCTCCTCGGCGATGTCGAGGTTCTCGGTGAGCTCGATGGCCGAGCCGTCCCACATGTGCGACTGGAACAGCGGCTCCTGACCGGCGTCGACCCGGTCCTTCGACAGCGCGATCAGCGGGCGGACGTAGGAGTCCAGCTTGTCCTTGGGGCAGTGGTCGGTGTGCAGCGCGACGTTGACCGGGTACTTCTCGGCGACGACGTGGGTGAACTCGGCGAGTGCGACTGCACCGGTGACCATGTCCTTGACCCGGGTGCCCGAGCCGAACTCCGCCCCCCCGGTGGAGAACTGGATGATCCCGTCGCTGCCGGCGTCGGCGAAGCCGCGCAGCGCCGCGTTGACCGTCTCGGAGGAGGTGCAGTTGATCGCCGGGTAGGCGAAGCCGCCCTCCTTGGCCCGGTTGATCATGTCGGCGTAGACCTCAGGGGTCGCGATGGGCATGAGCGTGCACTCCTCGCATCGGTTGCGGCTGTACGGCGCTGTACGGCTGACGTCGTGATCAGTATCGCGCCGCGCCCGCCGGCTGCGACACCGTGGGCCGCAGCCGACCCCGACCGGGCGACACCGGGCGCGGCGGCGGCCGCGCAGACCGCCCGGCACGTGGGCCGCCAGCAGGCGTCGCGGCCTCCCCCGCATCCTCGGGTGCTACGCCGGGGCGTCGGGGCGGACCTGCAACCCCAAGGTGGTCACGAGCACGACCGCCTGCGTGATGTCGACCTGCGCGCCGGCGAGGTCGACGTTGCGCGGGTCGACCGCGCTGAGGTCGGACCCCCGCAGGTCGGCGCCGCTCAGATCGGCGTCGTGCAGCTCCGCCCCGGAGAGGTCCAGGTGCCGCAGGGTGGCCCCGGAGCCGCGCACCCGGGTGAGGTCGGCCTCGCGCAGCCGGGTGCCCCGGAACGTCGCCCGGCCGAGGTCAGCCCCGGGCAGGGCCGCGAACGACCAGTCCCCGCCGTCGACGGTGAGCTGGTCGAACGAGCAGCGGTCGAAGGTGGCGCCGACCAGCTTGCAGCCGGTGAGGGTCGCCGAGAAGAACGAGCAGCCGGTGAAGGCGCAGTTCACGAAGGCGGTGTCGGTGAACTCGGCGAGATTGAACCGGCAGTCGTGGAACGTGCAGTCGGTGAAGACGGCCCCGGTGCCGGTGGCCTCGGTCAGGTCCACCCCGCTGAAGGCCACGCCGGTGTGCTCCCGGCCGGACAGGTCCTCGCCGTACCAGTCCGCGTCCCGGACGTCGGTGTCCGGAGCCGGGGCGGCACGGCCGGGAGGCATCCGAGCTCAGCCCTGCTCGATGCGGCTGACCACCCGCGCGGCGACGACCACCGGGTCGTAGGTCGGCGAGAACGGCGGCGCGTAGGAGAGGTCGGAGCCGGCGAGGTCCTCGGCGGTCATCCCCGCCCAGATCGCGGCGGCCAGCACGTCGATCCGCTTCCCCGAGCCGGGGCCGCCGACGATCTGGGCACCGAGCAGCCGCCCCGACCCGGCCTCGCTGAGGAGCTTGATCGCGACCTCCTCGGCGCCGGGGTAGTAGCCGGCCTTCGTCGTCGCCTCGATGGTGTCGGAGCGGTAGTCGAATCCCGCCTGCTCGGCCTCGGTGGTGCACAGCCCGGTGCGGCCGATCTCCAGCTCCCCCACCTTGGTCAGCGCGGTCCCCAGCACCCCGGCGAAGCGGGCGGCCCGTCCGCCGATGACCGAGCCGGCCACCCGCCCCTGCTTGTTCGCATGGGTGCCCAGCGCAACGTGGGTGGCCTCGCCGGTGACCCGGTGGAAGGTCTGCGAGCAGTCGCCGGCCGCGTAGATCTCCGGGTGCGAGCGGGTGCGCTGGGTGCGGTCGACGGCGATGGCGCCGGTGGTGCCGAGCCGGATGCCGGCCCGCTCCGCCAGCGCCACCTCCGGACCCATGCCGAGGCCGAGGACGATCAGGTCGGCGTCGTAGCTGCCCGCGTCGGTGCGCACCCCCCGCGCCCGGCCCGACTCGTCCACCAGGATCTCGCGGACCGCCTGGTCGGGATGCATCTCCATGCCCATGGCGCCCATGCCGGCGCAGACCCGCTCGGCCATGTCGGCGTCGAGCAGCTGCATCGGCAGCGGGTCGGCGAGGACGACGGTGACCTCAAGCCCGCGACGCTGCAGCGCCTCGGCCATCTCCAGCCCGATGTAGCCGCCGCCCAGGACCAGGGCACGGCGCGGGCCGGCGTCCAGGGCGGCCCGGATGGCGGCGCCGTCGTCGAGCCGGTGGACGCCGAAGACGCCCGGGGCGTCCAGGCCCGGGATCGGCGGACGGTTCGGGCGCCCTCCGGTGGCCACGAGAAGTCGGTCGTAGCCGATCCGCTCGCCGGTGTCCGTGACGACCTTCCCGGCGCCGGCGTCGATCTCGACCGCGCGGGTGCGGGTGTGCACGGTGATGTCCCGGGCTGCGAACTCCGCCGGCGTCCGGGCGATCAGCGCGTCCCGGTCCTCGACCTGACCGCCCACCCAGTACGGGATGCCGCAGGCGGAGTAGGAGACGACGTCGCCCTGCTCCAGCACGACGATCTCCAGGTCGTCGGCCGTCCTGAGCCGGCGGGCCTGGGCCGCCGCCGACATCCCTGCCGCGTCGCCGCCGATGACGAGGAACCGTTCCGTGCTCATCGCCCCAGCGTGGCATCGCGGTGCGCGGCGCGGAACACGGTTCCCGGATTGAGCAACCCGGCGGGGTCCAGCGCGGACTTGATCGAGCGGTGCACGTCCAGCGCCACCGGGCCGATCTCCCGCTCCAGCCAGTCCACCTTGATCACGCCGACCCCGTGCTCGCCGGTGATGGTGCCCCCGAGGGCCAGGCCCAACTCGAGGATGTCGTCGAAGGCGGCGAAGGCCCGCTCCCGCTGGTCGGCGTCGACCGGATCGAAGCAGATGGTCGGGTGCATGTTGCCGTCACCGGCGTGCCCGACGACGCCGATGGTGAGCGCCCGGGCCGCGGCGACGGTGTCGCAGCCGTCGAGGAACTGCGCGATGCGGGAACGGGGTACGGCGACGTCGTCGATCAGCGTGCTGCCCAGCTGCTCCAGCGCCGGCAGGGCCATCCGGCGGGCGGCGAGCAGCAGGTCGCCCTCGGCGGGGTCGTCGGTGGAGTGGACGAACTCCGCACCGGCCTCCCGGCACAGCTCCTCCAGCGCCGCGATCTCCTGGGCGGCCGCCTCTCCCCCGGCGTCGGACTGCGCGACCAGCAGGGCACGCGCGTCGCGGTCCAGGTCGGCCTTGAGCAGGTCGTCGACCGCGCGGATGCAGGTGTTGTCCATGACCTCCAGCAGGCTCGGCACGAGCCCGCTGGTCACCACCCGCTCGACGACCTGGCCGGTCTGCGCGGTCGTGGCGAACGTGGCGGCCAGCGTCACCGGCTTCTTCGGCGCCGGCCGCAGCGCGAGGGTCGCCTCCGTGATGATCCCCAGCGTGCCCTCGGAGCCGACGAACAGCCGGGCCAGGTCGTAGCCCGTCACGCCCTTCACCGTGCGCCGCCCGGTGCGCAGCACCCGGCCGTCGGCGAGCACGACCTCCAGCCCGAGCACGTAGTCGGTGGTGACGCCGTACTTGACGCAGCACAGGCCGCCGGAGTTGGTGGAGAGGTTGCCACCGATCGTGCACCAGTCGTAGCTCGACGGGTCGGGTGGGTAGAACAGGCCGGCACCGGCGACGGCGTCCCGCAGCTGCTTGTTCACCACCCCCGGCTGGACGACGGCCAGCCGGTCGGCCGGGGAGATCTCCAGGACGGCGTCCATCCGGGTCATGACCACGGTGATGCCGCCATCGACGGCGTTGCTGGCCCCGGCCAGCCCCGAGCCGGCGCCGCGGGGCACAACCGGGAGCCCGTGCCGGGCCGCCACCCGCATCACCGCGACGACGTCGTCGGTGCAGCGGGGGAAGACCACGGCGGCGGGCGTGCCGGCGGGCGCCAGCATGGCCTGGTCACGGGCGTAGCCGGCCGTGACGTCCGGGTCGGTGAGGACGGAGTCAGCGCCCAGGGCGTCGGTCAGCTCGGCGAGCCACGTCGCCGTCGTCGTGGTCACCGTCACACCGTACGACCCCGCCGCGTTGATCAGGTCACCTGATCGTCAAGGATCCTGGCTCAGCACCGGTGGTGAGCCAGGACCCGGAATGATCAGCTCACCTGATCATTCCGGGCGGTCAGCCCAGGGCGAGGTCGGCGAGGGCGAAGGCGGCCCGGTACTCGAAGCCGGCTTCCTCGACCGCCGCACGGCCGCCGCGGTCGACGATGACCGCGACGGCCACCACCTCGGCGCCGGCCTCCTGCAGGGCCCGGGCGGCGGTGAGCGGGCTGCCACCGGTCGTGGAGACGTCCTCGACGACGACGACGGCGCGGCCGGCGACGTCGGGGCCCTCGATCCGCCGCTGCAGCCCGTGGGCCTTGTCCGCCTTGCGGACGACGCATGCGTCGAGGAAGCCCTCCCCCGCCGCGGCCGCGTGCAGCATCGCCGTCGCCACCGGGTCGGCGCCCAGGGTCAGCCCACCCACGACGTCGTAGCGCAGGTCGCCGGTGAGCTGGCGCATCACCCGGCCGACCAGCGGCGCGCCCTCGTGGTGGAGCGTGACCCGGCGCAGATCGATGTACCAGTCGGCCTCCTGCCCCGAGGAGAGCGTGACCTTCCCGTGCACCACGGCCAGGTCGAGGATCAGCCGGTGCAGCCGGTCACGGTCGGGCAGGGCAGGCGCAGCCGTCATGGGCCCGACCCTAGAACCGACGCGGGGCGGCCGTCCGACCGGAGTGGGACGACGGTCCTGCGTTCCCCCTGCGGCCGCGGCCGGCGAGGGGGCCTCGCTCACCTGCCGGCCGGCTCGAGGACCTGGTCGATGATGTAGACGGTGGCGTTGGCGGTCTGGACGTTGCCGCAGATCACCGAGGCCTCCATGCCGACGACGGTGCCGTCCGCGGCGATGGAGAAGTCCTCACCGGAGCCCGCGATGGTGACCTGGTCGTCGTTCAGCGTGGGGTGCGTCCCGGCCAGCTCGTCGGGGGCGAGGCGCCCCGGGATGACGTGGTGGGTGAGCACCGTGGTCAGCGCGGGGGTGTCGGCCAGCAGGGCGTTCAGCGCATCGGCCGGGACGGCCGCGAACGCCGGGTCGGCCGGGGCCAGCACGGTGATGTCCGGGGTGGTGTTCAGGGTGTCCACCAGATTGGCGGCCTGGACGGCCCGCACCAGCGTCGACAGCGCCGGGTTGTTGCCGGCCGCGGTGGCCACCGGGGCGGTGCTCATGCCCTCGAAGCTGCCGGCGCCCTCGGTGGGCACGGCCGCGCAGCCCTCGCCGAACGGCCCCTCGGACACCGGCATGGCGGAGGTCTCCGGCACCGGGGACGCGCTCGGGGCGCTGGTGCCGGTGCTGGTGTCCGCGGCGGGGGTCTCGGCGGCGTCGTCCGAGCCGCAGGCGCTCAGCGTGATGGCGAGCGCGGAGACCGCGGTGAGGAGGACGCCGCGGGTACGAATGCGGTTCATGATCGGTGGTGCTCCTGTCGGGTCCAGGGCGAGGACGGTGTCGCGATCGGTCGGGATGGTGCGCCGGCTGCGGGAGCGGCCGGGAGCGACGTCGTAGGGCAGCATCCACTGCCGCCCCAGGTCGGCGTCCACTTGCGGCGAGTGCTCGCCGACTCGACCGCGCCGCTCGTCCGCTACCTGCGCTACGCCGTCTCGGCCCGGGAGGTTGTCCTCCCGCCGGTCCCTGGCCCGGTGGACCGGGCGGCCGGCAGCGTGCCGGCGCTGCTGGTGATCCCCACGATGGTGACCGCCGGAGCAGTCACGGCCGTCTCGCTGCCGCAGTCAGTGCTGTCGGCGCGCGGCTGAGGCCCGGGCGGGATCCGGTCAGCCCTGGCCGGTGGCCCGCTGCCACTTGCGGAAGCGGTACCAGTCGTTGGAGGGCTTCAGGGCCAGGAGCACGACGCCGACCGCGGTGAGGACGATCTGGAACCAGGTCAGGGCCGTGACGAACGGCAGGGGACCGCTGGAGGCGCCCGCGAAGGGGGCCGACAGCAGAGCGAGGCCGCCGAGCACCCACAGGACGATCCGGGCCCAGTTGCGGCCCTTCCAGGCGAACCAGATGAAGAGCAGCTGCAGGAGCAGGATCAGCAGGCTGAACGCCACACCCAGCTGCAGGGTCAGCTCGGCGAAGGCCTCCGCGTCGATCCCTTCGAGCTCCGGGTCGCCGAACTGTCCACCGGCCTCCGACAGCGTCCAGTCGCGGAACTCCTCCCAGTTGAGCACCAGCGCGAGGGTGCCCACGGCGCTGAGCACCAGCGCGGCCAGGAAGGCGCCGATGCCGGCGCGGACGGTGACGGGACGCTCCATGGGCGTCGGGGCGTCGGGGCCCCAGCCGCTGGGCGCGCTCGGCGCCGGCGCGTAGCCGTAGGGCGTCTGGCCCGGCTGGGGCTGGCCGTGCTGGGGGTACTGAGGCTGCCCGTATGGCGGCTGCCCCGGCTGCGGCTGGCCGTACGGAGGCTGCCCGTACGGGGGCTGGCCGTACGGAGGCTGTCCCTGCGGCGGCTGGCCCTGCGGCGACGCCGGTGGCCAGCCCGGCTGCTGCCCGCCCTGCCCCTCCGGCTGTCCCTGCTGGCCGTGCTGGTCGTCCTGACCCGCCGTCATCACGCCTCCGCTCGTCGCTCCCCGTCTCCGCGATCATGGCGGACCGTACCGACGGGAACCAGCACGGCACGCGGTGCCACCCGATCAGAAGGGCGCCCGCCGCACCCGGTCGGGCCCGGCGGGCGCCCGCGGCCTCAGCCGCGGGTGACGCTCAGCCCGGCGTCGCCCTCACCGGCGACGGCGGCCGTCCAGTCCACGAGCACCTCGTCGCCGTCCCGGATCTCGCCGGAGAGCAGCGCCTTGGCCAGCTGGTCGCCGATCGCCGACTGCACCAGCCGGCGCAGCGGCCGCGCGCCGTACACCGGGTCGAACCCGTTGAGCGCCAGCCATTCCTCGGCGGCGTCCGTGACGCGCAGGGTGAGCCGCCGGGCGGCCAGCCGCCGGGCCAGCACGCCCACCTGGATGTCGACGATGCCGGTGAGCTCGTCACTGCCGAGGGCACGGAACACCACGACGTCGTCCAGCCGGTTGAGGAACTCCGGCTTGAAGTGCGACCGGACCACCTCCAGCACGGCGTCTCGCCGTCGCTCCTCCGGCACCGACTGGTCGGCGATGATCTGCGAGCCCAGGTTCGACGTCAGGATCAGGATGGTGTTCCGGAAGTCCACCGTCCGGCCCTGGCCGTCGGTCAGCCGGCCGTCGTCGAGCACCTGCAGGAGCACGTCGAAGACGTCGGAGTGCGCCTTCTCCACCTCGTCGAGCAGGACGACCGTGTACGGGCGCCGGCGCACCGCCTCGGTGAGCTGGCCGCCGGCCTCGTAGCCGACGTAGCCCGGAGGAGCACCCACCAGCCGGGCCACCGAGTGCTTCTCGGAGTACTCGCTCATGTCGATGCGCACCATGGCGCGCTCGTCGTCGAACAGGAACTCCGCCAGCGCCTTGGCGAGCTCCGTCTTGCCGACACCCGTGGGCCCGAGGAACAGGAAGGAACCGGTCGGCCGGTCGGGGTCGGCCACGCCGGAGCGCGCACGACGCACGGCATCCGAAACAGCTCGGACCGCATCCGGTTGGCCGACGACCCGTGCGGCGAGCCCCTCTTCCATCCGCAGCAGCTTCTGCGTCTCGCCCTCGAGCAGCCGGCCGGCCGGGATGCCGGTCCAGGCCTGGACGACCTCGGCGATGTCGTCGGGGCCGACCTCCTCCTTCAGCATGGAGTCGCCGGTCTCGACCGAGGACTCGGCCTCGGCGAGCGCCTTCTCCAGTTGCGGGAGCCGGCCGTAGCGGAGCTCGGCCGCCTGGGCGAGCCGGCCGTCCCGCTCGGCCCGCTCGGCCTCCAGGCGCGCCCGCTCCAGCTCCTCCTTGATCTGCTGGATGCGGACGATGGCGCTCTTGTCCTGCTGCCACCGGGCGGTCAGCTCGGCGAGCTCCTCGCGCTTGTCGGCGAGGTCCTCGCGGAGTGCGGCCAGCCGCTCGAGGGACGACGCGTCGTCCTCCTTGCCCAGCGCCATCTCCTCGATCTCCAGCCGGCGCACCGCCCGCTCCACCTCGTCGACCTCTACCGGGCGGCTGTCGATCTCCATGCGCAGCCGGCTGGCGGCCTCGTCGACCAGGTCGATGGCCTTGTCCGGCAGGAACCGGGACGTGACGTAGCGGTCGGACAGGGTGGCCGCGGCGACGATCGCGCCGTCGGTGATCCGGACACCGTGGTGCACCTCGTAGCGCTCCTTGAGCCCGCGCAGGATGCCGATCGTGTCCTCGACCGAGGGCTCGCCGACGAACACCTGCTGGAAACGGCGCTCCAGCGCGGCGTCCTTCTCGATGTGCTTGCGGAACTCGTCCAGCGTGGTGGCGCCCACCATGCGCAGCTCGCCGCGGGCGAGCATCGGCTTGATCATGTTGCCGGCGTCCATGGACGAGTCACTGGTCGCGCCGGCGCCCACGAGGGTGTGCAGCTCGTCGATGAAGGTGACGACCTGGCCCTCGGCCTCAGTGATCTCCTGGAGCACGGCCTTCAGCCGCTCCTCGAACTCACCGCGGTACTTCGCGCCGGCCACCATCGAGCCCAGGTCCAGCGCCATGAGCCGCTTGCCCTTGAGGCTCTCGGGCACGTCGCCGGCCACGATCCGCTGGGCCAGGCCCTCGACGATCGCCGTCTTGCCGACGCCCGGCTCACCGATGAGCACCGGGTTGTTCTTGGTCCGCCGCGACAGCACCTGCACGACCCGGCGGATCTCGGTGTCCCGGCCGATGACCGGGTCGATCTTCCCCTCGCGGGCCCGCTCGGTGAGGTCGACGGCGTACTTCTCCAGCGCCTGGAAGGTGCTCTCCGGGTCCGCCGTCGTCACCTTGCGGTTGCCGCGGACGGTGCGGAAGGCCGCCACGAGCGCATCCGGGGTGGCACCGGAGCCGGTCAGCACCGCACCCGCCTCGCCCTCGGAACCGGCGAGGCCGACCAGCAGGTGCTCGGTGGAGACGTACTCGTCCCCGAGGGCACCGGCCTGCTCACCCGCCGCGTTGACCACCCGGAGGAACTCGCGGGACGGGGAGGGCGCCGACACGGTGGCGCCGCTGACGCTGTGCATCCGGCGCAGCGCCGCGTCGGCCTTGCTGCGCACGTCCACCGGGTCGGCGGCGACCGCGGTCAGCAGCGGGCCGGCGATGCCGTCGGTCTGCTCCAGCAGGGCGACGAGCAGGTGCAGCGGCTCCAGTGCCGCCTGACCCCGGCCGACGGCGAGGCGCTGGGCGCCGGCGACGGCCTCCTGCGAGCGGGTCGTGAGCTTGCTCTCCATGCTCGGGCGCACGTCCTTTCGTCTCTGTCGTCTCCGCCGTCCATCCGTGGCGGGCGCGCTGCCTGCTCCAACGACGCATGGGTTGAGTCTGTTCCGCTCAACTCTGCCATGACCCCGGCCGGCCGCACAGCCCGGCGTCGACGCACGTCATCCGCCCGTCCGGACGAGAGGCGGCGGTGGTGTCCCGGCGTCACAGCAACATCGGCCTAGACTGTGGCCATGACCGCCCTGCCGGCGCCGAGCGTGGCGCTCGACGACCAGCTGTGCTTCGCCCTGTACGCCGCCTCGCGGGCGGTGACCGCGCGGTACCGCCCGATGCTGGACGCCATCGGGCTGACCTACCCGCAGTACCTCGTGATGCTGCTGCTCTGGGAGTCGGACAACCAGACGGTGGGCCAGCTGGGCTCGCGGCTCGCCCTGGACAGCGGCACCCTCTCCCCGCTGCTCAAGCGACTGACCACCGCCGGCCTGGTGACGCGGAACCGGCGGGTCGAGGACGAGCGTTCGGTGTCCATCGCCCTCACCGACGCGGGGCGTGCCCTGCAGGAGAAGGCCATCGCCATCTCCGAGGAGATGATCGGGGCCATCGGCTTCGACACCCGCGAGTTCGACGACCTCAAGAGCCGGCTGCGGCTGCTCACCGACCGGGTCAACGGCGCGGCCGCGGCCGCGGACCGGTCGACCGCCGGACGGTAGGCGGCACCTTCTCCGGGTAGGAGCTGCCCACGGCGCCGCCCGAGCCAGAGGCGGCCACGGCCCGGAAGGGGCAGCATGCCCACTCGTACCGCTCGTACCGCCTGGAACGGCACCCTGCAGGAGGGCTCCGGCCAGGTGGAGCTCAGCAGCTCCAAGGTCGGCACCTACGAGGTCTCATTCCCCAAGCGCGCCGCTGACGAGGCCGGAGGGACGACCAGCCCCGAGGAGCTCATCGGCGCCGCCCACTCGGCGTGCTTCGCGATGGCCCTCTCGAACGAGATCGGCAAGGCCGGCGGCACCCCGCAGTCGCTGGAGGTCTCCGCCGATGTCACGCTCGGCCAGAAGGACGGCGCCCCGGCGATCACCGGGATCACGCTCACCGTCCGCGGCGAGGTCGACGGCCTGGACGCCGCGGGCTTCGAGAAGGCCGCGCAGGCGGCCAAGGTCGGCTGCCCCGTCAGCAAGGCCCTCACCGGTACCGAGATCACCGTGGACGCCTCCCTGGAGCAGTAGGAGGACCCTCTCCTGCCCCCACCGCTCACACGCTCGCGGCGGGACCCTGCAGGAGCGCCTCTCCTGACGCGGCGGCGGCCCGTCTCCCCCGGGAGACGGGCCGCCGTCGTGTTGTCAGCGGCCGGTCAGCGGACCATGGGCTGCCTCGGGCGAGCGACCTCGTCGGTGCGCTCGCCGTCGGCATCCCGGCCTTCGATGCGGTCGGTGTCGATGCGTACGGCGTCGGACCGCTCGGCCCGCTCGCGTTCGTCCCCGGTCTCGGTGCGCAACGCGACCTCCCGGATGAAGAGGACCGCGAGGACGGCGACCACCGATACGACGGCGGAGACCAGGAAGATCCGCCCCGTCGCGTCGCCGTAGGACATGCGGATGAGCGCCTCGACCGGAGCCGGCGCGTCGGCCAGGTCGGCCAGGTCGGCCAGTCCCACCGCACCACCGCCCGCCGCCTGGGCGGCGCCCGGCATCCCGGTCAGGCGGTCCTGGACGAGGTCGCCGACGTGGTTGCTCAGCACCGCACCCAGCACCGCGACGCCGACGGTGCCGCCGAGGCTGCGGAAGAAGGCCACCGCGGAGCTGGCCGCGCCCAGGTCGGCGGCCGCGACCGTGTTCTGCACCGCGAGCACCAGGTTCTGCATGCTCATGCCGATGCCCGCCCCGAGGACGAACAGGAACACGCAGAGCAGCACCATGTCCGTCTCGTGGTCGATGGTGGCCAGCAGCCCGAAGCCCGCCATCACCAGCACCGAGCCGGCCGTGAGGTAGGCCTTCCACCGGCCGAAGCGGGTGATGAGCAGCCCCGAGACGGTCGAGGACAGGACCAGGCCACCCACCATCGGGATGGTCAGCAGCCCGGCCTCCGTGGGCGAGAAACCGCGCGAGATCTGCAGGTACTGGCCGAGGAAGACGGTGGACCCGAACATCGCGACGCCCACCGCGATGCTCGCGATGATCGCGAGGGTGGTGGTGCGGTCCCGGAAGAGCCGGAGCGGCACGATCGGCTCGGCCGCCCGCGACTCGGTGACGAGGAACGCGACGACCGCGAGGATCGCGCCGCCGAGGAAGAGGGCGCTCTGCACCGAGACCCACGGGAAGCCGTGGCCGGCCAGGGTGACCCAGATCAGCAGCGCCGAGACCCCCGCGGCGAGGAACGCCGTCCCCAGGTAGTCGATCGTCACGTCCCGCCGGATCACCGGAAGGTGCAGGGTCCGCTGCAGCAGCACCAGCGCGATGGCGGCGAAGGGCACCCCCACGTAGAAGCACCAGCGCCAGCCGAGCCAGCTGGTGTCCACCAGCACCCCGCCGATCAGCGGCCCGCCCACCGTCGCCGCGGCGAAGACCGAGCCCATGAGGCCGGCGTACCGCCCCCGCTCGCGCGGGCTGATCATCGCCGCGATCGCGATCTGCACCAGCGCCTGCAGGCCGCCCAGGCCCAGACCCTGCAGCGCCCGCCAGGCGATGAGCGTCTCCACCGTCTGCGCCAGCCCGGCCAGCATCGACCCGGCGATGAACACCACGATCGACAGCTGGATCAGCAGCTTCTTGCTGAACAGGTCGGCGAGCTTGCCCCAGATCGGCGTGGAGGCCGTGGACGACAGCAGCGTCGCCGTGACCACCCAGGTGTACTGGTTCTGCGTGCCCCGCAGGTCGGTGATGATCGTCGGCAGGGCGTTGGACACGACCGTGGAGGACAGGAACGCCACGAACATCGCCAGCATCAGGCCGGACATGGCCTCCAGCACCTGGCGGTGCGTCATCCTCCCCGGCTGGGCGGCCGGCGCCTGCGGCACGGACGCCCGCACGGGGCTCCCGGACGGTCGGCGTGCGGCGGCGGCGGGAGCAGCCCGAGGGCCCGCGGTCACCGGGAAGCCGCCGGGCGACCGTGCGCCGGGACGGCGGCGCGGAGGAGCCGGGGAACGCTCACCACGAGGCGGTCCCGGGGTGCGGAGCTGAGGGGCATGACGGCGTCCTTGCGATGATCACCTGCTTGCAGACCGCAACCATAGGCGCGGAAAGTTGCGGTCTGCAACGCGCACCCCGGCAGCCCGCCGCGGCGGAGCTCAGCCCGTAGCGGGCGGCGCGACCCCGCCGGCCTCGGCCTCGCGCGCCTCACCGATCCGGTTGAGCCGCTCGAGCAGCACGGCCAGCGTGGCGACGTCGTCGGCCGGCCACCCGGCCAGGTCGGTCTCCCAGCGGGCGCGGCGGGCGGCGCGGATGCGCAGCAGCCGGGCCGAGCCCTCCGCCGAGGGCGTCAGCACGTGGGCGCGCCCGTCGTCGGGATCGGCGGCGCGGTCGACCAGGCCGAGCTCGACCAGGCTGGCGACCTGCCGGCTCACCGTGCTCTTGTCCAGGCCGAGCCGGAGCACGAGATCGCTGGCCCGCAGGGGGCCGGTGTCCTCGAGCAGCGCCAGCAGCCCGTACGCGGCGCCGTCGAGGTCGGGGTGCAGCTCACGGGCCAGCCGGGCGGAGATCGCCCGCGACCTGCGCAGCAGCAGCCCGATCTCCCGCTCGAGGGCCACGAAGGCCGGGTCCGCGTCGGTCACCGGCCACCCCCCGGCCGCCAGACCACCAGCGCCGAGCTCGGCCGGCGGTGCGGCACGAGATCGGCGCGGTAGGCGGCCGGGACGGCAGCCTCGGCGGCCATCCGCCGGTTCTCGGAGTGCTGGAGTTCCGCGAGCAGCTCGTGCACCCGCGCCTGCAGCGCCTCCACCTGGGACTCCAGGTCGATGATCCGCTTGATGCCGGCGAGGTTGACGCCGTCCTCCTGCGAGAGCCGCTGCACCTCGCGCAGCAGCGCGACGTCGCGCGGGCTGTACCGCCGTCCACCGCCGGGCGTCCGGCCGGGGCTGACCAGGCCGAGCCGGTCGTACTGCCGCAGCGTCTGCGCGTGCATGCCGGCCAGCTCGGCCGCCACGGAGATCACGAAGACCGGCGCGTCCTCCGCCACCGCCCGCCCGAGGGGCCCTCCCGCTCGCACGCTCATCCCGCACCTCCGCCGCGCACCGCAGCGGTGATCTGCGGACGCGGGTCCTCGTCCATCTCCTCCGCCAGCGTCTCGATCACCTTCCGCTGCGCGGGCGTCAGCCGCACCGGGACGGCGATCTCGAGGGTGACCAGCAGGTCACCCGAGCGCCCCTTGCCCGGCACCCCGCGCCCGCGCACCCGCAGGGTCCGGCCGCTCGCGGTGCCCGCGGGCACCTTGAGCGAGACGGTGCCGTCCAGCGTGGGCACCGTCAGGGTGGTGCCCAGCGCCGCCTCGGCGAAGGTGATCGGCACGGTGAGCGTCAGGTCCTCGCCCTTGCGGCCGAGCAGTGAGTGCTCGGAGACGTGGACGACGACGAACAGGTCGCCGGCGGGGCCGCCCCGCCGTCCGGGTGCTCCCTTGCCGGTCAGCCGGATGCGCTGGCCGTCCCTGACCCCGGCCGGGATCCGGACGGTGATCGTGCGGGTCTGCGTGGTGACGCCACTGCCGGAACAGGTGGGGCACGGGTCGTCGACCACCTGGCCGCTGCCGCGGCAGTTGCGGCAGGGCTCGGAGAAGGCGAACGCCCCCTGGCTGCGGCTGGTGACCCCGGCCCCCTGGCACACCGGGCAGGTGTGCGGCGAGGTGCCCGGGCGGGCGCCGCTACCGGCGCACGTCGGGCAGCTGCCCGGGCTCTGCATGCGCAGCGGCACCGTCACCCCGAGGACGGCCTCCTCGAAGGAAAGGGTCGCCTCGGTCTCCACGTCCTGGCCCCGCGCGGGGCCGGACGCCGCCTGGCTACGCGCCCGCGCCCCGCCACCCCCGGCGCCGCCGAAGAGGCCGCCGAGGATGTCGCCGAGCCCGCCGGCCCCGCGGGCGCCCGCCCCGGCTCCGGCGCCCCCGAAGAGGTCGCCGAGGTCGAAGGGCTGACCGCTCGGGCCCGCGCCGGGGAAGCCGCCGGGGAACCCGGCCCGGGCGCCGGCCCCACCGGAGCCGAACAGCCGCCGCGCGTCGTCGTACTCGCCGCGCCGCTTGGGATCGGAGAGCACGTCGTAGGCCTCGGAGACCTCCTTGAACCGGGCCTCGGCGGAGGCGTTGCCCGGGTTCTTGTCCGGGTGCAGCTCGGTGGCCAGCTTGCGGTATGCCTTCTTGATCGCCGCGGCGTCGGCGTCCTGCGGGACGCCGAGCGCGCCGTAGTAGTCCTTCTCGATGAAGTCACGGGTGCTCATCACTGCTCCGCAGGGGAACTCGAAACCTTCGGTTCATTCACCAGACCCGCCTCCTGGGTTGGGCAGCGCCGCAGGCACCGATGGCACACCGGAGGTGCGTTGCGGAACCGGAATCCTCCGGCTGGTTCATCCGGCCCCCTCTCGCGCTCGGTCGGAGGCCGGTCAGCCGGCGGCCGGGTCGGTGGACTCGGCCGGCTCGGCCGGCGCGGGGGACTCCGGCTCGGTGACGGCCACCATCGCCGTCCGCAGCACCCGGTCGCCCCGGCGATAGCCCTGTCGCAGCACCGTCGTGGCCGTCGGCACCTCCACGTCCGCGGAGGTGTCGTGCATGACGGCCTCGTGCAGCGACGGGTCGAACGGATCGCCCGACACGCCGAACGCCGCCACGCCCAGGCCGTCGAGCAGGCCCAGGATCCGGTCGGCGACGAGCTTGAAGGCCCCGGTCAGATCGCCGTGGTCCCGAGCCCGCTCGATGTCGTCGACGATCGGGAACAGCTGGGTGGCGAACCGCTCCGCCGCCTGGTCGACGACCATCGACCGGTCGCGGTCGATCCGCCGCCGGTAGTTGGCGTACTCGGCGGTGACCCGCTGCAGGTCCTCGGTGCGCTCGGCCAGCTGGCGGGCGAGGTCGCCCTCGGCGGCGCCGTCTCCGGACGGTGCCGTCGCCGGCTGCTCGGTCACCGGCGTCTCGTGCTCGCTCATCTGCTCCCCTGGGAGGTCGGTACCGGGCCGGACGCCGGCCGGCTGCTCGCCGGCCGGCGTCCGTACTGCACCAGTGGTGGGGTCGATCCGCCGCTTGTCACGGATGACGACCCGCGGCTGCTCGTCCCCGGCGTGCGTCATGGTCGGCGGTTCTCGTCCTCGTCGACGATCTCGGCGTCGACGACGTCGTCGTCGTTCGTCGTCGCGCCCTGAGCCGCGCCGTCACCGGCCTCCGCGCCGGATGCGCCTGCGCCACCGGCCGTCTCGGCCTGCTGGGCGTAGAGGGCCCCGCCGACCTCCTGCGACACACGGGCGACCTTCTCCTGCGCGGACTTGATGGCCTCGATGTCGGAGCCACCGAGGGCCGAGCGCAGCTCGGTCAGCGCCTCGCCGAGCTCGTCCTTCTTCTCGGCCGGGATCTTGTCGCCGTTCTCGGCCAGGAACTTCTCGGTCTGGTACTGCAGCGACTCGGCGAGGTTGCGGGTCTCGGCCTCGTCGCGGCGGCGCTTGTCCTCCTCGGCGTGCGCCTCGGCGTCCTTCATCATCCGCTCGATGTCGTCCTTCGGGAGGGCCGAGCCACCGGTGATGGTCATCGACTGCTCCTTGCCCGTGCCGAGGTCCTTGGCGTGGACGTGGACGATGCCGTTGGCGTCGATGTCGAAGGCGACCTCGATCTGCGGGACGCCCCGCGGC
Source organism: Blastococcus saxobsidens DD2 (assembly GCF_000284015.1). NCBI lineage: Bacteria > Bacillati > Actinomycetota > Actinomycetes > Geodermatophilales > Geodermatophilaceae > Blastococcus > Blastococcus saxobsidens. The sequence continues at coordinate 4,503,822 of NC_016943.1, forward strand.
GCCGGCGGCAGACCGGTCAGCTCGAACATGCCGAGCTTCTTGTTGTACATCGCCATCTCGCGCTCGCCCTGGAACACCTGGATCTGCACGGACGGCTGGTTGTCGTCGGCCGTCGTGAAGATCTCCGAGCGCTTCGTCGGGATCGTGGTGTTGCGCTCGATGAGCTTGGTCATGATCCCACCCTTGGTCTCGATGCCCAGGGACAGCGGGGTGACGTCGAGGAGCAGGACGTCCTTGACCTCACCGCGGAGGACACCGGCCTGCAGCGCGGCACCGATGGCCACGACCTCATCGGGGTTGACGCCCTTGTTGGGCTCCTTGCCCCCGGTCAGCTCGCGCACCAGGTCGGACACGGCGGGCATGCGGGTCGAGCCACCGACGAGGACGACGTGGTCGATCTGGCCGACGGAGATGCCGGCGTCCCGGATCGCCTGGTTGAACGGCGCCTTGGCGCGGTCGAGCAGGTCCTGGGTCATCCGCTGGAACTCGGCGCGGGTGATCGTGACGTCCAGGTGCAGCGGGCCCTCGGCGCCGGCGGTGATGTAGGGCAGGTTGAGGTTGGTCGACTGGGCGCCCGACAGCTCGATCTTGGCCTTCTCGGCGGCCTCGCGGAGCCGCTGCATGGCCAACTTGTCCTTGGACAGGTCGATGCCGTTCTGCGCGTTGAAGGTCTGCACCAGGTGCTTGACCACGCGCTCGTCCCAGTCGTCACCACCGAGGTGGTTGTCACCGGCGGTGGCCTTCACCTCGATGACGCCGTCGCCGATCTCGAGCAGCGAGACGTCGAAGGTGCCGCCACCGAGGTCGAACACGAGGATCGTCTGCTCGGTCTCGCCCTTGTCCAGGCCGTAGGCCAGCGCGGCCGCGGTCGGCTCGTTGACGATGCGCAGGACGTTGAGGCCCGCGATCTCGCCGGCCTCCTTGGTGGCCTGGCGCTGCGCGTCCTCGAAGTAGGCCGGCACGGTGATGACGGCGTCGGTGACCGGCTCGCCGAGGTAGGTCTCGGCGTCCCGCTTGAGCTTCTGCAGCACCCGGGCGGAGATCTCCTGCGGGGTGTACTGCTTGCCGTCGATGTCGGCGGACTTCCAGTTCGTGCCCATCTCGCGCTTGACGCTGCGGATGGTGCGGTCGACGTTGGTGACCGCCTGGTTCTTCGCCGACTGGCCGACGAGGACCTCGCCGTTCTTGGCGAACGCGACGACCGAGGGGGTGGTGCGGGAGCCCTCGGAGTTGGCGATGACCGTCGGCTCGCCGCCCTCCAGGACGGTGACGACGGAGTTGGTGGTGCCGAGGTCGATACCGACCGCTCGAGCCATGGAGATGGCCTCTCTTCCGTGTGCTGGGGTGGTTCTGGTCCGTCTGGGGAGTCGGTGGCCGCCCTTGCGTTGGGTCCACTCAACTTTCCTGCCCACCCTAACGGCAGTCCGGCCGGTCGTGTTCCCGGGGCCCGTGTTCATCGTTCCTCCTTGCCGAGGTGCCGGCGTGTGGTCGCCGGTGCCGCTCCATGGCGCGGCCCGGCAGTCCACACCGCGGCACTCGGCGCGCGGTCCGTCCACAGACGTCCGGCCCGCGGCCCCGGCGTCGGGCCCGGCTGCTCCACACTCCCCCGGTGCACCCGCTCCTCCGGGCCGTCGCCGAACGGCAGCACGGCCTCTTCACCGCCGTCGACGCGCACCGCGCCGGCTACGCCCACGCCGAGATCCGGCACCTGTGCAACTCGGGCCGGTGGCACCGGCTCCGGCGCGGGATCTACGTGGGCGCCGAGACGTTGGACGGGGTCGACGGCGACCATCGGCACCTGCTCGACTGCGTCGCGGTGTTCCTGGCGCTCGACCGGCCGGCCGCGGCGCTCAGTCACCACACGGCCGCGCGACTCATGGGCCTGCCCGTCCGTCGCCGGCGCGACGCCGTCGTCCGGCTCACCGATCCGGCGCACGGGCGCACGGGGCAAGGGTTCGTGGTGTCCCGCGGGCCGCTGGATCCCTCGGAGATCAGCATCCGGGAGCCCCTCCGGCTCACCGCTCCCGCACGGACACTCGTCGACTGCGCGCGGGAGTGGCCGCTCGAGGACGCCGTCGTCGCCATGGACGCAGCCCTGCTCGCTGACCGAACCACCCGGGAGCAGCTCGTCGACGCGGTCGCACGGGCGCGCGGCTGGCCCGGCGCGCCACGGGCCGGCCGCGCGCTGTCGCTCGCCGACGGACGCGCGGAGTCACCGCTGGAGACCCGAGGCCGTCTGCGGATGGTGGGCGCCGGGCTCCCGCAACCCGTGCTGCAGGTGGAGATCCGCACCGGTGGGCGGTTCGTCGGCGTCGTCGACGCGTGGTTCGACGACGCCGCGGTGGCGGTCGAGTTCGACGGGCGGGTGAAGTACACCGACCCGTGGCGGGATCCCGCGCGGGTGCTGTGGGAGGAGAAGCGGCGCGAGGACGAGCTGCGCGCCCTCGACATCGCCGTCGTCCGGATCGCCGATGCCGACCTCGGCCCCGGATGGCCGGCCGTGGAGGAGCGGTTGGGCAGACTCCTGTCCCGGCGACCACCCGCTGTCCGGAGGTTCTGTGCCGTCCCCCGTCGGCGCGGGGTCGCCCGGGTTCGGTGAGGTCCGCGGCACGGACGTCGGTACCGCGCTGCGGAGCGGCCCCGGCCACCACACCGCGGCACCGGTGGGGGCGCGGTCAGCGAACCCCGGCGAGCCGCGCGAAGACGACGACGTTGTCCCGGTAGTTGCCGCTGGCAGGGTCGAACGAGCCGCCGCAGGTGATCAGGCGCAGTGCCGCGTGGTCGGTGTCGCCGTAGACCTCGACGGTCGGGAAGGCGTCCTTGGGGTACCGCGCGACCCGGTCGACGGCGAAGACCGCCGTCGTGCCGTCCGCGCGGTCGACGTGGATCTCGTCACCCGGCTGCAGCTCGGCCAGCCGGAAGAAGACCGCCGGCCCCTCGGCAGCCGAGTCGACGTGCCCGGCGATGACCGCCGGGCCCAGCTCGCCCGGGGCCGGGCCGCCGCGGTACCAGCCGGCCACGTCGTAGTCCGCCGGCACCTCGAGCGAGCCGTCGGGCAGCAGCCCGAGCGACGCCAGCGGCGGGGTCGTCGTGTCGATGGAGGGGATGGTCACCGAGAGCGGGACCGCCTCGGGGAGGACCGGGCCCACGACGGCCGGTGCAGGTGCCGGGGCCTGCGGCGCCGTCACCCCGGACGACGGCCCGGGAGGCGGCACGGAAGGCGGCACGGCGGGCGACGGGGTGACCGAGGACGGCGCCGGAGCGGCGGCGGCCGACGGCACGATCGGCACCGACTCCTGGGTGGCCAGCCCGACGCCGATCAGCGAGGCGCCGCCGACGGAGAGCGCGGCGATGGCCGCCCTCGCGAGGCGAGGGCGGCCATCGGCGCGTGCTACGTGCTTGGCCATCGGGGAAGGTCAGACGTCCCCGCGGGCCGTGCGACGGCGGTAGGCCAGGGCACCGGCGCCGGCGAGACCGGCCGCACCCAGGGCGAACAGGGCCTCGTTCTCGACACCGGCGGTGCCACCGCCACCGGCGTCGACGCCGCCGGAGGGCATCTGACCCATCTGGTCGGTGGCGCCGCAGAGAGCCGGTGCGGTCGCCTCGAGCGGCAGCGACGGGTCGATCTCGCTGACCGGCGGCGGCGGGCCGTACTGGCCGTTCGGGCTGATCGTGTCGATGCCGTGCTGGACCACGGAGACGTCGGCGAGGTTGATGTCGCCGTCGATCTGGCTCAGGTCGAAGGTGCGCTCGTAGGAGACCTCACCGCTACCGCTGGCCACGGGGAACCGCTCGACGGCGAGCGCGCTGTCGGGCCCGAAGTCGCCCTCGGTGGTGAGCGAGAGCTGGATGCCGCCGTAGAAGGGCTGCCCCTCGGGAGTACTGAGGACCCCGTCGTCACCGGCGGCGGACATGGGCGGGCAGATGTTCTGGCCGCCGATGTGGATGTGCTGGGCGTGGGGCAGGCCCGGCACGACACCCATCGTGTCGATGTTGACGGTGAGGGTGTTGGCCTCCTCGTCGAGGTACAGCTCTGCGGTACCGGAGGCGCCGCTGTTGTTCAGCGCCCCCAGGTCGATGGTCGCGGACTCGGCCGCGGCTGCCGGGCCGGCCGTGAACAGTGCGAAGGGAACGGCGAGTGCGGCGGCGGACAGGTATCTCGTGCGCATCGGACATCCTCTGCTCGAATGCCGCGCCCCGGACGAGCAGCGGCCCTCCCCAAACTGCCCAGCTCAGTGGCACAAGATTCGGTAGGACGCCGATCTGTCACACCCAAATCCGCTGGATGACGATCACATGACGAGCCCACTGATCGGGGCGCAGCAGCACGCATCGCCCCCCTATCCTTTGTCGCCCCGAATTCCTCATCGGCGTGTCCGACGGCGGAACCGGCGTGTCTCTGATTCCGGAGCCGGCCTCGCCGCTGCGGCCGCCGACACAGCCGGCGCATCGGATGACAGCTGTGTCATACGCGGCCGGAGGAGGGCCTCAGCAACCGCAGGCACCCGCCGGTGGGCGCGGCGCACCACGGGAGCGGTGGACATCGAGGCGCAGCGCCCCGGTTACCCGCGAGTAGCCTCCTGGCGCGCCCGCTATCGTGCGACCCAGTGCGGCGAGTCTGCCCGCACGCGGTCCGGGCGCCGGCTCCAGAGCCGGGGCCGTTGGTGCGCGCACCACACACAGCTCCGGTCCCCTCCGTGGCGGGCCGGGGACAGCCGACGCCGCCAGGCGTACGGGAGGGGAAGAGATGACGGGCCCGCTGCAGATCGTCCTGGGGACGATCAGCATCCTGTTCCTGATCGTGGCGAGCGTGATGGCCTACCGGGCCGTGCGCGCGATGATCCGGATCATCCGCACCGGCCAGCCCGACGACAGTCGATCCGGGCCGGTCAAGAGCCGGCTGAAGACACTGCTGGTCGAATCGCTCGGCCACACCCGGATGCTCAAGTGGTCGTCGATCGGCGTCGCCCACTGGTTCGTCTTCCTGGGTTTCTACGGCCTGTTCCTCACGCTGGTCGAGGCGTTCGGCGAGGTGTGGAACCCCGCGTTCCACCTGCCGCTGATCGGTGAGTGGTTCCTGTGGAACCTGTTCGCCGACATCATCGGCACCGGCACGATCCTCGGGATCCTGTACCTGATCTACCGGCGCCAGAAGGACCACCCGCGCCGGCAGGGCCGGTCGAGCCGCTTCGCCGGCACGAACGAGGGCCGCGGCTACTTCGTCGAGGCCGTCGTCCTGACCGTCGGCATCGCCATCCTGCTGATCCGCGCGCTCAAGGTCTCCTCCGACCTCACCGACGCGCCGGCCTGGTCGCACCCGATCTCCGGGGCCCTGGCCACCGTGCTGCCCGACAGCCCCGACCTGCTCAGCATCGTCGCATTCATCAAGATCGTGGTGAGCCTGGTCTGGCTGGTGGTGATCAGCCGGATCCTGAACATGGGTGTGGCCTGGCACCGGTTCAGCGCCTTCTTCAACATCTACTTCAAGCGCGAGGCCGACGGCCGCCAGGCGCTCGGTCCGTTGCCGGCGATGACCTCGGGCGGCAAGCCGATCGACTTCGAGGACCCGGGCGAGGACGACGTCTTCGGTCGCGGCAAGATCGAGGACTTCACCTGGAAGGGGATGCTCGACTTCACCACCTGCACCGAGTGCGGGCGATGCCAGAGCCAGTGCCCGGCGTGGAACACGGGCAAGCCGCTCAGCCCGAAGATGGTGATCATGGATCTTCGCGACCACCTCTACGCGAAGGCGCCCTACCTCCTCGGTGAGAAGACGGCGAGCGAGACCGCACCGGACTACGACGTCCTCAAGCCCAGCGACGAGCAGGTCTGGGCGTCGGGCTACGCCCGCATCGAGGGCACCAACGACGCCCAGGCCCACCGCCCGCTGGTCGGCACCCTCGAGGAGGGCGGGGTCATCGACCCCGACGTCCTGTGGAGCTGCACCAGCTGCGGCGCCTGCGTCGAGCAGTGCCCGGTCGACATCGAGCACGTCGACCACATCATGGACATGCGCCGCTACCAGGTGCTGATCGAGTCCAACTTCCCGTCCGAGGCCGGCGTCATGCTGCGGAACATCGAGAACCGCGGCAACCCGTGGGGCATGGGCGGCAGCGCGCGCACCGACTGGATGAAGGAGCTCGACTTCGACGTCCGCGTGGCCGACGGCCCGCTGCCCCACGAGGTGGAGTACCTGTTCTGGGTCGGCTGCGCCGGTGCCATCGACGACCGCGCCAAGAAGGTCACCAAGGCCGTCGCCGAGCTGCTGCACACGGCCGGGGTCGAGTTCGCCGTCCTCGGCGACGGCGAGACCTGCTCGGGTGACCCGGCGCGACGCCTCGGTAACGAGTTCGTGTTCCAGATGCAGGCGATGCAGAACATCGAGACCCTCGACGGGGTCTTCGAGGGCCGGGTGCCCGGCACCCGCAAGATCGTGGCCACCTGCCCGCACTGCTTCAACTCGCTGGGCAAGGAGTACCCGCAGGCCGGCGGCGAGTACGAGGTCGTCCACCACACGCAGCTGCTCGGCCAGCTCGTGGAGGAGGGCCGGCTGACCCCGGTCACGCCGATCGACCGCAAGGTCACCTACCACGACCCGTGCTTCCTGGGCCGGCACAACAAGGTCTACACGCCGCCGCGGGAGATCCTGGACTCCGTTCCGGGCCTCTCCACGCAGGAGATGCACCGCTGCAAGGACCGCGGGTTCTGCTGCGGCGCCGGCGGCGCCCGCATGTGGATGGAGGAGAAGATCGGCAAGCGGATCAACGTCGAGCGCACCGAGGAGGCGCTCGAGCTCGATCCCGACGTCATCTCCACCGCGTGCCCGTTCTGCATCACGATGCTGAGCGACGCGCTCACGGCCAAGAAGCAGAGCGGCGAGGCCGGCGAGCACGTCGAGGTCCTCGACGTCAGCCAGATCCTGCTGCGTTCGCTGACCCCGGTCGGGGTCAGCGCCCCGGGCGCCGAGTCCGGTGCCGACGTCGGCACCAAGGCCGACGACGTCGTGGGGCTCGACTCGGCCAACACCCAGCACGACCCGAAGGACTGAGAAAGGACCTCCTCGCCCCCATCGCCCGCACGCCCGCGACGGGCCCCTGCGAGGAGGCCGAGAGCGACGGCGCGCGTTCCCCGCGAGGGGGGCGCGCGCCGTCGCCGTCGGACGACCAGGTCGGCCGCGATGGTTGCTTCCCGCACCGCCCCGGGGTCGATGTGCCCCCGATCACGGAGGACGCTTCTCCGGGTGAGCCGCGCCGCCCCGTCCGCCCCCGCACCGGTCCAGGGGGCGTCCCGCCACGGCCTCGGGCTGGTCGCGGTGGCGATCGTGCTCACCGGCCTGAACCTGCGGACGGCGGTCACCAGCGTCGGCCCTGTCCTCGAGGAGATCCAGGAGGGGCTGGGCATCTCCAGCGGCCTCCTGGGCCTGGTGACGACCATGCCGGTGCTCTGCTTCGCCCTGATCGGCTTCACCGGCCCGTCCCTGTCCGCCCGTTTCCGGGACTCCCATGTGCTGGCAGGGGCGCTGCTGGCCATGTCGGCCGGGCTCGTCCTGCGCAGCACCGCCGGGGCGTTCTGGTTGTTCCTCGTCGGCACCGTGCTGGCGATGGTGGGCGGCGCGCTGGGCAACGTGCTGCTGCCCAGCCTGGTCAAGCGGCACTTCCCCGGGCGGACCGGTCTGCTGGTGGGCGCCTACAGCACCGCGATGTCGGTCGGCGCTGCGGTCGCCGCGGTGTCGACCGCGCCCATCGCCGCGGTCACCGGACCGGGCGGCTGGCGGTGGGCGCTCGGCGTCTGGGCGGTCTTCGCGCTCGCGGCCGCTACGCCGTGGCTCGCGGTCCGGGCGACGGCCGGCGCCTCACGCGAGACCCACGTCGCCGTCCGGATGCGCGAGCTCGTGCACAGCCGGCTCGCCCTCGCGATGGCCGTCTTCTTCGGGCTCCAGTCCATGCAGGCCTACGTGATCATCGGATGGTCGGCGCAGTACCTGCGGGACACGGGGCTCTCCGCGGCGGCGGCCGGGCTGCTGCTCGGGCTCAACTCGATCGTCGGCATCCCGCTCAGTGCCATCGTGCCTGCCCTCACCGTCCGGCCCCGGCTCCAGCGCCCGCTGCTGTGCGGGTTCCTGGCGTGCTACGTCGTCGGCTGGCTCGGGCTGTGGCTGACCCCGCTCGCCGCCCCGTGGCTGTGGATGATCCTGCTGGCCTTCGGCATGGGGACCTTCGCCATGGTCCTCACGCTGATGGGGCTGCGCGCCCGGACCCCGGAGACGACGGCCGCACTGTCCACCGTCACCCAGGGATGGGGATACGTGCTCTCGGCGGCCGGCCCGCTGCTGGTGGGCGTGCTCCGAGGCGCGACCGGCGACTACACCGGGATGTTCCTCCTCGTGCTCACCGGTGTCGCGGGACTGGCCGGAACCGGCTGGCTGGTCACCCGGCAGCGCTACGTCGACGACGAGGTTCCCGGCTGGTCGTCAGCGCGGCACTGCGACGACGTCCTGGAGGTCGCCGGCGCAGAGCCTCCGGTCAGCTCTCCGACGAACCGGGGCGGCGGGTCTCCGCCCGGGTGAAGTTGCGGAACGACCGCGACGGCGTCGGCCCCCGCTGGTCCTGGTACCGGGAGCCGTAGACGGCCGACCCGTACGGGTGCTCCGCCGGGCTGCTGAGCTGGAACAGGCAGAGCTGGCCGATCTTCATGCCCGGCCAGAGCGTGATCGGCAGGTTCGCCACGTTGGACAGTTCCAGCGTGATGTGCCCCGAGAAGCCGGGGTCGACGAAGCCCGCCGTGGAGTGCGTGAGCAGTCCCAGACGGCCGAGCGAGCTCTTGCCCTCGAGCCTCGCTGCCAGATCGTCGGGGACCGAGACGACCTCCAGGGTCGAGCCGAGCACGAACTCCCCCGGGTGCAGCACGAACGGCTCGTCCCCCTCGGGCTCGACCAGGGTGGTGAGGTCGTCCTGCTGCTTCGCCGGGTCGATGTGGGTGTACCGGGCGTTGTTGAACACCCGGAAGTACCGGTCCAGGCGGACGTCGATGCTCGACGGCTGCACGAGGCCCTTGTCGTAGGGCTCGACGCCGAGGCGGCCCTCCGCGATCGCAGCCGTGATGTCCCGGTCGCTCAGCAGCATGGCGCGGAGTCTAGGGAACGTGCCGGCCGCCATCCCTCCGGGTGAATCGGGCCCACCGGACCTCAACCGCACCGGCGGCCCTGCCGAAGCGAGCCGGGAGAACGCCTGCCGGCGTCCGGTCCGACCGGTCGCCGGCCCTTCCCGGACCGGCCGGGCAGGCCGCGCCGGAAGGCATGTGCGAATGACCAGCAAGCGGGTTCTGGGCGTCACCCTGACCTCCGCCGTCGTGGCCGGGTACGCCGGTGCGGCGGTCTGGTCGGCGTGGGCAGCGCCGCCGATCGAGCAGGCCACCGGTTTCGGCGACGGCGACGGCCTCACCCGGTACGTGCTGACCGCCGACACCACGGCCGGCGACCTGCTGGCGGAGCTGGAGTCGGTCCCGGGTGTGGCCAGCGCGCAGTGGGTGGACGTCGACCGGGCCCTGGTGGCCGCCGACGGCCTGAGCCCCGAGCGGCTGGCCGCCGTCCCGGGCATCACCGACGTGGCGCTGTCGACGTCCGTGCCGGTCCTGGGCACCGTGACCGACCCGCTGTTCCCGCAGTACGGCTGGAACCTGGAGAACACCGGCAGCAACGCCTACGGCCAGGCCGCCGTGGCAGACGCCGACGTCGACGCCACCGCCGGCTGGGACACCGGCACGGGCATCGGCCGCGTCGTCGCCGTCGTCGACTCGGGCTTCGACTCCGACCACCCCGAGCTGGCCGGCGCCCTGTGGACGAACCCCGCGGAACGCTGCGGCTCGGCCGACACCGACGGCAACGGCCTGCCCGGCGACTGCCACGGCTGGAACTTCTACGCCAACAACGCCGATATCGACAACGGCAGCCTGGGCAGCCACGGCACCAGCGTCTCGGGCGTGGTGGGAGCGCGGGCGGACAACGGCTCCGGGTCCGCCGGCGTCGCGCCCGGTGTGTCCATCATGCCGCTGGTCGCGGGCGGCGGGAGCACCGTCGACATCTACCTGTGCGCCAAGGCCATCCGGTACGCCGTCGACCACGGCGCCGACGTGGTCAACGCCTCGTGGGGTGGTCGGATCAGCGGCCCGCCCCTCGACGCGCTCCGCTCGGCGATCGCGTACGCCGAGGCGCACGGCGTCCTGGTGATCGCCGCGGCCGGCAACGACGGCGGGGACCGGGACACCAGCATCGTGTACCCGGCCAGCCTCCCCGAGCCCAACGTCGTGACCGTCGGCAGCTCCACCGCCGCCGACACCATCGCCGGCCACTCGGGCTACGGCGCGACGACGGTGGACCTCTTCGCCCCCGGCACCCGGGTGGCGGCGCCGTGGAACGACGGTGGCATGCGACTGGTCGACGGGACGTCGTTCGCCGCGCCGCACGTGGCCGCCGCGGTGGCCCTCTACCGCGCGGTCCTGCCGACGGCGTCGGTCGCCGAGCTCAAGCAGGCGCTGCTCGCCGGCACCGACCGGGTCGCGGCCTTCGCCGGCCGGTCGGTCACCGGCGGCCGGTTGTCGCTGGCCCGCATCGGGGCCCACGCCGACGACACGGTGCGCCACGCGTTCACGTCGATGACCGCCCGCGCGGGGACCGTCACCCCGACGGTCGGCATCAGCACCCCCGCCGGCAGCGGCCGCTACTCGGTGGACGTCGGCCTGGGTATGGAGTCCCAGGGTGAGGTCTGGGCGCTGTCGCAGCAGCCGGTGACCCTCGACGGCGTCACGGTTCCCACCGACGACGCCGGTGACGCCCGGTTCGACCTGGGCGCGATCACCGACTCCGACGGCATCGCCCTGTCCCCGGCCGTGGAGCTCGCCGCCGGCCGCTACGTGCTGACCGTGCAGCTCTACCGCGACGGTGAGCCGCTGGGCCGCATGCGCGCCGCTCCCCTGCTGGTGTCCGCGCCGGAGAGCTCCGGCGGTGACGCACCCGGTGGGACGACGCCGGGCACCCAGCCGGGCACCACCTCCCCCGACGGCGCCACCCCGGCCCCCGACAGCCAGCCGGGCACCACCACACCGGGCACCACCCCGCCCGGCGGCACCACCACCACCCCGCCCGGCGGCACCACCACCACCCCTCCCCCCGGCACCCCGGGCACCCGGCCGCCCGGCGGCACCAGCCCGGCCCCCGGCACCCCGCCAGGGAGCACTCCGCCGGGGGCCACCATCCCGGCTCCCGGCATTCAGCCGGGCGTCACCTCACCCGACGGCACCACACCGGCGCCCGGCACCACGTCGCCCAGCCCCACCCCCGGCACGACCCCGCCCGGGGGCACCTCTCCCGGCGGTCCGGCCCCGGGTGGCACGGCGCCGAGCCCGAGCACGCCCGGGCCCACGCCGGGGACCACCGCACCCGGTGGCACCAGCCCGGGAACGACGCCGTCGGCACCGCGGACGACGACCTACCCCGAGGTCGGCCCGTTCGGCATCGCGTCGCTGAGCCCGAACGTCGTCGACACCGCCGGCGGAACGCTGGTGACCATCACCGGGCGGGCGCTGCCGAGCCTCCCGACCGTGCGGGTGGGCACGTCGGCCACCGCGACGGTGGTCCGCAGCAGCACCACCAGCCTCGTGGTGCGGGTCCCGGCACGGACGGCAGGCACCTACGACGTGACCGTCCACGCTCGCGACGGCCGGTCGACGGTGCTCACCGCAGCGCTCACCTACGCCGTAGCCGTCGGCAGCGACCCGTCGGGCAGCACGCCCGGTGGGACGACGCCCGGCGGTACCGCCCCGGCGCCGAGCAGCCCCGCTCCGAGCAGCCCTGCCCCGAGCGCCCCGGGCGGCTCCACGCCCGACGGCGGCACGGCACCGGACGTCCCGGCGGCAGTGCGCACCGGCCCCCACGGTGAGCGGCTGGTGCGGTCGGACCGGTTCTCCGCGCTCGGCTCCATCTGGTCGGTGAACTGCTCCGCCAGCTGCACCGGCGTCGCGATCTGACGCCGTCCACCGCGCCGTCCCGGCGCGTCCGCTGAGCCACCGCGCCCCGTCCGGCTTCCCCATACGGACGGGGCGCGGTGTCGGCTGCGCTCGGAGGCCACCGGCCTCCTCGCGGAGATGCGCCGCTGAGCGGGGTGGCTGCCGCGGAGGCAGGGCCACCAGGTAGTCTCGTCGCCGTCCGCGGGTGTAGTTCAATGGTAGAACATCAGCTTCCCAAGCTGACAGTGCGAGTTCGATTCTCGTCACCCGCTCCACGGCGCGGACGATCCGTGAGCGAGGCCCCGGTCCACCGACCGGGGCCTCGCTCGCGTCCGGGGTCTTTCGTCCCTGGAACACGATTGCCGGGCACGCCACGATGAGCGCAGCCCTTCCTCCCGGGAGGTGCCGCTCCTACGGTCAGGCCGTGCCCCCGCCCGATCGACGGCGCTCCCGGTGACCGACGACGCCGCCGTGCTGCCGGCGACCACCCGGGGCGGTCCGCTGGAGACGACGCTCCACGAGGTGGTCACGACGGCCGTCCGCCACCTGGACGCGACCTCCGGTGCGCTGAGCGTGCTGACCCCGGACGGAGTCGGGGTGGACCGGTTCGTCACGGTGGGCCCGGTGGTGCCCGCTCCGGCGCACCCGTCGCCACGGTCGTCGATCACCGTGCCGGTGCGGGTGCGCGACGCCGCGTTCGGGACTCTCTCCGTGAGCCGCACCCGCGCCGGCGCGGAGTTCACCGCGGCCGACGTCGCGGTGGCGCGGTCACTGGCGGCCGTGGCCGGCCTGGCCATCGAGAACGCCCGACTGCTCGAGCGCGCCGAACTCCGCCGGGCCTGGTCGCAGGCGGGCACGGAGATCGCCACGGCACTGCTGTCCGGTTCACCTGCCGACGCGGTGCTGCGCACCGCCGCCGCCAGGGTCGCCGAACTGTCCGGGGCCGACGCGGTCGCCGTGCTCGTGCCGCTGCCCGAGGACGAGGAGACGCTCACCGTCACGGCCGCGGTCGGCCCGGCGGCCGAGGACGCCGAGGGGGTCCGCATCCCGCTGGCCGATACCCGGCTCGGGGCGGCGCACCGGTCCGGCGCACCCCGGCTGCTCGACGCGGTCGCCACCGGGCCCGGTGCCCCCGCCCCGTCCCGGGAGATCGGCGACCTCGCCGTCGCCTACGGGTCGACCCTGCTCGTCCCGCTCGGTGGGTCGGCTCCGCTGGGCACGCTGGTCGCGGCGCGGACACGAGACCGCCCCGCGTTCGACCCCGCGGTGCTGGAGCTGGCGTCGGCCTTCGCCACCCAGGCGGCGGTGGCGCTCGAACTCGTACGCAGTCAGCAGCGGGAACAGCGCCTGCAGGTGCAGACCGACCGTGACCGGATCGCGCGCGACCTGCACGACCACGTCGTGCAGCGGATCTTCGCCACTGCGCTGGCGCTGGACCGCATCGGCCGTTCGCTGGAGGAGTCGGCGCCCGAGGTCGCCGGCCGGATCGCCGAGCGGGTCGACGAGCTGGACGGCACGATCGCCCGTATCCGGACGTCGATCTTCGAGCTGCACGCCGCGCCGGATCCGGCCTCGACGGTCCTCCGCAGCCGGCTGGCCGACGTCGTGCGGTCGGTCACCGACGGCCACGGGCTGGAACCGGCGCTGCGGGTGCGCGGCGACATCGAGGAGCTGCCCGCCGACGTCGCCACCGAGCTGGTCGCCGTCGTCCGCGAACTGGTGACCAACGTGGTGCGGCACGCCGGCGCCACTCGCCTGATGGTGACCGTGGCCGTCGCCGACACGCTCCGCGCCGTCGTCACCGACGACGGGCGCGGTCTGCCGACCCCGACCGTTCGCAGCGGACTCGCCAATCTGGCCGACCGGGCGGAGCGGCGGGGCGGGCGGCTGACCGTGGCCACCGGCTCGTCCGGGACCGAGGTCACCTGGGCGGTGCCCCTGCCCGGCTGACCCTCAACGCCCGTGCGGCCGGTCGTCGCGCAGCTCCGTCGCCAGGATCGCGGCCTGGGTACGGCGTTCGAACCCCAGCTTGGCCAGCAGGTGGCTGGTGTAGTTCTTGACCGTCTTCTCGGCCAGTCCCATGCGTTCCCCGATCTGCCGGTTGGTCAGGCCTTCCCCGATCAGCCGCAGGACGGAGCGCTCCTGGTCGGTGAGGACCGAGAGCCGGTCGTCCCCCGCCCGCCCCGGGCGCGGGCCATCGGCCAGCAGCACGCCGCCCGCCGCCACGGTGCGGACCGCCGACACCAGCGCCGGGCCCCGCACCTGCTTGAGCAGGAAACCGGCCGCGCCCGCGCGCAGCGCCGCGTCCCGTGCGTCCTGGTCGGCATAGCTGGTGAGCACCAGGCAGCGCAGTCCGGGGACCCGGGCACGGAGGTCACGGCAGAGGGAGGCGCCGTCCCCGTCGGGCAGCCGCATGTCCAGGACGACGACGTCGGGGCGCACGGCGGGAACGCGCGCCCGCGCCTCGGCGACCGTCCCGGCCTCCCCGACCACGGTGATGCCCGGATCGTCCTCGAGCACCTCGGCGACACCCCGGCGCACCACCTCGTGGTCGTCGACGAGGAACACGCGAACGGGCGCGGGCGCAGGATCCACGGGCCCACCTCCTGACGCACTGTGACGCTCGTCACTCAGCGTAGGGCGGCGGGCGGTGGCCCGATAGTCAGGCGGGCAGCAGCAGCGCGGCGTACAGCGTCAGGCCGGGACCGAACGCCATGGCCACGATCGGACCGTCGACGTCGGCGAGCTCCTGCAGCACGAGCAGCACGGTGGCCGACGAGCAGTTGCCGTGCTCGGCCAGCACCCGGCGCGAGGCGCCGACCTGCTCCTCGGCCAGGCCGAGCTCGTCGCGCACCACGTCGATGATCCGGGGGCCACCCGGGTGCACGGCCCAGCCGGCGACGTCCTCCACGCGCAGCCCTGCCTCGGCGAGCAACTCGTCGACGACCTCGCCGACGTGCCGGGACAGCACGTCGGGCACCCGGGGGGACAGCCCCATGCGGAACCCCAGGTCGGTGACGTCCCACGTCATGTGGTCGGCGGTGGAGGCGTCGGTGCGGGCGACGATGCCGGCCAGCCGGTGGCCGCGGGCCGCCCCGGGCTCGACGACGACGGCCGCCGCCGCGTCGGAGAACAGCGCGTGCGCGACGACCTGCTCGAGGTCGGGCTGGGCCGGTTGCACGTGCAGGCTGGTCAGCTCGCAGCAGAGCAGCACGGCCGGGCGCGACCGCGCGGTGACGAAGTCACCGACGGCGGCCAGCCCGGGGATCGCCGCGTAGCAGCCCATGTGACCGACGAGCAGCCGCTGCAGCCCCGGCGGCATGCCCAGGTCGCTGGCCAGCCGAATGTCCAGCCCCGGGGTGGCGTACCCGGTGCAGGTGGCGACGGCGAACAGCCCGACGTCGCCGGGCGCGAGCCCCGCGGCGTCGAGCGCGCCGGCCACCGCCTGCTTGCCCAGCGGGAGGGCCTCCTGGATGTAGCGGGCCATCCGCGCGCCGGTGCCCCAGCCGCTGAGGTCCTCGTCCATCGGGTTGGCCACGGCGTGCCGTCGGCGCACGCCCGCGCCGAGGAAGATCCGCTCGGCGGCGCGGACACCCTCGTAGTGGCGGGCGAAGAACCCGTCCCAGGCCGCCTGCTGCTCCAGGGTCGCGGGTAGGGCCGATCCGGCACCGGTGACGACGGCGGCGCTCACCTGCGCCGCTCCGCGGAACGCCTGGTCGGGGTCATGGCCCCGACGGTACGTCCGGCGCGACGTCGTTGCTCGCTCACCTTTTCCGCCCGTAGCCGGCGAACACGACGGCGGTGGACCGGATCGGCTTCATCCGGACCGACTCGCGCCGTCCCAGGGCCCAGGCTACGGCCTGCCGCATCGAGGGCCGCAGGCCGACCAGCCGGAGGTCCAGGCCCAGCCGGTCGGCAGCGGCCAGCAGCCGCTCCCGGTCCACGAACAGGGCGGGGTCGTGGATGCCCGGGGGCGGCCCGCCCGGGAGCTTCTCGGCGACGGTCACCATGAGGAAGCGGCTGAGCCGGGTCGCCGCCAGCGCGTCGATCACGAGCGTGCCGCCCGGTCGGAGCAGCCGGGCGCACTCGGCCAGCACGGCGACGTCGTCGTCGACGTGCTCGAGGATCTCCCCGGCGACGACCACGTCGGCGCACCCGTCGGCCAGCGGCACGGCGAGCACCGATCCCCGCACCGGCAGCAACCCGTGGCCGCGCGCCACGCGCAGCCCCTCCGTGCCGAGATCGACGCCGACGTGCCGGTAGCCGAGGCGGGCCGCGTGCGGTGCCATCAGCCCGCCGCCGCAGGCGAGATCGACCAGCAGGGCTCCCGGCGTGGCCGCGGGCGGGATGTGCTCGGCGCGGGACGCGGCCAGCCAGTGCAGGGCGGCGAAGCCCCCGGACGCCTCCCACCACTGGTCGGCCAGCTGGTCGTACTGCGCCGGGTCGTTGCGCCGCAGGTCCGTCTCCGCTTCCAGGGCGATCACGGCTCGCGGACCACCCTGCCGGCCGTCAGTGGGTTCACCAGGCCATGATCGCGGGGAACGGCGTCGTCCGCACGCCCATCGGAGGTACCCGTGTCCGTCACCGTCGTCGGCAGCCTGAACGAGGACGTGCTGCTGGCCGTCGGCCGGCTGCCCGGGCGCGGTGAGACGGTCGTCGCCCGCACCGCCACCTTCGCGCCGGGCGGGAAGGGCGCGAACCAGGCCGCGGCGGCCGGGCTGCTGGGGCCGGGGGTGCACATGGTCGGCCGGCTCGGCGAGGACGCGGCCGGCGACCGGCAGCTGGCCGCCCTGGCCGCGTCCCGGGTCAACGTCCGCCGGGTGCTGCGCACCACCGGCGTCCCGACCGGGAGCGCGACGATCCCGGTGGAGGACGGCAGCGGGGAGAACCTCATCGTCGTCGTACCGGGAGCCAACGCGCTGCTGACGGCCGCCGACGTCGACGTCCCGTCGGTCCGCGAGGCTCAGGTGCTGCTCCTCCAGCTGGAGGTCCCGCTCGACGCCGTCGAGGCGGCCGCACGGGCCGCCACCGGCACCGTCGTCCTCACCCCCGCCCCGCCCCGGGAGCTCCCGGCCGCGCTGCTCGAGCGGGTGGACGTGCTGCTGCCGAACGAGCACGAGCTCGTGCACCTGGCGGGCGCCGGGCCCGGCGACCGCTCCCCCGCCGCGCTCGCCGACCTGGCCCGCCAGGTGACGCGTGGGGCCGTCGTCGTCACGCTGGGCGCGCGGGGCGTCCTGGTGGTCCCGGCGGACGGCGGTCCGGCACTGCTGCAGGCGCCGCCGCCGGTGGCCGTCGTCGACACCACCGGGGCGGGCGACTGCTTCAGCGGTGCGCTGGGTCAGGCGCTGGCCGCCGGCGCCGGGCTCCCGGATGCCGTCCGGTACGCCGTCGCCGCCGCGGCACTGTCCACCACCGGTCCCGGCGCGCGCGGGGCACTCCCGGACGACGAGACCGTTCGAGCACTGCTGCCCCGGGTCCCGGCCGCCACCCCGGTCGGCTGACCGGCGGTTCACCGCCCGGAGGATCGGGCACAGGGGCCTGCGACCCCCGTCCCGAGGAGGAGCGACATGAGCGAAGCCCACCGCACCCCCCGCAGTGCCGAGCGCGCGGAAGGCGACCCGGCCGGCGAGGAGGCCGGCAGCGGCCGGACGCCGCACCCCGAGGAGCCGGCCGAGGGACGGGACGACACCGCCGGGGGCGGCGCGGACACTCCCGACGTCTGAACCGCACGGGGCCGCACCAGGTGATCGGAGTCTCACCCGGGCGAGCGGCGCACCTGTTTCCCTGGGTGCCGCATCGGGCACGATGCGGCACATGGAGGAGACCGGAAAGCAGCGCCAGGCCACCGACGAGTCATCCGGGGCCCGCGAGGAGTCCACCGCCGAGACCGCGGTCCGCGCCGTCGCCCGGCTGCTGGCCAACCCCCGCCGCACCCGCCGCGACTGACGAAGGGCCGCTGCCCCGCACCGCTGGCAAGCTCGCGGCGGGACCCCCCTGCAGGGGGCCGCTCCAGCACGTCACCGTGTGGTGACGGTCGGTTGCCACAAGGATCTCACCGTTCCCCGCAACCACGCCCGACCCGGCTGCCTCTCGTCACCCAGAGCAACCACGTCGGCGTGCCGCGAACTGCTCCGTCACGGGACTGGTGCATCCTCGCTGACGTGACCGCCGCCCTGGATCTCGTTCCCGCCGACGACAGCTCGGCGCCGGTCCGCCGTAGCCGCGCCGAGCGGCAGGCGATCGTGCTGGACACCGCCGAGCGGCTCTTCGCCGGTCGCAGCTCGCGCAGCGTCGGGATGGATGAGCTGGTCCGCGAGACCGGCCTGGGCAAGATGACGGTGTACCGGCTCTTCAAGAGCAAGGACGACCTCGTCGGGGCCTACCTCACCCGCAAGGCGGCCACGGTACTGGCGTTCATCGACGCCGAGCTGGACAGGCTCGAGGGCGACCCGCGCGCCGCGCTGCTGTCCGTGGTCGACGCCGTCGAGCGGGACGTCACCCGCACCGGCTTCCGCGGCTGCCCGTTCACCAACGTCAGCAGCGAGTACGACGACCCGCAGCACCCGGCGCGCAGCGCGGCGGCCGACTACAAGTTCGAGCTGCACGCCCGCCTGGAGCGCCTGGCCGACGGGATCGTGCCCGGAGACGGGGACGACCTGGCCGCCCAGATCCACCTGATCATCGACGGCATGTACCTGTCCGGCGGCCTGCTGGGCCCCGACGGGCCCGCCGCCCACGGCCGGCAGCTGGCCGAGCGGCTCATCGAGATCGCGGTCGACCAGGGCTGACCGCAGGATGGGCCGGTGACGAACGACCGCACCCGCCCCGACCTCGACGACACGACCGTGGCAGCGCTCGGCAAGCTCTCCGAGGCCCTGGAGACCGTGGACCAGGCCCGCGGCTTCCTCTACGCCTTCCACCAGCTGACCGGCAAGGCCGACCGGCTGCTGCAGGAGTCCGTCGACCTGTTCGACGAGGCAGGCGCGGCGCAGCTGGCCGCGGACCTGGAGCGGGATCTCGTCGGGCGGAACGTCATCGCCGAGCGCTGGACCTTCCAGATCGTCGAGGACTTCGACGAGAACTACTGGGCCGCCTTCCGCGGGTACGACGCCCGCGCCCGCGAGCAGCTCGCCGGCGGCGACCGGCACGTCCTCGAGGCCCGCATGAAGCAGCGCGAACGCACCGCCGGGCACCCCGCGCACGAGGCCGGGCCCGCCCTGACCGACTGAGCCGCGCGTCGACGGCCGTCTGGAGGATGTGCGCGGACGCCCGGTTCGAGCGCGGCGGATTCAACTGGTCGACGCAACACCGGCTAGTTGATCATCAGACAATAGTCGAGCGAGTTCCTCGGCCGGAGTGTGGAAGCCGAGGGTCTTGCGAGGGCGGCCGTTGAGCTTGTCGGCGATGGCGTCCAGGTCGGCGGCGCTGTGCCCGGACAGGTCGGTGCCCTTGGGCAGGTACTGGCGCAGCAGGCCGTTGGTGTTCTCGTTGCTGCCGCGCTGCCAGGGGCTGTGCGGATCGCAGAAGTAGACCGGCAGGTCCGCGGCGATGGTGATCTCGGCGTGCCGGGCCAACTCGATGCCCTGGTCCCAGGTCAGCGTGCGGCGCAGCGCGACCGGCATGGTGGTGATCTTGGCGGTGATTGCGGCGGCGACGGCTTCGGCGCCGTGATCGGCTGGCAGATGCAGCAGCATGGTGAACCGGGTGGTGCGCTCGACCAGCGTGCCGACCGCCGAGCCGCTGTCCTTGCCGACCATCAGGTCGCCCTCCCAGTGTCCGGGCACCGCGCGGTCGGCGACCTCGGCGGGCCGCTCGGAGATCATCACCTTGTCCTTGATCCGCTCACGGCGGCCATCGGCTCGCCGCCGCGGCTTGCGCAGCGCCCGGCCGGTGCGCAGGCAGACGGCCAGCTCACGGCGCAGCGCACCCCGGCCTTGCACGTAGAGGGACTGGTAGATCGCCTCGTGGCTGATGCGCATGGACTCATCGTCGGGGAACGCCAGCCGCAGCCGATGACTGATCTGCTCCGGGCTCCACTGCAGGTGCTCGAGCTTGTCGGCCACCCAGTCGCGCAGCACCGGATGCTGGGTCAGCTTGGCCGGCTTGGGCCGGCGCGCCCGGGCCTCGGCGCGGGCCTGGGCGACCGATGCCTTGTAGCGGCCGGCCGGACGGCGCGTCAGACAGCCGCGAGCGAGTTCCCGGCTGATCGTCGAGGGGCTGCGCTCCAACCGCCGGGCGATCTCGCGGACGCCCAGACCGGCCGCCCGATCCAGCGCGATCTCCTCACGCTCACTGACGGACAGATAGCGGCCGTTGGGCTCGGCCAGCTGCACAGGGGGTATGCCGCCGGCCTCGACGAACCATCGCCGCCCGGTGCTGCCGGTGACCCCGACGGCTGCCGAGGCGTCCTCGGTCGAGGATCCCGCGGCGATCAGCTGCCAGAACCGCCGACGCACCTCCTGCGGCAGCGGTACATGTCCCGTTGCTCCCATCGACACCACCCCGTCTCATCGAGGTGTTGCGTCGACTCCTTGAACCCAAGCGCCCAGAAGTAGGCGCCAGCGCACTTCGTCGCGGCCAGCGGGCGTCGTGAGCCCACTGGCGCGGCAGCAGGCGACGTCGCGGGCCCGGGGACGACCGACCCGGGCGGTTTCCGGCACCCCGGACACGGGCAGTCCTCGACAATGACCATGCCCGACGAGAACAACGCAGGAGCCGACCGCGAGGCCCAGCCGCTCGGGGCGCAGAAGGCGCCGAGCGAGGACCGGAACTCCCTGGGCGCCACCGAGGGACCGGCCGACGGCATCGCCGGGCCGGCGTACCCGCCGGCCGACACCGAGCCGGACGCCCGATGACCGGGCCCGACCGGCCGCCGCCCGGTACGCCCCGCGACCCGCTCGACGTCGGCCTGGGGGACCGCGCGACCGGCCCCACCGGTCCCGTTGACAGCGAGCCTGCTGCGCCACCGCCCGCACCGCCGCAGCCGGCCCCGGAGCCGGTGCGCGAGCGGCACACCGGCCGCGCCATCGGCCGCACGCTGGCCCTGGCGCTGCTGATCTTCGTCACCGTCCTGCTGGTGCTCTTCGTGGTCTTCAACGGCCAGACGGTGCAGATCAGCCTCGTCTTCACCGACGTCCAGGCGCCGCTGGTGCTGGCGCTGCTGATCGGCGCGGCCCTGGGCGGGCTGCTGGTGTGGCTGGCCGGCCTGGTTCGCCGCGCCCGGCGCCGCAAGCGCTGACCCCTCCGGGTCAGATGCCCCGCCGGGGGCGTGTCGAGGATCCCGACGCTTGCCGTTGCTACCCGCGAGTAATAGCGTTTGTTACTCGCGAGTAGCACGATGCCGTACGCCGGCACGGAGCACGGGAGCCTGAGCGCCATGACGCACTACACCGCCAACCTTCGGGACCTCGAGTTCAACCTCTTCGAGTTCCAGGACACGAAGGACCGCTTCGGCACCGGGCCGTTCGCGCAGATGGACGTCGAGACCGCCCGCGGGATCCTCGGCGAGGTCCGCCGGCTGGCCGAGGGCCCCGTCGCGGCGTCCTTCGTCGACGCCGACCGCAACCCGCCCGTGTTCGACCCGGCGACGAACTCGGTGACGCTCCCCGAGTCGTTCAAGAAGTCGGTCAAGGCCATCGAGGACGGCGAGTGGTACCGCCTCGACCTGCCCGAGCACCTGGGCGGCTTCGGCGCACCGCACGCCCTGACCTGGGGCGCTTTCGAGATGATCCTCGGCGCCAACCCGGCGGCGTTCATGTACGGCTCGGGGGCCGCCTTCGCCGCGATCCTCGACGAGCTGGGCACGCCCGACCAGAAGCGGATGGCCGAGCTGATGCTGGAGAAGGGCTGGGGCGCCACGATGGTGCTCACCGAGCCCGACGCCGGCTCCGACGTCGGCGCCGGCACCACCAAGGCCGTGCAGCAGCCCGACGGTTCCTGGCACATCCACGGTGTGAAGCGGTTCATCACCTCCGCTGAGCACGACCTGAGCGACAACATCGTGCACCTGGTCCTGGCCCGCCCCGAGGGCGCGAAGGCCGGCACCAAGGGGCTGTCGCTGTTCGTCGTCCCCAAGTTCCACGTGGATCTCGCGACCGGCGAGCTCGGCGAGCGGAACGGCGCCTACGTCACCAACGTCGAGAAGAAGATGGGCCTCAAGGTCTCCACCACCTGCGAGCTCACCTTCGGCGACGGCCCGGTGCCCGCGCAGGGTTGGCTGGTCGGCGAGGTGCACGACGGCATCGCCCAGATGTTCAAGGTCATCGAGCACGCCCGCATGTTCGTGGGCGCAAAGGCGATCGCGACGCTGTCGGCCGGCTACCAGGTCGCGCTCGACTACGCGAAGACCCGCGTGCAGGGTGCCGACCTCACCGCGACGTCCAAGGACGCCCTGCGGGTTCCCATCACCCACCACCCGGACGTGCGCCGCTCGCTGATGCTGCAGAAGTCCTACGCCGAGGGCATGCGCGCGCTGTACCTGTACGCGGCGAGCTTCCGCGACCAGGTCACCGAGGCCGAGGCCGAGGGCGACGCCGAGCGGGCCACGCTGGCCGAGCGGCTCAACGACCTGCTGCTGCCCATCGTGAAGGGCTTCGGCTCCGAGCGGGCCACCCAGCTGCTCACCGCCGAGTCCCTGCAGACCCTGGGCGGGTCGGGTTATCTGCAGGACTACCCGATCGAGCAGTACATCCGGGACTCCAAGATCGACACCCTCTACGAGGGCACCACCGCGATCCAAGGCCAGGACTTCTTCTTCCGGAAGATCGTCAAGGACGGCGGCGTCGCGCTGACCTGGCTGGCCTCGCAGGTCCAGGCCACGGTCGACGCCGAGGCCGGCAACGGCCGGCTCAAGGAGGAGCGCGGCCTGCTCGCGACCGCGCTGGCCGACGTCCAGGGCATGCTGACCACCATGTTCGGCCACCTCACCGAGGCCCAGCAGGACATGACGGCGCTGTACAAGGTCGCCCAGAACACCAGCCGGCTGCTGCTCGCCACCGGCGACCTGGTCACCGCGTGGCTGCTGGTCCGCCAGTCGGAGGTGGCCTTGGGCGCCCTGGCCGGCCCGGTCTCCGAGAAGGACCGGCACTTCTACGAGGGCAAGCTCGCCGCCACCCGCTTCTTCACCACCCAGGTGCTGCCGCGGCTGGCCTCGGAGCGGGCCATCGTCGAGAACACCGACAACGCCCTCATGGAGATCGACGAAGCGGCCTTCTGACAGCCGGGCGGCAGGCCGCTCCCCGTCGTCGGCGGAAGCGGCCTGCTGCCGCGCCCGCCGACGTCATCAGAACGTCGTATTCGCTCGTGGGGGCAAGGGGTAGATCGGGAGTCCTCCCATCCGGTGACCGATGCCTGTCGCCGGCCATCCCGATCCAGGAGTCCCCATGCTGCTGCGCCGCAGCCTGTTCGCCGTCGGCCTGACCACTGCCTGCCTGGCCCCGCTCGGAATGGCGGCGGCCGGCACCGACCCCGCACCAGAGGCGGGGCCGGGTCCGGTCGAGAGCACGTTCGCCGGCGAGGAGGGATTCGTCGAGGTGGAAGGCGCGCGCATCTTCTACCAGGCCCAGGCCCAGGCCCAGGGCGAGGGCCAGCCGATCCTCCTGATCCACGGCTATCCGCTGACCGGTGACCTCTTCGCCGAGAACCGCGAGGCGCTCGTCCAGGCGGGCTACCGGGTGATCACCGTGGATCTGCGCGGCTACGGCCGCAGCGAGGCGTTGGGCGAGCAGCCCGAGGGGTCCATCGAGAGCTACGCCGGTGACGTGCTCGCCGTCATGGACGAGCTCGGGGTGGAGTCGGCGGTCATCGGTGGCATGTCGATGGGCGGCCCGATCGTCTTCTCGATGTACCAGCAGGCGCCGGACCGCTTCGACGGGATCCTCCTCATCGACACAGTTGCAGCCCCCGCTCCCCCGCCCGAGGTGGGCACCTGGCGCGGTCTGATCGAGGTCGTCAACCAGCAGGGCACGGAAGCGGTACCGCCGCTGATCATCGACGAGATGCTCACCGGCGAGGCACGGCTGGAGAAGCCCGAGCTCGTCGACTACGTGACCGGGCTCATGGACGAGGCCTCCAAGCAGGCGTACATCGCCGGGGCGGAGGCGCTGGCCACGCGGCCTGACTTCCGGCCACTTCTGCCGGAGATCGACGTGCCGACCCTGGTCCTGGTGGGCCTGCAGGACACGATCTACCCGGTGAGCATCTCCCAGCAGATGGCCGAGGCCATCCCCGGAGCCGACCTGGAGATCATCGACGACGGATCCCACGCGGTGATCCTCGAGGAGGCGAGGGAGGCCAACGAGGAGATCCTGGACTGGGCCGAGGACCAGCCCTTCGCCCCGGAGCAGGCGGCGGCCAAGTGATCGACGAAGCGGCCTTCTGAGCTTGTCGTTTAACCCCTGAGTTGTTGGTCGTGGGGGTCTCGCGGGGTCTTTCCGACGTCGTGGCGGGTGGCTCGGTGTCGGTTCGGCACGCCCGGAGGGCGGCCCGGGCCCGGCCGGGAGGGTTTCGGTGCGCTGGCCGGCTGACCGGTCTTCGCCCGCAGGTGGCGAAACCCGCGCCGGACCCGGGCGGGGGTCAGTCGCTCGGCGGGCAGGGGTTTCTCCCAGGGCCGGCGCAGGTCGACGGCGAGGTGGCGGGCCAGGCGGAGCTGGGTGTGCGCGGCGATCACCAGCCAGGTCCAGCGGTCACCGGCCTGCGGGGAACGGATCTTCGGGGCGGTCCAGCCGAGGGTCTGCTTCCAGAGGCGGAAGGTGTGCTCCAGGTCGAAGCGGCGCAGGTAGGCCTGCCAGCAGCGGGTGACTTCCTCGGCGTCGGCGCCGGTAGTCGCGGACCACAGCCACACCGGCTTGGCCTCACGCTGGCCGGGCAGGTGCTCGACCTGCAGACGAATCACGGTGCCCTCGACGATCGGCAGCCGGCCGGGGTGGTCGGCCCAGGGACCGCGGGAGGCCAGCCGTGGGTGCATCCGGTCGAAGGAGGTGGCCGCGGCCTGCCCGTAGCGGGTGGTGGCTGTCTGGGTCTGCGTGGCCGGGGTCGGCCAGCTGCCCGGATCGGCCAGCGCCATGACCGCGCCGTGCCGGCGGGGCCGCCCGGCGCGAGGGTCGACGCCCGGCGACGGGGCGGGGCCGAGCATGACCCGGTCGGCGCGGATCCGCCCGACCAGGTGCACCGGCAGGTCGGCCAGCACGAACGCCAGCCGGGTCACGTCATAGCCGGAGTCCAGCATCACCATGATCGCCGGGTCGCCGGCACGCCAGTGCCCGGCCGCCTGCAACCGGTTCACGACCGCGCGCAGCTGATCGGCGGTGACCGCGGTCGCGTCATCGGCCGGTCCCAGCCGCACCGCATCCAGCACCGCGGTCCAGCTGGTCGGCCCGCTCTCCAGCGCGGCGACGACCTGATACGGCCAGCCCGGGATCCGCTGATCGGCGTTGCGTCCGCGCCCGTAGACGTGGCAGAACAGCCGATCCGGGCAGGTCTCGGCGTCCGGGCGTAGCCACGGCGAGACGTCGATAGCCAACACGATCCGTCCGCCGAACATCCGCGGTACCGGCAGCTCCGCCAACGTCTCCCGCAGCCGGTCGGCATCGACCTGCCCGCAGTTGACCCCGTCGTACAGGGCACCGTGACCACGGCGATGCTCCGGGGCCAGACAGAGCCCGACCAATGTCTTGACCGGACCCTCGGTGCACAACAACGCGTCGGTCAACTCGAACAGCACATCTCGGCGCCGACCCAGGCACTGGTACACCTCTCCGCGGAACACCCGCAGCCTGTCCATCGCCGCCGTGCTCTGGCCAACCGCGTCGACCGGGTCCAGACTGTCCATGACGGCCACCGCCGATTCCTTGAAGCGTCGCAACTTCAAAGGATCACGCGGTGGCCGCCCTCATGCCAGCCGGAAACACATCCGTGTAACTCATCAGGCCCGGGCGGGGTTAAACGACAAGCTGAGCAGACGACGGAGAACCGGCGGCCGTCTCCCGCACGGGAGGCGACCGCCGGCCGTTTCGGCGCCGGGGAGCCGGGCATGGGCCAGGGACGTCGATCCCCCAGGAGGACCCGTGAGCGACCCACAGGGCAGCGACCGCATCCAGCAGGACGTCCCGACCGCGTCGGGCACCGGCGCCAACAGCGACCTGGCCTCGTCCTTCGACGACGTGCCCCTCACCGCCGACGAGGCCATCGAGCGGGACGCCGCCCAGGGCGACGACCTGCCCGCGCGAGCCGACGGCGACATCGCCCGGGCGCGGCGGGCCGGTGCCTCCGGCGAGGTCGGGGCGCCCACCAACCGAGCAGGAGATGACGGCCGATGAGCGAGTCCGAGCCGACCGGCTACCGGGAGTCCCCCGACACCGCCGACGACGGCTCCACCGAGAGCCGCCGCGACGACGAGGTCACTCTCACCACCGACGACGACGCCCAGCAGGACGACGCGGTGGCGCGCCCCGGGAACCAGTCCGACTGACCCCCGACCGTGCGGCCGGTGTGGCGGTGCACCACAGACCTTGCGGCAGCTGTGTGCCCAGCCGCCGTGGGGGGCGTCACGTCCACGGCCTAGCGTTCCCACCATGACGGTCACAGGGCCCATGGTCGGTCGCCGGGCACTCATCACCGGAGGGGCGTCGGGCATCGGGCGGGCCTGCGCGCGCCGGCTCGCCGCCGACGGGGCCGACGTGGTCGTCGTCGACCGGGACGCGGCGGCTGCCGAGGCCGTGGCCGCGGAGTTGGGGGGCACCGCGGTGGCCGTGGACCTCTCCGACCTGGCGGCCGTCGATGCGCTCGATCTCGACGTGGACGTCCTGGTGAACAACGCCGGCCTGCAGCACGTGGCCCCGGTGCACGAGTTCCCCGTGGACCGGTTCGCCTACATCCTGCGGCTGATGGTCGAGGTCCCGTTCCGGCTGGCGCGTGGCGCGCTGCCGCACATGTACGACGAGGGCTGGGGGCGGGTGGTGAACATCAGCTCCATCCACGGCCTGCGCGCCTCGGCGTACAAGTCCGCGTACGTGACGGCCAAGCACGGCCTGGAGGGGCTGTCGAAGGTGATCGCGCTCGAGGGCGCCGACAAGGGGGTCACCTCCAACTGCGTGAACCCCGCATACGTGCGCACACCCTTGGTGGAGGGGCAGATCGCCGACCAGGCGAAGGCGCACGGGATGTCGGCGGACGAGGTCGTCGAACGGGTGATGCTCGCCCCCGCCGCCGTGAAGCGGCTGATCGAGCCCGAGGAGGTCGCCGACGCCGTGGCCTGGCTCTGCTCACCCGCGGCCGCCTCGGTCACCGGCACCTCCCTGGTGATGGACGGCGGCTGGGGCGCGCATTGAGCGCGCGACCGGCCAGAATGCCGGGTGTGCCCCGGTCACCGGTCCCGCCCGCCATCGGCCATAGCTCGCGGCCGGCCACGACGCACGCCGCCGAGTACTTCGAACTGCTCCTCGACGACGCAGCGGCGATCGAGTACGAGCGGCCCCTCGTCCGCGCGCGTGCGGCCGGGGCCGGCGCCGACGAGCTGGCCGAGCTGGAGCGGATCAAGCTGCTGGCCCTGACGGTGCGGGCGGCCTTCGCGGCCCGCCGCCGCCGGGAATCGGAGCTGTCGGCGCTCTTCGACACCGCCAGTGACCTCGCGGCCCTGCGCGGGGTGGACTCGGTCCTCGGCGCGATCGTCCGGCGCGCCCGGCAGCTGCTGGGCAGCGACGTGGCATACCTGACCCTGAACGACCCCGCCCGGAGCGACACCAGCATGCGGGTCACCGCCGGCTCGGTCTCCGCCCGCTTCCAGGCGCTCCGGCTGCCGATGGGGGCCGGGCTCGGCGGGCTGGTCGCCCAGACGGCGGCCCCGTACGCGACGTCCAGCTACTTCACCGACTCCCGCTTCCGGCACACCGACGAGATCAACAAGGGCGTCCGCGACGAGGGCCTGGTCGCCATCCTCGGGGTGCCGCTGATCCGGGGCTCCCAGGTCATCGGCGTGCTCTTCGCCGCCGACCGGACCGAGCGCAGCTTCGACCGGTCGGAGGTGTCCCTGCTGGGATCGCTGGCCGCCCACGCGGCGATCGCGCTGGACAACGCCCGGCTGCTGGACGAGACCCGGGCGGCGCTGGACGAGCTGTCGGCGGCCAGCCGTGAGCTGCGCGCGCACACCGCGTCGGTCGAGCGGGCCGCCGGCGCGCACGACAGGTTCATCGACGTGGTGCTCCGCGGCGGTGGTGTGGAGGACGTGGCGGCGGCCGTGACCGAGGCGCTGGGCGGCAGCATCACGGTGCTGGACGAGGACGGCCGCAGCGGCACGACGGGCACCGACACCGCCGCACCCGGGCTGCCGCCAGACCCGGCCGCGGCCCTGGCGCTGGCCCGCTCGACCGGCCGCACCGTGCGGGACGGCAGCTGGTGGACCGCCGCGGTGACGGTCGACAGCGAACTGCTCGGCGGGCTGGTGCTGCACCGCGAGGAGGAGCTGTCCGACTGGGAGCAGCGCGTCCTCGAACGGGCCGCCCTGGTCACGGCGCTGCTGCTGCTGACCCGCCGGACGGCCGGCGAGGCGGAGAACCGGGTGCGCGGCGAGCTGCTGGAGGAGCTGCTGAGCACGGCGCTCCGGGACTCCGACGGGCTGCGCGAGCGGGCCCGCCGGCTGGGCACGGACCTGGACCGGGCGCACGCCGTCGTGGTCGCGCGGGTGGAGGCCCGCTGCCGGCCGCGGGCATTGGCCGCGGCGACCCACCTGGCGGCCACCAGGAGCGGGCTGGCCGGTGTCTACGACGGCTGCGTGGTGCTCTGCCTCCCGGACCTGGCGCCGGGAGCGGCGGCGGCGATGGTGCGCCGTGAGCTGGCGGCCGCGGGTTCCGGAGTCGTCACCGTCGGCGGCGCCGGCCCGGCACGTGGCCCGGGTGACGTGGCGACGGCGCACGCCGAGGCGGCGCGCTGCGCGGCGACCCTGGTGGCACTCGGCCGCACCGGTGGCTCGGCCAGCGCCGACGAGCTGGGGTTCTTCGGCCTGCTGGTCGGGGAAGGACGGGACGTCGACGGTTTCGTGCAGGCGACGCTGGCCCCGGTGCTCGAGTACGACGCCAAGCGGCGCACCGATCTGGTGGCCACCCTGGAGGCGTTCTTCGACGCCGGCAACTCCCCGGCGCGGGCGGCCGACGCCCTGGGGGTGCACGTCAACACCGTGACCCAGCGCCTGGACCGGGTGGGCCGGCTGCTGGGCAAGGAGTGGTCCTCGCCGGGGCGCGCCCTGGAGGTCCAGCTGGCGCTGCAGCTGCACCGGCTCACCCGCGCGGTCGGGGACTGAGTAGCGGCTGACCTCCACCGGAGCCGGGCAGGACCCCACCTACGCTGGGGCGGTGTCTGCCGCACCGACCCGCCCGCCGCGGACCCTGGCGGCGGAGGAGTGGCTCGCCCGCTCCGCCGCCCACGAGGCGCGCATCGACCGGTGGACGGCGCCGCACCGGGAACGCCGTCGCCAGGGCCGGACGCACCCGGTCCTGGACTTCCTCTTCACCTACTACTCAGAGACCCCCGGCAGGCTGCGCCGCTGGCACCCCGGTCCGGACGTCGCGCTCTCCGGGTCCGCTCCACACGCCGGCTGGCGCTGGTACGCGACCGACGGTGCCGCCGTGCGCCTCGACGTCGAGGCGTTCGTGGCCGACCGCGGCGACACTGTGCGCTTCGTCCGCCGGCTGATCGCGGCCACCGCCGCGCGCCCGGCGTTCAGCGGCTGCTTCGGCCTGCACGAGTGGGCGATGGTGTACCGGGACCGGTCCCCCCGGCACGAGATCCCGCTGCGCCTGGGCCCGGAAGGCACGGATGCGGTGGTCGAGGCGCACCCGATCCGGTGCACCCATGTCGACGCGTTCCGCTTCTTCACCCCGCCGGCGGTGGAGCGCACCCTGGTCCGGCCGAGCCGCGAGAGCCAGCCGGAGCTGGAGCAGCCGGGGTGCCTGCATGCCGGGATGGACCTCTACAAGTGGGCCTACAAGCTGAGCCCGGCGACGCCGGCGGACCTCGTCGCGGACTGCTTCGAGCTGGCCGTGGAGATCCGCGAGCTGGACATGCGGGCCTCGCCCTACGACCTGCGCGCCCACGGCTACCAGACCGTGCCGATCGAGACACCGGCCGGGAAGGCCGAGTACGTGGCCGCCCAGCGGGGGTTCGCCGAGCGTGGCGCGGTGCTGCGGGCGCGACTGATCGACCTGTGCGACCGGTTGCTCTGCTGAGCCGGAGGTGCGGCGGAGCGGTCGGGTCCGACGCCGTACCGTCGGGGCCGTGACCCCTCCGCACACCGACCGCTGGATCCGGCTCGACGGCACCACGAACACCCGGGACCTCGGTGGGCTGCCCACCACCGACGGCGGGCGCACGGTGCCCGGGCGGATCCTGCGCAGCGACAACCTGCAGACGCTCAGCGACGCCGACGTCGCGCGGCTGGTCGAGCAGATCGGGCTGCGCCAGGTCGTCGACCTGCGCACCACCGCGGAGATCCTGCTGGAAGGACGGGGACCGCTACGGAGCCACCCCGACGTCACCCACCGGCACTTCACCCTGCTGCCCGAGCGCGGTCACCACACCGACGTGTTCGCGGTGGAGGAGGACGAGCCGGGGATCGAGCTCCCGGCCGCCGGGTGGGCCGAGTCGCTGCTACCCCGTCAGGTCGCGGCGCACGACGAGGAGGAGCCACCGGCCGTGCGTTCCTACCTCGGCTACCTCGGCCAGCGGGGGGACAACGTCGTCGCGGCGCTGCGGGCGATCGCCGAGGCCGGGGACAGCGCCTCGCTGGTGCACTGCGCGGCGGGCAAGGACCGCACCGGCGTGGTGTGCGCCCTGGCCCTCGGCGTCGCCGGGGTGCCGCACGAGGAGATCGTCGCCGACTACGCACTGACCGCCCAGATCATCGACGCCCTCGTCGCCAAGCTCGCCGCGTCCCCGACCTACGCCCAGGACATGGAGACCCGTGACGTCGGCAGCCACACCCCACGGGCGGAGACGATGGACCGGGTGCTGACGCTGCTCGACGAGCGCTTCGGCGGCCCGTCGGGCTGGCTCGAGGCGCACGGCTTCGGTGCGGCCGAGCAGGCGGCGCTACGCGCGCGGCTGCGGGACTGATCCCGCACGGGCGGTCCGGGCCGTCGCGCGGCGCTGCTTCTCCCGGTACATCGCCGCGTCGGCCTGGCGGATCAGCTGGTCTGCGCTGCGGCTGAGCCCGGCGTCCAGGACCGCGATCCCCACGCTCGTCCCCATCCGCACCGGACGGCCGTCGAGCCGGAACGGCTCGGCGAAGCAGCCGGCGACGCGGTCGGCGAGCCGGCGCGCGTCGTCGGCGCCGGTCAGCGCCGGCAGCACGACGGCGAACTCGTCGCCGCTGAGCCGCCCGACGGTGTCCCCCGGGCGGACGACGGCCCGCAACCGGGCGGCGACCTGACGCAGCAGCTCGTCCCCCGCCGCGTGGCCGAGGGAGTCGTTGACCTCCTTGAACCGGTCGAGGTCGCAGAACAGCACGCCGGGTGACTCGGCCCGGCCGGTGTCGGAGATGGCCGTCTCCAGCCGCGCCAGGAAGAGCACCCGGTTGGGCAGGCCGGTCAGGGCGTCGTGCGTGGCCTGGTGGCGCACGGTCTCCAGGAGGTGTGCCTTCTCCAGCGCGGTGGAGGCCTGGTCGCCCACGCCGCGCAGCCGCGCGAGGACGTCGCCGCCCAGCTCGACGGGCGCCTGCCCCGCCTCCCAGCTGGCCGTGACCACCCCGAGGAACGTGCTGCCGGCGAGCAGGGGTACGGCGACCACGTCGGAGACCCCGATGGTCGTGAGCAGCTCTCGCAGGGCGGGGCTGCTCACGGCGGCGCGGACGATCCGCGGCTCCCGGTCGGTGAGCATCCCGACCAGCTCAGGGGTGTCCTCCGGTCGCAGCGGGGCGCCGAGGAACCACTCCTCCGCCTCGCCCAGACCCACCGACGCCCGCGCCTGGAGCTGGCCCCGCGTCGGGTCCCACAGCATGACCGAGGCGCTGCTGCAACCGATCACCAGCGGCAGCGCCTCCGCGACGACCGAGCAGACGGCGGTGGCGTCGGAGGCCCCGGCCAGCTCGTGTGCCAGCTCGAGCAGCGCACCGGCCCGGTCCGCCTCCAGCCGGGCGTCCTCCAGCGCGATGAGCAGGTCGACGGCGGCCGCGGCGTGGCCGGCGTAGGCGGCCAGCATGGTCTGCTCGTCGGTCCCGGAGCCGTCACCCGACGGGTAGATCGCGGCCAGCCGGCCGTGTCGCCGGCGCGCCGAGGCGATGTCGACCACGACGGCGGTGGGCCCGAGGTCCTCGCCGGCCAGGAGCCGGGTGGCCAGCCCGTCGACCAGGTGCCCGGGGATGCCGGCGCTGTGGATCATCGGCGGACCACCGCCGGGTGCGGAGATGACGAGCAGATGGGCGGGGGCCAGGACGGCCTCGCCCGCCCGAGCCACGATGCGGTGGAGCACGGTGCCCAGGTCGTCACTGGCGACCAGCTCGGTGGCCGCGGACTGCAGGGTCCGCAGCTGCCCCCGCAGGGCCCGCAGCTCGGGGTCGTCCGCATGCCGGTCGCGGCGACGGTGGCGCAGGCGCGAGCGACGCTCCCAGGTGACGTGGTAGGTGCAGACCCGGCTGCCACCGGCCTGGCACTCCGCGGAGGCGATGACCCCCGGGGGGAGGCCGAAGATGGCCGGCACCGTGATCGCCAGGCCCCGGGCGTACGCGCAGTCCAGATCGGAGTGGGAGTACCCCTCCGCCAGCCGGAGGGCCATGGTCGCCGACGTAGCCGTCGTCTCGACCACTTCCATGGTCGAGACGGTGGTGAACTTGGCGGTGGTCCGGGGAAGGCTCCGGAAGACCTGCCGCGGGGTGCCGAGCGCCCGGAGCACGAGAAGCAGCGAATGGGCCACGCCGCTGTGCACAGCGGAGGCGCCGACACGGAACATGGTGCCCGGGTCGTCGAGCACCTCGGTGGCCGCGGCGAACAGGCGGAGGCGGGTGTCGTAGCTCCACCACCGGGCCTGGTCGGTGAGCTCCTCGACGTGGGCGGTGAGGCCGGCGCGCCGGACCACCTCGGCGAGCGCGTCGTCCCCACCCTTCCGGGCGACGTACCGGAGCAGCCCGGCGATGGTGGCGCCCGATGTCTCGCGCGCCTCCTCCGGCGGGGACGCGGTCATGCCATCCTCGCCGGTTGCTCCCGTGCCCATGGGAACCACGATCGGCCGGACCCGCGAGCCACTTGAACCGGCCTGACCGGTTCGGGTGATCCGGTGCTCGCTCATCCGCGCGCGGACGTGGGCCGGCCCTCGTGCTTGTGCCGGTACATCGCCGCGTCGGCTGCGCGCAGCAGCTCGTCGGCGGTCCCGCCGTCGGCACCGAGCACGCCGACCCCGACGCTCGTGCCGACCGGCACGTCGACCCCGTCCAGCCGGAACGGCTCGCGGAAGCAGTCGACGACCCGCGCGGCCAGCCCGTCGGCGTCACCCGGCTCGGTCAGCCCCGGCAGGATCACCGCGAACTCGTCCCCGCTGAGCCGGCCCACGGTGTCCCCGGGACGCACGGCGGCGCGCAACCGGGCCGAGACCTGGCGGAGGAGCTCGTCGCCGGCCGCGTGCCCGAGGGTGTCGTTGACCTGCTTGAACCGGTTCAGGTCGCAGAACAGCACGGCGAGGTGGACCCGCGGGCCGGCTTCGGCGATCGCGGTGGTGAGGCGGTCCAGGAACAGCACGCGGTTGGGCAGCCCGGTCAAGGCGTCGTGGGTGGCCTGGAACCGGACCGTCTGGAGCAGACGGGCCTTCTGCAACGCGGTGGACGCCTGGTCGGCCACGCCGCGGAGCCGGACGAGCACGTCGCCGGAGAGGGGCAGCACGGCCTCGCCGGCCCGCCAGCCGGCCGTCGCCACACCGAGGAACGTCGAGCCCGCGAGCAGCGGCACGACGACGACGACGGCGCTGCCGATGGCCTGCAGCACAGACCTCAGGAGCGGGCTGCTGGTCGTGTCGTCGATGACGATCGGGCTGCGGTCGGTCAGCATGCCCACCAGCTCGGGGGTGTCCTCCGGACGCAGCTCGGCCGCCTGCAGCACCGCCCACTGGTCGTCGGAGATGCCGACTGCCGACGAGGCGCGCAGCACCCCGGCGCCCGGATCCCACAGCAGCAGGCTGGAACGCGTGCAGCCGACGACGCGCGGCAGCGCCGAGGTGACCAGCTCGGTGACCTCGACCGCGTCGGTCGCGGCCGCCAGCTCGTGCGACAGGCCCAGCAGCACACCGGCGCGGTCGGCCTCCGTGCGGGCGTCCTCCAGGGCGATGATCAGGTCGAGGGCGGCGGCCGCGTGCCCGGCGTACGCGGCGAGCATGGCTCCCTCGTCACCCATGGCGGCGTCACCGGAGCGGTACAGCGCGGCCAGCCGGCCGTGCGACCGCCGGGCGGACGCCACGTCCACGACCACGGCGTCGGGGCCGAGGTCCCCGCCGTCGAGCAGCGCCGCGGCGAGCTCGGGCATCAGGTCGGGCGCGACGCCGGTCCCGTGCACCAGCGGCGGCCCGCCGCCGGGATCGTGGACGGCGAGCAGGTACGCGGGCGCGAGGACCGCCTCGGCGGCCCGGGAGACGATGCGGTCCAGCACGGTGTCCACGTCGTCGCTGGCCACGAGATCGGTCGCCGCCGACTGGAGGATCTGCAGCTGCCCGCGGAGCGCCTGCAGCTCCGGGTCGATCTGGCGGACGCGGCGGCGCACCGGCAGGCGGGACCGGCGGTGCCACGCCAGGTGGTACAGGCACGCCGGGTAGCCGTCGGACTGGCATTCCTGGTGCGTCACGCGCGCGGGCGGCAGCGAGAAGATCTCCGGGACGACGCTCAGCAGGCCCTGGGTGTAGTCGCAGTCCAGCCGGGAGTGCGGGAAGCCGTCGTGCAACCGGTAGCGGATGGTCGCCGTGGTGGCGGTCGCCTCGAGGATCTCCATGGTGGAGGTGGTGCTGTACCTCTGGACGGCGCGGGGCAGCTGCCGGAACACCTGGCGGGGCGAGCCCATGGCGCGCAGCAGGAGGACCAGGGAGTGGGCCAGGCCGGTCTGCAGCGCGGCCGCCCCCACCTCATACATCGTGCGCGGGTCGTCGAGGACCTCGGTCGCGGCCGCGAACAGGTGGATCCGGGTGGCGTAGCTCCACCAGCGGGACTGGTCCTCGAGCTCGGCGGCGGACGCGGCCACGCCGGCCCGCCGCAGCACTTCGGCGACGGCGTCCTCACCTGCCCGGCGGCGGACGTAGCGGAGCACGCCCCCGGTGGTGGCGCCGGAGGTGTCGCGAGCGGGGGCGGCCTCAGTCATCGCCGGCCCCGGCGCCGGGCATCCTGTGGGTGCGCACGTGCTCTGATCGGCAGGGCGGCCCGGCCAGTGGAGCAGCTCCCCTCGTTCGGGGGACGCTGCACCGACGGGTAGACACCCCTCGTGCATGCACGGCTACAGAATGCCACCGGCCGCGACCGGTCACAAGGAGCCTCCGAACGCACTCGACCCCGATCTCGACGCAGACCGGGGTCGGGGGTTCGCGGGCCGCGTCGGCGGCCGGGCTCAGCGGCCGATGAAGTGGGCGCCGTTGGCCATCGTCAGGAGCTCGTCACGCATGGCGGGGCTGCTGCTGCGCGACAGCGCCTTGTTCAGCGCCCGCCGGGTACGCGCCACCTGCCGACGCTTCCGCCAGCTGGTCGTCACGCTGTTCATGGTGCTGCCTCTTTCGTCGAAGTGATGCGCCTGCAGCCGTAGTAACGCAGGCGTCCACCACTCTAATCCGACGAAACGTCGGTGAACCTGAGGGCGGGCCTAAGGTTGCTCATCCGTCGGGGTGAGAGTCCTCACCAGGCAAGCCCACGTGCCGCTCCGCACCCAGCCGTTCGCGCGGACGACGACGGCGCCCGCCCCCGAAGCAGGGAACGGGCGCCGTCGGTCGTGAATGGCCGGGACGGCCTCAGCTGGGCCGCTGGACGTCCCCGCGCCAGGCACCGGTCTCGGTGCCCCGGTTCTCGATGAACTCCTTGAACTTCTTCGCGTCCGCCTTGATCTGCCGGTCGTCGAAGCCGAGCGCCGCGCCGGCCTTCTCGACCAGACCCGTGGGCTCCCAGTCGATCTGGATCATGACCCGGGTCTTGTCGTCGGCGAGGCGGTGGAACGTGACCACACCGGCGTGCTTGGCCTCGCCGCCGGTGCTGGTCCAGGCCACCCGCTCCTCGGGGTGCTGCTCGGTGATCTCGGCGTCGAACTCACGCGTGACGCCATCGACCTTGGTGACCCAGTGGGTGTGGGTCTCGTCGATCTGCGTGATGCTCTCGACCCCGCCCATGAACTGGGGGAACGACTCGAACTGCGTCCACTGGTCGTAGGCGACCCGGATCGGGACGTCGACGTCGACGGACTCCTGCACGCTGGCCATGGGGACCTCCTCGTTTCTCGGTGGTAGCTGCCTGTCGGCCTACCCCCGACCACGCCGTCGGACACCCGCGACTCTTCACCGGGAACGGTGTGCGCTGATGTGCAGGTCTCGGCCGATCTCCTGCGCATCCGCGCCCACCGTTCGACCCACACCGCGGCCCCGCGACGGACCCACCCTCAGCGCAGCGCCGCCGCGATGCTGCCGCGCACCGGGCCTCGCCGTGCGCCCGTCAGCGCGCGGCCAGCACCCGGTGCCGCGGTTCCCCGGTGACCTCGGCGAGCACGGCGTCGTCGGAGCCCCAGGCAGCCGAATCCGTCGGGCAGCCGTGAACGGGCGGCCCAGCCCAGCAGCCGGTCGAGGTCCGTCACGCCCCTGACCTATCACGCCGCACCGCGGACGGCGATGGCCACGGCGGTCGCGTGTCAGCTCTGTGACGAAGCAGCCGACCGCGCCATGGCCGACCGTGGATCCGGGCATCACAGCGAGGGCTGATCCGGGAAGGGGTATAGCCATGCGAGCGATCCGTAGCCGCACCGCCACGAGCCGAGCCGCCGCCGCGGCCCTCGCCGCAGCCGCCGGGCTGCTGCTCGCCGGCTGCGGTGGAGACGAGCCGGCGACCGACGCGCCGGCGGCGGAAGAACCGATCGAGGACGTCCTCGACGACGTCGCCGAGGGCGAGTCGCCCGGGGACGAGCCCGATATCCCGTTCGAGGAGATCCCCGGCGACGAGCTCGTCGAGCCTGCGTTCGACGGCCTGTACGACGACGAGTTCCTGGCCGAGATCGACTTCTACCTCGAGCGCCCGGTCGTTCTCTCCGGCGAGGTCGTGGACGTGCTGACCGACGGCGTCTTCGCGATGAGCGCGGCCGAGGACCCGGGCGTCCCGCCGATCCTGGTGGTGAACAGCGAGCCGATGCCGGAGATCGCGGCGGGCGTCCCCGTGCGGGTGGCCGGCACCCTCGAGGACGCCCTCGAGGTGGGTACCGGCGAGCAGGTGCAGGACCTGGGGCTCGACGACCCGCTGTTCGAGGAGTACGCAGGCGCGCCGCTCCTCCTCGCCGAGACCGTGGAAGCTGTCCAGCCCGGCGGCTGACCGGGGGACGCGCACGCTCGTGGGCGACAGTGCCTAGCGGGCGGAGCGGCGCGACCCGGCGACGGCGACCGCCAGCCGGGCGGTGGCCACGCCGATCGACCAGGCAGACCAGTTGGACGCCGCCCGGGCCCGATGTTCGCCGCACCCTCGTCGGCGAGCATGCCCATCGCGTCGGCCAGGGCCATGACCCCAGCCGCGGCGACGACCACTGCACCCACCTGCCGCCCCCGGTCGGCGTGCCCGGCCATGAGCAGCAGGGCGACGAGCGCCCGGGCACGACGGTCCACGGGCGGACTCCCTCGCCGGTCGGGCACGGCGATCACCGTCAGTAGGCCAGGGCGCTCCCCGGATCGTGCAGCACCGCGCCGACATCGGCCAGGAACCGGGACCCGAGTTCGCCGTCCACCACCCGGTGGTCGAACGACAGCGCCAGTTGGGTCACCTGCCGCACCCGGATCCGGCCCTTGTGCACCCACGGCATTTCCCGCACCGCCCCGAAGGCGAGGATCGCCGACTCCCCCGGATTCAGGATCGGGGTGCCGGTGTCCACGCCGAAGACGCCGACGTTGGTGATCGTGATCGTGCCGCCGGCCATGTCGGCCGGTGCGGTGCGTCCCCCGCGCGCGGTCTCGGTGAGGTCGCCGAGGGCCGCGGCCAGCTCCGGGAGTGCGAGCCGGCCGGCGTCCTTGATGTTCGGGACGATCAGGCCGCGCGGGGTCGCCGCGGCGATGCCCAGGGTGACCTGACCGTGGACGACGATCTCCTGCGCCGCCTCGTCCCACGAGCTGTTGACCATGGGATGCCGCCTCGCCGCGAGGAGGAGCGCCTTCGCGACGAACAGCAGCGGGCTCACCTTGACGCCGGCGAACTCCGGCCGGGCGGCCAGGCGGTCGCGCAGCTTCATCATCCGCGTGACGTCGACGGTCAGGAACTCGGTGACGTGCGGCGCGGTGAAGGCGCTGGCCACCATGGCGGCCGCGGTGGCCTTGCGCACCCCCTTGACCGGGATCCGCTCCCCTCCGCCTCCGGGGCCTGCCTCGACGGGGGCAGGAACGGCCGTCTCTGCCCCCGCCACGGCGGCGTCCACGTCGGCCCGGGTGATGCAGCCGCCGGTGCCCGTCCCGGTGAGGGCGCTCAGGTCGACGCCGAGGTCCTTGGCGTACTTGCGCACCGGGGGCTTGGCCAGCGGGCGCGGCCCGCGCCGACCCGGCGCGACACCCCGGGCGGGAGCGGCGTCCTCGCGGAGCGCCGCCGCTTCGGCCTGCCGGCCCACCTCCAGGCCGCCGTGCCGGACCGGCTTGCTGCGCATGTCCGGGGCGGTGGCGAGCAGCGGCGGGCCGTCGTCGGCGGGCAACGGCGGGCCGCCGGAGCCGTAGTCGGCGCCGGGCAGCGCGGTCGCCCGGGTGGCGGCGGAGGTGCCCGACCGCCGCGGCCGGCGCCGGGCCTCGGTGGTGCGCGGGCCGTAGCCGACCAGCACCGCCGTCCGGCCGCCGGGCGCAGTGCCGCCGATCAGCCCGGCGGCGGGCTCGCCGTCCTCGGCCGGCTCGGGTTCGGGGGACGGCGCGCCACCGCTCCCTCCGCCGGTGTCGATGGTGATGATCGGGGTGCCGACGTCGACCATCGTGCCGGCCTCGAACAGCAGCTCCACCACGGTGCCGGCCCACGGCGAGGGCAGCTCGACGGCGGCCTTCGCCGTCTCGACCTCGCAGAGCGCCTGGTTGACCGTGACGGTGTCGCCGACCTCGACCAGCCACTGCAGGATCTCGCCCTCGGTGAGCCCCTCACCGACGTCGGGCAGCTTGAACTGACGGAGCGCGGACGTCTGGGTCATGGCTTCAGAACCCCATCGATCGGTCGACGGCGTCCAGCACCCGGTCGAGGTCGGGGAGGTACTCCTCCTCGAGCTTCGACGGCGGGTACGGGGTGTCGTAGCCCCCGACCCGGAGCACCGGCGCCTCCAGCGAGTGGAAGCAGGTCTCGGTCACCCGGGCGGCGATCTCGGCGCCCAGGCCCGACGTCACCGGCGCCTCGTGCACGACGACGCAGCGGCCGGTGCGGCGCACCGACTCGAACACCGGCTCCAGGTCCAGCGGGGAGACCGTCCGCAGGTCCACGACCTCCAGCGACCGGCCCTCCTCGGCCGCGGCCTCGGCGGCTTGCAGCGCCGTCTTCACCATCGGCCCGTAGGCGAGCACCGTGACGTCGTCGCCGCCGCGCAGGACACGGGAGGCGAAGAGCGGATCGGGCGTCGCGTCGACGTCGACCTCGGCCTTCTCCCAGTACCGGCGCTTGGGCTCGAGGAAGACGATCGGATCGGGGCAGGCGATGGCCTGCTGGATCCCCCAGTAGGCGTCGACCGGGTTGCTGACCGCCACGACCTTGAGCCCGGCGGTGTGCGCGAAGTACGCCTCCGGGCTCTCGCTGTGGTGCTCGACCGCGCCGATGCCGCCGCCGAAGGGGATGCGGATGACGACCGGCATCGGCAGCTTCCCCCGGGACCGCGCGTGCATCTTGGCGACCTGGGTGACGATCTGGTTGTAGGCCGGGAAGACGAAGCCGTCGAACTGGATCTCGCAGACCGGGCGGTAGCCGCGCATGGCCAGCCCGACCGCGGTCCCGAGGATGCCGGCCTCCGCCAGCGGGGTGTCGACGACGCGGGCCTCGCCGAAGTCCTTCTGCAGGCCGTCGGTGATCCGGAAGACCCCGCCGAGCTTGCCGATGTCCTCCCCCATGAGCACGACCTTCGGGTCGTCCTCCATGGCCTTGCGCAGGCCGAGGTTGAGGGCCTTGCCGATGGTGAGCGTCTCGGTGGTCATTCGCCGGCCTCCTCGAACGACGCCTGATACCGCACGAAGTCGGCCCGCTGCTGCGCCAACTGCGGGGTCTGCTCGGCGTAGACGAAGTCGAACATCCCCGTCGGCGCCGGATCGGGCATCTCCAGCGTCCCGCTGCGGATGCGGGCGGCCAGCTCGTCGGCCTCGGCGTCGACGCCGGCGAAGAAGGCGGCGTCGGCGATGCCGGTGCGGGAGAGGTGCGCCTTCAGCCGGGCGACCGGGTCGCGCAGCTTCCACTCCTCGAGCTCGCTGGCCAGCCGGTAGCGGGTCGGGTCGTCGGACGTGGTGTGCGCACCCATGCGGTAGGTGAAGGCCTCGATGAACGTGGGGCCCTGCCCCTCGCGGGCGGCGGCGAGCGCGGCCCTGGTCACCGCCAGGACGGCGAGGACGTCGTTGCCGTCGACCCGGACGCCGGGGAAGCCGAAGCCGGCGGCCCGCTGGTAGAGCGGCACCCGCGACTGCCGCTCCAGCGGGACGCTGATCGCGTACTGGTTGTTCTGGCAGAAGAAGACGACGGGGGCCGAGAAGCTCGCCGCCCAGATCATCGCCTCGTTGACCTCGCCCTGGCTGGTGGCGCCGTCGCCCAGGAAGGCCAGGGCCGCGTTCTCGGCCCCGTCCCGCTGCAGGCCCATGGCGTAGCCCGTGGCGTGCAGGGTCTGCGCGCCGATGACCACGGTGTAGAGGTTGAAGCCGGTGGCCACCGGGTCCCAGCCGCCGTTGTCCACCCCGCGGAACAGGCTGATGACGTGCAGCGGGTCGACGCCCCGGGTCCAGGCGACGCCGTGCTCCCGGTAGGTGGGGAAGGCCATGTCGGACTCGGCCATGGCCCGGCCCGCCCCGATCTGCGCGGCCTCCTGGCCCAGCAGCGAGGCCCAGATGCCGAGCTCGCCCTGGCGCTGCAGGGCCGTGGCCTCGACGTCCCACCGCCGGACCAGCGCGAGGTCGCGGTACAGGCCGCGCAGCTCGTCGTCGGAGATGTCCAGCGAGTAGTCCGGGTGCGCGACCCGGTCACCCTCGGGCGTGAGCAGCTGGACCAGCTCGGTGCGCTGCGGCAGGTGGGGCGCGGCGGCCCCTGGTACGGGGTCGACCATCTCCGTGGTCTCGGGCAACGCTGTCACGGGTCGCTCCTCGCCGTCGGCCACTGCCGCGGGATCACCGCGATCGGTGGGGCTGGACGTCGGCACCGCCGGATGTGGCGACGCTCACAGCCATCCTGGCACGGGGGACGCCTGGGTACCACCCCTCCGCGACAACGATCTGCACAGACACTCTCGGAGAAACTAGGCAGACAGCATCCCTCTCCTCCTCGAGAGGTGTCAGACTGCCCAACGTGCCCGAGATCGACGCCACCGACGCGCGGCTCCTGCTCGCCCTGACCCAGGACCCGCGGGCGAGCGTCATGGCCCTGTCGCAGCGGCTGGGGCTCGCCCGTAACACGGTGCAGACCCGTCTGGTGCGCCTCGAGGGCAACGGCGTGCTCGCCCCGCTGGACCAGCGGGTGCGGCCCGAGGCTCTCGGCTACCGCCTCGGCGCCTACATGTCGGTGCAGGTGGCGCAGCGCGGGCTGGCCGAGGTGAGCGAGGCGCTCGCGGCCGTGCCGGAGGTCCTGGAGGTGACCGGGCTCTCCGGGGCCACCGACCTGCTGGTGCACGTGGTCGCCACCGATGCCGACCACCTGTGGCGGATCACCGAGACGGTCCTCGCCATCCCGGGGATCCAGCGGGTGGACACCGCACTGGCGATGCGCCGTTTCGTCGAGCGCCGGGTGGCGCCGCTGCTCGAGCGGGCGGCCGGCGAGCGCCCGGACTGACCAGCGGCACCAGGCACAGGAAGCCATGCCTACACATTGGGGCCGCGAGACCCAGGCATAGCTTCCTATGCCCACCCGTGTCACCGTGGCCAGGAGAGCGGGAACCGGGGATGCTGCAGACGTGCTCCGCACCGCCGCGACCCTGCTCACCGGCCTGGTCTTCGTGCTGGCCGGCTGGGTCCTCGCCGCCCCGGCGTCGGCCTGCAGCTGCACGGGCGGGACGACGGCGGAGTTC
This sequence comes from Blastococcus saxobsidens DD2, assembly GCF_000284015.1. Taxonomy (NCBI): domain Bacteria; kingdom Bacillati; phylum Actinomycetota; class Actinomycetes; order Geodermatophilales; family Geodermatophilaceae; genus Blastococcus; species Blastococcus saxobsidens. Next base: position 4,546,205 of record NC_016943.1, read on the forward strand.
TTCGCCCGCGCCGACGCCGTCTTCACCGGTTCCCTGGGCTCGCGGAGCGTCGACCGGCCACCCGGGCCGATCGGCTCCAGCACCGATCCGGCGCTGCACGTCTTCGCCGTCGACACCGTGTTCAAGGGGACGGCGTCCGAACGGCAGGGGGTCGTCTCCCCGGAGTCCGGCGCCAGCTGCGGTCTCGAGCTGACCGGCGACGGGCAGTTCGCCGTGTTCGCCACGCGCGACGCCACCCTCGGCGAGACACCCTTCACCCCCCTGGCCGAGGGCCAGTACGCCGCCTTCCTCTGCGGCGGCACCACCGAGCTGACCCCGGCGCTGGAGGCCGAGCTGCGGGCGCTCGCCGCACCGGGGAGGCTCCCCGGGAGGAGGCACCCCGCGAGACGGCTCCCCGACCCGGCGCGGCCGGCACCGAGCTCGCGGACAGCGGACCGGGCACGATCCAGCTGCTCGTCGCCGGGCTCGCGCTGGGCGGGATCGCGCTGCTGCTCGGCCGCTGGTGGCGGCACCGGTCCGGCCACGGCAGGACGCCGCGCGGCTGATCCCCGCATGACGATCCTGCGACGGGCTCCCCGCCACCGTTAGCCGCCGGACGCCGCTCGGGTAGTCGGTTCCGCGGCCGTTCCGTCGCCCCCCGAGGAGCCGTGTGTCCCCCACCGACCGTGACCTGCTGCAGGAGCTGCTCTACGCCTACGGGCCCGGCGGGCAGGAGGCGGCCGTCCGCGAGGTCTGCCGCCGCGAGCTGGAGCCGCTGGTCGACGAGGTGTGGGAGGACCCGGCCGGCAACCTGGTCGGCCTGATCCACGGCAGCGGTGCCACGGATGGGCCGGTGGTGCGGGTGATGGCGCACATGGACGAGCTCTCGATGATCGTCAAGCGCGTCGAGCCGGACGGTTCCCTGCACCTCTCGCAGCTCGGCGAGATGTATCCGGCGAACTTCGGACTCGGCCCCCTCACCGTCCTCGGGGACGTGGAGCCGGTGACCGCGGTCCTCCTGCTCGGCTCGGAGCACACCACCCAGGAGACGCCGCAGGTGTGGCAGACCAAGCCCGACGGCGGCGGTCGCGCGATGCAGTGGAACGACGTCTACGCGTTCACCGGCCGGTCGCCCGAGCAGCTGGCGGCTGCCGGCGTGCACGCCGGCAGCCGGGTGTGAGTGGACCGCAGCCGCCGCTCCCTGGTCGACGTCGGCGACTTCGTCGGCAGCTACTTCCTCGACGACCGCTCGGCGCTCACCGCCGTCATCGCGGCCGCCCGACAGCTGCGGCGCGGCGGCCGGCCGCCGGCCGACACCTATCTGGTGTGCACGACCGGCGAGGAGATGGGCGGCATCGGCGCGAGCTACGCCAGCCGGGCGTTGCCCGGCGACGTCACCCTGGCGCTGGACATCGGCCCGGCCGAGGCGGAGTACCAGGTGGCCATCGAGGACGGCCCGGTGATCGTCTACGCCGACGACTACGTCGTCTACGACAAGGTCGTCGCCGACCATCTGCTCGCGCTCGGCCGGGAACTGGACCTCGCCCCGCAGTCGGCCGTCTACGAGTCGTTCGGCTCCGACGGGTCGCAGGCCAAGAGCAAGGGACAGACACCCCTGGCCGGGCTGGTCTCGCTGCCCACCCTGAGCACCCACGGCTACGAGGTGCAGCACCGTGACGCGGTGGACCGCTGCGCCCGGCTGGTCGCCGAGTACCTGCGCCGCCCGACGCCGGGCTCCTGACTCCGGGTAGCACCGCGGCGAGTGGGTACGGGTGGCCCATGGCGAAGCGGACTCGGCTGGGCACGGCCGGCAAGGGCAAGCGCGGGATCAGCACGCTCGGTTGGGCGCTGCGGGGAGCGGCGGCCGGCGCGGCGGGGACAACGGCGCTCAACGCCGTGACCTATCTGGACATGGTGGTGCGCGGGCGCGGTAGCAGCTCCACGCCCGAGCAGACCGTCGAGAAGCTCGCGGAGAAGGCGCACGTACCCATCCCCGGCGACGAGGAGACCCGCCAGAACCGCGTGCAGGGGCTCGGCCCGATGACCGGACTGGTGGCCGGGGTCGGCGTCGGCGTCGTCGGCGGGCTGGCCCGCGCGTCGGGTCTGCTCTCGGCGAAGCCGGTCGGGATAGTGCTGACCGCGCTGGGCGCGATGGTGGCGGGGAACGGACCGATGACCGTGCTGGGGGTCACCGACCCTCGCAACTGGTCCGCATCGTCCTGGCTGAGCGATGTGGTGCCACACCTGGCGTACGGCGTGGTCGTCAAGAACACGATCGACGCCTTCGACCGGCCCTGACCCACGAGCCACCCCCGGATCAGCGCCAGCCGCGTCCGTCCACCCCGCCCGGCACCGGGGCCGCGGGGTCGTAGGGCGTGCGGGTGAAGACGAACGTGTCGAGGTCCAGGTGGTCGGCGGCGATGCGCAGGGTCTCGCCGGCGAAGTAGCCGTCCAGCCCTCCCCACGTGCCGTCGTCGCGACGGGAGAACCGGCTGGCCCGGCCGCTGCGGCCGGGCATCGGACCGAGGTGCAGCAGGCCGCCGGCCACCGAGCGCAGCACGTACGGCGCCGGCCCCCAAAACCACACGCCCAGGTTCTCCAGCGGGACCGGGGACGGCGACGGCCGCCACGGCTCGACGATGCGCGGCTCGGCGCCCCGCAGGTCGGCCAGCAGCCCGAAGACCAGCGGGTCCAGGCCGCTGGTGGTGTTGGCCAGCGAGACCGCTCCGGTCTGCTCGTCCCGGTCGACGAAGACCCCGGCGAGGAACCCGGGCATGGAGCCGCCGTGGCCGACCAGCGTGCGGCCGTCGACCCGCAGCACCTGCAGCCCCAGCCCGTAGGCCGACCAGCCGGGCGCCGAGGCGTCCACGCCGGCGGGCACGGTCATCTCCTCCAGCGTCGCCGGGTCGAGGACGTCGGCGGTGTCACCGAGCAGGAAGGCGGCGAACCGGCCGAGGTCGGTCAGTGTTGCCCACAGCTGCCCGGCGGCGGCCATCACGCCGGCGTGGTGCTCTGGCTCGGCCAGGGCGACGTCGGCCCACGGGTGCACCGCCCGGCCCTCGGCCGCGGGGACCACCGGGCGCGGGGTGGTGCGGTCCATCCCCAGCGGCGCGAGGATCTCGGCTCGCACCACGTCGTCCCAGGAGGTGCCCCGCTGCCGGGCGACCAGCTCGCCGAGCAGGCCGAAGCCGAGGTTGGAGTAGTGGAACCGGCGGGCGGCCCCGAGGACGACGTCGGTCCCGCCGAGCCCGAGGTCGTCGAGCGAGCCGCCGGGGGTGCGTTCCCACCAGCCGCCGGGGCTCTCCGCCGAGGCGCCGGCCAGGTGGGAGAGCAGCTGGCCGACCGTCCGGTCGCCGAACGGCGTGCCCGGGAGGTGGCGGTCCAGCGGGTCGTCCAGGTGCAGCCGCCCCTCGTCGCGCAGCCGCAGGACCACGACCGCCGTCACGGTCTTGCTGATCGAGCCGAGCCGGTACTGGACGTCGGTGTGCGGCTCGGGCACCTCGCCGCGGCCGGCGGACCACACGAGCCCGCCCTCCCGCACCACACCGGCGACCAGGCCGGGGGCGCGGCCGTCGCGCTGGACGCGCGCGGTCCGCGCGAGCAGCAGGCGAGCGGTCGAGGGCAGCACGGGCTCGGGCATGACGGCGACCGTAGCGACCCCGCGCGGCTCCCGGATCAGGCGGCCAGCGCCTCCCGGCCGGGGAGCTGACCGGTGCGGGTGGCGCGCCGCTCGAACCACACGGTGGCCAGCGGCGGCACCGAGGCGGCCAGGGCCAGCAACGTCGTACCGCGTGACCAGCCGAGCACCCGGGCGGCCACCAGGGCGACGAGCAGGTAGAGGACGAAGATCCCGCCGTGGATGGGGCCGAAGACCTGGACACCGATCTCGGAGGCGTCGAGGACCCGCTTCACGAACATGCCGGCGAGCAGGCCGATCCAGGACAGCGCCTCGGCGACGGCGACGATGCGGAAGGCGGTGGCGGCGGTACGCGGGTTCAACGGACGTCCTCGGCTCGGTGGTGGTCTCCTCATCGTCGACGACCGGACCCGGCGCGGGGTGCCCGGACCGGGTGTGACCTCCACTGCAGTGGCTGCGTGACGGTCGGGTCTCGTCGCCGAACACGTCGACGTCCTCGGACCATCGGGGACTGACCCGATCCGACCACGGACGTGGTCACGATCAGCGCCGCCTCCTCAGCAGCGGCAGGAGGAACCACGTGGTCGCCACGGCGGCGAAGAGTGCGGTCGCGGCGGCCACCGCGGCCGCGGTCGGGAACAACACGTCAGTCACCAGGAAGACCACCGCCGGAAGGGCGATCCCGAGGAGCGCGATCCCTCCGACGGCCTGCCGGGAGGCAGTGGCCACGAGGCGCTCCTTGTCGTAGGACCGGCTAGTCAGGCGGTGGTAAGCCGTTTCCCCGAGGAACAGGACGATCGCGAAAGCAGTGGACAGGAAGGCCACGAAGTAGGCGACCACGTCGAGGTCCTCGACCCGGGCGAACCGCGAGCTGAACGGCACGGTGAGCAGGAAGGCGAAGAGGACCGTCGCGGCCGCGAGCAGCACACGCAACTCGCTCGTCAGCTCGGCGAGTTCGCGGTCGGGATCCGGCTCCGCAGGGCTGGGCACCCGGCGGAGCCTACTGCGGCGCTCGATTTCCCCTGTCCTGACCGCGCACGGCCGAAGACCCGGTATCCAGGTGGCAGCTCCTGCACCGTACGAGCCACAACCGGATCAGCCGGCGGCGGCGACCGCCCACGGCTCCGGGCCCATGCACGACGCTGAGACCTACCGTCGTCACACGACTGCAACCCCTCGACCGGCCTCGTCTCCCTCGCTCCGGGCAAGCGCTCCACCAGCAGGACATCCTGGCCGAACGTCGAGAGAGGCCCCACTCATGTTCCAGCGTCGACGCACTTCGACCGCCGCCCCCTACGCCGCCCTGCTGGGCGGACCCTGTTCCTGGCCGGATGCGGGGAGGAGACCGCGGTGCAGGAGGGCGGTCCTGCCGCTGTCGCGGTGATCCAGGACGAGCCCGTGACGGTCGAGGCCGAGGTCCAGGAGATCGTCGGACCGTTCGCCTTCACCGTCGGGGAGGACGACACGCTCATCCTCAGCGCCACCGAGCCCGCCGTCGACAAGGGCGACGACGTGCTGGTCACAGGCATCGTGCGGAGCTTCGTGGTCGCCGACGCCGTGGAGACGGTGCCGTGATGCCGTGCACGGCCCGACGTCCGGCGGCGTCCTTGGTCAGCCGGCGATGCGGTTGAACTTCGGCGTGGCGCCCATGCCGTCCACGCTGGCGATCTTCACGACGTCGCCCGAGGTCGGGGCGTGCACCATCTGGCCGTTGCCGAGGTAGATCCCGATGTGGCTGACCGGGCTGTAGAAGGCGACCAGGTCGCCGGGGCGGGCCTCGGCGCGGGACACCTGCGTGCCCATCGAGGCCTGGTTGCGGCTGGCGCGCGGCAGGCTGATCCCTGCGGCGCGGTAGGCGTACTGCACCAGGCCCGAGCAGTCGAAGGACCCGGGGCCCGTCGCCGCCCACACGTACGGCTTGCCGCGCTGGGCCAGGGCCGTGTCGACGGCGACCTGCACCGCTCCGCTGCCGGCCACCACCGGGGCCGAGGGGTCGGGGGCCTGCCGCTCGCTGCGGCTCGCGCGCTCGGGCTCGGCCGGGGGCTCTGCGGCGGAGGATTCGGCGGCGGAGGGCTCCGCGGGGTGGTGCGCGGCCAGGACGGCCTGGCGCTCCGCGGCGCTGAGCCGTTCGAACTGCGCCCGGTAGTCGGCGATCTGCTGCTCGAGCTCGGCCTGCTGGCCGAGGGCGGTGTCATAGGTGGCCTGGGCCTGCGCGGCGGCCTGCTGGGCGGCCGCCTGGGCCTGCGCGGCGGCGACGTTCGCCTGGGCCGCCTGCTGGAGGACGCCGTTCTGGTGCCCGGCGATCGTCTCGAGGATCGCCACCCGGTTGACGAACTCGTCGGCGGACTCACTGGTCAGCAGGGCCTGGAAGGAGCCGAGGCCCTCGCCGGTGAAGGCGCTCCGCGCGATGCCGCGGACCGACTGCTGCGCCTGCGCCAGGGTCGCCGTGGCCTTCTCCAGCTCGGCGGCGGCGCCCGCCGCGGCCGCCTGCTGCGCCGCGAGGGTGTCCTGGGCCTCGTTGAACTGCTCGGTGACGATTTCGAGCTGGTGGCCGCGCTCGGCGACCAGCCGGGCCGCCTCGGCGGAGGTGCCCGGCGAGCCGGGCGCCGCGGAGACGGGCACCGTGCCGAGCAGGATGCCGATGGTGCCGACGAGAGCCACACCGGCCCGCCGGACGGTGCGGCGGGCGGTGGTGCGCAGGGGGGTCGCCATGGTGCGGCGGCTCTCCGATCTCTTCCACGAGCCGGCCCGTCGCCCGCTGACCGCAACCTGTGCGGGGAGACCGGCTCGACGGCGCCCACGGGTGTCACTCATTCAGTGACTGAACGCCCCGGCGGGCATACTCACCGTAAGCGTCGTGACCCGGCCGTGACAATGCCCCGAACAACATTCGTGTCATTTCGCCTGCGCGCCTCGTCCCGATGCGCCCGCCCGCGGTCCCCGGCTCGGTCAGGGCACCACCCACTCGCCGTGACACCCTGGGCAGCAATGCCGTCCCACCGGTTTCGCCGACGGACCGGGGGACACGTACGGGGGCATGGACCTGCGCGAACCCGTGGTGCCGCACGACGCCGGCTGCCGGGCGCCCGGCGCCGGCGACGACGCCGAGTGACCGGGCCCAGGTGAGCCGGGCGGTCCGGCCGGGGGCCGATGAGGGGTCCTGGGACGACGCCGGCCCTGACGGCGGCCGCGGGCTCCGGGCCGCGCTCCGCGGCGTCGTCCCCGGCGTCCGCGCCCGGCTCGTGGGCCGCGACCTGGCCCTGATCGCGGCCGGGCTCACCTTCTACGCCGGCATCGCCGTCGTACCCCTGCTGGTCCTGGCCTTCGGGCTGACCGCCTGGCTCACCTCCGCCGAGCGGGTGCAGCAGCTCGGCACCCGGCTGGCCGAGCTGCTACCGGACGAGCTCGGCGCACCCGACGCGGTGGCGCGGCTGGTGGACGCCGGAGCCGAGCTGGACCTCGTGGGAGCGCTGCTGGCCCTGCTGCCCATGTCGCTCTACGGCGAAGGCCTCCGGCGGGCCCTGCTGCGCTTCAGCTCCCGGCACGAGGGCATGACCGGCTGGCGCGGACGGCTCGCCGCCGTGCCGCTGCTCCTGCTCACCCCGGTCCTGCTGTACCCCCTGCTGCTCGCCGCGTCCCTCATGGCCGACCTCGCCGCCCGCGGCGGGTTCGCGGCCACGACGGGCCAGGTGGCGCTGGGCTACTACGCGGTCCTGGCCGCGCTCACCGTGCCGCTGGCCTGGGGCTTCCGGGTCGTGGGCGGCAGCCGGGTGCGCTGGCCGGCCCTGACGGCGGGCGCGCTCTTCACCGCTGCCTGCCTGTCGGGGTTCCTGCAGGGGTTCGTGCTCTTCCTGGCGCTGCCCCTCGACCTCGGCGCACCGTTCGGCGGGCTCGACGTCGTCGGCGGGGTGGTGGCGCTGGGCCTGTGGCTGTTCGCGCTGCACCTCGTCGTGCTGTGCGGCTGGCTGGCCACCCAGTCCCTGGACCAGGAGCTTGCCCGCGGCTCAGCGCGGGGGCAGGCGGTCGGCCAGCCGCCGGTCGACCCAGGCCTGGACCTCGGCTAGGTCGGGGGACTCCGGCGGCGGGGGGCCGTCCGCGACGGGCCCCGGCGGGGTGGGCGGTGGTGGCGGGCCCGCCGGCGGCACGACCGGGGGTGGTGGCGGCGGTGGCGGCGGTGGCGGCGGCGGTGGTGGCGGCGGTGGCGGTGGCGGCGGCGGTGGTGGCGGCGGTGGCGGTGGCGGTGGCGGCACGTACCGGGAGCCGTTGCTGACCAGGACGGAGACCACCTGACCAGGGACGGCGCGCCCCCCCGCCGGCGGGCTGGTGCCCAGAAGCTCCCCCGCCGGCAGGGCGCTGTCCACCCGGACGACCCAGTCGACGAAACCGGCCCGGCTCAGCACGTCCTGGCAGTGGGCCGGCTCCGAGCAGCGCGGCACCGGGATCGTGTTGCCCCGGACCACGGCCGGATCGGCGGGCGGGAAGTCGCTGCTCCCCCGCGCGGTCAGGATCGGCGCCATCGCGTCGTGCCAGATCGTCGCGCCCTTGTCACCGCCGAAGCCGCCGACGTCCTCGGCCACCTTGGGGTCGAACACCATCACGCTCGCGGCGACCTCGGGGGTGTAGCCGACGAACGCGACCGAGACGTTCCCCTGCGTGGTTCCCGTCTTGCCGGCGATCTGGTGCCCGGGCACGTACGCACGCCGGCCGGTCTGGCCGGCGTACCCGGGCTCGACGTCCTTGCGGAGCATCTGGTTCAGCGTGTTGGCCACCCCGGCCGGGATCGCCTCGGGCGTGCACCGGTCGCCGTCCACGAGCGGCGCTCCGTCGTCGCCGACGACCGGGTCGCCGTGCCGGTCGAGCAACCCGGTCACGGGGACGACGTCGCACCGGGTGCCACCGGCGGCCAGCGTCGAGTAGGCGCTGGCCAGCCCGAGCGGGCTGGTCGCCTCGGGACCGAACGCGAACGAGCCGTTGTTCTCGTCGATGGTCCGCTGGGCGAGCCCGGCCGGCCCGTGCGCGTACAGCCCCATGCGCTCGGCCATGCGCACCGGTTCGGCCACGCTGCCCAGGGCGTCCTCGAGCGCGAGGAAGTAGGTGTTGGAGGACTGGTACAGGGCCGTCGTCAGGTCGAGGGTGTCGCGGTAGCTCCCGGAGTTGCGCACCGGGTACGGCCCGCCGTCCTTCTCGTACACGCGGGAGTAGTACGGGCTGGGCGCGGTCAGGGTGTACTCGGTGGAGTAGCCCCGGGCCAGCGCGGCCGCGGCGACGAACACCTTGTACGTGGACCCGGCGCCGCGGCTCGGCTCGGCGTTGAGGTTGACCGACTCCTGCCTCGGGTCGGTCTCGTCGTGGCCGAAGATCCGGTTGGCGCTCATCGCCAGCAGGTGACCCGTCCCCGGCTCCACCGCGGTGAAGGTCGCCGCCCGGGAGCTCTCCAGCGGCTCGGTGGCGACCACCGCGGCGTCCCCGGCGCGCTGCAGCTCCGGGTCCAGCGTCGTCTGGATGACGTAGCCGCCGACGTCCAGGTCCTCCTGCGTGAGGCCGAGGTCCTGGAGGAGGTATCCCTGCACGAAGTCGCAGACGTAGGCCCCCACGGTCGCCTCCGCGCACCCGCGGGGCGGTGCCGGGGCGGGCGACAGCCCGAGGGGGGCGGCCGACACCTCGCCCTGCTGCTCCGGGGTGATGTAGCCCTGGTCGGCCATCCGGGCCAGCACCTGGTTGCGGCGCACCGTCGCGCCCTCGGGGTCGCTGAACGGGTCGTGATCCAGCGGGCTCTGCACCAGGCCGGCGAGCAGCGCGGCCTGCGGCAGGGTCAGCGCGGCGGCGTCCACGCCGAAGAAGGCCTGCGCGGCCGACTGGACGCCGTAGGCGTTCCGCCCGAAGTAGACGATGTTGAGGTAGCGGGTGAGCAGCTCGTCCTTGGTGTAGGCGTCCTCGAACGCCAGCGCCAGCCGTGCCTCCCGGAGCTTGCGGCCGAACGTCTTCTCGGTGGCCGCATCGCGTTCGGCCTCGGTCCGGGCGGCCTGCAGCAGGGTCTGCTTGACCAACTGCTGGGTGAGGGTGGACCCACCCTCCTCCACCTCCCCCGCGGCGATGTTCGTGAGGAGTGCGCGCACGGTGCCCTGCACGTCGAGTCCGCCGTGCTCGTGGAAACGGGCGTCCTCGACCGCGATCAGCGCCTGGCGCATCACCTCGGCGATCTGGTCGGACCGGACCGGGGCACGGTTCTCCCGGTAGAAGGAGGTGATGACCTCGCCGTTCGCGGCGAGCATGACCGTGTTGCGGGGCGGCACGTCGACGGAGAACTCGCGCGGCGGATCACCGAGCAGGGCCGAGGACTGCCGGGCGGCCAGGGCCGGGCCACCCACCCAGGGCAGCAGCAATCCGGCCAGCACCGCGCCGGCCAGCAGGACCGCGCCGGTCAGTCGGAGCAGCGTTCGGCCCGTGCCCGTGCGCGACTCCATGACCCTCCTACCGCTCCGAGCGGCCAGCTCAGCAGGAATGATCACGCGCCACAAGCATCCTCGCGGCGAGGGCACAACCGGAACCGTCCCGTCCGCCTCCCGGGACCCGCCCGTCCCACCCGCTACCCGCCGTCCCGGAGGAGCGGTGCCGGGAGGTCCCCGCGGTGCAGCACGACGAGGCGGCCGTCCAGCGCGCGGTGCGCGCCGACCGGCCGCGGTTGGATGGGCCCATGTCTGAATCGATGCTGGCCGGCCGGCTGAACGTCCGCACCCGCGAGTTCACGGTGAAGGAGGTCCCGAAGCCGACCCCCGGCCCCGGTGAGGTGCTGATCAAGGTGGCCGCCGCCGGCATCTGCCTGTCCGACGTGCACCTCATCGAGGGCGAGCTGTCGCCGCTGTTCCTGTCCGGCGACGAGGTGACGCTCGGGCACGAGGTGGCGGGTACGGTCGCGGCCCTCGGCGCCGGTGTCGAGGAGTGGAGCGAGGGCCGGCGGGTGCTGCTGCAGGCCGGCGAGGAGAAAGCCGGCTGGGTGCACACCCGCGGCGTCGACTACGACGGCGGCTGGGCGGAGTACGCGCTGGCGACCGCCGGCACCGTCGTCCCCATCCCCGACGAGCTGCCGTTCGAGCAGGCCTGCATCGTCCCCGACGCCGTCTCGACGCCCTGGGCCTCGATCGTGCGGACGGCACAGGTGCGACCCGCGCAGCCCGTGGGCGTCTGGGGCATCGGTGGGCTCGGTGCGCATGCGGTGCAGCTGCTGCGGCTGGCCGGGGCTGCGCCGATCATCGCCGTCGACCCGGTCCCCGCGGCCCGGCAGCGGGCGCTGGAGTTCGGCGCCGACCTGGCGCTGGACCCGGCCGACGACATCGCCACCCGGGTCCGCGAGCTCACCGGTGGGGCGGGCCTGGCGTTCGCCTTCGACTTCGCCGGTGTGGCGGCCGTGCGGGAGCAGGCGGTCCGCTGCCTGGAGCGCGACGGCGCGCTCGTGCTCGTCGGGCTGACCGACCAGCCGCTCAGCATCCGGAACGGCACACAGTTCAGCTACTTCGGGCAGCGGATCCTCGGCCACTACGGCTCCGAGCCCGGCCACGTCGAGGAGCTCGTCGCCCTGGTGCGGCACCACCGGCTCGACCTGTCCCGGTCCATCTCCGGCACGCTCCCCCTCACCGAGGCGGCCGACGGGGTGCAGCGGCTGGCGAACAAGGAGGGCAGCCCCATCCGCCTGGTGATCACGCCGTAGGGGCGACACCGCGGGTGGCAGCTCGCCATCCTCACCCTGCGGTCGCCGTCCTCGCGTTGCAGAGTGAGGGCGGCGGCCGTACGGCGAGGCTCGCCGAGACGACCACGGCGCCGACGATCCCTGGCGCGGCGCTAGGCGGGGCGGTCGCCCGGTTCGACGATGGTGACGGCGACGGCGCGGAACTGCTTGGGGGTCTCCAGCAGCACCGCCTTGGTCGGCTCCCCCACGTCGACGGCGTCGTCCCGCCGGAGGGCGGCCAGCGGGCGCAGCCGCGGGTCGGCCAGGACGTCGTCGACCAGGCCGCGGTCGCCGCCGGTGAACAGCGCCGCGAGCCCCTCGGCGTGTGGCAGCAGCACCCGGGCGGCGGTCTCCACGGCGTGGCCGACCACGGCGTCGGTCTGGTTGGCCCGACGGCGGGCGAACCGCTGCTGCGACCAGCCGCCGGCGGCCGTCCGGCCCTGCACCTGCCGGGCGTCGACCTTGGACACGACCAGCTGGTCGCCGTCGAAGACGCCGACGGCCCACCGGCCGCGCCGCACGAGCAGCACGGCGGCCCGCCGGTCCCGCTGCGCGGCCGCGGTGAAGCCGGCCAGCAGCGGCGGTTCGGGCGTCCAGCCGAACGGGGCCCGCAGCGTGACGGCGGTGGTGTCCGCGCAGGCGATGCGCAGCCCGTCGTCGGCCGGCGTCACTTCGGTGAAGGCGCCGTGCCGGCTGGCGACGCCGTCCAGCCAGCGGCCCAGCCGCTCGGGGCTCACCCCGAGCTGCCGGCCACCGCCGGGCGCCGGTCGTGGCCGGGTCACCGCCGGGTCAGCCGGCCAGCGCGGGCTCGGCGACGTGCTCGGCGGGCACGTGCAGCAGCCGCTGGAAGCACGCGACGACGACCGCCGCGATCCCGGCCGCCACCGTGGCCACCAGGAACGCCGTGTTGGCGCCGTGGACGTCGACGAGCTTGCCGGCCACGGAGGCACCCAGCGCCACGCCCAGCCCCAGGGCCGTGCCGATCCAGGTGAAGGCCTCGGTGACCGCGGCCCGCGGCACGAGCAGCTCGGCGAGGGTGAACGAGCTGATCAGCGACGGCGAGACCGCGATCCCGGCGACGATCACGAACGGCACCATCAGCCAGATGTCGCGGACCAGCAGCAGCGGCACGGTGAGCACGGTCAGGACCACCAGGGCGACGGCCAGCCGCAGCCGCAGCGGCACGCGCCAGTGCACGATGCCCCAGCCGATGCCGCTGGCCATGGAACCGAGCGCCAGCCCCGCGATGAGCACGCCGGCCAAGGACTTGTGGCCCAGCTCGTCGGCGAACGCGACCAGCGCGATCTCCAGCGTGCCGAGGATGGCGCCCACCGCGGCCCCGACGACGAACAGCACCCGCAGCCCGGTGGTCCGGATGGCCGACGGGCCCTGCCGGCTCGCGTGCCCGTGCGGCTCGGGCTCGGTGCGCCGCTGGGCGGCGAACAGCAGGCTGCCCACGGTGGCGAGCGTGAAAGCCGTGACCACGCCCGAGGTCGCGTGCCCCGTGGTCGAGAGGAACGTGACCAGCACCGGGCCGACGATGAAGACGAACTCGTCGACGACGGACTCGAACGCCAGCGCCGTGGGCAGCCGGTGGCTGCCGCGCAGCAGGTAGGTCCACCGGACGCGGATCATCGAGGAGACCGGCGGGATGCAGGCCCCGGCCAGCCCGGCGGAGGCGAAGACGATCCAGAGCGGCCAGGCCTCGCGCACGGAGAAGAGGAAGACCAGCCCGGAGGCGACGAAGACCAGCAGCACCGGCAGCAGGACCCGGCGCTGGCCGTGGGTGTCGGCCCAGCGGCCGAGCAGCGGCCCCGCGATCGCCGTGGTCACCGCACCCACCGCGGCCACCGCGCCGCCGAGGCCGTAGGAACCCGTCTCCGACGCGATGAGCAGCACCGATCCCAGGCCCACCATCGACAGGGGCAGCCGGCCGACGAACGCGGCCAGCACCATGGGCAGGGCGTGCGGCGTCCGGAGGACCTGCAGGTAGGGATTGGGCACGAGCGAAGGAGCCTCCGGAAGCGGGAAGGTGCGTCGCCACGCTAACCGAACCGGGCCCGGCACGCCGTGACCGAGGCGGGACACCGACCTCCGTCGTGATCAGGTCACCTGATCCAACGGGGTCCTGGCTCAGCACCGGTGGTGAGCCAGGACCCGGAACGATCAGGTCACCTGATCAACGATGGGCGGGGCGCGGACGGCGAGGGCCCGGACCGCAGCTGCGGTCCGGGCCCTCGAGGTCGGTCGCCTTACGCGAGCCGGCTCTTCAGGATCTCCAGCTCGTCCCACATGGTGCTCGGCAGCTTGTCACCGAACTTCTCGAACCACTCGGTGATCTGTGGGATCTCCTGGCGCCACTCGTCGGGCTTGACGGCGAGGGCGGCCTCGACCTGCTCCGGGGTCATGTCCAGGCCCGAGACGTCGAGCGAGTCGACGGTGGGCACGTGGCCGACGGGGGTCTCGACGGCGGCCGCGGTGCCCTCCAGCCGCTCGATGACCCACTTGAGCACCCGGCTGTTCTCGCCGAAGCCCGGCCACAGGAAGCCGCCGTCCTCGTCCCGGCGGAACCAGTTGACGTAGAAGATCTTCGGCAGCTTGCTGGCGTCGTGCTGCTTGCCGGTGTCCACCCAGTGACCGAAGTAGTCACCGGCGTTGTAGCCGATGAACGGCAGCATGGCGAACGGGTCGCGGCGGACGACGCCGACGGCGCCGGTGGCGGCGGCGGTCGTCTCCGAGGACAGCGTGGCCCCCATGAAGACGCCGTGGTTCCAGTCCCGGGCCTCGCTGACCAGCGGGATCGTGGTCTTGCGGCGCCCACCGAAGAGGATCGCCGAGATCGGCACGCCCTTCGGGTCCTCGTACTCCGGAGCCAGGATCGGGCACTGCGTGATCGGCGTGCAGAAGCGGCTGTTCGGGTGGCTGGAGAGCTCGTCGCTGTCCGGCGTCCAGTCCCGGCCCTTCCAGTCGGTCAGGTGGGCCGGCGGCTCGTCGGTCATGCCCTCCCACCAGATGTCGCCGTCGTCGGTCAGGGCGACGTTGGTGAAGACCGAGTTGCCCTTGTCGATCGTGCGCATGGCGTTGGGGTTGGTGTCCCAGCCGGTGCCCGGCGCGACGCCGAAGAGGCCGAACTCGGGGTTGAGGGCGTAGAGACGGCCGTCCTCGCCGAAGCGCATCCAGGCGATGTCGTCGCCGAGGGTCTCGACCTTCCAGCCCGGGATCGTCGGCTCGAGCATCGCCAGGTTGGTCTTGCCGCAGGCCGAGGGGAAGGCCGCGGCGATGTAGTACGTCTTCTGCTGCGGGTTGGTGAGCTTGAGGATCAGCATGTGCTCGGCCAGCCAGCCCTCGTCGCGCGCCATGACCGAGGCGATGCGCAGCGAGTAACACTTCTTGCCCAGCAGGGCGTTGCCGCCGTAACCCGAGCCGTAGGACCAGATGGCCCGCTCCTCGGGGAACTGCACGATGTACTTGGTGTCGCTGCACGGCCACGGGACGTCCTGCTGGCCCTCGTCGAGCGGGGCGCCGAGGGAGTGCATGGCCGGCACGAAGGGCCGGTCCTCGCCCATGGCGTCGAGCACGTACTGGCCGATGCGGGCCATGACCCGCATCGAGACGACGACGTACTCGGAGTCGGTGAGCTCGACACCGAACATCGGGTTCTCGGCCTCGACCGGGCCCATGCAGAACGGGATGACGTACATCGTCCGGCCGCGCATCGACCCCCGGTACAGCCCGGTCATGATCGACTTCATCTCGTTCGGGTCCATCCAGTTGTTGGTGGGACCCGCGTCGGCCTCGTCGACCGAGCAGATGTAGGTGCGGTCCTCGACGCGCGCGACGTCGCTGGGGTCGGAGGCGCAGTGGAAGGAGTTGGGCTTCTTCTCCAGGCGGGTGAAGGTGCCGGCGTCGACCAGCTGCTGGGTGAGCCGCTCCCACTCCTCGTCGCTGCCGTCGACCCAGACCACCCGGTCCGGCGTCGTCAGCTCGGCCATCTCGCGCACCCACGCCAGCAGGCGGGCGTGCGTGGTGGGGGCGTTCTCCAGACCGGGGGTGGCCACGGAAGTCACGGCGTCTCCATCCTCATGGGTTGCCGGGGCGGAGTCCTGCACCGGCGGTGGTGCCATACGAACCGCGACCGCCTGAGCGGCCGACCGGATCGGGTCAGGGTACAAGCGCCGACATGCGTCTGTAACCGAGACGAATGTTACGTATAGGACGTCTTGTCCTCAGCTCGGAACAGCCCCCTGGGCCGCGTTGTTCGCCACATTCCGTGAACACTCCCGCGCTCGCGACGCCGCTCCGCCTCCGTGGGGTCACCCTGCGCAATCGCCTGGTCGTCGCCCCGATGTGCCAGTACTCGGTCACCGATGGCTTCGTCTCCGACTACCACCTCGTCCACCTGGGCCGATTCGCTCTCGGGGGCTTCGGGCTGGTGCTCGTCGAGGCCACCGGGGTGACGGCGGAGGGACGGATCAGCCACGGCGACGTCGGCCTGTGGTCCGACGAGCACGTCCCCGGGCTGGCCCGCGTCGTCGACTTCCTGCACGCCGAGGGCGCCGCGGCGGGCATCCAGCTGGCGCACGCCGGAGCCAAGGCGAGCAGCCGGCGGCCCTGGGACGGCGGCGGCCCGGTCACCGAGGAGAACGCCCGTCCGGGAGAACACCCCTGGCCGACGGTCTCGGCGAGCGCCGTCCCGGCCGGGGACGGGTGGCCGGTCCCCTCCGCGCTCACCGTCGAGGAGCTGGCCGGCGTGCGCGACGCGTTCGTCGCGGCCGCCCGCCGGGCCGACGCCGCGGGGTTCGACGTCGTCGAGGTGCATGCCGCGCACGGCTACCTGCTGCACCAGTTCCTGTCCCCGCTGACCAACCGGCGCGACGACGGGTACGGCGGTTCGCGAGAGGCGCGGATGCGGTTCCCGCTGGAGGTGGTGGACGCCGTGCGCGCGGTCTGGCCCGAGGAGAAGCCACTGGTCGTGCGGGTCTCCGCAGTCGACGGCTCCCTGGACGGACTCACCCTCGAGGACACCGTGGCACTGGCCCGGGAGCTGGCGGCCCGCGGGATCGACGCCGTGGACGTGTCCGGCGGCGGGATCGGCAGCGGCTGGGAGCACCCGATCGGCTACGGCTACCAGGTGCCCTTCGCCGCCACGCTGCGCGCCGAGGCCGGCATCCCGACCATGGCCGTCGGGCTCATCGTCGACGCCCGGCAGGCCGAGGCGGTCGTCGCCGGCGGCGCCGCGGACCTGGTCGCGGTGGCCCGGGAGGCGCAGGACGACCCGAACTTCGCCGTCCATGCCCTCCGCGAGCTCACCGCGGCCTACGACGCCTACCCGGTGCAGGCCGGGCCGCGGCTGGCGTCCCGGGACCGGCTGCTGGGCACGCTGGGACCGTGGACCGGCCCGGAGCCGGTCCAGGTGCAGCCCGCCTGACGGAGGACGGCCACCAGGCCGCCGGCAGCGGGCGCACGGAACGCCTCCACGGCGGTGGTCGGAGTCCTAGGGTGCGCCGGCATGGCGCACCCCTCCGCCCTCGTCCGCGCCGCCACGTTGCAGCTGGCCGCCGGCCTGGCCGGCCAGGTGGTCGCCCTCCGCCGGCGCCGCTCCTACGACATCCCGTTCATGACGGGCAGTCCGGACCACGTGGGGCGTGACTCCTGGTGGTTCGGCACCGCGATCAGCGCCCCGTCGTACATGCTCGGGACGCAGGTGTGGGCCATCGCCCGCCTGCTCCGCGGTCCGGACGACCGTGCGCGCTGGGCGCTGCGCGTGCTCGGCACCGGGATGACCGCGGGGTACCTCTCCGAGCGGCCCTGCCGGCGACGGGTCACCCCGGCCGGCTTCGACCCGGTGGAGACACCCGTCGTGGTCGCCGGCTGGGCCGGTTCCGTCGCGATGGCGCTGCTGGGCCGACCTCAGCCGCGACCGTAGACCGGGCCCGTCCCGGCGAGGAAGGCGTCCCAGTCGCCGGGCGCGGGATCGCCGCTCACCTCGGCGCCGAACTTCTCCAGGTACCAGTGCCAGCCCATCGCGAAGTCGGTGACGTCGGCGTCGGCCGGGAACACCTGGACGAACCGCAGCCACGTCCGCCCGCCCTCGGACCACAGGTCGAGGGCCACCGACCAGTCCTCGGTCTCCTGCTGCGTCCACTCCACGACGAGCCGGTGCGGCGGATCGCACTCGCGGATCGTCATCGGCTCACCGACCTGCTCCTCCTCCTGCGTCATCGTGAACGTGCCCGTCGCGCCGACCGCGCGCTCGCCGTCATAGGTGCCGATCCAGCGCACCATCCGGCCCGGTTCGGTCAGCGCCGCCCAGACGTCCTCGACGGGATCCGGCCAGGACCGCCGGAACTCCAGGCGCTGCCGCCCGTCCGCCGTCCGCGTGACGGTTCCCCGCCGGGTCACCGGGTCCGGGTCCGTGCCGTCTGCGGTCATGCCGGTCCCCCACTCCTGGGCGCCCGCCGTCCGCGGGCGATCTCGGTGTCCAGTGCGTCCAGCCGCTGGGCCCAGAGGTCGCGGTAGGGCTCCAGCCAGTCGTCGATCTCCCGCAGCGGTCGCGGGTCGAGCGCGTAGCGCCGCCGCCGGCCCTCGGTGCGTGCCGTGACCAGCCCCGCCTCGCGCAGCACCCGCAGGTGCCGGCTGATCGCCGGCCGGCTCACCGGGAAACGGTCGGCGAGCTCACCCGCCGTCCGGTCGCCGCCCGCCAGGACGGCGAGGAGCTCCCGTCGCGTCGGGTCCCCGAGCACCTGCAGCGCCTCCACGGGAGAGACGTAACAGGACGGTTACGCATCCGTCCAGGGGTTGCCGCGCGGTGCGCCGGGAAAGGAGGTCGCCATGACCGTCACAGATCCCGACGTCCCCGACCCGCTCAACGACCCGCGCACCACCCAGGCCGATCCGGGCGCCTACGGCGAGGGCGCCGACCTCGCATCGGCCGTCGACGACCCGGCGGCGACCGGCGAGGAGGAACTGGCCACCGGCCAGACGCGCTCGGACGAGGCCGGTGGCGGCGACGTCACCGGCGGCGCGTTCTCCGACGGCCCGTCCACCTGAGTGTGTGACGGATCGGTCCTTCCGGGTAGGGCCGGGGCCGTACCCGCACGGCAACGCACCGAGGAGGACCGATGTCCACCGGTGAGACCGGCTTCGAGGACGTCTACTACGACCTCATCTCCGTCCAGTACCACTCGCTCAAGGCCGGGCACGACTACGGCCAGTACGTCCGGGACGCCGAGAACGCGGGCCTGGACGACGTGGCGAGTTTCTTCCGCGACGTGATGGCGGAGGACTCCGCCCGCGCGAAGCGCTGCCACGAGCTGCTGGGCCGGCTGCAGGGCACCGGGCAAGGCGGCCCCGCCACCCAGTAGCGGGCAGGCCAGAATGGGCGGGTGATCCGCACTGCGCTGACCCGCCGGTTCGACCTCACCACGCCGGTCATCGGCGCCCCGATGGCCGGCGTGTCCGGCGGCGAACTGGCCGCAGCGGTCTCGCTCGGCGGCGGGCTCGGGATGATCGGCGTCGCGGGCAGCACCACCGTCGACTTCCTCGCGCGGCAGTGCGCCGTCCCCACGGCGCGGGCGGTGCCCTTCGGCGTCGGCCTGATGGCGTGGGTGCTGCCCGACCGGCCCGATCTCCTGGACGCCACCATCGCCGCGCGGCCCAGCCTGGTGTCGATCTCCTTCGGCGACCCGGCACCGTACGTCGGCCCGCTGCGTGCGGCCGGGATCGCCGTGGCGGCCCAGGTCAACACCGTGGCCGACGTCCACCGCGCCCAGGCCGCCGGGGTGGACCTCCTGGTCGCGCAGGGCAGCGAGGCCGGCGGGCACACCGGCGCCCGCGCCACGTTGCCCCTCCTGCAGGAGGTCCTCGCCCTCGCCGACCGGCCGGTGGTGGCCGCCGGAGGGATCGCCACCGGCCGCGGGATGGCGGCCGCACTGGCCGCCGGTGCGACGGGCGTGTGGATCGGAACGGCCCTGCTGGCCTGCCCCGAGGCGCTGAACACCCCGCGGGCCCGGGCCCGCGTGCGGGCGGCGGCCGGGGAGGAGACCGTCCTCACCCGCGCCTTCGACGTCGCCCAGGGGCTGGCCTGGCCCGAGCGCTGGCCCGGCCGCGCCCTGGTGAACGACTTCTCCCGCACCTGGCACGGGCGCGAGGAGGAGCTGGCCGCCGATCCGGACGCCCGCGGGCGCGTCGTGGAGGCCCGGCGCACCGACGACCTGGACCAGGGCCCGCTCTACGCCGGCGAGGCGGTCGGGCTGGTCACCGACGAGCGCTCGGCCACCGACGTCGTCCGCGGCCTCAGCGCGGACGCCGAGCAGGCGCTGCGGAGCGTGTCGGAGCTGGTCGACTAGTTCAGCGTTCGGCAGCCGGCACCGTGGTCAGCGGGTGGGCGTCCGCCCACGCCCGCTCGAGGACCTGGAGCAGCAGATCGGCCGGCTGGGCGCCGGCGGCGCCGTACTTCCGGTCCACCACGAAGAACGGGACGCCGGTCGCGCCGAGCGCCTGGGCGGTCGCGGCGTCCTGGCGGACCGCGGCCAGGTAGCGGCGGTCGGCCAGCGCCGCACGCACCTCGGCCTCGTCGAGGCCGACCTGCACCGCGAACGGCACCAGCGACTCGACGTCGAAGACCGGCCGGCCTTCCTCGAAGTAGCCGTGCAGCAGGAGTTCCTTGAGCTCGTTGCGCTTCCCGTGCTCGGCGGCCAGGTGCAGCAGTTCGTGGGCGAGCAGGGTGTTGCCGCTGACGCCGTCGGCCAGGTGGTACTCCAGCCCCTCGGCGGCGGCCAACTGCTCCACCTGCGTCATGTTCTGCCGCATCTGCTCCTCGCTGGCGCCGTACCTGCGGGCCAGCGCAGGGAGCGTCGAGTGCGTCTCGCCCTCGGGCACCGACGGGTCGAGCTGGAAGGAGCGCCACACCACCTCGACCCGGTCGCGGTGCGGGAACTCCGCCAGCGCGGTCTCCAGGCGGCGCTTGCCGATGAAGCACCAGGGACAGACGACGTCGGACCAGACCTCTACCTGCATGCCCGGCCCAACGCCGTCGCGCCGTCCACCGATTCCCGGCAGCCGGCCGCCGGCCGCGGCGGTCAGCCTCCGGTGAAGGAGCGCACGCCCACCAGGTCGACGACGAAGACCAGCGTCGCGCCCGGCTTGATGACGCCACCGGCGCCGCGCTCGCCGTAGGCCTTGTGCGGCGGGATGGTGAGCCGGCGGCGGCCCCCGACCTTCATGCCGACGATGCCCTCGTCCCAGCCCTGGATGACCATGCCGACGCCCACCCGGAACTCCAACGGGTCGCCGCGGTCCCAGGAGGCGTCGAACTGCTCGCCGACGTCGTGGGTGACGCCGACGTAGTGGGCGCTCACCAGGTCGCCGGCCTCGGCCTCGGGACCGTCGCCGACGACGAGGTCCTCGATCACCAGGTCGTCGGGGGCGGGCCCGGTGGGCGGCTCGACGTCCGGTCGGGTCAGCTCGGCCACGAGACCTCCTCGCCGGCGCTCGTCGGCCGGGTCGCCGACGGCGCTCCACTCATGCGTGCCCTCGCAAGCTCGGTCACCGGTTCTCCCTCCCGCGCCGGGGCTCTCCCGACGCCGTCGGGCTCCATCCAAGCAGTGGTAGGGGCCACCGGCTCGGGGCCGGGGTCGGCCGAGCCCGTCGCCGCCCACGCGCCGCGGTCACCGTCCTCGCGGTGCAGCACGAGGTCGGCGACCGGTCGGTGAGGCCGGCGCGCTGAGCCCTCCCGCCGCCCCGATCGCCGTGCGCGGGGCCGCCCGGCGTGCTGGGCTGGGCCCATGGCCGCTGACCAGCAGGAGGGCGGGCAGGTCGCATGGTGGACCCGTGCCGTCGTCTACCAGGTGTATCCGCGCTCCTTCATGGATTCCGACGGCGACGGGGTCGGCGACCTCGGCGGCCTCCTGCTGCGGCTGGATCACCTGGCCGACCTCGGCGTCGACGTCGTCTGGCTCTCGCCGGTCTACCCCTCACCGCAGGCCGACAACGGCTACGACATCAGCGACTACCAGGACATCGATCCGCTCTTCGGCTCGCTGGAGCAGCTGGACGAGCTGATCTCCGCGATGCACGCGCGGGGGATGAAGCTGGTCATGGACCTGGTCGTCAACCACACCAGCGACCAGCACCCGTGGTTCCTGGAGGCCCGGTCGTCCACGGACTCCGCCAAGCGCGACTGGTACTGGTGGCGGCCGCCGCGCGCCGGGATGGCGGCCGGCGAGCCGGGTGCCGAGCCGACGAACTGGCAGTCGTTCTTCTCGGGCCCCGTGTGGGAGCTCGACGAGCCGTCGGGCGAGTACTACCTGCACCTGTTCGACCGCCGCCAGCCGGACCTGAACTGGGAGAACCCGGACGTCCGGCAGGCGGTCTACGCGATGATGCGCTGGTGGCTCGACCGCGGGGTCGACGGCTTCCGCATGGACGTCATCAACATGATCAGCAAGGACGTCGGACCGGACGGGCACCTGCACGACGGCCCGCCGCTGCCCGGATCCTCGCTGGGTGACGGCTCGGCGTCCTACCTCTCCGGGCCGCGGATCCACGAGTTCCTGCAGGAGATGCACCGCGAGGTGTTCACCGGGCGCTCGGACGCGCTGCTGACCGTGGGGGAGATGCCGGGCGTGACGGTGGAGCAGGCACGGCTGTTCACCGATCCGGCCCGCGGCGAGGTGGACATGGTGTTCCAGTTCGAGCACGTGGGGCTGGACCACGGGACGTCGAAGTGGGACGTCCACCCGCTGCGGCTGCGCGACCTCAAGGCGTCGTTCGGCCGCTGGCAGGCGGGACTGGCCGAGGTGGGGTGGAACTCTCTCTACTGGGACAACCACGACCAGCCGCGCGCGGTCTCCCGCTTCGGCGACGACTCCCCCGAGTTCCGCCGCGACTCGGCCACCTGCCTGGCCACGCTGCTGCACCTGCACCGCGGGACGCCGTACGTCTACCAGGGCGAGGAGATCGGGATGGCGAACTTCCCGTTCACCGCCCTGGAGGAGTTCCGCGACATCGAGTCGCTCAACCACCACGTGCAGGCGGTGTCGGCCGGGGACGACCCGGCGCACGTGCTCGCCGCCCTGCGGACCATGGGCCGGGACAACGCGCGCACGCCGGTGCAGTGGGACGCCACTCCGAACGCGGGCTTCACCACCGGGACGCCGTGGATCGCGGTCAACCCCGACCATGCCGAATGGAACGTCGCCGCCCAGCGGGACGACGAGCAGTCGGTGCTGGCCCACCACCGGCGGCTGATCGCCCTGCGGCACACCGACGACGTCGTCGCCCTGGGCGACTTCCACATGCTGCTGCCCGGCCACGACGAGGTGTACGCCTTCACCCGGTCCCTGGACGGCGACACGTTGCTGGTCGTCTGCAACCTGTCCCGGACGCCGTACCGGCTGGCCGAGCTGCTCCCGGAGGCGCCGGGGGCCGAGCTGGTGCTGGGCAACCTGCCGGACGACGACCCGGCGCAGCTGCGCCCCTGGGAGGCCCGCGTGCTGCGCGTGTGACGACCGTTCGCTGACCTAAGGTCCTCCTCCGTGGGGCGGGTCGTCGAGGCGGTGCTGCCCGCCCGCATGGGGACGCCGTTCCGCTGGCTGGTCGGCTCCTCGTGGGTGCGCAACCTCGGCGACGGCATCGCCCTGGCCGCCGGGCCGCTGCTGGTCGCCTCGCAGACCTCCGACCCGTTCCTCGTCGCGCTCGGGCGCGCACGCCTTCGTCTGGGGGACGACGTCGCGAACGGTGCGCATGCGGGCGGTCCCGCCCTCCCTGCAGGGCCGGGTGGGCAGCGTCTACCTGATCGGCGTCGTCGGCGGCATCGTGCTCGGCCAGCTCATCGGCGGGCTGCTCGCCGATGCGTGGGGCCTTACCGCGCCCTTCTGGTTCGCCTTCGTCGGGTCGGCGGTCATCCTGGCGCTGATCTGGCGGGAGCTGGCTCACATCGCGCACGCCGACGAGACCGCGCCCGCGCCCGCGCCCGCGCCCGCGCCCGTGGAGTGAGCATGGGATCCGGGCGGACCCGCGCGGCCCGTGGTGCAATGCGAGGCGGGCCGGCCGAGGCACCAGGGACGGGACAGGACGAGATGCAGGACCACAGCTCCCGCTCCGGCGACGCACTCCCTCGCCGTCCCCGCGGGTGGGGGTCGGTGCAGCGCACGTGGGCCCGGCACCCGCGGTTCGGGCTGGCCGTCCGGGCGGCCGTCGCCGCGTCGGCGGCCTGGGGGCTGGCCCAGCTGCTCCCCGCCCCGCTGGCCGACTACCCGTACTACGCCCCCCTGGGCGCGGTCATCGCCACGACCGCCACCACGCTCGCGGGATCGGTGCGGACGTCGGCGCAGACGGTCGCCTCGATCGCGCTCGGGGCCGCCGTCGCCGTTGCCGGGGACGCGGTGCTCGACCACCGGCTGGTCACCGTGGCCGTGGTCGTGGCCGCCGGCGTGCTGCTGGCCGGCTGGGAGCGGCTGGGCAGCCCCAGCAGCTGGCTGCCCACCTCGGCGCTGTTCGTGCTGATCCTCGGCCACGACAACCCCGCCGCCTACGTCCTGGGCCTCGGAGGGGTCACTTTCCTCGGCGCACTCGTCGGCGTCGCCGTGGCCGCGGCGTTCCCCCCGCTCCCGCTGGTGCCCGCGGAGCAGACCCTGGCGGCGCTGCGCGACACCCTCGCCGGGCAGCTCGACGACGTGGTGGACGGGTTGCGGCAGGAGCACCCGCCGACGCAGGACGAGTGGCGCGGGCGGAGGCGGACGATCGACCCGCTGCTCGCCCAGATGCGCTCGGCGGTGCAGCAGACCGACGAGGCCCGGCGCGGTAACCGCCGCGCCGGGCGGTACCGGCTCGCCGCGGACCGGCTGTACCGGCAGGCCCGCGCGCTGGAGAGCCTCACGCTCCTGGTCGAGGACCTCACCCTGGTGATCGCCGAGACGGAGATCGCGGAGAACGAGCGGGTGGCGCTCGGGCCGCACCTGCGCCCGGCGGCGGGGCAGACCCTCGCCGCGCTGGCCGGTGCGCTGCGGTCGGTCGACGGGGCGGCGGCCGACCCCGGCGCGATCGGCCGGGCGGACGCCGCCGTCGAGGCGTTCACCGCGGAGCTGCGCCGGGCGCGAGCCACCACCGACGACGACCTGTTCGAGGCCGGGAACATCGTGGAGAACGTTCGCCGGTCGCTGGCCGCGGTGCGTCCGACCGTCCACGACGCCTGACCCTCGACCACGACGGCGCCGGCCTGCTCGTGCCTGCGCGGCGGTCAGCTCAGCGAGACGTCCGGTCCAGCACCAGCCCGACGGTCTCCGCCGGTCGGTCCCACAGCGGGAAGTGCCCCGACCCGGTGAACCAGTACAGCTCGGCGTCGGGGAACGCCGCGGTGGCCCGGGACGCCTGGCGGGCCAGGGTCACCCGGTCGCGGCGGCCCCAGCCGATGGTCAGGCGCCCGGGCAGCGTGCCGGCCGGCGCTCCCTGCTGCTTCGGACCACGAGCCAGGTCGTCGAGCACCACGTCGAAGGACGGCGAGGCGACGTAGCCCTCGAGCTCGGTGCGGACGACGTCGGCGTCCAGGGCCCACGGGCGGGCGGAGAACTGCGCCAGCAGCGCCGTCCGGCCGGCCGGGTTGCCCAGCAGCGCGGGCAGCACCGGGCGGATGCGGCGCAGCAGGGCCACGGATGCGGCGATGCTGGTGCGGAAAACGGCCGCCTCCCGGTCGGTCCAGAAGCCACCCGGATCGAGGGCGACGTTGTCCCGCCCGACCCCCCGGCGGCTGAGCTCCAGCACCATGCGGGCGCCCAGCGAGGTGCCGACCAGCGGCGCGTCGGCCAAGCCCTCCCGGACCAGCCACTCCTGGAGCGCGTCGTTGAGCCCGGCGAGCGTCGGGTCGGCCAGCGGCGGGGTGTCCCCCGCGAAGCCGGGGAGGTCGACGGCGACGACCTCGCGCTCGGCGGACAGCCCGGGGAGCACGGGCTGCCACGTGCGCCATGAGCCCCCGAGGCCGTGCACGAGGACGAGCGGAGGTCCGGATCCTGCGCGGTGCGCGGCCATCGTCATCGGGAGCCCCTACCCGCCCCTGCGGCGACATCACCATCGCGCGCTGATCGTGGTTCCGGCCCGCTCATGACCACGCCCACCGCGCACTCGCGGGCCGGACGGCTCAGCCCAGCGGGCTGCGCGGCAGCAGGCGGTCGCTGATGATCCGCTTCTGGATCTCGCTGGTGCCCTCGAAGATCGTGGTCAGCCGGGCGTCGCGCCAGTGCCGCTCCACCTGCCGCTCGGTGGTGTAGCCGTTGCCGCCGTGCAGCTGCATGGCCTGGTTGGTCACCCGCACCGACATCTCGGTGGCCTCCAGCTTCACCATCGAGGCCTCCTTCGCGCAGGGCAGCCCGAGGTCGAGCAGGTGGGCGACCTGCCGGTAGAAGGCGCGGGACTGCTCGATCTGCGCGGCCATCTCGGCGATGGTGAACCGCAGCGCCTGGAAGTCGGCGATCGGGTGGCCGAACTGCTCGCGCTCCTGCAGGTAGCGGATCGAGTCCTCCAGCGCGGCGCGGGCCAGGCCCACCGCGCGGGCGGCGGTGTGCACCCGGGCGGTGTTGAGGAACTTCTGCGCCTCGGCGAACCCTGCCTGCTCGGCGGCCTCGCCGTCGGCGTCGCTGTCCTCCTGCGCGGCCTTGGCCTGGTCGATCACGTTCTCGCGCGGGATCCGGACGCCGTCGAACTGCAGGTCCCAGGTGAGGAAGCCGTGGTAGCCGATCTTGTCGATCGGGGAGCCGGACAGGCCCTCGGGGAACTCGCCGCGCTCCTTCTCCAGCAGCAGGTTGAGCAGGCCGGCCGAGCGCGACTCCCCCTCCTCCGCGGCGCGCTCGCGCACGAGCACCTGGATGAAGTCGGCGGCCTTGGCGTTGCCGCACCAGCGCTTGTGCCCGGTGACCACCCATTCGTCGCCCTCGAGGACGGCACGGGTGGAGACGCCGGCGAGGTCGGACCCGGCGTCGGGCTCGGACAGGGCGATGGCGCCGATCCAGTCGCCGCGCGCGCTGCGCCGGAGCAGCTCGTGCCGCCGGTCGGCGTCGAGGACCGCCGTCCCCAGGCCCTGCGAGCGGGCCAGGATGCTCGCGGTCGACATCCACGCGCGGGCCAGCTCCTCGCTGACCATGCAGTACTCGAAGACGCCGAGCCCCAGGCCGCCGTGCTCGGCGGGGACGGTGATGCCGAACCAGCCCAGCTCGGCCAGCCGGGCCAGCAGGGACGCCGGGATCTCGCCCTTCTGCGGGTCGAGCTCGTCGGCCACCGGGAGGACCTCGTCCATGGCGAACCGGCGCGCCTGCTCCTGCAGCTTCTCCCGCTCCGGGGTGTGCCACGGCGGCAGCAGCGCCGGCGGCTCGGGCTGCCACGTCTCCTTCGCGCTCGACGTCATCGTCGGGTCTCTCCTCCGCTGTCGCGCTGCCACGTGATCGCCGACCTCACCATGCGGGCGCCGTCCTCGTGCTGCAGCGCGAGGTTCGCGCTCCGGCCGCGAGTCCCGCGACCGGTCAGGACCCGCCGCGCTGCCGCGCCAGCGTGATGTAGTGCTCGACCAGCGACGCGTCGTCGACCGTGCCGGTGTTGACCGCCTTCGCCGGGTCGACGCCCTGGAACAGCCGCTTGAGCGGCACCTCCAGCCGCTTGCCGGTGCGGGTGTGCGGCACGCCGGGGACGGCGATGACCTCGTCGGGCACGTGCCGCGGCGAGGCCTGGGACCGGATCGCCGCCTTCAGCCGGTCCACCAGCTCGCCGGTGAGCTCGTCGGCCGGCGCGAGCTGCACGAACAGCGGCATCCAGTAGCCGCCGTCGGGCAGCTCCACCCCGAGCACCACGCAGTCGACGACCTCGGGGAAGGCCTCCACGACGGCGTAGATGTCGGCGGTGCCCATGCGGACGCCGCCGCGGTTGAGCGTGGAGTCCGACCGGCCGGTGATCTGGCACGTGCCGCGCTCGGTGATCTCCAGCCAGTCGCCGTGCCGCCACACGCCGGGCCACGGCTCGAAGTAGGCGGCGCGGTAGCGGGCGCCGTCGGGGTCGTTCCAGAAGTGCAGCGGCATCGAGGGCATCGGCTCGGTGATGACCAGCTCCCCGAGCTCGCCGGTCACCGGTTCGCCGCGCTCGTCCCACGACGCCGCGGCGACGGCCAGCATCGGCCGCTGCAGCTCGCCGGCGGTGACCGGCAGCAGCAGCGAGCTGCCGATGAACCCGGTGGCGACGTCGGTGCCGCCGGACAGCGACCCCAGGAAGACCTCGCGGGACACCGCGTCGTACACCCACCGGAACGTCGACGCCGGCAGCGGCGAGCCGGTGACGCCGATCGACCGGACGGCGGAGAGGTCGTAGCGCTCCCCCGGCCGCTGGCCGGCCTTCTCGCAGGCGCCGAGGTAGCCCGGGCTGGCGCCGAAGTAGGTGATGCCCGTGCGCGCGGCCAGGGCGAACAGCGCATCGACGGCCGGGTAGGTCGGCGCGCCGTCGTAGACCACCACCGTCGCCCCGCAGAGCAGGGTGGAGGTGGAGATGTTCCACATGATCCAGGCGGTGGAGGCGTACCAGAAGAAGCGGTCCCCGGGGCCGACGTCCATGTGCAGCGCCGCCTGCTTGCGCTGCTCCAGCACCACCCCGCCGTGCCCGTGCACGATGCCCTTCGGCAGCCCGGTGGTGCCCGAGGAGTAGACGATCCACAGCGGGTGGTCGAACGGCGTCGGCTCGAACTCCGGGTCCTGCGCGTCGGCGACCGCGTCGGCCCAGGACAGCGCACCGTCCGGCACCTCCGAGGGGAAGAGCCGGGGGAGGCTGATCGTCGTCTGCACGGTGGGCAGGGCCTCCCGCAGCTCGGCGACGACGTCCCGCCGGTCGTGCTCCCGGCCGTTCCAGCGGTAGCCGTCGACGGCGACGAGCACCGTCGGCTCGATCTGGGCGAACCGGTCGAGCACCGCGCGGGTGCCGAAGTCGGGCGCGCACGAGGACCACACCGCGCCCACCGTGGCCGCGCCGAGGAAGGCGACGATCGCCTCCGGCACGTTCGGCAGGTAGCCGGCCACCCGGTCGCCGGGGCGCACGCCCAGCCGGCGCAGGGTGGCGGCGAACGCGCCGACCTGACCGCGCAGCGCGGCCCAGGAGATCTCCTCCGGCTCGACGTCCTCGGCCACCGAGACCAGCGCCGGGCGGTCGGCGGCGGCCTGGCGGAACACCTCCTGGGCGAAGTTGACTCCTGTTCCCGGGAACCAGACGGCGCCGGGCATCTGCCGGCGGGGCAGCACCTGCTCGTCCGGGACGCCGGGCAGCACCCCGGTCCACTCCGCGACGTCGCCCCAGAACTGGTCCAGGTGCTCCACCGACCAGCGCCACAGCCGGTCGTAGTCGACCGGATCGCCGAAGGACAGCCCGCGCCGTTCGGCCACCCAGGCGGCGAACGCGGCGATGCGCGTACCGGCGATCGTCTCGGGGGTGGGCTGCCAGAGGACCTCGGGATCGGGCACGCCCGCACGATGCCACTCCCGGCCGGCAGGGTCCACGCCGCGCTCCTCCTCGCGCGGACCGATCCACCTGGCCGACGGGGCTCCCTGGCGGCATCCTGAGCGGCGTGCTGCCCGACCCCGCCGACGAGCGCAACGTCCTCGGCGGCCCGCTGGAACCCTGCGGCACCGACCCGGTCACCGGCTTCTACCGCGACGGGCACTGCGCCTCCGGGCCGGACGATCTCGGCCGGCACACCGTCTGCGCCGTCGTCTCCACGGAGTTCCTGGCGATGCAGCGGGAGCTGGGCAACGACCTGACCACCCCGCGGCCGGAGTACGGCTTCCCGGGACTGCGGCCCGGCGACCGGTGGTGCGTCGTCGCCGTCCGCTGGCTGCAGGCCTACCAGGCGGGTGCGGCGTCGGGGGTCGTGCTGGCCGCCACCAACGCCCGCGCACTGGAGGTCGTCCCGCTGGAGGCGCTGCGCCGGTACGCCGTCGACGTGCCCGACGACGCCAGCGGCCTGGAATGAACCCGCGCCGCCGGGTGCTGGCGCCGGCATGACCGATCTCCTCGACCTGCCCGTGACCACGCTGCAGGGGACGCCGACCACGCTGCGGGAGCTGACCGGCGGCGCACCGGCGCTCGTGGTGAACGTGGCCAGCCGGTGCGGGCTCACGTCCCAGTACGCGGCCCTGGAGGCGCTGCACGAGGAGTTCCGCGACCGCGGCTTCACCGTGATCGGCGTGCCGTGCAACCAGTTCAAGGGGCAGGAGCCGGGCACCGCCGAGGAGATCGCCGAGTTCTGCTCCGCGACCTACGGCGTCACCTTCCCGATGACCGAGAAGCTCGAGATCAACGGCCCGGGGGCGCACCCGCTGTTCCAGGAGCTCACCGGCGTCCCGGACGTGGACGGGACGGCCGGTGACGCCCAGTGGAACTTCGAGAAGTGGGTGCTCAGCGGCCAGGGCGAGGTGGTCGCCCGGTTCCGGCCGCGCACCGAGCCCGACGCCCCCGAGGTGCGCGCCGCGATCGAGTCGGTGCTCCCCGGCTGAGCGGGTTACGTTCGCCCCATGGCCTCTCCCGACCTCCGCTTCTGGTTCGACCCGGTCTGCCCGTTCGCCTGGATGACCAGCACGTGGGTCCGCCAGGTGTCGGCCCAGCGGGAGTACGCCGTGGAGTGGCGGTTCATCTCGCTGCGGCTGCTCAACGCGCACATCGACTACGACACCCACTTCCCGCCCGAGTACGAGGCGGGGCACACCGCGGGCCTGCGGCTGCTGCGCGTGGCGGCCCGCGCCCGCGCCGAGCACGGCCCGGACGCCGTCGGCCCGCTGTACGCGGCGCTGGGCGCGCAGATCTTCGAGACGCCGAACGAGCCCGGCGACGAGGTCCGGCGGGGCACCCGCGAGTTCCTCGAGCCGGTCCTGGCCGAGGTGGGCCTGCCGGCCGACCTGGCGGATGCCCTGGACGACACCGCCTGGGACGAGCAGATCCGGGCGGAGACCGACGAGGCGCTGGCGCTCACCGGCAAGGACGTGGGGACGCCGATCCTGCACTTCCGGCCGCCGGAGGGCGTGGCCTTCTTCGGCCCGGTCATCAGCCGGCTGCCCAGCGAGGAGGAGGCCGTGGCGCTGTGGGACCACGTCGTGGGTCTCGCCTCGTTCCCGGGGTTCGCCGAGCTCAAGCGCAGCCTGCGCGAGCGGCCGCAGCTGCCGGCCTTCGGCGTGCGGCCGGGCGAGGCGGGCACGCAGGAGGACTGGCACGGCGGCAGCCGGCGGCAGAAGCGCTGACCCACCGGGCCGGGAGCCGAGCTAAGGTAAGCCTTATCTGACCTTTCGCCGTCCGTCCCGGGAGCTGCTCGTGGCCACCACGGTCGACGTCCCGGCCCGGGGCGCGGCACGACCGAGCGCGCGTCCGCTGCGCGCCCGCCGGCTGGGCACGCTGCTCCTGCTGCTGGTGCTCGTGGTCGCCGCCGCGCTGGCCAGCATCGCCGTCGGCACCCGTGCCATCGGGCTGGGCGAGGTGTGGGGCGCGCTGCTCGACTCCTCGCTGGACACCGAGGAAGCAGTGATCATCCGCGAGCTCCGGGTGCCGCGGACGGTGCTCGGGCTCATGGTCGGGGCCGCCCTCGCCCTGGCCGGTGCCCTCATGCAGGGCCACACCCGCAACCCGCTGGGCGACCCGGGGCTGCTCGGGGTCACCGCGGGCGCCTCGCTCGCCGTCGTCCTGGCGATCTCGACCCTGGGCATCACCCATCCGGGCGGTTACGTCTGGTTCGCCTTCGCCGGGGCGCTGGCCGGCACCGTGCTGGTCTACGCGATCGGCTCGGCCGGGCCAGGCGGGGCGACGCCGGTCACCCTCGCGCTGGCCGGGGCGGCGCTGTCGGCCCTCCTGTTCGCGCTTGTCCGGGCCATCGTGGTCGCCGACGAGCAGACGCTGGACAGCTTCCGCTTCTGGGTGGTCGGCTCACTGGCCGGCCGGGACGCCGCGGTGGCCTGGCAGGTGGCCCCCTCCCTCGCCGCCGGCCTCGTCCTCGCGCTGGTCAACGCGCCCGCGCTGAACCTGCTGGGCCTGGGCGACGACGTGGCGCGCGGGCTGGGGCAGCGCATCTGGCTGGCCCGCGCGGTGGGGCTGGCCGCCGTCACGCTCCTCGCCGGCGCCGCCACCGCCGCTGCCGGGCCGATCGCGTTCGTCGGCCTGGTGGTGCCGCACGCCGTCCGCGCGCTCACCGGCCCCGACCACCGCTGGCTGCTGCCCTGCTCGGCGCTGCTGGGCGCGACCCTGCTGCTGGTCGCCGACGTGCTCGGCCGGATCGTCGCCCGCCCTGGCGAACTGCAGGTGGGCATCGTGCTGGCGCTGATCGGCGCACCCTTCTTCGTCGCGCTCGTGCGCCGGCGCCGGACGGCCGGGCTGTGAGCGTCGCGGCGCCGGCCCGCCGGCCCGGCGCGGACAGCGGGGCGCGGACACCCGTCCGCGGCGGCCGGACGGTGCGCGTGGGCCCGGTCTCGGCCCTGCTGCGCTGGCGGCAGCTGGCCGTCCCGGTGGCCGCGCTCGCCCTGCTGGTGCTGGCCGCCGCGCTCAGCATGGGCCGCGGGGACTACCCGATCGGCATCGGCGAGGTGCTGCGCACGCTGGCCGGCCTGGCGGACGACCCCCAGGAGTTCGTCGTGCTGCAGCTCCGGGCGCCGCGCGTGGTCGTGGGGGCGCTGGTCGGGCTGGCGCTCGGCGTCTCGGGCGCGCTGTTCCAGACCTTCGCCCGCAACCCGCTCGCCTCACCGGACACCCTGGGCATCACCAGCGGCGCCTCGGTCGGTGCCGTGGCGGCGATCGTGCTCAGCGGCGGATCGTCCGCCGGCGCGGTGCTGGGCGGGCTGGGCATCCCGGTCGCCGCCCTGCTCGGTGCCCTGCTCACCGGGGCCCTGCTGTTCGCCCTCACCTGGCGGGCCGGGGTCGACGGGTACCGGCTGGTGCTGATCGGCATCGCCCTGTGGTCGGTCGGCGCCGCCCTGGTCGACTGGCTGCTCACCAACGCCGAGATCTACGACGCCGCATCGGCCTACGTGTGGATCACCGGGTCGCTCAACGCGCGCACCTGGGACCACGCCCTGCCGCTCGCCCTCGCCGTGGCGGTCCTGCTCCCGCTCGCGCTCGCCGCCGGGCGGGCGCTCGGCGTCCTGCAGTTCGGCGACGACACCGCCCGCGGGCTGGGGCTGCGGCTGGCCGGCACGCAGACCGCCGTCGTCCTGCTGGCCGTGGGCCTGGTCGGCTTCGCGGTGTCGGCGGCCGGACCGATCACCTTCGTCGCGCTGGTCGTGCCGCAAATCGCGGTGCGGCTCACCGGGGGCTCGCGGCCGCCGCTGCTGGCCTCCGGCGTCCTGGGGGCACTGCTCGTGGTGGCCGCCGACCTGGTCACCCGCACCGTGCTGCCCCAGGCGCTGCCGGTCGGCATCCTCACCGCCGCCATCGGCGCCCCGTACCTGCTCTGGCTCCTGATCCGCGGAAGGCGGCGGTCCACGATATGACCCAGCTCCTGACCCCCCGGACGGAGGCGCGCACCGGACGGGTCCGTCTCAGCGCCGAACAGGTGCGCCTCGCCTACGACGACCGGGTCGTCGTCGACGGCCTCGACCTGGAGCTCACCGAGGGCTCGTTCACGGCGATCGTCGGGCCCAACGGCTGCGGCAAGTCCACCGTGCTCCGCGCCCTCGGCCGGCTGATGCGGCCGACGTCGGGGCAGGTGCTGCTGGACGGCCGGGCCATCGCCCGCACGCCCACCCGCGAGGTGGCCAGGATCCTGGGCCTCCTCCCCCAGACCCCGGTGGCGCCGGAGGGGCTCACCGTGGGCGACCTGGTGGCCCGTGGCCGGCACCCGCACCAGACCTGGCTGCGCCAGTGGTCCCGGGACGACGAGGCGGTGGTGGCCGAGGCGCTGTCCTGGACCGACATGGCCGACCTCGCCGACCGCCCCGTCGACACGCTGAGCGGAGGGCAGCGGCAGCGGGCCTGGATCTCGATGGCGCTGGCCCAGGGCACCGACCTGCTGCTGCTCGACGAGCCGACCACCTACCTCGACCTCTCGCACCAGATCGACGTCCTGGAGCTGGTGGGCCGGCTGCACGCCGAGCTGGGCCGCACGGTCGTCCTGGTCCTGCACGACCTCAACCTCGCCGCCCGGTACGCCCAGCGGCTGGTGGCCATGAAGGACGGCGTCCTGGTGGCTTCCGGGACGCCGGAGGAGGTGCTCACCGAGCGGCTGCTGGCCGACGTCTTCGAGCTCGAGGCGCGGGTGCTGCCGGACCCGGTGGCCGGCACCCCGATGGTCGTCCCCGTGCGCCGACTGCGGCGGACCACCCCCTCGCCGCAGCCACTTAGGGCAGGCTAACCTTCCTCACGACCGGGATGATCATGCATCCCCGATGAGGGAGTTCCGTTGCACCACACCGCGCGCCGCCTGACGGGCGGCCTCCTGGCCCTGGGCATGACCGTCGGCGTCAGCGCCTGCGGCGACGACCCGGCCACCGACCCCGAGCCCGCCGCCGAGGGCAGCTGGTCGTTCACCGACGACCTCGGCCGGACCGTCACGCTCGACGAGGCCCCCGACCGGATCGCCGGCCTCAACGACCTGACCGCCTCGCTGTGGAACTACGGCATCGAGCCGGTCGCCACCTTCGGGCAGACCTCGGCCGACGACGACGTCGCCTTCGAGGGCCGCGACCTCGACGACGTGGCGATCGTGGGCTCCACCTACGGCGAGATCGACCTGGAGGCGCTGGCCGCCGCCGACCCCGACGTCATCGTCACCACGATCTACCCCGACGACTCCTCCGGCGAGATCCCGGCGGACAAGGCGGGTTACGGCTTCAACGACCTGGCGCAGCAGGAGCAGGTCGCGCAGATCGCGCCGATCATCCACATCGCCTACCGCGGCTCGGCCGCCGACGTGATCGAGCGCGTGGTCGAGTTGGCCGACGCGCTCGGCGTGGACACCGAGGGCGGCGAGGTCGCCGCGGCGCGCGCCGACTTCGAGGCGGCCTCCGCGGAGCTCACCGAGGCCGCCGCCAGCGGCGTCACCGTGCTCCCGGTGTTCGCCACGCCGGCCGACGGCTGGTGGATGGCCAAGGCGTCCGACGACCCCCAGCTGGCCCTCTACCAGGACCTGGGCGTGACCTTCGTCGAGCCGGGCGGCGACGGCTACTTCTGGCACTCGGTCGGCTGGGAAGAGGTCCCCGGCCACCCGAGCGACGTGCTCCTGTACTCGCTGCGGTTCAGCATGACGCCCGAGGAGATCGCCGCGCAGCCGACCGCCGCCCTGCTGCCCGCCGTGCAGGCGGGACAGCTGCGCCCGTGGAAGTACATCGGCCCGGACTACGTCTCCCAGGCCGCTTACATGGCGGAACTGGCCGGCTACCTCTCCGAGGCCGAGGACGTCACGCCCTGATACCCGCGACCCCGGCTCCGCGTCACGACGACAGCGGGGCCGGGGTCTCCGGCACCAGGGGCTCGGTGGTGCGAGCGGTCTGGGCGAGCAGGATCCCGGTGAGGACGACGACGCCACCGACGATCTGCCAGCCGGTGAGCACCTGCTCCACCCACAGCCACGCGACGATCGAGGCGAACACCGGTTCGGCCGTGGCGACCAGCCCCGCCGCCGTGGGCGGCAGGTGGCGCAGGGCGGCGATCGACAACCAGAAGGGCATGATCGCGCCCATCACCGCGATCCACGCGACCAGGACCCAGAGCGGCAGCTCCAGCGAGCCGATCGAGACCGGCACGCTGCGGCCGAGCACCCCCGCGTCGAACTGCCACCACGGCGCGGCTCCGGACCAGAAGATGGCCGCGGCCACGAAGGCCCAGCAGGTGAGGGTCACCGGATCGCGGGTGACCGTCCCCCGCTCGCCGATGAGGTAGTAGGTCGCCAGGGCGACGGCGGCACCGAGCCCGGCCGCGACGCCCAGCACGTCCAGCGATCCGCCACCGGTCCAGATCTCGGTCACCAGGGCCAGCCCCGACAGCGACAGCACGAGCGCCAGCCACACCCGGCTGCGCACCTTCTCGCGCCGGACCAGCCAGACGTAGAGGGCGATGAGCACCGTCCCGGTGAACTCGAACACCAGCGCGATGCCCACCGGCAGCCGGCCGATCGCCACGTAGAACAGGTACTGCGTCATGGCGATGCCGATGACGCCGAGCACGGCCAGCAGCGGGAGCTCCCGGCGGGCGACCTTCAAGCGGCCGGGTGCGGTCACCAGCAGGACGGCGAGCAGCCCGATGGCGGCCCCGGTGCACCGGAGGGCGGTCAGCCGCGGTGCGGATATCCCCGCCTCGAGCGCGAGGGTCGAGACCGTGCCGTTGACGGCGAAGAACCCGGCTGCGGCGAGGGTGAGGCCGTAGCCGAGGGCGGGGCGGGCGTTGCGGTGCACTCCGGCACGGTAGCGGGCTAGCTCCCCCGAGCCACCTACGACGCCTAGAAGAGCGCGAGGTCCTGCACGGGCGGGCGCGGGGCCGGCCCGGAGGCGGTGAAGACCGCATCGAGGCCGGTCACCTCGAACACCCGCCACACCGACGGCTGCACGTCGCACAGCTGCAGCGCGATGCCTCGCTGCAGGCACCAGCGCCGCACGGTGAGCAGCACCGAGAGCCCCACGGAGCCGAGGGAGGGCACGCCGCCGAGGTCCAGTTCCAGGACGGTGCAGCCGGCCAGCGGCCGCGCGGCGACGAACGCCTCCAGCTGCGGTGCGGTGACCAGGTCCAGGTCGCCGTCCACCGCGACGCGGGCGTGCCCGCCGGCGGTCTCCCACTCCAGGCGCAGTGCCGGCGCCTCGGGCGCGGGGTGCGTGACCCACCACGGGCGGCGCCCACCCGGCGGCCGCGCCAGCCGCCGGCTGACGTCCCACTCGTGCGCCCGCACCATGCCCAGTCGTCCCCCGGTCACCGGGGACTCCGCCCCGTCGGGCCGGACGGTACGTGCGGCGACCAGGGGGTAGGACGGGTTCCGGCACCGGATCGGCCGCCACGCCGCGCCCCTCACCGGACGTGACGGGCCCGTTCCGCTGGGTCCGGCCATGGGGCCTGGTCATCGCGGGCAGCGGCGGACCGGTCGGAGGAGAGGAGGCTGCGTGGAGCGTCGCCCGCCGTGGTCGGACCGCCGGCGCCGCACCCTGCTCGTGCTGGCGATCGGCAGCGTCGCCGGTGGCCTGGGCGCGCTCGCGTTGCCCGACCAGTTCGGCCTCACCGCCGCCGCGATCGGTGCGCTGAGCGCGTTCCTGTTCGTGGCCGCCGCGGTGGTGTTCGTCGTCGTCCCGGGGCCCGGGACCGCCGGCACCCTGGCCCGCACCGCACCGCTGGCCGGCGCGGTCCTCGTGGTCGCCGTCCTCCTGCTCTTCTCGACGTCCGCGGAGCTGCGCCGGCTGTGGTCGCTGACCGCCGTGGCCGCCGCCGGCTGGACCGCCTACGCGGTGTGGCAGACCCGGCGGCACGAGGGCTGACCGGCGGCGACAGACTGCCCGTCATGGACGTGCCCGAGGCCCTCTACCTGCCCGACGGCGACGGCTTCACGGCCACCGCCCTCACCATCGGCCCCTGGGACGCGGCGCACCAGCACGCCGGGCCGCCGGCGGCGTTGCTGCTGCGCGCCGCGGAACAGGCCAGCGGGATCGACGGCGGCCAGACGGTGCGGCTGGCCTACGACATCCTCGGCCCGGTGCCGGTCGGACCGGTGCAGGTGCGCACCTCGGTGCTGCGCCCCGGCCGGCGGGTCGAGCTGGTCGAGGCGGCGCTGTCCGCCGGGAACGACCGCCCGCTGATGCGGCTGTCGGCCTGGCGGATGCGCTCGCGCGGGGACGCCGCACCGGCGACGCCGCTGACGCACCCGGCACCGGCCGGTCCGGAGGAGAGCCGCCCCGAGCGGGCGGCGTTCTTCACCACCGAGGTCGCCTACCACCGGGCGCTGGAGTGGCGGTTCGCCGCCGGCACCTTCAACGGGCCCGGCCCGGCCATCGCCTGGACCCGGCCGGAGTGCGCCCTGGTCGCCGGGGAGACGATGACGCCGCTGCAGCACCTGCTGGTCATGACCGACGCGGCCAGTGGCATCTCCGCGACGCTGGACTGGACCCGCGCCACGTTCGCCAACGTCGACCTCTCCGTGGCCCTGCACCGGCCACCGCGCGGCGAGTGGCTCGGCATGGACGCCGCCACCGTCCACGGCGGCACGGGGGCGGCCCAGTGCAACGCGCTCCTCTTCGACGCCGACGGGCCGATCGGCCGGTCCAGCCAGTCGCTGTTCGTGGAGCCGCGGTGACCGGTCCGCCCCGGACGGAAGAGGTGCCTCCGCGCCCGCACCGGCCGCCTGCCACTGTGGAAGGGTCGCTTCCCCCGACGATTGGAGCTCAGCGCAGTGGACGCGTGGAGAGAGGTGCTGGGCTGGCTGTCCGGGCGCGGCCTCGAGGTCGTGCTGATCATCCTCGGGTCGGTGCTGCTGGCCCGGTTCGTCGGCTGGGCCGGCACCCGGATCACCGACCGGATCGACCGCAACGCCACCGGGGGCGACGCGCTCGTGCGCTCCGAGGCGGCCAAGCACCGGCACTCGCTCACCCAGGTGCTCACCTGGGCGGCGATCGTGCTCATCTACTCGATCTCGGTCTTCTTCGCCCTCGACCGCCTCGGCGTCCCGATCACCGGCCTGGTCGCGCCGGCCACCGTGCTCGGCGTCGGCCTGGGCTTCGGCGCCCAGCGCATCGTCGGTGACGTGCTGGCCGGCTTCTTCATCATCACCGAACGGCAGTACGGGTTCGGCGACGTCGTCGCCATCCAGGTCCTGGGCGGGATGGAGCCCGCGTCGGGCACCGTGGAGGACGTGACGCTGCGCGTCACCCGACTCCGGTCCCCCGACGGGGAGGTGGTCACCGTGCCCAACGGGCAGATCGTCAAGGTGATCAACCTGTCCCGCGACTGGGCGCGGGCGGTCGTCGACGTGCCCGTCCCGACCAGCGTGGACGTCAACCGGGCGAACGAGGTGTTGCGCGAGGTGGGCCGTGCGGCCTTCCGCGATCCGGCGCTGCGGCCGCTGCTGCTGGACCCGCCGAGCGTGATGGGCGTGGAGAGCCTGGACCTCGAGCAGGTCAACATCCGGGTGGTCGCGCGCACGCTGCCGGGCAAGCAGTTCGAGGTGGGCCGGGACCTGCGGGCGCGCGTGGTCCAGGCCTTCCGGAGCCAGGGCATGCAGGTGCCGCAGGCGGCGACCGTCCACGACCCCGCGGACGACGGCGCGACCGCCGTGCAGGAAGGAGTCCGATGAGCGCGCCCGGCCAGGACCGGGCCGACGGCGGGGCACCCCCCGCCCCCACGGTGAGCACCGCCCCGGCCGCCGCGGGCACCACGTCCCCCGACGTCGCGCCGGGTCACCGCTGGTGGTCGGCGATCCCCCGGAACCTGGGCCGGGCACGCACGTCGACCGTCGTCCTCGGGCTGCTGTTCGTCGGCGTCTTCGCGCTCTACCTGAACGTCCGCCCGCCGGACCCCGGCCGGGCGCCGGCCGCACCCGGCGACACCGTCGAGCAGCCGGTGACGACGACGGAGCCGACCGAGCCGACGGAGGACGAGCCGACGGAGATCGAGCCGACGGAGATCGAGCCGACGGAGACCGGGCCCACGGAGACCGGGCCCACGGGAACCGGGCCCACGGCACCGACCACGCCGCCGCCCACGAGGACCGGCTCTCCCTCGCCGACGGCGCCGCCCACCACGGGCCCGTCCCCGGATGGCGAACCGACCGAGCCGACCACGCCGGAGACCACCGCACCCGCGCCGACCGGCGGCACGGGCGGCGGCAGCGTCCCCGACTCCCCGACGGGCTGACGGGACGTCGCGCCCGGGTACGGCGGTACCGGTGTTTCACGTGGGACAACGGCGTCCTAGGATCGGGCCTGGCTCCTGAGGGGCAGCGCGAAGCACCTGGCTGGCTGCCCGGCAACCTCTACTCCGTCTGAGGTGCTCCAGGGGAAGAGCCGGCTGGACGGCGCCCGCCGCCCGGCAAGGACGGAGCTCCCGTGCGCCGCGGGTCTCCGCGAGCGAGAGGAGACGGCGCATGACCGACCCTGCAGCCTGGAGCTTCGAGACCCGGCAGATCCACGCCGGCACGAGCCCCGACCCGGCCACCGGCGCCCGCGCGCTGCCGATCTATGCGACCACCGCCTACCAGTTCCGCGACACCCAGCACGCCGCGGACCTGTTCGGCCTGGCCGAGATGGGCAACATCTACACGCGGATCATGAACCCCACGCAGGACGCGCTGGAGCAGCGCGTCGCCTCCCTGGAGGGCGGCGTCGCGGCGCTCGCGGTGGCCAGCGGCCAGTCGGCGACCACGCTGGCGATCCTGAACATCGCCGAGGCCGGTGACCACGTCGTCGCCTCCGCCTCGCTCTACGGCGGCACCTACAACCTGCTGCACCACACGCTGCCCAAGCTCGGCATCACGGTCTCCTTCGTCGAGGACCCGGACGACCCGGAGGCATGGCAGGCGCTGGTGCGGGACAACACCAAGGCGTTCTTCGGGGAGTCGATCGGCAACCCCAAGGGCGACGTCCTCGACATCGAGGCCGTGGCCGGGGCGGCGCACCGCAACGGGGTCCCGCTGATCGTGGACAACACCATCGCGACGCCGTTCCTCATCCGGCCCCTGGAGTTCGGTGCCGACGTCGTCGTGCACTCCGCCACCAAGTACCTGGGCGGGCACGGCACGGCGATCGCCGGGATCATCGTGGACGGCGGCGGCTTCGACTGGACCGCCGGCAAGCACCCCGGCTTCACCACACCCGACCCGACGTACCACGGCGTGGTCTACGCCGACCTCGGCGCGCCCGCGTTCGCGCTCAAGGCCCGCGTGCAGCTGCTGCGCGACCTCGGCCCGGCGATCTCGCCGTTCAACGCCTTCCTCGTGGTCCAGGGCATCGAGACCCTGTCGCTGCGCATGGAGCGGCACGTCGAGAACACCCTGGAGGTGGCCCGGTTCCTCGAGGGGCACGACGAGGTGGACCGGGTGAACTACCCGGGCCTGGAGTCCTCGCCCTGGCACGCGGCCCAGCAGAAGTACGCGCCGAAGGGCGCCGGGGCCGTCCTCACCTTCGAGTTGCACGGCGGGCGGGAGGCCGGGCAGCGGTTCGTGGAGGCGCTCGAACTGCACAGCCACGTGGCGAACATCGGTGACGTGCGCAGCCTGGTCATCCACCCGGCCTCGACCACGCACTCGCAGCTCACCGCCGAGGAGCAGCTCACCACCGGGGTCACCCCCGGCCTGGTGCGGCTGGCCGTGGGCCTGGAGGGCATCGAGGACATCCTGGCCGACCTGGAGGCCGGTTTCCGCGCCGCCAAGTCGGCCTAGGAACCACGTCGGCCGAGGACAGGGAGCGCCGCAGAGATGGGCGGGTGGGTCGAGGGCGATCCGGTGGGCGACCGCCGGTTCCTCGACCTGCCCGGCCCGTTCGAGCCGGAGCGTGGGGGCCGCCTGCCGGGCGTGCGCATCGCCTACGAGACCTGGGGGACGCTCGCGCCCGGCGGGGACAACGCCGTCCTGGTGGAGCACGCGCTGACCGGCGACAGCCACGTCACGGGCAGCGCCGGGCCGGGGCACCCGACGCCGGGATGGTGGAGCGGCCTCGTCGCCCCGGGCGCCGCGCTGGACCCGGCGCGGTTCTTCGTCGTCTGCGCCAACGTCCTGGGCGGGTGCCAGGGGACGACCGGGCCGTCGTCGCGGGC
The DNA here is from genome assembly GCF_000284015.1 of Blastococcus saxobsidens DD2. Taxonomy (NCBI): domain Bacteria; kingdom Bacillati; phylum Actinomycetota; class Actinomycetes; order Geodermatophilales; family Geodermatophilaceae; genus Blastococcus; species Blastococcus saxobsidens. The sequence goes on from NC_016943.1 coordinate 4,587,253, forward strand.
GCCGGACGGCCGCCGCTGGGGCGCCCGATTCCCCGAGGTGACCGTGGGCGACCAGGTGCGGGCGGAGGAGGCCTTGGCCGACACGCTCGGCATCGACCGCTGGGCCTGCGTCATCGGCGGATCGATGGGTGGCATGCGCGCCCTGGAGTGGGCGGTGGCGCTGCCCTCCCGCGTGGACACGCTGTTCTTCCTGGCCTCCGCCGCGGTCTCCTCGGCCGACCAGATCGGCACGCAGACCACCCAGCAGGCCGCGATCCGCGCCGACGCCCGCTGGTCCGGGGGCGACTACCCACTCCACGCGGCTCCGGAGGACGGTCTGGGCATCGCCCGGCGGATCGCCCACCTCACCTACCGCAGTGCCCTCGAGCTCGATGCCCGGTTCGGCTCGCGGGTGCAGGAGGACCACCGGTTCGCCGTCGCCTCCTACCTCGAGCACCACGCCGGCAAGCTGGCCCGCCGGTTCGACGCCGGCAGCTACGTGCTGCTCACCGAGGCCATGAACAGCTGGGACGTCGGCCGCGGCCGGGGCGGGGTCGAGGCCGCGCTGGGACGGATCACCGCGCGTGCGCTGGTCGCCGGCGTGGACACCGACCGCCTCTACCCGCCCGAGCAGCAGCAGCGGGTCGCCGACGCTCTCGGCGTGCCCCTGCGGCTGATCTCCTCCCCGTACGGCCACGACGGCTTCCTGCTCGAGACCGCCGCCGTCGACGGGCTGCTGCGCGAGCTGCTCGCCTGATCGTCGGCGAGGGCGACGAACTCGTGGTGATCAGCGGCTGATGGCCACGAGTTCGTCACGCTCGCGCCGTCGGTAGCGTCCGGGCGCATGAGCTACGACGTCGCCGCGCTGCGCGCCTCCTTCCCGTCGCTGGTGAGCGGCACCGCACACTTCGACGGCCCCGGCGGCACCCAGGTGCCCGACGCGGTGGGCCGGGCGGTGGCCGCGACCCTGACCGCGCCGATCAGCAACCGCGGCCCGGTGACCAGCGCGGAACGGTTCGCCGACGCGACGGTGCTGGCGGCGCGGGCGGCGATGGCCGACCTGCTCGGCGTCGACCCGGGCGGCGTCGTGTTCGGGCGCAGCGCCACCCAGCTCACCTTCGACCTGGCCCGCACGCTGGCGGCCGGCTGGGGCCCCGGCGACGAGGTGGTGGTCACCCGGCTCGACCACGACGCGAACATCCGGCCGTGGGTGCTGGCCGCCGGCGCGGCCGGGGCGACCGTGCGGTGGGCCGCCTTCGATCCGGCCACCGGCGAGCTGACCGCCGACGACGTCGCCGCCGTGCTCACCGACCGGACCCGGCTGGTCGCGGTGACCGGGGCGTCGAACCTCATCGGCACCCGCCCGCCGATCGCCGCGATCGCCGAGCGGGTGCACGCGGCCGGCGCGCTGCTGGTCGTCGACGGCGTGCACCTGACCGCGCACGCGCCGGTGGACGTCCCCGCCCTCGGCGCCGATGTGCTCCTCTGCTCGCCCTACAAGTTCCTGGGCCCGCACTGCGGCGTCCTGGCCGCCGACCCCGCGCTGCTGGCACGCCTGCAACCGGCCAAGCTGCTGCCGTCGTCGGACGCGGTGCCCGAGCGCTTCGAGCTGGGCACGCTGCCCTACGAACTGCTGGCCGGGACGACGGCGGCGGTGGACTTCCTGGCCGACCTCGGGGGTTCCGGAACGCGCCGGGAGCGGCTGGTGGCGGCGATGACCGCGATCGCGCAGCACGAGGACCGGCTCCGCGAGCGCCTGGAGGCGGGGCTGGCGCAGCTGCCCGGGGTCCGGCTGTGGTCGGGGGCGGCGCACCGCACCCCGACGCTGCTGCTGACCTTCGAGGGGCGCGGTGCCACCGAGCATGCGGCCGCCGACGCCTACCGGTTCCTCGCCGACCGGGGCGTCAACGCGCCGGCCGGCTCCTTCTACGCCGTCGAGGCCAGCCGGTGGCTCGGCCTCGGCGACACCGGCGGCCTGCGGGTGGGCCTGGCCCCCTACAGCGACACCGAGGACGTGGACCGGCTGCTGGCCGGGCTGCGCGAGTGGCTCGCCGCCTGACGCTGCCTCCGGCACAGGAAGCCATGCCTACGGTTTCGGCTCACGACCCATAGGCAAAGCCTCCTATGCCTGGATCAGGTCATGTCGTCGCCGGGCTGGTGCCCGGCCGGAGGCAGCTTCCCGCGGACGACGGGGCGCACGGTGCGCGCCGACTCCAGCCGGTCGGTGTAGCTGATCGCGTTGCCCTGGATGTGCAGCTGGTCGTCGTCGGTGGCCTCGCGCAGCACCTTGGCGGGGACGCCAGCGATGAGCGAGCGGGGCGGGAACACCTTGCCCTGGGTGACGACGGCGCCCGCGGCGACGATGGAGCCCGACCCGATGTGCGCGCCGTTCATGACGATGCTGCCCATGCCCACCAGCACGTCGTCGTCGATCCGGGCGCCGTGCAGCACCACCCGGTGCCCCACCGAGACGCGCTGCCCCACCACGAGCGGGAAGCCCTCGTCGGAGTGCAGGGTGCAGCCGTCCTGGATGTTGGAGTCGGCGCCGATCTCGATGACCTCGGCGTCGGCCCGGGCCACCGCGCCGTACCAGATGCTCGACCGCGGGCCCATGGTCACCGCGCCCACCACCACCGCCGTGGGCGCGACGAAGGCGTCGTCGGCGATCGCCGGGGCGCCGAAGGGCAGTTCTGCGATGTAGTTGTCCGCCACGTCGCCCAGCACAGCACAGGCCCGCGTGACGCGCACCGGCCGGGCCCGGCAGACTCGCCGGCATGCCGGCGTCCCTCCCTCCCTTTCCCACGTCGATCGTCGGGAGCCTGCCCCAGCCGGGCTGGCTGATCGACCGCGACCGCCTCGCCCACCAGTTCCCGCCGCGGGTGCGCGCGCGGGAGCTGTGGCGGGTGGCACCCGAGCTGCTCGCCGAGGCGCAGGACGACGCGACCCGGCTGGCGATCCGCTCGCAGGAGGAGGCCGGGCTCGACATCGTCACCGACGGCGAGATCCGGCGGGAGTCGTACTCCAACCACTTCGCGACGGCGCTGACCGGCGTGGACGTCGACGACCCCGGCACCGTGCTGAACCGGTCGGGGAAGCCGATCCCGGTGCCGCGGGTGCGGAGCGCGATCTCCCGGCCCGCCCCGATCCAGGCCGACGACGTCCGCTTCCTGCGGGCGCACACCGACCGGACCGTGAAGATCACCGTCCCCGGCCCGTTCACCATGGCGCAGCAGGCCCAGGACGACCACTACGGCGACGACCGCGCGCTGGCGCTGGCCTACGCCGACGTCGTCCGCGCGGAGATCGCCGACCTCTTCGCCGCCGGCGCCGACATCGTGCAGATCGACGAGCCCTGGCTGCAGGCCCGCCCCGACGTCGCCCGGAAGTACGGCGCGGAGGCGGTGACCCGGGCGGTGGAGGGCGCTCCCGGTCCGGTGCACCTGCACCTGTGCTTCGGCTACGCGGCGATGGTGTCCGAGCGCCCCGAGGGCTACTCGTTCCTGCCCGAGCTCGCCGACACCCCGGTCCACACCGTCGCCGTCGAGACGGCGCAGTCGCACCTCGACCCGGCCACCCTGCGGCCGCTCCGGGGCAAGGGCATCGCCCTCGGGGTCCTCGACCTGTCCACGCCGGAGGTCGAGAGCCCCGAGGTCGTGGCCGACCGGGTGCGCCGCGCGCTGGACGACGTGGACGCCGACCGGCTGGTGCTCACCAGCGACTGCGGGCTCAAGTACCTGCCGCGGGAGTCCGCGGCGGGCAAGATGCGGTCGCTGGCGCTGGCCGCCGCGGTGCTGCGCGCGGAGCGGTAGCCCCCGGCGTCAGATCAGGCCGTGCGCGTGCACCGCCTCGGCGACCTGCATGAACCCGGACACGTTGGCGCCGAGGACCAGGTCGCCGGGCGAGCCGTACTCCTCGGCCGTCTCGTGGCAGCGGGTGTGGATGTCCCGCATGATCTCGGCCAGCCGGTCCTCGGTGTGCTCGAAGGTCCAGCGGTCGCGCGAGGCGTTCTGCTGCATCTCCAGCGCCGAGGTGGCCACGCCGCCGGCGTTGGCGGCCTTGCCGGGCGCGAAACCGACGCCCGCCTCGCGGAGGACCTTCACCGCCGACGGGGTGGCCGGCATGTTCGCCCCTTCGACGACGTAGCGGCAGCCGTTGCGCGCCAGCGCCGTGGCGGCGTCGCCGTCCAGCTCGTTCTGCGTGGCGCTGGGGATCGCGACGTCGCACGGGACGTCCCAGATGCTCCCGCCGGGCACGAAGGTGGCGCCGTCCCGCCGCTCGGCGTAGTCGGCCACCCGCCCCCGCTCGACCTCCTTGACCTGCTTGAGCAGCTCGAGGTCGATGCCCTTGTCGTCCACGACGTAGCCGCTGGAGTCGGAGCAGGCGACCGCGGTGCCGCCGAGCTGGTGCACCTTCTCGATCGCGTAGACGGCGACGTTGCCCGAACCGCTGACGACGGCCCGCTTGCCGGCGAAGTCCTCGCCGCGGGCGGCCATCATGGCCTCGGCGAAGAAGACGGCCCCGTAGCCGGTCGCCTCGGTGCGCACGAGGGCTCCGCCCCAGCCGAGTCCCTTGCCGGTGAGGACGCCGGACTCGTAGCGGTTGGTGATCCGCTTGTACTGGCCGAACAGGTAGCCGATCTCACGCGACCCCACGCCGATGTCGCCGGCGGGAACGTCGGTGTACTCGCCCAGGTGCCGGTAGAGCTCGGTCATGAACGACTGGCAGAACCGCATGACCTCGGAGTCGGACCGGCCCTTCGGGTCGAAGTCCGAGCCGCCCTTGCCACCGCCGATGGGCATGCCGGTGAGCGCGTTCTTGAAGATCTGCTCGAAGCCGAGGAACTTCACGATGCCGAGGTTCACCGACGGGTGGAACCGCAGGCCGCCCTTGTACGGGCCGAGGGCGGAGTTGAACTCCACCCGGAAACCGCGGTTGATCTGCACGTCGCCGCGGTCGTCCTGCCACGGGACGCGGAAGATGATCTGCCGCTCGGGCTCGCAGATCCGCTCGACGGTCTTCATCTCGGTGTACTCGCTGTGCCGGTCCAGGACGACCGCCAGGGACTCGAGCACCTCCCGGACGGCCTGGTGGAACTCGGTCTCACCAGGGTTGCGCCGCAGCACCTCGTCGTAGATGCCCAGCACCGTGGCAGGAACCTCGCCGCTCATCAGGCCTCCTCGCTCCATACGTTCCGACGGGAGCAACGTACGGGGCGGGGCCGGATCGCGATGGAGCAGGTCGCCCCGGACCGGTGCCGGGTTCCGTGGGAGCGCGGGTCAGCCGGTGGGGCGGACGCCGAACCGGAAGCCGCCCTGGTCGACGCTCGTCACCGACAGGGGCGTGCCGTAGGTCCGGGCGTGCACGATCATCCCGTTGCCGATGTAGAGGGCCACGTGGCTGATCGGCGAGTAGTAGAAGACCAGGTCACCGGGCTGCAGCTCCCCCCGGGAGAGCTGCGGGCCGATCGTGGACTGGCCGCCACTGGTCCGCGGGAGCGCGATGCCGGCGGCCGCGTAGGCGTAGGACGTCAGCCCCGAGCAGTCGAAGGCGTCGGGGCCGGTCGCGCCCCGGCGGTAGGGCGAGCCCACCTGGGCCAGCGCCACCTGGATCGCGGTTGCCGCGGCGCTGCCCGGTACGACCGGCAGTTCGTCGACCGCCGGCGTCGGCAGCCTCGGGCCGGCCACGACGGTGGAGACCCGGGCCTGCTCCTCGGCCGACAGGCGGGCGTAGTCGGACTCGTACTGGGCCGCCCGCCGCTCGACCTCCGCCTGCTGGCCCTGGAGCTCCGTCAGGCCGGCCCGGGCGGTGGCGGTCGCCTGGTCGGCGGCCACCTGGGTCTGCTCGGCGGCGGCCCGGGCCGCGGCGACCTCGGCGATGACCGCATTGGTGTGCGAGGCGATCATGTCCAGCGTCGTCATCTGCCGGATCAGGTCGTCGGCGGAGTCGCTGGTGAGGAAGGCGGCCAGCCGAGAGGTCGAGGTGCCGGTGAAGCTGCTCTGGACGATCGCCCGGATCTGCGGCTCGTGGACGGCGAGCGCCTGCCGGGCCGCCTCGGCCTGGGCGGCCGCCTCGGCTGCGGCCGCCTGCTGGGCGGCGACGATCTCCTCCGCCTCGTGCACCTGGGCCTCGACGAGGGTGAGCTGCTGAGCGGCCTCGGCCACCAGCGCGGCGGCCTCGGCGACGGTGCCGGGTGTCGCAGCGGCCGTCGTGGGGGTGAGGACGCCGGTGGCGCCGGCGACCAGGGCCGCGGCGAGAGCGAGAGCGGCACGCGGACGGCGATGAGTGATCCTGCGCTGCGACTGCACCGTGACCTCCGATCACTCGCGCCGGGCCCGGGGAAGGGGCCGCACTCATGCGCGTCAGGACGGAACGTAGGGATGCAGTGTCGACGAGTAGTGGACGGCGCGCGGAGCGGGGACCGTGGGATGCCCCGCTCGTCACATGCGTCCCACCGGCGCTCACCCGCCCCGGGCGGGACCGCGCCGCGGTGTGCCACGCCGGAGGTGCCCCGGCCGCGCAGCCCGGTCGCCGCCCAGACGCACGAAGGGCACCGACGGCGACGTCGGTGCCCCAGTGCAGGCGGTGGTTGCGCGCGGACGGGCCGGCGGAGCCCGTCGTTCAGCCGGGGAGGCGCTCCTGCACCTCGATGCCGGCCACGGCCGCGAAGTCGCGCAGGATCGCCGCGAGCTCCTCGGAGGTCCACGGCTCGCAGCAGTTGCAGCCACCCTCGCTGAAGGTGACCAGGCCGATGGACCCGCCGGCCTGGTCCTCGGCGATGGCGAGGTGCCCGGCGGCCGGGTGGCGGTGGCAGGCGCAGGCCGCGGCGCAGAGGCCCAGGCCCCAGCCGGAGATCACGACGGTGTGCCCGTCGTCGCGGACCTTGCCCACCTGGAAGACGGACGGCTTGCGACTCCTGCTCACGGAGTCCTCCCCTCGACAACCCCGTGGGAAGCGGGGCTTGTGTTCGGTTTCCCAGAAGAACTGGGGTGCGAGAGGTTTCGGCACATCCAGGCCCGGGGTGAAGCTCTCAGTCACCAGCACTTCCGCAACCGAGCGTAATTCCGTCGATACGTTTCGTCCCCGGCACTTTCCGCCAGCGGTTCACGATCCACTTGTCGAGAACTACGCCGTTGTCATTCGCCGCCGCGCTCAGCTGGCCGGGCTCACGCTGCTCATGTTGAAGTCCGGCACCCGCAGGGCCGGCATGGCGGTACGGGTGAACCAGTCGTTCCACTCCCGCGGCAGGGTCCGCTCGGTGACGCCGGCCTGCACCGCCCGGGCGAGCAGGTCGACCGGCGACTCGTTGAACCGGAAGTTGTTCACCGCGCCGGTGACCTCGCCGTTCTCGACCAGGAACACGCCGTCGCGGGTCAGCCCGGTGAGCAGCAGGGTCTGCGGATCAACCTCGCGGATGTACCACAGGGTGGTCAGCAGCAGGCCCCGGTCGGTGGCCGCCACCATCTCCTCCTGCGTGGCCGTGACGCCCGGCTGCTCGAGGATCAGGTTGTCGACCGCGGCGATGGCGGGTGCCGTGGTCGTCAGCGCCCACGCCCGGGGACGGATCAGGTTGGCGAGCACGCCCTCGGAGATCCAGTCGACCGCCGGGGTGGCCATGCCGTTGTCGAAGACCGACGCCGAGCCCGACGACGAGCCCACCACCTGGAACGGCGCGGCCTCCAGGCCGGGGAAGCACGGATCGCTGCGCAGGGTCAGCGGCAGCGCCGCGAGCCGGTCGCCGACCCGGTTGCCCCCGCCCGGCCTGGCGAAGACGTTGCGACCCTCGTCGGCGTCCCGGGCCTCCATCGTCCAGTAGAGATAGATCATCAGGTCGCTGACCGCCGAGGGCGGCAGCAGCGTCTCGTAGCGCCCGGCCGGCAGGTCCACCCGCCGCTGGGACCAGGCCATCTTCCGCTCGACGTCGGCGGCCAGGTCGGCCACCGACACGTCGCTGAAGTCCCGGGTGCCCGTGCCGGCCCAGACCGAGCGGCCGAAGTCCGGCGTCTTGCCGTTGAGCTCCACCCGCCCGGTGGGCTGGTCGTGCCGCAACCGCAGCCCGGTGGAGCTGCCCACAAAGGTGGTGCGCATCGTGTGCTCGGCGAACCCGAACAGCAGCTCCCCCCGGTCGCGCGCCTCACCGAACGCCTGTCCCAGCGCGGGCGCGAAGTCGGCGAAGACACCGATCGAGGTCTCCGCCGGGTCGGCGGCCCAGTTCCCGTCCCCCGGCGGCACGCCGCGGTCCGGATCCGGGGCGATCAGCGGCATCGCGTCCTCGGCCGGGCCGGCGTCGCGGGCGGCCTGCTCGCTGGCGGCGACCAGCTCGGCGATGTCCGGCGTCCCGCTGCGGGTCACCGTGCCGACGGCCGTGCCGGCGCCGCCGTCGACGAACGAGATCACCACGACCTGGCGCGAGCGCATGGCCCCGTTGGTGGTGAGGCTGTTGCCCGCCCACCGGAGGTTGGCCTCCGAGCCCTCGACCACGACGGTGATCTGCCCGTCGGCGGTGGAGGCGGCCAGCGCCTGCTCGACGACCTCCTGCGGACGCTGGTACCTCATCGGCCGGCCTCCTCGACGGTGTTGAGGATGCTGACGTCCTCGAACAGCGCCGTCGGGCAGCCGTGGCTGACCGCCGCGGTCTGGCCGGGCTGGGCCTTGCCGCAGTTGAAGGCACCGCCGAGCACGTAGGTCTGCGGGCCGCCGACCGCCGACATCGAACCCCAGAAGTCCGTCGTCGTCGCCTGGTAGGCGACGTCGCGCAGCTGGCCGGCCAGCTTCCCGCCCTCGATCCTGTAGAAGCGCTGCCCGGTGAACTGGAAGTTGTAGCGCTGCATGTCGATCGACCAGCTCTTGTCGCCGACGACGTAGATGCCGCGCTCGACCCCGGCGATGATCGCTTGCGTCGAGGGGCCGTCGGGCGCGGGCTGCAGCGACACGTTGGCCATCCGCTGCACCGGCACGTGCCCCGGCGAGTCGGCGTAGGCGCAGCCGTTCGAGCGGTCCATGCCCTGCCGCCGGGCCATGTTCCGGTCGACCTGGTAGCCGACCAGGACGCCGTCCCGGACGATGTCCCACTGCTGGCCGGCGACGCCCTCGTCGTCCCAGCCGACGGTGGCCAGTCCGTGCAGGGCGGTGCGGTCGCCCGTCACGTCCATCAGCGCGGAGCCGTACTGCAGGCTGCCGAGGAGGTCGGGCGTCGCGAACGAGGTGCCCGCGTAGGCGGCCTCGTAGCCCAGCGCCCGGTCCAGCTCGGTGGCGTGGCCGATCGACTCGTGAATGGTCAGCCAGAGGTTCGACGGGTCGACGACCAGGTCGTAGCGGCCCGACTGCACCGAGGGCGCCGTGGTCTTCTCGCGCAGCAGGTCGGGGAGTTCGGCCAGCTCGGCCCGCCAGTCCCAGCCGGTGCCGGTGAGGTACTCCCAGCCGCGGCCGGCCGGGGGGGCGAGGGTGCGCATGCTCTCGAACGAGCCGGTGGCGCGGTCGACGGCGAGCGCGGTGACGTCGGGGTTGATCCGCACCCGCTGCTGGCGGGTGCGCGTCCCGGCCGTGTCGGCGTAGTACTTCTGCTCCTTGACCAGCAGGCAGGTGGCCTGCACGTGCTCGACGCCGTCGGCGGACAGCAGCTGCTCGGAGAACTCGGTGAGCAGCGCCGACTTCTCCGCGTCGGGCACCGTGAACGGGTCGACGTCGTAGGCGGAGATCCAGGTGCCGTCGTAGGCCGGCTCGGGCGCCAGCTCGACCCGGTCCTGGTTGAGCGCGGCGGCCACCCGGGCCACCGCCACGGCCTCCTCGGCCAGCCGCACCGCCTCGGCCGCGGTGAGGACGACGCCCGCGGCGAACCCCCAGGTGCCCTCGTGCACCACGCGGACGGCGAGACCCAGGTCCTCCCCGTCGGTGAACGACTCGGGCCGGGCGTCGCGCAGGCTGATCGTCTGGGTGCGGATCCGCTCGACCCGGAGGTCGGCGTGCTCGCAGCCGAGGTCGACCGCGCGGGTCAGCGCGGCGTCGGTGAGCGCGGACAGCGGCAGCGCGAGGAACGCCTCGTCGATGGCGCGGGGTGCTGGCACGAACCCCTGTCTACCAGCGGAAGGGGCACGGGTGAGGCGGCACGCCCCGGGTAAGCGCCTGCCATGGCCGAGCGCGCGGACGACGTGACCATGACCTTCGGCGGCAACGCCACGATGCTGCTGCGCATCGGCGGGTTCACGCTCCTGACCGATCCCAATTTCCTGCACCGCGGCCAGCGGGCGCGCCTGGGCTACGGCCTGCGCAGCAAGCGGCTGACCGAGCCCGCGCTGCTGCCGGCCCAGCTGCCGGCGCTCGACGGGATCCTGCTGTCGCACATGCACGGGGACCACTGGGACCGCGTCGCGACGAAGTCGCTGCCGAAGGAGACGCCGGTCGTCACCACCCCGGAGGCGGCGACGTGCCTCTCCGACCGCGGGTTCACCGGCACCGCCGACCTGCAGGCCTGGCAGACCCACGTCTTCTCCCGCGACCGCGAGGCGCTGCGGGTGACCTCGGTGCCCGGGGTGCACGGGCCCGGCCCGCTCGCGCGGATCCTCCCCCAGGTGATGGGGAGCGTGCTGGAGCTCGTGCGCGACGACGAGGTGACGTGGCGGGGATACATCAGCGGCGACACCCTGTACCGGCCGTTCCTCGGCGAGGTGCTGGAGCGGTGCGGCCCGCTCGACGTCGTCATCCCGCACCTGGGCGGCACCAAGGCACTGGGGCTGACGGTCACCATGGACGGCCGCCAGGGTGCGGACCTGGTGGAGCTGCTGAAGCCGCCGGTGACCGTGCCGGTGCACTACGACGACTACAGCTTGTTCAAGAGCCCACTCGGGGAGTTCGTCGCCGAGGTCGCCCGCCGGGAGCTGCCGGGCACGGTGCGCCCCGCCTACCGCGGCGAGACGATCAGCCTGCGCGCCTGATCCACACCCACCTGGGCGGGGGCATCCCCCGTCGCCGCCGCAGACCCGCAGGAGCCGCCCCGTGCCGAAGCCCCCGACGAGCGAGACCGTCGACCTGCTGGTCGTCGGCGGTGGCACCGCCGGGCTCGTCGGGGCGCACACCGCCGCCACCCTCGGGGCCCGCACGATGCTGGTCGAGCAGGACCGCACCGGCGGCGACTGCCTGTGGACCGGCTGCGTGCCCTCCAAGGCCGTCCTCGCCGCCGCGACCGCCGCCGCCGACGCCCGCGCGGCCGGTCGCCTGGGCGTCGACACCGGGAAGGTCACCGTCGACTTCGCCCGGGTGCGCGCCCACGTCGCCGAGGCCATCGCCACCATCCAGCCGCAGGACTCCCCCGAGGCGCTCACCGCGGCCGGGGTGCGCGTCGTCCTCGGCAGGGCGGCGCTCACCGGGCCCGACACCGCGCTCGTCGACGGGCGGCCGGTCCGCTTCCGCGCCGCGCTGCTGGCCACCGGTGCCGCCCCGCTGGTGCCACCGATCGAGGGCATCGACACCGTCGATGCGCTCACCAGCGAGACGCTGTGGGATCTCGAGGAGCTCCCTCGCCGGCTGGTCGTCCTCGGCGGCGGCCCGATCGGCTGCGAGCTGGGTCAGGCCTTCGCCCGCCTGGGGTCGGAGGTCACGGTCGTCGACGGCCTCGACCGGGTGCTCGGGCCCGAGGACGCCGACGCCGCCGCCCTGGTCGCGGCGGCGCTGCGCCGCGACGGCGTGCAGCTGCGGCTCGGCGCGGAGGGGACCCGGGTGGAGCCCGGCCTGCTGCACCTGGACGGCGGCAGCTCGGTGCCCTTCGACCGGCTGCTGGTCGCGGTCGGTCGCCGGCCGCGGACGAGCGACCTCGGCCTGGCGGCCGCCGGGGTGGAGCTGGACGAGCACGGCGCCGTCGCGGTCGACGGCTCGCTGCGCACCAGCAACCCGCGGGTGTGGGCCGCCGGTGACGTCACCGGCACGCCCTTCTTCACCCACCTGTCCGGGATGCACGGCAGCATCGCGGCGGGCAACGCCGTCCTCGGGCTGCGCCGCACCGTCGATCCGGTGGTCCCCCGCGTCACCTACACCTCCCCCGAGGTGGCCTCGGTGGGCGTGAGCCCGGCCGAGGCCCGGGAGCGGGGGCTCACCGTCCGCCGCGTCGAGCACGCCACGGTCGACCGCGCCGTCGCGGAGGGTGGAACGGACGGGTTCACCTCCCTGGTCGTCGACGGTCGCCGGCTCGTCGGCGGCGTCGTCGTCGGCCCGCGCGCGGGCGAGACGCTCGGGGAGCTGACCCTGGCGATCCGCAAGGGGCTCACCACCTCCGACCTCGCCGGGACCACCCACGCCTATCCGACCTACAACGACGCGCTGGTCGACGCCGCAGTCGAGGACCTCCGCGCCCGGCTGGCCGACCCCCTGATCAGCGGCGCGCTGAGAGCCGCGGTGTGGGTGCGCGGGCGTCTGCGGGGCACTCAGCGCAGCGAGCGGTAGCCGATCCACATCCGGTGCGCGGCGCTGATCGCCACCACGACCGCCCAGACCCATGCCACCTGCCAGGCGATCGCGGGCAGCAGCAGCCACAGCGCGTGGACGGCGATCGTCTCGGTGCCCTCGGCCAGCCCACCGAGGAACGACAGCGACCGGCCGTCGTCGAGCTGCCGGCCGGCGCGCTCGGCGATGGAGGAGAACGCCAGGAAGGCCGTGCCGTTCACGTAGTAGGCCAGCAGGACGACGGCGAAGGGCTCCCACGGGGCGTCGAAGCCGCGGGTCGCGCCGATGGCCACGCCGAGCACCGTGCTGCCGTAGACGCAGAAGTCGGCGGTGATGTCGAAGAACCCGCCGCTGCCGGCGCCCCCCGGCGCACCAGCCGCATGCCGCCGCCGGGCGAGCGGCCCGTCCAGCCCGTCGGCCAGCCGGGAGACCAGCCACAGCACCAGCGCCGCCGTCCACGCCTGGAGGCCGGCGGCCAGCGCGCTGCCCAGGCCCAGGACGAGCCCCGCGGCGGTGAGCCGGTCGGGGCTCAGCCACGGCCGGTCGAGCGCGCCCGCGGCGCGCGCCAGGGGCGCGTCGAGCACGCGCCGCGCCGCAGGATCGAGCACGCCACCGTCCCCGGGGTCCGGGCGCCCGCCTGGCGGACGCGATCTAGGTCGGGCACGATCCTGTCGTAGCGAACCCGTCGCGGCCACATCCGAAGGCGCCGCTCCGGAGGAGGAGGTCCCCGATTCATGGCCCGACGACGCCCCGCGAACGGACGCGCCCGCTGGGCGGCAGCGGCGACCTGCGCGCTCGCCCTGGCGCTGACCGCGTGCTCGGCACCGGCGAGCGAGCCGGCGACCGCCGCGGACCGCGACTGGGACGACGTCCTCGCCGACGCGGAGGGCCAGACGGTGCGGCTGTGGATGTACGGCGGCGACGACAAGGGCAACGCCTACGTCGACGACGTCCTCGCCCCCGCGGCCGCCGAGCTCGGCGTGACCCTGGAACGGGTGCCGATCGCCGACACCGCCGACGCGGTCAACCGGGTGCTCTCCGAGCGGCAGGCCGACGTCACCGACGGCGAGGTGGACCTGGTCTGGATCAACGGGGAGAACTTCGCGACCGGCCAGCAGGCCGGCGCCTGGCTGTGCGGCTGGACGTCGATGCTGCCGAACATGGCCTACGTCGACCCCGACGACCCGCTGGTCAGCACCGACTTCGGGCGCGACGTGGAGGGCTGCGAGGCACCGTGGCACAAGGCCCAGTTCGCGCTGGTCTACGACGCGGCACGGGTCGAGGACCCGCCGGGCAGCGTCGCGGAGCTGCTGACCTGGATCGAGGCGAACCCGGGCCGCTTCACCTACCCCGCTCCGCCGGACTTCACCGGCTCGGTCTTCGTGCGCCAGGTGCTGTACGAGGTGTCCGGCGGGGTCGACGAGGTGCCGCTGGAGTTCTCGCAGGAGGCGTACGAGGAGCTCACCCCGGAGCTGTTCGAGACCCTGCAGGAGATCGAGCCCGAGCTCTGGCGCGGCGGTGAGACCTACCCGCAGGACCTCGGCGCGCTCGACCAGCTGTACGCCGACGGCCAGATCGACTTCACCATGACCTACGGCCCGGCGACACTGCCCGACCTGGTGGCCGACGGCACCTTCCCGGAGACCACCCGGGTGCTGCTGGTCGAGGACGGCACGATCGGCAACGTGTCCTTCCTGGCCATCCCGGCGACGTCCGGCAGCCGGGCCGGCGCCATGGCGGTGGCGAACCTGGCGCTCTCCCCCGAGCAGCAGTTCCAGAAGGCCCGGCCGGAGGTGTGGGGGCAGTACACCGTCCTGGACCCGGACCTGCTCCCCGAGGAGTTCGGGGCCCGCTTCGCCGAGCTGCCGCAGTCGGAGGTCCTGCCGCCGTACGCCGAGCTGAGCGACGGCGCCGACCCCGAGGTGGAGGCGGAGTGGGTGACCGCCCTGGACGAGGGCTGGCGCCGGCAGATCGCCGCCGGCTGAGCGGCCCCCCGTGACGTCGACCGAGCGCCCGACCGGCCCGCGGAGGGGCGCGGTGCTCCTGGTGCTCCCGGCGCTGGTCCCCGTCGTCGCCGTCGTCGGTGCTGCGCTCGTCTCCGCCGCGCTGCTCAGCCTGGGGCTCGCGCCCCTGGTGGGCGAACCGCGGCTCTCCCTCGACGCCTACCGGGACGCCGCCGGCGACCTCGGCACCGGCATCGGCCTCTCGCTGGGCATCGCGGCCACCGCCACCCTCGTCGCCACCGTGGTCGGGCTGTGCCTGGCCCTGGCCGCGACCGCCGCCGTCCGCCGCAGCCGGCTGCTCGGCGCGCTGGCCGCGCTCACCATCCCCATCCCGCACCTGGTCGGGGCGGCCGCGATGGGCCTGCTGCTCGCCGACGCCGGCTTCCTGTCCCGGCTGCTCGGCGTCGACCCGTCGTCGTGGCCGCCGCTGGTGGGCGGCCCGCTGTGGCTGGCGGTCGTCGCCGAGTACGCCTGGAAGGAGTCGGCGTTCGTCGCCCTCGTCGTCGCGGGGGTGCTCTCCTCCCGGGCGGCGTCCTACGGGGAGACGGCGGCGCTGCTCGGCGCCGGCCGCTGGGCCAGGCTGCGGCACGTCACCCTGCCGCTGGCTGCCCCTGCGCTGGGCGGCACGGCCGCGGTCAGCTTCGTGTACACGCTGGGCTCCTACGAGGTGGCCGCGCTGCTCGGCCGCGCCCATCCGGAGCCGTTGCCGGTGCTGGCCTACCGGCTGTTCACCTCCATCGACCTGGCCGCGCGACCGCAGGCCGCCGCGGTGGCGCTCACCACGGCGGGGCTGGCCCTGGTCGTCGTCCTCCTCTCGCTGCGCGCGCTGCGGCGGCTGGCGGCCGAGCAGTGACGGCTCCACCGGCGGTGCTGGCCGCCTCCCGGGCCGGGCGCGCGCTGCTGGCGCTGTGGCTGGTGCTGCCGCTGCTCCCGCTGCTGCTGTGGGCCTTCGCCGACCGGTGGACCTTCCCCGCCGTCCTGCCGCAGGAGTGGGGTACCCGGGGGGCCGAGGAGGCGCTGGCCGCGGGTGCCGGTGGGGCGTTCCTGACCTCGACGCTGCTCGGCGCCGTCGTCGCGCTGCTGGCCACGCCGCTGGGCGCCATGGCCGGGCGGGCGCTGGCCGCACGGCAGGTGCCCGGCGGCACCGCCGTCCTCGCCGTGCTGCTCTCGCCGCTGGCGCTCCCCCCGTTCGCCGTGGCGCTCGGCCTGGACGTGCTGCTGCTGCGGCTGGGCATCCCGGCGGCGGCGGGCGTCGTCGTCCTGCTGGTCGTCGCCGCGCTGCCGTACACGACCCTGACCATGCGGGCGGCCTACGCCGCCCACGACCGGGGCTTCGAGGACGAGGCGCGCGTCCTCGGCGCCACCCGATGGCAGACCGTGCGCTCGGTGCAGCTGCCGCTGGTCGCCCCGGCGCTGGCGGGGGCTGCCTTCCTCGCGTTCCTGGTCGGCTGGAGCGACTACATCGTCACCGTGCTGGTCGGCGGTGGGCGGCTGACCACGCTGCCGCTGCTGGTGGCGTCCGCTGCGTCGGCGACCGGGAGCGACGCCCAGGTGGCGACCCTGTCGCTGACCTCGGTCCTGCCGCCGGTCGCGCTGCTGCTGATCGTCGGCGCACTGGGACGGAGGGGGCGCCGGTGAGCGGCGGCGCGCTGCGGCTGACCGGGCTGACCCGGGTGCACGGCAAGGGCTCGGTGCCCGCGCTGGCCGACGTCGACCTGGAGGTGCCCGCGGGCTCCTGCGTGGCCGTCCTCGGCCCCTCGGGGTCGGGCAAGAGCACGGTGCTGCGGCTCACCGCCGGTCTGGACGAGCCGACCGCGGGCAGCGTCCACCTCGACGGCGTGGACCTGGCCGGCGTCCTGCCCGAGCGCCGGGGGATGGCGATGGTCTTCCAGCGGCCGCTGCTGTTCCCGCACCTGTCCGTGCGGGACAACGTGGCCTTCGCCGACCGGGTACGCGGGGCGCCGCGGCGGGCGGCGCGGCGGCGGGCGGAGGAGTTCCTCGAGCTGGTGCAGCTGGGCGGCTACGGCGGCCGGCCGGCGCGGGCGCTGTCGGGCGGGCAGGAGCAGCGGGTGGCCCTGGCCCGGGCGCTGGCCGCCGAACCTCGGGTCCTGCTGCTCGACGAGCCGTTCAGCGCGCTCGACGCCCGGCTGCGCGAGGAGATGCACGAGCTGCTGGCCGGCCTGCGCATGCGCCTGGACCCGACGATCCTGCTGGTCACCCACGACCACGCGGAGGCCGCCGCGCTGGCCGACCGCGTCGCGGTGCTCGACGGTGGGCGGTTGCTGCAGGCCGGGCCGATGCGCGAGCTCTACGCCCGCCCGGCCTCGCTGGCGGTCAGCCGGCTGCTGGGCGGGCGCACGGAGGTCGCGGGCGTGGTGCGCGACGGGCGGCACGAGTCACCGCTGGGGGCGCTGGACCTCGCTGCGCCGGTGCCGGACGGCCCCGCCGTGCTCGTCGTCCGGCACGAGGCGGTGCGAGTGACCACCGCCGCCGATCCCGCCGCCGACGCCGTCGGGACCGCGGTCCGGGTGCGCCCGCGCGGGCTGCGCGCCCTGGTCACCGTCGAGGTGACCGGCGACGGCCGGACGGCCACGGTGGACGCCGAGCTCGGCCCGGGCGAGGACGTGGCCACGGGCCGCACGGTGGGGTTGCGGCTGCCGGTGGCCGACCGCTGGGTCGTGCCAGTGGACCACGACGCGCCGGCGCAGCCGGTGCCATCGCCCAGCGACGCCTGACTCCGGGAGCACCTGCGGCGCGCGGCCGGCCAGTCGTCGACTAATATTCTGGTCTATGACTACCCTGCCGCTGTCCGAGGTGAAGGCGCGCCTGTCGGAGATCGCCGAAGGCGTAGCGACGACGCATGAGCGTGTCCAGATCACCAAGAACGGGCGCGACTACGTGGTGCTCCTTGCCGCCGAGGACCTCGAGTCCATCGAGGCCACCCTCGAGTTGCTCAGCGACCACGATGCTCGGTCGCGCGTGGCCCGCGCCGAGGAGGACATCGAGCGGGGGAACGTGCTGGACGAGGCCCAGGTGCGCGCGCTGCTCACCGCGCGGCGGTCCGGATCGACTGGGTGACCTTTTACATCGTGGTGACCCGGACGGCCGGACGGCAGCTCGCCGAACGCCTATCGGAGTCAGCTGCCACAGCATGCGTCGAGTTCTTGTTCGGCCCGTTGGCAGACGAGCCGCATCGCGTCGGTGCGCCGCTGCGTGCCCCGTTCACCGGTCAATGGCGCGCGCGCCGAGGCGAGTACCGCGTCCGCTATCGCATCGATGATGCGAACGGCATCGTCTACGTGCTCGACATCGATCACCGAAGGTGACGTCTACCACAGCTGAGCCGCACGGGATGGCTGGGTGACAGCTCGCGTTGAGCTCGTTGCCGCGTTGAGGTGTCGCCCCACGTGCCGACTCAGCGCCTCCGCACCGGCCATGCGTCCGCGCTCACGTAGATCGACCAGATCCTGCTCGATCGCCGCGACGAGAGGCTCGAACACCCCGGCAGCGTAACGCCCGATCTCTGGAGGCTGCCGTGAGCGAGTGCGCGCCCGCCGGCTCGCCGCCGTCCGCGGACCGACCGCGGCACCCGCAGAACATCCCGGGCATGGACGGCAACGGGCACGGGTAGCGCGCTCACCGTGAGCGAGCAGACGGACGACGGCGTCGACAAGATCACGGTGACCGCGGCGAGCACCGGCGAGATGGGCCAGCGGTACCTGGCCTCCGGCTCCCGGGTGGCCATGCGGCTGTGGGACGAGCAGCCCACCAGCGAGGGCAAGCCCCAGGCGGCGCGCGACTACGAGACGGTCGGGTACGTCGTCTCCGGGCGGGCCCGGCTGCGCACCGGCGACGACACGCTCGACCTCGGACCGGGCGACTCGTGGGTCGTGCCGGCCGGCGTCGAGCACACCTACGAGATCGTCGAGGCGCTCACCGCGGTGGAGGCCACCTCCCCGCCCGCGCGGGAGGCCGGCCGGGACGCCCCACCCGCCTAGACAGGGGTGAGCGGCAGCAGCTTCCGCAGCCCGGCGTTCTCGACCGGGTCCAGCACCGAGTGCTGGGCGCAGGCGGGCACCAGCTGCCCGGTCTCCGGGTGGGCCATCGAGTAGGTGCAGGCGGCCAGCCGCTCCTGGGTCGCCCGGATCCGGGGGTCGCCGGCCTCGACGCCCTGCTGCATCAGCTCCCAGGCCGGCCCGACGTCGGCGGCGTCCATGAAGCTGTGCACCTCGAACGTCATCAGTCCGAGCCGCCCCGCACGGGCGCCCCGGGCCAGCCGCCGCACCCCGCCGGCCCGGCGCAGCAGGCTGCGCGCCCAGCGGAGCGCGATCCGCAGGTCGCCGGGGTGGTGGCGCGCGGCGCGCAGCACCTTGACCAGGAGCAGGGCCGGCGGGGTGTTGCTGAAGGCGATGCCGCCGTAGTGGGCGAAGAAGGCGTCGCGGGCAGCGGTCTCGGCCGGCACCTCCGGGTCGACGAACGGGTGCCAGCGGCGCTCGAGCAGGAAGCCGAAGGCGAGCCGGTTGCAGCGCGGATCGCCGAAATCGACGCCCTGGTGGGCGATCGGCTGTCCCATGCCCTTCTCCAGCTCGGTCCAGACCGCATCGGCGTCGACCGCCGTGTAGGACTCCTTCCACCGCCGCTCGTCGCCGACGTGCGCGGCCGGCTGGAAGCTCATCATCGAGTAGCCCATGCCGATCACCTCGCGCACGGTCTCGGCGACCTGCCCGACGTTGGCCGGCGTGACGGTCATGTTGTGGGCCAGGTAGTAGCGCAGGCCGGTCTCGGCCCGCAGGTCGCGGAACATCTGCACGAACCGCTCGCGGAACGGGTTCAGCTCGGCCTCGCTGCGCGGGCGGACGGCGCCGCGGCGGCCGCGCATCAACGAGTCGACGTGCGCGGCGAAGCTGACCCGGTCGAACCGCAGCGCGCCGTCCGGTCCGGTGACCAGCGCCCGCAGGTACTCGGGGTCGAAGTCACCGTGCGTCATCGACATCGGCGACCGGCCGGCGTCCCGCATGGCCTGCAGCGCGGCGGCGTGGTCGTCGGGGGTCAGCAGGCTGACCTCGCCGCCGATCAGCTGGGCGTGGGCGTAGGGGCCGCGGCGCTCGCGCAGGTAGGCCATCTGCCGGGTGACCTCACCGAGGGTGTGCCCGCCGTCGATCCGCACCTTGTTCGCGTCGGCCGAGTGGTAGCAGGGCGTGCAGGTCAGGTTGCACTTCGGGAAGACGCCGTGGGTGCCCTCGCAGCCGACGGCGTGCCGGCCCAGGCTCTGCGCCGGCGTGCGCACATGGTCCGGCAGCGCGGCCCACCGCTCGGCGAGCGCTCGCTCGGTCTCCGGGTGGACCGGGCGGGTGCGCTCCCGCAGCTCCTGCCACCGTGCGCGCAGTTCGCGGCGCCGTCCCATGCCGTCCTCCTCGGTGTGCGTCGCGGCACCCCGGGGCGCCATCCCCCGACGCTCCCATCCCGATCGGTCGCCCGCCACCGATCGCCTCAGCCCAGGTCGCGCAGCAGCACCCGGGCGGCCGAGCGGCCGCTCGCCCCGGCGATGCCGCCCACCGGCGCGGTCCCGGCCCCGGCGACGACCAGGCCGCGCACCGGCGTCCGGTGCCGGGCCAGCGCACGGGTCGGCCGGAACCGGCCGAGCTGGTCGAGGTTGAGATCGCCGTACATGGGGTGGGCCCCCGGCCAGCGCAGGTCGGCCGCCATCTGCTCCGGGGTGTACACCGCGCGCCCGGTGATCGAGGCGGTGAACCCGGGCGCCCGGGCCTCCACGGTCGCGACCATGCGGTCGGCGAACTCCTCGGCGACGGCGGCCCACCCGCCACGCACCCGGTACGGCGCGCACGGGCAGGCGAGGTAGACGGTGTGCCGGCCGGGCGGGGCCAGCGTGTCGTCGATCGCGCTCGGGGTGAACGCGTAGGTGGGCACCGGGTCGTCGGGCAGGTATCGGGCCCCGGCCGCGGCGAACCCGTCGGAGAGCGACTCCAGGCCGTCCACGAACGACTGCAGTCCGGACCAGTCCCCCGGGCGGGCTCCCGGGTAGGCCGGGAGCCCGGTGGTCGCGACGTGCACGAGCATCTGGACGGCGTTGCTCCGCGTGGTGCTGCCCAGCCGGTCGGCCTCCGGCCCGTCCAACGGGGGGTCGAGCAGGTCGAGCAGCGCCGTCCCGGGATCGAGGGCGGTGAGGACGGCGTCGGCCGGCAGTCGCTCGCCCGACTCGAGCTCCACCCCCGTCGCGCGGTCACCCCGCCGGGTGATCCGCGCGACCGCCGCGCCGGTGCGCCAGGACCCGCCCAGGGCGGCGAGGCGAGCGGCGAGCGCGTCGATCAGTCCCTGCGACCCGCCCACGGCGTGCCACTGGCCGACCTGGTGGTAGAAGGCCTGCCACATCGCGAAGGTGGCGCTGCCGGGGGCGTCCGGCGCCGCGGACGCGTGCGCGGCGAAGGCCGAGACGGGGGCGCGCACCAGGTCCGAGGCGAACCGCTGCTCCAGGAGCTTCCCGTACGGGGAGAGCAGCACCTGGGCCAGACCGAGCGGACCCCCGTTGCGCGCCACGGCCCGCAGGCCGGCGAACGCCCGGGCGGGCAGCCGGGACGGCCGGCCGTCGAGCGCGCCCCGCATGGCGGTGACCACCGGCATGGCCTCGCGCATCCAGGCCGCGTACCGGCGGGCCTCGTCGCGGTCGGCCTCGGCGATGGAGTCGACGGTCGCCTCGACGTCCCGGAAGAACCGGACGATCCGCCCGTCCCGGAAGACCGCCACCGAGAACGGGTCCATCTCCCGGTACTCCAGCCCGGCTGCGGGCAGCTCCAGGTCCTCGACGATCCCGGTGGCCTGGATGATGTTGTGCGCCGCGGAATGGGTGTCGAACCGGTGTCCCGGGAGGACCTCCTCCGTCCGCGCACCGCCGCCGAGCCGGCCGGACTGCTCCAGCACCAGGACGTCCGCACCGCCCCGCGCGAGGTAGCAGGCCGCGACCAGCCCGTTGTGCCCACCGCCGACGACGAGGACGCGCCGGGCGGGGGTCACGGCTGTGCCAGCCGCGCGGCCCGGGCGGCGACGTCCGTGCGCAGGGCGTCGACGTCGACCGTGGTGGAGGCGCTGTCGCGCACCACCGGCCGGCCGCCCACCCACACGTCCCGCACGTGCCGTCCCGCACCGGACCACACCAGGTGGGCCAGCACGTCGGCCGGGTCGCCGACCGGCTCGAAGACCAGGTCGCGGGTGTCGACGTGCACCAGGTCGGCCCGCCGGCCGACGGCGAGCTGTCCCAGGTCGGGGCGGCCGATCGCGTCCGCGGCCCCGCCGGTGGCCAGCCAGAACGCCTCGGCGGCGGTGAGCGCGGTGGCCGACCGTTCGCGCAGCCGGGCCATCCCGGCGGCCAGCCGCAGGTCGGCGAACAGGTCGAGCGAGTCGTTGGACGCCGGCCCGTCGGTGCCCAGGCCCACCCGGATGCCGCAGTCCAGCATGGGACGAACCGGCGCGACGCCGCTGGCCAGCTTGGCGTTGCTGGCCGGGCAATGGGCGACGGCGACGTCGTACTCCTGCCAGAGCTCGAGGTCGCCGTCGTCCAGGTGCACGCAGTGCGCGGCGAGGACCCGCCCACCCAGCACGTCGTAGGAGGCCAGCAGCGCCGGCACCGAGAGCCCGTGCGCGGCGAGCAGGTCGGCGCCCTCCGTGGCGGTCTCGGCGACGTGCAGGTGCAGCAGCAGGCCGTGCTCACGGGCGGCCCGCGCCGCGTCGGCGAGCACGGGGAGCGGAACGGTGTAGGCGGCGTGCGGTCCGATGCCGTACTCGACGGTGCCGTCGCCGGGCGCGCCGGCGGCCAGGGTGACGGCGGCGTCGAGCTGCTCGGACACCGGCGGCATGCCCGGCAGGGGCAGCAGCGGGGTGGCGATCACCGCGCGGGCGCCCGTGGCGGTGACGGCGGCGGCGATCCGCTCGGGGTGGAAGTACATCTCGACGCTGGTGGTGATGCCGCCGGCGAGCATCTCGGCGGACGCCGCGATCATCGCCACCTCGACGTCCTCCGGGGTGAGCCGGGCCTCCCGCGGCCACATGACCTCGCGCAGCCAGCGGTCCAGCGGCAGCCCCTCGCCCTGCCCGCGGAACAGCACCATCGCGGCGTGCGAGTGCGCGTTGACCAGGCCGGGCGTGAGGACACCGGGCAGCGCCACCACGTCGGCGTCGCCGGCGGGCGGGGCCTCCGCGGCCGGACCGACCCAGTCGACGACGCCGTCGGCGACGTCCACCACCGCATCGGGGACGACGGTGCCCGCGCGGTCGCCGACGACGACGGCCCGGGCGGTGAAGCGCTGCCGCATGGGTCCGAACCTAGCCGCGCCGCCGCCCGGGGGCCCGGCGGCGGGCCGGGAGCGCCGATACCGTGGAGCCCATGTCGTTCCTCGCCGCTGCAGCCTCCGACGAGGGTGGCATCACCGGATTCCTGCTCGACCTGATCGACACCCTGGGGGCGGTCGGCGTGGGTCTGGCCATCCTGCTGGAGACGGTCGTCCCCCCGATCCCCAGCGAGGTCGTCCTCGGTGCAGCGGGGGTGCTGATCAACGACGGCCGGATGTCGCTCCTCCCGGTGATCCTTTTCGCCACCCTGGGCTCGATCATCGGCGCCGTCTTCTTCTACTACGTGGGCCGGGCCCTGGGTCCGCGGCGGGCGCACGCGTTCCTCGACCGGCTGCCGCTGGTGGAGACCGCGGACGTCGACCGCACCTTCGCCTGGTTCGAGCGGCACGGCCGGGGGGCGGTCTTCTTCGGCCGGATGGTGCCGATCGTGCGCAGCTTCATCTCCGTGCCCGCGGGCGTGGTCCGGATGCCGTTCCTGCAGTTCATCGTCTACACCGCCGCGGGCAGCCTCATCTGGAACGGCGTGCTCATCGGCCTGGGCGTAGCCCTCGGCGACGTGGTCAACGAGTACCTGGAGTACGTCGACTACCTGATCTACGCAGCGGCCGCGCTCGGTATCGGCTGGCTGGTCTGGAAGCGGGCCAAGGACGTCCGCCGGCACCGCCGAGCACGGGCGACCGCGGACCGTGAGGGGACGGCGACCGCGGACCGTCGGGGAACGGCGAGCGGGGACACCGGCCGCCCGGCAGCATGACGCCCATGACCCGCGCCCGGCCCGAGGTGGTCGCCTTCGACGTGAACGAGACCCTGCTGGACCTGGCGCCGGTGCGGGCGGCGCTCGTGGAGGCCGGGGAGCCCGAGTCGCTGCTGAGCACGGTGTTCGCGCGCACGCTGCTGACCGGCTTCGCCGCGGCCGCCGTCGGCTCGTGGTGCCGCTTCCGGGATGCCTTCGACGACGCGCTGGCCCAGGAGGCCGACCTGTCCGCGGACCGGCGTGCAGCGGTGGCGGACTCCTTCGGGGAACTGGCGCCGCACCCCGACGTCGAGCCGGCACTGCGCCGCCTGACCGAGGCCGGCGTCCGGGTGATCACGCTGACGCACGGCTCGCCCGGGGTGGCCGAGGCCGGCCTGGAGCGCGGTGGGGTGACCCCGCTGGTCGAGCGGAGCCTGTCCAGCGAGGTGATCCGCGTCTGGAAGCCGTCTCGCGAGGTCTACGTGTGGGCGGCCGGCAGCTGCGACGTCGCGCCGGAGCGGATGGCCCTGGTCGCTGCGCACGGCTGGGACGTGCAGGGGGCGCAGCGGGCGGGCCTCACCGGTGCCTGGTTCCCGCGCAGCGAGCGGATCTTCCCCACCGTGTACGGCCAGGCGGACGTCGTGGCCGCCGACCTCGCCGGGGCGGTGGACGCGCTGCTGGCGCTGCCGCCGCGGTGAGCGCCCTCGGCATCGGCACCCCGCACGGCCCCGCCCGCGCCCACCTGACCGACGGCGGGCGGCGCGGGACGCTGCTGCTCGGGCACGGCGCCGGGGGTGGCGTGGAGTCGGCCGACCTGGTGGCGGTGACCCGGGACGCCGCCGAGGCCGGCTGGCGGGTGCTGCTGGTGGAGCAGCCGTGGCGGGTGGCCGGGAAGAGGATCGCGCCGGCGCCCGCGCGGCTGGACGAGGGCTGGCGGGCGGTGCTCGCGCACCTGTCCGGGACCGGGCACCTGACGGGGCCGCTGGTCGTCGGCGGCCGCCGCCGGCGCGCGGGTGGCCTGCCGCACCGCGGCGCAGGTCGGCGCCGACGGCGTGCTTGCGCTGGCCTTCCCGCTGCACCCGCCGGGCCGGCCGGAGAAGAGCCGTGCCGGCGAGCTGACCGCCGTCGCGCTGCCCCTGGTGGTGATCCAGGGCGAGCGGGACGCGCTCGGCGCGCCGGCCGACGTGGCGGCCGTGCTCACCGGCCGCGCCAGTGCATCGGTGTACGCGGTGCCCGGCGACCACTCGCTCGAGCGGAACCCCGATGTCGTCGGCGCGGCCGCCGCATCCTGGCTGTCCGAGGTCGTCTGAGCAGCTCGACGGTGAGCGCCGATGCGCAGTCTTAGCGAACAGAACTGCGCATCCGCGCACCCTGTCAAGGGCTACCTCTTCCGCAGCTGCCGCCAGGCCCTCCGTGCCTCGGGCAGCGCGAGGGCGAGCGAGACGCCCGACAGCGCGGTGGCGGTCTGGCACCAGGCGCAGAACGCCTTGTTCTCCTGCCACTCCTCCCGGGCGAGCTTCACGTCGATGGCGACGTCGGAGGCGACCTTCGCGGCCATCAGCAGCGGCAGGATCGGCCGGTGCTGCGCCCGGTTCGCGCCGCCCGCGCCGGCCAGCCAGGCCGTGAACGCGTAGGTCACGATCATGATCAGCCCGTCAGGCGTCGAGGCCCGCTCGTACGCGTACTCCGAGGCGTCGACCCGGTCGGAGTCGAACGGGCCGACCGGCGGATCGGGCAGGTGCCGGAGGAGGCCCACCTGGTAGGCGCCGACGACCTGACCGATGGTCACCCCGGCCAGCGACAGCCCGACCAGCCAGCGGCGCCGGCCCAGGTCGGGGTCGGATCCGGTGCGCAGGTACCGCGACAGCTGAGCCGGGCTGGGGTTCTTGCCGCCGTACCGGGGGTCCGGGGTGTTCATGGCTGCGTGTGTCCCATCCGAGGTCTCCTTGCGTCGACGGAGCGGCGGCTGCTGGCCTACCCGCTCGCTGTGCCGCGACACTCCGATGCACGCCCGCCCGCGCGGACCCCGCTCAGCCGCGCCGGCGACTCCGCCGGCGACGGACCAGCAGCGTGACGACCAGGGCGACCATCGCCGCTCCGGCCGCCGGCCCCGCGTAGCGGGACAGCGCGGCGCCGCCGGCGACCTCGAGCAGGTCGATCGGCTCCGGCTCGGCCGGCTTCGGCTTCGGGCGGTCCGCCGACGGCCCGGTACCCGGCACGCTGCGCAGCGGGGCACCCGTCGCGGGCCGGGTCGGCGGGGCGGTGGTGCCCTTCGGTGGCGTGCTGGGCGCCTTCCCGGCGGGCGCGGTGTCCCGGGCAGCAGCGGGCGCGGTGCCGGCCGCCGCCGCGTCGGCTCCGGGGATGTCGGCGTGCTCCGCCTTGGCCGCGGTCACCTTCGCCGCGGTCTCCTTGGCCGGCGTCTCCGTGGTCGCCGACTCCTTCCCCGCGGCGCCCTTGCCGGCAGCAGCCTTCTTGGCCGGCGTGGCCTTGGCCGGCGTGGCCTTGGCCGCGGTCGCCTTCGCCGCGGTCTCCTTGGCCGGCGTCTCCGTGGTCGCAGACTCCTGCTCGGGGGCCTCGCCCGGAGCGGCCCCCTGCCCGGACACCTTGTCGGTCGCCGACGCGGCCGCCTTCTTCGTGGCCGCCGCAGCCTTCTTGACGGTCGTGCCGGTGGTGCTGTCGCCCGCGGCCTGCTCGGCCGACGCGGCGATCTCCTCGACCGCGCCCGTGGCCGTCGCCGCCGCCTTCGCCGCCGTGCCCGCATCCGCCGCGGCGCCGGCTCCGGCCGCGGCGCTGGCCCGGTCGGCGTCGCCCTGCGCGTCGCCCTCGCCGAGCTGGGCGGCGAGCTTGTCGGCGAACTGGCCGAGCAGCTTGTTGCCGACGTCGGTCATCACGCCCCGGCCGAACTGCGCCGGCCGGCCGGTGATGTTCAGGTCGGTCAGCACGTCGACCCGCGTGATCGACCCCTCGGCGGCCAGCTTCGCGGTGACCACGGCGGCCGCCGTCCCGTTGCCCCGCTGGTCCTTGCCCCGAGCGTCGATGACCGCCCGGTGCGCCGCCTCGTCCTTCTCGATGAAGGAGGCCTTGCCCTGGTAGGTCAGGTTGATCGGGCCGAGCTTGACCTTCACCCGGCCGGTGAAGTCGTCACCCTCCACGGAGTCCAGCGCGGCACCGGGCATGCACGGCGCGATCCGCTCGATGTCGAGCAGCACCCGCCAGGCCTCGTCGATGGGCACCGGGACGGTGAACGAGTTCTCCAGCTGCACTGCAGGACCTCCAGGAGGAGCGACCGACGGGACGCCGGGACGGACGGGTTCTGACCGGGCGGGAACCCGACGCTACAGCCCGGCGGCGGTGCTCACCGCGCGGCGCGTCAGGACCGTCGCCAGGTGCTGGCGGTAGTCGGCCTGCGCGTTGAGGTCGCTGCTCGGCTCGGTGCCCTCGGCGGCGTGCGCGGCGGCGGCCGCCACGGCCTCGGAAGTTGCCTCCGCGCCGGCCAGCGCCTCCTCGACCTGCCGGGCGCGCAGCGGTGTCGGGCCCATGTTGGTCAGCCCGATCCGCGCCTCGGCGATCCGCCCGTTCTCGCGGCGGACCGCGGCGGCGACGGCCACGATCGACCACGCCTGGGCCACCCGGTTGAACTTCTCGTAGTGCATGCCCCAGGACCCGGCGAGCTTGGGCAGCCGGACCTCGACGAGCAGCTCCCCCTCCTCGACCGCCGTCGTCAGGTAGTCGACGAAGAAGTCCGAGGCCCCGACGGTCCGCCGCCCACCCGGGGCCACGATCACGAACTCGGCGTCCAGTGCCAGCGCCACCGCGGGCAGGTCACCGGCGGGGTCGGCGTGCACCAGGGCGCCGCCGAACGTGCCGCGGTGGCGCACCTGCCGGTCGGCCACCGTGGCGGTCGCCTCCGCGACCAGGGGGGCGTACTGCCGGATCAGCGGGTCGGCGAGGACGTCGGAGTGCGTGGTCATCGCGCCGACGACGATCGCGTCGTCCTCCTCCCGCACGCCGCGGAGCTCGGCGACCCGGCCGAGGTCGACCACGGTCTCCGGCGCGGCCAGCCGCAGCCGCATCACCGGGATCAGCGACTGCCCGCCGGCCAGGATCTTCACGTCCTCGCCGCCCTCGGCGATGGCCTGCAGCGCCTCGTCGACGGTGGTCGGGCGGGCGTACTCGAACGGCGCGGGGATCACAGCGCACCTCCGGTGGTGGACGGGGCGTCGGAGGAGTCGACGGCCTGGGCGTTGGTGCGGGCGGTCGCCCGGTCGCCGCCGTCGCCGCCGTCGTGGATGGCCCGCCAGACGCGTTCGGGTGTCAACGGCATGCGGATGTCGGTGACGCCCAGGTGCCGGACGGCGTCCAGGGCGGCGTTCACCACCGCCGGGGTCGAGGCGATGCAGCCGGCCTCGCCCACGCCCTTGGCGCCGATCGGGTTGCCCGGCGCGGTGTGCACGGTGTTGCCGGTGTCGAAGTGCGGCAGGTCCGAGGCCGCCGGCACCAGGTAGTCGACGAAGGTGCCGGTGGTGAGGTTGCCGTCGGCGTCGTAGACGGCCTCCTCGTACAGCGCCTGCGCGATGCCCTGCGCCAGGCCGCCGTGCACCTGGCCCTCGACGATCAGCGGGTTGACGATCGTGCCGACGTCGTCGACGCAGGCGTACTTGCGGATCTTCACGAACCCGGTGTCGGTGTCGACCTCCATCGCGCACAGGTGGGTGCCGTGCGGGAAGGAGAAGTTCTCCGGGTCGAACGTCGCATCGGCGTCGATCGAGGGCTCGATGCCCTCCGGATAGTTGTGCGCGGCGAAGATCGCCAGCGCGATCTCCTGGATGCCCAGGGAGGCGCCCGGCGTCCCCCGCACGGAGAACTTCCCGCCGGCGAACTCGAGGTCGTCCTCGCTGGCCTCCAGCAGGTGGGCGGCGATCTTCCGGGCCTTGGCGATGACCTTGTCCGCCGCCTTCACCACCGCCGAGCCGCCGACCACCAGCGACCGGGAGCCGTAGGTGTCCAGCCCCCGCGAGGAGATGGCGGTGTCGCCGTGCAGCACCTCGACGTCCTCGAACGGGACGCCGAGGGAGTCGGCGACCAGCTGGCTCCACGCCGTCTCGTGGCCCTGGCCGTGCGGGGTCGAGCCCGTCACGACCTCCACCTTGCCGGTGGGCAGCATCCGGATGGAGGCGTGCTCCCACCCACCGGCACCGAAGGAGAGCGAGCCGAGCACCCGCGAGGGGGCCAGGCCGCACATCTCGGTGAACGTGGAGATGCCGATGCCCAGCTGGACGGGGTCGTTCGATTCCCGGCGGCACTGCTGCTCCGCGCGCAGCTCGTCGTAGCCGAGCAGCTCCAGCGCCTGCTGCGTCGCCGTCTCGTAGTCGCCGCTGTCGTAGGCCAGCCCCGCCACGGTGGTGAAGGGGAACTCGTCGGCGTTGATCCAGTTCTTCCGCCGCAGCTCCAGCGGGTCCATGCCCAGCTCGGCGGCGAGCTCGTCCATGATCCGCTCGATGGCGAAGGTGGCCTCCGGGCGTCCGGCGCCGCGGTAGGCGTCGGTGGGCACCTTGTTGGTGAACACGCCGTCGCACTCGAACCGGTAGGCCGGGAACTTGTAGATGCCCGGGTACATGAAGGCGCCCAGCGCCGGTACACCCGGCGTGATCAGCCGCAGGTAGGCGCCCATGTCGGCCAGCAGCCGGACGCGCAGGCCCTTCACGTGGCCGGCGCGATCACTTGCGATGTCCACGTACTGGATCTGGTCACGGCCGTGGTGCGCGGTCATCAGCGACTCGCTGCGGGTCTCGGTCCACTTGACCGGCTTGCCGAGCCGCCGGGCGATCAGGAGGCAGAGGATCTCCTCCGGGTTCACCTGCAGCTTGCCGCCGAAGCCGCCACCGACGTCGGGGGCGATGACGCGCAGCTTGTGCTCGGGGATGCCGGTGACCATCGCGGCCATGACCCGCAGGATGTGCGGGATCTGGGTCGCCGACCACATCGTGTAGTTGTCGCCCTGCGGCTGGACGACGACCGAGCGCGGCTCCATGAAGGCGGGGATCAGCCGCTGCTGGACCAACCGCCGGCTGACGACGACGTCCGCGTCGGCGAACGCCTGCTCGGTGTCGCCGCCGGTGCCCATCTCGCCGGCGTCGAAGACGAAGTGGTAGCTGGTGTTGGATTCCAGGTGGTCGTGGACCAGGTCGGCGCCGGCGGCGACCGCCTGCTCCATGTCCAGCACCACCGGCAGCGGCTCGTAGTCGATGTCGGCGAGCTCCACGGCGTCCTGGGCGGCGACCTTGCTGCGCGCGACGATCACCGCGACCGCCTCGCCGACGTGGTTCACCTGGTCGACGGCGATCGACGGGTGGCCGGGGTTGACCATCTCCGGGGTGACCGGCCAGGCGCACGGCAGCGAGCCCTGCTCCTCGGCCAGGTCCTGGCCGGTGTAGACGGCGACGACGCCGGGGGCCTCCCGCACTGCGCTGACGTCCACGTGCGTGATCCGGGCGTGGGCGACCGGGCTGCGGACGACGGCCAGGTGCAGCATGCCGGGCAGGACCATGTTGTCGGTCCAGGTCGTCCGGCCGGTGATCAGCCGGGCGTCCTCCTTGCGGCGGCGGGCCTTGCCGATCTCCTTCTCCGGCCCCTCGGTGCCGGTGCGCTCCTCGACGGCGGTCATCGTGCCTCCACCACGTGCGGAGCCGCGGCGGTGTCGACCTCGGCGGGCGCGACGGAGCCGTTGGTGGGTGGGCCGGAGCCATTGCCGCGCATCTCGGCGGCGGCGTGCCGCACGGCGCGCACGATGTTCTGGTAGCCGGTGCAGCGGCAGAGGTTGCCCTCGATGCCCTCGCGCACCTCGTCGTCGCTGGGGTCGGGGTTCTCACCCAGCAGGTCGATCGACGCCATGATCATGCCGGGGGTGCAGTAGCCGCACTGGAGCCCGTGCATCTCGTGGAAGGCCTTCTGCACCGGGTGCAGCTCCCCGCCCTGGCCGACCCCCTCGATGGTGGTCACCTCGGCGCCGTCGGCCTGGACGGCGAACACGGTGCAGCTCTTCACGGCCTCGCCGTCGAGGTGCACGGTGCAGGCGCCGCAGTTGCTGGTGTCGCAGCCGACGACCGTGCCGACCTTGCCGAGCTGCTCGCGCAGGTAGTGCACCAGCAGGGTCCGGGGCTCGACGTCGTCGTCGTACGACGCCCCGTCCACCCGCACGCTGATCCGCGTCATCAGTCCTCCGCTTCGTTGCAGGGGTCCCTCGTTGCAGGGGGAACTGCGCCCACGGCCGACCGTGGACCCGGAGCGGAGTCTCACCCGAAAGCAGTGACTTAGGCCACGCTAAATTTCGATGAACCGGCTGTTCGGGCCCCGATCGCGCCCTGTTCGAGCGGATCCGGGACGTTGCACGGCGGTTGCAACCTGGGGAGCCGACGTCCTCAGACGGCCGCGGAGACCCGCTCGGCCGGCACCTCGGCCACCGGGGCGCGCAGCTCGCGGCGCCGCAGGACGGCGGAGACCGCCAGCGGGATCAGCCCGGCCGCGGCCAGCCCGGCGCCGACGGCGCTGGGCGCCCGGTAGCCGAGGCCCGCGGCGATGACGAGCCCGCCGACCCACGCGCCGAGGGCGTTGGCGAGGTTGAGCGCCGCGTGGTTGAGCGCGGCCCCGAGCATCTGGGCCTCCCCGGCGGTCTCCATCAACCGCAGCTGCAGCAGGATCGCCAGGGTGGAACCGCTGACCGAGACGAGGAAGACCCCGACCACGAGGCCGGGCGCCCACGGCGCCACCAGCGCGGTCGCGGCGAGCACGGCCATCAGCACGACCAGGGAGCCGCCCAGCGAGCGGAACAGCGCCCAGTCGCCCAGCCGCCCGGCCAGCGCCGTCCCGATGACCCCGCCGACCCCGTAGACCAGCAGCACCACGGGGAGGGTGCCGCGGGAGAGTTCCGCGACGTCGGTGACGACGGGGGCGATGTAGCTGTAGAGCGCGAACATGCCGCCGAAGCCGACGACGCCGACCGCCAGGGTGAGCAGCACCTGCGGCCGGCGCAGCGCACCCAGCTCGCCGCGGACCGTGGCGTCGGGCCGCCCCGGCGACGACGGGACGACGACCAGCACGGCCACCACGGTGGCCGCGGCCAGGACGACCACCAGCCAGTACGCCGAGCGCCAGCCGGCCGCCTGGCCCAGCCAGGTCGCGGCCGGGACGCCGGCGACGAGTGCGACGGCGAGCCCGAGCATGACCGAGCTGACCGCGCGACCGCGCAGGTGCGGGGCGACCAGCGACGCGGCCACCAGCGAGGCCACGCCGAAGTACGCGCCGTGCGGCAGGCCGGCGAGGAACCGGGCGCCCAGCAGCGTTCCGTAGCCGGGCGCCAGGGCGGTGAGCACGTTCCCGGCCAGGAAGGCGGCCATCAGGCCGACCAGCAGCGCGCGCCGGGGCAGGCGGGCGCTCATCGCCGCGATCACCGGAGCGCCGACCACGACCCCGAGGGCGTAGGCGGAGATGACGTGGCCGGCCGAGGGGATGTCGACCCCCACGCCCTCGGCGATGTCGGGCAGCACCCCCATGGTCACGAACTCGGTGGTGCCGATCGCGAACCCGCCGAGCGCCAGCGCCACGATGGCCACCACGACCCGGACCGGGCTGAGGGACGGGGCATCGACGGCGGGGGGAGCGGCACTCACTCGGACTGCCAAGTGCCGGCTCGGGGTCGGCATTCCCGCCGTCGGCGCGCCGGTGGGGCAGGTCACCGCAGGCGGCCGGCACCCCCGCGCAGCCGCTGCAGGTGCGCGACGGCCGCCGCCCGGCGCGGCGAGCCCACCGGCAGGGTCTCCTGCAGCGCATGCCACACCGCGGCGTCCCCCTGCCCGTCGGGGAGCTGCACGTAGCGCAGCAGGTGCTCGGGACGGCGGCCGGAGAGCACGGCCCGGCGCAGCTGGGCGGCCAGCCGGTCGCGCGCCAGGACCACGCCGGGGGCGAGCGACCCGGGCAGCACCGGCCCGCGGTAGCGCTCCAGCGCCGGGCCGACCTCACCGCGCGCGACCAGCCGGCGCACCTGCTGGGCGTCGGTGGCCAGCCGGCCGACCAGCCGGTACGGGCGGGAACCGAGCAGGTCCGCCCCGACCAGCCGGCGCAGCCGGGAGAGCTCCGCGCGCACCGTGACCGTCGCGGCCGCCCCGGCGTGGCACTCCACGGCCAGCTCCGCCGCGGTCCGGCCGCGCCCGGTGGCGGCCGCCTCGGCGAGCAGGAACAGCAGCTCCGAGTGGCGCACCGAGAGCTCCAGGTGTCCACCGGGCAGCGAGAGCCGGGCCCGGTCGTGCCCCAGCACCTCCAGCCGCGCGGGGCCCGCGGCCGCGGCCGCCGCTGCGCCGGGCGGCCGCTCCCGGTGCAGCCAGCGCAGCTCGGCCTCGACGGCGGCGACGGTGGCCCGCACCAGCGTGAGGACGTGCGGACTGGCCACGTGGTCGCCCCCGGTGACGTCGATCGCACCGAGCAGCGCGCCGGTGACCGGGTCGTGCACCGGCGCGGCCGAGCAGCTCCACGGCTGCACCGTGCGGCGGAAGTGCTCGCTGCCGTAGATCTGCACCGGGGAGTCGACGGCCAGGGCGGTGCCGGGTGCGTTGGTGCCCGCCACGTCCTCCGACCACCGGGCGCCCTCGACGAAGTTCATGCCCTCGGCGCGAGCGCGCAGCTGCCGGTCGCCCTCCACCCACAGCATCCGGCCCGAGGCGTCGGTGACGGCGACGATCATCCGGTCCGCCTCGGCGTCCTGGACCAGCAGCCGGCGGATCACCGGCAGCACCGGGGCCAGCGGGTGCGCGGCACGGTAGGCGAGCAGGTCGGCGTCGAGCAGCTCCACCGGCGGCAGGCCGCCGTCGGGGTCCACCCCGCTGCCGAGGGAGCGGCGCCAGGACTCCACGACCACGCCGCGGACGGCGCCGTCGGCGGGCAGGTCGCTGGTGGTGACCAGGCGCTCGTGCGCCGCACGCAGCCGGCGGGTGCGCGCGGCGGTGGGCGCGCCGTCCGGCAGCGCCAGCCAGGGGTTGACGGCGGTCGTCACCGGCCGGTCCGCGGAAGGGGGCTCATCTCCCCGTCATCGTGACCGGTGACGCGGCTTTCCACCAGAGATCAGGCGGCCGGCACCTCGTCGGCGACCGGGAGCTGCCACGGCCGGACGACGGTCACCAGCACCGCGATCGCCAGGCTCAGCGCGGTGACGACCACCAGCCCGATCGCGACGGCGTCGTTGCCGAGCAGCCCGACGACCGGCGAGACCAGGGCGCCGACGCCGAACTGGATGGCGCCGAGCAGCGCCGCGGCGCTACCGGCGGCGTCGCCGTGCCGGGAGAGCGCCAGCGCGGGGGCGTTGGGCAGCGCCAGGCCGCAGGCGAACAGCACCGCCCACAGCGCGCCGGTGACGCCGACCAGACCGCCGGTGCCCGTCCCCGCCAGTGCCACCAGCGCGGCGCCGGCCAGCGCGCCGAGCACCGTGCCGGCGACGAGCAGCTGCTGGGGCGACCAGCGGCGCAGCAGCAGCGGGTTGAGCTGGGTGGCCGCGATCAGCCAGAACGCGCCGGCACCGAAGAGCAGCCCGAACTGCTGCTCGTCGAGGCCGAACTGCCCCTGGTAGACGAAGGAGGAGCCCGACACGTAGCTGAACAGGCCGGCCATCGTCAGCCCCGCCACGAGAACCAGCCCCACGTAGGTGCGGTCGTGCAGAAGCCTGCCGTAGGTGCGCAGCGTGCCGCGTACGCCGCTGCTCCGCCGCCGCTCCGGCGGGAGGGTCTCCGGCAGCGTCTTCCACCCGACGGCCAGCATGCCCACGCCGTACGCGGCGAGCAGCAGGAAGACGCCGCGCCAGTCGGTGAACCGCAGGACCTCCCCACCGATGGTGGGGGCGAGCACCGGCGCGGCGCCGAGCACGAGGAACAACCGGGAGAGCATCGTGGCCGCGGACCGGCCGACGTACAGGTCGCGCACGACCGCGAGGGCGATCACCGAACCGGCGGCGGCGCCCACGCCCTGCAGGACGCGCAGCGAGCCGAGGACGGCGATGTTCGGCGCGACCAGCACGAGCAGGGACGCCAGCACGTGCAGCGCGGTGCCGGCCAGCAGCGGCCGCCGGCGGCCGAACGCGTCGGACAGCGGGCCGATCACCAGCTGGCCGAGCGCCAGGCCGATCAGGGTGCCGGTCAGCGTGAGCTGCACCGTGGCCGAGGTGCTCAGCAGGTCGTCGGCGATGCGGGGCAGCGCCGGCAGGTACATGTCGATGGTGAGCGGGCCGAGCGCGACGAACGCGCCCAGCGTCAGCGCGATCCGTGCGGCGCCGGGGCGCGCGACGGCGGGGGCCGGAGCGACCGCGGGCACGTCGGCGCGGTCCTGGACGGCGGTCATGTGCGGGTCCTCGTCGATCGGGAAGAGCGGAACCGATGGGGACCGCAGTACGGAGCCGACAAGCGCGCAGCCGCCCCGGGCATTCCGGACGACGGCGCGTCAGCCCGGAGGGCGGGCCGGCAGGAGCGCGCGCACGTCGCGGGCGCGCAGTGCGCCGGCCCACAGCCCGGTCCCGTACGCCAGGTCGTCCAGCCGCCGGGCGAGGACGGAACGGACCGGTCCGACCGCTGCCCGGTGCGGCCACCAGGCCAGTAGCCCATCGGCCACGGCGGCGGCGAGCAGCCGCCGCCGGGCCCGCCGCGAGACCACCGCCGCGGCGGCCGCCACCGGCCAGTGGTGCCGCGTCGCCTGACCGGGTCAGCCCCCGGCCCGCCGACGCCATGCCACGCACCGCCAGCACCGCGGCGAGGCCGACGGGGGGCCGCTCCCCCGGCCGAGCCAGCCGGTGCGCCAGCCGGCCGGCGGTGACGGCGACGACACCGAACGCCGCCCACCCGCCCCGGCGCCCGCCGGCCAGGAGCAGCGCCCACGCCGCGGCGGTCTCCGGCGCGAGGACCAGCGGGGAGACCGCAGCCCCGTGCCGGGCGGCCAGCAGCGCGGCCCCCGTGCCGTAGAAGGCACGCCGGCGCAGCCACGCGGCGGTGCGCGCCGGGTGCTCGTGCGCCACCGCGGCGGCCGGCTCGTACCGCACCCGCCACCCCGCCCCGGCGAGCCGCCAGACGAGGTCGACGTCCTCCGCGACCGGCATGCCCTCGTCGAAGCCGGTCCCCAGGGCGGGCCGGCGCACCAGCAGCGCCGCGCTGGGCAGGTAGGACAGCGCCGAGAGGGGGCGGACCGCCGCCGGGACGGTCCCCATGTCCAGGGCGCCCGCGACGTCCTCGTACGGGCTGGTCCAGCCGCGGGCGGCGCCGGCCAGCGGCACGATCCGCGGGCCGACGGCGGCGAGCCGGGGATCGGCCAGGTGCGGGCGCAGCCGGGCGAGCCAGCCGGGGAGCGGCACGCAGTCGGAGTCGAGGAAGGCGACGAGTTCGGTGCCGGCCGCCGCGAGACCGGCGTTGCGCGCGGCCGCGGGGCCGCGCGCGGTCGCGTGCCGGAGCACCCGGACGCCGTCGGGGACGGCCACCGGCCGCGCGGAGCCGTCGTCGACCACGACGACCGGCAGCGCGGCGGTGCCGGGGTCGGCGCGGAGCGCCGCCAGCAGCCGGGCCAGCGCGGCCGGACGGTCCTTGACCGGGACGACGACGGTGACGCCGTCCGTGCGGGGGTCCGGCGGCAGATCCGGGTGCGCGAGCCCCGCGTCGAGCAGCCGGCCGGCCAGGGCGGCGCTCGTCGCGTCATCGACCGCGAGCCGGTCCCCGGCCAGCAGGCCGGCCGCGCGGGGAGCAACCCGGAGCAGCCGCAGCGGCGAGCCGCCGAGCAGGGTGGCGCCGCCGTCGCGGCGACGGACCCGCGGGTCCAGCCGGACGGCGAACCCGTCGGGCAGCCGGTCGGCCGGCGCGGCCGGGATCACGCGCCCGCCAGCACCTCGTCGGTGGTCGCGAACGTCACCAGCGGGGCGTAGCCGCCCATCACCTGCAGCGCCCGCGCGTGCTCCTCGTCGCCGGCGCCCGCGCAGGCGTCGGTGACCACGCGCACGTGCACGCCGGCGTCCGCGGCCGGCAGCACGGTGGAGACCACGCAGCAGTCGGTGGCCACCCCGGCCACGGTGAGCGGCCCCTCACCGACGAGGCCGGCGAGCTCCGGCCCCCACTTGCCGAACGTGGTGGCATCGACGACGGGGTGCGCGCCCGGGTCCTCGACGAGCTGGTAGCACGGCGCGTCCGGCGGCTGCAGCGCGAAGTCGTACTCCTCGTAGTACTCCTTCCATGCGCCCACCGGCTCGGCCGGCGCCACGAAGCGGGTCCACACCACCCGGTCGCCGAAGGCCTCGACCAGCCGGCGGATCCGGGGCCGGACCTCCTCGAACCGCGGCGCCGTCCACGGTGAGTCCTCGTCGCCGAAGACGTGCTGCAGGTCGACGACGACCAGCCAGCCCTCCGGCCCTGCACCCCCCGTGCCCACGCGGTCCACCCCTCTGCCCCCGTCGTCCCCGACCGGTGGTCCCGGCACCCCCGACCCTAACCGCCCCGCCCGGCCGCCCGACCTCGTCATCTGGTTAGGTGAGCCTTACCTGTTCGACCGAGGAGAACCCATGCGTTGCCACCCTGCCCTCCGCAGCGCCGCCACCGTCGCGGCCACCGCTCTCGTCCTCACCGGCTGCGGCGCCGGCGACGAGCCCACCGAGGGCGCGGCGCCCGAGGGGACGACCTCGTCGTCCGGCGCCTTCCCGGTGACCGTGGAGACCGCCTTCGGCGACGTCACCGTCGAGGACGAGCCGGCCCGCGTGGTGGCGCTGGGCTGGGGCGACGCCGAGACCGCGCTCGCCCTGGGCGTCCAGCCGGTCGGCGCCAGCGACTGGCTGGGTTTCGGCGGCGACGGCGTGGGCCCGTGGGCCGAGGGGCGCTACGACACCTCCCCGGAGATCATCGAGACGCTGGAGCCCAGCTACGAGGCGATCGCCGCACTGGACCCCGACCTGATCCTCGACACCAAGTCGGCCGCCACCCCGGAGCGGCACGAGGCGCTCAGCGCGATCGCACCCACCATCAGCCAGCCCGAGGGTGTCGGGCCGTACCAGACCGGGTGGGAGCAGCAGCTGGAGATGATCGGCCAGGCGCTCGGCAGGAGCGAGGAGGCCGACGAGCTGCAGGGCGAGGTCGACCAGGCCTTCGCCGACGCCGCCGCGGCGCACCCGGAGTTCGAGGGCACCGAGGTCGCCGTCGGCGCCTTCACCTCGGAGGGCTACGGCGCCTACGTCCGCGGTGACGCCCGGGTCGACTTCATGGAGCAGCTAGGCTTCGAGAACGCGCCGGCCATCCAGGAGATCGCGACGGACAACTTCTTCGTGCCGGTCAGCGAGGAGCAGCTGTCCCTGCTCGACGCCGAGCTGACCGTCGCCTTCCCGATCTTCGTCGAGGCGTCGGAGTTCACCGCCAGCCCGTTGTGGCAGTCGCTGGACTCGGTGCAGGACGGCCGCGCCGTCGTCCTGGAGGACCCGGACCTGATCAGCGCCTTCTCCAGCGGCTCGCCGCTGGGCATCCAGTACGCGATCGAGAACGCCGTCCCGCAGTTCGCGGACGCCCTGGGCTGATCACCGGCCCGCCGACGAAGTGCGCTGACGCCCAGTTCTCGGCGCGGGGACTGGGCGCCAGCGCACATCATCCAGCGGGGGGAGTCAGCCGCGCAGCCGCCCGGCTCCGTCGACGTCCCAGCTGCGGACGGCGGTGGCCAGCCGGGCGGTCAGCGCGCCCAGCAGGTCGGCCCCCTCGTCGGCGCTCGCGCCGGCCGGATCGCCGAGGACCCCGTTCGGGCTCACCGCCCGCACCCCCTCGGCCCGCAGCCGTGGCAGCAGCTCCTCGATCGGCGCGGTCTCACCGGCTCCGGCCCGGTCGCCCCGGACCGCATCCGGTTCCACGTGCAACATCAGCGACGTCTCGGTGCGACCGGCGTGCGCGTCGGCGCCCGGGAAGCCGCAGGGGAACCACGCGACGTCCCGCCCCTCCGACCGCACCCACGGCACGGCCGCCCGCAGCGCGTCGAGGTTGCCGCCGTGGCCGTTGACGATCAGCACCCGGCCCGCCCAGCGGCAGGCGGAGCGCCCGTACTCCACGAGCAGGCCGGTCAGCGCCTCGGTGCCGAGGGACACGGTGCCGGGGAAGTCCTCGTGCTCACCGCTGGCCCCGTACGCCAGCGCGGGGGCCAGCAGGGCGTCGTCCAGCAGCTCCACCACCGCCGCGGCGGCAGCCGTGGCGATCACGGTGTCCGTGTCCAGCGGCAGGTGCGGGCCGTGCTGCTCGACCGCGCCCAGGGGGACGACGAGCAGCGGCCGCGCCGGCAGCTCGGGCCAGGTGGCGCCGACCAGGGAGAACACCGCCGCAGCGTAGCCAGCAGCGGTGGCGGGCAGACTCGATCGGCATGACCCCCGCGACCACCCCTCGTCGCTGCCCCTGCGGCACCGGCCTGCGCTACGACGAGTGCTGCGGACCCCGGCACGACGGTTCGGCGCCGGCCGCGACCGCCGAGCAGCTCATGCGGTCGCGCTACAGCGCCTTCGCCGTCGGCGACGCCGGCTACCTGCTGGCCACCTGGCACCCCACCACCCGCCCACCGTCCGTGGAGCTCGACCCGGCGGTGCGCTGGACGGGGCTGGACGTGCTCCGCACCGCCGGCGGTGGACTGCTCGACCGCGAGGGCACGGTGGAGTTCCGGGCGCACTGGCGGTCGGGCGGGGCGCCCGGCGGCCAGCACGAGATCAGCCGGTTCGTGCGTGGGGACGGCGCCTGGCGGTACCTCGACGCGCTATGACGCGTGTCGGCAGCGGCCGCCGTGGGCACGGCACCGGCATGAGCGCAGAGGACACCCGCAGGGTCGCCGAGCTGATCAAGGGGGAGCGCTTCGGCTTCCTCACCACTATCGCTCCCGGCGGGAACCTGACCAGCCGGCCGATGACGCTGCAGGAGGTCGAGTTCGACGGCGACCTGTGGTTCTTCGCCGAGCGCGGCTCCCACCCGGTGACGCACGTGACGGCGACCCCGCAGGTCAACGTGGGCATCGGCTCCGGCGGCACCTGGGTGTCGCTGACCGGTTCCGCCCGCGTCGTGGACGACCTGGCGAAGAAGAAGGAGCTGTGGAACAGCGGGGTCGAGGCGTGGTTCCCGAACGGCCCCGAGGACCCCGACGTCGTGCTGATCAAGGTGGAAGGCGACTCCGCGGAGTACTGGGACAGCCCCGGCGGCCGGCTGGCCACCGCGTTCAGCTTCGTGAAGGCCAGGGCGACCGGTGAGCGGATCGACGCCGGGGACAACGCGAAGGTCGACCTGTAGGCCGGCGGCTCAGCGCCGGTCCAGCCCGGCCAGCGGGGACTCGTCGCAGGCCTTCGCCGGCGGCAGCGCCGGCATGCCCAGCAGGGTGGGCTGCCCGCGCACCGGGCCGGTGTGCGAGTGGTCGACGTGGCTGCGCGGGGGAACCAGCTCGAGGTCGCGGGCGGCCAGCGCCGTCTCGCCGTAGCCCTGCACGCATTCGGGGTCCGGGCCGTCCAGCGGCAGTCCGGTGAAGAACTTCGCCGCCATGCACCCGCCCCGGCAGGCGTCGAAGTGGGCGCACTTCGTGCAGGCGCCGCCGGTCTGCGGGCTGCGCAGGTCGGCGAACAGCTCGGAGGACTGCCACACCCCTTGGAAGCCGCCCTCGTCGCGGACGTTGCCGGCGAGGAAGTTCTCGTGGATGGCGAACGGGCAGGCGTAGACGTCGCCCACCGGGTCGATCAGGCAGACCACCCGCCCGGCGCCGCACAGGTTCAGCCCGGGCAGGGCCTCGCCGAACGCCGAGAGGTGGAAGAAGGAGTCGCCGGTGAGCACGTCGTCACCGTTGGCCAGCAGCCAGGTGTAGAGCTCGCGCTGCTGGGCCTGCGTCGGGTGCAGCTGGTCCCAGACGTCGGCCCCGCGGCCGGACGGGCGCAGCCGGGTGATCCGCAGCTGGGCGCCGAAGGAGTCGGTGAGCGCCTTGAACCGGTCGAGCTGCCCGGCGTTCTCCCGGGTGACGACGACGGAGACCTTGAAGTCCTTCATCCCGGCCTCGGCCAGGTTCTCCAGCGCCCGGGTGGCGGTCGCGAACGAGCCGGCGCCGCGAACCCGGTCGTTGACCTCCGCGGTCGCGCCGTCCAGCGAGATCTGGACGTCGACGTAGTCGGTGGCCGCCAGCTGCGCGGCCCGCCGCTTGTCCAGCTTCACGCCGTTCGTGGAGAACTTGACGCCGACATCGTGGCCGATGGCGTAGTCGAGCAGGTGCCAGAAGTCCGGCCGGACGGTGGGCTCGCCCCCGCCGACGTTGACGTAGAAGACCTGCATCCGCTGCAGCTCGTCGATGACGCGCTCGGCCTCGGTGGTGGAGAGCTCGCGGGGGTCGCGCCGTCCCGAGGAGGACAGGCAGTGCACGCACGCCAGGTTGCAGGCGTACGTGAGCTCCCAGGTCAGGCAGATCGGGGCGTCCAGTCCGTACTCGAACTGGTCGATCAGCCTTCCGCCGACGGGCCGGTCGGGACGGTCGGGCAGGACGGCGGTCACGGGATCTCCTGGCGTTCGATCATCTGCGAGCGGGCGAGGTCGGCCAGCGCCTTCACGTAGGCACCGCGCTGGGCGTCGGGGACGCCGCAGGCGGTCAGCGTCGCCTCGGCGCTGGGATGGTCACCCAGCGCCTCGACGACGGCGACCAGCGTCTTCGACTTCAGGAAGGAGAGCTTCCGGTTGCCGAAGTGGTAGACGAGCGCGCCGAACGGCTCGGGCCGCAGCGCGACGGAACGGGCCCGCCGCCAGGCCAGCGCGGGATCGAACGCGGTCGCCGGGGCGGGCGTGGCCATTTCCGCCCTCAGTAGACGCCGCACATGCCGTCGATCGAGACCTCCTCGACGAGGGCCTCCTCGACGAGGGCCTCCTCGGTGGCGGGCGCCTCGGGGGCCCGGAACTCCACGGCGGGGACGTCGGACTGGGTGGGCTCGGGCATGAGGGCCTCCGTGAACGCGGTCACATGGACCAGCCGGACGTTAGTGACACCGGGTGCCAGGAGCAAGACCGGGTCCGGCGGAGCCGGAACGCGCGGGTCACCGGGCAGAATGCGGCCGTGACCGAGACGAGGACGGCGCCGACCGCCGGTCCGGCCGGACGGGCTCGGGTGGAGCGCGCGGCGCTCGACCTCTTCCGGACCCGCGGGTTCGAGGACGTCACCAGCGACGAGGTCGCCGACTCCGCGGGGATCAGCCGGCGGACCTTCTTCCGCTACTTCCCCACCAAGGCCGACGCCGTCTGGGGCGACTTCGCCGCGCACGTCGCCCGGCTGGAGGAGCTGCTCTCCGACGCCGACCCCGCCCAGCCGGTGCTGACCTCGGTCTGCGCCGCCTACGTCGAGGTGAACGACTACCCGGAGGCGGAGCTGCCGCTGCTGCGGGAACGCATGCGGCTGATCCTCACCGAGCCGGCCCTGCTGGCGCACAGCCAGCTGCGGTTCGCGGAGATCGACCGGGTGGTCGCCGGCCACGTGGCCGCACGGACCGGCGACTCCCCCACCGGGCTCCTGCCCCGGCTGGTGGCCGCCAGCACGCGGGCCGCGGCCACGACCGCGTTCGAGGGCTGGCTCGGGGACGACCGCTCGTCCCTCGCCGAGCACCTGCACGCGGCCTTCGGCGAGATGGCGGCGGGGTTTCCCAGCCTGCGCGCCTGACCCCTCCGGGCCGGGGGACGCCGTCCTGTGACCCGGGTCTCCCGCGGGACCGCTAGCCTGGCACTCGGTGCCAGCGGCCGTCGTGGCCGGCGCAGCGGCCCGGGTGAGCCCGGGCGGACAAGGGAGGTCTCCCATGGCGAACGCCTGGTTCGAGTCCGTCGCCGAGGCCCAGCGCCGGGCCAGGAAGCGGCTACCCAAGGGCGTCTACGGGGCGCTGGTCGCGGGGTCCGAGCGGGGCCTGACCCTGGAGGACAACCTGGCGGCGTTCGCCGAGCTCGGCTTCTCGCCGCACACCGCAGGCCTGGCCAACGAGCGGAACATGGGCGTGACCGTCATGGGCCAGCCGATGTCCATGCCGATCCTGATCAGCCCGACCGGCGTGCAGGCGGTGCACCCCGACGGTGAGGTCGCCGTCGCCCGAGCGGCCGCCGCCCGCGGGGTGGCCATGGGGCTCTCGTCGTTCGCCAGCAAGCCCATCGAGGAGGTCGTCGCGGCCAACCCGCAGACGTTCTTCCAGATGTACTGGGTCGGCACCCGCGAGGAGATGCTCGGCCGCATGGAGCGGGCCAAGCGGGCCGGCGCCGTCGGCCTGATCGCCACGCTCGACTGGTCGTTCGCCTACGGCCGCGACTGGGGCAGCCCGTTCATCCCGGAGAAGATCGACTTCGAGGCCGCCCGGAAGTACGCGCCGCAGGTGCTGGTCAAGCCCCGCTGGCT
Organism: Blastococcus saxobsidens DD2; assembly: GCF_000284015.1. Classification (NCBI taxonomy): domain Bacteria; kingdom Bacillati; phylum Actinomycetota; class Actinomycetes; order Geodermatophilales; family Geodermatophilaceae; genus Blastococcus; species Blastococcus saxobsidens. The sequence continues at coordinate 4,630,159 of NC_016943.1, forward strand.
GCTGGACTTCGCGAGGACCGGCACGATCCCCGACCTGACCGTGCCCAACATGGTGCCCACGCCGGGCGACCCGGCGCCCACGTTCTTCGGCGCCTACGGCATGTGGATGCAGTCGCCCATGCCCACCTGGGAGGACGTCGCCTGGCTGCGCGAGCAGTGGGACGGGCCGTTCCTGCTCAAGGGCGTCATGCGAGTCGACGACGCCAAGCGCGCCGTCGACGCCGGCGTCACCGCGATCTCGGTGTCCAACCACGGCGGGAACAACCTCGACGGCACGCCCGCCTCGGTCCGCGCCCTGCCGGCCGTCGCGGATGCGGTGGGCGACCAGATCGAGGTGCTCCTCGACGGCGGCATCCGCCGCGGTGGCGACGTCGCCAAGGCCCTCGCCCTGGGCGCGAAGGCCGTGCTGATCGGCCGGGCCTACCTGTGGGGCCTCGCGGCCAACGGCCAGGCCGGCGTGGAGAACGTGCTGGACCTGCTCCGCGACGGGCTGGGGTCGGCCATGGTGGGCCTGGGGCGCCCGGACGTGGCCGACCTGTCCCGCGACGACCTCGTCGTCCCCCCGGGCTTCGAGCGGGCCCTCGGCGACACCGCCGTGGAGAACGCGCTGCTGGCCACCTCCCCCGCCCGGCGGCGCCGCGAGGCCTGACGCAGCGCGGCATCGGCCGGCCGCGCTAGCTCCGGGCGGCCGCCACGATGCGGTCGGGGCGGATCCGCACCGAGGTGGCAGCTCCCAGCCAGCGGCGCAGCGTGCCGCTCGGGTCCTCCACGCGGACCGACGTCCCGTCCGCGCGGCGCACCTCCAGGTCCGCGGACAGCTGGGCCTCGCCGTCCCCCAGGACGTCGTCCAGCCGGCACCGCCGGCCGTCGACGAGCACGTCCGGCTGCGGCACCAGCGTGCCGGCCAGCCGCCGCCCGGCCCGGCCACGTCGGTCCACCAGCGGCCCACGGCGCAGCGGTGGCGTGCGGCTGTCGGTGGCCAGCCGGGCCACCGCCGGGATCCGCCGGACGGCGGCCAGCACCGCGCGGCGGGCGACGGCGCCGCTCCGCCCGCCGCCGGTCATGAGCACGCCGAGCAGCAACGCCACCCGGATCAGCGCGCGGGCGTGCGGCTCCCGCTCGGCCTGGTAGGTGTCCAGCAGGTCGTCGCCCGCCTCCCCGCGGAGGACGGCGGTCAGCTTCCAGGCCAGCTGGTGCACGTCACGCAGCCCCAGGCCCAGCCCCTGACCGACGAACGGCGGGGTGAGGTGGGCCGCATCCCCGGCGAGCAGCACCCGCCCGTCCCGCCACCGGTCGGCCACCTGCGCCCGGAACGTGTACTCGACGGCGCGGTCGACCTCCACGCGGTCCGCCGGGACGACCGGCGCCAGCAGCGCCGCCAGCCGGGCCGGCTCGGCCAGCTCCGCGGCGGTCTCCCCCGGCGCCAGCCGGAACTCCCAGCGGTACCGGTCGCCGGTCACCGGCATGAACGTCGCCGCCCGGCGGGGGTCGCAGACCTGGTGCACCCCCGGCCAGATCGGCAGCGGCTCGGCCGACCGCGCGTCGACGACCAGCCAGCGGTCGGCCGGACCGAGGTCCCGCATCCGGGCCCCCATGAGGCCGCGCACGCTGCTGTTGGCGCCGTCGCAGCCCAGCACGGCCGCCGCGCGGACGGACCGGTCCGCTCCGGTCGCCCGGTCGGTCGCCCGCACGGTGACCCCGCCCCCGTCCTGCGCGAGCCCGGTCACCTCCACACCGCGGTGCAGGTCGATCACCGGCGCGGCCGACACCGCACCGGCGAGCACGGCCTCCAGGTCGGGCTGGTGAACGAGCGATCCCTGCGGCCACCCGTTGCTGCCGGCGCCGGGAGCGCGCCGGAACTCCGCCAGCACGCGGTGGGCGCCGTCCAGCGCCCGCAGCCCGGCCATCGGCCGGCAGGCCGCGGCCACCTCGTCGGCCACCCCGGCGGCCTGCAGCACCCGGAACACCTCGTCGTCCAGGTGCACCGCCCGGGGCAGCGGGTAGGGCGCCGCCTGCCGCTCGAGGACGACGACCCGCAACCCCCGCCCAGCCAGCAGCAGGGCGGCGGTCAGCCCCACCGGGCCCGCACCCACCACGACCACCGGGGCGCCGGACACCTCGCCATCTTCCCCGAGGCCCGCCGCGCGTTGCAGCGCGACGGAACAACGTTGCATGTTCTTTGCCCGATGTGACGTGGGGCATAGCGTACGACCCGGACGTGCGCGTTCGCGCATGCGTGAACAGCCCTCGACAAGGAGTTTCCTGTGCCCGTGAACACCCGCGGCGCGATCCTGCGCTCCGCCCCCGGCCAGTGGGAAGTCACCGATCTGGTCGCCGACGACCCTCGGACCGGTGAACTCCAGGTCAAGCTGGCCGCATCCGGGATGTGCCACTCGGACGACCACATCGCCACCGGTGACATGCCGGTCGGCCACTACCCGTTCCTGGGCGGCCACGAGGGCGCGGGCGTGGTCACCGCCGTCGGCCCCGGCACCAAGGACTTCAAAGAGGGCGACCACGTGGTCTTCTCCTTCCTCCCCGGCTGCGGCCGCTGCCGGTACTGCGCGAACGGCCAGCAGTACATCTGCGACTCCGGCGCCAACCTCCTGGTCGGCTCGCGCTGGGACGACGCCGAGAGCTTCCGCTTCCAGACCTCCGACGGCACCCCGGTCGGCCAGATGTGCGGGCTGGGCACGTTCGCCGAGGTGACCACCGTCGACGTCCGCTCCACGGTCAAGATCCCCGACGACATCCCGCTCGACGTCGCCTGTCTCGTCGGCTGCGGCGTCGGCACCGGATGGGGCACGGCCGTGCAGGCCGGCGAGGTCAGGGCCGGCGACACGGTGATCGTCATGGGCATCGGCGGCATCGGGATCAACGCGGTCCAGGGTGCGGCGCACGCCGGGGCCAGCCACGTCATCGCCGTCGACCCCATCGACTTCAAGCGCGAGAAGGCGATGGAGCTGGGCGCCACCCACTCGTTCGCGAGCATCGACGAAGCCGCCGAGTTCGGCCGCAGCGTCACCAACGGGCAGGGCGCGGACAAGGTGCTGATCACCGTCGGCGTGCTGAAGGGCGAGCACGTCGCCCAGGGGGTCGAGGCGCTCGGCAAGGGCGGCCGGGTCGTCATCACCGGTCTCGGCGACCTCACCGACGTCGGCATCCCGATCAACCCCAGCATGCTCGCGCTCTTCACCAAGGAGATCCGCGGCGCCCTGTTCGGGGACCAGAATCCCAGCGCGGACATGCTGAAGATGCTGCGGCTCTACCAGGAGGGGAACCTCAAGCTCGACGAGCTGATCACCAAGCGGTACAAGCTCGACGACATCAACCAGGGCTACGAGGACCTGCACGCGGGCAAGAACATCCGCGGTGTGATCATCTACGACTGAGCCGCCCGCCCCCGATGATCAGGTCACCTGATCATCGGGGGTCCTGGCTCACGGTGGACGGTGAGCCAGGACCACCGGAAGTGATCCAGGACGCGCGGACAGCGAGGACGACTACGTGACCACCACCCGCTCGGCCGCCCACCTGGACGTCGGCGGGATGGTGCGGCTGGCCCGGGAACGCGTGGTCGCCCGCATCCGCGAGGCCGAGGTGGTCGCCGCCGCGCTCTCGGCTGGGCGCAACGTCGTCCTCGAGGGCCCGCCGGGCACGGGAAAGACGACCCTGCTGCGTTCGCTGGCCGACGGTGCCGGCGTCCCGCTGGTGTTGGTGGAGGGCAACGCCGAGCTGACGCCCACCCGGCTGGTCGGCCACCATGACGCCTCCCGGGTGCTCACCGAGGACTACCGACCCGAGAACTTCGTACCCGGACCGCTGACCCGTGCCATGGCCGAGGGCGCGCTGCTGTACGTCGAGGAGTTCAACCGGGTCCCCGAGGAGACGATGAACGTCCTGCTCGGCGTGCTGTCCGAGCGCGAGATGCACGTCCCCCGGTTCGGCCGGGTGACCGCCCGACCGACCTTCCGGTTGGTCGCGGCAATGAACCCGTTCGACGCGGTCGGCACCGCTCGGGTGACGCCCGCGCTCTACGACAGGTCGTGCCGGGTGGCCATGGGTTACCAGGACGAGAACGCCGAGCTCGCCGTCGTCACCTCGGTCACCGACGGGCCGCCCGAGCTCGTCGCGAGAGCTGTGCGCGCCGTCCGGATCACCCGCGACCACCCGGAGCTGCGCATCGGCGCCTCCGTGCGCGGCGCGATCGACACCGTGCTGATCGCCGTCGAGCTGGCGGCGGTCCGGGACGCGGGCTCCGTCGAGGAGGACACCGGCCTGGACGCGGCGCTGGCCGCCATGACCGGCAAGGTCACGCTCGGCGACGGCGCGTCCCGGGCGGTCGAGGGCGTCATCACCGACATCTGGCGGCAGGCGGGTGAGGAGCTGGGAAAAGCCTGACGCCCGAGGCCACCGATCCGGGGCCCGGGCCGCCGGGGCCCGGGACCGAGCCGCCGGGTGGGTCGCGGCCGAAGGTGGTCAGCGATCCCGCCGCGGTCGAGCAGCTGCTGCGCAGCCAGGTCGCTCACCGCGCCAGCCGCGACCAGCTCTCCCGCAGCAACCCCGACTTCGACGCCATCTCGCCGCAGGCGGGGCAGCTGGATGCCGCGGCGGTGGCCGAGCTGGCCGCCCGCGACCCGGATGCAGCGGCGCGCGTCCTGGCGGCAGCCGCTCGCGCCTTCGACCCGGCACTGCGTTCCGCGGCGCGCGCCCTGGCGGCGCGGCTGCCCGTCGGGCGCCCGAGGAGCGGCACCGCGGACCGACCGGGCACCAGCCGACTGGTGACCCGCCGGGAGCCCACCGGGTCCGATGTCGACCTGGACGCATCGCTCGCCGCGCGCGGCGCCGAGCCGCACTGGCGGGCCGAGCACCTGCACACCCGCGGCTGGCGGTCCACCGGGCGGGCCGTCGTTCTGCTGGTCGACGCCTCCGGCTCGGTCGCCGGCGACCAGCTGGCCACGGCGATCCTGACCGCCTCGGCGCTGGCGCAGGCGATGCGACCCGGTGACGAGCTGGGCGTGGTCGCGTTCTGGTCCAGCGCCGTCGTGCTGCGTCCGCTGTCGGCCGCCCCCCGGGTGGATCTCGTCGTGGACCGTCTCAGCGACCTGCGTGGCGGGGGCACGACCGACCTGGAGCTGGCACTGCGGACCGCCGCGGTCCAACTGGCCCGCTCCCGCGCCGCCGACCGGCAGGTGCTCCTGCTCTCCGACGGCCTCCCCACCGAGAGCCCCGACCCGGTCGACGCCGCGCGGGCGCTGGCCCGCGTCCCCGCCCGGCTGCAGGTCATGGCCCTCTCGGCCGAGGAGGAGGCGAGTGCGTCCTGCGCTGCCCTGGCCGCGGCCGGAGGGGGAGGGGTCGCCCTGCTGGACCGCCCCTCCCGGGCGCCCGCGGCCGTGCGCGAGCTACTGGGCTGACGGGTGACGCCGCGGAGCAAAGCCGCGGTCACCACTCCGCGGTGCGCGCCCGCAGGCGTCTGCCCTGCCGCAGATCCCGGCCGGCCGCGCGCCACGTTCCGGACGGACGGCGATCAGGCGCCGCCCATCATCTCCATGAGGTCGATCACGTCGGAGGGGGCGGAGATGTCCTCTTCCTCGCCGAACCGGCTGAAGGTGACGGTGCCGGAGGAGTCGCCGTCGTTGGTGATCCGGACCGGGTAGGACGGCTCGTCGTTCGCGACGGACAGCGTGCTGCCGTCCTCCTGCTCGACGACGACGACCTCCTGGCCGTCGATCTCGTCCTCGGTGACCTCCTCCTGGACCTCGCTCTCCGGGTTGCGGAACTGCTCCACGAAACCGTCGAGCGAGAAGTCGTCGAACTCGGCCATGGCCTGCCCCGGGACGACCACCCACTTGTCCTCGAACGCGGCTGCCATCTCCTCCGGCATGCCGAAGGAGGCCCAGAAGTCCGGCGGGGCCTGCAGGTACACCGAACCGTCGACGCTCAGCAGCTGGAGCTCGACGCCGTCGGTGGTGATGGAGCCGGTGACGTCGTCGCCCTGCACGTGCAGGTCGACCTCCCCCTCCTCGCCGTCCGACGTCAGGGCGCCGGAGACGTGGAAGGAGCCCGCCTCCTCGAGGGCGTCCGCCGCCGCGTCGGCGACCTCGGGGCCGGTCCTGCCGTCGAGCGGACCGCTGCCGCAGGCGGTGAGCAGGAGCGCCGCGGCCGCGGCCACGGAGAGCTGGGGGATGCGCATGGAGTTCCTCCCGGAGGACTGGTTCCCGGAACCCGTACGTCCGGCCGGGGAGATCCTGCGGGTGCGCCGGCCCGAACGACCGGCAGCCGGCCCGCCCGGCGTGTCGGCGCGGTCAGGCCCCGCGGCGTGTCGCGGGCCGGACGGGCTCGCCGGCGCGGGCGGCGTCCAGCGGCACGGCCGAGCGCAGGACGGCGGCGCCCAGCCGGAGGACGCCGTCGGAGAGCGCGGCGCAGCGGACCCCGCCCCGCCCGCGCAGGCCCCGATGGGCGCCGGACGCGAGCACCGTGTCCATCCACGCGCAGGGATGGGCCGGCCGCCCGCCCCGCAGCAGGACCGGCCCGGCGCCGCAGTCCAGGACTAACTCCTGCCCGCGCAACGCCTCCACCTCGGCCCCGCGCAGCACCACGTTCCGCCGGGGGAGCAGCGGGTCGAACGGCGCGGCACCCAGCTCCCCCGCGAGCGACTCCAGCGACTCGACGGCCAGCACGGTCACCTGGGCGTCGCGGTGCGCCGGCCTCCCGGCGTAGCGGTCGCCCACGATGCCCACGCCCGCGCGGACCTCCAGCCGGATCCGCCGATCGGCCGCCCGGTCCGGCACGGTCGTCCCGGGCCGGCCGGCGTAGCGGTGCTCCGGGGAGGCCAGCATTGCGACGATCTCGACGTCGTACCGGTAGGGGAGCTCGGAGTGGCTCAGCGGTCGGCCGTCCGGTGGATGGGCCCGTCGATGGCGGCCAGCCGCCGGCCGCTACCGCCCCACCGGCCCTGGATGATCTCCGCGGCGATCGAGACCGCGGTCTCCTCCGGTGTGCGTGCGCCCAGGTCCAGCCCGATCGGCGAGGACAGCCGGCCGAGCTCGTCGGCCGTGAGCCCCGCCTCGCGCAGCCGGTCCAGGCGTTCGTCGTGCGTCCGGCGGGAGCCCATCGCCCCCACGTAGGCGACCGGCGCGCGCAGCGCGACCTCCAGCAGCGGGACGTCGAACTTCGGGTCGTGGGTGAGCACGCACAGCACGGTGCGCTCGTCGATCCGCCCGCCGTCGAGCTCACCCTGCAGGTAGCGGTGCGGCCACTCGACCACCACCTCGTGCGCCTCCGGGAACCGCTTCGGGGTGGCGAACACCGGGCGGGCGTCGCAGACGGTCACCCGGTAGCCGAGGAACGCCCCCACCCGGGCAACTGCGGCGGCGAAGTCGATCGCGCCGAACACCACCATGCGGGCCGCCGGCGCGAACGAGTTCACGAAGAGCGTCAGGTCGTCGCCGCGCCGCTCCCCGTCGTGGCCCACGTGCAGCAGGGCTGTGCGCCCGGCGGCGAGCATGCCGCGGGCGTCGTCGGCGACGGCGTCGTCCAGGCGCTGCGAGCCGAGCGTCCCCGCGGCGCGGTCGGGCCACACCACCAGCCGGCGGCCCAGCCGGTCGTCGGGCCCGGCCACCACGGTGACGACGGCGACCGGCTCGTGCCGGCCCACCGACTCGGCGACCTCACCGAGCTCCGGGAACGACTCCCGGGAGACCGACTCCACGAACACGTCGAGGATCCCGCCGCAGGTCAGCCCGACGGCGAAGGCGTCGTCGTCGCTGACGCCGTAGCGCCGCAGCGTGGGCTCGCCCGTCTCGACGACGTCCTTGGCCTCCTCGTAGACCGCGCCCTCCACGCAGCCGCCCGAGACGCTGCCCACCGCGGTGCCGTCCGGCCCGACCAGCATCGAGGCACCGGCGGGGCGGGGCGCGGAGCGCCAGGTGCCCACCACCGTGCCCATGCCGACGGTCTCCCCCGCCTGCCACCAGCCCACCAGGTCGTCCAGTACGTCACGCACGCGAGATCACTCCAGACAGCTCCTCGAAAGCGGCCATGCTGTGCCCGGCGACGAAGTGGTCGATCGCCGGCAGTGCCGCCTGCATCCCGCCGGTGAGCGGCTCGTAGCCGGTCCGGCCCTTGTGCGGGTTCACCCAGACGACGGCGTGCGCCAGCCGGCGCAGCCGCGCCATCTGCGCGGCCAGCAGGTCGGTGCCGCCGCGCTCCCAGCCGTCGCTGCAGACGACGACCACCGCGCCCCGCGCCGTCCCGCGCTGCCCCCACCGGTCGAGGAACGCCTTGAGCACCTCGCCGAGCCGGGTGCCGCCGGACCAGTCGGGGATCGCCTGGCCGCCGGCGGCCAGCGCCCGGTCGGGATCGCGCAGCCGCAGCTCGCGCGTGACGCGGGTCAGCCGGGTGCCGATGGTGAACACCTCGGTCGACGCCGGCCGGGCCCGCACCGCGGCGTGCGCGAACCGCAGCAGCGCGTCGGCGTACGGGGTCATCGAGCCGGATACGTCGATCAGCAGCACCACCCGGCGGGGGCGCGGGCGCGCCCGGCGGTGCATCAGCCGGCTCACCTCGCCGCCGTCCCGCAGCGCCCGCCGCACCGTGCGGCCGGGATGGACGGCGCCGTGGATGGCCGGCCGCCGGCGCCGGGCCCGGCGCATCGGCGACGCCGGCACGAGCAGCGCGAACAGCCGGCGCAGGTGCGCCCGCTCGGCGTCGGTCAGCCCGGCGACGTCCCGGTGGCGCAGCACCTCGTCGGCGCTGGCCTGCGCCGCCAGGTCGGGGGCGTCGCTGTCGTCGTCGCCCTCGCCGGTCCCGGCGTCCAGCGGCGCGCTCGCGGCCAGCCGGACCTCCGGCTGGGCGGCGGGGCGCGGGGTCCGGGCGCGCTGCCCGGAGAACCACGCGAGGAAGGCGACGTCGTAGCGGTCCAGGTCGTCGGGCCCGGCGCAGAGGGTCAGCCGGCCGGCCCAGTAGACCGCCGCCGGGTCCAGCACGTCCAGGTGCCCGAGCGCAGCGAGCATCGCCTCCACCCGGTCCGGGGAGGCGCCGACCCCGGCGTGCCGGAGCGTGCGCGCGAAGCCCAGCACGGTGTCGACGACGTCGCGCCCCGGCCCCCCGGCATAGGAGGCTTTACCTACGTCCCGGGCCCCGTTCTCGGGAGCAAAGCCTCCTATGCCCGAGGCGCCGACGAGTTCAGCCACCGAAGAGGGCCTCCGGACGCAGGAACTGCACCCGCTCGGTGTCCTCCCGGTACTTCAGCACCGCGCCGAGCGTGCGCGCCGCGAGGTCCGGGTCGAGCTCGCGGGCGCCCAGGGTGTGCAGCGCCGTCGCCCAGTCCATGGACTCGGCGACCCCGGGCGGCTTGAGCAGGTCCAGGGTGCGCAGCGTCGCCGTCGCCCGGGCCACCTGGTGCGCGAGCTGCTCGGTGACCTCCGGCAGCCGGCGGCGCAGGATCGCCACCTCGCGGTCGAAGTCGGGGTGGGCCAGCCAGTGGTAGAGGCAGCGGCGCTTGAGCGCGTCGTGCACCTCGCGGGTGCGGTTGGACGTCAGCACCACCAGCGGCGGTGTCTGCGCCCGCACGGTGCCGAGCTCGGGGATGGAGATGGTGAAGTCGCTCAGCACCTCCAGCAGGAAGGCCTCGAACTCGTCGTCGGCGCGGTCGACCTCGTCGATCAGCAGCACGCTCGGGGAGTCCTCCAGCGCCTGCAGCAGCGGCCGGGCCAGCAGGAACCGGCGGTCGTAGAGGGAGGCCTCCAGCCGCGCGGGGTCGTCGGCCGCGTGGGCGGCCTCCGCGGCGCGCAGGTGCAGCAGCTGGCGGCCGAAGTCCCAGTCGTAGAGCGCCTGGCTGGCCTCCAGCCCCTCGTAGCACTGCAGCCGGTAGATCGGCCGGCCGGTGATCTGCGCCAGCGCCTGGGCCAGCGCCGTCTTGCCGACGCCGGCCTCGCCCTCCAGGAACAGCGGGCGGTGCATGACCAGGGCCAGGTAGGCGGCGGTGGCCAGACCCTGGTCGGGCAGGTACCCGGTCGCGTCGAGCGCTGCGGCCAGCTCGTCAGGGCTGCCGGGGACCGTGTGCTCGCTCACACCGCGAGCATCCCACCTGCGTGGTTCCTCCCGCGCACGCCCCGTGCCGCAGGCGTCGGGCACGATGGCCGCATGCCGACGCCGGATGCCGCCTCTCCCGACGAGCTCGCCCTCGGCGACGACCTGCGCGCGTTCGTCGACGCCTCCCCGTCCCCCGCGCACGCGGTCGCCGAGCTGGTGCGCCGGCTCCGTGCCTCCGGCTTCACCGAGCTGGCCGAGGGCGACGCCTGGGCGCCGTCCCCCGGTGGTCAGCACTTCGTGGTCCGGCACGGCAGCCTGGTCGCCTTCCGGATGGGCAGCGCCCCGCTGGCCGAGGCCGGGATGCGGCTGGTGGGCGCGCACACCGACTCCCCCACGTTCAAGGTGCGGCCCCGCTCCGACGTCCGGCAGGCCGGGTACCGGCTGGTCGGCGTGGAGCCCTACGGCGGCGGCCTGTGGCACACCTGGCTGGACCGGGAGCTGACCGTGGCCGGGCGGCTGGTGCTGCGTGGTGGCGCCACCGCCCTCGTGCGGCTGCCCGGCGCGCCGCTGCGGCTGCCCTCGCTGGCCATCCACCTCGACCGCTCGGTCCGCGAAGGGCTGACGCTCGACCCGCAGCGGCACCTGGTGCCGGTCTGGTCGCGCGACCTGGCCGACGAGCCGGGGCTGATGGTTGCGCTGGCCGACACCGCCGGCGTCGCCGCCGACGACGTCGTCGGTCACGACCTGGTGCTGGCCGACACCCAGCCGGCCGCGCGGGCCGGCGCCGACGGCAGCTGGGTGGCCGCACCCCGGCTGGACGACCTGGCCTGCTGCCACTCCGGGCTGCTGGCCCTGCTGTCCGCGCCCGCCGGCGAGCGGACCCAGGTGCTGGTCTGCAACGACCACGAGGAGGTGGGCAGCGGCTCGATGGCCGGTGCGCGCGGCAGTTTCCTCGAGGACGTCGTCCGGCGGCTGGCCGCGGTGACCGACCCGGCCGACCCGCAGGCGGCGCACCGCGCCCTCGCCCGCTCCGTGCTCGTCTCGGCCGACATGGCCCACGCCGTGCACCCCACCCGCGCCGACCGGCACGAGCCGGCCCACCAGCCGCAGCTCGGGGGCGGGCCCGTGCTCAAGGTGAACGCGAACCAGGCCTATGCGACGGATGCCGCCACCGGCGGCTGGTTCACCGAGCGGTGCGCGGACGCGTCGGTGCCGGTGCAGGGGTTCGTCACCCGCGCCGACCTGCCGTGCGGCAGCACCATCGGCCCGCTGACGGCGACCCGGCTGGGGATCGCGACCGTCGACATCGGGGCACCCATGCTGGCCATGCACTCCTGCCGGGAACTCGCCTCCGCGCTCGACGTCCCGCTGATGGTGGGCGCGCTCGCCGCCTGCCTCGGCGACTGAGCTCTCCCGCGCACGACAACGGCGGCCGACCGGAGTCTGGTCTCGGTCGGCCGCCGTGCGTCGGCTCCCGGCGCGGACGCCGGGGGGTGGGTCACATGCGACGGGCGTCGTCCCCGCCTTCGGTCTCGATCTCTTCCTTGCGCACGTCGGCCGAGACCTGCTCCTGGTCGGTGACCGTGGTCTTGTCGAGGCGGACGCGCTCGACCGGCACGGCCTCCTTCTCCGCCACCGGGCGCTCCGCGTGGAGGGTGACCTCGTGCTCCTCCTCGCTGATCGCCGGGCCGTCCGTGGCGCGACCGACGTTGGCGTCGGTGATGGGCTCGCGCTCCACCCGCACCTCTTCCCGCGTCACGGGGACGGTCTCGGTGACGTTCTCGCTCACGACGTACTTGCGCAGCCGGGCGCGGCCGATCTCCTCGGACCGGGTGCCCACGTTGAGCCGCTCCTCGGAGCGGGTCATGGCGTCGTCGGTGTTCGGGCCGGAGGTGTCGTGGCCGACGGTGCCGCGGGTCTCGGTGCCGCGGGTGTCGGTGGTCTCGACCATCCCCACGGGACGCTCGGTGCCCAGGCCGTAGTAGCGGTAGAGCTCCTGCTCCTCCGCCGGGGACAGGTGCCCGTCGGCGTCGATCTTCGGAGCGTCCTTGACCCGGTCCTTGGTCACGGCGACGCGGACGCCGTCGTTGGTCAGGTCGGCGTCCCGGATCGGGACGAAGGACTCCTTGGTGCCGAACAGGCCGGTGCGAACCGTCACCCACTCCGGCTGGCCGGTCTCGTCGTCCAGGTAGACCTCGGACGCCGACCCGATCTTCTGGCCCTCGGTGTCGTAGACGTCCTGGCCGATCACGCGGCTGATGGTCTCGGTGCCGATCATGGTCTTTGTCGCTCCTATCTGAGCTCGGGGTTGCGTTCGTCACGGAGATGGGTGACCGGGATGGGCGACGACAAACGACCAGCCCTCGATCGTCACGTCGGCGCAATGCAGCCCGACCGTGGGACCGGAACCCACCGCACCACCCGACGGCCGGTGTAACCGCAGGTCACAGGGGTACTGGTCGCGGACGACCCGGTTGCTGGCCGGGGCGGGTCGGCGGCCGTATCGGCCGTGACATTCCGGAGTTTCGCCCCGGCCGGGCGTGTCGCCACCCGACGGAACTTGTCGTCGCCGGCCCCGGCTCGGCGCGTCGTCCTGGAGCGGCGGGCGCGTCGTGCTCAGCATGGAGACATGCCACCCCGCTCGCCGTACGACGACCTGGTCCACCCCCGCACCGTCAAGAAGCCGAGCCCGCAGGTGGAGGCCGAGCGCGACCTGGTGGTGGAGGACCCGAGTTCGGGGTTCGTGGGCGCCGTGGTGCGCTGCGAGAAGGACGTCGTCCACCTCGAGGACCGCCGCGGCCGCGTCCGCGCCTACCCCCTCGGGCCCGGGTTCTGGGTGGAGGGCCGGCCCGTGGTCCTGGTCCGGCCGAAGCCCGTCGCGCCCGCCGGTCCCGCCCGGAGCGCCTCCGGCTCGACGTACGTGGCCGGCGCCCGCGCCCGCGTGGCGCGCGAGGGGCGCATCTACGTCGAGGGCAAGCACGACGCCGAGCTGGTCGAGAAGGTCTGGGGCCACGATTTGCGGATCGAGGGCGTCGTCGTCGAGCCGCTGCACGGCGTCGACGACCTGCCGGGGATCGTGCGGGAGTTCCGCCCGTCGTCGGGCCGTCGGCTCGGCGTGCTCGTCGACCACCTGGTGACCGGGTCCAAGGAGACGCGGATCGCCCAGCAGATCACCGGCGAGCACGCGCTCGTCGTCGGCCACCCGTTCATCGACATCTGGCAGGCGGTGAAGCCCTCGGTGGTCGGGATCACGACCTGGCCGACCGTACCGAAGGGCGAGGACTGGAAGGGCGGCGTCTGCCGGCGCCTGGGCTGGGAGGACGACACCGGCTACGTGTGGGCCCAGCGCATCCTCGCCCGTGTCCGCACCTGGACCGACCTGGAGCCGGCGCTCATCGGCCGGGTCGAGGAGCTGATCGACTTCGTCACGACGGATTGAGCGCTTCCGGGAATGACTCGCCCGCGCACCGGGCACTGTGTTCCGGACCACAGTCCAGCACGGGGGAAGAGAAGGGTGAGCCCGGCCATGCGGCCTCTGACGCACGACGATCCCGACGCCATCCCGCGCAACGGCACCGACGCGCCGTGGCCGGAGATCCCCGCCGTCACCGCCGGGGGCACCGGTTCCGGGGACGCCACCCCCGCCTCGGAGGAATCGCGGGACGGGCAGGACTCCCCTGGGACGGCGGCGCAGCCGGCGACGTAGGGGAAGCACCGGCTCAGCCCGCGACGCGGGACACCATCGGCAGGCGGGAACGGACGGTGAGCCCGGTGACCACCACGGCTAGGATCGGGACGGCCACCGCGATGCCGACGAGCAGCAGCCAGGGCACGTCGATCAACGGCCGCGCTCCCGCCCCGTAGTCGGTGCTGGTCAACGGGTAGGCGACGGCGACGCCCGGTGCGAAGCCGACGAGCAGGCCGAGCAGGGCGCCCCCCACGCCGGTCACCGCCGCGGAGCCCATGGCGATGAACCGGCGGGTGTGCGGCGCCGCCCCGATCGCGGCGAGCGTCGCCAGGTCGGGCCGGGCGTCGGCCAGTGCGAGCGCGGTCGCGGTCAGGGTCGCGACCAGGACCAGCACACCACCGACCGCGAACAGCAGGAGGCGGGCCAGCCAGGCGGCGCCGATCCCCAGGCGCGCCCCCGCGACCGCGGCTCCGCCGCCGCGCGCCGGGCCATGCCACACCTGTGGCAAGGATCGCGGGAAGCGTCAGCGCTCGTCGTAGCGGCGCAGCAGCGGCTTCTCCGCAGGCGGCGCGGCCACCCGGTCGTCGTCGTGGGCCTCGTCCCGCGCGACCACCACGTCGTCGGTCACCTCGAGCCGCACGGCGTCGACCGGGTGCGCGGGCTCGGTCGCCGTGCGCGGGGCCGACTCCGCCACGACGTCCCGCTCGAGCCCGTAGTACCGGTAGAGCTCCCGCTCCTCGGCAGGTGACAGCCGGCCGTCCGGATCGATCTTCGGGGCGTCCTTCACGACGTCCTTGGCCACCGGGACCCGCAGCCCGTCGGTGGTGAGCTCGGCGTCCCGCAGCGGGACGAAGGACTCCTTGGTGCCGAAGAGCCCGGTCGTGACCGTCACCCACTCCGGCATGCCGGTCGCGTCGTCCAGGTAGACCTCGGAGGTCTCGCCGATCCGGCTGCCGGTGGCGTCGTAGACGTCGCGATGGCCCAGTTCCGCGATGCTGGCGGTGTCGATCATCGTGGTTCTCCTCTGCAGGCTTCCCGTTGCTGCGGACCCTGCAGGGGTGTCCGGGGAGGGCCCCGGGAAACGATCCGGCGCCCGCCGTAAGGAGTCCGTAAGGCGATCGCCATGCGGCCCACGCGTCGGCTCAGCCGGGGATCCAGTTGAAGCCGTCCGGGTCCGGACCGGTGCGCTCGCCGCGGCCGAGCGCGGTGATCGCACCCATCTGCTGGGTGTCGAGCTCGAAGTCGAAGATTGCGAAGTTCTCCTCGACCCGGCTGCGGGTGACCGACTTGGGGAAGACGACGTCGCCGCGCTGGATGTGCCAGCGCAGCGTCACCTGGGCCGCGGTCCTCCCGAGCTGCTCGGCGATCCGCCCGATCACCGGCTCGCCGGTGACCTTGCCCTTGGCGATCGGTGCCCAGGCCTCGGTGACGATCTCGTGGTCGGCGTCGAAGGCGCGCACGTCGTCCTGGGTCAGGTACGGGTGGACCTCGATCTGGTTGACCGCCGGCCTGGTCTCCGAGGACGCGAACAGGTTCCGCAGGTGGTGCGGGTTGAAGTTGGAGACGCCGATGGCCTTGGCCCGGCCGCTGGCGTAGATCTCCTCCATCACCTTCCACCGCGCCACGTAGTCGCTGGCGGCCGGCAGCGGCCAGTGGATGAGGAACAGGTCCAGGTGGTCGAAGCCCATGTCGGACAGGCTCCGGTCGAACGAGCGCAGGATGTCGTCGCGCTCGAGCCGGTTGTTGTTGAGCTTGCTCGTGACGAAGACCTCGCCCCGGTCCAGGCCCGACTCCCGCACCGCCTGCCCGACCTCGGCCTCGTTGCCGTACATCTGGGCGGTGTCGATGTGCCGGTAGCCGATCTCCAGGGCGGTCCGGGTCGCCTCGACCGTCTGGTCCGGCGGGATCTGGAAGACGCCGAAGCCCAGCTGGGGGATCTCGACACCGTTGTTGAGGGCGATGGTGGGCACTCCGGGGGCGGGCGTTGCAGCCACAGGCATTCCTTCCGCTCGGGGGGCGCCGCGCGATCGGTTGCGCGCGATCGGCCTCCGGTCCGCCTACCCGTCGATCGGCCGCTCAACCCGGACGACGCCCGGGACGCCGGTGTCCGGCCGCGCCCGGACGGCCCGGCTCCCGACGAGGGCCAGCAGGGCCGCCGCGGCCGCCGCCCAGGCGGGCACGGCGAAGGCCGCCTGGGCGCCCCAGGCGTCCACGGCTGCGCCGGCCAGCGCGGATCCCAGGGTCACGCCCAGCGTGAGGCCCGAGATGGTCCAGGCCAGGGACTCGGTGAGCATCCCGGGAGCGACGCGGGACTCCACGAGCGAGGTGCCCGAGACCAGCACCGGCGCGATCGTCAGCCCGGCGAGGAACCCGCAGCCGATGAGCACCGGCAGGGAACCGACGCCCCACAGCAGCTGCGCGGCCAGCCCGAAGGCCACCGTCGTCCCCACGAACCGAGCGGCCAGCGTGCCAGGCAGGCGGACCAGCCCGTAGGCCAGCCCGGCGACCAGGCTCCCACCGGCGAAGACGGCCAGCACCGCCCCGGCGAGCGCCTGCGCTCCCTCCGCCTCGGCGAAGCCCACCACCACGACGTCGATCGCACCGAACACCGTGCCCACGCCCAGGTACGTGACGACGACGACCAGCAGCGTGGGCGTGAGCACCGCCCACCGCCGGGTCGGCGTGTCGGCCCGCAGCGGGTGCCCCGGCGGATCGGTGTCGCGCAGCGCCGACAGCCACAGGCCGCCGACCGCGCCGAGGACCACGCCGGTGAGGAAACCGACCGGCGGTGCGACCAGGGTCGCGAGCAGGGTCACCAGCACCGGGCCGATGACGAACACCACCTCGTCGGCGACCGCCTCGAAGGCGAAGGCGGTCTGCCGGCCGGCGGGGTCCAGCACCGCCGACCAGCGGGCCCGGACGAGGGAACCGATGTTCGGGCTGCTGCCACCGACGGCGGCGGCGAGCAGGAACCAGCTCCACCCCGGCCCGCCGGCGACGACCGCCGCGACGAAGGCCACGCCGGTGATCAGGAACGCGGCCATCGCCACGCGCAGCACCGGCCCCTGGCCCCGCCGGTCCATGGCCCGGGCCCACTGCGGCCCGGCCACGCCGTAGCTGAGCGCCAGCGTGCCGGAGACGGCGCCGGCGAGGCCGTAGCTGCCGGTCTCCTGCTCGACCAGCAGGACCGCGCCGAGGCCCAGCATGGGTGCCGGGAGCCGGCCGACCCAGCCCGCCAGGGAGAAGGAGGCCGCGCCGGGGACGGCGAACAGCCGGGTGTAGGGACTGAAGACGGTTCCGGCGGACACGGCTCTCTCGCGCTTCCTGGCCACGGGCGAGTGCGGGACGTCCTCCGCCGGTCTCTCGGGTGGCGACCGCGACGGTAGCAACGCCGCCGCGCCCCGCCGGCCCGCGCCCGTCGCAGGGCGCGGCTACATTCGGGCCATGACCAGCGCCGCGCTCCCCGACCCCACGGTCCGGCGCGACCCGGCCGCGCCTGCCCCGGGCAGCGGCGGTCTGGTCGACCGCTACGGCCGCACCGCCACCGACCTGCGGGTGTCGCTGACCGACCGCTGCAATCTGCGCTGCACCTACTGCATGCCGCCGGAGGGCCTGGACTGGCTGCCCAAGACCGAGGTCCTCACCGACGACGAGATCGGCCGGCTCGTGCGCATCGGCGTCGAGGAGCTGGGCATCCGCGAGGTGCGCTTCACCGGCGGGGAGCCGCTGCTGCGGCCCGGGCTGGTCGGCATCGTCGCCGCCGCCACGGCGCTCTCGCCGCGGCCCGAGGTGAGCCTGACCACGAACGCCATCGGGCTCTCCCGGGTGGCGCCTGCGCTGGCCGAGGCGGGCCTGGACCGGATCAACGTCAGCCTCGACACCATCGACCGGACACGGTTCAAGCAGCTGACCCACCGCGACCGGCTCGACGACGTGCTGGCCGGCCTGGCCGCCGCCCGCGACGCCGGGCTGACCCCGGTCAAGGTGAACGCCGTCCTGATGCGCGGCCTCAACGAGGAGGACGCGGTCCCGCTGCTGGACTACTGCCTCGAGCACGGTTACCAGCTGCGGTTCATCGAGCAGATGCCGCTGGACGCCCACCACGCGTGGACCCGCGGCGAGATGGTCACCGCCGAGGACATCCTGGAGCGGCTCTCGGCGGCCCACTCGCTCACCCCGGACACCGAGGAGCGCGGCTCCGCACCGGCCGAGCGCTGGCTGGTCGACGGCGGCCCGTCGACCGTGGGGGTCATCGCCTCGGTCACCCGCTCGTTCTGCGGCACCTGCGACCGCACCCGGCTCACCGCCGACGGGCAGATCCGCAACTGCCTGTTCGCCCGGGAGGAGTCGGACCTGCGGACGGCGCTGCGCGACGGCGCCACCGACGCCGAGTTGGCCGACCGCTGGCGGATCGCCACCCTCGGCAAACTGCCCGGCCACGGGATCGACGACCCGAGCTTCCTGCAGCCGAACCGGCCGATGTCGGCCATCGGGGGCTGAGTTGTCCACCCACCCCACCACCCCGGTGAGGGCCACCACCGTGACCGTGCGCTACTTCGCCGGCGCCCGCGCCGCCTCCGGTGTGGACACCGAGACCCGCGACGCGGCCTCCCTCGACCAGCTGGTCGGGCAGATCGTCGCCGACCACGGCGAGCGGCTCGAGCGGGTGCTCACCGCCTGCTCGTTCCTCGTCGACGGCACCCAGACCCGCGACCGGGCGACGGCGCTGGCACCGGGCTCGGTGGTGGACGTGCTGCCGCCCTTCGCCGGAGGCTGACAGGCCCGGGAGCATCGCAGCGAGGAACGAGCGAGGAGCGGACCGGGCCGCGGAAGCCGACCCATGTGCCCGGAGGCTGACAGGCCCGGGAGCATCGCAGCGAGGAACGAGCGAGGAGCGGACCGGGCCGCGGAAGCCGACCCATGTGCCCGGAGGCTGACAGACCCGGGAGCATCGCAGCGAGGAACGAGCGAGGAGCGGACCGGGCCGCGGAAGCCGACCCATGTGCCCGGAGGCTGACAGGCCCGGGAGCAGAACCGTCTGGCCGTGGGCTGATCGGCCCGCGAGGATGGGGCCCATGAGCATCTTCGACAAGGTGAAGGCCAAGGCCGAGGAGCTGTACGGCCGCGCCGAACAGCTGTACGGCGAGTCCCACGGCGATGCGGCGGCGCAGGTCGACGGCGAGGCGCGCCGGCTGGAGGCCGAGGCCCAGGAGTCCGAGCTCGAGCGGGCCGAGGGACAGGACGACGACGGACTCGCCGGCGCGCGCTGATCCCTCGACGGCGATTGGCCAGGGGCCGCGCAGGGAATACCGATCGGCATGGTTCCGGCAGGGATCGCCGACGTGGCACCGTGGCGCGACTGGGACGCCGCGGCCCGGGGCACCCTCCGCTTCCTGCACGACTACCTCGGCTGGGACGTGTGGCTGGTGACCCACGTCGAGGATGACGTGCAACGGGTGGTGCACGCCCACCCCGACGGCGCGGTGCGGCCGGGTACCGAGCTGGCGTGGGAGCGCAGCTTCTGCCGGCAGATGATCGAGGGCCGGGCGCCGCGGGTGGCCACCGTCACCGCCGCCGTCCCGGAGTACGCCAGCCGCACCACCGGGCTGATCCAGGACGTCGCCGCCTACATCGGCGTGCCGCTCGTCACCCGCGAGGGGCAGCTGCACGGGACGCTGTGCGCCGTGGCCTTCCGCGCCAGGCCGCGCAGTGCAGCCCGTGACCTCCCGCTGGTGGAGACGTCAGCGCGCATGCTGAGCACCCTCCTGGCGACCTTCGACGACCGGCAGCCGGGCGCCGGCGCGGGTTGAGCGGGTCAGCGGGCCCCCGCCGGCGGCCCGCTGAAGGACTCAGGGGCAGACGACGGGGTTCAGGGGCAGGCCACCCACTCCTCCTCGCCGTCGGTGAAGACCTGCCGCTTCCAGATCGGCAGCCGTTTCTTCACCTCGTCGACGAGTTCGGCGCAGGCGGTGAACGCCTCGCCGCGGTGCGACGTGCTGACCGCGCAGGCCAGGGCGACGTCGCCGATGCCGAGCAGGCCGATGCGGTGGCTGACGGCGACGGCGTGCACGCCGGGACGGGCCGCGAACTCCTCGGCCAGCTCGGTGATGACGTCGGCCGCGCTCGGGTGGCCGACGTACTCGAGCTCGGTCACCGAGCGGCCGCCGTCGTGGTCGCGGACGACGCCGGCGAACGAGACGACCGCACCGGCCGCCTTGTCCGCGACCGCGTCCTCGTGCTCGGCGACGGAGAGCGGCGCATCGACGACCCGGGCGATCACGGGGCCGAAGGTACCCCGGGTGGCGGGACGTCGAGGTCGGCCGGATCGGCCAGGCCGGTGCAGTCGACCTCGCTGACGTCGTGCGCGGCGAGATACCGGCGCGCGCCCTCGTCGCCGGTCGCCGTCTCGATCACCCCCGCCCAGTGCTCGCGGCCCAGCAGGACCGGATGACCACGGACGCCGTCGTAGGTGGCCACCGCCAGCGCGTCCGGGGAGGCGTGCTCCGCCATCCGCCGCAGGGCGTCGACCGTCATGCCGGGCATGTCGACGAGCGTGACGAGGGCCGCGTCGACGCGGGCGGGATAACCGCGCAACCCGTCCAGCCCGGTGCGCAGCGAGGAGGCCATGCCGGTCTCCCAGTCCTCGTTCGCCAGCACGGTGGCGCCGGAGAGGTCGGCCGCCCGCCAGACGTCCACCGCCTGGGCACCCAGGACGACGAGCACCGGGTCGCACACCTCGCGGGCCGTCGCCACCGCGCGTTCGACCAGCAGGCTGCCGCCGTACTCGACGAGCGCCTTCGGCATCCCGTAGCGGCGGCCGCCCCCGGCGGCGAGGACGACGGCGGCGAGGATCGGTGAACTCACTCCCCCACCCTCCCAGCCCTGCCGCGCGAGGATCAGCGCGCATAGACCGCGACCTCGGAGGCCTTGACGCTCGCCCACACCTCGGCGCCCGGAGCCAGCCCCATCTCGGCGAACGACGCGGCGGTGACGTCGGCGACCAGCGGCACCTCACCGGCCAGCTCGCAGCGCACCGTGGCGCCGTGCGGGGTGGCCCCCACCACCTGGGCCGGCCACACGTTGCGCGGGCTGCCCTCGGGCCGGGTGGAGTACAGCGCCACGGACTCGGGCCGGACGGCGGCGAACACCGGGCCGGACGTCTCCTCCGCCACGGCCACCGTGCCGCCGCCGTCGAGCCGGACCAGCGTGCCGTCCCCGGTGCCGGGCAGCAGCGCCAGCCCGACCAGCCGGGCCACGTAGTCGGTCCGGGGACGGCGGCTGACCTCGACCGGCGTGCCGGTCTGCACGACGCACCCCTCCTCCACGACGACGACCCGATCGGCCAGCGCCAGCGCGTCCACCGGGTCGTGCGTGACCAGCACCGTGCTCCCGGCGAACCCGGCGAGGTGCCGGCGCAGCTCGGCCCGCACGGCCAGCCGGGTGCGCGCGTCCAGGGCCGAGAGCGGCTCGTCGAGCAGGAGCAGCGACGGGTCGCCGACCAGCGCCCGGGCCAGGGCCGCGCGCTGCGCCTGGCCGCCGGAGAGCTCCGCCGGGCGCCGGTCCCCGAGCCCTTCGAGCCCGACGCGGGCCAGCCAATCGGTCGCCCTCTCCCGTGCGGCTCCGCGGCGGGTGCCGCGGGTGCGCAGCCCGAACGCGACGTTGTCGGCCACGCTCAGGTGCGGGAACAGCAGCGCGTCCTGGAACACCATGCCCAGCCCCCGGCGGTGCGCGGGGACGAACGTGACGCCGTCGTCCCAGACCTCGCCGTCGACGACGACCCGGCCGCGGTCGGGGCGCAGCAGCCCGGCGAGGATCCGGACGAACGTCGATTTCCCGGCGCCGTTCGGGCCGAGGAGGGCCAGCACCTCCCCGTCGGCGACGGTGAGCTCGACCTGCAGCCGGAGGCTGCCCCGGACCGTGTCGACCGACGCGTCGACGCTCACGGGCCCTCCTCGCTGGCGCTCGTCGGCCGCGTTCGCGGCGCTGCTGTACCCCCTGGTGAGCTCGCACGCTCGCTCACGCCGCCCCCCGGCCGAGCCAGCGGTCGCGGAGCAGCAGCAGGGTGGCCAGCGAGACGGCCAGCAGGACGACGGAGAGCACGACCGCCGCCTCGGGATCGCGCTGCAGCGCCAGGTAGACCGCCAGCGGCATCGTCTGGGTGGTGCCGGGGAAGTTGCCGGCGAACGTGATGGTGGCGCCGAACTCGCCCAGCGCCCGCGCCCAGCACAGCACCGCGCCGGCGGCCACGCCCGGGGCCACCAGCGGGAGCGTCACCCGGCGGAAGGTCGTCCAGCGGCCGGCGCCGAGGGTGGCCGCGACGTCCTCGAAGCGGCTGTCGGCGGCGCGCAGGGCGCCCTCGACGCTGATCACGAGGAACGGCATGGCCACGAACGTCTCGGCGATGATCACGGCCGCCGTCGTGAAGGGGATCGTGATGCCGAAGGCCTGGTCGAGCCAGGCGCCGACGACGCCCTGCCGCCCGAGCACCAGGAACAGCGCGACGCCGCCCACGACCGGCGGCAGGACCAGCGGCACGGTCACCACCGCGCGCAGCACCGCCATCCCACGGGCGCGGGATCGGGCCAGCACCCAGGCCAGCGGGACGCCGAGCAGCAGCGACAGCGCGGTGGCCAGGGTGGCCGACACCAGGGAGAGGCGGATCGCCGCACCGACGCCGGGGGCGGCGAGCTGGGCCCCCAGCTGCGACCACGGCGTGCGCACCAGGAGCCCGAGGAGCGGCAGCACCAGGAAGGCGACCCCGAGGGCAGCGGGGAGGAGCAGCGGTGCCGGGACCCGGGTGCCCTCCGGCGATCGGCTCACGGCGCGCGGAACCCGGCCTCGGTGAGCACCTGCTGCCCCACGTCGGAGAGCAGCAGCTCTACGAAGGCCCGGGCCGCCGCCCGGTTGGGGGCGTCGTCGAGGACGGCGACCGGGTAGTCGTTGACCACCGAGTCCGCCTCGGGCACCTCCACGCCGTCCACCCGGTCCGGGCGCGCGGCGACGTCGGTGGCGTAGACCAGCGCCGCGTCCACCTCGCCCAGCCCCACCTTGTTCAGGGCGGCCCGCACGTCCTCCTCGTAGGTGTCCGGACGGGCCTGGACGCCGGCGATCCCGAGCAGTTCCTCCGCCGCCGCCCCGCAGGGCACCTCGGGCGCGCAGACGGCGAGGGTCAGGTCCTCCCGGGCGAAATCGGCCAGGCCCGTGATCCCCGCCGGATTGCCCTCGGGCACCGCGATCGTCAGGACGTTGCCGGCGAAGATCTCGGGCTCCGAGGCCAGACCCGCCCCGGTGACCACGGCCATCTGCTCCTCGGCGGCGGCGGCGAAGACGTCGGCCGGCGCGCCCTGGGTGACCGCCGCGGCCAGGCCGTCGCTGCCGCCGTAGCTGATCCGCAGGTCGACGCCGGGGTTCTCCGCCCGGAAGCGCTCGGCCAGCCGGTCGAAGACGTCGGCCAGGGAGGCCGCGGCGAGGACGGTGACCGTGCCGCCGCCGTCCTCGTGCCCGCCGTTCCCGCTGCAGCCGGAGACCAGGGCCAGCGCGGTGAGCGCCAGGAACGACCGCCTCACGGCACGTCCACGCTCACCTGGGTCGCCTTGACCGTGGCCACCGCCCGCACCCCCGGCTCCAGCCCCAGCTCGTCGGCGGCCTCCCGCGACATCAGCGAGACCAGCCGGAACGGCCCGGCCTGCAGCTCCACCTGGGCCATCACGGTGTCGCGCACCACGCGGGTGACGATCCCGGTGAGCCGGTTGCGGGCCGACGACGGCGTCGTCCCGGGCTGCGGGGCGTCGCGCAGCTCCGTCGCCACCCGGGCCAGCTGGACGCCGTCGACGACGGCCGGCCCGCCGCCGCTCCGGGAGGCCGTCAGCCGCCCCGCGTCGATCCAGCGGCGCACCGTGTCGTCACTCACACCGAGCAACGCGGCTGCTTCGGCGATCCGGTAATCGGGAGGCACGGATCCAGCATAGTCCCGCTCCTGCGGAGTCTTAGCACAGTTCCAGCCGCAGGTGCGGGGCAATCGGCCGCCGCACCCCCGCCGCACGACATCGTTGTGACCAATTCGTTACGAGGTCGGGCCGTGTAGCCGGGCCCCCAGCGGACATGGAAAGAGTTCCGCCGACAACCGAACGTGACAGGGGTACGACATGAACAGGCTCACCCGCGGCATCGCCGCAGCGTCCTTCTCCGGCTTCCTCGCCCTCGGCCTCGCGGCCTGCGGGGAGGAGGACGGCACCGTGGAGGTCGAGGTCACCGAGGAGGTCACCGAGACCGAGGAGATCGAGACCGAGGTCACCGAGACCCTCGAGCCGACCGAGACCGAGGTCGACGTCGAGACCGAGGTCGTCGAGACCGAGACCGAGGTCGAGGTCGTGGAGACCGAGACCGAGTTCGTCGAGCCCGACGCCGAGGACGACGAGATCATCGACTGACCGGGTGAGCACCGCCGTTTCGGCGGAGCAGCAGACCGCGGGCGGCGCCTCCTGGCGCCGCCCGCAGTCGACGTGGGTGGTACCGCTCGTACTGCTGGGCCTGGCCGCGGCCGTGCGGCTGTGGGACCTCGGCGACCCCGACCGGCTGTTCTTCGACGAGAAGTACTACGGCCGGGACGGCCTGGACTACGTCACCCGCGGCGTGGAGGAGGAGCGTCCGGCCCACCCCCCGCTGGGCAAGTGGGTCATCGCCCTCGGCATCCAGGTGTTCGGCTACACGCCGTTCGGCTGGCGGATCGGCGTCGCCGTGGCCGGGTCGCTGACCGTCCTGCTGGTCCACCTGTGCGGCCTGCGGCTGTTCCGGCGCACCGCGCCGGCCGCCCTCGCGGCGCTCCTGGTGGCGCTGGACGGCCTGGCGGTGACGACCAGCCGCATGGCCATGCTGGACGCCACGCTGGGGCTGTTCGTCGTCCTCGCGTTCTGGCTCGTCCTGCTCGACCGGGACGCCCGGCGGCACGCGCGCGGGCCCGACGAGCCGCTGAGCCGGTCCCTCCTGGGCTCCCGGTACCGGTGGCTGGCGGGGCTGGCGCTGGGGCTGGCGGTCGCGACCAAGTGGTCGGGGCTGCTGGCCATCGCCGCCGCGGGCCTGCTGGTGCTGGGCACGGAACTGGCCGCCCGCGGCGAGGGCCTGCGGCGGGGCACGCGCCGGGCGGCCGTCGTCGCCGCCGGTGGCGGACTGAGCCTCGTCGTCCTCCCCGCCGCCGTCTACGTGGCCGCCCACGCCGGCTGGTTCGCCCACTACGCGGACAGCTACGCCGGGTCACGCGCCTGCGAGGCCGGCGACTGCGCGGCCGGCCCCGGGGACCGGCTGGAGACGTGGTGGGAGAACCAGGTCGACCTCGTCCGCTACCACCAGGAACTCGAGGCGACCCACCCCTACCGCTCCGACCCCGCCGGCTGGGCGTGGCTGGAGCGACCGGTGCTCGTCTATGCCGAGAGCTGCACGTCGGCGCAGCAGGAGGCGGGGGAGTGCGAGGTCCCGCCGGGAACGGCCGCCCGCATCACGCTGGTCGGGAGCCCCGCGCTCTGGTGGCCCGCCCTGATCGCCTATCCGGTCCTGCTGTGGCGGTCCGCCGTCCGCCGGGACGGGGTCGCGGCCACGATCCTCGTCCCGCTCGCCCTGCTCTGGGTCCCCTGGCTGGCCGCCGGCAAGCCCGGCTACTTCTTCTACCTCGTCCCGGCGGTGCCGTTCATCGCCCTCGGCCTCGTGCGGGCCGTCCAGGTGGGACCGAAGCCACGCCTCGTCGGGGCCGCGCTGGCCGTGCTGGCGGTGGCCGCCTTCGCCTTCTTCGCCCCGATCTGGCTAGGGATCCCGCTGGACCGGGACTCGCTGGACCTCCGGTACTGGCTGCCCTCCTGGCGGTGACTCCGCCGGCCGACGCAGCACCTCGACGGCCACCCACACCAGGGCGGCGGCCCGCAGGGCCACGGCCACGCCCATCACCGGATAGGGCAGCCCGTCGCCGTAGCCGGCCCGGCCGGCGAGGAACGGGAACTCCACCGCGTGCACCAGGACGTCGCTCAGCACCACGGCCACGAACGGGGCCGCCCGGGGCAGCACCAGGGCCATGAGCGGCACCAGCCACAGCGTGTACTGCGGGGAGTAGACCTTGTTGGCCAGCACGAAGCAGACCAGCACCGGCAGCAGCAGCTGCCACCAGTCCTCGGGGCGACGACGGCGCACCCCGAGCGCGACGACTCCGACGGCGCCGGAGGCGAACACCAGCAGGCTGACGACGCCGAGCGCGCCCCGGTCCAGCTCCGGGCCGCCCAGCTGCGCGAGCAGGTACCAGAGGCTGTCGACGTGCATGCCCCGGCTGCGGCTCACCTCGTAGAAGCGGTCCCAGGCCCCCGGGGCCAGCAGGTAGCCGGGCACGTGCACCGCGACGAAGACCAGCGCCGCGGTGCCGGCGTGCAGCAGGGCGGCCCGCGGCCGGCGTCGGGCCAGGAGCGCCAGGACGACCAGCGGCACCAGGAACCCCGGGAAGACCTTCGCCGCCGCGCCCAGTCCGGCGAGGAGGCCGGAGGCGGTGTGGTGGCCCCGCTGGTGGAGCAGCACCGCCCCGAGCAGCAGGAGGACCGGCAGGGTGTCCCAGTTGTAGAAGGCGTAGAGGAAGAGCGCCGGCGCGGCGGCCCACCACAGCAGCCGGACCGGGGACAGGCCGAGGCGCCGCAGCAGGGCCAGGGCCCCGAGCACCTCCGCCACGACGATCAGGCCGTTGACGGCGAAGAACGTGGTCACCGTGGCGGTGCCCGGCAGGGCGTGCGCGAGGACCGCGGCCAGCCAGATGCGGACGGCGAGCACCGGCGGGTACTCCAGCGGATCGGCCCCGTAGGGGCCCGCGCCCTCGTCCAGCCCGCGGATGAACCACAGCGGAGCGACGTCGGAGTAGCAGTACCCGTAGTACTGCTCCCCGTCGGCCCAGCCGCCGCCCAGGCACCGCGCCCGCGCCCACCAGCCGCCGGCCAGGACCAGCAGGGCGACGACGATCACGACCACCTGATCGGTGCGCCCCCCGCGGCCGATGAGCCGCCGGCCACCGGTCATCGGCCCCTCCTCGTCCTCGACAGCGTGGACAGACCCGTACGGGTCGCCGTACTCCGTCCACAGGTTCGCACCACGGCTCGCCTGGCACCTCGCCGGTCGGGAAGCATGGCCGCATGGCGAAGACGGCGGCGCAGCGACGGGCGGCTCGCAAGCGCAAGGAGCAGGAGCGGGCCGGGCGGAGGCCCGCGCAGGCGGCGCAGGCGGCGGATCAACCGGAGCTGCTGTGGACGCAGCACGTCTCGGCGGCGCAGAACACGGAACGCCGGGTCGCCCGGTTGCTCGCCCAGGGGGCGGAGGCGCCCGACGAAGAAGGACTCACCCGGGTCTGCGCGGACCTGGCCGCCCTCGATCCCGAGGTGGACAGCCATGGTCACCTGACGCGCCTGCTCATGACGCTGCTGGACTCGCTGTGGGAGCACGGCTGGCAACCGGCGGACGTCGCGCACGTCGTGCGCCGGCAGGGCCGCCCCCGCATGACCCGGCTCGCCCTGGCCGCGATCGCCCGCCAGGCACAGCTCGCCGACGTGGCCTCGCTCGCCCCGGAGGAATGGCGGGCGCAGCTGCTCGGGCTCGAGCTCCCCGACGATCCTCCGGCGGCGCTGATCTCCGCCTGGGGGAGAGGCGAGCGACTTGCGGCTGCCGACGCTTGGGCCGAGGCCCTACGGCTGCTGCGGTTGCTGGCCGGGCGCGGGGAGCTGCCGCGGCTGTGCCCACCGCCGTCGCAGTGGCGGCACGTGGCCGGCCGGCGGACGGCGCCCAAGGTCCGGTCCGGAGCGCACCATGCCGACCCGCGGGTGCTCGGCCGGATCCGGGGGCTGCTGGCGAAGGCGGAGGGCACCGACTACCCGGAAGAGGCGGACGCGCTCACCGCGAAGGCGCAGGAGCTGATGACCCGCTACGCGGTGGACGAGGCGGTGCTGGACGCCGAACGTGGCGGATCGCTGACCGACGAGGTCAGCTCCCGGCGAGTACACCTGGAGAACCCCTATCCCGAGGCCAAGCTGCGGCTGCTGGACGCGGTCGGATCGGCGAACGGCGTGCGGGTCATCTACCTCGAGTCGCTCGGCATCGCGACGGTGGTCGGGCTGCCGGTCGATCTCGACCTCATCGACGTGCTCTTCACCTCGCTGCTCGTCCAGGCGACCCGGGCACTCGGCGCAGCCGGCAGGGCCGGTGGCCCGGGCACGCGCGCGCCGTCCTTCCGGCGCTCGTTCCTGATCTCCTACGCGGCGCGGATCCGGGAGCGGCTGGAGGAGGCGCGGAGCGAGGCGACCCAGGCGGCGGAGTCGAGTCGAGGCGCGGCACTCGTGCCGATCATGCGGGAGCGACGGGAGGCGGTGGACGAGGTCTTCGACGAGTTGTTCCCGACCACCCATGCCATCACGACCAGGGCCTGGAACGCTCGTGGTTGGCACGCCGGCAGGCTCGCCGCCGACGCGGCGGATCTGGGATCCGGCCGGGATGCGGTCCCGCAGTGAGCGCTGTGTTCGGACCGCCCCGCGCTGGGGATCCCACTGGTAGCGTCTTCCCAGTGGAGGCAACGGTCGACTCGGTCGGGCGCATCGTCGTCCCCAAGCCCCTCCGGGATGCGCTGGGATTGCGCGCTGGGTCCACCGTCGACATCTCGCGCTACGGGTCAGGCCTGACGCTGGTCCCGACCGGACGCACCGCCCGCCTGGTCGAGGAGGAGGGGGCGCTCGTCGTCACGGGCGACACCACCATCGACGACGACGACGTCTTCCACCTGATCGACTCCGGCCGGCGGTGAGCTCCGTCGTGGCGGTCGACACGAGCGTCGCCGTCCCGTTGCTTGGCGCCCGGGCCAGGTCCACCTATGTTGCGGTCGGCGCTCGGGTGACCGTCGCCGGGTGACCAGCGTCGGCGTTTGCCGTGCCGGCGCACCGGGGAGAGGCAGCCGGTGACGGCCTCCCCCACGAAGGACAACCCCGCCGGCGGCTCCGCCTCCGTCCGCACCCGCCGCATCCGGGAGTTCGCCCGGGACGTCCTCGGCCACGAGGACTTCCGCCCGGGCCAGGAGCGGGCGATGCAGGCCGTCGTCGGCGGACGCGACACCCTCGCCGTCCTGCCGTCGGGGGCCGGGAAGACGGCGATCTACCAGGTCGCCGGGCAGCTGCTCGACGGCCCGGTCATCGTCGTCTCCCCGCTCATCGCGCTGCAGCGCGACCAGGTGGAGCGGCTGACCGAACTCGAGGACCGGGCCGGCCGGGCCGCCCAGTTGAACTCCAGCCTGTCGGCCGGCGACCAGCGGGAGGCCCTCGACGGGATCCGTGACGGAACGGTCCGCTTCCTCTTCCTCGCCCCGGAGCAGCTGACCAAGCCCGAGGTCGTCAACACGCTCGCCGAGGCGGAGCCGGCGCTGTTCGTCGTCGACGAGGCCCACTGCGTCTCCGCCTGGGGCCACGACTTCCGCCCCGACTACCTGCGGCTCGGCGGCGTGATCGAGCAGCTCGGCCACCCCACCGTGCTGGCGCTCACCGCCACCGCCGCTCCCCCGGTGCGCGCCGAGATCGTCGAGCAGCTGGGCATGCGGAAGTCCGAGGTCGTCGTCGCCGGGTTCGACCGGCCGGGGATCCGGCTGGAGGTGGACCACTACGCCGACGCGCACAGCAAGGACCAGGGGGTGCTCGACCGGGTGCTCGCCGAGCTCGGGGAGGGGCGCGGCCCGGGCATCGTCTACAGCGCGACCCGCAAGGGCGCCGAGGAGATCGCGGAGCAGCTGGCCGGGCGCGGGCTGCGCGCCCGCCACTACCACGCCGGGCTGAAGAAGTCCGACCGCGAGGAGACCCAGCGGGCCTGGATGGAGGACGAGCTCGACGTCGTCGTCGCCACCACCGCCTTCGGCATGGGCATCGACAAGCCCGACACGCGGTTCGTCGTCCACGCCGAGCCGGCCGACTCGGTCGACAGCTACTACCAGGAGATCGGCCGGGCCGGCCGCGACGGCGACCCGGCGCTGGCCGTCCTGGTCTACCGCCAGGAGGACCTCGGCCTGCGCCGGTTCTTCGCCGCGGGCGCGCCCGCCGAGGAGGAGCTGCAGCAGGTCGCCGGTCTGGTCGCCGCCGCCCCGGCCGCGGGCCTGGCGGACGGCGTCGACGTCCCGACCCTGCGCAAGGAGACCGGCCGCGCCGCCACTCCCCTGGCCCGCGACCTGAACCTCCTGGAGCAGGTCTCCGCCGTCGTCCTGGACGAGGACGGGGCGGCGCACCCCGCCGAGGGCGCCCCCGCGCCCGGCGAGGCGGCCGCCGCGGCCCGGGAGCTCGCCGAGCACCACGAGAAGGTCGACCAGAGCCGGGTGGAGATGATGCGCGGCTACGCCGAGACCACCGACTGCCGGCGCCAGTTCCTGCTCGGGTACTTCGGCGAGCAGCTGGACGAGCCCTGCGGCAACTGCGACAACTGCTCGGCCGGGACCGCCTCGGAGCACTCCGACGCCGACGAGGACACCCCGTTCCCGGTGGAGACGCCGGTGGAGCACCGCGAGTGGGGCCCCGGGATCGTGATGCGGGTCGAGGACGACCGGATCACCGTGCTGTTCGAGGAGGTCGGTTACAAGACCCTCGCGCTCTCCGCCGTCCTCGAGCAGGACCTGCTGCACCCGCGCGGGTGAGGCCTTGACGGGCGGCCGCTCGACCTGCGGGACGGCGCCGCCGGGTTCATGATCATCAGCAGGACGGTGGGTCGACGCCTGGAGCAGACGGGCACCAACCCAGGAGAAGGAGTGCACGCGTGAAGGTCCTCGGCATCAACGCGATCTACCACGACCCCGCGGCGGCGCTCGTCGTCGACGGGAAGGTCGTCGCGGCGGCGGAGGAGGAGCGGTTCAGCCGGCGCAAGCACGGCAAGCGCCCGCTCCCCTGGAGCGCCTGGGAGCTGCCCGAGCTGTCGGCGGCGTGGTGCCTGAAGGAGGCCGGCATCCGCCCCGAGGAGCTCGACGCCGTCGCCTACTCCTTCGACCCCGGCCTGATGACCACGCCGGAGGAGACCGGCCTCTTCGACGACGGCGACGTCATGCGCAAGAAGTACGCCGAGATGGCGCCGGACTTCCTGGCCCACGCACTCCCGGGCCTGGACCCGGCCACGGTGCGGTTCGTGCAGCACCACGTCGCCCACGCCGCCTCGGCCGGGCTGGCCGCGCCGCAGCGGAACAACTCCGTGCTCGTGCTCGACGGCCGGGGCGAGGCGCACAGCCACCTGGCCGGCCGCTACGTCGACGGCCGGCTGGAGGTGCTCGCCGGGCAGTCGCTGCCGCACTCGCTCGGCCTGCTGTACGAGGACCTCACCGACCACCTGGGCTTCCTGCGCAGCTCCGACGAGTTCAAGGTGATGGCGATGGCCTCCTACGGCAAGCCGCGCTTCGTCGGCGAGCTGTCGGAGCTGATCCGCGCCACCGACGACGGCGGCTTCCGCACCGAGGAGATCGACTTCGCCGAGTTCGCCCCCCGCCTCGGCAAGGGCGACGACTGGACCGCGGACCACGCCGACCTCGCCGCCTCGGTGCAGCAGCGCCTGGAGGAGGTGCTGGTCGACCTCGCCCGCTGGGTGCACGAGCAGACCGGCGACCGCACACTGACGATGGCCGGTGGCACCGCGCTCAACTGCGTGGCCAACACCCGCATCCTCGCCGAGAGCCCGTTCGAGCAGGTGTGGGTGCAGCCGGCCGCCGGCGACGCCGGCACCGCCCTGGGCGCCGCCCTGCACGTGGCCCGCGAGCTCGGCGAGGACACCCAGCCGATGCCCGGCGCGGCGCTGGGCCGCGGCTGGAGCGACGACGAGATCGAGCAGGTGCTCATCACCGCGGCGATCGACTACGAGCGCCCCGACGACGTCGCGGAGACGGTGGCCGAGGTGCTCGCCGACAACGGCATCGTCGCCTGGTTCCAGGGCCGCAGCGAGTACGGCCCGCGGGCCCTGGGCCACCGGTCGCTCATGGCCCACCCCGGCTACGAGGCGAACCTGGAGCGGATGAACGACGTCAAGGGCCGCGAGCAGTTCCGCCCGGTGGCGCCCATGGTGCTGCTGGAGCGGGCTCCGGAGATCTTCAGCCGCGGGCCGATCCCCTCGCCGTACATGCTCTTCGTGCACGACGTGGCCCCGGAGTGGAGGGACCGCGTCCCCACGGTCACCCACGTCGACGGGACGGCGCGGATCCAGACCATCGACCCGGAGGCATCCCCGCTGGTGCACCGGATGATCTCGGCCTTCGAGCGCCGCACCGGGCTGCCCGTCGTGGTCAACACCAGCCTGAACACCGCCGGGCGCCCGATGGTCGACGACCCGCGGGACGCCCTCGAGTGCTTCGGCTCCGCACCGGTCGACCTGCTGGCCATCGGCCCGTTCGTCGTCCGCCGGCCGAAGCCGACCCCCCGCCCCGGCTGAGCCTCCCGCGCCCGGTCCCCGGCCGACGCGGAGGCGCCCTGACGAGCCCACCGACGTGCCCTTCCGGGGGTACGTGCGCCGCCGTGGTGAATCCGCGGGGGCGGTCGCGAACGAAGACCGGTCGAGGGATTCCCGCAGCGGCTGCCGGCAGGTGTCGGTTCGGACACACCCGTCGCCCGGACGGGGGACGACCGTTACTCCTGTTCCGGCTCGGGTAGCTCTCGCGCAGCCCCCGCCAGGATCTGGCGGGTCGACCACCATGGGAGGACAACGATGTCTGCAGCAGCCGGCAACACCGGTGCGGACCGACGGGGCATGACCTGGCCGCAGATGGGGGCGCTCGCGTTCGGCGTCATCTACCTGCTCGTCGGGATCGTCGGTTTCTTCATCACCGGGTTCGACGACTTCTTCGCGCACAACACCGAGGACCACATCCTCTGGTTCGAGATCAACGGCATGCACAACGTCGTGCACATCCTGATCGGCATCGCCGGCATCGCGCTCTCGCGCACGCTGGCCGGCGCGCGGACCTACGGATGGCTGCTCGCGATCGGCTACGGGGCCGCGTTCATCTACGGCCTCATCGCCATCGGCGAGGAGTGGGACTTCCTGAGCATCAACGCTGCGGACAACGTCCTGCACATCCTCTCCGCTGCGGCGGGCCTGGTCATCGCCCTGGGCCCGGTCCGCGACGCCGTCTCCGGCCGTACGCGCGCCTGACGCCCGCAGTACCGGCCGTCTGACACGGCCACCCGCAGGAGCCGGGTCCCGTCGTCCCCCCGGGGACGGCGGGGCCCGGCTCCCCCCGTCTGACGCGGCCCCGGAGACCCCGGTGCGACGACGGTCACGTCCGGCGCTACGTTGCCCGGTATGGACTTCGCTCTCTCCGCCAAGGCCGAGGACGTCTGCGCACGCGCGTGGGACTTCATGCGCGAGCACGTGTTCCCCGCGGAGCCGGTGTACGAGGCATGGCGGGCCGAACGCGGCCACGACAACCACGAGCACCCGCCCGTCATCGACGAGCTCAAGGTCGAGGCCCGCAAGCGCGGGCTCTGGAACCTCTTCCACCACGAGGTGGGCGGCCTCTCGAACCTCGAGTACGCCAGCCTCGCGGAGATCACCGGCTGGTCCCCGGCCATCGCCCCCGAGTCGATGAACGTCGGGGCGCCCGACACGGGCAACATGGAGACGCTCATGCTGTTCGGCACGCCCGAGCACAAGGAGCGGTGGCTCAACCCGCTGCTCGAGGGCGAGATCCGCTCCGGGTTCGCGATGACCGAGCCCGACGTGGCCAGCTCCGACGCCCGCAACATCCAGACGTCGATCGTGCGCGACGGCGACGAGTACGTCATCAACGGTCGCAAGTGGTGGACCTCCGGTGCGGCCGACCCGCGCTGCGAGATCTTCATCGTGATGGGCAAGACCGACCCCGACGGCCCCCCGCACCGGCAGCAGTCGATGATCCTCGTCCCCCGCGACACCCCTGGGCTGGAGATCATCCGGCACCTGCCCGTGTTCGGGTACCAGGACCAGCACGGCCACTCCGAGCTGCGGTTCACCGACGTCCGCGTGCCCGCCAGCTCCATCCTGTCCGGCGAGGGTGACGGCTTCATGATCGCCCAGGCCCGGCTGGGCCCGGGCCGGATCCACCACTGCATGCGGGCCATCGGCATGGCCGAGCGGGCGCTGGCGCTCATGGTGGAGCGGAGCAAGAACCGGGTGGCGTTCGGCCGGCCACTGGCCGACCAGGGCACCGTGCGAGAGGCCATCGCGCTCTCGCGCATCGAGATCGACCAGGCCCGGCTCTACGTGCTGAAGACCGCCGACCTGATCGACAAGTACGGCGCCAAGGGCGCCCGCACGGAGATCTCCGCGATCAAGGTCGCCGCCCCGAAGGTGGCCCTCGACGTGATCGACCGGGCGATCCAGGTGCACGGTGGGGCCGGCGTCAGCAACGACACCGTCCTGGCCCGCTTCTACGCCAGCGCTCGCACGCTGCGGATCGTCGACGGCCCCGACGCGGTGCACATCCGCGGCGTGGCCAAGGAGGAGCTCGCCCGGGAGCGCCCCTACACCGGCTGAGCGATGTGGCGGCTCCTCCGCCGCCGTCCGCCGGCCTCACCGTCGCGTCGCCGTCCTCGTGCTGTACCGCGAGGACCGCGACCGTGCGGCGAGGTCGGCGGCGTCTGCGCCTGCCCGCAGGGGCCGCCGTCAGGGCGTGAGCGTGCTCCCGAACCCGCCGCCGGCCAGCTTGCTCATGAGCTGCGTGCGGTCCAGGCCCACCGCGGCCAGCGCGTCACCGTCCCGATCCGTGTCGATCTGGTCGGCGAACCGCTCCGCCACCTGGTCGGCCGTGTCGTTGTCCCCCTCGGTGCGCAGCATGCGCACCAACTCCTGCTTGTCGAGCTTCACCGGTTCCTCCGTCCACCGCCCGTCGGGCGTCCTGGCGAGTGTGGTGCGCATCACGGCAGGTCGCAACGGCGGTCCGGCGGGAGCCGCCACGTCGCGACCGGGTCACGGCCACGGTCCGGGCGCTCAGCCCCGCCCGGACCGCCGGACGAGGAAGCCGCCCACGGCCCCGAGCGCGAGGGCCAGCACCAGCTGGCCGATCCCCACCGCGGCCTGGTCGCTGGCGAACCAGGTCGGTGACGACACGAGGAGCACGAGGGCGACGCCGAGGACGAGCAGTCCGGCCAGGCGCTCGCGGCGGGCGTTGCGGGAGACGGGGGTGCCGGAGGGCGGGTCGGCCATGCGCTCACCCTGCCAAACCGGCCCGCGCGGCGATCAGCGACGGCGGACGAGGGGTAGCGGCAGGCCGAACGGGGAACTGCCGTACGAGCACGACCGAAGGCTACGTCGGCGTAGGTTACGACGACGCAGGTCGAGTCGACCCGGAGGTCCCCATGCCCCAGACGTCCCCGCAGGCAGCCGTGCTGACCGAGCTCGAGCCCGTGGTCGCGGAGAACCTCGACCGGCACGTCAGGATGGCGAAGGAATGGCATCCGCACGACTACGTCCCCTGGGACGAGGGGCGGAACTTCGCCTTCCTCGGTGGTGAGGACTGGTCGCCCGAGCAGTCCCGGCTGGACGCCACGGCCAAGGCCGCGATGTTCGTGAACCTGCTGACCGAGGACAACCTGCCCAGCTACCACCGCGAGATCGCCACCCGCTTCGGCCGGGACGGCGCCTGGGGCCAGTGGGTCGGCCGCTGGACGGCGGAGGAGGGACGGCACGGCGTCGCGCTGCGCGACTACCTCGTCGTCACCCGCGGGGTCGACCCGGTCGAGCTCGAGCGAGCCCGGATGGACTACATGACCACCGGCTACGACTCCGGCGACAAGACCCCGCTCGAGGCCGTCGCCTACGTCTCGTTCCAGGAGCTCGCGACCCGGGTGTCGCACCGCAACACCGGCAAGGCCACCGGCGACCCGATCGCGGACAAGCTGCTGGCCCGGATCTCGACCGACGAGAACCTGCACATGATCTTCTACCGGAACCTGGTGACCGCGGCGTTCGACATCGACCCGGACGAGATGATGAAGGCCGTGGCCAAGGAGGTCATGAACTTCGAGATGCCGGGCGCGAACATGGCCAACTTCCGGAAGAACTCGACGATCATCGCGAAGGCCGGTATCTACGACCTGCGCCTGCACCACGACGAGGTGGTCAGCCCGATCCTGCGCACCTGGAAGGTCTTCGAGCGCAGCGACTTCGGGCCCGAGGGCGAGCAGGCCCGTGAGCAGCTGGCCGCGTTCCTGATCGGTCTCGACGCCGAGGCCACCAGGTTCGTGGCGAGCCGCGAGCGGATGCGGGCCCGCATGGCCGCCAAGGGGGAGGTTCCCATCCAAGTCTGACGGAGGGCCTCCGGCGCGACGCCTACAGCCGGCAGGCCATCACGATCTCGTCGCGGTCGTCACCGGGAGCGACCCGGATCGCACCGGGCAGCCGGCCGACCTCCTGGTAGCCCAGGCCCCGGTAGAAGGCGTCCAGGCCCGTGCCGCCGCGAGCGGTCAGGTGGAGGAACTCCCAGCCCCGCTCACGGGCGATCCGGTGCACCCCGTCCATGAGCACCCGGCCGAGGCCCGCACCCTGGCGCGAGGGGTGCACCTGCACCCGCAGCACGGTGCCCCAGTGGCGGCGCAGCGGGCTCAGCGAGCCGACGACGCTGGCGAAACCGGCGACGTCGCCGCGGACGGTGAGCAGCGCCAGCACGTCGCGGGTGGAGTGGACCCCCTCCAGCAGCTTGTCCAGGAGCGGGGTGACGTCGTCCTCGGTCACCGGCGGCACGAACCCGACGGAGCCCCCTGCGTTCGTGACGTCCACCCAGCAGCGCAGCAGCTCCCCGCGGAGCGCGTCGTCGACGGAGTTGACGGGGGTTACGACGGCGGCGGGCACACGGTTATTCTCCGCTCCCGCACCCGGGCCGCGGCCCCCGGGGCTCAGCCCTGGCGGGTCGGCGGCTGCCCCTCGGCACGGGCCTCGGCGGCGCGGACCGGATCGTAGGCGCAGGCGTCGGCGATGTCGGTGACCGGGTCGACGGCCGGCGGCTCGGCCCGCTCTCCGTCGGACGGCGGGGACGGCGGGGACGGCGGGGACGCCGGTGGGGGCGACGGCGACGGCGACGGCGACGCGGACGACGGGCCGAGCGCCTCGTCCACGAACTCCCGGATCCGGTCGTAGTCCGGGTACGCCGGATCGATCACCGTGTCGTCGAACACGACGCTGCGGATCTCGGCGTCCTGGACCAGGAACGCGAGATCCACGAAGTCGTCGAGCACCGAGCGCGGGATGTCGGTGCGGACGATGTCCTCGGTCGTGGCGGCCAGCTCCTGGTAGCGCTGCAGCACCGTCATCGGGTCGGCGGCGTCCACGATCGCGGAGATGGCGCAGCGCTGCCGGGCCATCCGGTCGTAATCGGTCAGGCCGAAGCGGCCGCGGGCGAAGTCCAGCGCGGTGGCGCCGTC
Source organism: Blastococcus saxobsidens DD2 (assembly GCF_000284015.1). Taxonomy (NCBI): domain Bacteria; kingdom Bacillati; phylum Actinomycetota; class Actinomycetes; order Geodermatophilales; family Geodermatophilaceae; genus Blastococcus; species Blastococcus saxobsidens. The sequence continues at coordinate 4,667,281 of NC_016943.1, forward strand.
CAGGTGCTGGTCCGGGCCCGGGGCGATGTAGGCGTCGGGGAAGATGCCCAGCGTCGGCTCGCCGCCGATCGGGACGTAGTAGTTGACGTTCACGGTGATACCGCCGAGCGCGTCGACCAGCCGGCTGAACCCCTCCAGGTTCACCAGCACGTAGTAGTCGATCCGCAGGCCCAGCGCCTCACCGACCCCGAGCTTCAGGAAGTCGGCACCGGGGTCGTCGGTGGGGCCGAGGACGTCGGGGTACCAGGCCGGCCCGTTGCGGTACACGGCGTTGAGCAGGCTCTCGCTCTCGCTTCCGGCGTCGAACCCGTCGGGGTAGACCTCGGCCAGCGGGCTGTCCTCGGGAAAGGGCAGGTCCTGCAGGTTGCGCGGCAGGCTGAACAGGACCGTGTCCCCGGTGTCGGTGTCGATGCTGGCGACGATGACCGTGTCGGTGCGGACACCCTCCCGCCCCTCCCCGCCGTCCCCACCGAGCAGCAGGACGTTCACCCGCTCCCTGCTGGGAAAGGGGTCGGCGGTCTCGGGCACGGTGGCCGACCTGCGGCCGTCGGCGAAGACGCCGTCGATGAGGTCCCGCGAGGTGAGGGCCAGGTGCCCCGCGAACAGCGCCGGGGCGGCGATGGCCGCCACCAGGACCGCGACGACCAGCCCGCCGACGGCGTGCCGGCCGCCGGGGGTGCGCGGCGGCACGAGCATCCGGTAGCCGGCGACCACCACGACGATCCACAGCAGCACGAGCACGCCGAGGCCGACCGTGGCCCAGAGCAGGACGTCGGTGTCCACGGCCGTGCGCGCGGCGAACCGGCGCCCACCGGTGGCCAGCCAGGCACCGCCGGCGACGAGCAGCAGGAACACGGCCAGCACGACCGCGCCCAGCCACCGGCGGCCGGCGGCCAGCAGGCCTGTCCCGGGGACCAGGGCACCGAGCACGGTCCACCCCAGCGCGGCACGGAAGCTGCGCGCGGACCGCGGGCCGCCCGTCCCGGAAGCCCCCGCCCCGCCGTCCGGGGCCGGGGGCGTCGCCTCGGCGGTCATGCCGCTCCCGTCCGCCGTGGCCTCGTCATCAGGACATCTTCCCACCGTTTCGCCAGGTCGGTGGGCCGGCGGCCGTTCCGGCGCCTCCGGCCGCCCGATCCGGGGACACGGCGTGTCGGGCGGGTGAGGCAGGCCGCCCGGGAGCCTCCGTAAGCTCGGTGCCCGTGCGCCTGGCGACCTGGAACGTGAACTCGATCCGCACCCGCGCCGACCGGGTCGCGGCCTTCCTGCAGCGGCACGACGTCGACGTGCTGGCGCTGCAGGAGACGAAGTGCCGGGACGACCAGTTCCCGGAGATGGTGTTCTCCGCCCTCGGGTACGAGGTGGCGCACGTCGGCCACTCGCAGTGGAACGGCGTGGCGATCCTGTCGCGGGTCGGCCTGGACGACGTCACGCTCGGGTTCCCCGGCCAGCCCTGCTGGGCCGACGACACCAGCTGCGAGGCCCGCGCGCTGGCGGCCACCTGCGGCGGCGTGCGGGTGTGGAGCCTGTACGTGCCCAACGGCCGCACGCTCGCCGATCCGCACTACACCTACAAGCTGGAGTGGCTCGGCGCCCTGCGGGACTCCGCGGCGGGCTGGCTCGCGGAGGACCCCGCCACGCCGGTGGCCCTGGTCGGCGACTGGAACATCGCGCCGCAGGACGACGACGTGTGGGACATGTCGGTGTTCAGCTCCGCCACGCACGTGTCCGCACTCGAACGGGCGGCGTTCCAGGCGGTGGTCGACGCCGGGTACACCGACGTGGTCCGTCCGCACACCCCCGGGCCGGGCGTCTACACGTACTGGGACTACACCCAGCTGCGCTTCCCCCGTCGCGAGGGCATGCGGATCGACTTCGTGCTCGGCTCCCCCGCGTTCGCCTCGCGGGTGACGAATGCCCTGGTAGATCGCGAGGAGCGCAAGGGCAAGGGCGCCAGCGACCACGCCCCGGTCGTGGTGGAGCTGACCGACTAGCGGACCGTCTGGGCGTCCTGGGGCACATCCGGGGCACACAAGGCGCCGGCTGTGCCCCACGCCGCGTCGATGGCGCTCCGTGTCCGGTCGTCCGAGTCCGGCATCAGGTGCCCGTAGGTACTGAGGACCAGTGAGGCGTCCTCGTGCCCCAGCCGCTCGGCGACCGCCACGACCGACTCGCCGGCGGCAAGCAGGACGCTGGCGTAGTGATGCCGCAGGTCGTGGCTCGTCGTCCCCTTCGGTAACCCCGCCTCGGTCACCGCCCGACCGATCAGGTCGTGGCCGTAGTAGACGTGGCCGAGCGGCGCGCCCTTGCCCGTGGTGAAGATTGTCCCGTCGTTGGCCGCCGGGTATGCCGCCAGGTGCGCAGCCAGCGCGTCAGCGACCGTCCGGGGCAGCGGGACACTCCGCCTCGACCGGGGAGTCTTCGGCTCGCTCCGCTCGCCCTTCGACCCCTGGGTGAACTGCCATTCGATCCGCACGGTGCGGCGCAGGAAGTCGACGTCCTGAACGCGGAGGGCGAGCAGCTCGCCGATCCGGAGCCCGAGCCCGGCCTGGGTGAGGACCATGGCCCGGTAGCGCTCCGGCATGGCCTGGGCGAGTGCCGCGACCTGGTCGACCGACAGCGGCAGGACCCGCTCCCTCTCGTAGCGGGGGAGCTGGATGCGGACGACTGGGGAGGAGGCCACCAGCCGGTCGAGGACTGCGGCCCCGTACACGCTCCGGAGCAGTCCCACGGCCTGTCGCACGGTGGTCGGGGCCAGCACCCTGGACCGGTCGGTGGCCCACGCCTGGACCTCGGACGGACGCACGTCGGCGAGCTTGCGGCCACCGAGACGGGTCCCCTCGATGTGCAGCCGGATCATCATCTCGGTCCGTCGTGCCGTGGTCGGCCGGTGCGGGCGGGTGTCCGCCCAGCTCCGGGCGTACTCGGCGACCGTGATCTTCGAGGGCTCGATGTAGGTGCCGCGTACCTTGTCCGCCTCGACCGTGGCCGCGTGGCGATCGGCGTCGCCCTTCCTGGCGAACGACTTCTTGCGCTGCCTGCCCTGGTCGTCTCGCCACCGCGCCTGGTAGGTCGTCCGCCCATTGCGGACCAACTTCTCGACGCTCGCCATGACTGACTCCTCGACGTCTCAGACGCGGCCGGGCTCGGTCCGCGTCTTCGCTTCTGGGGGACGGAACGGATCGGCACGCAGCATGCCGAACGGATCCGACGAGATCAGGGCGGCACCCCACGGAATTGCGACCCTTCGCCGGGTCGCTATCCGGTGGCGCCTCGACCTAGTTGCGCTTCGACCCACGCCTGGAGGTCGCCGCGGCGGTAGAGGACGCGGCGGCCGAGGCGGAAGCTGCGGGGGCCGGTGCCCAGGTGGCGCCAGTACCGCAGGGTGGCGACCGGGGCACGGAGTAGCTCGGCGGCTTCGGTGATGGTGAGCAGTTCGGGCTCGTGGCTGGCGGGATGGTCGGGCATGGCTGGCTCCGATCTGGTCGGGTGGGCTGGGCTCCGTGACCTGAGAAGGCGCCGATTCGGAGCTCCTACTGACAGCCGATCGCCAGATGCTGCCGAAAACCTCCAGTTGTTCTCCTGCTCCCGGCTGTCCGAGCCCGGTCGCCGGCCGAGCCACGCTGCTCATCGGCCGATGCCTGGGGCGCTGCCACGCCGGGCGAGGGACGGGCCGAGGCGCTCGGTCTCGGGCCGGGGGACGTCCCGCCCCGGGGCGGTCGGCCGCGGTCGCGTCGATCCGCGCTGGTCGGGGCCGGCCGCGCGCTGTGTGCGCCAGGTCTCGCGCTCGCGATCGAGCCGGTCGGGCGGCTGGGCGCGGAGAGCCGGCTCGGCGGTGAGGGCCGCGATGCGTCCCCGGGCGTCGGTCAGCTCCTGGCGGGTGGCGGCGATGTCGCGGTCGAGGTCGGTGAGCCGGCCGGCCGGGTCGGGGGTCCAGGCCGCGGACCCGAACGAGTCGAGCCGTTCGCCGCGCCGCCGGCCGGCCTCGGCCAGTGCGAGCCGGGCCTGCTCGTGCGCGTTCCTGGCGGTGTCGGCTGCGGCGCGGAGCTGGGCGTGTTCGGGGTGGGCCTGTTCGGCGGCCCGGTGGGCGGAGTCGTCGAGCGCCCTCCACAGGGCCGGGCGGTCGTCGGGCCGGTCGACAACCTTCGCGAGGTCGGTCGGGTCGGTGGGCAGGGACGGAACGTGGGGGCGCCACCGGTCGGCCCAGTCGGCGAGCTGCTCGACGGCGCGGGCCACCGCGCCTCGCCGGAGTCCAAGCCGGCCTGGGCCGTCGAGCACGGTCCTTGCCGCCGCGCGTGTAGCGGGGCGTTCGCCGTCCCAGCGAGCGAGGAGGGTGTCGCGGACCCGGTCGGCGTGGTCGGTGAGGGCCGCGCCGCTGGCTGCGGCCTGCTGCTTGGCCTGTTCGGCGGTGATCGCCGTCTGCTCACGGGCGGCCTGGAGGTTGGCCAGTTCGCCGGCGTGGGAAGCTTCGAGCGTGACCACCTCGCGCAGCGTGTCGCGCTGCGGCTCCCAGTAGGCGAGTCGCTGAAGGCAGCCCTGCTCGGCCGTCCACGCCGCATGCAGCTCGACCAGCACGTCGGCCAGCGGGAGGGATGGGGCGTAGCGGGCGGCCTCGGCGGCGGCGAGCCCGGCGGCGTGCGCGGGGCCGAGGTCGGCCCGGTCGCGGGCGAACACGGCGAGCCACTGCTCCCGCGCCTCGTCGGCGTCGGCGGCGACGAAGTGGGCGGTGTTGGTTTCCCGGCCGCGGGTCATGCCGACGTAGGCCGACGCCGCCCCGGTGTGCTCGCCGACCACCACGTGCGACGCCGTGACAGTGTCGCCCTGCACGCCGTGGGTGGTGGAGGCGTAGGCGAGCTCGACGTGCGCGGTGACGTAGTCCGCGGGCAGTATCCGCCGCCCGCCCGGGTCCGGGGTGACATTGTCGGGCCCGTTCCCGGGGACGGTGCCGGTGGGGGTGACAGCGGGGGTGACGAGCAGCCCGCCGCGGCGGCCGACGGCGGTGACCACCCAGACGTCGCGGTTGGCGACGTCGAGGTGGCGGTCGTTGCGCCGGGTGGCGATCCGGTCCCCGGCGCCGATCCGCTCGCCGGCCCCGGTGACGGCCACCGTCCGGTCATCGACCCGGCCAGCGACGATCAACCGGTCGCGGATGGCGGTGTTGAGCTCGGCGGCTTGGTCGCGGGTGTCCACCACGACGGCCACCCGGCGGCCGTCGGCATATGACGAGGCGGCGGTCGCCGCGATCGTGTCCTGCAGCGCGGCGGCGTCGGGGAACAGCTGGATCTGACCGCGGGCGAGAAGGGCGTCGAAGACGGCGCCGGGGTCCTCTCCGGTACGCATGGCCAGGGTCAGCTCGGCGTAGCCGGTGTCGGGTGTTGTGCGGCCCTTCTCGTCGGTTCGGGTGAAGCGGTGCACCGCGTCGAGAGTCAGATGTGCCGCGGGGTCGGCCTGGCTGATGGCGAGGTCCAGGACGCCGCCGCGGCCGACCGCGGACAACTGGTACCGGTCGCCGAGCAGCGCCACCGGCACCTGGCACTCGTCGGCGACGGTCAGCAGGGCGCGGGCGGTGTCCTGATCGAGCATGCCGGCCTCATCCACCAGCAGCAGATCGCCGGGCCGCAGCCGCGCTGCCTCGCTCGGCCCGGCGTAGAGCCGGCCGGTCGCCGGGTCGACCTCGCCGGCGGTGAGCCGGGTCCAACGCCCGTCGTCGTTCCAGCGCCAGCCGTGGCCGAAGGCTAGGGACGCCGCGGACCCGGCCGCCGTCCCCACCTCGCCGGCGGCCACCTTGGCCGCCTTGCGGGTGGGAGTCACCACCACCAGCCGGCGGCCCCGCGCCTCGAGCAGGCCGCGGGTGGCGGCCAGCGTGGTGGTCTTGCCCGCCCCCGCCGCGCCCTCGACCACCACCAGCCGCCGGTCACCGGCCAGCGCGGCGACCGCCGCGGCCTGACCGGCATCCAGACCGCCGGCGGGCGCCGCGCCCTCGACCGGGAGGGTCAGGTCGGTGCCCGGCACGCCGAGTGCGGCGCGGGCGGCGAGCCGGGCGGTCAGGTCGGCCTCGACGTCCAGCACCGGCTGGGAGGTCCAGGCCCGGATGTGCTCGGGCACCCCGTCGCGGTCCAGCAGCGGCAGGCAGCGGTCCATCGCGCGGGCGGTGAGGTCTTCGGCCAGCTCGATGCGCACCGCGGCGTCGGCGACGACGCCTTCGGCGGCGATTCCCCGCTCGGCCTCGCCGCGGATGTCGGCGGCGTTCCACGCCGAACGCCCGGCCGCGAGCCGGGTCAGCGCGCGCTGCACCAGCTCGTCTCGATCCAGCGCCCCGATCGGGGTGGGCGCCAGGGCGACCGGCTTGCCCGGGTCGCGGTAGCCGAGGGCGGACAGCTCGGTCCGCCAGCGTTCGCCCAGCCCGACCCCGGGCTGGGCAGTGACCTTGTCCGGGCGGCCGTCGGCCCACGCCCGGGCATCCCACGTCCGGCGCAACGCAGGGCCGGGGGATTCGCCGGGGTGCGCCGCGGTCCACTCGCGTTCGTAGCGGTCCACATTCCGGGCGATCTGCGCGTGCCGTGCGCTGAACGGACCCGTGTACTCGGCGAGCTCCCGTATTTCTCCCGTACCGTCCTTCCGGTAGCCGTGCGCGGCGAAGGTGGCGTTCAACTCCGGGTCACACGCCATCGCGGCGTGCCCGATCCCGTTGACGGCGCCCAGGAAGTCGCGGACCCCGACGGTGTGCAGGCCGCGCATTTCTCCCGGCGGCGAACACCCGGGACAGCAGCTGCAGGTGCAGGTGCCAGTGCGGGTCGTTCGCCCGGGAGGTGTAGTGCCGCACCGTGGCCGCCTCCAGCACCTCCAGCGGGACCTGCACCTGTCCGCCGCGCGGGCCGACCCGGGTGGTGGCGTGCTGCGAGAGCCAGCCGATGATCTGCTCGGCGGCCCGGTCCTGCGCCGCCTCATACGCCTCCGCGATGTCCGGGTGCAGCGCGGCGGCCAGCGACCACGTCTTCGGCCCGTTGACCACCACCTCGACGAACCGAACGGCGTGCTCGTCGCCGCGCAGCTGCCCTCGCGGCTCACCCGTCTCCGGGTTGCGGCCGGCCACCCACGTCTCGTAGCTGTCGCCGGTCAAAGGCGCCAGCTCGGCCACGCGACCATCCGTGGCGGTGAAGCGGCGGGCGATCCCGGTGCCCTCGGTGAGGTAGTAGTCGTCCGCCCGGCCGCGGTCGGCCTCCACGTAGTGCCGGGCAGCCGCCGGTGCGCCGGCGTAGACCTTCATTCCACCGTGCATTCTCAACGCCACCCGACAATGACCAACAAGTCACCCCTAGAAACGCCGATGGGCCCCGCGAAGCGGGGCCCGAGCTACCCTGAAGGTAGCATTCGTGCCGTTCTTTAGTGAAGGCTCCGGGAGGCGGTCTAACAGCTGGTAATGACGGAATAAGACAGAAGTGTCGAGGACGGCACCATCGAGTGCTACATGCACGGGTCCCGGTTCGACTTCGGGACCGGCCGTGCGCTGGGCCCTCCGGCCATCAAAGACGTCGCAGCCTTCCCCCCGAGATCATGGGCGATGACGTGTACGTCGCCCTTCCAACACATCTTGAGGAGTGAGGTCAGCCACTCCCTCTGCCGAGCACCACCTCTGGCGGGAGTTGCGTCGCTCAACCCCTGACCGCGGTCGTCGCGCCCAGGTGCCTCTCGGCCCAGCGGTCCACGGCATCCCATTGGGCACCGCCGAGCGTCACGAGGGCGGCCGGGAACAGGCCGAGTCGTCCATGTACATGTGCTCGGCGAGGTCGTGCAGCACGCGCAAGACGCCCGCCCGCCGCGCCTCGGCCCCTTCGGCGTCGGCCAGCTCACGCGCGACGAGTTCCTCGCTCTTCCGCAGCATCGGGAACGCCGAGCCCTCCTCGGTGGCCACGTGCGGACTCAGGACGACGAGCCGTTCGGCGAAGTGGTCGCCGGCCGCGGCATCGTCCCCGGCGGCGAGGTGCCTGCGGATGTGCTCGCTGAGTTCGCGGAGCCGGTCGTGCTCGTCCATCAGCCGGGCGACGGGAGTGAGTTCACGGCATCCGCAGTGGTCGCACATGTACGGCATCCCTCCGGTCGCGAGACTCGTGTCCCCCGCGGTGTGGACGGCGGTGGTCCACGCCGAAACTCGTGGAAGCGGCCGACGAGCGCAAGAGATTCCCGGCCCTGGATGACGTCCGTCACGAGCCGCTGAGACATGCACCGGCCACGTCGCCACGCCGCCGTCGCTGGCCAGAGCCGACGTCCTCCGGCACCGTGGACACGTGGCGAACGCCGGGTCCCCAGACCGCCGGCCCGGCGACGTACGGGCAACGGTCCGCGGGCTGACGCCGGGCTACTTCGCCCTGGTCATGGCGAGCGGGATCATCTCGGTCGGGATGCGGCTGGCTGGGCACGTCGCCGTGTCGGTGCTCCTGCTGGCCGTCTGCGCCGTCTCGTTCGTCGTCCTCGTGGTGCTGAACGTCTGGCGGTTGATCGCCTACCGCGATGCTGTGCGGGAGGACTTCCTCGATCCCGCACGCGGCTTCGGGTTCTTCACCTTCATCGCCGGCGGCAACGTCCTCGGCGTCCGGCTCGCCATGGACGGCCACCATGCCGCCGCAGCAGTCCTGGGGGGCGTCGGCTTCATGGCCTGGCTGTTGCTCGGCTACGTCATCCCCTGGACCGCCGTGCTGGGCCGGGCCGAACGGCCGGTGCTGACGAAGGCCAACGGCACGTGGTTCATCTGGGTGGTGGCGGGACAGTCGGTCTCCACGTCGGCCGCGACGCTGCAGCCTGCGTTGCCCGCACTGCGCGACGCGCTGGCGGTGGTGGCGGTGTTCTCGTGGTCGGTGAGCCTGTTCCTGTATGCCGCCGTCGGCGTCATGGTGTCCGCTCGACTGCTCATCTACGAGCTGCGGCCCACCGATCTCACACCGCCGTACTGGGTGGCGATGGGCGCCAGCGCCATCACCGTGCTCGCCGGGGCACGCATCGTCGAGATGGTCGACACGCCGATGGTCGAGGCCACGCGAGGTCTGGTCGCCGGCGTCTCGGTGAGCATCTGGGCGTTCGGCACGTGGCTGATCCCGGTCCTCGTGGCCGCCGGCTGGTGGCGGCACCACACCCACCGGGTGCCACTGCGCTACGAGCCGTCGCTGTGGAGCATGGTGTTCCCGATGGGGATGTACGCGGTCGCGGCGACCTATCTGAGCCGGGCCGACGACCTGCCGTTGGTGGGCGTCGTCGGCGCGGTCGGCATCTGGGGCGCCTTCGCGGTGTGGAGCCTCGTGCTGGCCGCGATGGTGGTCAGTGCCACCCGGGCCGGCGTCGGCTACGCCGGACGGCGCAGTGACGCGAGCACGTACTGACCTGACCGCGCGGCCGGCGAGCAATCCTGCTCGCCGCCGATTCGAGCCCGGCCCCGGCGCTCACGCCGTCGGGATGCGCATGCCCCAGGCCGTGTAGCACGCGGCGACCGCCGCGGTGATGGCGAGCAGCCACAGACCCGGCTGGTAGTTCCCCTGCCAGCCGTAGATGGTGCCCATCAGCAGCGGAGGCGCGAAGCCGCCCAGACCGCCGGCGGCACCGACGATGCCGGTCACCCCGCCGACTTTGCCCGGCGGGGCGACCAGCGCCACCAGCGCGAAGACAGCACCGGAGGAGGCGCCCAGGGCGGCGGCCATGGCCAGGAACGCGATCGTGCCGAGGGGTTCGAGCGACCGCTCCAGCGCCGACACCGCCGCGAAGACGGTGACGACGACGAAGCAGACGGTCAGCACCCGGATCGGGCCGAACCGATCGGACAGGAAGCCACCGACCGGCCGCATGACCACGGCGAGTACGACGAATCCCGCCGTCCGGAAGGCGGCGTCACCGGGCGAGAGATCGAACACCGTCCGCAGGTAGGTCGGGAGGTACACGCTGAACGCGACGAAGCCGCCGAAGCCCACCGCGTACAGGAATGACAACTGCAGCGTGATGGGGAGCTTGGCCGTCTCCCACGCCCGGCGCACTGCGCTCCCGGTGGGAACCGTCCGGCCGGGCGCGTCCCGCAGCAGCAGGTAGGAGAGGACCGCGTACACGACCAGCAGCACCGCCACCACGGTGAACGGGAAGGGCACGCCGAAGGCGTCCTTGAGACCGACGGTCGTGAACGCCGCGATAGCGGTACCGGCCGTCCCCGCACCGAAGATTCCGATGGCGGTGCCGCGCTTGGCGGGTGGAAACCAGGCGTTGACCAGCGGCACGCCCACGGCGAAGGTCGTGCCACCCAGACCGAGGAAGAAGCCACCGACCACGAGCAGCAGGAACGACTCGGTGCCCAGGTAGCCGACGAACAGGACGGGCACGATCGTGAGCGCGCTCATCAGCGGGAACATCACCCGCGCGCCGAACCGGTCGGTGAGTGCGCCGACGGGGATGCGTCCGAGGGAGCCGACGATGACCGGCACGGCCACGATGAGCGCGGTCTCCAGCGAGCTGAGTTCCAGCAGCTGGGTGTAGAGGCCGCCGAGCGGGCTGATCAGGGCCCAGGCCCAGAAGTTGACGGTGAAGCCAATGGTCGCGACGGCCAGGATGATCCAGGCCTGCCGAGGCACGGCCGCCCCGCCGGCCGGGGTGGCGGAGGATGCTTCAGGAGCCGGTGTCGCAGTCACTTCCGGGGATCTCCCACCCGGTCCCAACCGCGCGGTGTGGCCCGGTTCCCGATGTGCGGGTCGCGGCTGCGGTAGACGATGTAGGGCCGGGTGAAGTAGCCCAGCGGCGCGCTGAACACGTGCACCAGCCGGGTGAACGGCCAGATGGCGAAGAGCACCAGTGCCGAGAGCGCGTGCAGCTGGAAGCCGAGGCCTGCCTCGCTCATGAGCTCTGGCTGCGGGTTGAAGTAGAAGATGCTGCGGAACCACGGGGACACGGTGTCGCGGTAGTCGACGCCCTCGTGCCCGATCGCTCCGAGCACGGTGTTGCTCATCCCGAACAGGATGGTCACCGTCAGGACCAGGTACATAAACTTGTCGTTCTTGGTCGTCGCGCTGAACACCGGCCCGACGGTGCGCCGCCGGTAGATCAGGATCGCCAGCCCGACCAGGGTGCCGAATCCGGCGATCGCCCCCACCCCGATCGCCAGGGCGTGATACGCGCTCTCGGAGAGCCCCACGGCGTCGGTCCAGGACTTCGGGATGCCCAGCCCCATGACGTGTCCCATGAGCACGAACAGGATCCCGAAGTGGAACAGCGGGCTGCCCCAGCGCAGGAGCCGTCGTTCGTAGAGCTGGCTGGAGCGGGTGGTCCAGCCGAATTTGTCGTACTTGTACCGCCAGTAGTGCCCGACGACGAAGATCGCCAGGCTGACGTACGGGACGACGACCCAGAGCAGGATCTCTACGGCGTTCATGCGGGGGCTCCTGCGGACGCACCGGGCGGGGGCTGGGGTATGAACTCCGGTGGCGCGAACGGCAGCGCGCCGTACGGATCGAGGCCGACGTCTTCACCGGGCGGGCCCTGCTGGGCCAGCCGCAGCACCGCCGCGCGGTCGGCGGCCTCCACCGGCGGAAGGGTGGCCGATACGGCCTGCAGCACCGCGGCGTACGGCGAGCTCCGTTCCTCCAGGGCCAGCCGGATCAGCTCGAGGCCGGGTCGGTACTCCGTCAGGAGCCGCTCACCGCGGGCGGCGTCACCGGTCGCGGTGAACTCGAGCACGACAGCCAGGTGGTCGGGCAGTTCCTCGTCCGACAGCGTCATCCCCGCACGCGAGTACAGGTGCTTGAACTGGACCAGCGCCATGCCGCGCTTGCGGGTGTCCCCGTGCGTGAAGTAGGTCAGGTACAGGCAGCAGCGTCGCCGTAGGTCGAACGTCTCCACGTACTCGGCCTGCTGCTGCTCCAGCGGCGTGGTCTCCACGTGGTCGAGGAACCGGCCCAGCGGCCCCGCCAACTCCGCCGGCAGCGGTGCGACCGCCGCCCGCAGCAGCGGCAACCGGGCGAGCAGGTCCTCGTCCGGGTAGCCGAGGAGCAGGGACGCGGCCTGCCGGGCGGTGGCCACCTGGGCGGCGGCCGGCTCCGACCGGCGCGACAGGAGCCGGGGGCTCATGGCTTGGGATCCGTGACCGCTGGGGAGTCCGCGTCGACGCCCCCGCGACCGTCGGGACGGTCCGGGAAGAGCCCTTCCGGAGCGCCCTTGCCGTCCCAGTTGAGCAGGTTGACCCGCTGCGCCTTGTCCCCCGGTGCCGCCATGGTGTCGCTGGTCTGCCGCGCCGCGAGCATGTGGAAGTTCTCCACTGCGATCGGGGTCGTGCCGCCCGAGGCTTCCCCGAACGGTCCCCAGCCCCCCATGCCGGGACCGTCGTCGTAGTCCAGCGAGCAGCCGCTGTCGAACTCCTCGCGCTCGGGGCCCTGTTCGGCGTGGATGGTCGGGATCACGTAGCGCTCGTCGTACTTGGCGATGGCGAGCAGCCGGTGCATGTCCTGGATGTCCTGCCCGGTCATGCCGACCGCGGTGGCGATCGACTCGTCCGCCGGCCGGCCGAGGTTCAGGTCGCGCATGTAGGCGCGCATCGCCCCGAGCTTCTTGAGCACACCGGTGACCAGGTTGGTGTCGCCGGCGGCGAACAGTTCCGCCAGGTACTCGACCGGGATCCGCAGCGATTCGATGGCGCCGAAGATGTTGCCGGCGTCCTCCCCGTCGTGCCCGGTGTCGGTGAGCGCGTCGACCACCGGGGACAGCGGCGGGATGTACCAGACCATCGGCATGGTCCGGTACTCCGGGTGCAGCGGCAGGGCCACCTCGAACTTGGTGATGAGCGAGTAGATCGGCGAGCGCTGCGCGGACTCGATCCAGTCGCGGGAGATGCCGGCCTGCTCGGCGGCGTGGATCACCTGCGGGTCGTGCGGATCCAGGATGATCGACCGCTGGGCCATGTAGAGGTCCTGGTCGTCCGGCGTGGACGCCGCCTCGAGCACCCGGTCGGCGTCGTAGAGGACGATGCCGATGTAGCGCAGCCGGCCGACGCACGTCTCCGAGCAGACCGTCGGGATGCCGACCTCGGTCCGCGGGAAGCAGAACGTGCACTTCTCGGCCTTGCCGGTGCGGTGGTTGAAGTAGACTTTCTTGTACGGGCACCCGGTGACGCACTGCCGCCAGCCGCGGCAGCGGTCCTGGTCGACCAGGACGATCCCGTCCTCCTCCCGCTTGTAGATCGCGCCCGACGGGCAGGAGGCCGCGCACGACGGATTGATGCAGTGCTCGCAGATCCGCGGCAGGTAGAACATGTAGGTCTGCTCGAACTTCTCCTTGATCTCCGCCGAGATCTTCTTCAGGACCGGGTCGTCCTGGGTGAGCTCGGGCGCCCCACCGAGGTTGTCGTCCCAGTTGGCGCTCCACTCGATGTTCATCGGCTTGTTCGTCAGCAGCGAGCGGGGCCGCGCGACCGGGGTGTGCTCCTGGACCGGAGCGTTGGTCAAGGTCTCGTAGTCGTAGGTCCAGGGCTCGTAGTACTCCTCGATCGAGGGCAGCTTCGGGCTGGAGAAGATGGTGAGCAAGCGGGAGAGCCGGCTGCCGGTACGCAACTGAAGCTTGCCGTTCCGGCCGACCTGCCAGCCGCCCCTCCACTTCTCCTGGTCCTCGTAGGTGCGCGGGTAGCCCTGACCCGGCCGGGTCTCCACGTTGTTGAACCACACGTACTCGACGCCGCTGCGGTTGGTCCACGCCTGCTTGCAGGTGACCGAGCAGGTGTGGCACCCGATGCACTTGTCGAGGTTCATCACCATGCCCATCTGAGCCATGACGCGCATCAGACGCTCCCCTTCCCCGCACTCATGGCCATTTCTGCGGCAGCCCTGGGCATCAGTACTGCACCTCCTGGTTGCGGCGGCGGATCACGGTCACTTCGTCGCGCTGGTTCCCGGTCGGCCCCAGGTAGTTGAAGGCGAACGCCAGCTGCGCGTAACCGCCGATCAGGTGTGTGGGCTTGAGGAACAGCCGGGTCAGGGAATTGTGGATGCCGCCGCGCTTGCCGGAGGTCTCCGTGAGCGGGACGTCGATGAGCCGGTCCTGCGCGTGGTGCATGTAGACCGTCCCTTCCGGCATCCGGGCGGACACGATCGCCCGGGCCACCACGACGCCGTTGCGGTTGACCGCCTCGATCCAGTCGTTGTCCTTCACCCCGACCTTGGCGGCGTCCTGGACGCTCATCCAGATCGTCTGGCCGCCACGCGACAGCGACAACATGAACAGGTTGTCCTGGTACTCCGAGTGGATCGACCACTTGTTGTGCGGGGTGAGATACCGGACGGTGATGCCCAGCTCGCCCTGCTCACCGACCTGCGGCTCACCGAACAGCGTGTGCATGTCCAGCGGCGGCCGGAACACCGGCAGGTTCTCCCCCGCCTCGGTCATCCAGTCGTGGTCGAGGAAGAAGTGCTGCCGGCCGGTCAGGGTGTGCCAGGGCTTCAGCCGCTCCACGTTGATGGTGAACGGCGAGTACCGGCGGCCGCCGTGCTCGCTGCCCGACCACTCCGGCGAGGTGATCACCGGGGTGGGCGCCGCCTGCGTGTCGGCGAAGGTGACCAGCTTGCCCTCGTGCTCGGCGGCCAGGTCGGCCATCCGCATCCCGGTGCGTTCCTCCGACCGGTGGAAACCCTGGGTGGCCAGCCGTCCGTTCGTCGTCCCGGACAGCGCCAGGATCGCCTCGCACCAGTGCACGTCCCGCGCCAAGGCCGGCCGGCCGGCCGCGACGCCGTCCCGGATGACGCCGTTCTTGTGCTTGAGGTACTCGACCTCCTTGTCCGGCATGGTGGTGACGCCCTTGGTCGTCAGGCCGAGCTCCTCCACCAGTGGCCCCAGCGCCGCCCACTTCTGCGCGACCGCGCCGTAGTCCCGTTCATGGACGACGAACTTCGGCATCGTCTTCCCCGGGACCGGGTCGCACTCCCCCGCCTTCCAGTCCCGCACCACCCCGCGCGGGTTGGCCAGTGCGTCGGGGGTGTCGTGCAGCAGCGGCAGCGCCATCAGGTCCTTGCGGACGCCGAGGTGCCTGGCGGCCAGCCGGCTGAACTGGCGGGCGATGGTGCCGAAGGCCTCGAAGTCGGTGCGGGTCTCCCACGGCGGCGCGATGGCGGGGTTGAACGAGTGCACGTAGGGGTGCATGTCGGTGGTGTTGAGGTCGTGCTTCTCATACCAGGTGGCCGCCGGCAGCGTGATGTCGGAGTAGATCGTCGTGCTGGTCATCCGGAAGTCCAGCGCGAGCAGCAGGTCCAACTTGCCGGTGGGCGCCTCCTCCCGCCAGACCAGGTCCTTGGGCCGGGCTTCCGGCGGCGCCTCCTCGGCCCGGACAGCGTTGTCGGTGCCGAGCAGGTGCTTGAGGAAGTACTCGTTGCCCTTCGCCGAGGAGCCCAGCAGGTTGGCCCGCCAGATCGTCAGCACCCGCGGGAAGTTCTCCGGGGCGTCGGGATCCTCGGCGGCGAACCGCAGGCTCCCGTCGCGGAGGCCGTCGATCACGTGCTCACCCGGTGCCTTCCCGGCGGCGGCGGCGTCGTCGGCCAGGTCCAGGGGGTTGCGGTTGAACGTGGGATAGGACGGCATCCAGCCCATGCGCGCCGACTGCGCGAGGACGTCGGCCGGCGTCTTGCCGTCGAAGCGACCCGTGCCCAGCGGCGAGGCGAACCCGTCCAGCGTCGTCTGGTCGTAGCGCCACTGGTCGGTGTGCAGGTACCAGTAGGCCGTCTGGATCATCTGCCGCGGCGGGCGCGCCCAGTCGAGAGCCGCGGCCACGGTCGAGTAGCCGGTGATCGGCCGGACCTTCTCCTGCCCGACGTAGTGCGCCCAGCCGCCACCGTTGACGCCCTGGCAGCCGGTCAACGTGGTCAGGGTCAGGAACGCCCGGTAGATCGTGTCGGAGTGGAACCAGTGGTTGGTCCGGCCCCCATGATGATCATGGAGCGGCCGCCGGAGTCCTCGGCGTTCTGCGCGAACTCCCGGCCGATCCGCGTCGCGGCGGCCGCCGTCACTCCGGTGAACTGCTCCTGCCAGGCCGGGGTGTACGGCTGCGAGGCGTCGTCCAGCCCGGCCGGCCACTCCCCCGGCAGACCCCGCCGGTCGACGCCGAACTGGGCGAGCAGCAGGTCGTACACCGTGGTCACCAGGTGCTTGCCGACCCGGCGCACCGGCACGCCGCGGCGCAGGGTGGCACCCTCGCCTCGGGCGGTGTCGAAGCGGGCCAGGTCGACCGTCACCGTCTCCGCCGCGCCGTCGTAGAGGCTCAGCAACGGGTCGACGTCACCGAGATCGAGGTTCCACCTGCCCTTCCCGGCCTCACCGAAGCGGAAGCCGAGCGAGCCGTTGGGGACGTGCGGCTCGCCGGTCGCCGAGTCGACGAGCACGGTCTTGAACTCCGCGCCCTCCTCCAGGTCACCGAGGTCGGCGGCGGTGAGGAACTTGCCCGGCACGTAGCTGTCCCCGTGCGGGGTCAGGGTGAGCAGAAACGGGAGGTCGGAGTACCGCTTCACGTACTCCTGGAACCGCGGGACCTGCCGGTCGACGAAGAACTCCTTGAGGACGACGTGGCCCATCGCCATCGCCAAGGCGCCGTCCGTGCCCGGGTGCGGGGCGAGCCAGTCGTCGGCGAACTTCGTCGCGTCGGAGTAGTCCGGGCTCATGACGACGACCTTCTGGCCGCGGTACCGGGCCTCGGTCATCCAGTGCGCGTCAGGGGTACGGGTGACCGGGACGTTGGAGCCCCACAGGATCAGGTAGGAGGCGTCCCACCAGTCGCCGGACTCCGGGACGTCGGTCTGGTCGCCGAACACCTGTGGCGAGGCGACCGGCAGGTCGGCGTACCAGTCGTAGAACGACAGCATCGGAGCCCCGATCAGGGACATGAACCGGGCTCCGGCCGCGTGCGAGACCATCGACATCGCGGGGATCGGCGAGAAGCCGGCGACGCGGTCCGGCCCGTACTTCTTGATGGTGTGCACGTGGGCGGCGGCGATCATCTCGGTCGCCTCGTCCCAGGACGCCCGGACGAGGCCGCCCTTGCCGCGCTGTGACTTGTAGGTGCGTGCCTTCTCGGGGTCGTCGACGATGTCGCCCCACGCGAGGACCGGGTCGCCCAGGCGCTGCCGGGCCTCGCGGTACATCTGCAGCAGCGAGCCTCGGACGTACGGGTAACGCACCCGCGTCGGCGAGTACGTGTACCAGGAGAACGCCGCGCCGCGAGGGCAGCCGCGCGGCTCGTACTCGGGGCGGTCGGGCCCGGTGGACGGGTAGTCGGTCTGCTGGGCCTCCCAGGTGATGATCCCGTCCTTGACGTACACCTTCCACGAGCACGAGCCCGTGCAGTTCACGCCGTGCGTGGAGCGGACGACCTTGTCGTGCGACCAGCGGTCGCGGTAGAAGCTGTCGGCGTCCCGTCCGCCGATCTGGTGCAGCGACCGCAGGTCGGCGCTGACCTCGCCCTTGCGGAAGAATCGTGAGGTCTTCACCAGCGCCTCGGACACGCCGCCGTCGAATCCGGCGTGCCCGTCGGTGTTCTGCCGGCTGCCCTCAGGTGCGAGAGTCACGGCTCTCCTTCTCGGTCGTGTCCGTCTTGTTCCCGGCCATACCGCCCGCTCTCCTGCATCCCACCGGTCCCCGGGTGAAGTCGCATCCCGACGGGCGGCCACCGGCGTGTCCCCACACCCGCGGCCGCGATCCTGCTCAGCTCCTACGGGGGTGGCCTGCGACCAGGGGGGTGTCGGCGCCCACGACGCCGAGCTTCGCGGCCCCGCCGGGCGAGTGGAGGGGCTCGGCGCGGCCGGGCAGCGGTTCGGCGAAGAAGCGGGCGTTGTCGGCGGTGAAGACCGACCACCGGTCGGGGACGTCGTCCTCGTAGTAGATGGCCTCGACCGGGCAGACCGGCTCGCAGGCGCCGCAGTCGACGCATTCGTCGGGGTGGATGTAGAGCGCCCGCTCACCCTCGTAGATGCAGTCGACCGGGCACTCGTCGACGCAGGCGCGGTCGAGGACATCGATGCACGGTTCGGTGATCACGTATGTCATCCGACGCTCCTCGGGGTCCCGCAGCGTGGCCGTCGGTTCGGAGCGTAGCCGCCCTCCTTATTCGTTGCCCAGCGACTCCACCCGCTGCCGCCGGTCCGGTGCCGGTGGACCAGGGACCTCGGCCATGCACAACTCGGGGGCGACGAACGGCTGCAGCAGGGCAGAGTCGGCGATCACGGTGAACCCGAAGCGGGACAGAGCTCCCCGCATCAGGCCGAGGTGCACCGAGCACACGACCTCAGGGTGGGCCCGGGCCACGTCCCGGAACGGGCACCGCTCGAGCGCCACCCGGAACCGGTTCGGCTCCGCGTCGACCCGGCGCGGCGCGAAACCGAGTCGGCCGAACAGCTCGTCGAGGCCGCCGACGGCCTGCTCCCAGGTGAGCTCCGCCGGTTCGGGCACCTGGCGCTCGGCCCACCGTCGACCGGCCTCCTCGGCTCGCTGTCGGCCACCCTCTCCGCCCGTGTCCAGCGCACCGGCGAGCAGTTCGGCGAGCTCCCGGTGCCCCTGACCGGGTCCGCCCTCCGTCACCGCCGCGTACCAGTGCCGGGGCCGACCCGGCCCTGCCGGCAGCTGCGGCGTCCGGACGACGAGCCCCGCCGCCTCGAGCACGCGGAGGTGGGTCCTCGCCGTCGTCACGTGGAGGCCGACCGCGGCCGCCAGCTCGCCGACGGCGACGGGCCGGCCGGCCGAGCGCAGCACCTCGACGATCCGCCGGCGGGACCGCACGGCGAGCGCCACGTGCCGCGGCTCGGCGAGGTCGTCGATGACGACCGCGGGCGGGCGGTCGGACATGATCACCATTCTGGTCGGGAACCGGGACGTCCGCTCGCCGCGCGCCCGTACCCGGGGATCCGCCGGACGACGGCCCGTTCGCCGTCGGCGGGTCGTTGGGCCACCATGGGCTGGTGGATGACCGAGGACCCGTGAACCTGGACGAACTGGCCACCGAGCTGCTCGCCGACGCCGCGATGCAGAACGCCTTGCGCGCCGCGCACACGCTCCCACACCCCGTGGACGGTCTGCGGCAGACGGTGATCGCCCTGATCAGGAATCAGGACCTGGCCGAGCACGAGAGCCCGGGACCGGCGACGCTCCTGGTGCTCCGCGGCCGGGTCCGGTTGGTCGCGGGCGAGCAGACCGAGGTCCTCGCCGCGCACCAGATCAGCCCCATCCCCAACCGGCGGCACAGCCTCCACGCCGACGAGGACTCGGTCGTCCTGCTCAGCGTCGCGATCCCGCAACGCGCGCCCACCGGTACTCGCTGACCGGGCGTCCCGGCGACCCTGTTTTTCTCACGGCGCATGTTGTAGAAAAGGTGTGACCCAACGACGCACCGCCAGGAGTCCGCCATGACCACGAGCCTCGACCTCATCACCGCCGCTGCCGAGATCCACCACGAGGACCTCCGCGACCGGCTCGTCCGGCACACCCAGTCGGTGATCACGGCGGTGACCGCCCACTGGCCGTACGAGCCGGCACGCCAGGACCTCGTCGACTTCCTGAACGACGAGCTGCTCGCGCACACCGAGGTCGAGGAAGGCCTCGTGTACACCGCCGGGGAGAACGACCGGACCGCGCTGCTCGTGGCCGCGATGCTCGACGAGCACCGGATGATGGGCGCCCTGGTGCGCGAGATCGAGCAGGCGACCGACGGCATCGACGTCGCCCTCGCCGCAGGAGCGCTGGTCGTGCTGTACGACGTGTGCGTCCACCAGGAGAACCGGTACCTGCTGCCCGCCCTCGCCGACGCGGGAGTGAACCTGACCGCGCTCGTGGAGGACGTTCCCGAGATCGTGGGGACGGCGAGGGCCGCCGCCCGGTGAGGGCCCCCTCCGCAGGCTCTGCGCGCTGACGCCGCCTGGGGGGCCGCCCACAGGGCGTGACCAGGTGCGGCGGCAGTTCCGGCTCCCGTCGCAGCTCGGCCTTGGCGATCGACCGGACGTGCACCTCGTCGGGCCCGTCGAAGATGCGCATCGCCCGGTGCCACGCGTACATCGCCGCCAGCGGGGTCACGTCGGTGATCCCGGCGCCGCCGTGCACCTGGATGGCCCGGTCGATCACCCGGGTGGCGGCACGGGGAACCGCCACCTTGGCCATGGCGACCAGGGAACGGGCCGCCTTGTTGCCCTCGGTGTCGATGACGTGGCTGGCGTGGTGGCAGAGCAGCCGGGCCTGGTCGATCTCCAGCCGGGACTCGGCGATCTGCTGCTGGACGACGCCATGCTCGGCGAGGTGCCGGCCGAAGACGACCCGCTCCTTGGCCCGGGCGGCCATCAGCGCGAGGGCGCGCTCGGCGGCGCCCAAGGCCCGCATGCAGTGGTGGATCCGGCCGGGACCGAGCCGGGCCTGGGCGGCGGCGAAGCCCCCACCCTCCTCGCCGATCACGTTCGTCACCGGCACCCGCACCTGGGAGAAGACCACCTCGGCGTGCCCGTGCTGGTCGTGGTGCCCGAGCACCGGGTAGTCGCGGACGACGGTGACGCCGGGGGTGTCCCGCGGGACGAGCACCATCGTCTGCTGCCGGTGCGGCGGAGCACCCGGGTCGGTCTTCCCCATGAGGACGAAGAAGGCGCACCGCGGGTCCATGGTGCCGCTGGTCCACCACTTCCGGCCGTTGATCACGTACTCGTCGCTGTCGCGGTCGATCCGCGTGGCGATGTTCGTCGCGTCACTGCTGGCCACGTCCGGCTCCGTCATGGCGAAGGCCGAGCGGATCTCCCCGGCCAGCAGCGGTTCGAGCCACCCCCGCTTCTGTTCGTCGGTGCCGAGCAGGTGGAGCAGTTCCATGTTGCCGGTGTCCGGTGCGGCGCAGTTGATCGCCTCGGGGGCAAGCTCCAGGCTCCATCCCGACAGCTCCGCGATCGGTGCGTACTCCAGTTGCGTGAGGCCGGACTCGGCGGGCAGGAAGAGGTTCCACAACCCCCGGGCGCGGGCCCGGTCCTTGAGCACCTCGATGATCGGCGGCGCCTCGTGGTCGTCGGCGCCGGCAGCCCGACGGTGGGCCAGGTACTCGGTCTCGGCCGGCAGCACCTGCTCCCGCATGAACGCGACCATGGCCTCGCGCAGCTCGCGTGCGCGGGGTGAGGGCGAGGGCAGCTCGTACACCGGCATGGGGCCTCCGATCGGACCTGGCACGACGAGCGTCGCGCTCGACGAGCATCCAGGGTCAGGCGCCGGCGCGCACCGCCTGGACGAGCGCGGCCGGCTGCAGCTGGGCCGGGCCGAGCAGTTCGCCGTCCAGCAGAACGGTGGGAGTGCTGGTGACGCCGTCCCGGCTAGCCTGGTCGGTGACCGTGCGGGTCCAGTCCTCGTAGACCAGGTCGCGGATACCGCGCTCGACGTCCGCACCCGAGGCTCCGGCTCGCCCGGCGAGCGCGATCAGCTCGTCGTCGGTGAGCCCGGGCGTCCCCTCGACCGGCTGCCGCTCGTAGAGCATCCCGGCGAACCGGACGAAGGCCTCCGGGCCGGCGGCGTCGACCACGACCCCGGCGGCGTTGAGCGAGCGGGTCGAGTACCGGTCCGGGGAGACCTGGTCGAGGAAGGCCATCGGGTGGTACCGCACCCGGGCACTGCCGTCGGCGACCAGTTGCGCGATCGTCTCGGCGTCGAGAGCCTCGAACCGGGCGCACGCCGGGCACTGGAAGTCCTCGTAGACGTCGAAGGTCACCGGGGCGTCCGCCCGGCCCACCTCGATCGCCGTGCCGCCGTCGACGGTGTTCGCCGGCACGGCGGCGTCCGGCGACGACGAGGTCCGGTACGACTGGGCGACGATGGCCAGGACGACCGCCGCGACGAGCAGGACCGAGCCGACGATCGCGCCCGCCAGGGTCCTCCGGCGCCGGGCGGCACGGGCACGCGTCGCGGCCTCCTCGGCCCGCCTGGCGGCGATCCGCTGACGAGCGGTGGCCTTCTTCCCGTGCGGGGGTCGGTGGGCGAGCTGGTCAACGGACACGGGTGTTCTCCGAGATCGCGAGGGGAACCGGAGACTCGGCGTCGTCCGGACGTGGGTGTGCGGGCGGCGCGCCGCCCAGGGCGAGACGGGACCGGGGCCGGCGGGCCAGCAGCAGGGCGATGCCCAGCAGTGCGAGGTCGCGCAGCATCTCGCCGGGATAGGGGGTGTCGGCGGTCGCGACCACACCACCGCCGCCGAAGCAGCCGCAGTCGATCCGCAGCCCGCGTGCCCAGGCGGAGGCGACCCCGGCCATGAAGACGACGAGCAGGAGGGCGACCGACAGCGCGGCGGTCCGCACGAACACCCCGGCGAGCAGGGCCAGGCCGACGGCGATCTCGAGGACCGGCAGGCCGAACGCCACGGGCGCGACCAGCGGCTCGGGCAGCAGCTGGTAGGCACGGACGGCACGGACGGCGGCCGCCGGGTCGGGGACCTTCAGCGCTCCGGCGACGAGGAGCACGCCGCCGAGGAGCAGCCGTCCGGCGGTCGCCGACCACGGCCCGACGGCTCGGCGGGCCCCCGCCGAGCCGCCCCCGACCTCGACGTCAGGCACGGGTCAGCCGGAGCCGCCACGCGTCCGGACCGCGCTCCTCGTAGTCCACGGCCAGGGCGCCGCCCGCGCGGGCGGAGAGCTGGCGGAGCAGCGGCAGCGGGTCGTGCGGCGCCACCAGCAGCAACGAGCCGCCGTCGGGGACGGCGTCGAAGGCCCCGAACACCGTGGCGTGGCGGATGGCGTGCGGTACCGCCCGGACGTCGAGGACCGGGATGTCGTCGTCGTCGTGGCCGCCGCAGCCGCAGCTGCCCTTCGCCGGCACCGGCGGGACGGCGGCATCGTGGTCGTGGTCGTGATCGTGGCCGCCCTCGCCCAGGAGTTCGTGCATCCCGGCGAGGACGCCGGCGAGCGAGACGGCCGGATCGGCGGCGAGCACCGGCAGCACGAGGTCGTTCTCCTTGGCCAGGTGTGCGTCGAAGAGCACGCGCAGGGCGTGACCGCCGGCCGCCGCGGCGGCCGGTTCCACGGCCCGGTCCAGTTCCCGCACCAGCTCCTCGAGCACCCGGTGCTCGGCGGTCATCGCCTCGACGAGGAGCCGGAGCCGCTCGGACCGGGCGGCGGCCGGGTAGAGCGCCCGCTCCTCGGCCGCGGCGTGCGGCAGCAGGTCGCCGCCGAGGAAGCCCAGCGCGGCGGCGCGGGCCTGGCGGAAGCCGGCGGCACCGGGCGCGGTGGCGGCGGCGAGCAGGGCGTCGACGTGGACGGCCAGCCGGCCGGCCAGTTCGGCGTGGTGCTGCCGGACGGCCTCGATGGCAGCGGCGTCGTCAGCATCGGAGGCCAGGACCATGTCGATGGCGCCTGGCGGCAGGGTGGTGGTCACGGATTCCTCCTTCTCGACGGCCCCGCTGGCCGACTGCCGCAGAATTTACTACGGTGCATACCGTGGAAAACAAGAGCGACGCTCCCGAGCTCGGTGCCGCACCGGTCCGCGGCTCGGTCGGCCCGCCACTGTCCGGCGCCCGCGGCACGGTGCTGGAGCGGCTGCAGCGCGACGCGCGGCCGGTGACGATCGCCGCCCTGGCCGCGGAGCTGGGTGTGCACCCCAACACCGCGCGCGAGCACCTGGACGCGCTGGTCGAGCGGGGCCTGGCCATCAGGGAGCGGGCTCCCGCGGAGGGCCGCGGCCGGCCGGCGTGGCGCTACACCGCGGCGGCCGACCGGCTCGAACCCGACGTCCGGGTCCGTGACTATGCGGCGCTGGCCGGCGCACTGGCCGGGCACCTCGCGCGGACCGCCGCCGACCCCGCCGCCGAGGGTCTGGCCGCCGGCCGGGAGTGGGGACGCACCCTTGCGAGCGGCCGCCCGGCGGAGCCCGCACGGGCGGGAGCGACGCCCCGGCACCGCGTCGTCGGCCTGCTCGACGAGCTGGGTTTCGCACCGGAGGCCGACGCCGCGGCCAGCACCGTGGCGCTGCGCCGCTGCCCGCTGCTGGACGCCGCCCGCCAGTACCCCGAGGTGGTCTGCCAGGTGCATCTCGGGATCGTCCGGGGCGCGCTGGAACACTCCGGCGGCGATCCGGAGGCGACCGCCCTGCTGCCCTTCGCCGAGCCCGGCGCGTGCCGCCTGCACTTGGACACTGCGGCGGTTGCCCGGGGCGCCACGGATGTCTGAGCTCACGGCCGAGCGGGCGGCGTCACCGCTCCGGCAGCAGCCGGCCGAGCGCGGGCTGCCGCTCGGCCGGGTGCTGCTCCTGCTGCCGGGGGGTGTGGCCCTGCTGGCCGGGCTCGACGCCGCGCTGGTGCTGCTCGGGCTGCCCGCACCGCTGCGGGTGGAGCGGCTGCCGCAGGTGCACGGCATCCTCCTGGTGCTGGGGTTCGTCGGCACGCTGGTGGCCCTGGAACGGGCGGTCGCGCTCCGCCGCGGCTGGGGCTTCACGGCGCCCGCCGGCCTGGGTGCCGGAGCCCTGCTGCTGATCTCGCCGCTGCCGATCGCCGTCGGCGCCACGGCCCTGGTGCTGGGCACCGGCGCGCTCGTGGCCGTCTACGTGCCGCTGTGGCGGCGGCAACCGGCCGGGGCGGTGGCGGTGCAGGCGCTCGGTGCCGTGCTGGGCACGGGAGCCGCCCTGCTCTGGGCGGGCGGCGTGCCGGTGCCCCGGCTGCTGCCGTGGCTGGCGGGCTTCCTGGTGCTCACCATCGTCGGTGAGCGGCTCGAACTGGCCCGGGTCGGTGCACTGGCCCCGCGAGCGGAAGGCATGGCGGTCGGCCTGGCCGCGGCGGTGGCGGCCGGTGCGCTCGCGGCGCTGATGTGGCCGGCGGTGGGCCACCCGCTCCTCGGCGGCGCCCTCCTCGGTCTGGCCGGCTGGCTGCTGCGCTACGACATCGCCCGGCACACCGTGCGGTCCACCGGGCTGCCGCGGTTCATGGCCGGTTGCCTGCTCGCCGGCTACGCATGGCTGCTGGTGGCCGGTGCGGTCTGGCTGCTCGTCGGGCCGGTGACCGCAGGGGCGGGCTACGACGTCGTCGTGCACGCGGTGTTCCTGGGCTTCGTGCTGTCGATGGTGATGGCGCACGCGCCGGTGATCCTCCCCGCGGTGCTGCGCCGTCCACTGCCCTACCGGCCGGCCATGGTCGTGCCGGCCGTCCTGCTGCACGCCTCCCTGGCGGTGCGGGTCGTGCTGGGCGACGTGCGCGGCATCGAGGTCGCCTGGCAGCTGGGTGGGCTCCTCGGCATCGGAGCGGTCCTGCTCTTCGCCGCCGTGGCGGCGTGGTCGGCGGCGTCCGTCCGGCGCCCGGGCGGGGCAGTCCGATGACCCGGCAGGCGAGCCGCTCCCGCGCATTCTGGCCGCTGCGCGACCTGCCGGTGGTGGTCTGGTTGGTCGCGACGGTCGTCGCCGCCCTGGTGCATCCGTTCGTGCCCGCCCCGCGCTGGCTGCTGATCCACCTAGTCCTGCTGGGTGCGGTGAGCCACGCGATCCTGGTGTGGAGCCGGCACTTCGCCGACGCGCTCCTGCACACGGCTCCCAGGGACGGCGACCGGCGGGTCCAGTCCATGCGGCTGCTGCTGCTCAACGGCGGCGTCCTGCTCGTGCTCACCGGTGTGGCCGGCGGGATCTGGCCGCTGACGGTCGCCGGGGCCGGCGGGGTGGCCGGTGCCGTCGGCTGGCACGGTGCCGCCCTCGTGGGACAGCTGCGCCGGGCGCTGCCCGGCCGGTTCCGGTCGACCGTGCGCTACTACGTCGCGGCGACCTGCTTCCTGCCCACCGGCGCGCTGCTGGGCACGCTGCTGGCCCGCGGGCTGGGCGACCTGCACGAGCGCGCCACGCTCGCCCACGCGGTGATCAACCTGCTCGGCTGGATGGGGCTGACCGTCGTCGGCACCCTCGTGACGCTGTGGCCGACGATGCTCCGGACCCGGATCGCCGACACCGCCGAGCGGACGGCCCGCCGGGCGTTGCCGGTCCTGGCGCTCGCGGTGGTCGTCGCGGCGACCGGCGCCCTGCTGGGATCGCGGCCGGTCGCCGCCGTCGGCCTCGCCGGCTACGTCGCCGGGCTCTCGATGGTGGCGCGCGTGCTCGTCGTCACGGCCCGCAGCCGGCCGCCGTCGTCGTACCCGGCCTGGTCGGTCGCCGCAGGCCTGCTGTGGCTGGCCGGCTGCCTCACCGCCGCCGCCGTCGGGGTGGGGACCGCCGGCTCCTGGGCGCAGGCCGGGGACCGGTTCGGCTGGCTGACCCCGTTCCTGGCCGCCGGGTTCGGCACGCAGGTACTGCTCGGGGCGCTGTCCTACCTGGTTCCGGTGGCCCTGGGCGGTGGCGCCGGGCCGGTGCGCGCGGCGAACGCCGCCCTCGACCGGGGCGGCGCCTTCCGGATCGTCGTGGTGAACGCCGGCCTGCTGGTCTGCGCGCTCCCGGTGCCGAGCATCGTCCGGGTGGCGTGCTCGCTGCTGGTGCTCGCCGGCCTGGCCACCTTTGTCCCGCTGCTGTTCCTGGCCATCCGCGCTGCCCGCCTCGCCCGCCGCGCCCCGGCCGCAGAGCCGTCGCCGGCGCCCTCCCCCGCGCCGGGCCGGGTTCCCGGCCTGGCCGTCGCGGGGCTGGCCGCCGTGCTGCTGGCCGCGGCCGCCGGCGTGGCCGCCGATCCCGCGGCGCTGGGCGTCGCGACCGCAGCCACCCCGGGCGATGTCGCGGCCACCGGTCGGACGACGACGGTGCAGGTGCGCGCCGAAGGGATGCGGTTCGTGCCGGACGTGATCGATGTCCCGGCCGGCGACCGGCTGGTCGTCGTCCTGACCAATGCCGGTGACCAGCCGCACGACCTGGTGCTGGCCAACGGAGCCCGCACCGACCGGATCGACCCGGGCGAGCGGGCAGAGCTCGACGCCGGGGTCATCGGCGGCGACCTGGACGGCTGGTGCTCGCTCGTGGGACACCGGCAGATGGGCATGGAGCTGCAGGTCCGCGTGGTCGGCGGATCAACGGCCGGGCACGACCCGCACCGGGCCGGTGAGGACGACGGGCCCTCGGCCGCGCTGGACATCGATCCCGCCGCGGAGCCGGATCCCGGCTTCGAGCCGTTCGACGCGGCGCTCCCCCCGGCGAGCGACCAGCGGACGCACCGGATCACGCTGCCGGTCACCGACGTGGAGCGGGAGGTGGCGCCCGGCGTCACCCAGACGCTGTGGACGTTCGGCGGGACCGCTCCGGGGCCGACGCTGCGCGGGCGCGTCGGGGACGTCTTCGAGATCACGCTGGTCAACGACGGGTCGATCGGCCACTCGATCGACTTCCACGCCGGCGCGCTGGCACCCGACGGCCCGATGCGGACGATCCCGCCGGGCGAGTCGCTGACCTACCGCTTCACCGCCACCCGCAGCGGTATCTGGCTGTACCACTGCGCCACGATGCCGATGTCGCTGCACGTCGCGAACGGGATGTTCGGCGCCGTGGTGATCGACCCTCCGGACCTCGCGCCGGTCGACCGAGAGTACCTGCTCGTGCAGTCGGAGTTCTACCTCGGGCCGCAGGGTGGCGTCGCCGATCCGGAGCGGATCGCCGCCGGCGCTCCCGATCTGGTGGTCTTCAACGGCTACGCTCGGCAGTACGACGCGGCACCGCTGGCGGCCCGGGCCGGGGAGCGCGTGCGCATCTGGGTGCTCGCCGCCGGGCCGAACCGGGGCAGCTCGTTCCACGTCGTCGGCGGGCAGTTCGACACGGTCTACCGGGAGGGGGCCTACGACCTGCGCCCCGGGCCCGGCGGGACCGGGGGCAGCCAGGCGCTGGGCCTGACGCCGGCCCAGGGCGGGTTCGTCGAGCTCACGTTCCCCGAGGCCGGCACCTATCCCTTCGTGACCCACGCGATGGCCGACGCCGAGCGCGGCGCGCACGGCCTCGTGCGGGTGACGCCGTGAGGCATGGCGAGACATGGGCGCACCGTAGGCACCGGGTGGTCGGCGTCTCGGGCGGCGCGCCCGCAGACACCCTCCAGTCGACGACGCAAGTAGCCGGGGCGTCCCAGCCGTCACCGCAGCGCTGGTCGCGGACCAGCAGCCGCTCCTCCGGCCTTACCGAGGTCCCGATGAATTAACCTCCCGCGCCATCCCCAGCCGAAATGGCTGCCAGCTCCCCTGCCGCGAGAAGTGCGCGTAGAGGGATCCCTTGCGGTGGTCACCCGCCGAGCCGATGGGCGACGTCCGCGGCGCCCGGTACGGGTTCCTCCTATGGAGCAGTCTCGGTCCCCATTCGACTCGTGTTGTCCGCGGTACTGATGCGGTTGCTAGCACTCTAGGCCGGTCAGGCAGGGACTGCGCGGTGCCGATATCTGAGGTGACCGGCTTGCCATGATTAGCCCCCCGGCGCGCTGGGCGAGCATGACGCGTACGCGAGGTCAGCGGCCGGCCCGGTGAGCTCAGACATATGCCCGCGAGAGCATTGGACTGGGCCGGAGAATCGAGGCTCAGCCACTACCTAGAGCCGACAGGGTCAACCCGACCGGAACGCTGACCGCGAGTATGGCGAGAAGAGACTGGTAGACACGCAGCTGCCACGGACGCGCACGGGTGTGGCGGACCGCGCTGAGGAACAACGCGCAGGCGCCCAGCAACAGCCCGCCGCCGACCATGACCACTGGCACCACATCGGTCAGGGTGCCGATGAGAACACCGGCGTTGGCGCCGTTGTACATGGCGAACTGCAGACCACGGAGCCGACCGGAAGGTAGGACGGCGGCGAGCAGAGCTTGCCCGACGCCCAAGCCGAGCTGGGCCACCCCGGCGACCAAGACCAAGTAGGCCGCTACCCACGAACCGTCGGTGAAGCCGGTAGGACCCGTGACGGCGGCAACGAGACCACCGGCGATGATGGCGGCGAATCCCAGGAGGAGGAATGGTACCGCCGCTCGCCATCGCGCGTCGGCCCATGCCAGTGAATGTCGAGATGTCGGACGGAGCGCGCATTCTCTGGTCTTTTTCGTCGTCATGCCCGACGTCGCAGAGCAGCGGCACAGGACCGTGTCGGCGTCACGCTGGGCCTCCGGGCCATTTTCAGCTACTCATCAGCGTGGCGGCTCGTCCGCGCGCTTCGATGACACCGGGGCCGCGGTGCGGCCGATGCGCACCCGCCAGACCTTCGGGCCCGTCCTCCAGATAGTTCCACTCGAACTGCCCGGGGTGCTCCGCCGCCACTGGTAGTACAGGGGCTTGGGATCGTGGTCGTTGACCAGCACGAATCCGTTCCCAGGCGGCAGGTCATCGTAGGCCCCGAAGATCAACTCGTGCCGTCGGGCTGGGGCCTCCTCGCGGACATCGAGCAGAATGTCGCTATCGGGCATCGCTTCTCCTGCGGTCGTGAGTGGAAGTCCTGGGTCAGCCACCGAGCAGCACGGCGAGGGTGAGCAGGGCGAGGCTCAGCAGTGCGAGAAGGCCGCGTAGCCCGGCGGCGCGCACGGCGCCCCGGCGTACTCCTGCCGCCAGGACGGGATCGTCGGGCTGGGCCAGCACACGCTGCCGCAGACGGCGCATCCGACGGGCCTGTACTACGCCGGCCGTTGTCGTCACCACCAGGACTGCGGCGACGATGACGGTCGCCACGAGCAGCGCATCCCACGGCCGACCGACGAGCAGCGCGGCTCCGGTGCCGTAGGCGATGGCCAACGCCACGGTGCCGACGATGCCGTACGCGCGGCCAAGCGCGCGGAAGAACGACACCCGCGCGGCCGGTTGCAGCGTCCGGCTGGCAACTCGAGCAACGACGAAGATCGCGACCAGGCCGCCCACCCAGACAGCGGCGGCGAGGATCAGCAACCAGGTCAAGGCCAGGGTCACCGCGTCGGGCACGAGCGCCTACTCGCGCGGAGGGTGGCCGGCCACCAGCTCGGTGTCGGCCCCGACCACGCCGGTCTTGGCGGCACCGCCGGGTGAGCCGAGGGGGGCCTCCCGGCCGGGCAGCGGCTCTGCGAAGAAGCGCGCGTTGTCCTGGAGGAACGGGACCAGGGATTTCGGGAGGTCGTCCTCGTAGTAGCTGGCCTCGACCGGGCAGACCGGCTCACAGGCGCCGCAATCGACGCACTCGTCGGGGTGGATGTAGAGCGCCCGGGCTCCCTCGTAGATGGAGTCCACCGGGCATTCGTCGAGGCACGCCCGGTCGAGTACGTCGATACAGGGCTCACCGATCACGTAGGCCACCGCGTTCTCCTCTCAGGACAATGATGGGCGTCCACCGACGATGGCGGGTGCCCGCTGCCCCACCCACTCTGATCCACACGACGAGTTTTTACCAGTGTTGCTTGGAGAAACGCGGGGGTGTAGCTCCGCTCCACGCCGGGCGGGGTGACACGGAGAGGGGTGAACCACTACAGCGCCTTCGCGCCGGTCCCGATGTCCACCATGAGGATCCCTCCCACACCGCCGACGTAAGGGAGCACGGTTCGACGTCGGCGCACAGACCTCATCGACAGACGCGCATGTTCTTCCTACTGTCGATGAGAGAAACGTAGGACTGGAGACCACGCGGAGGCAGACATGCCGGACGGACACCTGTTGGTCGACGAGCACGCGGTGGTGTTGCAGCAGGTCAAGGCGCGTATGGACCCCATCCTGGGTGCACTGGGTGACGGGCACTGGCCGCGGACGGAGCTGCAGGATCTGCTGGACTACCTGCGCTACGAGCTGCTCGACCAGACCGTCCACGAGGAGCGGCTGCTCTTCCCCTTGGCGGCCGGCGGCTTCCGCAACGCGGAGATCGAGCAGCTCGTCGACGATCACGTCGCATTGCGGGATGCGGCCGACCGGCTGGTCGAGGAGGTGGCAGCCGGGCCCGAGGAGCGGGACAGCGATGAGCTGGCGACGTTCTTGCGGCACCTGCATAACCTGCTGGACGCGCACCTGGTGCGAGAGGAGCGGATGTTGGCCGCCGTCACCCTCGAAGGAGTCGAGGGGCGGCGGCGTCCGACGTGGTCACGGGACTGGTACCCGCTGACCCAGGGGCCGGTGCTGGACCTCGACGTCCTGCCCGAGCAGCACGCCGCACGGGTCGCCATGCAGCGATTGGCCCGGTTGTCGGAGGGCGAGGTCGTCGAGGTCTCCTCCAGCCGGGCGCTCACCGTTCTCCGGGCGTCGGTGGCCAATCGATGGGCCGCCGACTACGGCTGGACCTGTTTGGAAGAGGGGCCGAACCGGTGGCGGGCCGAGATCACCCGCCGGCGTCCGCAGTGAGGTGGCGAGGCACCGAGTCGTCATGAAGAAGGGGTCGGTAGATCGCGTGCGGACCTCCAGGCCATCACGACGGCTCAGGCTGCGGCCACTTCCCTCGGCGGCACACCCTGGCAATCTGTGAAACTGGGACGATGGACGTGCCGCCCGATGGCCGGCCCGCGCAGGAACCTGCCCGCGCGGGCGTCAGTCGGCAGCATATTCTCGCGCTGCTGCGGGCAACTCCCGGTGGTCTCGGGGTGCAGGATCTGGCTCAGCAGAGCGGACTGCACGCCAATACCGTGCGCTTCCACCTCGAGCGCCTCGTCGGCGAGGGGCTGGCGGAGCGTCAGACCGAGGAGCGCAGCGAACCCGGTCGCCCACGGCTGACCTTCACGGCGGCCGTGCCGCGGCCGGACCCGCCCCCCGATAGGCGCAACTATCGGTTGCTTGCCGACATCCTGATCAGCTATGTCACCGGGACGGCGGCCGATCCGGTCCAGGCCTCGGTCGAGGCGGGACGTGCGTGGGGGCACTACCTCACCGAGCGATCGGTGCCGTTCCAGCGCATCACCGAAGAAGAGGCGGTGATCCGTCTGCTCGGCCTCCTGGAGGAGGTCGGCTTCGCTCCCGAGCTGGCACCGGACGACCAGCGGCAGGTTCTGGTGCCCCACTGCCCCTTCCTGGAGATCGCCACGGCACACCGCGAGGTGATCTGCTCCATCCACCTGGGCCTTATGCAGGGCGCGCTGGCCGAGATGCGGGCGCCGGTGACCACCCACCGGCTGCGACCGTTCGTCGAGCCGTCCCTGTGCGTGGCCCATCTGGCGCCGGAGCCCGACGCTTCCCATCGGTGACACGGCCGGCCAACAGGCCGCAGATCGTGGTAAGCGGCGGGCTACACGAGTATTGGGGGACGCCCGGATGACGACGAGGATGCCCTCTTGTTCGTCCGGACGGCGAGGCGCCAGGCCCCTGCAGCTCGACCCTCCTCTTTCGTTCTCACTATCCTTGCTAGTAAAAACGGGTAGGGCTAGCGTCGGCCCTGTCGCGGAGTGTGGACGGCGCGGGACGACCGGTCGTGCACGTCCTGCGGTTCGCATCGGACCTCTCGGTGTTCCGAGGTAGTCCCCGCACCCACGTCCGAGGAGCCAACGTGACAGCCGAACCCAACAGAGCCCGTGGCCGTTGGGCGCCTACTGCTCCGACAGAGCTAGCCGAAGGTCCGCTGGCATGACGGCCATCGCGCCGCGGCCGATCGTGAGTCGGCCAAGCCCGGCGCACGAGCCGAATAAGGGCTCGCGGCTGTCGAACCTGCTGCGGACCACCGATCACAAGACCATCGGCCTGATGTACCTGGCTACGTCGATGGCGTTCTTCATGGTCGGTGGTCTGATGGCCATGCTGATCCGTGGCGAGCTGAGCCGGCCGGGGCTGCAGTTCCTATCGCCGGAGCAGTACAACCAGCTGTTCACGATGCACGGCACGGTCATGCTGCTGCTGTTCGCGACGCCGATGTTCTTCGCGTTCGCGAACCTCATCATGCCGCTGCAGATCGGCGCTCCCGACGTCGCCTTCCCGCGGCTGAACGCCCTCTCCTACTGGCTGTTCCTGTTCGGCAGCCTGATCGTGCTCTCTGGTTTTCTGACTCCCGGAGGGGCGGCGGATTTCGGTTGGACGGCCTACACCCCGCTCTCGACCGGCGTGCACTCCCCGGGCGCCGGCGGGAATCTCTGGATCGGCGGCCTGGCTGTCAGTGGCCTGGGCACGATTCTCGGTGCGGTCAACTTCATCACCACGATCGTCTGCCTCCGCGCACCCGGCATGACGATGTTCCGGATGCCGATCTTCACCTGGAACACGCTGATCACCAGCCTGCTCGTCCTGCTGGTCTTCCCGATCCTGACCGCCGCGCTCTTCGCCTTGCTCGCCGACCGCAACCTCGGCTCCCTCATCTACTCCGAGGAGATGGGCGGTCCGATGCTATGGCAGCACCTGTTCTGGTACTTCGGGCACCCCGAGGTCTACATCATCGCGCTGCCGTTCTTTGGCATCGTCACCGAGATCGTCCCCGTATTCGCCCGTAAGCCGCTGTTCGGCTACAAGGGCATGATCGGCGCGACCTTGGCCATCGGCTTCCTCTCACTGGGCGTGTGGGCGCACCACATGTTCGCCACCGGCGCGGTGCTACTGCCCTTCTTCAGCTTCCTCTCCTACCTGATCGCGGTACCCACCGGGCTGAAGTTCTTCAATTGGATCGGCACCATGTGGCGCGGCCAGCTGACCTTCGAGACGCCGATGCTCTGGTCGATCGGCTTCATGGTCACCTTCCTGCTCGGCGGGCTCACCGGGGTCCTGCTGGCCAGCCCACCACTGGACTGGCACGTCCATGACACCTACTTCGTCGTCGCCCACTTCCACTACGTCGTCTTCGGCACCGTGGTCTTCTCCGTCTTCGCCGGCATCTTCTTCTGGTTCCCCAAGATCCGCGGCCGGATGTTGGACGAGCGACTGGGCAAGCTGCAGTTCTGGATGACATTCATCGGCTTCCACGGCACCTTCCTGGTGCAGCACTGGCTAGGCAACAAGGGCATGCCGCGGCGCTACGCCGACTACCTGCCCACCGACGGCTTCACCACCCTGAACGTGGCGTCGACGATCTTCTCGTTCGTGCTAGGCGCCTCGATGATCCCGTTCTTGTTCAACGTGGCGAAGTCCTGGAAGCACGGCCAGCTCGCGCTGCGCGACGACCCGTGGGGTGCCGGGAACTCCCTGGAGTGGGCCACATCCTCACCCCCGCCGCGACACAACTTCGTCGAGATCCCGCAGATCCGGTCCGAGCGCCCGGCTTTCGAGGCGCACTACCCCCATCTCAGGGAACGGCTGCAGAGCGAGGCCCATGCCGGTCGGCGACGTGAGCCGTACGCCAGCGAGTTGACAGCTGGCACTGGCTCCCGCCAGGGCCCAGCCGACCCCGACCCCACCTGACGGATGCAAGGGCCCGGCCGGGATCAAGTCCCAACATGGAACTTGATCCCGGCCGGGCCCTTCGACGCGCTGAGCGACGAGGTAGCCTCCGGTTTCGTTCGACCGTCAGCCTGATGTCGACAGAGCAGGAGGCGCATCGCACGATCTCGCCGACGGCGTTGGCCTTCCGCGGACGCGGCGGCGCGCGGCGTGGCTACATTCAGCCAGCCTGCCCACGACGGGCCTGGACCCATGCGTGGAGGTCGTCGCGGCGGCCGAGGACGCGGCGGCCGAGGCGGAAGCTGTGCGGCCCGGTGCCGAGGTGACGCCAGTACCGAAGGGTGGCGACGGGAGCGCGTAGCACTTCGGCGGCCTCGCTGATGGTAAACAGGTCGGGCTGCTCGGCGGTGTGCTCGGTCATGGCTGTCTCCAGGTTGGCGGGAAGGTCACGTCGCGCACTTCTAAAGGCGCCGTTTCACGACCCTTGGTGACAGCCCACAGCCAACTTCTTCAGTCTGCCGAAGTCGTTGAGCCAGGAGTTGGCGCGCTCGACGACCCAGCGGCGGCCGACCTGGATCGGCGCGGGGGTGCCGCGGTGGGCGGTCTCGCCGACCAGCCCGCGCTCTTCCCCAGGGTGGGTTCGGAGGTTAGCCTTCCCTAATCCGATGATGGCCGGCGTCTGTGAGGGCATCGTGCGAGGACTGCCTCCAGCTCGCGCCGCGGTGGCGGCGGTGCTTGCTGGCGTGTGTTGCCTACCGTTCCTGGCCGGGGCGGCCGCCCCGGTAGCGGTGCCGGTGGCCGTCGGCGTCGGTGTTGTGATCTCTGCTCTGCTCCTCCTGCTGGGCCGGCCGGCCGGGAAGCACCATGGGTTCCGTTGATCCGGCTGTTCTCGCGCGTATTTCGCTGGCGCGCGCCCGTGTGGCCGCGCTGCTCACCTATCCCGACGGACTGTCAGCTGCTCCGCGTCTGACGACGGTGACGGTCAGCGCCGGCGATGACGGCAGCGCTGTCGTTCTGCTTCGGCCCGACTCGCCAGCTGCCCAGCAGCTGTTGGCCCGGCCCTTCGCGGTCCTGCAGGTTGCGCCGCAGGGCTGTGCGCGGGTCAGCCTTTACGGCGTCACCCGGCGGTTGCCCGACCGGGACGGAAGCGGTCGGGTGGCCTATCGGGTGGAAGCCGCTGCCGTGCGCCTCGGGGATCACGGCGAGATCAGCGTCGAGGCCTGCGCCTACGCCACTGCCTGCCGCGCGCCGCTTGGCCGTGAGGCCGTCGTGCTGCCCTTCCCACGGCCGGGCGCCTCCGAAGACGGCCCCACCACCGGTCTCGCCGCGCGGTACCCGGACCCGCCCGGACGCCGCATTCCTTGCACCCCCGACGAGCACCCCTGAGAGGCCACCATGCCCGATTCTCTGCCGATTCCCGGAGCCGACCTCGACCCCGCCCGGATGCCGGGGCACTGGCTGCTCGCCCGGCTGGGCAAGCGGGTACTCCGCCCGGGCGGGCGCGAGCTGACCGCCCAGATGCTCGACGCGCTGGCCATCGGCCCGCGGGACCGCGTCGTCGAACTCGCACCCGGGCTCGGCACAACCACCCGGCTGGTACTTGCTCGTCATCCCGCCGCGTACACGGGTGTCGAGCGCGACCGGGCGGCCGCCGATCACGTGCGCCGGCTTTCCACCGGCCCCGACATCGACTGTCGGGTTGGTGACGCCGAGGACACCGGACTCGACGACGACAGTGCGACGGTGGTGTTCGGCGAGGCGATGCTGACCATGCAACCTGACCCGGCCAAGACCCGGATCGTGCAGGAGGCGGCCCGGGTGCTGCGCCCCGGTGGGCGGTACGGCATCCACGAACTCAGCCTGGTGCCCGACGACATCGACGCCGACACCGTCGCCCGGATCCGGACCGAGCTGTCGCAGACGATCCGCATCGGCGCCCGCCCGCTCACCGTTCCCGAATGGCGAGCGCTGCTCGAGTCCGCCGGCCTGACCGTCGTGCACGAGGCGCGGGCACCGATGCGCCTGCTCGAACCCTCCCGCCTGCTGCGCGACGAGGGCGTGCGCGGACTGGCCCGCATCCTCATCCGGGTCGCGAGCGATTCGGTGGCACGTCGACGGGTGCTCGAGATGCGGGCACTGTTCCGCCGCTACCGCCACCACCTGGGAGCGATCAGCCTCATCGCCGAAGTCCCGGCCGAACAGGCGACGCCGTAGTCAAGGGCGAGCGGTGTCCGCGGAACGGACGGCCCAGACCACGGAGTGGAGGCGGCCGGCCCGACCCCGGTCACCCTGATCGGCTCCGGGAACGACCGCAGCCAGCCGATCACCTGCTCATGAGCGGGCGTCAACCGCGACGCGACGATCTCTGCACGTCCGGTCCGCACCCGACGAACGAACGGGCGTGAACATCCAGTCCGACGCTCGTACGCTGACCGGTCACTGGGACCTCCCACGTCTGTGGCTCTACAGTCACGGTCCACCCCTTCTTGGAACTGATGGTCTTCGCGGTCGTCAGCCGCTTCACTTCGGCGACGGGTGCGGCAATGCGACGCCAGGCGGCATATGCAGCCGCAAGGCCGAGCTGAGGCGGCTGACAAGTTGGCGACACGACTCGCTAGAGGCAGGCGCGCCTGCGCTGCGGCCTCATCCATACAATGCACGCGCAAAGCAACTGACCTGAGGACGGCGACATGGCTCAAGAGTTACGAATTATAATTTATGGATGACTTGACCGGCGAACTCCTGCCCGACGGACAGGGGCAGACGATCAGCTTCGCGCTCGATGGTACTTCTTACGAGATCGACCTGAACAAGGACAATGCCGACGCCCTGAGGGAGGTGTTCAAGCGGTACGTCGCCGCCGGCCGAAAGGTGGGGCGCGCAAGACAAGTCACCCCACGTCGGCACCGCAACCGCGAGGACACCGCCGCGATCCGCGCATGGGCGTGGCAGAACGGACTCCAAGTCTCCGAGCGTGGACGCGTTCCCAGCGCAATCGTCCAGGCATACGACGCCGCCAACTGACGAGCCACGCGCGTCTGCGCTCACAGGGTGGTGGACTTGCCGAGGTCGTTCGGCACGAGGATCCCGGTGAGGGATCTCGCTACGGCGACGCCCGAGGCGCTCGGGGCCGGAGTCAGCGCCCCCCTCCCCGAGTTTGTGATTGCGTAGGGCGACGGCGGAAGCCGAACCCGTGTCGGTTCCCCCGCCTTGGCGTTGCAGAGGATGGATTCGTGTCACCCACTTTGACCGGATCCCGCGTAATCCTATGCCCCCGGCGGGCCGACCACGCCGACGCCATCACCTCCGCCTGCCAGGATCTCGAGATTCAGCACTGGACCTAGCTAGCTAGCGTCCGACAGCCGCCAGTAATCCGCAATCTCGACGCCCGCCTCATCGACGGGTGCTATCGGGCGGTGGTCCGATTCTCGTCCCTGCTGACACTGAGGAGCGCCCAGACGGTCTTGTGATGATCCTGGCTGTGCCAGCCGTGGTCGCTGGTGAGGTCGGCGATCATGTAGAGCCCGTAGCCACCGGCGCCGGGGGCGCGGCCGACCGCGGGGACCGGGGGTGCACCGGGGGCACGGTCGGTGACGGTGACCAGCCAGCTGGTCCTGTCGGTGCCGAGGCAAAGGTGTATGGGGGTGGCGCCGTGGCGGAGGGCGTTGGAGGTGATCTCGTCGATCACCAGGACGAACAGCTCGATCCAGTCCGCGGATAGGGAGACGGGCCCGCTGGTCGCCGCCATGAACGTGCGGATACGGCTCCGGACACCCGGAAGGTCAGCCAACCGCGTGGGTTCCTGGTGCCACACCTTGTCGAAGCCAGCGGGAGGGCGAGCCGAAGGCCAACCTGTTACGCCCATCCCACCCCCCGCTTCTCGCGCCGTCGGCAACTGGCCACGTGGCCTTGTGTAGCGCCTAGAAAAAGGAACTGGCGCCCTCCAGGGAAGCACGGCGCGGGCGTCGGCGCCTGTTCGTCACCCGGGAGAGGCGGTCAGCCGGGCCCAGAGACCGGTGAGCTGCAGTGGTCGGCGGACGGCCAGCTGACCACCGCGCAGGGTGAGGCGGATCCCGTCGGCCTCGGCGAGGTGGCGGGCTTCGGCCAGGACGGTGAGGCCGGCGCAATTCAGGAACGTGACTTCGTCCAGGTCCACGATCACGTGTGTGCATGGTGGTTGCAGGCAGCTCAGCAGGGCCGAACGGAGCACTGCCGCGGTGAGAAAGTCGACCTCTCCGGTGGGCGACACGGTCACCATGGCGCCTCCGTTGGAGGGTGCGACCTCGACGCCGAGCAGATCATCGGCCACGAACTGTCGGACGCCGGAAGTGTCGCCGCTGTCTCGGGTCTGGGTGCGGTCCACGGGTGAGAGGCCTCTCGATCAGCGCCCGGCCGACAGATCGTGCGTCGATCCGGTACAGGAGACGATCCGGTACCGATCTGGCGCGCCTGGCCGGCGGGCGGTTCTGATCGCGGCTGAGGCCTAACCGCTGGACACCAACGTACGGCGCCGGACAGATACGACGCAACGCCCCGCAACGCGCTGCGGATGGGATCGCCCCCCGATCAGCCGCGGGTGTTGTCGTCGGCGGGTTCGCCGCCGACAGCGCGCACGATGTCGGCGGCGATCGTCCGGAGCTTGACATTGCGGCCCTGCGAGGCGCTGCGCAGAATCTCGAAGGCCACCCCAGAGGAGCAACGCTGCTGGGCCATGAGGATGCCGATGGCCTGGTCGATGATCGAACGAGAGTCCAACGCCTCTGCCAGCTGCTGACCGTGGCGGGTGCGCTCGGCCAGGCGCAGGGCAACCCCAACGGCACCGGAAGCCTGCTGCGCCCAGCGCTCGGCCTGCTCACGGGCCGCGTCGTCGAAGCCGTTCGCCTCGGTCGAGTACATGTTCAACGCCCCAAAGTGCTGGCCCTCCACGCCCAGCGGGTTGGACAGCACCGACCGCACCCCTTGGGCCAGGGCGTAGCTGCGGTAGTTGCCCCACCGGTCGTCGCCGGCCAGGTCCGGCGCGTAGACCACGGTGCCGGTCCTCATGGCTTCCAAGCAGGGACCTTCGCCCTGGGCGTACTGGATCTCATCAACCCGTGCGGCCAGTGCGTCGCTGCTGGCCACGGTCCGCGACTTGTCGTCCAGGCGCACGGTGATCGCACACGGCCCGTGGCCGGCCGCTGCCAGTTGCACCAGCTCGTCGAGGAACTCGGTCATGCCCTGGGTGCTCAGGATCAGTTCCTGCAGCGCGCTCTGATCGACTCGTGCATCGGCGCTGCCTGTGATGCCGGAGTCATCCGCTGGCCGGACCATGACTGCTTCAATTCCGCAGCCTCAACGAGCGCCGCTCACCGTCGTTCACCGGGGACGGTGAGCCGCGTGGGAAGGCTCACTCGAGGAGACCTCGATCGACGTCGACGATACGCGCACCGAGTGGACCAGGGGGCAACGCCGACACCTGGTTGCCGGTTGCGGATCACGCCCCGGCCTCTCCGTGTGCCGATTTGCACCGTTCGGTCTCAGGCGTGCGCTCCGAGGGCACTCCGCCTGCTCCGAGGATGCTCCGCCGCCAGTTGGTGCTACCCGGGCGCGGCCTCGAGCGCCTGGCCTCCAGGGGAATCCACCGCCCAGTGCAACGCGGCGCATTCCGACCGGCGGTGTGCTCAGCTGCGGGAGTGAAGACGTACTTGACGTACTTGACGTACTTATGGACCATGACAGGCGCGACGCAACACGACAGGCCACGATCGGCACGACACACCACGATCGGGATGATGGCTTGCGCCCTCGGCGCGGATGACCGGAGGAGGACCGCAATGGCGACCGTGCGCCACTTCGACACTTTCACATCGGCGCGGAACAACTTCCGCGGCGTGCTGGACGCCGCCCGCAAGGGCGTGGTCACCACCGTGACCCGCGACAAGGAGCGGTTCGTGGTCGTGTCCGCCGACGCGTTGCGCGAGCAGCTTCGCCGACTACTACCCTCGCAGGCGGTCGTGGTTTCCGAGGGCGGCGGCTGGGCCGCATTCATCCCCGGCGTTCCTGTGCACGGCGACGCCGACAGCTTCGACGACGCGATCGGCGACCTCATCGACGCGTTGCGCGACTACGCCGACGACTGGAACGACCGGCTGCACAGCGCACCTAACCACGGCCAGCATCACAGCCTGGTGGAGCTCGTCGAGCTCTCCGACGACGAACAGCTGCGCGAGTGGCTCGTCGGACGCACCGATGCCGTGACCGACACAGCCGGCGCACTCGCCCGCACGTGAACGCGCCCGGCAGCCGCCGCGACCACAACCGCTTCTGCCAACTGGAGGGCTGGACAGAGGTCCGCAACGCACGCGGCGGGACAGTCAGCCACCACCTCACCTACGAACTATCGCTGCCCGACGGGCGCATCCTGAGGACCCGCATCTCGCGGCCGCCGAACAACGCGACCTACGGCCCCCGGCTCTGGAAAACGATCCTGACCGACCAACTGCAGGTCACCGAGCCCCAGTTCTGGGCCTGCGTCTCGAACAAAATCCGGCCCGACCGCGGAACGAGTGCCGGCGAGCCGCCCACCAACGCCCTGCCGGCCGATCTGGTCTACCAGCTCATCCACATGGCCGGGGTCCCTGAAAGCGAGGTCGCCGGCATGACGCTGCAGTGCGCCGCCGAGGTCATGGTGGCGCACTGGTCTCGACCGAGGGACTGACGGCCAGTCGCTCGTCGGCAACCGCCGCCTCACTCATCGGGTAGGAGCCACCCCCGGCATCCGTCGGCCTCGATCTACCCCGTGCCAGGCGTCGGCCAGGCGACCAGCGGGGACACCCGGTCACCCGGGTGCGGGACTCCGTCAGGGGCGTGGGTGATGCTGCGGGGTTCGTGGCTGCCGGCGGCGTGGGCGATCGCGGCGAGGACAAGGGTCAGAGCGTGGCGGTCAAGGCCGGCGGCGAGGTCACCGAGGTCGACCGGGTGACCGTCGGCGATGCTGGCGGCCGCCCGCAGGACCTGATGGTCACTGCTCCCGCCGGTGATGGTGCCGATCCGCAGGGCCCCGTCGAGGTCGGGCCAGGCGATGTGGGCCCACAGCCCCTCCCCTTCCACGTCTCCGTCGACGGTGATCAGCCCTCTGTGCTGCAGCTGGGGCAGCCAGTGGCCGGAGGTGATCAGCAGCAGGACCGCGGCCTCGTCGGAGTAGTCGCCCAGGGCGGCGCGCAGCAGGGCGTTCTCCACGTCGACCGGGTCGAGATCGGCGGCTCTAGGTTTGAAGATCACTAAGTTCTCCCTCTCCCGGCCGGCGTGGGTCGGGGCTGAGTGTGCCGGTGGGGTCTGACAGGCGCGGCCGGTGACGGGTGTCGGGTGGCGGTCGAGGGGCTGGTGAGCGCGTCGGGCCGGCAGGCCCGCCGGCAGCTCGCTGACGGTTGGCCTCGACGCGCCAGCGGCGAGGCCTCGCGCGCCCCCGCCGCCGGCCGGCCACCCCGAACCGCCCCCCGGGGCGTGGCCGCCCCCGCAGGGGTGCGGGGACGGCCGGACGCCGGTCAGGTCGGGTCGGGTGCGGGATCGGCGGTGGGTTGCTCGGCGTCGTCGATGATCTGCCGTTCGATGTCGGCGAGTGTGTAGCCGCAGGAGGCCAGGAACCGCAGCCAGCGGGCATCGCCGGCGCCGGGACTGGCGGTGCAGCCCGGACTCGATGGCCCCGGCGATGTGGGCCAGCAGCGCTACCGCGTGCCGGGCGTCGGGCACCTGTTCGCCGCTGGTCAGCGTCGGCGCGGGCTTGTCTCGGGTGGTCCACCACTGGCCGGGGGCGTCGATGCTGAGGTCGGCAGCGGCGGCGTCCTGGGCGCGGCGTTTCGGTTGCGGAGCGCTCGTC
The DNA here is from genome assembly GCF_000284015.1 of Blastococcus saxobsidens DD2. Lineage (NCBI taxonomy): Bacteria > Bacillati > Actinomycetota > Actinomycetes > Geodermatophilales > Geodermatophilaceae > Blastococcus > Blastococcus saxobsidens. The sequence goes on from NC_016943.1 coordinate 4,709,254, forward strand.
GTGGGTGCTCTCGCGGCCGGTGTTTCCGAGCACCAACTGTCGTGGTCATGGCGGGTTCTCCTTCGATGCTCTGCGGGGTGGCGGTGCTCTCGGTGGAGGTGCTCTCGCTGGGGGTGCTGTCGGCCGGGATGCTGGTAGTAGTCATATCGCGCTCTCTCCGCTCAGGTGGTGGCGAGGACGCGGGCGCCGGCGGTCGGCCCGGTCGATCCGGCATGTGGGGCGGCTTCTCCGCCCCCCGCGGCGTTCTCGCTGCTCTCGGCGCCTTCGAGGTGGTCGACGATGCGGCGGGCGGCGCCGGTCACCGTGGCCGCGGCGGCGCGGACGACCTCGGTGTCCCCGGCCGACCAGGCGGCGACGTAGGGGACGGTGTAGGCGCCGGAGTCCAGCCCGGCCCAAGCGGTGACGATGTAGGCGACCGACTCGGCTTCGGCCTCCGCCCGCCCGCGGCAGCCGGTGTAGTCGTAGCCCTCGGCGGTGTGCCCGCACTCGATGTGCGCGAGCTCTTTTCCGCACCAAGATCGTTGTGTGCAGACGATCGCGGTGACCGGCCGGACCGGTGCAGCGCAGGGCGCACTAACGTGTTGACGTGGCGTCTTGGCTCCGAAGGGTTGGCCAGTACCTCGGCCTGATCTATCGCGATGACGGGACCTGGAAGATCGGTCGCGGCTACCCGAAGCCGCCGCGGAGCAGCCGTCGCTCGCGGCCCTCTCGCTAGGGACCGTTTCTCATCGTCGTCTCCGTACTCATGGCGGTGTGATGGCCGCTGGGGTGGCTGGAATGGCGGGGAGGCCGAGGTCGGTGGTCGTTCGGCTGCGGCGCATCTGGGCGAGCTTCTGTTCGGCCGCGGCGAGGCTGGTCTCCAGGCCGTCGACCTCGCCGAGCCAGTCCTGATCCTTGGCCTCGGCCAGCCGGGCGTGGAGGTTGGCTCTGATCTCTTCCAGCCGGTGCTGCTGCGCGGGGTCGGGCCGCAGCATGGGGCAGCGGATGCAGGCGTGCTCGTGCTGGCAGGGGGTGCCGTAGGCGCGCCCGCAGACGCCGAGCTCGACCTTGCGCCGTTGGAAGTGGCCGAGGAACTCGTCCCATTCGGCGTCGGTCGGCTCGCGGTACTCCTCGCTGGGTCGCACCGCCCTGCGCCGGGCGAGGAAGCCGCGGTAGTGCTCGACGACGTCGGAGTCATAGACGGCGACGTAGATCTGGGTGGTGGCCAGCGTCTGGTGGCCGAGGATCTTCGCCGCGATGTGGATCGGCAGGCCGGCGGCGACGGCTTCGGTGGCGAAGAGCCGCCGGAAGTCGTGCGGGGAGAACCGCATGGGCGTGCCGTCGGGAGCGGTCAGCCCGGCGGCGGTGACCAGCCGGTCGAGCAGCACCCGCACGTAGTGGTGGGTCAGGCAGTGCGCCGAGGCGCCCCACCAGCGTTGGAACAGGAACGGCAGCGCGGAGCTGTGCACGCGTTCCATGTGGTCGTAGCGGGAGACCAGCGGGATCTGCTGGTGGCCGGCGCGCACTCGGGCGATCACGGCGGCGAGCACGTCGGCCAGCTCGGGGCTGACCACGAGCAGCCGTTCCCGGTCGGTCTTCGATGGCACGATCTGCAGCAGCGGCACCACCTCGCCGGTGTCGGGCACGGTGTAGGCGACGAAGGCCCGGTGGGTGAGCTCGAGCATCTCCTCGATGCGCATCCCGGTGTGCCGGAGCACCTCGACGATGGCCCAGGTCCAGAACGCGTTGTCCTCGGCGAGGGTGAGGTTGCACCGCGGGCCGCCGTCGGGGTCGTCGACGTAGACGACGCCAGGTCGCCGGGTGCTGGCGGCGCGCTGGCCGGTCGCGACCGCCGAGCGCCGCCGCTGCACTCCGTCGAGGTCGAAGGTCTCGCCGGGAGCGACGGCGGAGGCGGCCTGTAGCAGCGCCGCCGCAGTCCGCCGACCGGTCTCGGCGGCGTCGACCAGCGCGGGCAGCCCCGAGGCCTGGGTGCGGGTGCGCTGGTGCATGCGGGCGGTGGTGCGGGTGCGCTGCTTGCCCATTCCGCGCAGGTCGTTGGCGCTGACCGGGTTGGGAGCGACCCACCGCCCCCAACGGAGCGGTTCCTCCAGCGCCCAGTGGGTCAGGTCGGCGTAGAACGCCCGCACCGCCATCAGGATCGCGTGCGGGTCCTCGCGGCGTTCCCCGATCCGGTGGTTGCCATAGCGGATCTCGCCCAGCCGGCTCTTCCAACCCCGCACCATCTGCTGGGACAGCTGGAACGAGTCGATGCCCGGTTCGTGGAGTTCCAGGTCGCGCCAGAACAGCAGCACCAGCTTGGTCGCCAGCTGGCGCAGCGAGGCGTAGTCCATGCCGGCCTGCCGCTCGTGCAGGTAGTCCACCAGCAGGTCGCGGACCGGACGGCACTCCACGTCGTAGCCGTCGACCAGCTCCTCCACGGTCAGCTGCCCGCGTCGGCTGGCCGCCCAGATGCTCGGTGGGCTGCCCGGCGGCAGGATGCCGGCCCGCAGCAACAGCACGTACCAGTAGCTGTGCTGGCGCTGGCTGTATCCGGCCTGCGCCCGGTAGGCCTCCACGCAGTCGGCAAGGGTGACGTCAGCGAGCCGGCCGCCGTTGTGGATGAGGATGCGGGTCAGCTGACAGAAGGCCAGCCGCCGATCCGCCGGGGTCAACCGCGTGTCGTCCTCGGTGAACAGGGCGTCCAGCGCGGCGAACCCGTCCGGGTCGTGGCGGGCGCGGAACCGCTCCAGCACGCTGGCCGAGCGCAGCGCATACAGCCAGGCGTAGCTCGGCCGCAGCGCGCCGAGCACGATCAGCCGGCCGACCGCCCCGGTGAGCTGTGCGCGGCGGTCAGGGCCGGTCTGCAGCCCGTCGACGTCCACCAGGTCGGCCCAGTCGGAGCCGGCGGCGTCCGCGCCGCAGGCCTGCCAGCGCTGCTGCCAGGACCCGCCGGGAAAGGTCTGCAGCCAGTCCAGCAGCAGTCCGACCGCGGCGCGACGGCGGCGCCGCTCTTTGACCGGCACCCCACCGCCCAGCTCGTCCAGCGCGGCGAGGACCTCGCTGCGGCTGCGGGCGGTCTCCGGCCACACGCTCGGCCGCGCCAGGATCGGGGTCGGCAGCGTCGGCGTGCGGAAGTCGTGCTGCTCGGACGGCCGGCGGGCGGTGCGCGGGCCACGTCCGCGCGGCGCCGGCACCGCATCGACGTAACGGTCCGCCCCGGAATCGACGCCCTGCTCTACGAGCTCCTGACCGGACTGGCGGCCGGTGGTCTCAGCGCGCATCGCGGGCCTGCCCGAGCAGCTCGCGCAGCGAGTCCGGGCGGTAGCCGCCCGACGGCGGCGCTGCCGGCTGCCGTGCCGGCCGGTCACCGCGCGCCCGGTGGTGCTCGAGCACCCGGGCGACCACCGCGTCCTCGCGTGGACGCAGGTAGATCTGCGTGGTGGCCAGCTGCGCGTGCCCGAGCACCCACTGCACGTCGGTCAGCGTCAGCCGCGGATCCTCGGCCATCCGGAAGGCCGCGGTGTGCCGCAGATCGTGCAGCGTCCAGCCGGTGCCCAGCTCCTCGTTGGCCCGCTGCAGCACCCGCCGCATCGCCGAATAGGTCAGCGGCCGGTGCGGTGCCCGGCGGGTCAGCCACAACGCCTGCTGCCCGGCCGGCCGGTCCTGCCGCTGCTGATAGAGCCGTAGCCACACGAACGCGTCCGCCGACCCGGGCAGCCACTGCAGCCGACCGCTGCCCTTGCGATGCACCCCGATCCGCTGAGCGCCCACGTCGACCCGGTCCACGCTCACCCCGAGCAGCTCGCTGGCCCGGGCGCCGGTGCTGACGTAGAGGGCCAGCAGCGCCCGGTCCCGGTCACTGCGCATCGCCGCGAACAACGTGTCGAACAAGTGATCTGGCAGGCTGCGCGGCAGCCGGGCCGGCGTCTTCTGCCGCAGCGGCGCGCGGCGGTGCCGCTCCGGCGGCGCCATCGGATTGGCGTGCGCACCCACCCGCTGCCCGCCGCGGCCGACCGCCTCCGGCACCGGGTTGACCACCGGACCGTCCCCGGCCGCCATCCGGTCGGCGTAGAAGCCGCGCAGCACCGCCAGGTTGTGGTTGATCGTCGCCGGCGCGTACCCGACCCGCTCTCCCACCCGGCCGGCGCGCGTCGCGCCGCCGGCAGTCGTCGCGGCCAGCCGCATCCACAGCACGAAGTCGCGGGCCTCGACCCGACTCGCCCGCTGCCAGCCCAGCTCCACGGCCGCCAGAAACCGCCACCAGCGCAGCAGCGCGAGCGCGTAGGACCGCACGCTGCCGGTGGCAGCGCCGCTGGCCAGCAATGAGCACAGGTAGTCCGCGATCGCCGGCACCGGCACCCCCGCAGCGTCGAGCACCGCCACCCCGGGCAGCTCGTCGCTCACCCGGATCCCGCCAACCGCGGCCACCGTCAACCCCGTCACGTCCCGTGACGGATCACACTCCCCGGCCCTCGCCACAGCGGCTCCTCCCCACATCGGTGGAGAGAGCGCAGCAGCCAACCAGCCCGGATGATCGCAACCGAACCCGCGACGGCGAGTCCGCTGCGCGCGAACCGGCCGCGCACGCTCACCGACCCGGCTTGGTGCGGTCAATAGGTCGTGGGCGAGGGTCTTCACCGCCTGCGCGTCGGCGACATCCGGACGCACCCTGACCGTACGGGCGGCCGGGTCGGAGAGGCCGTTGGCCTGCCCGCAGTCCTCGCGGGTGAGCGTGTAGCCGTGGCCGGCGATCTGGGAGGCCAGCGCGTCCCACAGGGCGGCGGGGGCGTCACCGGTCAGCAGCTCGGGGACGATGTCGGGCAGCGGGTCGCCCTCGGTCTGGGAGATGTCGAAGACGTGCGCGACGCGGAACCCGCGCAGCACCCGCGCCCCGGCCGGCCGGTCGGCGTCCCCACCGGAAGGCTCCCCCGCCGCCCCCGGGGCGGGTGCGGCCAGGTCGGCGCTTGCCTTCTTGGGCGTGTAGGTGCAGGGGGCCAGGACCGCGAGCCCGGTGGACCCCTTGAGCACGCTGCGGCCCAGCGCCTTCCAGGTGCCGAACCCGGCGACCCGGGTCGGGCTGATGCCCAGCCGGGCGGCCTGCAGCCCGATCAACAGCTGGTTGCCCAGGCTGTAGGTGTGGAACTTCGCGGCGGCATCGAGCATCGCCCGCCACTGCGGATCGGCGGTGAGCGCCTCGACCTGCTCGCCGATCTGGTCATGCAGGGCGGCGATCCTCGCCGCCCGGGCGGCGTCGGCTGCCTCCCGCTGCGCCGGACTCAGCTTCGACCGCCGACTCCGGCTCCCCCTGCTGCCCGTGCCGTTGGCCGCGCTGCTGCGTGTGCTGCTGATGGTGGTGGTCATCTGGACCCTCCCGGAGCTGGAGCCGAAACCGGTACGGGAGGAACTGCGGAACGGGTGTTCTGCCACCCATTCCCCCGGCCCGTCCGGCACAGAGCTCTGCTCAGGGGCCGGGAGCGACGGCGGGGGACGACCGGACCAAGACTGCTTCCGCAGCGGAGCGCCCGAAGGGCGGAAGGATCTTGGTCCGGTCGGGAGGAGACGGCGCGGGAGGCCCCTACGCTGAGCTGCCGGACGGGTCGGGGGATCAGCATGCACAGCCCGCCGCAGGCGGACCTTGACGACGGCGCAGCCGGCGCCACGCGCAGCGTGGCCCGAAGGGTGCCCCTGGCCCGGCCCAGCGTTTGCGGCACGACGACGTCGACGGCGTCCCCACCGGCCGGGGAGTTTCGGTGACCCGACACATCGCGGAGGCCCCTGGCGGACCAGTCACGGGCTCCGCGGTCTCGCCGTGCCCCGGGTGCGGTGTCCAGCGCCATGAGTCGAGGATGGCCAGGCCGGCGCCCGCCCGAGGGTGTCCGTCCGGATGTTGTGGACAGCATCCGTTGTCCACAGGAACCGATAGCGCAGGAGCGTTCCGATGCTCACGGCCTGCAACGGCTGACTGGAGGCCCCCAGGTCAGCAGCGGACCTCCTGTAGTCCTCCTGTCCGTAGCGGGGCTGGTCGGGCCGGCTGTCGCCGGCCTACCGGAGAACGTGCTTCACAAGCGCGGGCGGCGCAGGGCGGTTGGGGACAGCGTCGCGGCGGACAACCCGGGCATCGGCCGGAGGGGAACTGACGGCCGTCCCGGGCGACTGCCTATCGGGACCGGGCCGACCCCAGCCGCAGTACGGGGGCTGCCGCCCGCTGTCCCGGCGCCGCCTCCCAGCGTCGGCAGACGAAGGCTCTCCGCCGCTGGCAGATGACGCCAGCGGCGGCCGCTACAGGAGAACAACCGGAGATCGTCAGACAAGGCTGACTGTGAAGTGTCACCACCGGGCCCGAAATAGCGCCTTCTGTGGTGAAGGCACCGCCCACCACCGATGACCCCCGGGAGCCAGCCATGCCCGACCCCACCGCCGAACACGAGCCCGAGCTGCTCACCATCACCGAAGCTGCGGACGTGCTCCGCGCACCCGTCGCCACCCTCCGGTACTGGCGACACCTCGGCACCGGCCCGAACAGCTTCCGCCTCGGCCGGCGCGTCCTCTACCGCCGCGCCGACCTGCGCTCCTGGATCGACGCACAAGCAGACCAGTCCACGCGCCGATAGCCCCGCGCCTCCGGAGAGCGGCTCGACCGGGCGCGGGCCCCTTCCGACTTCCGGCACACGGTGAGGCCCTGTGGCCACCCCCCGTGTGTGGACAACGACGGCCGTCCACAGAACCGACCGGGACAAGCCAGCGGCAGCGCCGCAACGGCGACGCTGCTCACACGCACCGAGAGGAGCAGCGATGGGATGGATGGGCCCGGTCGTGGACGACCAGGAGCACGAGGGCTGGGTGGTGCCGCTGTTCGCCGACGGCGCGCAAGGCGCCGGCACCAGCAGCGCCCGCGGTGTGCTGGTCGCCCGCCAACCCGACGACAGGCCGTGCAACGGCGACCGGGTGCGGCTGACCTACCGCGACGGCTCCACCGCCGAGGGCGTCTGGCAGGACGGCACGCTGATCCGCGGCGACGGGATCGTGCATGCCCACACCAGCGGCCAGGTTCGCCGTGAGGTAGTGGAGCAGGCCGAGGAGTGGCGCCCGGACGCGGAGGTGGTCGGCTGGGTCGCCGGCTGCACCTGCGGCTGGCGCGGCACTCCTTGGGCCCGCGTCACCGCATGGGAGCTGGCCGACCCGGCGGCGCGGCGGCTAGCCGTAGCCGGCCCGTGGGCCGATCTGGAGGCCGCCGACGAGACGCGGGTCATGCGCGAGTGGCGCCGGCACATCGCCGGATGGCAAGCCCTCGAAGACGTCGAGGCGGCCGCCGCCCGGCAGGCCGCCGCCGCCCGCGCGCTGGACGAGGCTGTACGTGCCGCAGTCGCAGCCGGAGCCTCGTGGGCCGACATCGGCCGAGCCACCGGCCTGACCGGCCGGTCGGCCACCGAGCGATGGTCCGCCCGTGGCTGAGCAGGCGACCGGCCAGCCCGGACCGAGCGGGGGAACCCCGCCGGGGCAGCGGACCGTGCTTGTCGTCGACCTCGATGGGGAGCCGCTGGCGCCGCTGCGCGCCCTGGAAGAGATCCTGCTGCGCCTGGGCACCTGGGAAGACGACGACGACCGGCGTGATCCGGACACCACCCCGGAGCCGCTGAGGGTGCCGCCGCCGCTGGCCGGCCGGATAGCGCTCGCCGCCGTGCAGCGCCTGCTCACCGCCCTGGCGCCCAGCCAGTCCCGGGGACCCGGGTGCGGCCGGCTGCTCGCCCCGGACGGCCGCTACGAGCACGCGCCGATGACCGCGCTCATCCTGCCCGCCGCCGACATCGACCTTCTCTCCGCAACCGCCGCCGCCCTCGGCCACCCCCGGCTGGACTCCGACATCGCCGAGCTGGTCGACGCCCACGCCGAGCAGCTCGCCGACACTTACCGCCGGGCCGACCGCACAGACCTGGTCTCGCTCCTCGCACGGCTGGCCGATCTGCTCGACCTCTCCCCCACCGACGACACCCGACTACTCAGCGCCCGGCTGCAGGGGACCCCGCCTGCCACCGACTGCGTGCTCAGCGACGCCGAGGAGGCCGCCCACGCCCGCACCGGAACCTGTCAAGCCGGTTGAGACAAGATCGCGTTAGTTGTTCTGGATGAGGGCCTCCCTGCTGGGCTGGTTGATCCAGGCGGCGGTCGGCAGCGGTGGCGGGGTGGGGCGCCGGTGGCCGAAGCGGGTGGGGTTGGCCGCGTAGGCCGCTGCCAGGGTCGCGGCCCGCTGGGCGCGGACCTCACCGGCGGTGCCGTGGTGCACCGAGGCCGGGGTGTGCAGCCCGAGCCCGGAGTGGCGGTGGTCGTGGTTGTAGTAGGCGAAGAACGCCTCGCAGAACGCGCGGGCGTCGGCCAGGCAGCCGAACCGGTCGGGGAAGACCGGGGCGTACTTCAGCGTCTTGAACGCCGACTCGCTGAACGGGTTGTCGTTGGAGACGTGCGGCCGGGAGTGGGAGCGGGCCACGCCGAGGTCGACCAGCAGCTGGGCGACCGGCTTGGAGGTCATTGAGGTGCCGCGGTCGGCGTGCACGCTGCCCGGAGCGCCGTGCACGGCGACCGCGTCGGCGATCAGGGCCTTGGCGATGTCGGCGTCCTCGCGGGCGGCGACGGTCCAGCCCACGACGTAGCGGGAGAAGATGTCGAGCACGACGTAGAGGTCGTAGTAGACGCCGCGCTGCGGTCCGCGCAGCTTGGTGATGTCCCAGCTCCACACCTGCCCTGGCGCGGTGGCCAGCAGCTCGGGCTTGGCCCGCGGCGGATGGGTGGCCTGCCGGCGCCGCTCCCGGGACTGCCCGGCCGTGCGCAGCAGCCGGTGCATGGTCGACATCGAGCACAGGTAGCTGCCCTCGTCCAGCAGCGTCGCCCAGCACTGGGCCACGGACTTGTCGGCGAACCGGGCGCTGTTGAGCGTGGCCAGCACCTGCTCCCGCTCGGCGTCGGTGAGCGCGTTCGGCGGTGCCGACCGCGGCGGCTTGTCCTGCCGGGGCGCCGGTGGAATCTGGGCGCGGTAGTGCGTTGCGCGTGACCAGCCCAGCAGCGCACACGCCTGCGTGGTCGAGGTGTGCGCGGCCAGCTCGGCCACCGCTGGGGCGATCACTTCTTCGACGGCTTGTCGGTGTCCGCGCTCTCGGAGAGCAGTTCCAAGAGCGCGTGTGCTTTTCCCACAACGTCCAGGGCGGCCTTGGTCTTGGCCAGCTCGGCCTCGGCCCGCTCCGCGCGGGCCCGCAGCCGCTCGAGCTCGACCTGCTCCGGCGTTCGCTTGGCCGGCCGCGGGCGGCTCTCCAGCCCGGCCAGGGCGCCGGCGTCGCGGGCGCGGCGCCACTCGACCAGGTGCGAGGAGTACAGGCCTTCCCGGCGCAGCAGCGCGCCCCGCTGGCCGGGCTCGGTGGCGTCGTACTCGGCCAGGATCTGCAGCTTGTACTCGGCGGTGAAGGAACGCCGCCGGGGACGCTCGGCTCGAGGACTCACCTGTCCATCGTCGGTCACTGGCGCAGCGGAAAGGTCTGCCGTCGTCATCGTCATCGTGATCAACCTGTCTCGCCCTGTGCGGAGGGAGAAAGAACTACCCGAGGTGTCTCACGTCAGCCTGACGCACAGGGCACCGCCGACCGCATGAACCACCTGTGGACGCACGGCTCCGACATCGACCGCTACCTGTACTGACTCTTCTTACTTGAGGTGGGGGCTGGTGTGCCCGCCGCCGATCAGGAGCATGCGTAGCCGGTAGTTGTCCCGGTTGGGGAACCTCGGGTCCGGTGATGACGGCGCCACGTCACCGAAGGCATCGGGTGACGGCTGTCCACGCAAGACCCGCCCGGTGGCCGGTCCCGCACAGGTGCGGTGAATTCCAGCGGTCGACGCAACGCGAGCCCGTGTTGATCTTCGTTGCAGAGCCTAGCCGTGTGACGGTGGGAGGGAAGGGCTTCGCATTTCGGCGCGGAAGCGGGCGGCTGGGGTGTCGTAGTTCAGGCCTTTGCGGGGGCGGGTGTTCAGTTCGTGCATGACCGCGGCGACGTGGGCGTCGGTGTGCACGGACAGGTCGGTGCCTTTGGGGAAGTACTGGCGCAGGAGGCCGTTGTAGTTCTCGTTCGCGCCGCGCTGCCAGGGGCTGCAGCGCTCGGCGAAGTAGATCGCCACGCCGGTGGCTCGGGCCAGCTCGCGGTGTCGGGCCATCTCCACGCCCTGGTCCCAGGTCAGGGTGCGTTTCATGTGCGCGGGCAGGGGCGCGAACGCGGCGGTGGCGGCGGCGTTGACCGTCTCGGCGGTGTGATCGACCGGCAGGTTGATCACGATGCCGTACTGGGTGGTGCGTTCGCGCAGGGTCATCATCGCTGAGGCGCACCCCACGCCGAGGATGAGATCGCCTTCCCAGTGCCCGGCCTGCTGTTTGGTCTCCACCTCGGCTGGCCGCTGGTCGATCATGGTCATGTCGCGGACGGCGGCGCCGTGCCCGGATCGGGTCAGCCAGCGGGACTTGCGGATCCGCCGGCCGGTGCGCAGCTTGCGGCAGTAGCGCTTGTGCAGTCCCTGGCCGCCGGGCACCAGCAGCGCCCGGTAGATCGTCTCCGGGCACAGCCACATCGTCGGGTCGGTCGGGTAGGTGCGGCGCAGCCAGCCGCTGATCTCATCGGGTGACCAGCACCGGTTGAGCTTGCGCTGCACGAGCGTGCGCAGCCTCGGGTGGGCGATTAGCTTGTGCTGTCGGGGCCGGCGGCGCTGCTGGGCCGCGACGTGATCGGCGTGGTGGGGCAGGTAGCGGCCGTGCTCGTCGCGGTGTCGGTCCAGCTCCCGTTTGATCGTCGAGGGGTAGCGGCCCAGCTCGGCGGCGATCACCCGGATCGAGTAGTCCAGCCGCAGCAGGTCGGCGATCTGCAGCCGTTCGCGCAGCGACAGGTAGCGGCTTGAGCGCTCGGTGGGCCGGGACGGCGGGGCGGTCTGCTGGTGGCGGCGGGCGCGGATGCGTGCGCCGGTTTTCCTGTGCACGCCCAGGATCGTGGAGGCGGCGGTGTTGCTCAGCCCGGCACGCATCAGCTCCCAGTAGCGCGTGTCGCGCGCCAGCACGTCCGAGCGCGGTGCCCGCCGGCGGGTGAGTTCCTCGGCATGGCGTGCCGAGGTGCGAAGCGCACGCCGCTCAAGAGCCTCCCGCTCCCGGCGGGCGTGCTCATCGGCGCGGCGCCGTTGGTCCTCCCACTGCCTGGCCAGGGGCGTCGGTATCCGCAGCCGCAGCGCGGCGGCCCGCGCGGTCAGGCCCTGCTTGCGCAGCTGCCCGTAGCGGCCGCGCCACCACCGATAGCCCGTCGAACGACCCACCCCGGCGGCTCGAGTTGCCGCGCCGATCGAGTCGCCGCCTGCGAAGCGGCGCCAGAAGGCGTCCTCGACCCCGGCGTCGACGGCCAGGTGATGCCGCCCGCGGGGGCCCGGTCGCTGCCGTTCCCAGTCGACCATAAGTGGGGAGCAGTAGCCCAGCTCGGCCGCGGCCTGCTCGACGCTGAGGCCCTCGTCCCGCAGCGCGAGGAACGCCTCCCGCAGCCACCGGTAGCCAGTCTCCTTGCCGATCCCGGCGGCGCGGGCGGACGGTTTGAGACCCCGCCCCTCCTTGACCGCCGCCAGGAACCGGATACCAGCAGCGGAATCCCGTCGCGCATGCACCAATGACCGCCTTCAAAGAAGGCGTTGCGTCGACCGATAGAACCTGGGGTGCCCCAACCGGGACACCCCTGGGCCGAGTCTGACCCGCAGATATAGGACGCTATCTGAGGGTCCTTGTCCCACCCCGCGGCTAGCGTCGGGGCGTGACCGTGGACGACGAGGGGAAGTCCGCCGAGGACTGGCGGGTGGTCATCCGGCGCCAGTTACAGGACGCGGTCACCACTTGGGTCCGGCCCATCGCGGAGCAGATCGCCGCAGGGCTCGCCGCCAACCCGCAGTTGATCGCCGCGATCGACCGGCTGCTCGAGCAGCTGCCCGAGAACTGGCCCCGCCGGGGCCTCAGGCTCGAGCGGGTCACCGAGGTCATCCAGGGCGACGGGCTGCCTCTGGTGTGGGTTCCACCGGCCGAGGTCGTCGCGGCCGTCCTCGCCGCCCCGCACCGCGACGCCCGTGTCGCGGTATTGCTCGACCACGCCGACGAGCTGGTGCAGGACTGCCGCCGCGTCCTGGCCGAGGTCAACGCCGAACGCCTCGTCACCCAGCTGCCCCTCGCGCCGCGCGTTCTCGATGCCTTCGAGGCCGGCCATCACGAGGCGGCACAGGCTCTCGCAGTCGTCGTGACCGATGCGGTCATCGCCAGCTGGCTTCCCGGCAAGTACGAGGTCGGTCGCCGAGGCCGTTCACTTCAATTCCAAGGAGGTGTCGATCCAGGAGGTCCGAGTTCAGGCGGCCGTCGCCCCCCTGGCGAACTTCAAGGCGCCCTACTTCACCGGAGACGGCGACAGACCGGACGCGCTCAACCGCCAGGTGACGGTCCACTACGCCGACGCCGAGCACTTCAATCACGGCAACGCCCTGGTGGCCTGCCTGCTGATGACGTCGGTCCTGCGGGCACTGCAGGAGTTCGAGGAAGAGGAAGGCGACGCATGACAGCTCTTCTGCCGATGGCAGCCGCGATTGCGGCCCCCGTCCCAGCCGTCCGCCCCGCTCCGCTCGACCGCCTTCCCGGCACCCCCGGCGACGACCCGCTCCTGCGCCTTGCCGCCGGCTGGCTGGTGGGCCACCCGGCCAGGACGGCCACCGCCTACCGCCGCGACCTGGAGGCGTGGGCGCGCTGGTGCACGCCCCTCGGCATCCACCCGTTGGCCGCTGAGCGCCGCCACGTCGACGCCTGGGTGCGCCACTTGACCACCGAGCCCCAGCCGCGTACCGACCGGCCGGCTGTGGCCGCCTCGGTCGCCCAGGTGGTCACCTACTCCCCCATCGCATCGTGCGCCGGCCCAGGGTCTCCGACGAGTACCAGGCCCGTCGGGCTGACCGCCGGCGCGAGCTCCGCCAGCTGCTCGCCGTGGCGACGGCGCACTCTGCCCGCTCGGCCGCGCTGGTGTCGGTGCTGACCTTCTGCGGGTTGCGCATCTCCGAGGCCTCGACGCCGACGTCCGGGACTACGGACACGACCACGGCCACCGCGCACCGCCACAGATGGCGTGAGCACACGATCTTCTGAATACGCGGGTTGACCTGGGCGGGGGTTTGCAGGGCGCGGCGGCCGTGCGCCAACGTGATCCCGCGCGGTCGAGTAAGGTCAGCCTTGCCTTACCAGGGTGGTCCTGAGCTGACCCGCTCGCGTCTCGGCTCTGGGGGCACCGATCGGCCTTGCGACTTCGTCGCTGACTCCCGGAAGGATCCCCCTATGCGCCTACGATCCCTTACCACCGCCGTCCTCACCGTGGCGGCTCTGAGCGCCTGCGGCTCCTCGGCGGAGGACGTCGCCGAGGAGCCGCAGCTCGCGGATGAGCCGGCGGTCGAGGAGGAGGTCGACGCGGCCGAGCCCCGGCTGGTCGAGCATGCGATGGGGGCCACCGAGGTCCCGGCCGATCCGGAGCGGGTGGTGGTCCTCGACACCCCGCACCTGGACACGGCGCTGTCCCTGGGGGTGACCCCGGTGGGGTCGGTGCAGTCCAGCGTCGCCGAGGGCCTTCCCGGGTACCTCGGAGACCGCACGGAGGGCATCGAGATCGTCGGGACGATCGAGGAGCCCGACCTGGAGGCCATCGCGGCGCTGGACCCCGACCTGATCCTGTCCTCGCAGGTGCGCCACGAGCAGATCTATGACCAGCTCAGCCAGATCGCCCCGACGGTCTTCACCGACTACGAGGAAGGCTGGCAGGCGATCTTCGACACCTCCGCGGAGGCGCTGGGGCTGGCCGAGGAGGGCGAGCAGGCGCTGGCCGAGTACGAGCAGCAGGCCGACGAGGTCGGCGAAGCCATCGGCGCCGAGGGGGCCACCGCCTCGCTCGTGCGGTTCCTGCCCGACGAGACCCGTATCTACGGCCCGGAGACCTTCGCCGGCAGCGTGCTCACCGACGTCGGGTTCGAGCTTCCCGAGCTGGGCTACGACGAGTACTCGATGGCCTACATCAGCCCTGAGCAGATCGAGCAGGCCGCGGCCGACGTGATCTTCTCCACCACCTACGGCGACCCGGCGGCGACCACCCAAGGTGCGGTCACGGCCCTGTGGGAGAACCTGGAAGCGGTTCCCGACTGCCAGTTCGACGTCGAGGACGACGAGTGGATGCTCGGTATCGGACTGATCGGAGCCGAGATCGTCCTCGACGACGTCGAATCGTTCCTGGCTGAGGGCAGCTGTCTGTGACCGATGGGCCGGCGGGCGCGGCTGGTGGCCGCCGCCGCGCCCGCCGGCCGCGGCGTTCCATCCCAGCCGGAGCCTCCGCCGTTGCCCTCCTCCTCCGAGATCGGGGTGCCCCCGATGGTCCGCACCGCCCGTTCCGACCGGCAACCGGCTCCGGTGTCCCAGACCGTCCGTCCTGACCAGCGGCCGGCTCCGGTCGCCTCCCGCCGGGCCGGCGGCCTGCGACCTGCCCTGCTGTCAGTGGGATTGCTGGCCAGCCTCGGCGTGCTGGTCGCCACCATCCTGGTGAGTCTGCGGTTCGGTTCGGTCCCGCTGTCGACCGCGACGGCGATCGAGGCGTTCACGACGTTCGACGGCTCGACCGAGCATCTCATCGTCCGCAAGTCGCGGCTGCCCCGGACGGTGATCGGGCTGGGTGTCGGCGCGGCGCTGGCCGTCGCCGGGGTCGGCCTGCAGGCGGTGACCCGCAACCCGCTGGGATCCCCGGAGATCCTGGGACTCAACGCCGGGGCGTCCTTCGCGGTGGTGACCGCCGTCCACCTGTTCGGGATCGTCTCCCCGTCGGCCTACATCTGGTTCGCCTTCGCCGGAGCGCTGGTGGCGATGACCCTGGTGTTCCTGATCGCCTCGGCCGGCCGCGACGGTGCGACCCCGGTGAAGCTCGCGCTCTCCGGCGCCGTGGTCACGGCGCTGTTGGGCTCGTGGATCTCGGCGATCCTGGTGCTCGACGAGCGCACCCTGGACCAGGTGCGGTTCTGGCTCGCCGGGTCGCTGGTCGGCCGGGATCTGGCGGCCTTCGCCGAGGTCGCCCCCTTCCTGGTCGTGGGCCTGGCCCTCGTCGGGGCCATGGCGCGACAGTTCGACACGCTGAGCCTCGGCGAGAGCCTCGCGGCCGGGCTGGGCCAGCGGACCCGGGCAGTCCGTGCCGCCACCGTCCTCGCCGTGGTCCTGCTGGCCGGCGCCGCGGTCGCGGCCGCGGGTCCGATCGCCTTCATCGGGCTGGCCGTGCCGCACGCCGTCCGAGCCGTCGTCGGCCCCAGCCACGGCTGGCTGCTGCCCTACTCCGCCATCTACGGCGCCGTCCTGCTGCTGGCCGCCGACGTGCTCGGGCGCATCGTGGCCCGGCCCAGCGAGATCGACGTCGGCATCATGACCGCGATCGTCGGCGCCCCGTTCCTCGTCCATCTGGTCCGGAGCCGGAGGCTGAGCGAGCTGTGAGCACCGGAACCACGCTGCGCCGGCGGGCCGGGCCCTCCCGGCTCCGCACCGTCCGGCGGATCCGGCCGGTCCGGATCTCGGTGCGCTACCGCCCGCGCGTCGTCATCACCGGGCTCCTCCTGGCCCTGCTCGCCGCCGGGCTCATGGTCTGGACGATGACCCTCGGTGAGATCCGCATCGCGCCGGCGGAGGTGCTCGCGACCTCGCTGGGGTTCGGCTCCGGGGAGCACGACTTCGTCGTGCTGACCCTGCGCCTGCCGCGGACACTGGCGGCCTTCGGCGTCGGGGTCGCGCTGGCCGTCTCCGGCGCGATCTTCCAGTCCCTGGTCCGCAATCCGCTGGTCGCCCCGGACATCATCGGAGTGATGGCCGGAGCGGGCTTGGCCGCCGTCGTGCTGATCGTGCTGTTCGGCACGCCGGCGGTCGTTCCGGTCGGGGCCTTCCTCGGCGCCCTGGCTGCCACCGCGCTGCTGTACGGGCTCACCTGGCGGGGTGGGGTCGCCGGCCACCGGCTGGTCCTCGTGGGCATCGCGATCCACGCCCTGCTCACGGCGCTGACCACGCTGATCCTCGTCCGCTTCCCGATCGAACTGGTCAGCTCCGCGGTCCTGTGGCTCACCGGCACCCTCTACGCCAGCACGTGGCAGCAGGTCGGCTGGCTGGCCACCGGCCTCCTGGTCCTCCTGCCGGCGGCGCTGGCGTTGACGCCGCGGCTGCAGGTGCTCGAGCTCGGCGACGACTCGGCCGCCGCGCTCGGCATCCGCACCCAGCCGGCGCGGGCCGCAGCGCTCCTGGTCGCCGCCTCGCTGGCCGCGGTCGGGGTCGCCGCCGCCGGACCCGTCGGGTTCGTGGCGCTCATGGTGCCGCACGCCGCCCGGATGCTGCTGGGCCCGCTGACCGGCGGGGTCCTCGCCGCGACCGGCCTGCTCGGCGCCGTGCTGGTGCTGGCCAGCGACCTGATCGCCCAGCACGCGTTCTCCCCGGTGAGCCTGCCGGTCGGCGTCGTCACCGCCGCGGTCGGCGCCCCCTACTTCCTGTTCCTGCTCTGGCGAACCAACCGAGGTGTCTCCTGACCCGCCTGACCGTCGACGCCATCACCCTCGCCTACGATAACGGTCACCCGGTCGTCGACGAGCTGTCCCTCGCCGTACCCGACGAACGGATCACCTGCATCATCGGGCCCAACGGCTGCGGGAAGTCCACGCTGCTGCGTGCGCTGGCCCGGCTGCTGCGGCCCGCCTCCGGAGCGGTCCTGCTGGACGGCCAGATGATCCACCGGCTGCCGACCAAGCAGGTCGCCCGCTCCGTCGGCCTTCTGCCGCAGGCACCCGTCGCGCCGCAGGGCCTCACCGTGGCCGACCTGGTCGCCCGCGGTCGTTTCCCGCACCGCCGCCTGTTCGACTCCTGGTCCCCCGAAGACGAGACGGCCCTGGAGGAGGCGCTCGCCGCGACCGGCACCGGCGAGCTGCGGGACCGGCAGGTCGACGAACTCTCCGGCGGCCAACGCCAACGGGTCTGGATCGCCATGGCCCTCGCCCAGCGCACCCCGGTGCTCTTGCTCGACGAGCCGACCACCCACCTCGACATCGCCCACCAACTCGAGGTGCTCGAACTACTGGCCGAGCTCAACCGCGTCCAGCAGCGGACCGTCGTCATGGTGCTGCACGACCTCAACGAAGCCGCCCGCTACGGCCACCACCTCATCGCCATGCGAGCCGGGCGGATCGTGGCCGCCGGGCCGCCGGAGACGGTCGTCACCACCGAAACCGTGCGCACCGTCTTCGGCATCGACAGCCACATCCTGACCGACCCGGCGACCGGCGGACCCCTCGTCGTTCCGGTCGCCACGCGCACCACCCCCACCGTGGCCCCGGCGGAGGAGCCGGCGCGGTAGGCCTCCGGCCGCCCGCGAGCAGTAGACACAGGACCCCGCTGCTCGCGTCGGGCGCCACTGTCACCCGCTCGCCGTGTCACGCTCAAGAGCGTGACTGATCTGGAGCAGGTGCGGGCACGGGCTGCAGCGGCAAGCCAGGGACCGTGGCAGCGACACGGCAGCGACGTTTGGGTAGAGGGCTCATCCACGCCGTTGTTCACGGGGCGAGACAGGTCGGCGGAAGTGCGACGGCAAGCTAGCCAAGAGGTCACCTGCCCAGCCGGCGCCCGGTGACCTCCTGCCCCTCCTGGGTCAGGGCATATCGGTCGCCGGTGTGGCCGTTTGCTGGCACGACTTCGTGAACCAATCCCCGCCGGTAGAGGCCGAGGAAGGTGTCGATGAGTTCTAGCTGTCGGGCTAGCCAGGCCTCGCGTTCTTTCTGATCCCTGGGTTCTGGGTTGATCGCGGTGGTGACGTCGAACATGCCGACGGGCTCATCGGTCATCGCGAGGACACGCAGAAGCCCGAGTTCGTCGCTGTTCCAAATCATATTAGGGCAGCCTAAGTGCCGATCGCTGGCCTCGCAGGGCCTTCCCCCGCTGGTCAGGGCACCTGACGCCGACGGTGCGGCGTCAGAGTTGGAGCGGGCGCGGCTCAGGCGTTGGCACGGGTCCTTTGTCGCGCCACTCCATAGGTGCCCAGTGGCGAGCGCCGGTGCAGCCACTGGTCCGGCGGGGCGGGGTGACCGAGGAGGAAGCCTTGTCCCAGCTCTACCCCCAGTTCGATGAGCTGGCGACGTTCGGCCTCGTGTTCGATGCCTTCGGCGATGAGGGTGGCCGACGTTTCGTGAGCGAACTGCACCATGGCTCGCACCAGCGCGCGGCGGCTGGGATCTTCCTGGACGGCCCGGATCAGGGCCCGATCGAGCTTGATCAGATCGGGGTTGAGCAGGCTGATGTGTTGGAGGCTGGCGAAGCCGGCCCCGGCGTCGTCGACGGCCAAGCGCACACCGCGCTTGCGCAGGGACCGCAGGGCTCGGCTGAGCGCGGCGTAGTCCTCGACTTGCTCGTGCTCGGTCAGTTCGAGAACAACACGCCTCGTCTTGACACCGGCGAACAGGTCCGCGGTCCGCGGGTCGACCAGGGCCGCCGGGGAGAGATTCACCGACAAATAGCTCGGCGCGGCGATGTAGGGAAGCAGGCCCAGGGCCGATCGTGCGGTGGCCAGCTCGAGTTCTACGCCGAGCCCGAGCTGCCGGGCTTCTTCGAACACTGTGTCCGCTGGGATGAGACCGCGCTGCCCTCCGCCGAAGCGGGACAGCGCCTCATAGCCGACGATGATGTTTCCAGCGAGCCGGCGAATGGGCTGCACGACCACTGAGGTGCCATCGCCGGTGAACAAATGGCGGAGAGCGTCACGCCGCTGGGCTCCATTCCGCTCCAGCGTGCGCTGCTGGTCGAGTTCGCGCCCGATCAGGCCGGCGATGATGGCCATGCCCTGACGTTGGCAAGCGCTGAGGGGTCCCGGCCCGTCGACGGGAACCCCGCGCAGCATGCCGACGACCGTCTGGTCCGGCAGCCGCACGACCACCGCTGCGCCGGCGCTGACGGCAGCGCCGGTATCGAAGGTCAAATCCAGTCCTACGACCTCGCGGGCCACGCCGAGAAGCCACTCCCCTGGCCGCACGCCGGTTCCGGGGGGTCTGTGACCGCACAGACTCGGTGTGCACCCGGGCCACGACTCACCGTCGACACCGCCGGAGGTCCGCAGAGCGGCCAAGGACAAGAATACCTCTGGTGGCTCTGGGTATATGTAGCTCGTCGTCACGGCCTGGGTTACCTTCGCTCGACGTCCACCGCCGCTGCGCAAATATCGCGACAGAGCGGACACGTGAATGTGATCGACACAGGCATGCAAAGCTTGATGCGAAGAATTGAGTGTTTGTGTGCCGATTCCCCATTTAACCCTTAAGGGGTTACTGTCTCCCTCCGGGCGCGGGGCAGAACAACCAAGGCCCTGCCGCTCGACTTCGGCGGGCACGGGCACGACGCAGACGGCGGCCAGCGGGTCGCGGTGGGAGCTTCTTAGGCCGCTGGGGGAAGCGCGCGCCCAGTGGCACACTGCCGCGGCGCGGTGAGTGTGTCGAGGGTTGTCTGGTCCAACAGGTCGGCCAGCGCGAGGCCCTGAACGCATCCGGAGAGGGCGTTCCACACGCCGTAGCCGGCATCGGCCGCGCTCAACCCTTCGTGGCCGAAGGCCACCACGGCGAGCAGTTGGGCGCCGGCCAGGGCTCGGGTGCGGCCGGAAAGGTGGGCGGCCCAGCAGGCGGTGTGCATGGCCTCAGCCCAGGGGCGTCGCTGTGCTCGTCCGAGGTCAACGGCGTGGCGCCAGCGATGTCGCTCCTCGGTGCGCAGGCCGGCCACGGTGGTGAACAGCGTGGTCAGGTGCGCACTTGCGGGGCCGACGTCCGGCCATCCGTGGCCGCAGCTGGCGGTCACCGCGTCGAGGGGCGCGGTGAGTCGGTGATGAACGCAGGCCGGGAGCATGTCGATGGCGGCGTCGGCCAGCACGTCGGCCGCGCGCTCCCGGACGCGGTCGTCGGTGGCGGCTGCCGCGAGATGCTCGGGGCCGAGGATGTCGGCACGCAGCAGCCGCTCCACGGCTGCGGCGGTGCCGATCGTGCTGTCGGTGAGGTACCGGACCAATGCGCTAGATGTCCCCGGCATCCGGGCCGGTTGTGGTGGAACCGCTCCCACGTGCGGAACGTCGGCCGCGACCTCTCGGCTGCGGCGGGTGTCCACGGCGTAGGCGGGCCCTGAGCCGGGATGGGCGTCCGCGAGCCGATGCAACAGGTCGCCATCGGCGGCCAGCGCGGTGAGCATCACTTCGGCGACGCGGCGACCGGCGGGTCGCCGGACCAGGTCGAAGCCGAGCGTGGCGGCGCTGGTCAGCGTGTAGGGCACGGCGCCTCCTTCAGGGATCAGCCGGTCGGTCGTGCGCTGTATGCGGGCTGCGGCCGTCCTCCGCCCCCCATCGGTGGGCGGAGGACGGCCGCGTTGTGTCGCTCCCGTGAGCCAGTGGCGACGAACGTGCTCAGTAGGTGAACCGGGCGACGCTGCTGCGCAGGTCGGCGGCCATCCGGGAGAGCTCGTCGACCGCGACGCGGGTCTGGGTCAGCGCCTGGGTGGTGGATTCCGCGGCGGTCGAGACCCCGACGATGTTGTCGGCGATCTGCCCCGAGCCGCCGGCGGCCTCGGTGACCGAGCGCGACATCTCGTTCGTGGTGGCGGTCTGCTCCTCCACCGCGCTGGCGATGGTGGTCTGCCGGTCGCTGATCTGACCCACGATCATCGAGATCTCCTCGATCGCGGTCACCGCCGCGGTGGTGTCGCCCTGGATGGCTTGCACCCGCTGGGCGATGTCCTCGGTCGCCTTGGCCGTCTCCTGGGCCAGCTCCTTGACCTCGTTGGCCACCACCGCGAAGCCCTTGCCGGCCTCGCCGGCGCGCGCCGCCTCGATGGTGGCGTTGAGCGCGAGCAGGTTGGTCTGCTCGGCGATGCTGGTGATGACCTTCACGATGTTGCCGATCTCGGCGGAGGACTCGCCCAGCTTGGTCACCGTCGCCGTCGTCGCCTGCGCCGCGGTCACCGCGCGGGAGGCCACCTCACTGGCCTCGGCGGCGTTGGTGGCGATCTCCCGGATGCTGGCACCCATCTCCTCGGCACCTGCGGCGACGGTCTGCACGTTGCGGCTGACCTCCTCGGCCGCCGAGGCGACCACACCGGACTGGGCGCTGGTCTCCTCCGCCGACGCCGAGATCTACGCCGACGAGGCGCTTAGCTCCTCCGACGACGCCGCCACCGCATCGGCCGATCCGACGACCGATGCCATCACCGACCGCAGGTCGGCAACCGCGGAGTCCAGCGCCTGACCCATCTGCCCCAGCTCGTCGCGGGTGGTGAGCCCAGTGCTGTGCGTCAGATCGCCCTGGGCGAGGGCGTCGGTGACGTCCCGAACCTTGCGCGTGGCCCGGGCGATCCCCGTAGCGACGACCAGGCCCACGCCGACGGCGATGAGAAGGCCAACGATCATGATGATCAAGGAGATGGTCGTCTGCGTCGCGGCGGAGGAGTCGATGGCCGCGACGGCCGTCTGCGCCTCCTCGCCCTCGAGTTCACGCAGCCTCAGGACGGCCTCGGTCATGGCCTCTGTCAAGGGCGAGACCTCAGCCTCGTTCACAGCGATCCACTGCGGGATGTCACCGGCCGCCGCCAACGGCGCCAACAACTCTTCCTGATTCAGCTCGTACTCGCCGAGCGCCGCGGCCAGCTCATCGAAGGCGACCTGGCGCCGCTCACCCAACCCACCCGCGGTGTACGTCTCCGCGACGGCGTCGAACTCCGCCCGGAGCCTGTCCAGCTGCTCAAGCTCGAGCTGCGTCTCCTGCGGAGTAGGTGCCAGCAGGGCATCCCGGGCCACGATGCGCATCTCGCTGATCAGCCGGTTCATGTCCCCGGTGGCCGCGACGGCCGTAACGTTGTTCTCGTAAAGAGAATTGGCCTGGGTAGTGGCCTCGCCCATCGCCTGCATGCCCAGGATCCCGATGACGCCGGCCGCGGCAGCGGGCACGGCGACCGCCGCCAGGATCTTGGTCTTGACACCGCGGTCACCCCACTGTCGGCGGCCACGGCATTCTGCCCGGAGACGGCCACGAAGTTGCCCGCTGGCGGACATGAGAACTGCCCGCTGATGGTCACGGGATCTGCCCAACACGACGTCGTCTGCCTCGCCGCCTGCGGCGGTTGAGGCCCCTTCTCGGGTGCGCTGGCGGTGCTGAAGCGCCGCTCACCCGAGAAGGGACACCGTGAAGTCTGCAGGGGAGATCATGGAAATTCTGGAAGCGTTCGACCTGACCGGGTCCTACCGCGATGCCGGCGAGCTGGCCGGCTGCTCGCATCACACCGTCGCGCACTACGTCGGGCGGCGTGAGGCCGGCGGGATCAGCGATCGGCCGGCGGCGCGCCCGCGGCTGATCGATGAGTTCCTGCCCAAGGTCGAGGAGTGGATGGAGCGCTCGAAGGGCACGATCCGCGCGGACAAGGCCCACGAGAAGCTCGTTGCCCTCGGCTACACCGGCTCGGAGCGCACCACCCGCCGCGCGGTCGCGGAGGTGCGGACAGCGTTTCGGGCCGGGCGGGTGCGGGTGCACCGGCCGTGGGTGACCGAGCCGGGCATGTGGCTGCAGTACGACTTCGGCGACGGCCCGCTCATCGGCGGGGCGAGGACCACGCTGTTCTGCGCGTGGCTGGCCTGGGCACGGTTCCGGGTGGTGCTGGCGATCCGGGACAAGACCACCGCCAGCGTGTTCGCCGCGCTGGACGTGACGCTGCGCCGCCTGGGTGGGGCGCCGACGTACGTGCTGACCGACAACGAGAAGACCGTCACCGTCGAACACGTCGCCGGGATGCCGGTGCGCAATCAGCAGACCGTCGCCTTCGCCCGGCACTACGGGATCACGATCCACACCTGCGAGCCGGCCGACCCCGCCTCCAAGGGCGGCAGCGAGAACACTGTGAAGCTGGCCAAGGCCGACCTGGTGCCCACCGACACCAACCTGCGGGAGGCCTACGGCTCCTTCGCCGAGCTGGAGGCCGCCTGCGAGGCGTTCTGCGACCAGGTCAACGCCCGGATCCACCGGGTGACCCGCCGTGCTCCGGTGGACATGCTGGCCGAGGAGCAGCAGCGGCTGCACCCGATCCCGGCCGCGCCGCACACCGTCGCGCTCGGGGTGACCCGCACGGTGGCGGTGAACACGCCGCTGGTCACCTTCGACGGCGGGCAGTACTCGGTGCCGCACACCCTGCTGAGCGCCACCGTCTGGGTCCGGGTCCACGGGCAAGGCTCCGGTGAGCGGGTGGTGATCGTGCACGTCGGTGACGCCGGGCCGGTCGAGGTTGCCCGCCACGCCCGCGCCACCCCGGGCAGCCCGCAGCTGATCGATGAGCACTTCCCGCCCGCACCGGTCGGCGCGCTGGACCGCCAGCCCAAGCCGAAGACCGCCGCCGAGGTGGAGTTCCTGGCTCTGGGCGACGGGGCCCGGCTGTGGTTGACCGAGGCCGCCGCGGTGGGCACGACCAAGATGCGGGTCAAGATGGCCGCCGCGGTGACGATGGCCAAGCTCGTCGGCTCGGGCGAGGTGGACTGGGCGCTGGGGCACGCCGCGGTGCATGCCCGCTTCGCCGAGGCCGACCTGGGCTCGATCCTCGAACACCGGTCCGCCGGCACGAACGGGACCAGGCATTCCGCGGCCGAGGACCGCAGCCTGACCCAGGGCACCGCGGGCTGGGCCGCCCTCGGCGCCGCACCGACCACCGGTCCCAGCGCCAAGCCAGGCGCCGCCCCCGACACCGACGCCGACGCCGAGGTGACCCGATGACCGCCGCCACGAGGTCGGCATCCGCGGTGGCGGTCGGACCGGCGGTCGGGACGCCGGCGGCACCGGCGCTGCCGGATGATCTGGAGACGCTGCTGCGCCGGCTGCGGCTGCCCCACGTCCGCCGGCATGCCGCTGACGTGCTGGCCACGGCCAAGGCCCAGCGCTGGGACCCGGCCGAGGTGCTGCGCGTGCTGCTCGGGGAGGAGGTCGCCGGCCGGGACCGCTCGGCGTTGGCCACCCGGCGGGCCGCCGCCGCGTTCCCCACGGGGAAGACTTTCGACGCCTGGACGCCGGAGGCCAGCAGCATCCCTGCCCCAACGCAGCAGGCGCTGCGGACGTTGGAGTGGCTGCACCGGCGGGAGAACCTGGTCATCTGCGGTCCCTCCGGCACCGGGAAGACGTTCCTGCTCGAGGCGCTGGGCTCCTCCGCGGTCGAACAAGGGCTCAAGGTCGCCTGGTTCACCCTGGAGGACCTCGGGCTGCTGGTCCGCCGGCACCGCGCCGATGACACCGTCACCAAGGCCATCGCCCGCGTGCTGCGCGCCGACCTCGTGGTGATCGACGACATCGGCCTACTCCCGGTCGCCACCGACGCAGCCGAAGGGCTCTACCGACTCGTCGACGCCGCCTACGAGAAGCGCTCGGTCGCCGTCTCCAGCAACCTGCACCCGGCAGCCTTCGACGAGCTCATGCCCAAGACCCTCGCCACCGCGACAGTCGACCGGCTGCTGCACCACGCCCACGTCTGCCAGACCAGCGGCGACAGCGTCCGCCTCTCCCAGGCCCTGGCCGGGCAGGGGGTGAGGCCACTGACCTGACACCGGACTGGTGATGGCCAGCCTGGGCAGATCCCATGGCCATCACCGGGCAGAGCGAGTGACCGTCAGCGGGCAGGTCTCACGACCGCCGCTGGGCAGAACCTCATGGCCCTTGACACCCCACCACGCGCGGGATTCCCGCGCGGCGGAAAGGGGGCTGGGCGTATTGGGCATGGCGTTCTCCTGAGTGAGACCGGTGATGGTGCTGCGGCTGTGGGCTGATCCGGCGGGCGAGGACGTCATCGGCCCCTGCGGCCGAGGATCCAGGCCAATCACCGCGAAACGGGGTGTACGACACCGAAATGAGTAGGTCACCGTGCCAACTCAGGAGACGCGGCTACATGTCGACAATCATCCGGCTTCGACCATCGGAAGCCGCAACACCCGCTCACTCAGAAGGCGATTAGCCTCTAGTACTACAGGGCTCAACAACTATCGGGTTCGGCTCTATAACGCCTGACATCTACACATGAGCCTGGCGATGCTCGCCCAGACATTCCTCACAGTTCTCGCGCACTGACATCACGCGAAAGAGGGCCGTATCTGACCTTCGTTTTTCCACCCAAGATCGGGGATGCACGCCCGCCAGTGTCTAGGGGGTCTGCTGGCGTCGATCGAACGCAAGAGCGGGTAGACGATCGTCGAGCGCCCCGCGGACTTCGACACCGCCCGCAGCCTCGGGGGTGCTGCCGTCCAAGGGATACCTGCTTGCCCGCCCCAGCACCAACCGGGCCGACCTCACCCGCTGCGTCTCGCACGGCATTACGATCCCCGGCAGACTCACCGCTGCCGGCACCCCCGTTTCCCACATGCTCCCCGCTGCGACGTCACCTCGACGGGCTCTGGCCGGTTAGCCCGTCGTTCGGACTTTCCAACGCAGCAACCCTGCCCGCGCGCAACATCGTCGCAGTGCTTCCGGCGACAAAGATCCGTCTCACTTACAGTTCGGGGATGACGGGCAGCTGGCTGATGCGGATTGGTCCCCCGCGGTCGATGCAGAGATACCACGATTCCGTCCTCGCCGAGGGATCCTTCATCCTGTACACGGGCGGATCCTTCCCCGGCCCCGCCAGGACCTTGGCCAGGTCCCACGACGCGAACGACCAGTGATCCGCTGCCGACGCTGCGGCGATCCCTACGCCGGCCACGAGGACGGGGGAGGGCCCTGCCAGGTCCGGAGCCGCGCACGATGAGCGGCTCGGGTGGCCGGCGTTGACCCAGCGCAGCCGGCCGGTGTCGACGTCCAGCTGGACAAGTGGGAGCCCCGAACCGAATCTGCCTATCAGGTTGCCGACGGTACCGGCGACGACACGGGCTGCCGATGGAGAAGCCGTGTTCGGTGTCACGGTCTTGGCGCACCCTGAGAGCCTGCGGTCACCCTCCGCGCCAGCGGCACAGCAGGGACGTCACCGTGCCCCCGAGCCGCTCGGACCGACACACCCGGATCACACGGTGGTCCTGCGCCGGGGGTGGGAGCGGTACGGGCGCCACGCGGCCGACGCGGTCCTGCCGGGCGGGATTGCGCTGCCGAACCGCCCAGGTGCGGTCGTCGTCCTCCCTGCGCCGGTGATCGCCGGGCCGGATTCCTACTCGGGGGCAGCCGGCCCGGCTCCGATAGCTGCACCGGACAGCACCGGGTGGGCCTGGCACCTGGTCGTGCACCGGCTGTTCCGCCCGCGCCGGCCGTCCTGACCGGCCCGGTCGCCGGCGGGCGACGAGCACTACCTCCTGTCGCGGTAGCGGGAGCGACGAAGAGGCCGCCGGTCCCCTGCGTGGCGGCGGTGTTCTCTCACCCCGATGGGTTGAGCGTAGATCAGTGGACGCGCAGATCGAACAGCTGGGCGATCGTCCGGAGGCTCGGCATGTCTGGCGTGATCGGTATGAACTCGAGCGGCAGCAGGGGGACGCGGTCGAAGACAGCCCAGCACTCCCACTGGCTGTTCAGCCGCGAGGCGTAACGAATCCCGGCATAGGACGACTCGCCGGTCTCGGGGTCGGTGGCGTTGTAGGTCCACGACGAGATGAGCCGCGTGATGCGCCGGTCGCCGCCGCGGACCACCGAGGTGTCGAGGTCGTGCACGCCGAGAGAGCCGAGGCCGAGCGCGAGTTCGTAGCGCAGGAACTGGAGGGTCTCGACGGCGTCGATGTCGAGGAAGGGTAGCGGCGCCTGCGCCTCGACCACGCGCACGGCCGTTCGGTGGAAGCGCCAGTCGGCCGGAATCGCCCCGACCTCCATGAAGCCATTGGTGCGCCAGTCGGCCTGCAGCAAGGTACGCAGATGTGGCGCGGGCCGAAATCGGGCGAGGGTCTCGCCGAAGCAGCCGTCCAACGTGGTGGCGAAGTAGAGGACGTTGAAGGTGCCGTCCTGGGAGTCGAACCGGTTGTCTCCTGCGGTGCCGTCGGCCGGCCGGCGAGGAAGGTGCGGTGCGTCGCCCCGCCCGACGCGCCAGATGCCGTCGGGCGGAGCAAACACTGACGCCGGCTCAACCACCCGCGATGAACGCCCGGGCGGCGGTGAGCGCCTCCTTGAAGCGTCCTTCCCGGATCACATCAGCCGGGGCCTCGTCGTTGAGCTGCGGGTTGAGGCCCACGAACCATGCGCGTACGACGTGCACGCTCTCGTCACCCTGCAACAGGTGAACGATCATCTGGGCGTGCCGAAGACGATCCTCGGCGTCCTGCCGCGGCTTGTTCTGCCCCGAGGCCCACGTCCCCACCGTCCTCGAGTCCTTGATGTTGGCGATGTACGCGGTCAGGCGCTGACCCAGCACATCCTGCAGAAATCGTGCTGTGTCGGCGATGTTGAACGAGACCGCCTGCTCATGTGCACGAGCGATCTTCTCCTTGTTCGTGACGGGCACGGGTCCCTCCTCCAGGGGTGACGACTCAACCATAGGGGGATGTACGGCAATCCGCACCCGGTTCTGGAGCGCAATCCCACCAGACTTCCCCCTGGGTTTCCAACGTTGTGACAGTCTGGGTTCCCCCCGAGGAACACACCGACCTACGCGCCGCTCGCGGCCAAGCCGCGCAGCGCGGGGCCGCACCTTGGCCGCTCCCCGGAATCCGGCTTGCTCCCGGCTGCGGCGGGCCGGGGGAAGGGGTGAGCCGCAGACCCATCCCGCGGGAACGCGCAGTGCCCTTCTGGCAACTCGCCGGATCCGGCAGCTCGGCCGGCTGCGTTGGGCGGCCGTCGTCGCCACGGGGCACAAACGGGGCACATGACGCTCCGATTGGCACTGCTGGACACTGATTGGATGGAGTGTGTCTTTGCAGGTCAGCAGCACAATCTCGCGAAAGGCCCTGGCCAGTGACCCCCACCCACACGTACTGGGACTACACCCAGCTGCGCTTCCCCCGCCGTGAGGGCATGCGGATCGACTTCGTGCTCGGCTCACCCGCCCTGGCCGAGCGGGTGACCGGCGCGTTCATCGACCGCCAGGAGCGCAAGGGCAAGGGCGCCAGCGACCACGCCCCGGTCGTCGTCGACCTCAGGTAGGGGTCGGCGTGCTCGTCCTGCTCCCCCCGTCGGAGACCAAGGCCCCCGGCGGGGACGGCCCGCCACTGGACCTCCCCGCGCTGACGGCTCCGGAGCTGACGCCGGTGCGCACGGAACTCGCCGGCGTTCTGGTGGCGCTCGCCGGCGACGTGCCGGCCTCGCGCGCCGCGCTGGGCCTGTCCCCGAGGCAGGACGACGAGATCGCCCGCAACGCCACCCTGCTCACGGCCGGCACGCTGCCGGCCCTGCAGCGGTACACCGGGGTGCTCTACGACGCCCTGGACGTCAGCTCGCTGACCCGGGCGCAGCGGGCCCGGGCCGACCGCCGGCTGGCCGTCGGATCGGCGCTGTTCGGACTGGTCGGCGCGGCCGACCGGATCCCGGCCTACCGCCTGTCGGCGGGGTCGGCGCTGCCCGGCCTGCCCACCCTGCGTTCCCTCTGGAAGCCGGCGCTGGGACCGGTGCTCGCCGGCACCGGGGGTCTGGTCGTCGACCTGCGCAGCGGCTCCTACGCCGCCCTGGCCCCGGTGCCGGGCGCGGTCACCGTCACCGTGCTGAGCGAGCGGGCCGACGGCACCCGGTCCGTGGTCAGCCACTTCAACAAGGCGCACAAGGGCCGGCTGGCCCGCCTGCTGGCCACCACCACCGCCGAGCCGGACGACGTCGTGCGGCTCAGGAGGCTGCTGAGGCGGGCGGGGTTGCACGTGGAACATGACGGCGGCGACGCGCTCGTGCTGGTCGTCCCGGCCGACTGAGGCCGAGATTTCGCCGACCGGCCCCGCGGTCGGTTGCGCGCAACCGTCCCGCCGTGACATAACTGCGGGGACCACGCCACCCGAACATCCGCGGTGCGCTGGTGCAGGCATCCGGCGACGGCCGGGGCAGAAGGGCTTCGGTGAACGGAACGGACCGCACGGTCGACGTCGGGCATCGCCTCGGCGACCGCGCGGCGGCCCAGCTGCTCGCTGACCGGAAGCGGGTCGAGGCCGCACAGCAGCTGCTCCCCCGGACCGACCGGGACGGGCTGCACCGGCTCGCCGCGCTGGCCGCCCGCCTGCTGGGCACCTCGGGCAGCCAGGTCTCGCTGCTGAGCGACGTGCAACTGGTGGCCGCCGGCACGGGGGACGCGGCCGTGGGCTGCACCGGCCCGCTCGAAGAGTCCCTCTGCACGGTGACCGCGGCGCTGCCGGCCGGCGATGCACTCGTCGTGACCGACGCCCGCTGCGATGCGCGCGTCAACGACCTGCCGCCGGTGCGGAACGGCGTCGTGGGTTCCTACCTCGGCACCGCGCTGACCGATGCGGCCGGCCGGCCGATCGGCGCGCTCTGCGTCTTCGACCCGGAGCCGCGCCCGTGGGCAACCTCGGAGATCGCGCTCCTGCGGCAGCTCGCCGCCTCGGTGGTGACCGAGCTGGAGCTGTCCGCCCTGCTGCGCCGGTACGAGAACGACCGGGTGCGCTGGGAGCTGGCCACCGAGGCCGGCGGGGTCGGCACCTTCGACTGGGACCTGGACAGCGGCCAGCTGATCTGGGACGAGCAGCTGATCACGATGTTCGGCTACGACGTCGAGAATTTCGACCAGACGATCGAGGCGTTCCACGAGCGGCTGCACCCCGACGACCGCGACTGGGTGGGGGAGGCCCTGCAGCACGCCATCGAGACGTGCGGCGACCTCGACCTGACGTACCGCGTGGTGCGGCCCGACGGCGAGATGCGCTGGGTGCACGCCCGCGGCCGGGCACTGCCCGACCACCGCGACTCCGCGGTCCGGGTGCTCGGCGCCGCGTTCGACATCACCGGTGAGCGCGAGGCCGCCACCCTGGTCACCCGGACGCTCGAGGCGATGCCGGCCGGCTTCTACAGCCTGGACCGGGAGTGGCGGTTCACCCACGTCAACGCCGAGGCCGAGCGGCTGCTGCAGGCCAGCCGCGACGAGCTGCTGGGCCGGGTGCTCTGGGAAGCCTTCCCCGCCGCGCTGAACAGCGTCTTCGAGGACGGCTACCGCGAGGCCGTGCGCACCGGCCAGCCCGTCTCGTTCGACGCCTACTACCCGCCGCCGCTGGACGGGTGGTACGAGCTGCGCGCCTGGCCGAGCCCCGACGGCCTGTCGGTCTACTTCCTCGAGGTCACCGCGCGCCGCCGCATGCAGGAGCAGGCGGAGCGGTCCGCCCAGCGGCTGGCGCTGCTGGCCAACATCAGCGCCGACCTCGCGGGAGGTCTCGACCAGCAGGTCGCGATGGCGCACCTGCCCGAGCTCGTCGTCCCCGCACTGGCCGACTTCTGCATCGTCACCGTGGTCGACCCCGAGGGCCGCCCGCAGGACGTCGGGTGCTGGCACCGCGACCCGGAGATGCGGCCGGTGCTGGAGCGCTACACCCAGGTCCGCCTGGACGCCATGCCGGCCGGCTCCCCCGCGGCCATGTCCCTGCGCACCGGCCAGCAGAACCGCACCCCCGGCCCGGCCGTGCTCGACCTGATGGCCCCGGGCGAGGCACGCGACCTGCTCGCCCGGCTGGCGCCGCGGGAGGCGGTCATCCTCCCGATGCGCGGCCGCAACCGCACGCTAGGTCTGCTGACCATGTACTACGGCCAGAACACTCCGATGCTGGCCGACAACGTGGCGACCGCACAGGAAGTGGCCGATCGGGCGGGCCTGGCGCTGGACAACAGCCGGCTCTACAGCACGCAGCAGCAGCTCGCCGAGGGCCTCCAGCGCAGTCTGCTCACCGAGCCGCCCGAGCCCGACCACGCCGAGATCGCGGTGCGGTACCTGCCGGCCGCCGAGGCGGCCCGCGTGGGCGGCGACTGGTACGACGCCTTTCTGCAGCCCGGCGGGGCGACCATGCTCGTGATCGGCGACGTCGTCGGCCACGACACCGAGGCCGCGGCCGCCATGGGCCAGCTGCGCGGGCTGCTGCGCGGGGTGGCCACCTACAGCGACGCCGGGCCGATGGAGGTGCTGCGGGGACTGGACGCCTCGATGACCACGCTGCAGATCCCGACGCTGGCGACCGCCGCCGTGGCCCGGTTCGAGCAGACCGCCGACGAGTTCCGGAGCGGCGTCACCCGCATGCGGTGGGCCAACGCCGGGCACCTGCCACCGTTGGTGATCGAGCCCGACGGCGCCGTGTCGGAGCTGGCCGAGTGGACCGGCGACCTGCTGCTCGGGGTCGATGCGAGCACCCGCCGCCGGGAATCGGTGGTCACCCTCCGGCGTGGCTCGACGGTGCTGCTGTACACCGACGGCCTCGTCGAGCGCCGCGACTCCGACCTCGACGCAGGGATCCTGCGGCTGCGGGAGGCGCTGGTCGAGCTGGCCGACCTGCCGCTCCAGGACCTGCTGGACGAGCTGATCGAACGGCTGGTGCACGGCCGGCCCGAGGACGACGTCGCCCTCGTCGCCGTCCGGCTGCACCCGCAGGACCGGCCCCGCCCCGCCGAGGCGGGGCCCCGTCGGGTCCCCCCGACCGTGCCGCCGGAGCCCTTCCCCGGCTGAGTCTGGACCCGGCCACGTAGGCATAGGAAGCTTTGCCTACGGAATCGGCGGCACATGCATATGCATAGCTTCCTACGCCTGTGGCCAGATCACGCGCGGTCCCGCCGGACCTGGGCCTTGCGCCCCTTGATCATGGTGGCGCGGAGGGCCTGCACGACCTCGTCGGCCGCCGACTCGGGGACCTCGACCAGCGCGAACCGCTGGTGGATTTCGATCGACCCGACGTCCCGCCCGGTCAGGCCGGTCTCCCCGGTGATGGCGCCCACCAGGTCCCCCGGGCGGATACCGGCGTCCCGTCCGACCCCGACGAAGAGACGGGTGGCGGCGCCGCCCCCCGACCGCGCCCGGGCCGGCGGCTTCCGGTCGCCGCCCCGGCCGGCCGGTGCCCTGGCACCGTCCCGTTCGGGGCGGAAGGAGACCTGCGGGATCTCCTCGTCGTCGTCGACCGGGCCTGCCGCCTCGTGCGCCAGCTTCACCGCCGCCAGCGCGACCTCCATGAGGTCGAACTCGTCGGTGAGCGTCTCGACGACCACCCGGAAGCGGTCCAGGTCGTCGGTGAGCAGGCTCTCCCGGAGCGCACCCCGGGTGAGGTCCAGCCGGCGGGCCCGCAGGTCGGCGACGGTCGGCACCTTCTCGACGGCGATGGGAGCGCCGGCGACCTTCTCGATGGTCTTGAGCATCCGGTGCTCGCGCGGCTCGGCCAGCGTGATCGCCACACCCTCGCGCCCGGCGCGGCCCACCCGGCCGATGCGGTGCACGTAGGACTCCGGCGCCGAGGGGACGTCGTAGTTGACGACGTGGGTGAGCTGCTCGATGTCCAGACCGCGCGCGGCGACGTCGGTGGCGACCAGCAGCTCCGCCGTCCCACCGCGCAGCCGGCCCATCACGCGGTCGCGCTGCTCCTGGCTCATCCCGCCGTGCAGGGCCTCGGCGCGGTAGCCGCGGCCGTTGAGGGTCTCGGTGAGCGAGTCGACCTCCTCGCGGGTGCGGCAGAAGACGATCGCCGCGGTGGGCGCCTCGACGTCGAGGATGCGGCCCAGCGCGGCCGGCTTGGCGCCGCGGGGCACGACGTAGGCGGTCTGCCGCACCCGCGGCGCCTCCCCCGGCGCGGCCTTCTCCCGGCCGAGGGCGATCCGCACCGGGTCCCGCAGGTGGCGGCGGGCCAGGGCGTCGAGCCGGCGGGGCATCGTGGCGGAGAACAGCACGGTCTGCCGCTGCTCGGGCGTCTCGTCGAGGATCGCCTCGAGGTCCTCGGCGAATCCCATGTCGAGCATCTCGTCGGCCTCGTCCAGCACCACGGTGGCGATCTCGCCCAGCTGCAGGGCGCCGCGGTTCAGCAGGTCCAGCGCCCGGCCCGGGGTGGCGACGACGACGTCGACCCCCGACTCGAGCGAGCGCAGCTGCCGGACGATCGGGGCGCCGCCGTAGACGGGGAGCACCCGGGCGCCCAGCTCGCGGCCGTAGCGGTGCAGCGCCTCCGACACCTGCACGGCGAGCTCGCGGGTGGGCACGAGCACCAGCGCCACGGGCGGTCGATCGGTGCGGTGCGCGGGCAGCCGCTGCAGCACCGGCAGCGAGAAGGCCGCCGTCTTGCCGGTGCCGGTGGCGGCCTGGCCCAGCAGGTCGCGCCCCTCGGCCAGCGGCGGGATCGCCTCCTGCTGGATGGGGGTGGGCTCCTCGTAGCCCAGGGCGGTCAGTGCGTTCAGCAGCTCCGGACGCAGGCCCAGGTCCTCGAACGTCACGTGGTCACCGGAAGTGGCTCGTTCGTCGGTCATCGCCACCCATCGTTCCCCGGACGCCGCGGCCTCGCGCATCCGGTCGTCTGGCACGCTGCCGGGATGACCGCCGACGACGACCTCTGCACCCGCCCGGCGACCGAGCTCGCCGCCCTGGTACGCGACCGCGAGGTCTCGGCCCGGGAGCTGCTCGAGGCGCACCTGGCCCGCATCGAGCGGCTGAACCCGCAGGTGAACGCCGTCGTGACCCTCGACGCGGAGGGCGCGCGGGCGGCCGCCGACGCGGCGGATGCCGCCCAGGCCGCCGGCGAGCCGCTGCGTCCGCTGCACGGCCTGCCGGTGGCGCACAAGGACACCCACGCCACCGGCGGCATGCGGACGACCTGGGGCTCGCCCCTGCACGCCGACACGGTGCCGCTGCGCGACGAGCTGGTGGTGGCCCGCATGGCGGCCGCCGGAGCGATCCGCGTCGGCAAGACCAACGTGCCCGAGTTCGCGGCCGGCTCGCACACGTTCAACACCCTGTTCGGCGCCACCCACAACCCCTACCGGCACGGGTTGTCGGCGGGCGGCTCCTCCGGCGGGGGCGCGGCCGCGCTGGCCGCCGGGTTCGTCCCGCTGGCCGACGGCAGCGACATGGGCGGCTCGCTGCGCAACCCGGCCGCCTTCTGCAACGTCGTGGGGCTGCGCCCGACCCCGGGCCGGGTGCCGACCTGGCCGGCGCCGATGGCGTGGTCGCAGCTGTCCGTGCAGGGCCCGATGGGGCGGACGGTCGCCGACGTCGCGCTGCAGATGTCGGTCCTCGCCGGGCCGGACCGCCGGGTGCCGATCGCGCTGGACGACGACCCGGCCGGTCTCGCCGCTCCGCTGCCCGAACGGCTCGACGGCCTGCGCGTCGCATGGGCGCCCGACCTCGGCGGCCGCGTCACCGTGGACCCGGCGATCGTCTCGGTGCTCGCCGCCTCGGTACGGGTGTTCGAGGACCTGGGCGCCACCGTCGAGGACGACTGCCCCGACCTGTCCGGTGCCGACGAGGTGTTCGGGACGCTGCGGGCCTGGCTGTTCGACACGAACTTCTCCGAGCTGGCGCGGCGGCACCCGGACCAGGTGAAGGAGTCGATCCGCTGGAACGCCGGGCTGGGCGCGCAGCTGAGCGGCGCCGACCTGGCGCGCGCGGAGCAGCTGCACACGAAGCTGCACGAGCGGATGGTCGCCTTCTTCGAGCGCTACGACGTGCTGCTCGCCCCGACGACGCAGGTGCTGCCCTTCCCGGTGGAGATCGAGTACCCGACCGAGATCGCCGGCGTCCACCAGGAGAACTACCTGGAGTGGATGCGCTCGTGCACCGTCATCTCGGCGACCGGCTGCCCGGCGCTGTCGGTGCCCGGCGGGTTCACCCCCGACGGGCTGCCGGTGGGTTTGCAGGTCGTGGGGCCGCCGCGCGCCGACCGGCGGGTGCTCGAGGTCGGGCACGCCTTCGAGCAGGCCACCGGCTTCGGCCGCCGTCGCCCCGCCCTCTGAAGTCCTCTAGATCTTTCTAGCACTCGAGCTAGAGGAGTCCATGCGCCGCGAGATCCAGGACACGCGCCGAGTGATACGACGTCGTGGCCATCAGCGGCTGATGGCCACGACTCCGTAGCACTCGAGGAAGGGCGGGGCGCCTCGGTCAGCCGCGGGCCGGGCCGTCGGAGCCGGCGGGGTACGCCAGCAGCGGCACCTCGTCGGCCGCCCAGGCGGCGAGGATCGGCTCCACGATCCGCCAGGACTCCTCCGCCTCCACGTCGCTGATCGACAGCGCCGCCTGCCCCGCGAGGAGCTCGTTCAGCAGCAGCCCGTAGGCCGACAGCCGGGTCGGCGGGAGGTCGACCTCCAGCGACCGGCGCTCCAGGTCGAACGGGTCGCCGGCACCGTTGAGGTTGACCTCCAGGCTGATCCCGTCCGGGAGCAGGCGCAGCCGCAGCAGGTCCGGCTCGGGCCTACCGCCGTCCTCGCGGCCCCGGTCGAACGCCAGGTGCGGCACCGGCTTGAACCTGAGCACGATCTCGTGCCGGTCGGCGCCCAGCGCCTTGCCCGAGCGCAGCCGGAAGGGCACGCCCGCCCACCGCCAGTTGTCGATCTCCACGGTGTACTCGGCGTAGGTCTCGGTGCCGCGGTCGGGCTCGACGCCGTCCTCGGCCGTGTAGTCGGGCAGCTCCCGGTTGCCGACGGTCCCCGCGGTGTAGCGGGCGCGCACCGTGTCCCGGCGCATGTCGCCCGGCGGGCGGACGGCGCGCAGGACGTCGGCCTTGCGCGCGGCCAGGCTGCGGGCGTCCAGCGCGGCCGGCGGCTCCATCGCCACCACGGCCAGCATCTGCAGCAGGTGGTTCTGCAGCATGTCGCGCAGCGCGCCGGCGGTGTCGTAGTAGCCGGCGCGACCCTCCAGCCCCAGCGTCTCGTCGAACACGATGTCCACCCGCTCGACGTGCTGGGCGTTCCAGACCGGCTCGAACATCCGGTTGGCGAACCGCAGCCCGAGGATGTTGAGCACCGTCTGCATCGCCAGGAAGTGGTCGGTCCGGAAGACCGACTCCTCGGGCACCAGCCGGTGCAAGACCTCGTTGAGCTTCCGGGCGTCGGCCAGGTTCCGGCCGAACGGCTTCTCGACGGCGACGACGGCGCCCTCGGGCAACCCCACCTCGGCCAGCGCCTCCAGGGTGGGCAGGAAGACCGTGTTCGGCAGCGCCAGGTAGACCACCGGCACGCCGCCCGCCCGGTCCAGGCCGGCCCGGAGGTCGGCCGGGAGGGTGACGTCGCCGTGCCGGTACCCCAGCCACCCCACCAGCCGGTCCCGCGACTTCTCCGGCACGTGCCCGGCGTGCTCGGTGAGCCGCGCGCGGGCCCACTCCCGGTACTGGTCGTCGGACCAGTCCTGCTGGCTCACCGCGAGGACGGCGACCGGCTCGTCCAGGACGCCGGCGTCGACCAGCTCGGCCAGGCCGGGCAGGAGCAGCCGGCCGGTGAGGTCGCCGGTGCCGCCGAGGATCAGGAAGGACCGGTTCATCGGGCGTTCCCCTCCCGGCCGGCGAGCGCCCGGCCGAGGCTCCAGCCGCTGGTGATCACGCCCACGTGGCTGAACGCCTGCGGGAAGTTGCCGAGGAACGCGCCGGTCGACGGGTCGATCTCCTCGGCCAGCAGCCCGAGCTCGGTGGCCCGCCCGCACAGCGAGTCGTACAGCTGCACCGCCTCGTCCAGCCGGCCCTGACCGGTGAGGTTGTCGACCAGCCAGAAGCTGCAGAGCAGGAAGGCGCCCTCCCCGCCGGCCAGCCCGTCGGGGGATTCGGTGTGCAGGTACCGGTAGAGCAGGCCGTCGCCGGCGTCGAGGTGCCGGCGCACCGCCTCGGTGGTCGCCACCATCCGCGGGTCGTCGGCGGCGATCAGCCGGCGCAGCGGCAGGGTGAGCAGCGAGCCGTCCAGCCCGCCGTGGCCGGTCTCGCCCGGCGGCGTGAGGTGCTCGGTGAACGTGCCGCGCTCCGGGTCCCAGGACCGCTCCAGCAGCGTGCTCCGGATCAGTTCCGCCTCCCGTCGCCACCGGTCCTCGGGGAACGGCAGCCCGCAGAGTTCCCCGATCCGGATCGCCCGGTCGACGGCGACGTGGCACATCCCGACCGAGTAGGTGAACGGGCGGCCGGCGTCGCGGATCTCCCAGATGCCGTTGTCCGGGGTCCGCCACTGCCTGATGGCCTCCTCGGTGAGCTCCTGCAGCGCCCGCCACAGCGGCGGCTCGAGCACCCCTCCGCTGCGCACCCACTGGTAGGCGACGTCCAGCAGCTCGCCGTAGACGTCGTTCTGGATCTGGCGGGCCGCGCCGTTGCCCCACCGGACGGGCCCGGAGCCGCGGTACCCGGACAGCGCCAGATCGGTCCACTCCATCCCGGGGCGCTTCCCGTCGAGCGTGTAGCAGATGCTCGCGCGGTCGTCCCGCTCGACGTTGCGCAGCGTCCAGGCCAGGAAGGCGTTGGACTCGTCCTGCATGCCGATCCGCCGCAGCGCGTAGCTGGAGAAGGCGGCGTCCCGCACCCAGGTGAACCGGTAGTCCCAGTTGCGGCTGCCGCCGATCTCCTCGGGCAGGGACGACGTCGCCGCCGCCATGATCGCGCCGGTGGGGGCGTGGTCGAGCAGCTTGAGGGTGAGCGCCGACCGGCGGACCAGGTCGTTCTGCGGGCCGCTGTACTGCAGCCGCCCGGCCCACTCGCGCCACGCGGCAGCGGTCTGGTCGATGAGCACCTCGGGCTCGGTGCCGATGCGGGTGTGGGTCTGGCCGGACCACTGCAGGGCGACGGTGAGCCGCTCGCCGTCCTCGAGCCGTACCCGGCCGCGGATGGCGCCGTCGCCGGCGACGGTCACCGGGGAGGAGCAGGAGAACAGGATCTCCAGGCCCGGCTCGGCGGCCCACTGGATCCGCCAGGAGCCCAGCTCCGGGCGGACCAACACGCCGTCCATGGGCGCCAGCGTGACGTCGACGTCCACCGCGCCGCCGACCGCGCGTGCCAGCCGCAGCAGCTCCCCGCGGCCCGACGGCACCGGCTCGGCGAGGTCGGCGCCCTTGCGCAGGGTGAGGCAGTCGGTCAGCTCGAGCCGGCCGTCGGGCCCCTGCAGCTCGGTGACCAGGATGCCGGTGTCGGGCAGGTAGCGCTGGGCCGATTCGCGCAGCCCCACCGGCGTGACGTCCAGGCGGCCGCCGCGATCGGTGTCGAGGATGCCGGCGAGGAACGGCCGGCTGTCGAAGTTCGGCAGGCACAGCCACGGGATGCTGCCGTCGCGGGCCACCAGGGCGCAGGTGACGCCGTCCCCGATCAGGCCGTGGTCCTCGATGGGCAGGTAGCCGTCGGTGCGGGTGAGCGGGCGTAACGGCACGGGATCGGTCCTCGCGTCGGGGGCAGGGGTCTCCCCGACCGTGCCCCGCAGCATGACGGCCAATCACCGCCGGCATGACGGTGCCGTGACGGATGCGTCGGGCTACTTGTCCCCGGGACGCGGCAGCCGGCGGGCCTGGCGGCGGCGGCGCAGGCCGCGCAGGGTGCGGACGGCGACGAGCAGCTCGGCGAGCTCCTGCCGGTCGCCCGCCGTGATGTCGGCCAGCTGTGCCGCGGCCCGGCGCTGCGCGGCGTCCCAGCCCTCCTCCCACCGCCCCACGAGGTCGCCGGGCGCCTCCTCGTCGGAGGCGCGCAGGGTCAGCACGTCCTCGGTCAGGGAGGACTGCTCCATGGCCAGGTCGTCGCGCAGCGAGGCCCGCGCCATCGACGGCCACCGGCGGTCGCGCGGCAGGGCGGTCACCAGCTCGCGCAGGGCCACCAGCCCCAGCCGCTCGGCCAGCCGCTGCATGACCTGCCCGACCAGCGCCACCGGCGCCCCGGTGCGCTCGGCGACGACGGCGAAGTCCAGCGCAGCCGGCAGCAGCGGCGCGGCCGCCACCTGCGCCGCCAGCTCCGCGGGCAGGCCTGCCTCCTCCAGCCGCGTTCCCCGCGCCGCGAACCCCTCCGCCTCGCTGCCCAGCAGCCAGCCGGGCAGCCCGGCCTGCACCTCGCCCACCGCTGGGGCGAACCGGTTCGTCACGTCGGCCAGCGGGGGCGGGGCCTCGGCGGTGAGATCGGCCTGGCGGAGCAGCCAGCGGGTGGCCCGCTCGGCCAGCCGGGTCGCCTCGGTGCGCACCTCGATCTGGGTCGCGGCCGCCACCCGGCTGTCCAGCGGCCGGACGGCGTCCCACATCCGGTCGACGCCGAAGACGGCCCGGGCGACGGCGTGCGCGCGCACCACCGTGGGCAGCGGCACCCCGGTCTCCTCGACCAGCCGGAAGAGCCCGGTCGCGCCGGCGACGTTGACCGCCCGGTTGGTCAGCGCGGTCCCGATGATCTCCCGGCGCAGCGGATGGCCGGTCACGGCGGCCGGGAACCGCTCCCGCAGCGGGGCCGGGAAGTACTCGACCAGCAGGTCATCGAGCGCCGGATCGTCGGGCAGCGAGGAGGCGAGCACCGCGTCCCCGGCCTGCAGCTTGGCGTAGGCCAGCAGCACGGAGAGCTCCGGGCTGGTCAGCGCCTGCCCGTCGCGCCGCCGTTCGGCCAGGGCGCGGGCGTCGGGCAGCGCCTCGACCGCGCGGTTGAGCCGGCCCGACCGCTCCAGCGACCGGATGAACCGCTCGTGGGAGTCCAGCAGGCTGCGCGCCGACGACGTCTCCACGGCGAGCGTGGCGTTCTGCGCGTGGTTGTCGGTGAGGACGGCGGCGGCGACGTCGTCGGCCATCTCCCCGAGCAGCGCCGCCCGGCCGTCGGCGTCGATGCGCCCCTCGTCGACGACGCGGTTGAGCGCGATCTTGATGTTGACCTCGTGGTCGGAGGTGTCCACGCCGGCGGAGTTGTCGATCGCGTCGGTGTTCACCCGGCCACCGGTGAGCGCGTACTCCACCCGGCCGCGCTGCGTCAGCCCGAGGTTGCCGCCCTCGCCGACCACCCGGGCGCGCACCTGCCCGCCGTCCACCCGCACGGCGTCGTTCGCCTTGTCCCCCACCTCCAGGTGGCTCTCGGTCGCCGCCTTCACATAGGTGCCGATGCCGCCGTTGAACAGCAGGTCGACCGGCGCCAGCAGCACCGCCCGCATCAGCTGGACCGGGGTGGCTGCCGTGACGTCCCCGGGGAGGCCGAGGGCCGCGCGCATCTGCCCGGAGACCGGGATGGACTTGGCGGTCCGCGGCCAGACGCCGCCGCCCTCGCTGATCAGCGCGGGGTCGTAGTCGGCCCACGAGGAGCGCGGCAGGTCGAACAGCCGGCGGCGCTCGGCGAAGGACGTCGCCGCGTCGGGCGTGGGGTCGACGAAGAGATGCCGGTGGTCGAAGGCGGCGACCAGCCGGATGTGCTCCGAGAGCAGCATGCCGTTGCCGAAGACGTCACCGGACATGTCGCCGACGCCGACGACGGTGAAATCGTCGCGCTGGACGTCGAGGTCGAGCTCACGGAAGTGGCGGGTCACCGACTCCCAGGCGCCGCGGGCGGTGATGCCCATCGCCTTGTGGTCGTAGCCCACCGAGCCGCCCGAGGCGAACGCATCGCCCAGCCAGTACCCGCGCTCGAGCGCCACCGAGTTGGCCAGGTCGGAGAAGGTCGCCGTCCCCTTGTCGGCGGCGACGACCAGGTAGCTGTCGTCGCCGTCGTGCCGGACCACGTTGTCCGGCGGGACGACGGCGCCGGGGGCCACCCCGTCCGTTGCCTCCCAGTTGTCGGTGAGCGACAGCAGCGCGCCGATGAACAGCCTGTAGCAGGCCTGCCCCTCGGCGACCACCTCCTCGCGGGAGGCCCCGTCCGGCGGCGGGTTCTTGACCACGAACCCGCCCTTGGCGCCGGTCGGGACGATGACGGTGTTCTTCACCATCTGCGCCTTGACCAGGCCGAGCACCTCGGTGCGCAGGTCCTCGCGGCGGTCGGACCAGCGCAGCCCACCGCGGGCCACCTTGCCGAAACGCAGGTGGATGCCCATGACCCGCGGGGAGCTGACCCACACCTCGTGCGCCGGCCGGGGCTCGGGCAGGTCGGGGACCGCGGCGGGGTCGAGCTTGAGCGCCAGGGGTCCACCGGCGTAGTACGTGGTCCGCTGGGTGGCGGTGATCGCGGCCAGCAGCGAGCTGAGCACCCGGTCGGCGTCGAGGGAGGCCACCTCGCCGATGGACTGGCGCAGGGCCTCGACCAGCTCGGCCTGCCGGGGCTCCCGCCCGCGGGCGCGGCCGGGGGAGAACCGGGTCTCGAAGAGCGCGACCATCCGGGCCACGACCCCGGGGTGCGCGGCCAGCGTGGCCTCGACGTAGGCCTGGCTGAACGGCAGCCCCGCCTGGCGCAGCCACTGCACGTAGGCGCGCAGGACGGTGACCTGCCGCCAGTTGAGCCCGGCCAGCAGAACCAGTGCGCCGAGGCCGTCGTCCTCGGCCTCCCCGCGCCAGACCGCGCCCACGGCCTCGGTGAACCGCTCCGGCAGGGAGCGGAGCAGCGGCAGCTCGACCGGCGGGACGGCCACGCCGAAGTCGTAGATCCAGGTGGGGGACGCACCGATCCGGTCGATCTCGTAGGGCCGCTCGTCGACGACGTCGACGCCCATGTGCTGCAGCACCGGGAGGATCTGCGACAGCAGCAGCCGCTCACCGACCCGGTACACCGACAGCCGCCGTTCCCCGGGGGCCGCACCGGCCGGCGTCCACAGCCGCAGCCCCAGGTCGCCGGGGGTCAGCGACTCCAGGCGGACCAGGTCCTCCACGGCCCGGGCGGCGGGGAAGTCCTCCTGGTACGCGGCCGGGAAGGCGTCGGCGACCCGGGCGAACACCGTCTCGGCATCCGCGCCGTGCCGGGCGGCGAGGGCCTCGGCCAGGTCGTCGGTCCAGCTGCGCGCCGCCGCGGCCAGCTCGGTCTGCAGCCCCTCGACGTCGACGTCGGCGGGCGGCGTCGCAGGCGCGCCCTGCCGGCGCACCGGCAGCCGGACGACGAAGTGCAGCCGGGCCAGCACCGATTCGGTGGAGCGCGCGGTGAACTCGATGCCGGAGCCGCCGAGCCGCTCGAGCAGCAGCTGCTGCATCGCCAGCCGGACGGCGGTGGTGTACCGGTCCCGCGGCAGGTAGACCAGCGCCGACCAGAACCGCCCGGTCGGGTCCTGCCGCAGGAACAGCCGGGTCTGCCGCCGCTCCTGCAGGTGCAGCACGGCCATCGCCACCGGCAGCAACCGGTCCGCCCCGACCTGCATCAGCTCGTCGCGGGGATAGGTCTCCAGGACGTCGAGCAGCTGCTTGCCGGTGTGGCTGTCGGCCGGCACGCCGGAGCGGCGGATCACCTCGCCGACGCGGCGGCGCACGAGCGGCACGTCGAGCACGCTGGTCCCGTACGCGGTCGACGGGAACAGGCCGACGAACCGGCGGCGCCGGGTCACGCCCTGGCTGTGCGGGAGGGTGACGGCGACCAGGTCCAGCCACGCCCGGCGGTGCACCGACGAACGGGTGTCGGCCTTCGTGACGGTGAGCCGGTGGCGCCCGGTGACCCCGGGGGCCTCGGGCGGTGCGGTCGCCGAGCGGGCCACGTCGGTGTCGCTGCGGAGCACCCCGAGGCCCGTCCCGGGCACCGGCCGGGCGACGGTCCCCTCCTCGTCCTCGGTGATCTCGACGTCGCGGGCGCCGAGGAGGACGAAGTTGCCGTCGGCCAGCCAGCGCAGCAGGGCCGCGGCCTCGGCCGGGTCGTCGGCCGGGTCCTCGACCGGGCCGGACCGGTTCCCGTCCCCGGTGGCGAGGTCGTCGAGCTCGGCGGCCAGGTCGACCATGCGCGCGCGCATCCGGTCGCCGTCCTCGTGCACCGCCCGCACGTCGTCGAGGACGGTGCGCAGCCCGGTGACCAGGTCGCCGGCCGCCTCCTCGTCGAGCGGGCCGTCGAGCACGACGGCCATCCATGACTCGGCGACGGCGCCGTCGCCGCAGGCAGCGGCGTCCAGGCTGTCGCACAGCGCGGTGATCCCTCCGCGCAGGTCGCGGCGGACGACGAGCAGCGGGTGGACGACGTGCTCCAGCCGGAACCCCTGCCGGACCACCTCGGCGGTGACCGAGTCGACCAGGTAGGGCATGTCGTCGGTGACCAGCCGGATCACCGTCCGGGCGGCCTCCCGCTCCCGCGGGACGGGCTGGACATCGATGACCGCCGCCCCGGGCAGGCGCTCCGCCGCGAGGGAGAGGTGCCCGAGGGCGAGCGCGGCCAGGTGCGCCGGGTCGGTGGCCAGGACCTCCTCGGCGGGCTCGCTCCAGAAGTAGCGACGGAAGAACGCCGGCAGCTCCCCGGCACCGCACCCCGCGGGCAGCACGGCCGCCCCGCGCTCGGCGTCGGCCACGGCCGCCCCTGCCGCCGCCCGCAGCAGCTGAGCCTTCTCGTCCCGGCCGGCCTCGAGGGCGGCCAGTCCGGTGAGGGAGCCGCCCGCGGGACCACCGTCCCGCTCCCCGACGGCTGCGTCGTGGACGACACCGGTGTCACTCGCCATGCCAGGCCACGCTACTGCTCCCCGAGACGCGCGTCACGGCGACGCCGGACCGGCCGCGGTCAGTGGTCGAGCAGCTGGTCGGCCACCCAGCCGACGACGGCGAAGATCAGGCCACCGAGCACGGCGGTCCCGAAGCCGTCGACGCTGAGGTGCTCGGTGATCGCGGCGGTCAGCGCGAGGAGCGCAGCGTTGATGACCAGCAGGAACAGGCCCAGGGTGAGGAGCAGGAACGGCAGCGACAGCAGCCGCAGCACCGGGCCGACGACGGCGTTGACCACGCCGAAGATCAGGCCGATCCACAGGTAGGCGCCGTACTCCCCCAGCGGGCCGCCCGGGTCGGTCACGACCTCCAGCCCCGGCAGCACGTCGAAGGAGGTCAGCACGTAGAACGCCGCCGCGAAGACGACGACCTTGAGCAGGAACTTGATCACGGCGGCGACGCTAGCGGCGCGACGTCGCCGACTGGGGGATCTCGCCGGGTCTATCCCGGTCTAGCGTCGGAGCTAGAGAACTGCAGATGGACCTGTCCTCCGAT
Source organism: Blastococcus saxobsidens DD2 (assembly GCF_000284015.1). Taxonomy (NCBI): domain Bacteria; kingdom Bacillati; phylum Actinomycetota; class Actinomycetes; order Geodermatophilales; family Geodermatophilaceae; genus Blastococcus; species Blastococcus saxobsidens. The sequence goes on from NC_016943.1 coordinate 4,753,187, forward strand.
CAGGAGAGCGGGAACACCCCGCCGGCGACGTACCGACCAGCGCACCCTCGACGCTCACCTGCTCTACCGATTTCTAGACATCGAGCTAGAGATCTCCAGACAGCGGTCGACGGGTCCCCCGATCGCTGGATCGGCGGCTCCGCCCGACACGCTAGGCCGTTCTACCGGTCTCTAGACGGGACGCTAGAGAAGCCCATACGGTGGTCGACATGGATCCGGTGCGGAACCCCTACGCCCCTGGCGCCGGGCAGCGGCCGCCCGAGCTCGCCGGCCGCGACGGCGAGCTGTCGGCGTTCGACGTCGTCCTGGAACGCATCGCGCGCGGGCGCCCCGAGCGTTCCCTGGTGCTCACCGGGCTCCGCGGCGTCGGCAAGACCGTGCTGCTGAACCAGCTCCGGTCGGCGGCGATCGCCCGCGGCTGGGGCACCGGGAAGATCGAGGCGCGCCCCGAGCAGTCGCTGCGCCGGCCGGTCTCCTCGGCGCTGCACATGGCGCTGCGCGAACTCGGGCCGCGGCACGGCGACCAGGAGTCGGTGGCCGAGGTGCTGGGTGTGGTGAAGGCGTTCGCCCAGAGGGTGAATCCGGCGGAGGCGAAGGTGCGCGACCGCTGGCAGCCGGGCATCGACGTCCCCGCGGCGAGCGGGCGAGCCGACTCCGGCGACATGGAGATCGACCTGGTCGAGCTGCTGACCGACGCCGCCGGGGTGGCCGCGGACATCGGCAGCGGTATCGCGCTGTTCATCGACGAGATGCAGGACATCCAGCCCGACGACGTCTCGGCCATCTGCGCCGCCTGCCACGAGCTCTCCCAGCAGGGCGCCCCGCTGATCGTCGTCGGCGCGGGCCTCCCCCACCTGCCGGCGGTGCTCTCCGCGTCCAAGAGCTACTCCGAGCGACTCTTCCGCTACCTGCGCATCGACCGGCTCGACCGGGAGGCCGCGGACCGGGCCCTGCTGGCCCCCGCGGAACGCGAGGACGTCACCTTCGAGCCCGACGCCCTGGATGCGCTCTACGACGCCGCCGACGGCTACCCCTACTTCGTCCAGGCCTACGGCAAGGTCACCTGGGACGTCGCCGCCTCCTCCCCCATCACCGCCGCGGACGTCGTTATGGCCGCGCCGGTGGCCGAGGCCGAGCTCGCCGTGGGCTTCTTCGGGTCGCGGTACGACCGCGCCACCCCCGCCGAGCGCGAGTACATGCACGCCATGGCGGAGCTGGGCGGGGACGCCGGCGCGGCGGTGGCGACGTCGGAGGTCGCCGTCGCGCTGGGGCGCAAGCCCGCCTCGCTCTCCCCGGCCCGCGACTCGCTGATCAAGAAGGGGCTGGTCTACTCGGCCGAGCGGGGCCAGATCGCCTTCACCGTGCCGCACTTCGGCCGCTACCTGCTGCGCCATCCGGACTAGGTGGCTACCCGGCGTCGGCCCCGCCCCACGGGGTTGTACCGGCCTGCAGCCCGACGAGCCAGCCTGACGGATTCACCGCGTGAAATCAACCGCCTTCGACGCGGCGATCTGCGGAACCGGACGCATGCGGGGTTGACACCGCCCGGACCGGGGCACCCCTGGATCCGTCGGTGACCAGGACTCGAGGGGGAGAGCATGGCGCGACTCGCATGGCCGCTGCGCCCGCTGCCCGATGGGCGTGGCGAGGTCTGGCGGTGGCGACTCGGTGCACTCGCCGAACTGCCCCCCGCCCGCGCCTCCCTCCGCAGCCATCTTGGGGGCCTCGGCTTCCCCGACGACCCGGCCGACGAGTGCAGCGAGCAGCTGGTGCTCGCGTTCGACGAACTGGCCTCCAACGCCCTGCGCCACGGCGAGTCACCGGTGGTGGCCACGGTCGTGGCCGGCAGCGGCGGCTGGCTGCTCGACGTGAGCGACCGCGCTCCGGAGGCCATGCCGGCCCCTACCGTCGACCGGGACCCCGCGCAGGGCGGAATGGGGCTGCAGCTGGTGGCCCGCCTGTCGGTGGCGCACGGCTGGTACGTCGACGACGGCTGCAAGCACGTCTGGGCCTGCCTGCCCACCAGCGGCGACGAGCAGGCCCGGGCGATCGCCTGACCGGCTCGCGGAGTGCGGTGCACCGCAGAGGCCCAGGACCGGTCCGGTCCTGGGCCTCCGTCGTTCAGCGCTCGGCGCTCATCCTCACGGGATGACGAAGGAGATCGCTCCCTTGCCGTAGGTGGGCACCTCGATGGCGAGGTCCACCCGGTTGAAGGCGGCGAGCATGCCCTCGATGTCACCGGGCAGGTCCTCACCGGCCGCGTAGAGCTTGTGCAGCTTCGAGTGCGGGGCACCGGCGGTGTTGAACAGCGCGGAGAGCACGTTCACCACCTCGTGCAGCGCCTCGACCTGCATGCCGGTGAGCTCGCCGTCCTCCTCGACCGCGTCCTGGGCGCCGCCGGGCGGCAGCAGGGCCAGGGCTGAGCCGGTGTAGGCCGACGCCCCCAGGTCCATCAGGCACAGGGCGTTGACGTTCATGTACGGGTCCACGTAGACGGCCACGGACACCGGCTTGTCCGGCGTCGGGGTGACCGGTGCACCGGGGGAGACGGCGACCGGCTTGCCGACCAGACCGGTCAGCATGTCGCGGACGTCCTTGGCGGCGGGCAGTTGCACGGCGGCGGCGGTCATGCGATCACCCCGTCCAGGTGCTCCTTGAAGATGTCCTCGTTGAACGGCTTGGCGATGAGGAACATCGCACCGGCGTTCGCCGCCTTCTCGCGCATCTCCGGCGAGCCCTCCGAGGTGACGAACCCGAAGGGCACGGCCGAACCGCTGGCCCGCAGGGCCTGCAGGCACTCGATGCCGGTCATGTTGGGCATGTTCCAGTCCGACAGGACCAGGTCCGGCCTCTCGGACCCGACCTTGGCCAGCGCGTCGGCGCCGTCCTCGGCCTCGACGATGTCGTGGTCGTCGTACCCGGCCTGACGCAGCGTGCGGATGACGATCTGCCGCATGACGCGGCTGTCGTCGGCGATCAGGATCTTCACAGTGACACCTCGTTCTCGCGCGTGGGGGAGGACACCGGCAGTGGCGGAAGGGCGCCCTGCACGGAGATGGAGACCGGCTCGCCGCGCCAGACCACGTCGACGCGGCACACGTCGACGGGGTTGCGGACGACCGGGGCGCTCCCGACCTGGGGCAGGCTCAGGCCGGACGGGCCGGGCAGCGCGGCCTTGACGTTGCCGCCGACGACGTTGGCGATCTCGCCGAAGGCGTCTTCGACGTCCTCGTGCTCGAGCACCTCAGGAACGGCCTCGCGCAGCAGGGCGCGGGACAGCTCTTCCGCCGTGCCACGGCCGGTGGTGAGGACGACGCTGCCGGTCCAGGGGCCGACGACGTCCACCCAGCTGGACACGATGTCCACCGGGGCCGCACCGGGGATCGGGACGAGGACCTCGTCCTCACCGACGAGGGCGACCCAGGTCTCCTCGGCGATCGAGAGGACGGTGGCCTCGTCGATCAGATCGGTGATGACCGGACGGGCGTCGCTCGCGCGGCGACGCTTCCTCGTGTCGATCGTGCTCACAGGGCGACCTCCTGGTCGCTGCTCCGCAGGGGAACCGGAACCACTACGCGCGCTTCGTCACTGCTCCGCAGGGGAACCTGATGCCCTACGAGCGCTTCTTCGGGGAGCAGGCCGAGCAGCGCGAGCTTGTCGCGGATGGCGTCGGCGGTGAACGGCTTGATCACGTACTCGTGCGCGCCGGCGGCGAGCGCCCGCACGATCTGGGTGTGCTCGCTCTCCGAGGTGACCATCATGATCGTCACGGAGCGCCAGGCCGGGTTGGACCGGACGGCGGACACGAACTGCAGCCCGTCCATCACCGGCATGTTCCAGTCGACGCAGACCAGCTGGGGCATCCAGCCCTCGTCCAGGACGTCGAGCCCCTCCCGGCCGTGGCCGGCGTCGCGCACCTCGTAGCCGAGACCGGTGAGGATGCTGGTGACGATCCGGCGCATGGCGCGGGAGTCGTCGATCACCAGGGCACGCATGTCAGGCCCCCTTCAGTGGGCGGTAGGCGGAGCTGCGGCCGATCACGACCCGCTCCCAGGAGTCGTCGACGCCGAGGGTGGTCTCGGCGGCGCCGAGGAAGAGCCACCCGTCGGGGCGCATGAGGTCCCGCACGCGGCGGAGGATCGTCTGCTTGGTCGGCAGGTCGAAGTAGATGAGCACGTTGCGCAGGTAGACCACGTCGAACGGGCCCATCCGCGGCAGCGGAGCGGCGAGGTTGCACTCGCCGGCGTTGACCATCCGGCGGAGGTTGGCCGATACCTCCCACTCGTTGCCGACCCGGCTGAAGTGCCGGACGAGCATGGGCGCCGGCAGGCCACGGTTGACCTCGAGCTGGCTGAACCGGCCGGCACGGGTGCGCTGCACCATCTCGCGGGAGAGGTCGGTCGCGGTGATCGACACCCGGGAGGTCGCGTTGGGCAGGGCGTCGTCCAGCAGCATCGCGATCGTGTACGGCTCCTGGCCGCTGGAGCTGGCCGCCGACCAGATCTGCAGCCGCTCGTTCGCCCCGCGGGCCGACAGCAGCGACGGCAGGACCGTGGAGGTCAGCGCGGTGAACGGGTCGCCGTCACGGAACCAGGACGTCTCGTTCGTGGTGAGCGCCTCGACGATCCTGCGGTTGTTGTCGGCATCGGGGCGGATCCGCACCGTCTCGACCAGCTTCGACACGTCGGTCAGGCCCATCTGCCGGGCGAGCGGCAGGAGACGGGCCTCCACCAGGTACTCCTTGCCCGGCTGGAGCACGATCGCGCTCTCCTTGCGGACGAGTTCACGGACCCAGTCGAAACTGGTCGCGGTCAGGCTCATCGACGACCTCCCACGGCCATAGCGGTTGTTGCGTTCAGCGGCGCGGCACCGGCGAGGTGCCGCTGGATGGCCTCGGCGACCCGGTCGAGCGGCAGGACCTCGTCGGCGTAGCCGGCCTGGGCGACGGCGCCCGGCATGCCCCACACGACCGAGGTCGTCTGGTCCTGCACGACGACGGTGCCGCCGGCGTCGCGGACCTCCCCGCAGCCGTTGCGGCCGTCGGCGCCCATGCCGGTGAGGACCACACCGAGCACCGCACCGTCGTAGGCCGCGACGGCCGAGCGGAAGAGCGGGTCGACCGCGGGCCGGCAGAAGTTCACCGGCGGGCTCTGGTTCAGCGACGTGGCGTAGGACGCCCGGCCGTTGGCGCGCACGACCAGGTGGTGGTCGCCGGGCGCCAGGTGCACGGTGCCGGGCACCAGCGGCGTCCCGTCGACGGCCTCCACCACGCGCAGCGCGCAGAGCCGGTCCAGGCGCTGGGCGAACTGACGGGTGAACACCGGCGGCATGTGCTGGGCCAGCAGGACCGGCACCGGCAGGTTGGCCGGCAGGGCCGGCAGCACGCGGGCCAGCGCCTCGGGGCCGCCGGTGGAGGAACCGATGACCAGCACGGCCGGCTTCTTGCCGGGGGCGGTGCGCGGGGCGGCCGGGCGCGGCGGTGCCACGGGTGCGGCCGCGCGTGCCACCGTCGTCACCGGGCGGCCGGTGAGCGCCTTGATCCTGGGGATCAGCTGCTCGCGGACGCTCTCCATCGACTGGGCCACGCTGCCGACGTTGGCCGGCTTGGTGACGTAGTCGTTGGCCCCTGCCGACAGGGCGTCGAGGGTCGCGGTGGCGCCGCGCTCGGTGAGCGTGCTGAACATGATGATCGGCAGGCGGCTGTGCCCTCGTCCCGCGCCGCCGCCGCGGATGGCCCGCACCGCCTCGATGCCGTTCATCTCCGGCATCTCGATGTCCATGGTCACCAGGTCGGGCTTGAGCTGCTCGAGCTTGGCCAGGGCGACCTTGCCGTTGACGGCGGTGCCCACGACCTCGATCCCCGGGTCCGCGGAGAGCACATCGGTGACGATCTTGCGGACGACGACCGAGTCGTCGACCACCATCACCCTGATCGGGTTCACACGTCCTCCTGGCCCCTGCCCCCGTCGACCGGCGGGCTCGTTGTTCTGTATCGGCATCTCCGCGTCGGGCTTGAGCCCTCCGGCGGTACGGCACCCGGCAACTCCCGGCCGGGCGGAAGGTGGACGACAGGGGATGCCGCGGCATGGCGGCAGGACGCGACGGAACTGCCGGCCGGCGACCGTGACCGACATTCCGGGGAATGGCGGCAGGCCGGATCCGGACGGCGTGGAACGCCGTGCTCTGGGACGCCCCAGCGCCGCGCGGCCGCGCTGCCGGCGGCTCGGGCGGGCTGGTGCGACCTGGAGATTTTCGGCGGGGAACGGTCTGACTACAGCCGACACGCAGAAGGCGTGGCCCTATCTCTCGGCCATCGGTGGAGATCGACGACGTCGGGGGCGGCGACCCGTTCTCCCGTTGTCGGCACGGCCCTCGGATGAGCGGCGCGCCTGGCACCTGGCCGCGCGGGCCGCGGGTGGGTCAGGAGAGCGCGGCGACCCGGCGTCCGGGGCCACGCAGCACGGCGACGGCGTCCCCGTTCAGCAGGTCGTCCAGCACGATCACCTGGACGCACCCGGCGACGGCGTTCCACACCCCGGCGGCGCCGTCGTGGAGGTCGAACCCCCCGTCGAGGAAGGCCTGGACGGCGAGCAGCTGAGCGGCGGCCAGTGGCCGGATCCGCCCGGAGACGTGCGCCCCCCACGAGGCCTCGTGCATGGCGGTCGCCCACGGGCGGTGCCCGGCCCGGTTCTCGTCGACGGCGACCCGCCAGCGCGCCCGGCCGGCCTCGTCCAGGTCGCGCACGGTGGCGAGGAAGGCGGTCAGCTCGTCGGCGGCGGGCCCCAGGCCCCAGGCGCCGGGCGCCGCCAGCGGGCCGGCGTCGAGGGCGCGGTCGAACGCCGCGGTCAGGTCCCGCCGGACCAGCGGCGGCAGGACCCCTGCCGCCCAGAAGCCCACGGCCGCGTCGGCCAGGACGTCCGCGGCCTCGTCCCACTCGTCGGCGTCCGTCTGCCCGTGGAGCCCGTGCTCGTGGCCGAGGACGTCCTCCCGGAGCAACCGCTCCAGCGTGGGGGCGTCCCCGATGGTGCCCTGCTCGAGCTGGGCGACCAGGAGGGCGACGCGATCCCCACCGCCCTGGCCGGCCTCGGCGGCGGAGCGCATGTGCGGGACGCCGGCGGCCATCTCGCGTGCCCGGCGCGACCGGACGGCGCGCACCCCGCGCTGGTCCCGGTCCAGCCCGCGGCAGGGATGGGTGGCGGCCAGCCGGGTGAGGGCGGATTCGTCAGCCCCCAGGCCGGTGAGCAGGACCTCGGCCACGGCCCGGCCTGCGGGCAGGCGCACCAGATCGAAGCCGAGGGTGGCGGCACTCACCAGCGAGTAGGGCACGGCAGGCCTCCACGGGCTCCGGGAACGGGACGGACCCATGCTGTCTGCCCTGCCCCCGGAGCACCATGCGTCCGTCACCCGTTCGCTGGAGGGCCATTCCCCCTACTGCGCGTGTCACGCCATGCACGGTCAGCGATGCATGACGCTGTGTGACGGGGCGTTGCCCTGTGGTGGTGGGTCAGTCGTCGTCCTGACCGTCGTCCTCGGCCTCGTCCTCGTCGTCGTCCTCGAGCTCGCTGCCCAGCACGCCGGCGTCCCCGGCGTCGACGGTCACCTCGTGCAGGGAGCCGTCCGCGGCGCGGACCTCGACCTCCCAGACGACGTACCCGTCCTCGTCCTCCAGCTCGGCGCCGACGACCTCGCCGCCGCCCAGGGACCCGACCGCCGCGTCCGCCGCGTCCGCCTCGTCGACCGTGGCGAGCTCCGCGAGCGCCTCCTGCTCGGCGGCGTCGTCCTCCGGCAGGTCCGCCTCGTCGACCGTCACCGTGCCGGGGCGGCTCAGCTCCTCGCCCTCGTCGCCGCCGCCGGTGGCGACCGCCACACCGCCGGCTGCGGCCAGGACGACGGCGGTGCTCGCGGTGATGACGGCAGCTCGCTTGGTGATGCGCATGAGAGTTCCTCCTCGACGATCCGGCCACGTGCCGGGTGCGTCGACCACGGTGCCCGCCCCGGATGAGGATCCGATGAGCCGCACCTGAGCCGCCCTCTCATCGCCGACGCGGTGTCCGCCGGGCGGGCACCGCGATCCGCACCGCGGGACCGCCGTCCTCACGGTGCAGCGCGAGGACGGCGACCGCGAGGTGAGGGCGGCGGGTGCCGCTCTCACCGTCCCCTCATCGGGCCGTGCCAGCCTTGCGGTCATGCGGGTGCTGGTCGTCGAGGACCACGGCAACATGCGCGACGTCCTCGTGCGCGGCCTGACCGAAGCCGGGCACGCCGTGGACGCCGTCGCCGACGGGCCCGGTGGGCTCGCCCGGGCCGCGACCGGCAGCTACGACGCCGTGGTGCTCGACGTGATGCTCCCCGGCATGGACGGCTTCGCCGTCTGCGCGGCGCTGCGCGACCGGCAGGTGTGGACGCCGGTGCTCATGCTCACCGCCCGGGACGCCGTGCCGGACCGGGTGCACGGGCTGGACGCCGGCGCCGACGACTACCTGGTCAAGCCGTTCGCCTTCACCGAGCTGCTCGGCCGGCTGCGGGCCCTGCAGCGCCGCGGCGCACCGCCACGGCCGGCGGTGCTCGGCTGCGGCCCGCTCTCCTTGGACCCGGCGGCCCGCGTGGTGCGCTGCGGCGGCCAGGTCGTGGAGCTCTCCCGCCGCGAGTTCACGCTGCTGGAGTTCCTGCTGCGCCACCCCGGGCACGTGCTCTCCCGGGCACAGATCCTCGAGCACGTCTGGGGCCACGACTACGACGGCCAGTCCAACGTCGTCGACGTCTACGTGAAGTACCTCCGCGACAAGATCGACCGGCGGTTCGGCCTGGATCTGGTGCAGACCGTGCGCGGCACGGGCTACCGGGTGGCGTGCGCGGAGTGAGTGCCGTCTCCCGGCTGCCGATCAGCGTGCGGCTGGCGGCGCTGTCGACCGCCTCGCTCGCCGCACTGCTGGTGCTGGTCGGGGTGGTCGTGCACCTGCTGCTCGGCACCGCGCTGCGCGAGGGGGTCGACCAGCGGCTCGCCGATCTGGCGGCCGCCCTGCCGGAGGACCTGGTGGGGCGGGAGGTCGGCGAGGACGGGCTGGGGCTCGACCTCGACGACCGCACGGTGCAGATCGTCGACGGCGGCCGGGTGGTGGGTGCGGCCGGCGACGACGTGGCCGGCCGGCCGCTGCTGGCTGCCGCCCCCCTCGCCCGGGCGCGCGACGGTGACGCCGTGCTGCGGACGGTCCGTGCGGACGGCGAGCAGCTGCGCGTCCTCGCCGTCCCGTACGGGGACGCGGTCGCCGTCGTCGCCACCGAGCTCGAGGAGGTGTCGGACGCCCAGGAGGCGTTCGTCGCCGGGTTCGTGCCGGCCGCCGGCCTGGCCACCGTGCTCGCCGGGTTCCTCGGCTACGGCATCGCCCGCCGGGGGCTCGCACCGGTCCGGCGGGCGACCGCGGAGGCACTGGCGATCAGCGCGGCCGACCTGTCCCGACGGCTGTCACCGCCCGCGCACCCGGACGAGGTGGGGCGGCTGGTGCAGACCCTCAACGGGATGCTCGACCGGCTGGCGGCCGCCGTCGCGCGGGAACGGGCGTTCACCGCCGACTCCAGCCACGAGCTCCGTACGCCGCTGGCGATCCTCGCCGCGGAGGTGGAGCTGGCCCGCGACCGGTCCGCGGACGAGTCGGTGCGCCGGGGCCTGGACACCGCACTGGCCGAGGCGGGCCGGCTCTCGGGCCTGGTCGACGACCTGCTGGTGCTGGCCCGGGCCGACACCGGCCACCTGGAGGCGTCCCGGCCGCTGGACCTGGACGACCTCGTCGACCGGGTGGTCGCCCGGTTCGGCACCCTCGCGACCCGGCGGGGAGTGCGGCTGCGGGCCGAGGGGGCCGCGGTCGTGCGCGGCGACGCGGCGGGCGTGGAGCGGGCGGTGGCCAACCTCGTCGACAACGCCCTGCGGCACACGCCGGACGGCGGCACCGTGACCGTCCAGGTGCGCGCCACCGGCCCGGACAGCGCGGAGATCGCCGTGCAGGACACGGGCCCCGGCGTGCCGCCCGACCGGCTGCCGCGGTTGTTCGACCGGTTCAGCCGCGTGGACGACGCCCGGCACGAGCGGGGCGGCGCCGGCATCGGGCTGGCCATCGTGGCCGCGGTCGCCACCGCGCACGGCGGGGCGGTCACGGCCGGCAGCGGCCCGGACGGCGGGCTGACCGTCACGATGTCCCTCGGGGCCGGAAACGGCTGAGCGGCGGCGGGAGTCGTGCTCCCCCCGCCGCTTCGGCGTTCGTTCCGTCCGCACGACCCGCCTGGGTTACGCGCTGACTGCCTTCTGGACGTCCAGGGCCAGCAGCAGCTTCCCGTCGAGCTTGTAGGCGCCCCGGATCAGGTCGCGCGCCTGGCCCTCGAGGGTGTCCGGCGGTGCCTCGAAGTCGCCGGCGTCCACGTCGACCACGTCGGCGATGGAGTCGACCAGCATGCTGACGGCCTCACCGTGCAGCCGGACGACGATGACGACGGGGTCGGTGCCCTCCGGCCGCGGCGGCCGGCCGAGACGCTCGCGCAGCTCGATGGCGGTCACCACCTGGCCACGGAGGTTGATCAGCCCGGCGACGGCGGTCGGGGCGAGCGGCACGCGGGTGAGCTGCTGGCTGCGCAGCACCTCCTGCACGTGCTCGACCTCGATGCCGTAGAGGTCACCGTCCAGGCGGAAGGTGGCCAGCTGCCCGCTGATGGCGGGGGCTGTGCTCTTGGGGGAGAGGGCACCGGTCGGGGCGGTCACGTCAGACCTCCAGCAGGGAGTCGGAGACGCCGGACGGCGCCGAGGTGGGGTGGAGGGCGGTCGGGTGGGCGAGGGCGGTGGGGCCGGCCGAGTAGAACTGCGGGTCGGCCGCCAGGATCGCGGCGCGGACGTCGAGCAGCTCGGTGACCTTGTCGCCGAGGACGGCGGAACCGAGCAGGCCCATGTCGTCGATGTCGCTGCGCACTGCGGCCTCGCCGTCGACGATGTCGAGGATCTCCTCGACCACGATGGCCACGCTGCGCCCGCGGTCGGCGTAGACGATGACCTCCAGCACCTCGCGATCGCTCTCGCCGTAGGCGCCCAGGTGCCGGTCGAGCCGGACCATCGGCAGGATCGCGCCGCGGTACTGCACCACCTCGCGGTTGCCCACCTTCTCCACCGCCTCGGTGCGGACCTGCTCGAGGCGGGTGACGGTGTCGAGCGGGATGGCCACCCGGCGGCCGCCGCCGATGGCGGCCAGGAGCATCCGCTGCCGGTCGGTCTCGGTGGCCGCGGTCTGCAACGAGCCGGCGCGGGCCTCCTGGCGGTCGGTGGTCTCGGTGCGCAGCGCGCGCCGGGCGAGCGCCTGCACGTCGAGGATGAGCGCGACGGTGCCGTCGCCGAGGACGGTGGCGCCCGAGTAGAGCCCGATCGCCTTGAGCTGGCCGCCGACGGCCTTGACCACGATCTCCTCGGTGTTGATCACCCGGTCGACGACCAGGCCGAAGCGCCGTCCCTCGGAGCGCAGCACCGCGATGACCACGTGGCCGTCGTGCCGCTCAGAGGTGAGCCCGAGGACGTCGGTGAGCCGGACCAGCGGCAGCAGCTCGCCGCGCAGCCGGTAGACCGGTGCGCCGCCGACCTCCTCCACCGCGTTGGCGGCCTTCTCGGCGTCCAGGCTGACCAGCTCCTGCAGGCTGATCTGCGGGATGGCGTACCGGTCGGAGGCGCACTCGACGGTGAGCGCGGGGACGATCGCCAGGGTCAGCGGGATGCGCAGCCGGCAGACGGTGCCCACGCCGGCGTCGGACTCGACCTCGATGGTCCCGCCGATGGACTCGATGTTGGTCTTCACGACGTCCATGCCGACGCCGCGGCCGGAGACGTTGGTAACCGCCGCGGCGGTGGAGAAGCCGGGCAGGAAGATCAGCTGGAGGACGTCCGCCGGGCTCATCCGGTTCAGCGCGTCCTGCGTGAGCAGCCCGCGCTGCACCGCCTTCGCACCCAGCTTGACCGGGTCGATGCCGGCGCCGTCGTCGGCCACCTCGACCACGACCTGCCCGCTCTCGTGCCGGGCACGCAGGGCCAGCACGCCCTCGGCCGGCTTGCCCGCCTTCTTGCGGTCCTCGGGGATCTCGATCCCGTGGTCGACCGAGTTGCGCACCAGGTGGGTCAACGGGTCCTTGACCGCCTCGAGCAGCGTCTTGTCGAGCTCGGTGTCCCGGCCCTCCATCTCCAGGCGGATCGACTTCTTCAGCTGGAGACCGAGGTCGCGGACGACCCGCGGCAGCTTGGACCAGATGTGGTCGATGGGCTGCATGCGTGTCTTCATGACGCCCTCCTGCAGCTCGCTGGCGATCAGGTTCAGCCGCTGGGAGGCGCGGATCAGGTCGGTGTCGGTCTGCCGGGCGACGTTCTGCACGATCTGGTTGCGGGTGAGCACCAGTTCGCCGACGAGCAGCATGAGCTCGTCGAGCAGGTCGACGTCGACCCGGATCGTGCTGTCGGCGACGGCGCGGCGGGTCTGCCCACCGGCGGCGTCGGGGGCGGCGGCCTCCCCTTCAGGGAGGTCGACGACGGCGGGCTCGGGCACCGGGTGCTCCTCGGCGGCGGCAGCCGGCTCGACGGTCAGGTCATCGTGCAGATCCTCGACCAGCTGCTCCACGACGGGAGCGGGCTTCGGGGCCGCCTTGGCGCGCGGCACGCGCTTGGCCGGGGCGGCGGCCTTGGCGGGTGCCTTCGTGGCGGCGGCCTTCGCCGGCGCCTTCCGCGCGGGGGCGGCCGCGGGTGCGGGCTCGGCGGCCGCGGGAGCCGCGTCGCTCTCCATCGCGGCGCTGATCGCGGCGACGACCGCGGACACGTCGACGCCACCCTCGCCACCGGTCGCCTCGATCGAGGTCAGCAGCGACCGGACGGTGTCCACCATCTGCAGGAGGACGCTCGTCCGGGTCGGGGTGAGCGCCAGCTCGCCGTCCCGCAGGCGGGAGAGCATGTTCTCCCCGACGTGGGTGACCTCCTCCAGCCGGTTGAAGGCCAGGAAGCCGCTGGTGCCCTTGATCGTGTGGATGGTCCGGAAGATGCTGGACAGCCGCTCGCGGGAGTTGGGCTCCTGCTCGAGTGCGACCAGGTCGGTGTCGAGCTGGTCGAGGTTCTCGTGGCTCTCGACGAGGAACTCCTCGACGATGTCGTCCAGACCGTCCACTGTGTTGCCTTCTCTCTGGTTGCAAGGGGCGCAGTCGGCCCCATGGGGTCATCGGCAGGCCGCCGGCGAGTCCAGGTGAACCCGCCGGCGGCGCTCGCCAGTGGTGCTATCGGCAGTCAGGAGCCCACGACCGACCACCCGGCCGGGGAACGGCCGCTGGGCGTCAGTAGGTGAACCTCCCGACGCTGCTGCGCAGGTCGGCGGCCATCCGGGACAGCTCGTCGACGGCGGTGCGGGTCTGGGTCAGCGCCTGGGTGGTGGAATCCGCCGCGGTCGAGACCCCGGAGATGTTCTCCGCGATCTGCGTCGTCCCACCGGCGGCCTCCTGCACCGACCGCGACATCTCGTTGGTCGTCGCGGTCTGCTCCTCCACCGCCGAGGCGATCGTGGTCTGCCGGTCGGAGATCTGCGCGACGATCTGGCTGATCTCCCCGATCGCCGCCACCGCCGCCGTGGTGTCGCCCTGGATCGCCAGCACCCGGCGGGCGATGTCCTCGGTCGCCTTCGCCGTCTCCTGCGCCAGCTCCTTCACCTCGTTCGCGACGACCGCGAAGCCCTTGCCGGCCTCGCCGGCACGCGCCGCCTCGATCGTGGCGTTCAGCGCCAGCAGGTTCGTCTGCTCCGCGATGCTCGTGATCACCTTCACCACGTTGCCGATCTCCGCCGAGGACTCGCCCAGCTTCGCCACGGTCGCCGTCGTCGTCTCCGCAGCCGTCACCGCACGCGCCGCCACCTCACTGGCCTCCGCCGCGTTGCTGGCGATCTCCCGGATGCTGGCACCCATCTGCTCCGCGCCGGCGGCGACGGTCTGCACGCTGCGCGAGACCTCCTCCGCCGCCCCGGACACCACACCCGACTGCGCCGAGGTCTCCTCCGCCGACGCCGAGATCTGCGCCGAGGACGCGCTCAACTCCTCCGACGAGGCGGCAACAGCGTCCGCCGACTCGGCGACGGAACCCAGCACCGTGCGCAGGCTGTCCTGCGCCGAGGCCAGCGACTGCGCCATCCGCCCCAGCTCGTCGTCCGAGCTGACCTCGGGCCGCACGGTCAGGTCACCCTTGGCCAGCGCGTCCACCGAGGCCTGCACCGAGCGGACCGTGCGGACGATCTGCCGGATCACCCACATGGCGAGGGCGCCGGCGGCCAGGATGCCGATGGCCAGGGCGGTCCACAGGGTGTACGTCGCCGTGGTCGCGAGGTCCTGGCCGGCGGCCGCGTCGGCCTCGGCGTCCTCGGCCTGCCGGGTCTGCTCGGCGCCGAACGCGTCCGACAGCGCCCGTCCGGCGTCGGCGAGGGGACCGGTGGCCAGCGCCAGCGCTCCGGCCGTGTCACCGGCATCGGCAACCGGGTGGTACTGCTCGTCCACCACCGCGAAGTAGGCGTCGATGGCCTCGTGGACCGGCGCGAAGTCGGCCGGATTGCCGAGCGTGCCGACGTAGGTCTCCACCTCCGCCTCGAACTGATCCCGCCGGTCCTGCATGTCGGCGCGCAGGCTGTCCCGCGTCGCCTGGTCGGCGGGGCCGTAGATGTTGTTGCGGGCACGGATGCCCTGGAACGTGCGCTGCGCCTCGTTGAGCCGGACCAGGGGCTCGATGGAGTCGGTGTACAGGGTGTCGCCCGCATCGGCGAGCGTGCCGATGCGCTGGACGGCCAGCGTGGTGAGGCCGACCGCGACGAGTGCGAGGACGGTCAGCGCTGCGCCGATCTTCAGGCCGACCGGCTTGCTGGCGAACCAGCCGGCGCGCCCGGCGCGTGGCGCGGTGGTGGATGCAGACATGGTGGTGCTCCAGGAAGAAAGAGGGTGTTCGGCACCGAACTCGCCCGACGCTCATCGCCGGTCCGGGGCGGTAGTGACAACAGAAATGTAGAGCGGCAATTGGACCGAGATCGGCCGCAATTCCGGCGTGTCGGCGTCGGCGGGAAGAAAGGTCGGTGACCGGATTCTTCGTGTCGACTTGGCGGCACCGGGTGGCGACCATCGAATGCGTCGGTGCTGCGACGGAATGACAGGATGACGGAATTGCCCGAGTGATGCGGGGGCAGAGAGGCGCGGTGACCGGGAATCCGGTCACCGCGCCTTCGTGCGATGGAGCTGATGGAGTGCCGGCGGCCCAGTAGGTGAAGCCCCCACGGTGGTGCGCAGGTCGGCGGCCGTTCAGGACCGCTCGTGGGCGCGGCTCCCTCCCCCGGGGTGGTTCCGCTCAACCAGCCGCCCGCAGAGGCCGATTCCGTTCCGGATGCGGGATGTTCCCGGGTCCCCAACGACAGGGGAGAGTGCCATGCGGCTGGAGTCGTCGCTGCCGCTGATGAGCTTCGAGGAAGCGTGCGCAGAGGTGGTCCGCTACCTCAAGGCGTCCGTTCCCCTCGGGTTCTGGTCGGTCAGCCGGCAGGAGAACGGGCGGCAGGTCTACGTCTCGGTGCAGGACGACGTGTACGGCCGGACGGTCGGCGATTCCCACGGCTGGTCCGACTCCTACTGCCAGTTCATGGTGACCGGTGAAGCCCCGCAGATCGCACCTGATGCGATGGCGGTCTCCCCGTTCGCCGCCGCCGGCGTCACCCGGAAGATGCGGATCGGGGCCTACGTCGGCGTCCCCATCCGCGCGGGCGACGGCAGCCTCTTCGGCACCATCTGCGGGCTGGACCCGGAGATCCAGCCCGCGAGCCTGCTGGATCACGCACCCGTGCTCCGGCTCCTCGCCGACCTGCTCGGCCGGGTGCTGGAGGCCGAGGCCCTTCGGGCAGAAGCCGAGGACCGGTCGGTGGAACTGCGCTGGCTCGCCCTGCACGACCAGCTCACGGGCCTGCCCAACCGGGCGATGTTCCTCGACCGCCTGCAGCACGCGGTGCAGCTGCACCGCCGGGATCACCGGCCGGTGGCGGTCCTGCTCTTCGACCTGGACGACTTCAAGGCGGTCAACGACCGCCTGGGCCACGCCGCGGGCGACGACCTGCTCGTGCGCGTAGGGGAACGCGTCCTGGGCGCCCTGCGTGCGGGGGACACCCTGGCTCGGCTCAGCGGGGACGAGTTCGCCGTACTGCTCGAGGACGGCGGCGATCCGCTGGTCACCGGGCGGCGGATCCTCGCCAGCATGCGCGAGCCGTTCGTGATCGCCCAGGGCAGTGCGCAGGTCACCGCCGCGGTGAGCATGGGCGTGGCAGACCTGGCCGGGCACGACGAACCGGTCACCGCCGAGGTCCTGCTCAGCCACGCCGACATCGCCATGTACTCCGCGAAGCGGGCCGGCAAGCACCGCATCGCATGCTACGACCCGATCATGACGTTGCCCGGAGCGCGGGACCTGGCGCTGCGCGGCCCCCTCGAACGAGCGGTCGGCGCGGGCGAGATCGACGTCGTCTACCAGCCGATCATCGAGCTGGTCAGCGGTGCAGCGGTCGCCTTCGAGGCGCTCGCCCGGTGGCGGCACGACGGCGAGGACATCCCTCCGGACGTGTTCGTGCCGATGGCGGCCCGCGCCGACCTGCTGCCGGAGCTCACGGCCCACGTGCTCGAGGTGGCAGGCGCCCAACTGGCCCGCTGGTCGGTGGAGGTCGGCCACCGACGGCTGAGGATGAGCGTCAACATCCCGCCGGCGATCATCGCCGACCCGGCCTTCCCCGACGCCGTGGCCGGCGTCATCTCCCGGCACGGGCTGGCCCCGGAACAGCTGGTCCTGGAGATCACGGAGGACTCCCTGCTGGCGGACCTACCCGTCGCCCGGGCGGTGGCTGCACGCCTCCGGAGCCTCGGCGCGGGGCTGGCGCTGGACGACTTCGGCACCGGATACTCCTCGCTGGTGCACCTGCGCGAGATCCCCATGCAGTACCTGAAGATCGACCGCGGCTTCACCGGTGACCTGGACACCAACCCGGTCACGGAGCGGTTCATGCGCGCGCTGCTGGCCCTGGGCGGTGATCTCGGGCTGGACGTGGTCGTCGAAGGGGTCGAGCGGCCCGAACAGGCCGACGTGCTGCGGCGGCTCGGCTGCAGGTACGCCCAGGGGTTCCTCTTCGCCCGGCCGGGCCCGGCGGCCACCGGGCTGCCCGCCGCTGACCTGCTGCGCGTCTGAGCAGTCGTGGCCGGGCCGCGGCGGCCATGCCGGGCATGAAGGAGGAGCGCACGACCCGAACGGTCGTGCGCTCCTTCCGGTGTCCGGATCAGCGCCGGTTCGCTCCTCGCGCGATCAGTAGGTGAACTGCCCGATGTTCGTGCGCAGGTCGGCGGCCATCCGGGACAGCTCGTCCACCGCCACCCGCGTCTGGCTCAGCGCCTGGGTGGTGGAGCCGGCCGCCTCGGAGACACCGGTGATGTTCTCGGCGATCTGCGTGGTGCCGCCGGCGGCCTCCTGGACCGAACGGGACATCTCGTTGGTGGTGGCGGTCTGCTCCTCCACCGCCGAAGCGATCGTGGTCTGCCGGTCGGAGAATCTGCGCGACGATCGAGCTGATCTCCTCGATCGCGGCCACCGCCGCGGTGGTGTCACCCTGGATGGCCAGCACCCGCTTGGCGATGTCCTCGGTGGCCTTCGCGGTCTCCTGCGCCAGCTCCTTCACCTCGTTCGCGACGACCGCGAAGCCCTTGCCGGCCTCGCCGGCACGCGCCGCCTCGATCGTGGCGTTCAGCGCGAGCAGGTTCGTCTGCTCGGCGATCGAGGTGATCACCTTGACGACGTTGCCGATCTCGGCCGAGGAGTCACCGAGCTTGGCGACCGTGGCGGTCGTGGCCGCAGCGGCGTCCACCGCACGGGCGGCGACCTGGCTGGCCTCGGCCGCGTTGCTGGCGATCTCGCGGATGGAGGCACCCATCTGCTCCGCGCCGGCGGCGACGGTCTGCACGCTGCGGGAGACCTCTTCCGCGGCACCGGACACCACACCGGACTGCGCCGAGGTCTCCTCGGCCGAGGCCGAGATCTGCGCCGACTAGGCCGACAGCTCCTCGGAGCTGGCGGCCACGGCGGTCGCCGAGTCGGACACCGAGGCCAGCACCGCCCGCAGGTTCGCCTGGGCGGCGTCGAGGGACGCGGCCATCTGGCCCACCTCGTCGCGGGAGGTGACTCCGGTGACGACGGTGAGGTCCCCCTTCGCCAGGGCGTCCAGCGAGGTCTTGACCCGCGCGACCGGCCGGGTGACCGAGCGCATGGTCAGGACGCTGATCCCGATGATCACCAGCACCCCGGCGACCGCCGCCGCGATCGCGATGAGCTCGGCCTGCGCGAGAGCGTCGTCGAGGCGCACCTGTGCGGCGTCGCTCTCGCTCGCCAGCACGTCCTTGGCCTCGCTGACGGCACCGTCGGTCAGATCGTTCGCCGCCTGGATCTCCTCCCAGCGGCCCCGCATCGTCACGGGGTCGACGACGGCCAGGTCCACCCAGGCGGAGATTGCGTCGGTGTAGGCGCGGAAGCTGTCGGCCAGGCCGGCCACCGACTCGGCGGCGGGGCCGGTGATCGGGATCGTGGCCAGCTCGGCGAGCATGCCCTCGGGCGTGGCGATGTCGTCGGCGAGTTCGGCGAGCTGAGCCTCGGGGTCCGCTCGGACGATGGTCTTGAAGCCGTCCACCTTGAGCTCACTGGCCCGGGTGTCGAGCTGCAGCACCAGCTCCTCGGCCTCGTTGAGGTACCGGAGCTCGGTGTTGGCGTCCTGCACCGAGGCGTTGCCGACCAGCACGGCGGTGACCAAACCGCTGAACGCGAGGACCACGACCCCGACCAGGATGCCGAATTTCACCGCGAGTGGGCGGTCGGCGAACCATCCGGAGCGCCGAGGGGCGGCGAGAGAAGGGGGAGGGCTGTTCACGAGTTACCGTCCAATAAGAGGAAGTGGTCGTTGCACCGGATGTGACGTCGTGGTCAGTGTGGTGACTCCACTCTCGGAATGACGCAGTCCACGCGCGCCATTTCCACATCGTGATGCATGAGCCGCATCAGCCGATGTGCACAGCCGATGTGTCGACACGGCAGGAATGGTCACCGATCGCTATTCCGACGCCTCGTCGGCTGCGTGGGAGTGCGCCGGTGGGATTGTCGACACATCCGGTGCACCGACCGCGAGCGACGGCGCCGGCCATGTCCGGTCCGGCGCTACGCCGCCGCGCCGGGCCCCCGCGTCAGACCAGTCGGTCGGCCAGCTTCCCGAGCAGCGCGACGGCGTCCGCGAGGCCGGCGACCCGGAACCGGGCCGCCGTGTCCCCGGCGCCCACCTTGACCGTCACGTCGTCGGGCCCGAGGGCGCGGAATCCGTCCTCGTCGGTCACGTCGTCACCGAGGTAGACCGCCGCAGCCGCACCGAGGTCGACGACCAGCCGGCGCAGCGCCGAACCCTTGTCGGCGTCGGTCACCGCCATCTCGAGCACGTCCTTGCCCGGTTTCATCGTCAGTGACGAATCCGCGTGCTGCCGGGCCTCGGCCAGCAGAGCGGCCGCCCGCTCGCGGTCGGCGACCTGCCGGACGTGGACGGCGACGCCGACCGGCTTGACCTCGAGCCGGGCGCCGGGCGTGCCGGCGACCAGGGGCTCGAGCCGCCGGGCGAGCTCGTCCCGGCGTCCGGCCAACTCGCCCACCAGCGGGCCGTCGTACTCCGCGCCGTGGCTGCCGATCCAGCGGAACGGACCGGACAGACCACTGGTCCGACGCAGGTCGTCCGCCCCGCGACCACTGACCAGGGCGACCGTGACTCCCTCCACCGCAGCGAGCCGCGCCAGCACCTCGGCGACACCGGGCTCGGGCACCGCGGCCGCAGGGTCGTCCCGCAGCCGGGCCAGGACGCCGTCGTAGTCGCTGGCCACCAGCAGCGGCCGTCGACCGGCGATGGCCGCGACGGCGTCGTCGAGGGCGGGGGAGGAGGTCACGCCTGCCTGCGCAACGCATCGAAGAAGGACCCGGCCCAGTGCTCCAGGTCGTTCTTGAACAGGTGCCGGCGCATGGCCCGCATCCGCTTCGCCGCTTCGGCGGGCTCGATGCGCAGCGCCCGGACCAGTTGGTTCTTGACCCCGGCGATGTCGTGCGGGTTCACCAGGAATGCCTGCTTGAGCTCCGCGGCGGCGCCGGCGAACTCGGAGAGCACCAGGGCACCGCGCAGATCGCCGCGCGCGGCCACGTACTCCTTGGCGACCAGGTTCATGCCGTCGCGGTACGGCGTGACGAGCATGACGTCAGCCGCGCGGTAGAGCGCGGCCAGCTCCTCACGCGGCATCGACTGGTTGAAGTAGTGCACCGCCGGCCCGGCGATGGATCCGTAGACCCCGTTGATGTGGCCGACCTGCTGCTCGATCGTCTCCCGCATGTGGACGTAGTGCTCGACCCGCTCGCGACTGGGGGTGGCCACCTGGACCAGCACGGTGTCGGGCGCCTCCAGTGCGCCGTCCTCCAGCAGCTCCTGGAAGGCCTCCAGCCGGACGCTGATGCCCTTGGTGTAGTCCAGCCGGTCCACCCCGAGGATCATCTTGCTCGGGCTGCCCAGCTCCTTGCGGATCTCCTCGGCGCGGGCGATGACCTCGGGCGAGCGGGCCAGGTCGTCGAAGGCGGCGACGTCGATGGAGATCGGGAAGGCCCGGGCGATGACCACCCGCCCGTCGTAGTCGATCTGGTTCCGGCGGCAGTCGAGGTCGTGCAGCCGGCGGGCGAGCTGGACGAAGTTCGCCGCCGCGGACGGCCGCTGGAAGCCCACCAGGTCGGCGCCGAGCAACCCTTCGATGATCGCCGACCGCCAGGGCAGCTGGGTGAAGAGCTCGTACGGCGGAAACGGGATGTGCAGGAAGAAGCCGATGGTCAGGTCGGGCCGGGCCTGCCGCAGCATGGCCGGCACCAGCTGCAGCTGGTAGTCGTGCACCCAGACGATGGCGTTCTCGGCCGCCACGGCCGCGGCGCGCTCGGCGAACCGCTTGTTGACCTGCACGTAGGTGTCCCACCAGTGCCGGTGGTACTCCGGCTTCTCCACCACGTCGTGGTAGAGCGGCCACAGGGAGGCGTTCGACATGCCCTCGTAGTAGCGGTCGACCTCCTCCTCGGTGAGTGGGACGGGGATCAGCGACATCCCGCCCGACTCGAACGGCTCCGGCGCCTCGCCGGCCGACCCCGACCAGCCGACCCAGGCCCCACCTCGCCCCGCCACGAACGGCTCCAGGGCGGTGACGAGCCCGCCGGGGCTGCGCTGCCAACGGACGGTGCCGTCCGGGTCGGTGACCTGGTCGACCGGGAGGCGGTTGGCCACCACGACGACGGGGCTGTCCGCCCCGACCCTCTGATCCGTGTTCTCGGCCATACCGTCTTGACCCTATCCATCGGGTCGCGACTCCGCCCTCCGGGTCGGCGCGGTGGCCGGCGGTGGGATGCCCCGGTACCCCCGTCAGAGCGCGCCGGCGACCAGGTAGCCGGCGGCGGCGGCACCGATGCCCAGGACGAGCGTCGTCGCCACGTACGCCAGCGACCGGCCCGACGTTCCCTCGGTCCGCAGCCGGACGGCGTCGACCCCGAACGTCGAGAAGGTCGTCAGCGCACCGCAGAAGCCGCCGCCCACGAGCGCCAGCACGGCGGCCGGGACGTCGGCCAGTCCCAGCAGCACGCCGAGCACGACGCTGCCGACGACGTTGACCACCAGCGTGCCCGGCGCGGGGTCTCGCCCGTCCCGGCCCGCGACCCGGGTGACCAGCAGGCGCAGCGGCGCCCCGACCGCAGCGCCGAGGGCCACCAGGAGCGGCGTCACCGGGCCGGCCGCCGGACGACCGACGTCCCCAGCACGACCGCCGCGATCCCCCCGACGACCGAGGCCAGCACGTACCCCGCGCCGAGCACGAGGGCGCCGCCGTCGACGAGGCGGACCACCTCGACGGCGAAGGCGGAGTACGTCGTGAAACCGCCGAGAACACCGACGCCGAGGAACGGCCGCACCCAGGTCGGTTCGGGGGAGCGGGCGGCCAGCACGGCGAGCAGGGCGCCGATCAGGAAGCAGCCGATCAGGTTGACCAGCAGCGTGGCCCACGGCCAGCCGGCGGGGGAGGAGGGCAGCACCTCGGCCAGTGCCCACCGCCCCAGCGCGCCGAGGGCGCCGCCCAGCGCCGCGAGCAGATACGCCATCTGTGACCTGGCCCTCCCTCGGTTGCCGGCGTCGGGCAGAGTGCCCCCGGGAGGGTCGCACGCCGTCGGCCCGGGGCAGGGGAGGACGCCGTGGGACCGCTGGCGGGTGTGCGGGTCGTCGAGTTCGCCGGGCTGGGACCGGGGCCGTTCTGCGGGATGCTGCTGGCCGACCTGGGTGCCGACGTCGTCCGGATCGACCGCCGGGGCGCCCGCGGCGGGCTGCTCGGCTCGCTCGGCGCGACCTCCCTGCTCGACCGCGGGAAGCGGTCGATCGCGCTCGACCTCAAGGACCCCGCCGACGTCGATGTGGTGCGGGCTCTCGTGCGGCGGGCCGACGTCCTGCTCGAGGGCTTCCGTCCCGGGGTCATGGAGCGGCTGGGGCTGGGTCCCGACGAACTGCTGGGAGAAAACCCCGCTCTCGTCTACGGCCGGATGACCGGGTGGGGCCAGACCGGACCGCTCGCGCACAGCGCCGGCCACGACATCGGCTACATCGCGCTCACCGGCGTGCTCGGGGCCAGCGGGCGCCCGGACGAGCGCCCCGCACCGCCGCTGAACCTGCTCGGCGACTTCGGCGGCGGGGGGGTGTTCCTCGCGCTCGGCGCGCTCGCGGCGCTGATCCGCGCCCGCGCGACGGGGGAGGGACAGGTGGTGGATGCGGCGATCGTCGACGGCACGGCCGTCCTGACCACGATGATCCACGGCATGCTCGGCGCCGGCGCCTGGACCGACGAGCGCGGCCGGAACCTGCTCGACACCGGCGCCCCGTTCTACGACGTCTACCGCTGCGCCGATGGGCAGTTCCTCGCCGTCGGTGCGCTGGAGGAGCAGTTCTACGCCGCGCTGCTCGAGGGCCTGGGCCTGAGCGGCGACGAGTCGCTGCCCGACCGGAACGACCCGCGCCAGTGGCCGGCGCTGCGCGAGCGGTTCACCGACGCGTTCGCGGCCCGCACCCGCGCGGAGTGGTGGCAGGTGTTCGAGGGCACCGACGCCTGCGTCGCGCCGGTCTGGTCGTTGCTGGAGGCGACCGAGGACCGGCACAACACCGAGCGTGGGGTCTTCGTCGAGGTCGACGGTGTGCGGCAGCCCGCCGTCGCCCCCCGCTTCTCGGTCACCCCGGGTGCCGTGGGCTCGGTTCCCGCGCCGGGGCAGCACGACGAGGAGATCCTCGCGGAGCTGGGACTGCGGTAGTCGGGCGAAACTGTCAGCCCGCTCTTCTACTGTTCGCATCCACGCCACCGAGGTGCTGGTATCGCACTGGCGCTGGGACGGACGACGACGGGAGTCCGCGCCACGCCCTGCGGGGATGCCGATCGCCGCCGCGGGCGCCCGGCTGGATGGCCGACAGGGTGGCCGAGCCCTCGCCGGCAGGCCGGTCGATGCCGGGTGGGACCCAACCCTCACGGATGCGATGACGGCCTACGGCCAGGTGGTCGAGGAGGAGCGGGTCGCCGACGTCCTGGTCGACGATCTGGACAGCCGACGAACCTCGGGGCGACCGCCTCGCGCGATCGGCCACGCCTGACTCCGCGATGCTGCCGGACGGCCCGAGTCGGTCCGCCGGGCCCCGCTGTGCTCTGCCTCGGCGCGCCGCGACGAGCGGTGTGTCAGACCGGTACCACGTCCAGCAGGTGGTCGAGCCCGACGAGGTCTGCTGCGTTACGGGTGTACAGGCGGGCTTCGTGCGCATGCGCCGTCGCGGCGATCAGCAGATCCATAGCGCGAACGCGAGGTTGTCGGCCGGCAGCCACGACGGCGGCGGCCAGCTGGCCGTAGCTGACCGCCACCGCATCGTCCACGGGTAGCGCGTCGAACTTCCGTTGCAACACGGAGAGCCTGCGAAGACGCTCGGCCCGCACCGCCGGCTCGCCCGCCACCAGGACGCCGAAGTGCAACTCGGCCAACGTGACGGCGCTGATCGCCAGCTCACCCTCCAGTGGACCCACGCCGGTGGCGATGAGCACGCTGGTGTCCAGGAGCGCTCTCACCCGGCGTCCCAGGGATCGCGAAGCTCTTGGTCCACGCGGGCACGGTCGGATTCCCACGCGGGATCTGCCGGGCCGGTGAAGAGCTCGGCCACCTCGCTCCACCGCCGCCAGGCACGCGGAGGCACCGGAACCAGCCGCGCGCTGACTCGACCGGCAACGGTGATCGTGACCTCCTCCCCGGCCTCGACCCGCCGCACCAACTCGGATGCCTGCTGGCGGAGTTCCCGCAGTCCCACAACGTCCATCAGTCGAATGTAGCACAAGTGCTATGCTGGCTGTCGAGCGGCGTCCTGATGCTGCCACCACCCGTGCAGACCGGCTTCCGTCCGCGCAGGAGACGACCCCGCTCCCGGCGGCGGGTCCGGCCCGGGGTGGCGGGACCGCCGGCCGCCGCCGCAGGACGGGGTCAAGCCGCTCGCCCGACCGGGGAACCGCGCCATGGTGCGGCCTACCGGTCGATCAGGCGGTTCAACGTGACTGAAGACCAGGGCTTCAGCGGCGGCGGGTCTCCGGGAACAGCAGGTCGACGAACCGCTCCGCCGTGGGCTGCGGCTCGTGGTTGGCCAGACCGGGGCGCTCGTTGGCCTCGATGAACACGTACTCCGGAGCGTCGACCGCCGGCACGAGGAAGTCGATGCCGGTGACCGGGATGCCCAGCGCCTCGGCCGCGCGGACGGCCGCCTCGGCGATGTTCGGGTGCAGCTGGTCGGTGACGTCCTCGATCGTGCCGCCGGTGTGCAGGTTCGCCGTCCGCCGGACGGACACCCGCTCCCCGTTGCGCGGCACGTCGTCCATCGCGTAGCCCGCCTCGGCGACCACCTCGGCGGTCGCCTCGTCCAGCGGGATCCGCGACTCCCCACCGGTGGCCCGCTCCCGCCGCCGGCTGGTGGACCGCACCAGGTCGGCGACGGCGTGCCGGCCGTCGCCCACGATCTCCGCCGGTCGGCGGACGGCGGCGGCGACGACCTCCCGGTCGATCACGACCACCCGCAGGTCCTGGCCGTCCACCCGCTCCTCGACCAGCACGTCCGGGCAGAACTGCAGCGCCAGCGCGACCGCCCGCTCGAGCCCGGCCTCGTCCTTCACACCGACGGTGATCCCGCGGCCCTGCTCCCCGCGGGCGGGCTTGACCACGACGTCGCCGGCGGCGTGCAGCAGCGTCGTCGCGTCGTCGAGGTCGCCCTCGCAGGCCAGCGCGCCCTGCGCGACCCGCACCCCGGCGCGCCGCATGATCCGGCGGGTGACCCGCTTGTCGTCGCAGCGGCTGAGGGCCACCGCGGTGGTGAACTCCGACAGCGATTCCCGGGTGAGCACCGACCGGCCACCCAGCGTCAGCCTCATCTCGCCCCAGTCGGCGTCGGTGACCTCCACGCGGATCCCGCGGCGCAGCGCCTCCTCGGCGATGATCAGCGCGTACGGGTTCAGCTGCTCCAGGCCCGGGGGCCGTGCGGCGAACAGCGGCGTGTTGATCGGGTTCTTGCGCTTCACGCAGACGGCGGCGACCCGGGTGAAACCGAGCTTGCGGTACAGCGTGATGGCCGCGGTGTTGTCGTGCATGACGGAGAGGTCCAGGTAGGCCCGGCCGCGCGCCACGTACCGCTCGACCAGCACCCGGACCAGCGCCTCACCGGTCCCCGGCGGGGCGTCCTGCTTGTCGGCCACCAGGCACCACAGGCTGGTGCCGCCCTCCGGGTCGTCGAAGGCCAGCGGGTGGTCGACACCCGTCACGGTGCCGACGATCTTGCCGGTGCGGGTGTCCTCGGCCACGAGGTAGGTGAAGGTGCGCGTGCGGTGGTTGGCCCACATCGTCGCGGGGTCGGCGGCCACCATGCCGTTGCGCGCGTACAGCTCGTTGATCGCGACCATCTCGGCCTGCGACGTCACCGTCCGGACGAAGACGCCGCGGATGACCTCGGCCCGCGGGCGGTAGCGGTGCAGGTCCAGCCGGTAGGTGAGCGACGGGTCGATGAACAGCTCGTCCGGCGCCATCCCGACGAGCACCTGCGGGTCGCGCGGGTAGACGCAGATGTCCCGCCGTCCGGTCTCCTCGGCGCGCAGCACGTCGACGATGCGGCGCAGGTCGCGGAAGGTCTGGCCGAAGGCCAGCTGCCCCCAGCCGAGGTCCAGGACGACGTCCTGGGCCATCCCCTCGATCTCGTGCGCCGAGGGCTCGTGCCAGGAGCGGCTGGTCAGCTCGGGCGTGGACGGGACCGCCGTGCGGCGGCGGTGACCGGCCAACCGGGGTGCCATGGTCCGCTCCTCAGACACCGTGGGTCTGGAGCCACAGCTCCAGCAGGCCCAGCTGCCACAGCTTGTTGCCGCGCAGCGGCGTGAGCTCGCCGTTGGGGTCGGTGAGCAGCTCGCGCACGTACTCCGGCCGGAACAGGCCGCGGTCGCGGGCGGCGTCGCTGGACAGGGCGTCGCGGACGAGGCCGAGCACCTTGCCCTCGAGGTGGGTGATGGCCGGGACCGGGAAGTAGCCCTTGGGCCGGTCGATGACCTCCGGCGGGATGATCCGGCGCCCGATCGCCTTGAGCACACCCTTGCCGCCGTCGGCCAGCTTCAGCTCCGGCGGGCACATCGCGGCGAGCTCGACCAGGTCGTGGTCGAGGAACGGCACCCGCGCCTCCAGGCCCCAGGCCATGGACATGTTGTCGACCCGCTTGACCGGGTCGTCGACCAGCATGATCTCGCTGTCGAGGCGCAGCGCGGCGTCGACGGCGGTCTCCGCGCCCGGCGCCTCCATGTGGGCGCGGACGAAGGCGAGGCTCGGGTCCTCGGCCAACGCGTACCGGTCGGAGACCACCCGGCCCATCTGGGCGTGGTCGCGGTCGAAGAACGCCTTCGCGTAGGTCTGCACCGCCTGCTCGCGGCCGACGCCGGCCAGCGGCGGGTACCAGTGGTAGCCGGCGAAGACCTCGTCGGCGCCCTGCCCCGACTGGACGACGCGGATCGACTGCGACACCCGCTCGCTCAGCAGGTCGAAGGCGACCGCGTCATGGCTGACCATCGGCTCCGCCATCGCGCTGATGGCGTGCCCGAGCGAACCGGCGAGCTCGTCGGACCCGACCCGGATGCGGTGGTGGTCGGTGCCGAAGTGCTCGGCGATGACGTCGGAGTACTGGAACTCGTCGCCCTCCCGGCCACCGACCGACTCGAAGCCGATCGAGTACGTGGCCAGGCCGGTCTGCCCCTCCTGAGCCAGCAGGCCCACGATCAGGCTGGAGTCCAGCCCGCCGGAGAGCAGCACGCCGACCGGGATGTCGGCGACCAGGCGACGGCGGACGGCGACCCGCAGCGCCTCCTCGATCGCGTCCTCCCAGTCGCGGGCCGACCAGTTCGCGTGCTCGGGCCGGCGCTCGTAGGCCGCCTCCCAGTAGCGGTGCTCGCGACTGGTGCCGTCGGGCTCGATCACCCGCACGGTGGCCGGGGGCAGCTTGCGGACGCCGTTGAGGATCGTCCGCGGCGCCGGGACGATCGCGTGCCAGGTGAGGTAGTGGTGGAGGGCGACCGGGTCGATGGAGGTGTCGACGTCCCCGGCACGGAGCAGGGCCGGCAGCGTGGAGGCGAACCGGAGCCGCTTGCCCGGCGTCTCCGACACGTAGAGCGGCTTGATGCCGAGCCGGTCGCGGGCCATGACCATCCGGTCGGTGTCCCGCTCGTGGATCACGAAGGCGAACATCCCGTGCAGCCGGCGCAGGACGTCGGTGCCCCAGTGGGCGTAACCCTTGAGGATCACCTCGGTGTCGCTCTGCGAGAAGAAGCGGTAGCCGTGGCCCTCGAGCTCGGCCCGCAGCTCCCGGTAGTTGTAGATGCACCCGTTGAAGACCCCGGACAGGCCGAGCTGGGAGTCGACCATCGGCTGGGAGCCGCAGGTGGAGAGGTCGATGACCGAGAGTCGGCGGTGCCCGAAGGTGACCCGGCCGGTGCTCCAGAACCCCTGCCCGTCGGGGCCGCGGGGAACCATCGACTCCACCATGCGGACGACCGCTGCGGTATCGGCCATCGAGCCGTCGAACGTGATCTCGCCACTGAGGCCGCACATACGGAACGATCTAACTCGCGTCGTTCGGTCCCCGCGACGGGGGGGTGCCTCCGATCGGGGATGCGTGGCGCAGGTCACTCACGGTTCCACGTGGAACGACGGCGGGGGCCCAGGCGGTCAACCCCGGGGCTTCGGCCCGGCGTGCGCCGGTCGCCGTCCCTGCTGCTGGGCCGCCGGATCGGTGGACCCGGTGAGCGCCTGCGCTGCG
Source organism: Blastococcus saxobsidens DD2 (assembly GCF_000284015.1). Lineage (NCBI taxonomy): Bacteria > Bacillati > Actinomycetota > Actinomycetes > Geodermatophilales > Geodermatophilaceae > Blastococcus > Blastococcus saxobsidens. The sequence continues at coordinate 4,781,665 of NC_016943.1, forward strand.
GCGACGACGTCGACCAGGCCGGTGCCCTTGTCGTAGGAGCTGCTGTAGCCGCCGACGGACTGGTAGGCCGCGCCGTCGGTGAACCGGTGGGCGGTGCTCTTCAGCGCGACCTCGATCTCGGCCGGGGTGGCCGTCGGGTCCGCCTGGAACAACTGGGCCACGATGCCGGCCACGTGCGGGGCGGCCATCGACGTCCCGCTGATCGTGTTGAAGGTGCCGAGATCGAGCAGCCCCGGACCGTTGCGGAAGTCCAGGCCGGTCGAGCAGATCGGCAGGTACGGGCGGCAGGCGGAGGTGATGTCCTCGCCGGGCGCGGCGAGGTCCGGCCAGGTGGAGGGGTCGGCCGCGGCGCCGCGGGAGGAGTACTCGCTGACCACGCCGTCGCGGGTGCCGGTGTCCTGGTCGTGGTACGAGGCCACCGACAGGATGCCGCCGGTCGGGTCCTGGCCGGGCGGGTTGGTGAGCGACGCCGACCCGTCGCCGCCGTCGTTGCCGGCCGCCCAGACCGTGACGACGCCCTCGGCGGCCAGGGCGCGCTGCAGCTTCACCGTGGCCGAGTCCGGGTCGAACTCGCCGCCGCCGCTGGGCCCGTAGCTGTTGTTGGTCACCTTGATCGGCGGGCAGACCTCGGCCGGGACGCCGTCGCCGCAGGGCGCCTCGTGGTTCTCCAGCACCCAGTTCAGCGCCGAGTCGGCCCCCACGATCAGCAGCACGGCCCCGGTGGAGATGGAGACCAGGCTCGCGCCGGGGGCCGCGCCGGTGAGCTGCCCGCCGTCGGTCAGCGTCGTCGGCCGGCCGGCGACGATCCCGCTCACGTGCGTGCCGTGCCCGCCCACCGCCAGCGTGTCGGTGTCGACGACGCCCGGGACCGGGACCACGCAGTCGAGGGTGGCGCCGGCCTCCACGAGGCACAGGCTCTTGAGGTTGGCGACGACGGCGCTGCTGCCGTCGGGGTTGCGGAAGTACGGGTGGCTCGGGTCGATGCCGGAGTCGATGACGGCCACCGAGACGCCGCTGCCGTCGAGGGGCTGACCGTTCGCGCCGGTGAGCGTGGCCACCGCCTCCGCGCCGCGGGTGGCGGTGCCGGAGGTCTCCTGGGTGAACTCGATGGGCGTGTTGCCCTCGAGATAGGTGACGCCGGGCCGGCTGCGGGCGTCCTGGATCTGGGCAGCGGTGCCGGAGGCGACCACGACGCCGATCCGCTCGAACTCGGTGACCGGGCGCATGCCGGTGGCGGTCACGGCCGCCCGTGCGGCGGTGATGTCCGTGCCGTGCACCAGCACCGTGGTCGGCGTCGCCGCGGCGAGGGAGGTGAGCTGGTGGGCCAGGAACTCCTGCACCGGGGCGAGCGGCGGACCGGAGGGCTGGGCCTGGGCGGGGGCGGCGAGCAGGGCGCCGGCGACGACGGCGCCGGACACCACCCCGAGCAGGCGGCGGGACGACGGGTTCATGAGCGCTCCTCGCGGTATCCGGCGGACGTGCCCGGACAACGAGGCTGCGCCGTAGGGGTTACTGCGGAGTTACGGTCACCTCCAGGGGACCGCGACCAGGTGCCCGTCGCGCATCGCCACGATCCGGTCGGAATACCCGGCGGCGACGTCGACCTCGTGGACGACGAGCACCACGGTCCGGCCGAGCTCGTCGGCCATGCCGCGCAGCATCCGCATCTGCCACGCAGACCCACCACGATCGCCGTGGCGATGACCAGGCCGACGGTGGTGAGGCGGCCCTGACCTGCCAGACCGGCCCTGCGCGGTCCACGTCGGGGGCCCCGGAATGGTGGGGAGGGGGCAACCCCGCAGGGAGCCGGGTGCGCACGCGCGAACCCGCCGGCGCCGTCCCGGGACCGGGGCCCCGCATCGGGCCGCGGGTGCACCCGACGGGAGGATGAGCGCGTGCCGCTCCTCTCCTCGCGTCCCGGGCGGGCGCGGTGACGCTCGTGCTCGTGGTCGCCGCGACCGTCGTCGCCGGCGTGGTCACCCTCCTCGGCCTGGCCTCGACGGTGGCCGGCCGCCGCATCGGCCTGCTGCACCTCGCGGGGGCCGGCGTGCTGGAGGCGCTGCTGGTGGTGCAGGCGGTGGTGGCGGGCATCGCCATGGCCGGTGGCGACGCACCAGCGGACACCCCGACGTTCCTCAGCTATCTGTTCGGCGTCCTGCTGATCCCGGTGGCCGGTGTGCTGTGGGCGCGGTCCGAGCCCACCCGCTGGGCCGGCACGATCCTCGCCGTCGCCTCGGCGGCGGCCGGCGTCATGGTGTGGCGGCTGCTGCAGCTCTGGGAGGCCACCGGTGCCTGAGCGGAACCTGCTGGGCGCCCCCGCCGCCCGCGGCGGATCCGGCGCCGGGCCCGCCCGCGCGGTCGTCGTCGTCTACGCCGTGTTCGCGCTGGCGGCCGGCGCCCGGTCCGTCGTGCAGCTGAGCACCCGGTTCGACGTCGCGCCGCTGGCCTACCTGCTGTCGGCCTTCGCCGCCGCGGTCTACCTGGTGGCCGCGGCCGGGCTGGCCCGTGGCGGCAACGGCGGCCGGCGGACGGCGCTGGTGGCGATCAGCGTGGAGCTGGCCGGCGTGCTGGGCGTCGGCACCCTCACCGTGGTCGACCCGGCGGCGTTCCCGGACGAGACGGTGTGGTCGGCCTACGGGCAGGGTTACCTGTTCATCCCGCTCGTCCTGCCGGTGCTGGGCCTGCTCCTGCTGCGACGCAGGCGCGGCACCGCGGACTAGAAGTCCCCGCCCCCGAAGCCCCGCCCCCGAAGTCGCCGCCGCCGAAGCCCCCGTCGTAGCCGTCGTAGCTCTCGTAGCCGCCGGCACCCGCGCCGTCCTCGTAACCGGCGGCGTTGGCCTCCTCGTCGCCGCCGCCGAACAGCCCACTGTCACCCAGGCCGGTGTCGAAGAGCGCGTCGGCCACCGCGGTGCCGACGACGAGCCCGCCGATGGTGCCGAGCATGCTGCCGCCGATGATCCCGCCCATGCCGGGACCGCGGGATCCCGGACCGTAGCCGCCGCGGGCCGGACCGCTGAACGTGCGCTCCATGAAGCCGGGTTGCCGCAGTTCGGCGCGGGTCGCCGTCCGGGCCAGGGTCCGCGGGTCGTCGCCGGTCGGCCGTTCACCGGCGGGGACGGCGTCGCTGAGCTGGGCCAGCACCTCCCGCCGCTGGTCGGGGGTGAGCTGCGCGAACGCCTCCGCGTGCGCCTGCTCGATCTGGTCCGGCGGGGCGGTCCGCAGCAGGTACCGGTACCGCTCGATCGCCTGCTGGTCGGCCGACGGCGGCGGGGGCTGAGCGTAGCCCGGCTCGGACCCGTCGTCGTAGCCCGCGTAGCGCCGGTCGTCGTGCTGCCGCCTGCGGCCGAAGAGCCGGTCGAGCAGTCCCATCGGAGTCCCTCCTCGCGTCGGTGGCACGCGAACCTGGTGCCGGAGGTGCCCCGGATCCGGCGTCAGGAACCGCCGGTCAGGCCTCGTCGCTGCGCAGCAGCCCGTACGCGCCGCGGTGGAACAGCAGGGGACGGCGGTCCGGTGCGGCATCGAGGTCGAGCACCCGGGCCACGACGATGGTGTGGTCGCCGCCGTCGTACTCGGCCCACAGCTCGCCGTCGATCCAGGCCACGACGTCCTCCAGCACGGGGGAACCGTGCGCGCTCGGCGTCCACCGCACGCCGGCGAACTTGTCAGCGCCCGACCGGGCGAAGTTCTGCGAGACGGCGTCCTGCCCCTCGGCCAGCACGTTGACGCAGAACCGGCCGATGTCCCGCAGCCGGGCCCACGTGCGGGAGGTCCGGGCCGGCGCCAGGGCCACCAGCGGCGGGTCCAGGGACAGGGAGCTGAACGACTGGCAGGTGAACCCGATCGGCCCCTCGGGGGCGTCGGCGGTGACCACGGTGACCCCGGAGGCGAAGTGGCCGAGCACCTCGCGCATCAGCCGGGGGTCGACGATCCGGGTCGGCCCCGCGGCTCCGTCGGCCACCATCAGCTCGCCCCGGCCGGGCGCGGGACCGACCGGCCACCGGCCCGGTAGAGCGAGCTCGGCAGCTCGTGGCCGACGGCGTCCTCGGTGACCCGGGCGGCGGCCAGCAGCGCATCCAGGTCCAGGCCGGTGCGCACGCCGGACTCCTCGAGCATGTAGACCAGCTCCTCGGTGGCGATGTTGCCGCTGGCTCCGGGGGCGAACGGGCAGCCGCCCAGCCCGCCCACCGACGCGTCGAGCTGGGTGACGCCGGCCTGCACCGCCGCCAGCGCGTTGGCCTGGCCGGTGCCGCGGGTGTCGTGGAAGTGCACGCCCACGGCGATGCCCGGGCACGCGCGCCGGACGGCGCCGACCAGGGTGACCACGCGCAGCGGCGTCGTCGTCCCGATGGTGTCGCCGAGGCAGAGCTGGTCGGCGCCGGCCGTGACCGCCGCCCGGGCGACGTCGACGGTGCGGGCCACCGGGGTCCGGCCGTCGAACGGACAGTCCCACGCCGTCGCGATGATGACCTCGAGGGATCCCCCGGCGCCGTGCGCCAGGCCGGCGATCTCGCTGACCGCGGCGACCGCCTCGGCGGTGCTGCGCCCGGCATTCGCCCGGCTGTGCCCGTCGGAGGCGGAGACGACGTACTCGAGGTGGGCGACGCCGGCGTCCACGGCCCGCACGGCACCGCGCGGGTTGGCGACCAGCGCCGACCAGTGCACCTCCGGCCAACGGGTCAGCTCGGCCGCCACCTGGTCGGCGTCGGCGAGCGCGGGCACGGCCTTCGGGGACACGAACGACGTCGCCTCGATGCGGCGGACCCCGGTGGCCACGAGGGCCTCCAGCATCGCCAGCTTGGCCTCCAGCGGCACGGGGGCCTCCAGCTGGAGCCCGTCGCGCATGCCCACCTCGCGCACGTCGACCGAGGTGGGCAGGACCAGGTCGAACTCGAACATCTGCGTCTCCTCGGTGCGGCGATCGGCTACGCCCGCAATCCTCCACCCCGCCCCGGTCGTTCCCTCGATCAGGCGTTCCGGGTCGGATCCGACCCGCCCGGGGAGCACATCCGGCGCCCGGTCCACCAAGATGTGTGCAGGTACGGGAGGTGGGAAGTGGTGGAGGTGGCGGATGCGCTACCCCCGGCGGACCGGCGGAGTGCTTTCGCCAACGCGCCGATGGGGATCGCGCTGACGACCCCTGCCGGTCTCCTGGTCGACGTCAACCCGGCGCTGTCGGACATGACGGGGCGGGCTCCCGAGGAGCTGAGCGGCCGCTCGGTCCTGGACTTCGTGCACCGGGACGTGGTCGCCGCCGCGCGGCAGGCGCACGCAGTCTTCACCGCCGCGCCCGATCGGCCGCTGCGCCTCGAGACCCGGCTGGTCCGTGCCGACGGCTCCGAGGTCCCGGTGCAGATCACCGCGTCGTGGGTGCCGGAGAACCCCGAGGGGCAGCCGGCGCACCTGGTGCTGATCGTCGAGGACATCACCGAGCGCAAGGCGCTGGAGGCCCAGCTGGTCCACCGCTCGCTGCACGACCCGCTCACCGGGCTGCCCAACCGGCTGCTGTTCCAGGACCGGCTGCGGCACGCGCTGGACCGGGGACACCGCGAGGACACCCCGACCTGCGTGCTGATCATCGACCTGGACGGCTTCAAGGCGATCAACGACGAGCTGGGCCACCCGATGGGTGACCGCGTGCTCGTCTCCTTCGCCGAGCGGCTGCAGTCGGTGCTGCGGGCCAGCGACACCGCGGCCCGCCTGGGCGGCGACGAGTTCAGCATCGTCTGCGAGAACACCGAGCGGGCCGACGCCGTGGCGCTGGCCGACCGGCTGCGCACCACGGTCACCGAGCCGCTCGACCTCGACGGGACCCGCGTGCCCGTGGGCATCAGCATCGGCATCGGCACGGTGCGGGGCGGCGAGGAGCCCGAGACGGTGTACGAGCGGGTCGTGCGCGAGGCGGACGACGACATGTACACCGACAAGTCGCGCCGCCGTCGGACCCGGCGCCGCTGACGCGCCGGCGTCGGCCACCCTCTCCGTCGGCCCGCTGATCGGCGCGGCCCTGTCACCCGTCGAGCTCCGACCCGGCCGAGAGGAACGCCCCGTGAGCCAGTACGTCGCCGCGATCGACCAGGGCACCACCAGCACCCGGTGCATGATCTTCGACCACGACGGTGCGGTGGTGTCGGTCGGCCAGAAGGAGCACCAGCAGATCTTTCCGCGGGCCGGATGGGTGGAGCACGACGCGCTGGAGATCTGGGGCAACACCCGGGAGGTGGTCGGCCAGGCCCTCGCGCGCAGCGACGTGGGACCGGCCGACGTCGTCGCCGTGGGCATCACGAACCAGCGCGAGACGGCGGTGGTCTGGGACCGGGCGACCGGCCGGCCGGTCCACAACGCGATCGTCTGGCAGGACACCCGCACCACGACGATCATCGAGGAGCTGGGCCGCCTGGGCGGCGGCGCGAACCGGTACAAGGACACCGTCGGCCTGCCGCTGGCCACCTACTTCGCCGGCCCGAAGGTCCGCTGGATCCTGGACAACGTCGACGGCGTCCGGGAGCGCGCCGAGCGCGGCGAGCTGCTCATGGGGACCATCGACTCCTGGCTGATCTGGAACATGACCGGCGGCCCCGACGGCGGGCAGCACCTCACCGACGTCTCCAACGCCTCCCGCACCATGCTCATGGACTACCGGACGCTGGCCTGGGACGAGTCCATCGCCGAGGAGATGGGCATCCCGGTGTCGATGCTCCCGGAGATCCGCTCCAACTCCGAGGAGTACGGCCGCGGGCGCCCCTCCGGCTTCCTCGCCGGGGTGCCGATCGCCGGGTCGCTGGGCGACCAGCAGGCGGCGACGTTCGGGCAGGTCTGCTTCGCGCGCGGGATGGCCAAGAACACCTACGGCACCGGCAACTTCATGCTGCTCAACACCGGGGAGGAAGCGGTCCGGTCGGAGAACGGCCTGCTCACCACGCTGTGCTACCAGCTCGGGACCGCCAAGCCGGTGTACGCGCTGGAGGGCTCGATCGCCGTCACCGGATCGCTCGTGCAGTGGGTGCGCGACAACCTGGGGCTGATCTCGGCGGCTCCCGAGATCGAGGACCTGGCCCGCTCCGTCGAGGACAACGGCGGCGCCTACGTCGTGCCGGCCTTCTCCGGGCTGTTCGCCCCGCACTGGCGCGCCGACGCCCGCGGCGCGGTGGTCGGCCTGACCCGCTTCGTCACCAAGGGGCATCTCGCCCGGGCGGTGCTCGAGGCCACCGCGTACCAGACCCGCGAGGTGCTCGACGCGATGAACGCCGACTCCGGCGTCGACCTGACCGAGCTCCGGGTCGACGGCGGGATGGTGGGCAACGAGCTGCTCATGCAGTTCCAGGCCGACCTGCTCGACGTCCCGGTCATCCGGCCGAGGATCGCGGAGACCACCGCACTGGGGGCGGCGTACGCCGCGGGCCTGGCCGTCGGCTTCTGGTCCGACCTGGACGAGCTGACCGCCAAGTGGTCGGAGGACCGGCGCTGGGAGCCGCGGATGCCCGCCGAGGAGCGGGAGCGGAACTACCGCAACTGGCAGAAGGCGGTGACCAAGTCGCTGGACTGGGTGGACGAGGACGTCAGCTGAGCTGCTGACGCCGTCACCCGGTGCCCGTCCTCGCCGGGGCGAGCAGGACGGCCTCGTCGGGCCCCAGAGCGCCGGTCCAGGCAGCACCCTCCGCGGTACCGGTCGACGAGACCTCCACGGTCGCGGGCTCGTCCAGCGGGAACCGGGCCGGCGCATCGGTGAAGTTCACCGCGACGACCCGTCGGTCGGCGCCGGCCTGCCGCTCGTAGGCCAGCACCCCGTCGGGAGCCGGCACGGCCCTCCAGGCACCGGCGGAGAGCGCGGGCGAGCGACGGCGGGCGGCCAGGAGCCGGCGGTAGAGGTGCAGGATCGAGGCCGGGTCCTCCCGCTGTGCCGCGGCGCTGCGTGCGGCGGCGTCCGGAGGGAAGGGCAGCCACGGCTCGGGAGGCCAGCCGTGGCCGTCGTCCGCCGTCCACGGGATCGGCGCCCGGCACCCGTCGCGGCCCCCCGGGTCGACCTGCCGGTCCGGCGGGACGACGGCGTCCTCGAGCCCCAGCTCCTCGCCCGCGTACAGGAACGGCGTTCCCGGCAGGGTGAGCAGCAGCGCCGCGGCGGCGCGAGCCCGGGCCTCCGAGCCGCCGTAACGGGTGCGGTGCCGGGGGTTGTCGTGGTTGGACAGCACCCAGGTCGGCCAGGAACCGCCGGGCCCCAGCGCCGCCAGGGTCTCCTCGATGGCCGCTCGCCAGAAGGACGGCTCCCACGGACCGGACAGCGGGACGAAGTTGAAGGTCAGGTGCAGTTCGTCGCCCGCGCCGTAGTAGGGAGCGATCAGGGCGGGGGAGCGCAGGTTCACCTCACCGACCATCGCGCGGTCCCCGGGGAACTCGTCGAGCACCGCCCGGATACCGCGCAGCAGCTCGTGGGTCACCGGCAGGTCGTGGCTGTGCACGATGTTCGTACCGACCAGCTCGGGCGGGTGGTCGGGCAGGTCCGGGTCCTTGCCGATCAGGTGGACGACGTCCGCGCGGAAGCCGTCCACCCCGCGACGCAGCCAGAATCGGAGGACGTCGTGCATCGCCTCCTGCACGGCGGGCTCGGCCCAGTTGAGGTCGGGCTGCTCCGGGAGGAAGAGGTGCAGGTACCACTGCGCGGTGTCGTCGTCCCAGGTCCAGGCCGGGCCGCCGGTGAACTGGGCCAGCCAGTTGTTCGGTGGCGTGGACGGGTCGCCGTTCCGCCACAGGTACCAGTTCCGGCGGGCGGAGTTCCGGGAACTGCGCGAGTCGAGGAACCAGGGGTGCTGGTCGCTGGTGTGGTTGGGCACCCAGTCCAGCATCAGCCGCATGCCACGGTCGTGGACGTCGGCCAGCAGCCGGTCGAAGGCCGCCAGGTCGCCGAACAGGGGATCGATCTCGCAGTGGTCGGCGATGTCGTAGCCGGCGTCGGCCATGGGGGAGCGGTAGATCGGGGAGAGCCACAGCACGTCGACGCCCAGCCAGCTCAGGTGGTCCAGCCGGCTCCGGATCCCGTCCAGGTCCCCGATGCCGTCCCCGGAGGCGTCCGCGAAGGACCGGGGATAGACCTGGTAGACGACGCCGCTGCGCCACCACGGGGCGGCCGGCTCACCGGGGCCCTGCCGTCCGGTCACAGGGCGGTTCCCGTACCCGGGCGCCTCCCGCGCAGCCACCGGTAGCCGTAGGGCGCGAGGGGGACGCGGGGATCGTCCAGGTCGAGCGGCTCGTAGCGGTCGTTGCCGAAGATGTCGCTGACCTCTTCGAGCCGGTTGCCGTCGGCCAGGTCGATCCGGGTCTCCACGTCGTCGCCGGACAGGTTGTGCACGGCGAGCACCGTGCCGTCCAGCCAGTCGCACCGGTGGACGAGCACCCGCGGGTCCCCGGACTCGAGGACCGTCCAGGCGCCCCAGCCGAACTCCGGGGACTCCTTGCGCACCCGGATCGCCCGCTCCACCCGGTTGAGCATCGAGTCCTCGCGGCGTCGCTGCTCGGCCACGTTGACCTCTTGGTAGCGGAACGGTCCGTCGTCGACGACCGGCGCGGCGAGATCGCCGTCCCGCTTGCTGGAGAAGCCGCCGTTCGGTCCGTCGGTCCACTGCATGACCGTGCGGACGCTCTTCCGCCCCTCGACCGCCAGGTCGTCACCCATCCCGATCTCCTCCCCGTAGAGGAGCACCGGCGTGCCGGGGAGGGTGAGGAGGAGGCTGAACGCCAGCTCGAGGCGCCGGCGGTCGCCGCCGAGCATGGGTGGCAGCCGCCGCCGGATGCCGCGGCCGTAGATCCGCATGTCCTGGTCCGGTGCGAAGGCGGCCATCACCTCGTCCTTCTCGTCGGCCGGCAGCCGGGAGAGGTTCAGCTCGTCGTGGTTGCGCAGGAAGTTGAGCCACTGCGAGGTCCGGGGCGGGGACGGCGTCCGTCGCAGGTGCTCGGCCAGCGGCGTGGCCTCGCCCCGGGCCAGCGCGGTGAAGACGGCGCCGGAGAGGATGAAGTTGAACAGCCCGGTCATCTCGTCGCCGTCGTCACCGAAGAAGGTCTCGCGATCACCGGGGTCGAGGTTCACCTCGCCGAACAGCACCGCGTCCCCGCGCCGGCGGGAGAGGAAGCCGCGCATGTCCTGCAGGATCAGGTGCGGGTCCTGCGGCATCTCGTTCTCGATCCCGGTGCCGCCGATGAGGTAGGGCGCGGCATCCACCCGGAAACCGGAGACGCCCAGCTCCAGCCAGAACCCCATGATCCGGTGGATCTCGTCGCGCACGTCGGGGTTGGCGATGTTGAGGTCGGGCTCCGACGAGTAGAACCGGTGCAGGTAGAACTGCCCCGCCTCCTCGTCCCACTCCCAGTTGCTGTCCTCCTTGTCCGGGAAGATGACCTTGTCCTCGTCCTCCGGCCTCTCGTCGACCCAGACGTACCAGTCCCGGTACCGGGAGTTCCGGTCGCGACGCGCGTACTGGAACCACGGGTGCTCGCTGGAGGTGTGGTTCACCACGAGGTCGATCACCACCCGGATCCCGAGGTCCCGGGCGGTGCGGACGAACTCGACGAACTCGCCCAGCGTGCCCAGCCGAGGGTCCACCGTGTAGTAGTCGCTGACGTCGTAGCCGTCGTCCCGACCCGGAGTGGGATAGAAGGGCAGCAACCACAGGCAGGTCACGCCCAGACCGGACAGGTAGGGCAGGCGATGGGTCAGGCCCCGGAAGTCGCCGATCCCGTCGCCGTCGGAGTCCATGAACGTCTCGACGTCCACGGAGTAGACGACGGCGTTCTTCCACCACTGGTCGCTGACGGCCGGATCGAACATTCCTCCGCCCTACCCACGATCCGGCGTCCGACCCCATGGTCACCTGCCGGCGGTAGCGGGCCCCGGCGCAGGGCTGTGAAGAACCGGAGCAGGTCTACGAGGACGGCACGTCGCCGACGAGGCCGCGGCAGCCGGAGAGCCGCGGCCGCCGGGCGACTCAGCTGCGGACGGCGTCGTGGAATGCGATCTCGGCCTCGAGCACACCGGCGAACCAACGGTCGAGGTCACCGTCGTCCGCCACGTCCTCGCCCAACCGGTCGACATCCGCCTCCAGCGCGGTCACCTGCCCGAGGAACTCCGGCTGGGTGTGCAGATCGATCCATGCCTGGAGGTCGGGCTGCCTCCGCGACCGGGCGGCCTGCGGAGCAGCAGCGGCGGCTGTGCACCACCGGGCGTACATGGTTTCCGCGGCGAGCATCCCGGTGACCGCGGCCGGGCGGCCGCCCTCGCGCACCTGGGCCAGAACGACGTCGGAGAGCACCGCTGCACGCGCCGCCGTCCTCGTCGCCTCATCCTCGGATACCGGCCATCGGTCACGCAGCGCACCGAAGTAGGACCGCTGGTCGGTGACGAGATTGGTGAGTGACCGAGCGCTCGGGAGGAGCGTCTCCCAGGTGGTCGAGTCCCACACCACCCGCCCGAGAACGCGTGCCGCGGTCAGCACGAAGGACTCCTCGATGAGGAGGTACCGAGCGAAGTCGTCATCGGAGAGGGTGCCGCCGACGGCGTCACGGATGAATCGGCAGCCGCAGGCGGCGTCCAGCGCACCGGCCTGCCTCGCCACGAGGGCGGCTGATCGACCTTGGGCGTGGGTCACTGCCTCACCAGCCAGCGCACGAGGCCGTCGAACAACCGCCCGTAACCGGGCCACTCCTCGCAGAAGGCCGGGGGCGCCCAGTGCGGGGAGCAGTCCGAGGTGAAGGCACCCGCGCGACCGCGCCCGTAGTCGGCGACGGCGACGAGGGGGTCGGCACCGACCCGCACGGGCACCTGGGCGTTCTCCTTGGCGACGACCCGGTTGTAACCGAGTAGCAGGGGCCAGTCGCCGCCTGTGCCATGGACGACCGGATGCTCGGCATCGACCACAGCGGGACGGACGCCGGCCGGGCACTCCACGCGGTCGTCCTCGGGCAGCATGAGAACCGGCAGGACATCGGCGATCGGCGTCTGCCGGAAGGCGGCTCGTGCCTGGAAGCCGCTGAAGGACAGGTAGCCCCCGATCATCAGCAGAGCTCCGCCGCTCTCGACCCAGTCCCGCAGTGCGGCCAGCCGGTCGTGGCCCGGCCGGGAGTGCTCGAAGACCGCGGGGGCGAGTTGGATGGAATTCGCGCCGATGTCGGACAGCACCACGAGGTCGTAGGCGGACAGGGCGTCGGCGGTGCCCGGGAAGTCCGTGGGCACCAGGTGCGCGGGCAGGTGGACGACCTCGTGGCCGCTGGCGGTCAGCGCATCCCGCAGCGGCCCCACTCCCTCGACGTAGGAGTGCACGGAGAACTCGTCGACCCCTTTCACGTGCGTGGAGGTCGTCATCCAGCTCTCGCCGGCGATGAGGATGCGTGCCATGGGTAGCTCAGGGCCCTTCCGGTGCGGGGGTGGCCGTGGCGGCTTCGAATAGCCGTCGCGGGTTGTCGGTCATCAGTGCGGTCACGAGGTCCGCCGGCAGACCCGCCCGACGGAGACGGTCGGCGAAAACCACGGGGACGTAGGCCAGCCCGTTGCCGCCGAAGCGGGTGAGCATGGCCTTGAGGAAGAGGTCGTGGGAGAGCAGGATCCGCTCGGCGTGGCCGGCCGCCACCAGTTCGACGACCGCACGCGCGCTCTCCGCGGGAGTGGGGGAGAGGCCCTCGCCAGGGAAGTCGAACGGCATCCCGATCATGTCAAAGGCCAGCGACACCCCACGGTCGGCCACCGACGACTGGTATCCACGGTCGGCTCCCGATGGGTCCAGGTGGCAGAGGACCACGGCCGCGGGTGCCACGCCCTGCTCGTCCACCACCACGTCGAGCACCTCGTGCGCCCACCGCTGCCAGCCTGGGAGATGGATGAACAGCGGCACGCCGACGACCCGCTGCGCCGCGCAGGCCGCGCGCAGGGCCTTCCGCTCGTCAGTCGTGAACGAGGGGGAGACCCCGATCTCCCCGATCACGCCGGGCCGCAGGTCGCGGGAGTGGTCGAACTCGGCGACGAGCTCTGCCGCGAGCCCATCTTCCGTCGCCCTGACCAGGTGGTCCGGGTGGGTGTGCCCCAGATACCACCCGGAGCCCATCACCACCTGCACCCCGGTGGCCCGGGAGAGCGCAGCGAGCCGCTCGGGTGCCCGGCCGATGCCGGGCGGCGTCAGATCGATCACCGTCCGGCCCCCAGCTGCGGCGAAGGAACGAAGATCAACGGCCATGGCGTCGTCGTCGTCCAGGCGGCAGTTGTCCCGCGACTCGTACGGGTGGTCGGCGAGCAGCCACGCCAGCTCGGCCGTGACGGGTCGGTCGAGCAGGGCGGCGACCCACGGGTCGGCGGCCGGCCGGAACGCGGCTCCGTTGTCGTTCGCCAGGTGCTCGTGCGGCAGCACCATCCCCAGGTCGGACGACGGTACGTCGCCCAGCACCGTCCGGACGACGGTCATCTCCCGGCGACCAGCGAGCGGAGCGCCTGGCCGATGTCCTTGCCGCGGAGGTTGACCCAGATCACCACGAGGAGCACGGTGCCGGTGATGATCGGCGTCAGGAACGGGCTGACCCCGACGAGCGTCAGGCCGTTGGCGATGACGGTGATCAGGATGGCGCCGATGAGCGTGCCCACCACCGTGCCCCGGCCGCCGAAGAGGCTCGTGCCGCCGAGGACGACGGCGGCGATGACTGTCAGCTCGAAGCCCTGGGCGGAGTTGGCCGACCCGGAGCCGAGCCGCGCGGCCACCAGGATCCCGGCGATACCGGCGGCGAGGCCGGACAGTGTCAGCGCCATCATCTTCACCCGGCGGACGTTCACCCCGGCTCGCCGGACCGACTCCTCGGCCGCGCCGGTGCCGACGATGTACTGGCCGAACGGCGTCCGGTGGAGGACCACGAGACCGAGCACGACCACTACCAGGGCGATCCAGGCGCTGCTGGAGAGCCCGAGCCACCGCGCCGAACCGAGCTGGGCGAAGAAGGTGTCGAAGTCGATCGGCACCGAGAAGCCCTGCGTGGTGAGCAGGGCGATGCCCCGGATGACCGACAGCGTCGCGAGGGTGACGATGAACGCCGGGATGCCGGCATAGGCGGCGAACCAGCCGTTGACCATCCCCCAGCCGGCGCCCATGACCAGGCCCGCGATCAGCACGAGCGACGAGTCCCACCCGGCGGCCAGCAACTGGGCGGACACGGCAGAGACGAACGCGATGATCGATCCCACGGACAGGTCGATCTGACCCGCCGTGATCACGAACGTCATCGCCACGGCGACGATGAGGACCGGGGCCACCTGGGTCGCCAGGTTGGAGACGTTGGCGAACGTCAGGAAGGTGTCCGACGCGAGCGCGAAGAAGACGCACACGGCCGCCGTCACGCCGGCCATGACCATCGTGGCCTTGTTCGACCGTTCCCACCAGGACTGCTGCCGGGCGAGCTGCCGGCTGGTCTCCGTGGACGCCGGTGCGGTGGTCGCCGTCATGACGACACCTCCTTCCGTGCCTTCTGCGGCTCCGAGCGGGTGATGAGGGCGACCAGCTTCTCGATGTCGAGCTGGTCGATCGGGACGTCGTCCACGCTCTCCCCCTCGTACATCACGGTGATCCGGTCGCAGACCCGGAACAGGTCCTGCAGGCGGTGGGTGATGAGGATGACCCCCACCCCTCGGGCTGCGACGTCGGTGATGAGGCGCAGCACCGACTCCACCTCGGCGACCGCGAGGGCCGCCGTCGGCTCGTCCAGGATCAGCACGTCGGGATCGAACGAGACCGCCCGGGCGATCGCGACCGTCTGCCGCTGCCCCCCGGAGAGCGTCCCGATCTCCTGGTGCGTGGAGGACACCTTGACATGCAGGTCGGACAGGATCTCAGCGGCCCGCTGGTGCATCGTCCGGCGGTCGATGAAGGGGCCCTTGCGGGGTTCCCGGCCGAGGAAGAGGTTCCCGGCGACGTCGATCGTGTCGCACAGCGCGAGGTCCTGGTAGACGATGCCGATCTTCTCGGCCTGGGCGTCCGCGGGGTTGGCGAAGCGGACCGGCCGGCCGTGCACGCGGATCTCCCCGCCACCGTGCTGCACGGCACCGGCCAGCACCTTCATGAGCGTGGACTTGCCGGCCCCGTTGTCGCCGACGAGGCCGAGAACCTCCCCGCGACGCAGGGTCAGGTCGACCCCTCGGAGCGACTGCACCGGCCCGTAGGACTTGGTGATGCCCCTGAGCTCGACGAGGAGGCCCTCGGTCTCGTCAGCCATGTCTCAGCCCTCCAGGTAGTAGAGGTAGTCCTCGTAGTTCTCGGGGGTCACGATCTGCGTGTCCACCGGGTACTCCTCCTGCACCGGGTTGCCGCAGGCCGCATCGATGGCCGCAGCCATCGCCTGGTAGCCGAACTCGTAGGTGTTCTGCTGCACGACGCCGGCAATCCAGCCGGCCTCCAGCCCCTCCACCACGGGCTCGGCCAGGTCCCAGCCGACGACGGTGATGCGGTCCTGCGCGTTCTGGCTGCGCACTGCGGCGGCCAGGCCGACCAGCGCCGGCTCACCGGTCGCGTACACGTACTCCAGGTCGGGATTGCCGGTGAGCAGGTTCTCCGCGGCGGTCTGGGCGTTCTCCTGGATGTTGCGGCCGTCGACGACCGTCCCGATGGTCATCCCACCGGCGGTGACCGCCTCCTCGAAGCCCTTCTGGCGCTCGAGCTGGATGGTGCTGTTGAGAGCGCCGACGATGCCGACCTCGCCCTGCCCACCCGCCTGCTCGAGCAGGAGCTCCCCGATCTGGGCGCCGCCCTCGGCGTTGGCCGTCCCGACCTGGGCGTCGACCGCCGGGTCCTCGACGATCGCGTCGACGGCGATCACCGGGATGCCGGCCGCGTCGGCGGCCCGGATGGAGGGCTTGATGCCCTCGGTGTCGACCGCCGCCACGATGATCGCGTCGGCTCCGTCGGCCACGAGGGTGTTGATGGCGTTGGCCTGCGTCACGGAGTCGTCGTTGCCGCTGATGATCTGCAGGTCGACGCCGTACTCGTCGGCCATCGCCTGGGCCGCGTCGTTGATCTGATTGAAGAAGAGCGCCTGCAGGTTGATGGTCACGAGCCCGATCTCGAACTCGTCGACGTTCTCGCAGCCCTCCGGCTGGATGCTCGGTTCAGGCAGCGAGCTGCCGGTGGTGGCCGCATCTCCCTCCGCGGTCGCCGGGTTCGCCGCCTCCGGGGGGGCGCTGTCACACGCGCTCAGGGCCAGCATCGACATGCCGGCGGCCAGGGCGAGGGTCCTTCTCATGGTTCCTCCAGGGTGACGGTGCAGTTGCAGGGGCCTACGTGGGAATGCCTGTCGCCCAGTCCGGGGCGGTGGTGCGCCGGGCGCCGCGCGGGCGTCTGATGCCGTGCCGTGCCGGTCATCCGGTTCGCGGGACCTCCTCCCGGTCCGTCGTGGGGACGCGCAGGAGGGAGGTGTCGACGTCCGCCGGGCGGGGGGCTCCGCGCGCGCCGTGGACGCTGCAGGACAGGCTCGCCGCCACCCCCGCGCGGGCGGCCGCTCGCGCGGGGGAGAGCCCGGCGTCGATACCGGCCAGATACGTGCCGGTGAAGCAGTCCCCTGCGCCGGTGTCGTCTACCACGGCGACGGGGAGGGCCGCGCTGGTGACCACGGTCCCGCCCGGCTCGTGCAGCATCCAGCCGCGGGCGCCGTCGGTGACCACCAGGTGGGTGCCGGTCGTCGCGGCCAGACCGGCCCAGGTCTCGCGCGGGACGTCGAGCAGCTCCTCGAGCCTGCGCCGGCCGATCACGACGTGTCCCGCCGACCCGATCGCAGCCAGCGCCTGCGTGCGGTCCTCGCAGCCATCGAGGTCGACGGCCACGGTGACCCCCGGGCGCGCGGCCACGCCCACCTGCTCGGCGCGGTAGCCGTCGAGATAGAGCAGCCCGCCCCCCGCAGCGCCCAGCCGTTCGGCCGTGGCCAGCACGTGCTCGGCCCCGAGTGCGTCGTCCTGACTGATCACGGCCCGGCGGCCCTCGAGGTCGACCAGGACCACGGCGGTCGACAGGAAGGAGGACCGGTCGGTCCAGCTCACGTCGATGCCTTCGCCGACCAGCTGCTCGAGGAACCGACGCGACAGGACGTCGTCACCGACCGCCCCCGAGAACACCGTGCCGGCGCCGGCGCGAGCGGCGGCCACCGCTGCGTTGGCCGCCATGCCGCCGGGCAGGTGCTCCATCCCGGTCGCGTGGACCCGCCCGTCCGGGCGGGGGAACTCGGGAACGCGCGCGACGACGTCGAGGTTCGCGTACCCGCAGAAGACGATCACCGGCCAGCCGCCCGCGCCAGGGTGCGCACCTTGTCGGGCGCGACACGGCCCCACCAGCGGCCGTTCTCCTTCGCCGCCGAGGCGACGATCGCGCCGTCGCACTCGGCCAGCAGCGCGGCCACGTTGGTCGGGTCCACCCCGCTCCCGATGATGACCGGGAGCTGGGTGTGGTCGCGGATGCCGACCACCTCGTCCACGGACGTGGCGTGGCCGGTCCGCGACCCGGTGGCGATCAGCACGTCGGCGTCGAAGAACTCCGCGTCCTCCGTCTGCTCGGCCAGCGTGCGGTCCGCGACGATCGCGTGGGCGCCGTGCTTGACGTGGACGTCGGCGAAGACCTTGATGTCGTCGGCGCCGATGCCGTGCCGGTACCGGGTGGTGCGGGCGGCCTGGCCCTCGATGATGCCCTCGTTCGCGACGTAGGCGTTGGCCCACTGATTGACCCGCACCCATCCCGCCCCGGCCGCCCAGGCGGCCGCCACGGAGCACTCCCCAGCGTTCGAGAGCACGCTCACGCCCACCCGAGGCCCGAGTTCGGCGACCACGGCGGCGGTGACCACGCCCATCGTGGCGGCCACCTCGTACCCGTGCTGGCCGGGCTTGAGAAAGGGCAGGTCGCCGTGGTTCTCGACGATGACCGAGTCGAACCCGTTGCCGACGTAGGCGTGCGCCTCCTCGATGGCGAACCGGCACAGGTCGGCGACGGCCTGCCCGCGGTAGGCCGGGCTGCCGGGGAGCGGCGGCAGGTGGACCGCACCGATCAGGGTGGTGCCGTCCCCGAAGAGGCTGCCCATGGCAGAGGGCTTGGACGGGAAGACCCCGAATGGCTGGGACACGCGGCGGCTCCATGTAATCGATTACCGAGGTGCTGAACCTAACGCCCGTGACGCAGGACACGTCAAGAGCAATCGATTACATTCCGGTTGCGACTGCGGTGCCCCCTCGCGCACCCAGCGCTCCACCCGCCCGAGGAGGCCCGTGCCGCGCGTCACGATCCGAGACGTCGCCCGCCACGCCCGGGTCTCCACGGCGACGGTGTCCCGGGCCCTGTCTGGGGCTCGTCCGGTGTCGCCGGAAGTCGTCGCGCAGGTGCGCCGGTCCGCCGAAGAGCTCGGCTACTCCGGGAACGGCATCGCCAGCGCGCTGCGCCGGAGCCGCACCGACACCGTCGGCATGGTCGTCCCGAGCATCGCCAACCCCTTCTTCACCGCCCTGGTGGAGAGCGCCGAGCACGCCTTGCAGGAGGCCGGCCAGCAGCTGTTCCTCTGCTCGTCCCGCTCGGACCCCGGACTGGAAGCGCAGCGGCTGCGCACCCTGGTCGCCCGTCAGGTCGACGGCATCGTCATCAGCCCCGTGCACGGCACCGAGAGCACGGCGGCCGTGGCCTGGGCCGCCGGCCGGCTACCCCTCGTGCAGGTCGACCGCTACGTGACCGGCGTGGACAGCCATTGGGTCGGGGTCGACGACGACGCGGCGCTCGGCCTGATCGCCGACCACCTCGCCGGGCAAGGGGTCCGGACGGCGGCGTTCGTCAGCTCCCGGCTGACGAACTCCTCCACGGAACTGCGCCTGTCGGGGCTACGACGGCATTCGGCACGGCTGGGCATCGCCGTCGACGAGCGACAGATCCTGCTGGGCGAGTACTCCATCGCCTGGGGCCGCGAGGCCGCCGCCCTGCTCGTCGAGCACCGCCCGCTGCCGGATGCCGTCATCTGCGCCGACGACCTGATCGCCCTGGGCGTCCTGGAAGGCTGCGCGGCGGCCGGGATCGACGTCCCCGGCGACGTCCTGGTGACCGGGTTCGACGACATCCCCTTCTCGGCCCTGTCCGCACCGCCGTTGACCACGGTGCACCAGCCCCAGGAGCAGATCGCCGCCGAGGCCGTCCGGCTGCTGCAGCGGGCCCTGGGCCCGGGCGAGGGTCCGCACGAACGGATCGCCCTCGCGCCCTCGCTCGTGGTGCGCGCCAGCACGGGCCGCGGCGACTGAGCGACGCTCCGGGCGACCGGGCGTGGCTCAGCCGGGCCAGCGGGCGGCCACCTCGGCGAACAGCGCGGTCGCCCGGTGCAGCTCAGCCAGTTCGACGTACTCGTCCCGGGCGTGCATGACCGCCGGCGTGCCCGGACCCCAGACCACGATCGGTGCGCCGGCCACCGCCGGTGCGAGCACGGAGGCATCGGTGAAGTAGGTAGCCGGATCCGCCAGGACCGGCGCAGGCAGAGCGGAGACCCAGGGGTCATCGGCAGCGGTGCGCACGGGAGGCAGGTCGACGCGCACCTCGACATCGCTGACCTCCGGCTGGTCGCGCCACCACGCGAGCAGTTGCCGCCCGTCCCCCACGGTGCGCATGTCGACCAGCACCTCTGCTCCGTCGGGGACGACGTTGGGGACGCTGCCTCCGGCCACCACCCCGGGGTTCCACGTCTCGCTCCCCAGGAACGGATCCGTGCGCAGCGGCAGCGCACCCTGGACGCGCGCGAGCAACGCCACCAGGTCGAGGACGGCATTGTGGCCGCGCTCGGGAGTGCTGCCGTGCGCAGCCCGTCCGGCCGTCCGGACCGCAAGCCAGAGCGCTCCGCGATGGCCGAGGACCACCTGGTTGCCGGTGGCCTCGGGGATCACCACCGCGCCGACACGGTGCCCGGCAAGAGCAGCCGCCGCGGCCGCCGCCCCGTGCGAGCCGATCTCCTCGTCGCTGGTCAACAGGAGTGCCAGTGGCGTCTCGGGGTCCGCTGCGGCCAGGGCCGCGGCGGCCGCCACCACGCCCGCCTTCATGTCGCTCGTCCCGCGGCCCCACACCCGGCCACCGTCGAGGTCGGCCCCGAATGGGTCGCGCTGCCAGCTGCCGGGATCCGCCGCCGGGACGGTGTCGACGTGACAGGCCAGCAGGAGACGGGAACGGGCCGGATCGGTCGGCGTACTCAGCAGCGTCCACGGGTGATGGCGGTCCGGACCCGTGGTGACCTCCAGGTGCGGTGCCCCCTCCCGCACGACCTCGGTGACCATCCCCATGGCGTCACGCTGCGCCCCGGAGTCCCCGGAGACGGTGACCCGGCCGACCAGCTCCCGCAGCAGCGCGACCCGGTCCAGGCCTGCGGCTGCCACCTCAGCGACCCAGCGCCGCGCTGACCACGGCCTGCGCCTCCTGCTGCACCCGCTCGAGGTGCTCGGGGCCGGAGAACGACTCGGCGTAGACCTTGTACACGTCCTCGGTGCCCGACGGCCGCGCGGCGAACCAGGCGTTCTCGGTGACCACCTTGAGACCGCCGATCGGGGCGTCGTTGCCCGGTGCCCGCGTCAGCTTGGCCACGATCGGCTCGCCGGCCAGCTCCGTGGCGGTCACGTCCTCCGGGGAGAGCTTGGCCAGCGCCGCCTTCTGCTCGCGGGTGGCCGGCGCGTCGATCCGTGCGTAGGCGGACTTCCCGAAGTGCTGGGTGAGCTGCGCGTGCAGCTTCGAGGGGGACCGGCCCGTCACCGCCTGGATCTCGCTCGCCAGCAGCGCCAGCAGGATGCCGTCCTTGTCCGTCGTCCAGACACTGCCGTCGCGGCGCAGGAAGGAGGCCCCGGCCGACTCCTCGCCGCCGAAGCCGACCGAACCGTCGAGCAGACCGGGGACGAACCACTTGAAGCCGACCGGCACCTCGACCAGGCGGCGCCCCATGTCGGCCACCACGCGGTCGATGAGCGAGCTGGACACCAGCGTCTTGCCGACGGCTGTCTCCTTCGACCAGCCCGGACGGTGGCTGAGCAGGTAGGCGATGGCGACGGCGAGGAAGTGGTTGGGGTTCATCAACCCGCCGTCGGGGGTGACGATGCCGTGCCGGTCGGCGTCGGCGTCGTTGCCGGTGGCGATCTGGAACTCCGCCCGCCGGTCGACCAGCGAGGCCATCGCCGACGGCGACGAACAGTCCATCCGGATCTTGCCGTCCCAGTCCAGCGTCATGAACCGCCAGGTGGGGTCGACCAGCGGGTTCACCACGGTCAGGTCCAGGCCGTGGCGCTCGGCGATGGCCGACCAGTAGTCGACGCTGGCCCCACCGAGCGGGTCGGCACCGATGCGCACGCCCGCCCGCCGGATCGCCTCCAGATCGACCACCCCGGGCAGGTCGTCGACGTAGCTGCCGAGGAAGTCGTAGGTCTCCGCACCCGCGCGGGCCTGGTCGAGCGGCACCCGGCGGACGCCGCTGAGCCCCGCCCGCAGCAGCGCGTTCGCCCGGTCGGCGACCCAGCCGGTGGCGTCGGTGTCGGCCGGGCCCCCGCTGGGCGGGTTGTACTTGAACCCGCCGTCCCGCGGCGGGTTGTGCGACGGGGTGACGACGATGCCGTCGGCGAGACCCGACGTGCGGCCCGCGTTCGCGCGCAGGATGGCGTGGCTGACCGCCGGCGTCGGCGTGTAGCGGTCCGCGGCGTCGACGAGCACCAGGACGTCGTTGGCGGCCAGCACCTCCAGTGCGCTGGACCACGCGGGCTCGGAGAGCGCGTGGGTGTCGCGACCGAGGAACAGCGGCCCGTCGAAGCCCTGCGTCTTCCGGTACTCGCAGATGGCCTGCGTGGTGGCCAGGATGTGCGCCTCGTTGAACGCCGAGTCGAACGCCGACCCGCGGTGCCCGCTGGTGCCGAACGCGACCTGCTGCGCCGGATCGGCCGGATCCGGCTCCCGGGTGTAGTAGGCGGTGACCAGCGCGGCGACGTCGATGAGGTCGGAGGGCTGGGCGGGCTGTCCGGCACGTGCGTCGCTCATGCCGTGGATCTTGGCGTGCTCACCGCTTCGGCCGCGACCCGAAGCCCCCCGCCCGTCCCTCGGTGCGGGGCGCCGGGGGACCGGCCGCCGCACCCGATCGAGGCGGTCCTCAGCGCAGGTCGGTGACGACCGTGCGCACCCAGTCGACGACGACGTCGACGCGCGCGGTGGTCTCGTCCCGCCGGTGCGGGCAGGCCGGGCCGGCGCTCTCCACGGAGACCAGCACGGGCGCCGGCCCCGACGTGTCGACGTACGGGGCGCCGGAGTCGTAGGGGCAGGCGCTGGTGTCCTTGGCCGGCCAGTACCCCTTGACCAGCACCGTCGTCGGCCGGACGCTGCTCACCTTCACCTCTCCCCAGTGCAGTTGCTCGCTCCAGGTGCCGCTGCTGGAGGTGGCGCCCCAACCGGCGAAGGACAGCACCTGCCCTCTGCCCGGCTGCCGGGTGCCGAGGGCGACCGGCGCGAGGTCCGTCACGGGCTCGGAGAGCCGGGCCACGGCGATGTCGTTCTCCGGCGACTGCTCGACCCACGTGACCGAGCGGGTCTGGCCGGGGTTCGACGCCGTGTTCGCGGTCCCCAGGGTGGCCGTGACCCCGTATCGGGGTTCGCCGCTGACCCGGTTCCGGTCGCCGTCGTGGAAGCAGTGCCCGGCCGTCATGATCCACGTCTCCGAGATCAACGCCGCCGAGCAGGCGCTGTCGTAGGCCGTCCCTCCGGTGGGCTGGATGCCGGTCATCGTCAGCTTGACCGCGTAGGGGAACTGCCCCTCCTCTGCAACCGCACCGTTGGCGATCGCCGCCGCCGGCGAGGTGCCCAGCGCTCCTACGGTCACCACCGCGAGGGCACAGGTCAGCAGTCGGCGCACGCGCATGGACATCTCCCGGGGACGGACCGCGGACGGGTGGCGCGGCAGCTCCCGCGAGCCCCCGGCGGCCGACTATGGCACGAGCGCGACGCAGCAGTCCATGGTCTCCCCCGCGGCGGCGCGACGCAGGTGGTGCACCACGTTCCCCGCCGGAGGTCAGCGGAGTCGGCGGGGCTCTCCCCGGTAGGTCCCGAACGACCAGAGGTTGCCCTCCGGGTCCCGGGCGGAGAACTCGCGCGAGCCGTAGTCGGTGCCCGAGAGGTCCCGCACGATCTCGGCGCCGGCAGCGACCGCCCGCGAGTGCACCGCCTCGGGGTCCGCCGTCACGACGTAGCACGCAGCGGTGCCCGGCCGGGCCGGCCAGGCGTCGTCGGGGTCGTCGCGCACGGAGCCGAACATGACGCCACCACCCTCGGGCCAGGACAGCTGGGCGTGGTCGACCCGGTCGCCCTCGCCGAACACGGCGGTCTCCTCGAAGCCGAGGGCGTCGACGAGGAAGCGGATGAGGGTGCGGGCGTCGCGGGCGCGGAAGGCCGGCCACACCTGTGGGGGCGGCGCGGTCTGCTGGGTGGTCGTCTCCTGGGAGGTCGTCATGGCGCCGAGAGTGCCGTGGTCAGGGCCCGGGTGTCTTGTACGTATCCGAACTCCGCGGCCAGCCACCGGGTGGGTGGCAGGCCGGAGAAGGCCCGCCACTCGCGGGTCAGGTGCGCCTGGTCGGCGAAGCCACCGGCCACCGCCAGGCCCGCCAGGTCGGGTGCCCTCCCCGCGGCCACCCGTGCCGCCAGCGCGCGCCGCGCCCGGTCGAAGCGGACCACGCGGGCCGCCTGCTTCGGACCCAGGCCGGTCTCGGCCCGGAACCGCTGCTCCAGGTGGCGAGGCGACCAGCCGACGCTGCGCGCCAGCTCCGCCACCCTCAGCCGGCCCCCGGTCGCCGTCGTCAGCCGCCAGGCCTCCGCCACCTCCGCCGGCGGTCCGGGGTCCGGGCGCAGCCGCTCGAGCAGGGCGCCGTCCAGCGCCGCGAATCGGGCCGGCCAGTTCCCCGCGGACCGGACCTGCTCGACCAGTTCGCCACCGGCCGCCCCCAGGAGATCGGCCAGCGACACGTCGAGCGATGCGAGCGCCCCGGCGGGGCAGCCCAGCAGCGCCCGGCCGCCGGCCGGCGTGAGCGACAGCTGAATGCCCGCCTGCCGGCCGGGGTGCACGATCCGGGCCGGCCGGGTGTGCAGCCCGCCGACGAGCGCCTCGAACCGGCCCGGCGGCTGCGCCGGGTCCGGGTGGGCGGCCATCTCCAGCGGGTCGTCCAGGGTGACGACGACGGTCAGCCAGGGCGAGGGCAGGCCCAGGTGCTGCCCGGGCGGGAAGCCCTCGTGCCGGTAGCCGACCGCGGCGGCGACGTACGGGCGCAGCGCGGGGTGCGGGCGGTGCCCCACCGACTCCTGCCGCATGCGGCCAGGATGGCAGCCGGTTGCTCAGGTCTCCAGGGACGCGGGCACGGTCGGACCACCGGCCTCCTCGAGGGCCAGCGCGACGGCTTCGAACTCGGCGAGCGCGGCGGTGAGGTCGTCGACGATCTCCCGGGCGATGACCTCCGGAGCCGGCAGGTCGTCGAGATCCTCCAGCGAGGCGTCCTTCAACCACGTGATGTCGAGGTTGGCCTTGTCCCGGGCGATGAGCTCGTCGTAGGAGAAGGAGCGGAACCGTTCGCTCTCGACACGTTCGGTGCGCGGACGCCCCGGCAGGTACGACTCCACGAACTCGTCCAGGTGGCTGCGCCGCAGCGGGTTCTGCTTGAGCGTGAAGTGCTGGTTGGTCCGCAGGTCGTAGACCCACAGCCGCTCGGTCCAGGCATGGTCAGCGGCCGGCCGCTTGTCGAAGAAGAGCACGTTCGCCTTCACGCCCTGGGCGTAGAAGATGCCGGTCGGCAGGCGCAGCAGGGTGTGGACGTCGTAGTCGCGCAGCAGCTTCTTACGGATCGTCTCGCCGGCACCACCCTCGAAGAGCACGTTGTCCGGCAGGACGACCGCCGCCCGGCCGAACATCTTCATGATCGTGGCGATGTGCTGCAGGAAGTTGAGCTGCTTGTTCGCCGTCGTGACGACGAAGTCGGCGCGCTCGATCTCGCGGTCCTCCCGCGCCTCCCGGCCGTCCGCGCCGACCATGGTCATCGAGGACTTGCGGCCGAACGGCGGGTTGGACAGGACGACGGAGTAGCGCTGACCCGGGTCAGCGAGCAGCGCGTCCTTCACCTCGATGAGGCTCTGCCCGTTCGGTTTCCCGATGCCGTGCAGGATCAGGTTCATGGCGGCCAGGCGAGCCGTCCCGTCCACGAGCTCCACGCCGTGCACGAAGGCGTCGCGCAGGTGGTCGCGCTCTTCCGGCGTCATGGCTTGCGCGTGCTGGGCGGCGTACTCGTGCGCCGCGAGCAGGAAGCCACCGGTGCCGGCGGCCGGGTCGATGACCGTGTCGGACGCCGAGGGCTGCAGGCAGTCGACCATCGCCTGGATCAGCGGCCGAGGGGTGAAGTACTGGCCGGCGCCAGACTTGATGTCCTCGGCGCCCTTGGCCAGCAGCGACTCGTAGGCGTCACCCTTGATGTCGGTGCCGGACGCCGACCAGTTCTCCTTGTCGATGAGGTCGACGACCAGGCGCTTGAGCTTGGCCGGGTCCTGGATCCGGTTCTGCGCCTTGCGGAACACCACACCGAGGACGCCGGGCTGCCGGGCGAGGTCCTCCAGCATGTGCCGGTAGGTCAGTTCGAGGTCGTCGCCGTCGGCGTCGAGCAGCCGCTGCCACGAGCAGTGCGCGGGCACGATGCGCTCAGCCTTGAGCGGCCGGGTCTCGCGCTCGTGCGCCATCTTGAGGAACAGCAGGTAGGTGAGCTGCTCGGTGTACTCGATGGTCGAGACGCCGTCGTCCCGGAGCACGTTGCAGTAGCTCCACAGCTTGTCGACCAGCCGCCGCGCCTCGGTCACTGCACTCCCCGTGTCGGCGGGGCCGGTTGCCCGCGTGCCGCCGTCGATGCTCGCACGCTGCCGAGCCGTCGCACCGCGCTGCTCGGCCCGGCGCGTCGGACCGAGCCTCCAACTCATCGAGAGGTAGCGGCATATCGCTTCTGAGCTGCACTTTTCTGTCGTACCCCCGCTCTAGAGTCGGGGTGTCGGCAAGGCCGTTCGGGAAGGGAGCGAGCACGTGTCCGAGCTCCGTTCCGCCCTCGATGACCTTGCGGGGATCGACCTCGCCGAACTGTCGGACGACACGCTGCTCGACCTCGTCGGCGAGCTGAGCACCACGGCCAACCGCGTCGCTGCGGCACTCACGTCCGCCGTGCGCGCCGCCGACCGGCGCGAGGCCTACCGGCGGGACGGCGCGGTCTCCATGAAGGCCTGGCTGCGCGGCAGCTGCCGGATGGCTCCCGAGCAGGCGACGGCGACGGTCTCCACGGGGCGGCGGCTCGAGCACCTGCCGGAGACCGCAGCGGCGTTCGCCGCCGGCGAGATCGGCGCGGCGCATGCCCACGTCATCACCATGGCCATGACACCCGGCCGGATCGCCAAGGCCGCCGAGGCCGGCATCGACCTCGGCGAGACCGACCGCATCCTGGCCGGTCTGGCCCGGGCAACGGCGCCGCACGAGACTGCCCGTGGCGTCAAGCAGTGGGTCGCCGGGGTGGACCCCGACGGAACCTTGGACGACGCCGCCGACACCCGGCGCCGGTTCACCATGGCGTCGGGCCTCGATGGCCGGGTGCACCTGCGCGGTGACCTCGACGCCACCGGTGGCGAGTACCTGCACAGCGCACTCACCGCCTTCATGAACGGCGACCGCCCGGCGGGCGACACCCGCAGCTACGCCGAGCGGCAGGCCGACGCGCTCGTCGCCCTCGCACGAGGCGCCCTGGATGGCGGATCCCTGCCGGATGTACGCGGAGAACGGCCGCACGTCCGCGTGACGATCGACTGGATGGCGCTGTGCGCCGAGCGTGGCGCCCCGGGCGTCGCGGGCGGCTCCCTGGGATGGGCCGGGCCGATCAACCCGGAGACGGCGCGCCGACTGGCCTGCGACGCTAGCGTCGCGCGGATCATCACCGGCCCGGACGGGCTCCCGCTGGACGTCGGCCGCGCGCAGCGGAGCTCCAGCACGGCCATCCGCCGGGCGATCGAGATCCGCGACGGGCACTGCATCTTCGCCGGCTGCGACGCCCCGCCCGAGTGGTGCGACTACCACCACGTCGTCCACTGGGCGCACGGCGGGCCCACGAGCTGCGACAACGGCGCTCTTCTCTGCGAGCGGCACCACACCTGCTGCCACGAGGGCGGGTTCACGATCCGTCGTGATCCCGGTACCGGCCGTTGGCACACCTACCGGCCCGACGGCAGCGAGGTCCTCAGCCGAGCCGGTCCCTGACCACCTGGCGGCCCTGCCGCCGCCCTGCCAGCGCGTGTGCTGACGTGTCGCGACCGCGACCGGTCACTCACTGCTGCCCGTGACCCCTGACAGGCCCTGAGGTGCTCCCGCCAAGGTAACGGTGCCGGGATGACGATCAGCGAAGCCATGTCTCTATGGGCAACGGATACGGATGTCGTGCGGCGGTACCGTTCGTCCATGCCGGTCAGCGCCCGCACGGTCGCAGCCGAACTGCGCCGGCGGGTCCCGGGTCTGGGCAGCAAGAAGCAGCACAAGCTCCTCTACTACTGCCAAGGGCACCACCTGGCCGCCGTCGGGAAGCCGCTGTTCCGCGAGTCCGTCTCCGCGTGGGACATGGGGCCGGTCGTCGGTCAGCTCTGGTACGAGGAGAAGACGGGTGTCCCGTCGCTCCCGACGATGTCCGAGGAGCTGACGGAGGCGCAGCTCAACACCATCGGCTACGTCGTCAGCCGGTACGGCGCCCTGTCAGGTACGGACCTCGAGCACCTGACGCACAGCGAGAGCCCGTGGCTGGACGCCGACCGCGACCGGCGCCCGCACGAGAGCGTTCGCATCCCCGAGCAGGCGCTGCGCAGCTACTTCGAGGCGTCGGACGACTGCGAGGACGACGACGCGACGCCGCCACCCGACTCTCAGTCGGTGCGGAACTGGCTGGCAGGCGTCGATCCGGAGAACGCCACACGTCCCAAGCCCCAGGACACGGTCGAGGGCCTTCGGCGCTACCTTCCCCGTCGTGGCTGAGCGCGGCGCCACCTGGACGCCGCAGGGCTTCGAGCAGTGTCTGCAGACCTGGGATGATTTCGAACGCCCGGACGATGACCTCCGCCTGTTCGTCGTCGAGTGGATCTTCAGCCGGCTCTACGATCCGTACCAGGGCGTGAAAACGGGAGCCCGAGTTCACGAACCTGTGGTGGGGCGCCGTGCCCGGGACCTTCCACGACGACGGCAGGGTGGTCGTCTGCAGCTACTCCCCGAGTTCACGAACCTGTGGTGGGGCGCCGTGCCCGGGACCTTCCACGACGACGGCAGGGTGGTCGTCTGCAGCTACTGGGTCGTGGAGTCCGAGCAGGTCGTCCGCTGCGAGAGCCTGGCGAGTCTCAGCTGGCCCGTGTAGACGCCGAAGACCGGAATCCGCCGGATCACAGGGTCTCGAAGAAGTCTTCGTCCAGCTGGTGCAGCGTTACGGTGACCTCTGCCTGCACGCCGACGCCGTGCCGGAGCATCAACTCGGCGAGCCGTGACCCGTCGATGAGCTCGATCCGTGCGTTGACGCGTTCTGCCTCTGTTCGGGCTCCGGCTGAGAAGCTGCTCGTGGTGATGAAGACGCCACGGTCGCCCTGCGCGCCCATGAGCGCACCGACGAATCCCTGGATCGCCGGCCGCTGTACCGACTGGTCCGGCGCGTACCTCTTGGCCTGCAGGTAGATGCGGTCGAGCCCGAGCGGGTCCTGGCTGATGATGCCGTCGATCCCGGCGTCCCCGCTACGACCCGAATGTTCGACGCCACCCGAGCGGCCGTACCCCATCCGCTCCAGAAGCCGGAGGACGAGTCGCTCGAACTCGGTGGGAGACAGAGCCAGCGCTCGCTTGAGCAGTTCTCCCTCGACGGCCGCTCGGTTCTCGGTGACGGCCTGCGCCAGAAGATCCTGCGGAGAAGCGGCATCCACATCGGGCTCGGCGGTGGCCGACCCGTCGTCGGGCGAATCCCGGGCGCTGCTGCGGGCACGGAACTCGCGGTAGGACGCGAATCCGCGGAGAACAGACATGTCCACGCGGTCCGGGTGGGTCGCCAAGGCCTCCCGTCCGGACTCTGTGATGACGATGTGGCCGCGAGTTGGCCGCTCGAGGAGACCTGCCTGGAAGAGATGGGTGATCGACCAGCCCACCCGGTTGTGCATCAGGCGCTGGCGACCGCTCGGCAGCATCGCGTCGCGTTCCTCGGTTGTGAGTCCGAAGCGGTCGCTCATCAGGTCGACAAGTTCGCGGGTCCGCTGTACCGAACCGTCGCTGAGCGCCTCCAGCAACGGGCGCATCAACGACTGGAAATCGGGGATCACGGGGCGACCTCGGCCAACTCCCCGACGACCTCGGCGTCGGCGCTGCGCCCGGTCAGCCGCCCCGAGAAGGCAGCTTCCAGTACGGCCCGACGAAGGACGTCCGCCCGTGCTCGTCCCCGGTTGAGCTCATAGGCAAGGCGGTCGGCGCCAACCCGTACATCGGCAAGCCGCCGAACGATGCTCCGCTGCTCCTCTGGCGACGCCAATGGGACTCGAACGCTCAGCAGATTCTTCTGCGAGACGTTACGCATCGAGTCGCTCGTTCCGGTGGCGATCGCGGAGATCTGCCGACGGGTGTTCGGTGCAGACAGGACCGCAACTAACCACTCGCGGTTCACCTCGTTACGCGGGATCAGACGGAGACTCTTGTCGCTCAGGAGTCGGCGACGCGGGGTCGACCTCACGAGCACGGGTGCGCCCACGTAGGCCGTCGTATTGGCTCGACTGACGAGAATGTCACCAGGCGCAATCTCGTAAGCCTGATTCACGAGGGCCGCTGGGACCGCTTTATTCTCCTGATGACGGAACTCACCCCACGTCATGGCGCTCACCTTGATGACGCCCCAGTCATCATTCGTCGCGGGTGGCGCCGAGCCACCGAACGACTTGCCGGCCTCCACGCGCTCGATCAACGACCCCAGTGCGACTTCCGTGGTCGTCCCTGCCGTGACCGCCCGCTGGACCGACTCTCGACCGAAAACGGCCAGACGACGTGATGCGCTCTCCAGGCCAGCTGTGGCGGCGTCGAGGCGGGAGAGGTGGTCCTCCAGCAGGTCGACAATGCGCCGCTGCTCGGGCAGCGACGGTACGGGCAAGGTCAACGCTGAGAGCTTTTTTCGTGCGATCCGCTTCCGCGTCGTACCCGACTGTTGAGCGACCACGCGTGCATGAAAGCCGGGAGAGTTGATAGCCCACATGACGTACGCGGGATCGATGTCTGAACGAGTGATTCGCAGGATCGAGACGTCAACCGCGGTAACAGCGTCATATGCCAGCCCGGATGAAATAGGCAGGCTCGACCAATCGGGTCTGGCATCCGAGCAATCAGCACATCGTCAGGCTTCAGGAGCGTTCCCCCCACAGCCGCCACCTGATCCCGGCGCATCCAGCGGTCCGACTTGTCTCGGAAGCGCGCAATGCCCACGTCCGCGAGTTGAGTCAGGCGGACCGGGCCATGGGGATCTTGGTCTTTCGTCTCGACCCAGTCACCGTCGCTGAATAGACCGCCTTCGCCGATCTGCGAGAGCGACAGCTCCCGCCAGCCCTCCGGAAGCATGCTCACGCAGTCAGCTCGCGGTTGAGGTCGGCGAGGTAGACCCCCGCCTTGTCGCCAAGGTCGCGGATCAAGCCGTCCACGCCGCCGTGCTCGGTGAAGGGCACGTTGTCCAGGTCGTCCTCCGTGATGCCTGCCGACGCGGCGATCACGTCGGCCATGCGGTCCAGCCACCAGCGCTGCCGCTCGGTGAACGTGGCACCGGCCTGCTCCTGCTGCGCGAGCCAGGCCTGGTAGCGCTCACTCACCTTCTCGGCGAAGGGCTCGAGCCTTTCGTCCGCGCCCAGAGTGAACCTCACCAGCGATACGAGGTCGGTCACCGTATGCCGGTCGGCGTGCCGCACCTTGCCGATCTCGATGGCCTCGTATGCCTGCCAGATCAGGTCCGGGGTCCAGTTGTGCGGCGGCCGCTTGATGCGGTCGGCCAGCTCCCGGAGCTCGGCGAACGTGACCGTTTTGCCCTCGGGGCGCGAGTACAGCAGCTCCAGCGCCGTGATCTCGCTGCGGTGTTCCTCCAGGTACTGCGCCCACGAGGTGACCACCGAGCGCGCCTTGTCGGTGTCGACCACCCCGCCCGCACCCAGCAGCACGTCGACGCTGACCTCGTCGATCACCTGGTCGTGCTGCTTGCGCAGCTCCTTGATCCGCTGCCGTAGTTCCGGCCGCGCGGCCAGCGGCTCCACCGCCGCGTCGACGAGCTCCTGCACAGCGGACGCAGGGTCCTCGGGTCGGAGAGCAACCGCCTTCGCCTGCTCATCGGGGTCCACGGCCCGCACCAGGCCCTGCACGATGGCCCGCAAGGAGCCGCCGGCCACCTCGTCGAGCTCCGCCCGCTCGGCCGGGGTCAGGTCCAGTTCCAGCTTGGCCAGCCGCGAGGCCAGCGACGCCGTCTCGTCCTCGTCGAGCGTCAACATCCCGGCCTTGTCGAGCAGCCGATCCAGCGAGACCGACTTCCGCCGCTCCAGCGGCGTCGCATCGACGTGCGGGTGCTCGGTGACCCCCACAGCGTCCACCAGCACGAACCGGTCCTTGGTCGTGGCGTCCGGCGTGACCAGCTGCAAGTCCGTCGAGGAGATCGTCCGCGACCCGCGGCCCTTCATCTGCTCGAAGTACGAGGCCGACCGCACGTCGCGCATGAAGAAGACGCATTCCAGCGGGCGGACGTCAGTTCCCGTGGCGATCATGTCGACCGTCACGGCCACGCGAAGCGTCGGCGACGTCCGGAAGGCCTTGAGCGCGCCCTTCGGGTCCTTCGCGTTGTAGGTGATCTTGGCGGCGAAGTCGTTGCCCTCGCCGAACACCTCGCGGATCGTCGTCACGACCTCTTCGGCGTGGTTGTCGTCCTTGCAGAAGATGAGCGTCTTCGGCACGGTCGACCGGCCCGGGAAGATCTCGGTGAACAGCCGGTCCCGGAACGTCTCCAGCACCAGGCGGAGCTGGCTCTTCGCGGTCACCGCCCGGTCGAGCTGCCCGGGTGTGTAGACGACATCCTCGTCGAGGGACTCGTATCGCTGGACGCGCGTCCGCCGGTCGACCTTGGGCACCACCGTCCCGGCCTCGATCGTCGAGCCGGCGTCGGAGATCTGCGTCTTGATCCGGTACACGTCGAAGTCGACGTTCACGTTGTCCGCGACGGACTCCGCGTAGGTGTACTCCGACACCAGGTTCTGCTGGAAGAAGCCGAACGTCTGCTTCACCGGCGTGGCCGTCAGCCCGACGACGTGCGCGTCGAAGTACTCGAGCACCCCTCGCCAGACGCCGTAGATCGACCGGTGCGCCTCGTCGACGATGACCAGGTCGAAGGACTCCGGCGGCATCTGCGGGTTGTACGAGACGTCGACCGGTGCATCGGGCACGTAGTTGTCCATGCCGGGGTCGTCGACGTCCTCGACCGTCCGGCCCTGCAGAGCCGCATAGACCCGCTGGATCGTCGAGATGACCACTGACGACGAGTCCAGCATCCCGGCGCTGGTCAGCGCGTTGACGTTGTAGATCTCGGTGAGCCGCCGACCGTCGTCCGGCGTCGCGTAGTTCTGGAACTCCGCGAGCGTCTGCGAGCCGAGATTGTTCCGGTCGACCAGGAAGAGAATGCGCCGGAAGCCACCGTGCTTCAGCAGGCGGTAGCAGGTGGTGACGGCGGTGTACGTCTTCCCGGCGCCGGTGGCCATCTGCACGAGTGACCGGCTGTACCGCTGGTCGGCCAGCGACCGCTCGATTCCCTCGATGGCGGTGATCTGGGCCGGCCGCAGCCCCTCGGTGATGAGCACCGGCATGGAACGCACCTTCGCCCGCCAGGTGGCCGCTGACGGATCCGTCTCCGCGTCGCGGATCGTCCGTGCGAGCGTCTCGGGCCGCGGGAACGTGTAGAGCCTGCGCGCCCGCGGCGTGGGGTCGTAGCCGAAGGTGGCGTGCACCTCGGAGCCCGACGCCTCGAAGACGAACGGCAGGCGGTCGTCCAGCGTGAGCGCTCGGAGGCGGACCTCGGGCGGCAGGCCGGTGGCGTACCGCGCCGACTGCCACTCGACGCCGGACAGCGTCGAGCCTTCGGGCTTCGCCTCGATGACCCCGACCGCGCGCTTGTCGACGTAGAGCACGTAGTCCGCGCGCCCGTGCCCGCCGGCCATGATGACCTCGCGGACGGCCACACCGGGGAGGGTGAGGTTGGCCTGCGCCTTGTCCTGCACTGCCCAGCCGGCCGCGCGCAGCTGCCGGTCGATGAGCACGCGGGCGCGCTGCTCCGCCGTCAGCTGGATGTCCTCCCCCGTGCCTGTCATACCGCCGCACACGATATGACCCGGATCGTCCCGTAACCAGCGCACCACTCCTTGTGGCGACTCCGGCTTCTGACTGCAGGCACCCGCCCGTCACCGGGCCCGGTCACGCGCCTCTGGGGGCGTACATGATGACCGCGACGCCGACGAGGCAGATCAGCGCGCCGCCGACGTCGTACCGGTCGGGCCGGAAGCCGTCGACGACCATGCCCCAGGCGAGCGAGCCGGCGACGAAGACCCCGCCGTAGGCGGCCAGGATCCGGCCGAAGTTGGCGTCGGGCTGCAGGGTCGCGACGAAGCCGTACAGCCCCAGCGCGATCACCCCGGCGCCGATCCAGGCCCACCCCCGGTGCTCACGGACGCCCTGCCACACCAGCCAGGCACCGCCGATCTCGGCGAGTGCGGCGAGCGCGAACAGGGCCAGTGACCGGGCGACCGTCACTCCTCGACCTGGTCCAGGAACCGACGCAGCGTCTCCAGGAAGACCTCCGGCTGCTCCGAATGCACCCAGTGCCCGGCGTTCTTGATCTTCACCAGCCGGGTGCTGGGGAACAGCGCGTCCATGACCGGCCGGTCCTCGGGCAGCACGTAGTGCGAGTTCGCCCCGCCCACCCAGAGCACCAGGCCGTCGAAGGTGGCGCCCGGCGGGGGTTCGGGGAAGCCGCGCAGCTCGCCGAGATCGCGCTCGAGCAGCTCGAGGTTCAGCCGCCACCGCCAGCCCTCCCCCGAATCCTCCCGGCTCAGGCTCTGCAGCAGGAAGCTGCGCACCATGCGGCTGGGGACGGCGGCGCGCAGCGCGGCGTCGGCGTCGGCACGGGACTCCAGCGCGGCGAGGTCGACCTCCCGCATGGCGGCGATGAAGGCGGCGAACGGCGAGGCCTCCTCGTCCGGGTCCTCGGTCCGCCCGCCCTGCAGCGGGTACTCGACGGGCGCGATGTCCACGACGACGAGCGCCCGCAGCAGTTCGGGCCGGCGCAGCGCCAGCTGCATCGCGACCTTGCCGCCCATCGAGTGCCCGACGAGGGTGACCGGCTCACCGTAGGACGCCAGCTCCGCGGCGAGCAGCTGGGCCATGTCCACGTAGTCGACCCGCTCGGTCCAGGGGGAGTGGCCGTGGTTGGGCAGGTCCAGGAGCGTCACCCGGTGGTCGTCGGCCAGGCCCTTGGCGATCGTCGTCCAGTTCTTGCCCTGGCCGAAGAGCCCGTGCACGAAGACGACGCGCGGACCGGCCTCGCCCAGGGTGCGTGCGGCCAGGCGTTCGTCGTTCTCGCGCTGCTCGGTCACCCGACGATTCCACCAGACCCGGTGGTCAGCCGGTGCGCACGACCTCCGTCTGCCCTGTCGAGGCGTCGAGGCGGATGTATCCGCGCTGGAAGTCCGTGCGGCTGCCACCGTCGACGGCGTACACGCCGCTGACCGGGTAGCCGAGCTCGCCCCGGTGCCAACCCAGCAGCCGGTAGCGATCCCGGATCGGACCGTAGACCTCATGGGCGCCGGTGCCGTACGTCCAGAAGATCGAGCCGCCTCCGGAGCCGGCGTAGTGCTGGTACCAACCGCCGTCGACGACCTGGACCATGGGGCTGGTCGGGTACCCGAGCGGCCCCCACACCCAGCCGAGCTGCCCGTAGAGCGCGCGGATCGCGCCGTGCGTCTCCTGAGCGCCCGTGCGCGGCGACCAGAAGATCGACGCCCCGTGGCTCCCGGCGAATGTCTGGAACCAGCCACTCCCGTCGCCGACCGGCCGGATCCACGTCACCGGCACCCCGAGCAGCCCGGCCTCCTGCCCCAGTTGCCGGTACCGGTGCTCGATACCGGTCCAGATCACCCCGACGCCCTGGGTGCGCGCGACCCGCTCGCGTTCGGCGATCACCGGCCAGACGTTGGCCCGGCAGCCCTGCAGGGAGATCGACTGCTGCTGCATCACCCAGGCGGTGCGGCCGGGGGTGGGGCAGTCGGTGTGCGGGACACCGAGCCAGTGCCCCACCTCGTGCAGGATCACGTAGCGCTGGTAGTGGCCCAGCCCGTGCGGCCAGGCGCCCGTGCCGAACCGCCAGCGCTCGTCGTTGATGTACACCGAGCGCCCCACCCGGCAGCTCCACTGGGCGCTGCAGCCGGGAGATGCCGCCGCGATCACCGAGGGCGAGGCCAGGATCAGGTCGAAGTCGCTGCCCGACCCCACCTGCTGGAACGCCAGCGAGCCCCCGAGGCTCCACCCGCGGGGATCGGTGAGCGCTTCGCGGGCGACGGCCGCGAAGTGGCCGAGGTCGCCGGCCACCCCACCGCGCGAAGACACCGTGTAGGTCACCGTCCGTTCCGCCGCCGAGGCGCCGGACGGGACAAGCACTACCGCCGCCAGCGCGACGAGGACGGCGAGGAAGAGACGAGCGGCTCGGGTCACGAGGCCCTCCGGCGTGGGGCGGATCACCCACCGATCGGTCGGCACCAGCTTCTGACACGGACTGGTCTACCGCATCCGGACCCCACGCCGGAAGGGGTCCGGCGACGATGGACCGGCGGCGCGCTCGGTGCCTCCGCCGCGGCGTCACTCCCCACCTCTACCGTGCCGGAGGACCGACGAAGGGGGCGCAGATGCCAGGACGACGCCGCAAGGCCGGCAGCGGCCGCACCGCGCACACCCGAGGGACGACGACGAGGGCCGCGCCGCGGAAGGCGTCCCCGCGGAAGGCCGCACCCACGAAGGCCGCGCCCGAGCTGCCCACCGCGGGGCCGGGGGAGCGGGTGTGGGTGCTGGCCGTGCCGTTCCGCGCGCCGGCGCCCGGCGCCGTCTGGCACGCAGGGCTGCAGGCCCACGTGTGGGTGGGCCGGGAGCTGCCCCCGGAGCTGGTGCCCTACGACCCGCCGCCGTACAGCCTGGAGCGGTTCCTCGAGGACGAGCTGAACGTCGAGCCCCGCCCGATCCCGCCGGCGCGTCCGCTGACCCCGCGGGAGCAGCAGTGCGACGGCGCCGACGTGATCGCCGCGCACGCCGCGGCCGGTGGCCGGGTGTTCCTGCTCGGTGACGACCCCGGGGTCGGCAAGACGGGCACCGCGATCCTCGCGGTGAAGGCGGTCGCGGAGCAGCGCGACGTCCGCACCGTCCTGGTCATCGCCGACCGGCCGGCCGCGATCACCATCCCGCACTGGGCCCGGTCGATCGCCGGGTTCGGCGACGGCGGGCTGCGCTGGTGCGTGACCACGTGGGACCGGCTGGGCAAGGTGGCCAAGCTGCGGTTCGACGTCGTCGTCGCCGACGAGGCGCACATGGTCCGGCACACGACGACCCGGCGCTGGAAGCACTGGAAGGCCGTCTCGGGCGCCGCCCGCGTGAAGGGGACGCCGTACGTCCTCGCCGCCACGGCGACCCCGGCGCACACCCCGCTCGAGCTGCCCTACCTGGCGCCGGAGTTCGCCGCCCGCCACGGCGAGTCGATCAAGGAGTGGGCCGACCTGCCCACGGCCCTCGACCGGCACAGGTTCCACGTGGAACGTGGCCGCTACGGCTGGCAGTGGACCGAGGACGCCGACGAGCGCCGGGCCGACCTCGCCCGGCTGCAGGAGTGGCTGGCCCGGGCGGACCCGCCGGCCACCCTGCACCGGCCCGCGCCGTGGGGCCCGGTCTCGGTCACCGGTACCCCGGTGCTGCTCACCCCCGCCGAGCGGGCGCAGTACGAGGCCGAGTGGTCGGAGTTCCGGGCCGAGATGCAGCTGGCCCGGCGCGGCCGGCAGACCGCCCGTGGCCGGGCGGCGCTGCTGCGGTTCCGGCAGAAGGCCGGGCTGATCCGGGTGCAGGCCACGGTCGACTGGATCAAGGCGCAGGTGGAGGCCGAGCGGCAGGTGGCGGTGTCGGTGGAGTTCGTGGAGACGGCGGCCGACCCCATCCGGGCGGCGCTGCTGGATGCGGGGATCCCGGTCGCCGGGATCTACGGCCGCGATCGGTTCGACGTCGAGGCCGAGCGGCTGCGGTTCCAGCGGGGGGAGGCGGCGGTCTGCGTGTTCACCGTGACCGCGTCGATCAGCCTGCACGCCGGTGAGCTGCTGCCGGACGGGGCGACGGCGTCGGAGGCGCCGCGGGTGGGGCTGTTCCACCAGCCGCGGTTCTCCGGGATCCAGGCCCGGCAGGTCACCGGCCGCACTCACCGGGACGGGAAGACCTCGCCGTGGCGCGTGGCGTTCGCGGCGGACACCGTGGAGGAGCAGGTGGCCCGGGTGATGGTGGAGCGGCTGGCGGTCAGCGGCTCCACCGCCTCGCTCCGGGAGATCGCCGAGCTGCTCGAGGCCGACTGGTTGCCCGCCGCCGCGCTCACCGACGCCTGACCGCCCAGGGTGGGCCACCGGGGGTCAGGCGCCGGGGGTGGCCTGCAGATCGTCCCGTGGCGTCACGCGGTCGGCACGCACGGGATGGCTGCCGGCCCCGGTCTCGGTCCAGTCCACCTCCACGACCTGTCCCGAGCGCAGGCCGCCGTTGGCGCTGGGATCCAGCGCTGTCGCCTCCACCCAGCAGCCGCCCGGGAGATCTGGCGCCTCGATCAGGCCGGCGCACTCGTCGTCGTCCCACCGGATGACCGTGCCCACGCTCGTGCCGCTGTGCGTCATCGGCCCAGGGTGCGCGGGGTCCCCGGCGGTGGCAAGCGATGCCGGCCCGCCCGGACCGCCGCATCACCTCGTCCCTGCCCGTCCACCCCGGAGCCTCGTCGTCGTCCACGGCAGCCTGGCAGGTCAGTGACCGTCCGGGCGCGGACGTCGCTCGCCGGGGCGAACGGCGGGGCTTACGCCCAGCCGACGGGCCGCTGGGCGATCATCGGAGGCATGCGGCGGGAGGCGAGCATCCTGCACCTGGACCTCGACGCCTTCTTCGCCGCGGTCGAGCAGCGCGACAAACCGTCGCTGCGCGGCCGGCCGGTCGTCGTCGGCGGCGTGGGCGGGCGCGGCGTGGTCGCCACGGCCTCCTACGAGGCGCGGGCGTACGGGGCGCGCTCGGCGATGTCGACGGCGGAGGCCCGCCGCCGCTGCCCACCCGGGACGGCGTTCCTCGGCGGGCGGTTCACCGCCTACCGGCGCACCTCCGACGTGGTCATGGAACTGCTGCGGGAGCTCTCGCCCCTGGTGGAGCCGGTCTCCATCGACGAGGCCTACGTCGACCTCGCCGCCGGCTCCCGGCACGACCTGTCGGTTTCCGGTGTGACGGAACTGGCCCGCGGGCTCAAGGAGCGCATCGCCGCGGCCACCGGTGGGGTCACCGGGTCGGTGGGCATCGGCAGCTCGAAGCTCATGGCCAAGATCGCCTCCGACCTGCAGAAGCCCGACGGGCTGGTCGCCGTCCCGCCGGGCCAGGAACTCGTCGTGCTCCACCCGCTCCCGGTGACCCGCCTCGGCGGCGTCGGACCCGCGACGGCGGAGCGGCTGCACCAGGTCGGGGTGACGACGGTCGCCGACCTGGCGGCGAAGTCGCTGCCCGATCTGGTGGCGCTGGCCGGCCGGGCCCACGGCGCCGGGCTGTACGCGCTGGCCCGTGCCGAGGACGACCGCGCCGTCGTCCCCGACCGGGAGGTGAAGTCGGTCTCGCACGAGGAGACGTTCGAGCGCGACCTCACCGACCTCGACGTCCTGGGCCGGGAGATCGACTCGATGGCCGCGCGGGTGGGGGCCCGGCTGCGGAAGTCCGCGTACTCCGGGCGGACCG
The DNA here is from genome assembly GCF_000284015.1 of Blastococcus saxobsidens DD2. Lineage (NCBI taxonomy): Bacteria > Bacillati > Actinomycetota > Actinomycetes > Geodermatophilales > Geodermatophilaceae > Blastococcus > Blastococcus saxobsidens. The sequence continues at coordinate 4,820,749 of NC_016943.1, forward strand.
TCACCGTCAAGCTGCGCCGCTACGACTTCACGACGCTCACCCGCTCGCAGACGCTCCCCCAGCCCACCGACGACGCCCGGTTGATCGCCACCACGGCCCGCCGGCTGCTCGCCGAGGCCGGCGCCGCGGGCGGGCTGCGGCTGCTCGGCGTCGGTGTCTCGGGGTTGTCGCTCTACGCGCAGGGTGACCTGTTCGCGGCCGACGACGGGCCGGAGCCGGAGGCCGTTGCCACTGCGGAGCCGGAGGATGCGCCGGAGGCGGCCGAGCTGCCCACGGAGAAGCGCTGGTGGCCGGGACAGGACGTGCGCCACGAGGAGCTCGGGGCCGGCTGGGTGTGGGGCCGGGGGCTCGGGCGGGTGACGGTCCGCTTCGAGGGGCCGTTGACGGCGCCCGGGCCCGTGCGCACGCTGGCCGCCGACGACGCGTTGCTGCAACCCGCCGAGCCACCCGACTGGAGGACGACCGAGTGACCGGAACCGCGGAACGCTCCTGGTGGGGCTGGGGCACCACCGACCGGGCGCTGGGCGATGACGAGTGCGCCGCGACGGCGGCGCTCCTGCCCGGCCTCCCCGACCGGCCGCGACCGGTGCCGACCCTGAGCGACCTCGCCCTGCCGGCGTCGCGGCTGTCCCCGCCGTCGTCCCTGCCGCTGTCCGGCTCGGTGCCGGACCGGGCCCGGCACACCTACGGCAAGGCCTATCGCGACGTCGTCCGCGCGCTCTCGGGCGAGCTGGCAGGCGCCCCGGACGCCGTCGCCTTCCCGCGGGACGAGCGCGACGTGGTCGACGTCCTCGACTGGGCCGGGTCGGCGGGCGTCGTCGTCGTGCCCTTCGGTGGCGGCAGCTCGGTGGTCGGGGGCGTGGAGTACCGCGGGGAGCGGCCGTGGGTGTCGCTCGATCTCACCGGCCTGGACCGGGTGCTCGAGGTGGACCCGGTGAGCCGGGCGGCCCGCATCCAGGCCGGCGCGCTGGGCCCGGTGCTGGAGGACCAGCTGCGGCCGCACGACCTCACGCTGCGGCACTTCCCGCAGAGCTTCCAGTTCTCCACGCTCGGCGGCTGGCTGGCCACGCGGGCGGGTGGGCACTACGCCACGCTGCACACCCACATCGACGACCTGGTCGAGTCCATGCGCGTCGTCACCCCGGCCGGCGTGAGCCAGTCCTGGCGGCTGCCGGGCTCGGGGGCCGGCCCGTCGCCGGACCGGCTGTTCCTGGGCTCGGAGGGCACCCTGGGCGTGATCACCGAGGCCTGGATGCGGCTGCAGGGCCGGCCCCGGTTCAAGGCATCGGCGTCCGTGACGTTCCGCGAGGCCGGCGCCGCGTTGGACGCCGTCCGGACCATCGCGCAGTCCGGGCTGCACCCGGCGAACTGCCGGCTGCTCGACCCGGGCGAGGCGGAGCTGGCGGGGACGTCGACCGGGGAGTGGGTGCTGGTGCTCGGGGTCGAGTCGGCGGCGCACCCGGTGGCGAACCGGCTCGACCAGCTGACCGACCTGGCCCGAGGCTGCGGGGGAGCGGTGGCCGATGGCGGCCGGGACGCCGGCGGGGTGGGTGGGGGCGACACCGCCGCCGACACCTGGCGGACGGCCTTCCTGCGGATGCCCTACGTGCGCGACGGGCTGGCCCGGATGAGCGCGATCGTGGAGACGTTCGAGACGGCCTGCACCTGGGACCGGGTGGCCGAGCTCTACGCGACGGTCGGCGCCGAGGTCGGAGCCGCGGTGCGCGAGGTGACCGGCGGCCCGGGGCGGATCACCTGCCGGTTCACCCACGTCTATCCGGACGGGGCGGCGCCGTACTTCACCGTCGTCGCCACCGGCCGGCCCGGTTCGGAGGTGGCGATGTGGGACGAGGTGAAGACGGCGACGATGGAGACCCTGGGCCGCCTCGGCGCGACGATCACCCACCACCACGCCGTCGGCCGCAACCACCGGCCCGGCTACGACCGGCAGCGGCCGGAGCCGTTCGCCGTGGCGCTGCGGGCCGCCAAGGCCGCTCTCGACCCCGCCGGGCTGCTCAACCCGGGCGTGCTGATCGACGCCGTGTAGAACGGCGTCATGACCGAACCGAGCATGTGGACGCGGCTGACCGAGGAGAACCCGGAGCACTCGGCCGCCTACATCCAGCGATTCAAGGACCTCGCCGCCCAGGGGATGGATCTGGCCGGTGAGGCCCGGCTGGTCGACGCGATGCTGTCGCGCGGCGCCCGGGTGCTCGACGCGGGATGCGGGACGGGCCGGGTCTCGGGGTTCCTGGTCGACGCGGGTCACGAGGTCGTCGGGGTCGACGGCGACCCGGCCCTGATCGCCGAGGCGGAGACGGTGCACCCCGGGGGTCGCTGGCTGGTCGGCGACCTGGCCGAACTCGACCTGCCGGGGCGCGGCATCGCAGAGCCGTTCGACGCGATCATCTGCGCCGGCAACGTCATGACCTTCCTCGCGCCTTCCACGCGGCGAGAGGTGCTCCGCCGCATGCGGGCCCACCTGCTGCCCGAGGGGCGGGCGGCCATCGGATTCGGGGCCGGCCGGGGCTACGAGTTCGACGAGTTCCTGGCCGACGCGCGCGCGTCCGGCTGGGAGGCGGACCTGCTGCTGGCCAGCTGGGACCTGCGGCCGTTCACCGATGCCTCCGACTTCCTGGTCGCCGTTCTCCGACCCGCCTGAGCCCGGCACGGCTCTCCCCTCACCAGCGCCGGGCCGCGGACCTCAGAGGCGGCCGTTGGCCCGCAGCAGGACCAGCGCCTGCACGGTGCGGTGCCCACGCCACTCCAGCGTCGCCGCCGGCGAGTAGCTGACGAAGTCGACCGACCACCCGCCGTCCGGCTGCTGAGCCGCTGCCAGCCGGTCCAGCTCGGCCTCGACCACGTCGGCAGCGAACAGGCCGCGGGCCGGCCCGCCCGGGAGAGGCGTGAAGTCCAGCGGCCGCATGCACTCGTCCTCGGCTCCACCGGGCACGCGCAGGACGCCGTCGGCTGGAAGGTGGCTCCGCAGCCGGTCGACGGCGTCGGCCGCACGCGGCTCGCTCGCCGCCGCGGCGTCCAGGAACTGGGCGCTGAAGGCCAGCACCATCGCGTGCGGATCGTCCCCGAGCCCGCCGATGGCGGTCAGGCAGTACTCCGTCGCCCGGGCCAGCCACGGGTGCCCGGCCACCGCGGGATCGACCGCCGCGACCCGGTGCGCGGCCGCGGCCACGACGGCGGTGATCTGCAGCGAGGAGGCGCCGGCGTCCGCTCCGGCCCAGAACGGGGCGCACGCCACCGGATCGGGCACCGGGAGAGCGAAGGGCAGTCCGCCATCGGGCAGGCTCACCGCGGACAGCCAGTCGCACAGCGCGACCGCCCGCGGCGTCGTGGCCGGGACGACGTCCGCGAACGCCTCGAGCGCGTGCAGCGCCCCGCCGGGCTGGCTGGTGGCCGAGCGCAGATCCGGCTCGAGGCCCCAGCCGTACCCACCGTCGGGGTTCCGGTAGCCGTCGAGGGCGGCCAGGACCGGCTCGGGCCCGCCCGCACCGGTCAGCAGGTCGAACCGGCGGCGGTCCAGCACCCGGGCGGAGGTGGCGAGGAACTCGGTGGCGGCGGCCAGGTCGACGGTCACCACGTCACCCTGCCGCCCGGTGCCCGCTCAGCACCAGACCGGGCGGGTGTCCGGCGGTAGTCGCGCCGCCGTCGGCCACGGCGGCGCGCCCGGTGGCCCGACCACCGTGACCGGCCCGCCAGCGGCCGGCAGGTCCACCAGGTACGGCGCCGGGTCGACAGCGGCCGCGTCGGGCTCGCCACCGGCGTCGCCGGAGCCGAGCAGCCAGTGCGCCGTCTGGGCGAGAGACAGCTCCCCGGTCCAGCCACCCCCCTCGTCGCGCACCCGCCCGAGCAGACCCAGCGCCACGGCCGCCGCGAGGTATCCGGTGGCGTGGTCGAGCGCCTGCACGGGCAGCGCGCCGGGGGCCCGGAAGTCGCCGTACCGGTCGGCGATGCCCGTGGCCGCCTGCACCAGCGAATCGAACCCCCGGCGCTGCCGCCACGGGCCCACCAGCCCCCAGGCGGACAGCCGGACGACCACCAGGTGGCGATGCCGCTCGATCAGGGCCGCGGGGTCGAGCCCGAAGGCGTCGAGCGCTCCCTGCCGGTAGCTCTGCACCACGACGTCCGCCTGCGGTAACAGCTCCTCGACCAGCCGCCGGTCGTGCCGACGCGCGAGGTCCAGCACGACGTGCCGCTTGCCCGCCCCGGTGTCCAGCAGCCCGCCCGGGTGATCGGGCCGCCGGGGCCCGTCGACGCGCAGCACGTCGGCGCCCTGCGCGGCGAGTGCCCGGGTGGCGACCGGCCCGGCGATCACCCGGGTCAGGTCCAGCACCCGCAGTCCGGCGGGCGTCACGGGGCGCGCGGGGCCGGCCACCGGCCGGTCCACGCCCAGGAGGGGCAGCCCGGCGACCGCCACAGCCTGGGGGTGCGCTGCCCACCCGGCCGCGCTCCGCACCGCCGCGGCCGCGCCACCGGCGGCGACCACCGCCGTCTCCAGCTCCTCGGCCGGCCATTCCCGGGCGGCCGCAGGGACGTCGTCGCCGAGGACTGCCTGAGCGGCGGCCCGGTGCCACGGATAGTTGCCGTGCAGCCGCAGCCAGCCGTCGGCGGTCGGCCAGAACCGCGACAGCGGGGCGAAGCCGGGACCCACATGTTTCCCGTGGAACCGCACGTGCCGCTCGCTGGCGAAGGCCGCGCCCACGTGCCCGGCGTCGAGCCGCAGCGCGCCGCGCGGCGTCTCGGCCGAGCTGCGGGCGGCGATGAGCTGGGCGGCCACCGCACCCAGTGCCAGCTCGGGGACGGCGAGCGGCCCGGCCAGACCCGTACCGCCGTCCACGGTGACCGGACGGTCCTCCCACGCTCCGCCGCCGACCGCCCGAGCCACCTCGTCGACCAGGCGGGCGGCGGCCGGCGGGAGGGGCCGCGTCATCGGACGTCGTCCGGCGGCGCCGCAGTGGGCAGCGCGACTCCCAGGGCGACGGTGAGATCCAGGACCGTGCGCGGCTCCTCCAGCCTGGACCCGTACAGCTCGCGCAGCTGCGTCATCCGGTAACGCACCGTCTGCGGGTGCACGAACAGGGCCGCGGCCACCTGGTCCCGCCGGCCCTGGTGCATCAGCCAGCTGCGCAGCGTCTCGGTGAGCTTCTCCCGCGCGGTGGGCCCGACCGACTCCAAGGGGGCGAGCACCCGCGCCCGCAGGTCGGCCAGCGCCTCCTCGTCCGCACGGAGGACCAGCTCGGCGAGGTGGGCGTCGGTGTCCAGCGGCCCCGCGTCGACGGAGATCATCCCGAGGCGCAGCGCGCGCAGCGCCCGGCCGTAGGACGCCTGCGCGTTCCGCCAGGGCCGGGCCGGCCCGACCACCGCCTCGCGGCCCCCGAGACCCCGCAGCAGGGCGCCTCTCGCGGCGCCTTCCGCGTCGGGCACCAGCAGCACCGCGAGATCGCCGGTGCGGTCGAGGTCCGGGACGTCCTCGGCAGCGACGAGGGTGCGCGGGTCGAGGGACACCAGCGCGCCGCGTGCCCTGCCCTCCGGGAGCAGCACGACGGTCAGGGTGCGGGGCGGGACCCATTCGGCGCGCTCGGCCATCGCGGCCAGCTCGGTGTGCGGGCTGCCGGTGAGCAGGCCGTGCGCCAGGCGCTCCAGCAACCGCTGGCGGGCCCGGCCGCTGGACGCGAGCTCGTCGGCGTGCCCGGCGACGCTCGCCGCCGACAGCCGGTCGATGTAGGCGAACACCAGCTCGGCGAACCGGGCCACCGGCTCCGGCCCAAGGCCGGCGGCGACCGCGGCGGCGCTCATGTCGCGCCACGAGACCCGCGCCCCGACGCGGTAGGCGGCCAGCAGGGCGTCCATCGACCGGCCGCTGCGCGCCTCGCCCCGCCCCAGCGCGTACGCGGCCTCGACCACCGACCCGCCCGGGGTGGCCGCGTCCGCGTTGCCACCGGCGGCCGCCAGCTGGAGGAAGCCGCGCAGGGTCAGCTCGACGGCGGAGGAGATCTTCCGGCCCATGGGGCCGAGGAACGCGTCGGCGTAGCTCGGCACCGCGACGATGATCTCCTCGACCGCGCGCTCGGCCACCTTCGGCAGCTCGGCACGCATCGCCTCCGCCACCGCCTCGGGGAACGGAGCGAGGTCCGGCGTCATCGGGGCTCCTTTGTCCTCGGCGAACAGAACCTACCCGCCGATTCACGTCGGGGGCACAGGTATTTGGCTGCCGCCCTGGGAAAGCTATGTGTATGACAGCCACCGCCCCCCGTCCCGCTGCCCCGCGTCCGCCGGCGCGGAGCGCGCTGCGCGACCGGGTGCTCAAGTTCGCCGAGCTGGTGACCACCCCGCTGCTGCCCGTCGACTACCTCGACCTGTTCGACCCGCTCCGTTCCGGAGCCGCCCTGCGCGGCCGGATCGAGGCCATCCAGCCGGAGACCCGGGACGCGGCGACGATCGTCATCCGCCCCGGCCGCGACTGGCTCCCCCACGTGCCGGGCCAGTACGTCCGCATCGGCATCGACGTGGACGGCGTGCGCCAGTGGCGCGCCTACTCGATCACCTCGATCCTCGACCGGGCCGACGGCTGCTTCACGGTCACCGTGAAGGCCATCCCGAGCGGCTTGGTGAGCAACTTCCTGGTGCGCCGGGCGCGCCCGGGCACGATCATCCAGCTCGACCAGGCCACCGGGGAGTTCTGCCTGCCGGAGCAGGCGCCGGCCAAGGCGCTGTTCGTCACCGCCGGATCGGGGATCACGCCCGTCATGGGCATCCTGCGCAACCACGCCGAGCAGCTGACCGACACGGTGCTGGTCCACTCGTCCCCCACCGCCGACGACGTCGTCTTCGGCGAGGAGCTGCGCCGCCTGGCCGCCGAGGGCAAGATCCGGCTCATCGAGCAGCACACCGACACCGCCGGGATGCTCGACGCCCGCTCCATCGCCGAGTTGGTGCCCGACCTGCACGAGCGCGCCACCTGGGCCTGCGGCCCGGTGGGGATGCTCGAGGCGCTGGAGGAGCACTGGGCGTCGGTGGGCATCTCCGACCGGCTCTACACCGAGCGGTTCCGCCCGCGGATCCTGGTCACCGGCGAGGGCGGCACCGTCACGTTCACGAAGAACGGCACGACGATCGAGGCCGACGGCGCGACGCCGATCCTCGACGCCGCCGAGGGCGCCGGCGTCCTGATGCCGAGCGGCTGCCGGATGGGGATCTGCTACGGCTGCGTGCTCCCCATGCGGGAGGGCGCCGTCCGCGACCTGCGCAACGGCGAGATCACCACCGCCGCTCCCGGGGACGGCGTCCTCATCCAGACCTGTGTGAGCGCCGCTGCCGGCGCCTGCACCGTGGACCACTGAGCCGAGTCCAGCTCCCCCGACCACTGACCGCCCCGAGAAGAGGAGCGAGACACATGACCGTCATCCAGAAGAAGCCCGAGAGCCCGATCGAGCACCTCACCCGTGAGGACATCGAGCTCATCGGCAAGGAGCTCGACACCATCCGCCAGGAGATCCGCGACAGCCTCGGCGAGGACGACGCGAAGTACATCCGCACGGTCATCGACGTCCAGCGCAAGCTCGAGCTGGGCAGCCGCGCCGTCCTGCTGTTCTCGAAGTTCCCGCCGGCCTGGGTGCTCGGTACCGCCGGCCTCTCGGTGGCCAAGATCCTCGAGAACATGGAGATCGGGCACAACATCCTGCACGGTCAGTGGGACTGGATGCGTGACCCGAAGATCCACTCCACGACGTGGGAGTGGGACATGGCCAGCCCGGCCGAGCAGTGGAAGCACTCGCACAACGAGCTGCACCACACCTACACGAACGTGATCGGCAAGGACAACGACCTCGGCTACGGCATCATGCGCGTCGACGAGGACCAGAAGTGGCACCCGATGTACCTGGCGCAGCCGCTGTGGAACTTCATCAACGCCTGCTTCTTCGAGTACGGCATCGCCGCCTACGACCTCGAGCTCGGCAAGAACCTGGCCACCAAGAAGCGCCGCAACGACCCGAAGTTCAAGGCCGCCACCAAGCAGGTGCTGAAGAAGATCCGCAACCAGGCGGCCAAGGACTACGTCGTCCACCCGCTGCTGTCCGGCCCGTCGTTCCTGCCGACCCTGGCCGCGAACTTCACCGCCAACGTGGTGCGCAACCTCTGGTCGCACTCGGTGATCATGTGCGGCCACTTCCCCGAGGGCGTCGAGACCTTCGAGAAGACCTCGATCGACGGCGAGACCCGCGGCGAGTGGTACGTCCGGCAGATGCTCGGCTCCGCCAACATCTCCGGCAGCAAGGCCATGCACATCATGACCGGGAACCTGTCGCATCAGGTGGAGCACCACCTGTTCCCCGACATCCCGAGCAACCGGTACGCCGAGATCGCCCCGCGGGCGCAGGAGATCTTCGACCGCTACGGCCTGACCTACCACTCCGCCCCGCTCTACAAGCAGGTCGCGAGCGCCTGGCACAAGGTCATCCGGCTGTCGCTGCCCAACGGCTGGCTGGCCGAGACCACGCCGAAGAACGCCCCGGCGCAGGTCGTGAAGCTGGTCCGCATGACGACCGGCGGCAAGAAGGTCCGCCGCCAGCTGATGCGCGCCGCCTGACCCAGCAGCACCGCTGAACGGCAGAGGCCCGGAACCGCCATGGTTCTGGGCCTCTGCCGTCACTGCCTCCCGACCTCGCCGGGCTCCGACCGCCAGACCAGGTGGTTCAGCCGGCGCCTCACGACAGCGCCGACGGGCACCGCACGGGCGATCCGTTCCATGTCGCCCGTTGTCTCGGCCACCATCTCGGTGAACTCACGTGCGCTGATCACGTCGGGGCCCATGCCGGCCGAGACGTAGTAGCCCTCGACGGCCAGGCGGACGTCGTCGAACGAGACGCTGAGGTCCCGCACGAGGGCCGTGGTGGAGGCCCGTGTCGACGGATGTCGATCCGATGACGTCGGGCTGTCCTCGGGGCGACGACGGTGGGCAGTGGGCACTCCGGTAGCGGCGGCCGATGACCGGACGGCCGCTCCAGCACCGCATCGACGTACGTCCGGCCTGCTCCGCGGGCCGTAGTGAGGAGATCGTCTTGTCGAGTTCCACCCGACTGTTCCGCCGTTCCACCCCGACCAGCCGCCGCAGCCGCCTGGTGTCCGTGCCGGTCACCGGCGCCGCCGCGCTGGCCCTCGTGCTCACCGGTTGCGGCGACGAGGAGGCGGCCGTCGACGACGGAGCCGCCGTCGTCGAGGAGGAGACGGACGTCCTGGAGGATGACACCGCGGCGGAGGAGACCGACGCCATGGCCGACGAGGACGCGGCCGCGGCCGATCCGGCCGCCGGTGAGCCGGGCACCCTGCTCGCCGGGGATGCCTCCGTCTTCGACGCCCTCGGGGCGGCCGATCCCGCGGCCGAGCTCGAGCCGCTGGCCAGCGAGCCGGTGACGGCAACCCTCGTTCCGGTGCTCGCGGTCCCCGCTGACGAGGGCTTCTGGATCGGCACGGAGACCGAGCGCATCTGGGTCCAGCTCACCGAGGCCGGAGAGTCGCCCATCAACATCAATCCGGACGACCTGGTGTCGTTCACCGCCGAGCTGGTCCCGAACGCCGACGGCTTCGTCGAGCAGCTCGGCCTGCCCGAGGAGCAGGCCACCGCGCTGACCGAGCTCGGCTACCACCTGGAGGTCCCCGCCGGGGACGTCGCCATGGGCTGACCCCCGACCGCCACGGACGCCGCTCCGAGCGGTGGATGAACCGCAGAGGCCCAGAACCGATTCCGGTTCTGGGCCTCTGGGATTCGGAGTTGCGGCGCTAGTTGGCCATGTCCACGAAGCGGCTGTAGTGGCCCTGGAAGGCGACCGTGACGTTGGCCGTGGGACCGTTACGGTGCTTGACCAGCATGATGTCGGCCTCGCCCGCCCGCGGGGATTCCTTCTCGTACATGTCTTCTCTATGAATCATCATGACCATATCGGCATCTTGTTCGATCGAACCCGATTCGCGAAGGTCGGAAAGCATTGGCTTTTTGTCCTGTCGCTGTTCTGAGCCACGATTAAGCTGACTCATCGCAATGACCGGAACTTCCAATTCCTTGGCGAGAAGCTTCAATGCACGGGAGAATTCCGAGACCTCCTGCTGGCGGCTCTCGACGCGCTTCCCCGACGTCATCAGCTGGAGGTAGTCGATGACCACGAGCTTGAGGTCGTTGCGTTGCTTGAGCCGCCGAGCCTTGGCCCGGATCTCCATCATGGTCATGTTCGGCGAGTCGTCGATGTAGAGCGGCGCGTCGGCCACCTCGCCCATCCGGCGGGCCAACTTCGCCCAGTCCTCGTCGGACAAGGTACCGGCGCGCATGTGGTGCAGCGGCACCTTCGCCTCGGCCGAGAGCAGACGCATGGTGATCTCGTGCTTGCTCATTTCTAGCGAGAAGATGACGGCCGGCATCTGGTGCTTCACCGTGGCCGACCGCGCGATGTCCAGTCCCAGCGTGGAGTTGTGGGTGGGGATGAAGCTCCGCCCCGCCAGGAACAGCGAATCCGGGGCATCGACCTGGATGCACCGCACCGGCACGCTGTCGATCGGCCGGACGTCGGTGATGAACCTGACCCCGCGCGCCGTGAAGGTGCGCGCACCTCGCTCCTTGTGGAGCAGCTTCTTGCGCTCCAGCCGGAACACCTCGTCGTCCGTGCTGAAGCTCAGCGTGTAGCAGGTCGACGATTCCTCGCTGCGGCCACGGACACGCTGGGTAGTCATGCGCACCCGGTGGCCGAGACTCGCGATGAGTTCCCGCGTGTCCTCGGCCAGTCGCCGGCTGGTGACCGCGAACTGCACGACGCCGTTGGGAGCGACCGTGCCGTCGGTGTCCAGCAGCCCGGCGAGCAGCGCCCTCCGCTGCGCGATCGACGCCCGCAGGTATCGGACGGGGATGTGCTTGTCGCCCAGCACTCCCAGACCACGCAGTAGGGCCGTGACGGTGCCGTGGAAGGCCCGGCACGTCCTGCACTGCACGAGCCCCGAGGACGGCCCGCCGCAGTCGGCGCAGGTCGCCTGGCGCCCCCAACCGCCGCTGGCGCGCAGACCGGCCCCGCACCTGTCGCCGCAGGTCTGCACCTGCGACGTCCGCGGCAGGAAGTGCTCGCCGCACAAGGGACAGGTTCGCGAGTCGGCCGTGATCCGGGCAGGCAGCCGCAACGCGTACCGGCGATACGTCCCCGTCGCCTGCGCGACCAGGCCATCACTCTCGATGTAGACGGCGATCTCGGGGTCCGCACTGGTGAAGTGCGCCGATACGGACGTGCCGTCGCCGAGCCACACACCGAGCGCGTAGGGAGGCAACGGCAGATCGGCGGGCGACAGATCGAGCGGCTCGGCATTCGTCACCGAGTGGTTGAGCCGGGCGTCCTTGGTGGCGCAGCGAACCGTGCGCGCGATCTCCTCGGTGGTCCGCACCTCCGCGAACGTCCGCTGGTTCCGGTAGCCGTTGTAGCCGGTAGCCGCCGCCTGGGCGGACTTCCGGCTGGCCCGGGTCTCGGTCAGCCACTGGTGCTGGGCGTCGGCGACGATCACCGAACCGTCGGAGAAGTGCACCTCGTAACAGGGCCGGTCGGTCATGACGTCCGTGGCAGCGACGACCGTGGTCGGGCGGCCGTCGGACCCCATGACCTGGTCACCGACTCGGATCTCGCCCATCGTCGTCCAGCCGGACGGCGTGGCGACCGGAGTGTCGAGCGCGAGGGCCTTCCCGACACCGGGCCGGGCCGCGATGACGACCATCTGGCCGGCCTGCAGGCCGTTGGTCAGCTCGTCCAGGTCGCGGATGCCGGTGGGCACACCGCGGGCGGTGCCGCCGCGGGACGCGATGGCGTCCAGCTCGTCCATCGTGGGCTGCAGGACGTCCTCGAGGCGCGAGTAGTCCTCGCTCATTCGCTTCTCGGTGACGTCGTAGATCTCCTGCTGGGCGCGGTCGACGATGTCGTCGACGTCGCCCTTGCCGCCGGCGGCGCCGTACCCGAGCTGCACCACGCGGGTGCCGGCCTCGACCAGGCGGCGCAGCACCGCCTGCTCGGCGACGATCGCCGCGTAGTAGCCGGCGTTGGCCGCCGTCGGCGTCGAGGCGATCAGCGTGTGCAGGTAGACCGCGCCGCCCATCTTCGACAGCTGGTCGGTGCGGTTGAGATCCGCGGCCACGGTGATCGCGTCCGCCGGCTCACCCCGCCCGTAGAGGTCGAGGATGCAGTCGAAGATCACCTGGTGCGCGGGCCGGTAGAAGTCGTTGCCGTGCAAGACCTCCACGACGTCGGCGATCGCGTCCTTGCTCAGCAGCATGCCGCCGAGCACCGACTGCTCCGCCGCGACGTCCTGCGGCGGCTGCCGGTCGTACTCCGGCGCCGTCGGGGACGGTCGGCTGAACTCGTCGGCCACCGCCACGGGGGTACCTCCATCTCCTTGCGGGCGCGCTCGCATCACCACTGCGCGCAGGGGAAGTACGCGAGCTCGGCGGGCGACGCCGGACCGAACGTTCGTTCGATCAGTGCCTACCGGAGGGGACTGACAGTTCCGTCCCGCCGGCGGCCAGGGAGGACGTTAGGAAGCTGCGGCGGGGGAGTCCACCACCGCTGTGCACCCCGATCTGCACAACTTGTGGACAAGTCGGTGGACGGAGGCGTGTCGACATGTGGACAGGTCGGGGGACGCGGAGCAGGCCGGTGCACCGGTGACCCGGCTGACCTGCACGGACGCCGCCCGCGGGGTGTGGACGCACAATTTCCCGAAAAAATTCCGGCCGCATCGCACCACGAGTCACAGCGGTGCGCAGAGGGCGACCGGCGCGGTCCGGGCCCGCTCTGTGGGCGTCGCTCGCCCAGGTGGGTGTGCGGGCAGGACCTCCACGTCCCACGAACGCCCCCAGCTCCACCGCTCGGCCCTCGACGCGCCGCCCGGACCCCGCCCTGACCCGCGACGCGTCTGCACGGCTCAGAACGCCGCGAGGGGCGCCGGACCGCAGTCCGACGCCCCTCGGGGACGATGCGCCACCAGGGCGCGTCAGGCCCTCCTGCAGGGTCCCGCCGCGAGCGTGCGAGCGGTGGGGGCAGGAGGGTCCTCGACTCAGCCGGCGACGACGTCGATCGTCAGCTGAGAGGTGACCTCCGGGTGCACGCGCACGGTGACCGTGTGCTGGCCGGTGGTCTTGATGCTGCTGGGCAGCTCGATCCGGCGACGGTCGAGCTCCGGGCCACCGGCCGCGGTGACCGCAGCAGCGACGTCGGCGGTGGTGACGCGGCCGAACAGGCGACCACCGTCACCGGCGCGCGCCGGCACCTGGACGGTCAGGCCGGTGAGGCGGCCGGCCAGGGCCTGCGCCTCCTCGTGGGAGGCCACCTCGCGGGCGGCACGCGCCCGGCGCAGGGACTCGACCTGCTTCTCGGCACCCCGGGTGGCCTGGATGGCCAGCCCGCGGGGCAGGAGGTAGTTGCGGCCGTAGCCGCCCTTGACCTCGACGGTGTCGCCGGAGGACCCGAGACCGGTGACCTCCTGCGTGAGGATCAGCTTCATGGTGCTCATGATCAGCGCGCCGTCGAGGTGTAGGGCAGCAGCGCCATCTCACGGCTGTTCTTGACGGCCGTGGCGACGTCACGCTGGTGCTGGCTGCAGTTGCCGCTGACGCGGCGGGCACGGATCTTGCCGCGGTCGGAGATGAACTTCCGCAGCAGGGTCGTGTCCTTGTAGTCGACGTAGGTCGCCTTGTCCTTGCAGAACTGGCAGACCTTCTTCTTGGGCTTGCGAACAGGGGGCTTGGGCACCTGGTTCTCCAGAGAGATTCAGTGAAAGAGGAAGTGGGGGATCAGAACGGCGGTTCGTCGGACGGACCGGCGGGCGTCGACCACGGGTCGCTCGCCCCGCCGCCGCCACCACCGAAGCCGCCACCGCCACCGCCGCCGCCTCCGCCGAAGCCGCCGCCGCCCTCGCCGCGCGAGGCCTTGGTGACCTTCGCGGTCGCGTAGCGGAGCGACGGGCCGATCTCGTCGACCTCGAGCTCGATGACGGTGCGCTTCTCGCCTTCCTTCGTGTCGAAGGAACGCTGCTTCAGCCGGCCGCTGACGATGACCCGCGAGCCGCGGGTCAGCGACTCGGCCACGTTCTCCGCGGCCTGCCGCCAGACGTTGCAGCGGAGGAACAGCGCCTCGCCGTCCTTCCACTCCTGCGACTGACGGTCGAAGGTCCGCGGCGTGGAGGCCACGGTGAAGTTCGCGACGGCAGCGCCCGACGGCGTGAAGCGCAGCTCCGGATCGGCGGTCAGGTTGCCGATGACGGTGATGACGGTTTCGCCGGCCATGGTCAGTGGACCTCGGGCCGCATCAGCTTCGTGCGCAGGACCGACTCGTTCAGGTTGAGCTGCCGGTCGAGCTCGGAGACGGCGGCGGGCTCGGCATCGATGTCGATGACCGCGTAGATGCCCTCGGCCTGCTTCTGGATCTCGTAGGCCATGCGGCGACGGCCCCAGATGTCGACCTTGGCGACCGTTCCACCGGACTTGGTGATGACGGTCAGGAACCGGTCGAGCGAGGGCGCGATCGTGCGCTCCTCGAGATCGGGGTCGAGGATGACCATCAGTTCGTAGTGACGCACGGAGAACCCCACCTCCTCTGGTCTCAGCGGCTGCAGGGAATCTGCAGCAGGAGGGTCGTACACGCGTCGCGCGCCCCGGCAGGAGCCGGAACGCGCTGTCGACACCCTACCAGCGCCGCGGGGCGGGGAGGGAGCTGCCCGGCTCAGCGCGGCTCGCGGGCCGCCTGCGACCGGCGTGGTCGCCCTGCACCATCGGTAGAGGTGGGCTCGGGCTTTTCGCTGCCGCCATGCCGCGGGGAGAACGCGCTTCGGCGCACGCTCCAAGGCCCAGCGCAGCCAGCGCCGATCGATCACCCTCCCGGCCCACCACGGACGCCGACGGACACGGGCCCGCGTGCGCGTCCACTCCGGCCGTGGACGCTCGGCCTGCGCTGCCGCATGCTCCGCCGCTGCAGCCACCAGCGCATCAATCACCGGCTGGCCGGTCAGAGCGGGCTCCTCGGCCAGGTCCTCGGCGGTCTGCAGCCAATCGGCGACACAGCGGACGTACTCGTGCTCGTCGGCGAGCAGCAGGATCGAAGCGAGGGCCCTGGGGGCTGTGCGTGGCCACAGCCTCCAATCACGCGGCTTAGGGACGCTTGTAGATGCTGTGATCGCCGATCCGCCGCCACCGCAGGATCAAGCCCTGGTCGTCACTGACGAACTCGAACGTCGCACGCCCGTCCGGGCTGGCGAAACTCCAGGTCATCTCCCAGATGCCGGGCGCTGACTTCATTGGCGACACCCGCAGGGCCGCGGGCCACCGATAGGCCGGGACCTTCTCCTTCACCGCGTCCTTGTCCCGGGAGACCGCGTACGCCTCGGCGTAGGCATCACACGCCCTGATGAAGTCAGGCAGGACCTCGCGGAACTGCCGCTTGTGCTCGGCCTTCAGGTCCTTGTAGTCCGAGTCGAAGCGCGGGGTGGTCTCGAACCTCACTCGTCGTCGAGCGCGTCGAGGTGCGCCACGAAGTCGTCGACCGTCTCGTGCTGCGTGGTCGCGCCAGCGGCGACGTGCGCGTCTACCTCGCGCTCCCCGGCCTGCCAGCGCTCCTCCCAGAACCACGCCTCAGCCACAGGCACCGCGAGGGTCGGCCGGAGTTCCAGCACGCCGTCCTCCCGCTCGGTGATCTCGACTTGGGCGCCCGGGCGGTCCAGGTGGTAGCGCTTGCGAAGGCCCACGGGGAGTGCGACGGTGCCGCGTCCTTGCACGGTCACGTAGCCGTGAAAGCACTCCTCAGCCTTCTCGGCCCTACGCGTCCTGACAGCCATAGCACCCAGTGTCAGGGTTTCCTACCCTGCCGTCAAGCAGTCTTGCTGCAATGCAGCCTTGCTTGACGCATGGGCGGGACGCCGCCAGTTCTCTTCGGAGTTGATCACCGACTCCGACGAGAACTGGCGCGCCTCGTCATCCCGTAAGGGGTGCGACCAGCGCTCACGCTTCTGAAATCCATGAAGCACCCAGGACCGCCACCTGCCTGGGTGCCTGCATGGGGGTGGCCAGGAAGGTCAGGACAGGAACTTGGCGATGTTCGCCGTCACCTCGTCCCAGGTGTCACCGCGGTACTGGTGGGCGAACCAGTTGATGTCCATCAGGGCGACGACCTTCCCGCCCCCGGTCACCTGGGAAGAGTCCCAGGCGGCCCAGACAGCCCTGGTCGGGTCACCGGGCACGGCGGCGACGATGGATCTCGCAGGCACTCCCCGGAGGGAGCCGGAGGTAGCGACCTGGAGCGTGGACACCTGGTTGGGGGTGTCGGTGCCGTCGATGTTGCCGATCGCGTCAGAGTTGACCGGCACGGTGTTCGTTCCGTTCTCACCGCCATGGCCGACGTTCCCGCCGGTCAGCCGGTTGATCAGTCCGATGGTGGACTGGTCGATCGGGCAGCAGCCCCACTCGCCGGTCAGATACACCGACCTGCCGGACTCCACGAACGCCGCCAGCCGGTCGACCTCGCTGCCGGTCAGCGGTTGGGTGTCGATGTGCCACACCTGGTCGAACCCGCTCAGGTCGGCGGGCATGGTCTGCGACGTGGAGACCTCGTAGCCCTCCTCGGTGAGCCGCTGGGTGAGGTCGCCGAGGTCGCTGCCATCCCCGGAACCAGTGCGGTCACCTGCCCCGAGGACGAGGATTCCGCCGCCGTCCAATCCTCCCTGGGCGCACTTCACGGCTGCTTCGGCATCCACGATCGGCAGCGACGGCGCACCTACGACCGGAAAGTCGAGGACGGCGTTTCCGGTTCCGGGAACGGTCCCGCGCTCGGCTACGGTGCCGGTCCGGCGACCAGCGGTGGAGACGATGCAACTTCCGATGTCCGCCGCCGACAGTTCCGGATTGGCGCTGCGGGCGAGCGCCGCCACACCGGCGACCAAAGGTGCCGCCATGGAGATCCCGTAGGTCTGGTGGTAGGTCCCGCAGATCGCCGGGCCGAAGAAGCCGCAGCCGGGTGTCAAGGGCCATGAGGTTCTGCCCAGCGGCGGTCGTGAGACCTGCCCGCTGACGGTCACTCGCTCTGCCCGGTGATGGCCATGGGATCTGCCCAGGCTGGCCATCACCAGTCCGGTGTCAGGTCAGTGGCCTCACCCCCTGCCCGGCCAGGGCCTGGGAGAGGCGGACGCTGTCGCCGCTGGTCTGGCAGACGTGGGCGTGGTGCAGCAGCCGGTCGACTGTCGCGGTGGCGAGGGTCTTGGGCATGAGCTCGTCGAAGGCTGCCGGGTGCAGGTTGCTGGAGACGGCGACCGAGCGCTTCTCGTAGGCGGCGTCGACGAGTCGGTAGAGCCCTTCGGCTGCGTCGGTGGCGACCGGGAGTAGGCCGATGTCGTCGATCACCACGAGGTCGGCGCGCAGCACGCGGGCGATGGCCTTGGTGACGGTGTCATCGGCGCGGTGCCGGCGGACCAGCAGCCCGAGGTCCTCCAGGGTGAACCAGGCGACCTTGAGCCCTTGTTCGACCGCGGAGGAGCCCAGCGCCTCGAGCAGGAACGTCTTCCCGGTGCCGGAGGGACCGCAGATGACCAGGTTCTCCCGCCGGTGCAGCCACTCCAACGTCCGCAGCGCCTGCTGCGTTGGGGCAGGGATGCTGCTGGCCTCCGGCGTCCAGGCGTCGAAAGTCTTCCCCGTGGGGAACGCGGCGGCGGCCCGCCGGGTGGCCAACGCCGAGCGGTCCCGGCCGGCGACCTCCTCCCCGAGCAGCACGCGCAGCACCTCGGCCGGGTCCCAGCGCTGGGCCTTGGCCGTGGCCAGCACGTCAGCGGCATGCCGGCGGACGTGGGGCAGCCGCAGCCGGCGCAGCAGCGTCTCCAGATCATCCGGCAGCGCCGGTGCCGCCGGCGTCCCGACCGCCGGTCCGACCGCCACCGCGGATGCCGACCTCGTGGCGGCGGTCATCGGGTCACCTCGGCGTCGGCGTCGGTGTCGGGGGCGGCGCCTGGCTTGGCGCTGGGACCGGTGGTCGGTGCGGCGCCGAGGGCGGCCCAGCCCGCGGTGCCCTGGGTCAGGCTGCGGTCCTCGGCCGCGGAATGCCTGGTCCCGTTCGTGCCGGCGGACCGGTGTTCGAGGATCGAGCCCAGGTCGGCCTCGGCGAAGCGGGCATGCACCGCGGCGTGCCCCAGCGCCCAGTCCACCTCGCCCGAGCCGACGAGCTTGGCCATCGTCACCGCGGCGGCCATCTTGACCCGCATCTTGGTCGTGCCCACCGCGGCGGCCTCGGTCAACCACAGCCGGGCCCCGTCGCCCAGAGCCAGGAACTCCACCTCGGCGGCGGTCTTCGGCTTGGGCTGGCGGTCCAGCGCGCCGACCGGTGCGGGCGGGAAGTGCTCATCGATCAGCTGCGGGCTGCCCGGGGTGGCGCGGGCGTGGCGGGCAACCTCGACCGGCCCGGCGTCACCGACGTGCACGATCACCACCCGCTCACCGGAGCCTTGCCCGTGGACCCGGACCCAGACGGTGGCGCTCAGCAGGGTGTGCGGCACCGAGTACTGCCCGCCGTCGAAGGTGACCAGCGGCGTGTTCACCGCCACCGTGCGGGTCACCCCGAGCGCGACGGTGTGCGGCGCGGCCGGGATCGGGTGCAGCCGCTGCTGCTCCTCGGCCAGCATGTCCACCGGAGCACGGCGGGTCACCCGGTGGATCCGGGCGTTGACCTGGTCGCAGAACGCCTCGCAGGCGGCCTCCAGCTCGGCGAAGGAGCCGTAGGCCTCCCGCAGGTTGGTGTCGGTGGGCACCAGGTCGGCCTTGGCCAGCTTCACAGTGTTCTCGCTGCCGCCCTTGGAGGCGGGGTCGGCCGGCTCGCAGGTGTGGATCGTGATCCCGTAGTGCCGGGCGAAGGCGACGGTCTGCTGATTGCGCACCGGCATCCCGGCGACGTGTTCGACGGTGACGGTCTTCTCGTTGTCGGTCAGCACGTACGTCGGCGCCCCACCCAGGCGGCGCAGCGTCACGTCCAGCGCGGCGAACACGCTGGCGGTGGTCTTGTCCCGGATCGCCAGCACCACCCGGAACCGTGCCCAGGCCAGCCACGCGCAGAACAGCGTGGTCCTCGCCCCGCCGATGAGCGGGCCGTCGCCGAAGTCGTACTGCAGCCACATGCCCGGCTCGGTCACCCACGGCCGGTGCACCCGCACCCGCCCGGCCCGAAACGCTGTCCGCACCTCCGCGACCGCGCGGCGGGTGGTGCGCTCCGAGCCGGTGTAGCCGAGGGCAACGAGCTTCTCGTGGGCCTTGTCCGCGCGGATCGTGCCCTTCGAGCGCTCCATCCACTCCTCGACCTTGGGCAGGAACTCATCGATCAGCCGCGGGCGCGCCGCCGGCCGATCGCTGATCCCGCCGGCCTCACGCCGCCCGACGTAGTGCGCGACGGTGTGATGCGAGCAGCCGGCCAGCTCGCCGGCATCGCGGTAGGACCCGGTCAGGTCGAACGCTTCCAGAATTTCCATGATCTCCCCTGCAGACTTCACGGTGTCCCTTCTCGGGTGAGCGGCGCTTCAGCACCGCCAGCGCACCCGAGAAGGGGCCTCAACCGCCGCAGGCGGCGAGGCAGACGACGTCGTGTTGGGCAGATCCCGTGACCATCAGCGGGCAGTTCTCATGTCCGCCAGCGGGCAACTTCGTGGCCGTCTCCGGGCAGAATGCCGTGGCCGCCGACAGCCGGGAGCATCAGGCACGATGCCGATGTCCGCGACACCCTTGCCGCCGATGGTGGTGCTCCAGATGCCACCCTCTGGGTCGTGTGGCTGCACGCCTCCAGGAGCGGCGACTTCGACTCCGGAGCCGAAGTTGGAGAACCGGGCCAACTTCCGGTCGGAGTTGGTGGCTGCGACCGTGATGACATTCGGGAGCCCGTAGTTGCGCTGCCAGGGGGCTCAAGCACGCGACGGTCGGCGTCGGTCAACTCCATCAGGTAGGGCGTCACCATCGCCATCGCCGTTTGTCTCCCCGCCGACGCTGGTTCGGTCGGCGCCACGCCGACCGACGGCGAGGATGAGGCGATGCCGAAGATCCCGGACTCCACCAAGGACTCGCTGCACTGGCGGCTGGCCACCCGCGCCCGCGAACGCTGGCCGGACCTGGCCGAGGTCCGCATGCGCTACCGCACCGGCCTCGCCTACGTCGACGGCATCCTCTCCGGAGGCGAGATCCTGCCACTGTGCCGGCTGCGATACGTCGGCTCCGCCACCACCTGGGGCTTCGCCATCTACCGCGCCAGCCACGACGACTACGAGGACAACTTCCTGCCCACCGGCTCATCCAGCGGCACCGCCGAGGAAGCCCTCGACTGCGCCTGCGGCCTCTGCCTCAACGACCCCACCGCCTGCACCACCGACCCCCGACCTTTCAACGGTGGCAACCACTAGTCTTCTCCAATCTCTCAGGGGTCACCTCTGAGAGATCAGCGCGATCGTCCTAACCAAACGACCGTGTTGCCGTCACCCCCCGGGCGCCGTGTCGACGCCGAGGTCCGGACCAGGGCGGCGGTGACCGCGGCCAGGGCGACGACGGCGGCGAGCGCGGCGGCCGGCAGGGTCAGCGGCCGGGCCTCCGACGCCGTGACGACCTCGCTCGCGCTCCCCTCGTCCAGGGCCGCGAAGTCCAGGCCCGCCAGCTGACCGAAGACCGGGACGGATGCGCCGTCGTAGGAACCGGCGACCCCACCGGCGCCGGACGAGCCGGCCCGGCCGGCACCGCCGGGGCCCTGGCCCGGCACCGCGAAGCGCGAGGGGTCGAAGGCCGCCGCCGCCGTGGTGCTCGAGGGGGAGAGCCGGACCGCACCGGCACCGGCGCCGTACGTGTACGGGTCGCCCGGCGGGTCCTGCATCACCGGGGGCGCGGCCGGCGGGGTGTCCACGACCGTCTCCTCCCGGTCCTCGCCCGGGACGGGCGGCGCGGGGGGCGCGGGCGGCTGGACCGGTAGGGGCGGCAGCGTGACCGCCGGCAGCGGGGGCAGGTTCGCCCCCTGCACATCCGGCACGTCCGGCAGGATCGTGTTGACGACGAACGGCGTGGGCGCGGGCAGCGACGGGAGGGCCTCGAGCGCGGCGTCGGTGAGAGGCGCGGTGAGCGAGCCGTTGCTCGTCAACGCGTACGTGTAGGTGAGGGTGCAGGTGGCGCAGCTGCGGTCGAACCGCTCGGTGACCGAGGCCCCGGGGGTCCCGGGTGCGGTGAGCACCTTCGTGCCCGAGGGCAGACCCAGCGTGACCTCGGTGGACGCCGTGACGTCCACCAGCGCCGGCAGCAGCCCCCCGCCACCGACCTGGACCGTCTTGTCCTGGATCTCGTTGACGAACGTGACCGAGCCGCCGGCGTCCACGGACACCACCGGCGGGGTCACGTCCCGGATCGGGACGGTGACCGAGGGAGCGGCGACGGCGAGGGGAGCCACGAGGGAGGCCCCGGCAACGCCCAGCCAGGCGAGCACCGCCACGGCGATGCCGCGGCGGGCCGTGCGACGGATGCGACCCGTTGCCATGTTTCGCTACCTCCACGTCGACGTCCCACCCCTACCGGTGAGTAAGCCTCGTCACGGTGGAAACGATGATGTGACGCACGCGATACGGGTAAACCCGAACCGATCCGAAGAGGGAGAGTCGAGCATGGGTCTGCACCCGATCGGCGTACACGTGGGCGCCGGGCTCAGCGATGAGGGTCAGCTCGAGCACGGGGGTCCCCTGGCCCGCGCGGCGGAGGTGGACGCCGACGGCGTCCAGATCTTCCTCACCGATCCGCAGAGCTACGCGGCGCCGGAGCCCCGCCCCGATGCCGGCGAACTGAGCTCCGGTGACGTGATGGTCGTGGTCCACGCGCCGTACCTGCTCAACGTCGCGTCGACGAACAACCGCATCCGCATCCCCAGCCGCAAGCTGCTCGACCAGCACGCGCGGGCGGCCGCCGCCGTCGGCGCCCGGGGCCTGGTCGTGCACGGCGGGCACGTGCTGGCGAAGGACGACCCGTCGGCCGGCGCGGACAACTGGCGCAAGACGTTCGCCCGCCAGGTGGAGCAGGGTGGCTTCCCGGTGCCGGTGCTGATCGAGAACACGGCGGGCGGCGGGAACGCCATGGCCCGGGACCTCGACGCCATCGGCAGGCTCTGGGACGCCGTCGGCGAGTTCGGTGCCGGCTTCGTGCTGGACACCTGCCACGCCTGGGCCGCCGGCTGGGACCTGTCCACCGTGGTCGAGGCGGTGCGCGCGGTCACCGGCCGCATCGATCTGGTGCACCTCAACAACAGCCGCGATCCCGCCGGCTCCGGGCGGGACCGGCACGCACCCCTGACCGACGGCGAGATCCCGGCCGACCTGCTGTTCGACGTCGCACGGCGCGCCGACTGCCCGATCGTGCTGGAGACGCCCGGCGACGCGGCGAGCCACGCCGAGGAGATCGCCCTGCTGCGCGCGGCGCTGGCCTAGCCTCCGTCCTTCCTCACCTGGGGGCGTCCACCCTCACGGTCCACGCCGAGGGAGGACCATCGATGACCAGGTGACCTGGTCCCGGCGAGCCGTCCGCGGGAGGACGCGGTCGGGTGCCCTGTCCAGCGGCCCTCCGGCCGGGTCGTCGACGCCGGGCCAACTGGTGCGGACGACGTCCCGGTCAGGGTCGAGCACGTCGCGCACGACCAGTGCCATGAGGACGACGACGGCGACGTCCCGCACGGTCACCGCGACGAAGAACCACTCCACGGCGACGCCGTTGTTCTCCGTGCCGAGGTACCAGAGCATGCGGGGCACCCACAGCAGCGCCTCGGTGGCCTGCCAGGCGAGCAGCGACCGCCACCGGGGGCGGGCCAGGATCGCCAGGGGCAGCAGCCAGAGCGAGTACTGCGGGCTCCAGACCTTGTTGGTCAGCAGGAACACCGCGACGAGCAGGAAGGCCACCTGGGCCACCCGCGGACGGACCGGTGCGACGCGGACCAGCCGCGCCACCGCGGCCACGCCCGCCAGCAGGGCGACGGCGACGACGGCGTTCAGCACGGTGGGCGCCTCCCCCTCCGCCAGGGGGCCGTCGAGCAGCCGGTTCCCGCTCAGGTGCAGGGCGATGTTCCAGAGGCTGTCCGGGTCGACCGGCCGGGTGCGGTTGAGGGTGAAGAAGCGGGACCAGCCCTCCGGTGCCACCAGCGCGACCGGCACGTTGACCGCCGACCAGGCCGCCATGGCCGCCGCGGCAGTCCGCACCCACGTGCGCAGCCGGCCGGCCCGCAGGCAGAGCAGGAACAGCGTCAACAGCAGGAACACCGGGTAGAGCTTGGCGGCCGCACCCAGCCCCAGGAGGAGGCCGGCCAGCACCGGGCGAGAGCGGGCCCAGGCCCACAGGCCCAGTCCGGCCAGGGCCACGGCGAACAAGTCCCAGTTGGTGAAGGCGTGCACCACCACCAGCGGGGACAGCCCGATCATGGCGGCGTCCCAGGGTCGGCGACCGGCCAGCGCGAGCGTGCTCCGGACGACGAGGAAGGCGCACGCCGTCAGCAGCAGGCAGGTGACGGCGTAGTAGCTCTGCACCGCCGGGACGGCGGGCAGCAGGCCGGACGCTGCCGCCGCGCGGTCGTACAGGCCGGACAGCGCGGCCGCGACGGCCATGAACCCACCGGTGAGGACCGGGTACTCGACGGCCGAGTCCAGGTACGGGACCGCCCCCTCGTCCAGCCCGTACAGGGCGAACAGCGGGACCCCGTCCGAGTAGCAGAGATGGGTGTACTGCACGAAGCCCGCCCAGTTGCCGTCGGAGCACGGCGCCTGCTTCAGCCAGGCCACCGCCGCAGCGAGCGTGGTGAGGAGCAGGCACACCCGCAGCGGCGTCCAGAACAGCGCGCGGCCGGTCACGGCGAACCGGCCCCATGGCCCGCCCACGGCCTCGCTGGCCTGGCGGGCGACCGGGTCGTCCCACGACGGGATCACCCGGTCCCGCCGCTCGGGTGGCCGCGTTCCACGTGGAACGACCACGGACCCCTCCGGAGAAACTCCGGAGGGGTCCGTGGGGGTGCCCTCGTCGAGCGGCCCGGTCACGGCATCAGTCTGCCGTGCGCCGGTCAGCCACCGTTGTTGCCGTTGCCGTTGCCGTTGCCGTTGGGGGGCAGGGCGGGGGAGCCGGGTGCGGTCCCGGGAACGGCGGGGTCGTTGTCATCGGGGTCCGTGCCGAAGGGCACGCCGTCCTTGTCGGCGTCGATGACCGGCTCCGGCTCCGGCTCGGGCTCCGGCTCGGGCTTCGGCTCCGGCTTCTTGGTCACCGTCGGGTCGTTCGGAGCGAAGTCCTTGTCGTCCGGGACGCCGTCCCCGTCCGTGTCCACCGGCTTCGTGGTCACGGAGGGGTCTCGCGGCGAGTAGTCCCTGCTGTCGGGGACGCCGTCCCCGTCGGTGTCGACGACCACCGGCCTGGGCGCGGGCTCCGGCGCCGGCCGGGGCGCCGGCTCGGGCTCGGGCAGCTCCACGCCGTCGCCCGTGTCACCCTTGATCAGCGCCTTGTCGGGCAGGTCCTCCTCCGGCGTCCCGGCGAGGACGGCGTTCATGTACTCCTGCCAGATCGCGCCGGGCAGGCCCGCGCCGTAGATGATCCGCTCCCTCGAGTCGATGATCGGGTCCTGAGGCGAGTCGTTGCCCATCCACACCGCGGTGGCGACCGACGGGGTGTATCCGACCATCCAGGCGTCGGAGTTGTTCTCCCGGTCGAGCCCCTGCGTACCGGTCTTGGCGGCGACCTCCCGGCCACCGTCCAGGTCCCGACGGGAGTAGGAGGCGACCTCTTTCAGCGCCACGGTGACGTCGTTGACGACGTTCGCCGGCAGGACCTGCTCACCCGCCTGGCCCGGCTGCTGGTCGAGCACCGTGCCGGCGCCGTCGGTCACCTTGGAGACGAAGTACGCGTCGCGGAAGACGCCGCCGGCGGCCAGGGTGGCGAAGCCCTGCGCCTGGTCGAACGGGCGGAGCTCGTACTCCCCGATGCCGATCGAGGAACCGGTCGAGCCCTCACCGCTCACCAGGACCTTCCTGTCCGCCAGGATCCCGGACTCCCAGACATCGGGCAGGCCGGTGGCCGTGCGGATGACCTCGCGCACCTTCTCGGGGCCCACCTCGAAGGCCAGGCCGTAGAAGGTGGTGTTGAGCGACTTGGTGATGGCCTCGGTCAGCGTGCACGCCGCGCAGCTGGCGTCGCCGGAGTTGGTCACCGGCAGGCCCGGCCGGTCGGGGAACTCCTGCGGCGAGCTGCCGTCGCGGCGCGCCTGGATGCCGATCCCCTGCTCCAGGGCGGCGGCCAGCACGTAGGGCTTCACCGACGATCCCGGCTGCCGCTGCGCCATGGCGTAGTCGATGACCCCCTGGCCGGCACCCTTCTGGCCGCCGTAGTACGCGATGACCGCGCCGGTGCGCGGATCGACGGAGACCAGCGCCTCCCGCAGGTTCTCCGGCTCGCCCTCCATGACCTGCTGCACGGCGGCCACCGCGGCATCCTGCGCCGGCTTGCTGATCGTCGTGGTGATCTGCATGCCGCCGGCGTTGATCTGCTGCTCGTCGTAGCCCTTCCCGAGCAGCTCCTCGATCACCTGCTGCACGACCAGGCCCTCGGGGCCCTCGGGGATGCCCAGGGAGCTACCGGTCCGGGGCAGGACGGCGGGGTACACCGAGGCCGCCCGCTCCTCCGGGGTCAGCCAGCCCTCCTCGACCATCGCGTCGAGCACCAGTCCCCAGCGGTCCTGCGCACCCTCGGGGTTGGTCTCCGGGTCGTAGCCGGACGGGCTGCGGACGAGGACGGCGAGCACGGCGCCCTGCTGCGGGGTCAGCTCGGCGGCGGAAACCCCGAAGTAGGTGTTGGCCGCGGCCTCGATGCCGTAGGCGCCGCGGCCGTAGTAGATGGTGTTGAGGTAGTTCTCGAGGATCTGCTCCTTCGAGAAGTTGTTGTCCAGCTTGATGGCGAGGAAGAGCTCCTGGAACTTGCGGCTGAACGTCTGGTCGTGCGTCAGGAAGGCGTTCTTCACGTACTGCTGGGTGATCGTCGAACCACCCTGGGTCTCGCCACCGGTCAGGTTGTTCCAGGCCGCCCGGACGATGCCGGTGAAGGAGATGCCCGGGTCGGTGTAGAAGCTGCGGTTCTCCGCCGCCAGCATCGCGCGCTGCGCCGCCTCGCTCACCTGGGCCAGCGGCACGTTGGTCCGGTTCTCGTCGCCAAGGCGGGCCATCTCGGTGACGCCGTCGGCGTAGTGGAGGACCGTGGTCTGCTTGGTGGAGACGGAGTCGGGGCTCGGCACCTCGGTGGTGGCGTAGACGACGCCGACGAAGACGCAGAGCAGCGCGAACAGGCCACCCATGACGCCGGCGGCCATCTTCAGCCGACGGTTGCGGCGCTGCTTCTTGCTGCGGGCCGCCGTGCCCTTGCCCTTGCCGGCCGGGCGGCCGGCGGCGCTGCCACCGCGGGACGCCGGCGGGCGGCGGGAGGCGGGAGCACCGCCCCGGGAGGCGGAGGTGCCACCACGCGAGGCCGGGCGCCCCGGGACCGGAGAACGACCCGAGCCGCCGGCGGGGGGACGGCCGGAGCCGCCTCCGCCTCCGGTGCTGCGGGTACGGGCGGTCGGCGACCGTCGGACCGAGCCGGCCCGCGGTGCTACGGGCGAGGTCTCGTCGTGGCTGGGCACGAACACACCCCTTCCTGAACTGTCTCGGTCGACGCCGGGCACCTGCCCGGACGCGCGGTTCTCTTCAGCTGTGCGGAGCGGGCGGGACCGCCAGGTGCGATCCCCGGCCCGCGCGTCACGCGGGCCGTCTGCCGGTCGACCGGCTACTGCTCGGTGGCCGTCCGGCGCCGGCCGCGGCGGGGCTGCCGCCCCGGCTCCGGCTCGGCACCCAGGACGTACGAGCAGTCCAGGTGGTTCCAGCCGCATCCGCGGCACACCTCGACCTGGTACACGGAGAACTCGTCCTGGGCGGCGTCCATGCGGGCGAGCTCAGCCTCGGTCTTGGCCTGACCGGCCACCGGCCCGAGGTGCTCGCCGTACACGTAGTTCACCAGGGTGAGGCGCTCCCTGCGGCACACCGGGCAGGCCACATCGGTCGGCTGCCCGTGGTACTTGGCGGCCCGGGAAAGGTAAGGGCTGGCGTCGCACACCTCGAACAACCCGGTGCGACCGGCATGTACTCCCGCGAGGACGGCTCGCCGCTGCAGCGAGTAGTCCACGACGGAACGACGTCCGGGCACGGCGGCCAATGTACGCACCGGCCCTCCGTCCGTGCGGTTCCCGAGCAGGATCGACGTCCCGCCCGGCCCACCCGTCCCACGACTCCGGGTGAACGCATCCCGCGCATCCGATGTATCGTCTCGATACATCGGCGCAGCCAGGGGAGGGGGACGGCGAGATGCTGGAGTTCGCCATCCTCGGCCTGCTGCAGCAGGCCCCCATGCACGGCTACGAGCTGCGCAAGCAGCTGGCCCAGGTGCTCGGGGGACTGCGCAGCATCTCCTACGGGTCGCTGTACCCGGCGCTGCGGCGGATGCAGGCGGCTGGGCTGATCACCACCGATGAGCCCGCACCGCGTGCACTGCTGCCGGCCGACGCCCCGCCGCTCACCGGCCGGCGGGGAAAGGTGGTCTACACGATCACCGCGGACGGCAAGGAGCGCTTCCACGAACTGGTCAGCGAGACCGGGCCCGAGGCGTACGACGACGGCGGCCTCTTCGGCGTCCGCCTGGCGTTCTTCCGGCACACCGCCCAGGACGCGCGGCTGCGGATCCTCGAGGGCCGCCGGCGCACCGTCGAGCGGCAGCGGGAGGGGCTGCGGTCCTCGCTGAGCAGGACCCGCGAGCGGCTCGACCGCTACACCCTCGAGCTCCAGCGCCACGGCCTGGAGTCGGTGGACCGGGAGGTCCGCTGGCTCTCGGAACTGATCGACAGCGAGCGCCGGGAGGCGTCGGAGCCCGGCACAGCGCGCCGGGAGGCGTCCGGAACGTCGGGTGCAGCAGCGCTGCCCGATCCGCCCGACGGGGATCCGCCGGGCACCACCTGAGCAGGCGACGGGGTCACGGCCTGCGTCCGCACACATCACCGGACCGGTCACGGTCCGGTCCACCGGACCACCGCGGTCCAGGAGAAGGGGAGTCATGGGGTCAGTCAAGGTCGCCATCGTCGGCGTCGGTAACTGCGCCGCCTCGCTCGTACAGGGCGTCCACTACTACCGGGATGCCGACGAGACGGCGTCCGTGCCCGGACTGATGCACGTCCGGTTCGGCGAGTACCACGTCTCCGACATCGAGTTCGTCGCCGCGTTCGACGTCGACGCCAAGAAGGTCGGCCGCGACCTCTCCGAGGCCATCGTCGCCAGCGAGAACAACACCATCACGATCTGCGACGTGCCGCCGCTGGGCGTCACCGTGCAGCGCGGCACCACCCTGGACGGACTCGGCAAGTACTACCGCGAGATGGTCGAGGAGTCCGACGAGCAGCCGGTCGACGTCGTCGCCGCCCTGCGCCAGGCACAGGCCGACGTCCTCGTCTGCTACCTCCCGGTCGGCTCGCAGCAGGCCGCCGAGTTCTACGCCCAGGCCGCGCTGGACGCCGGTGTCGCCTTCGTGAACGCGCTGCCGGTCTTCATCGCCGGCACCAAGGAGTGGGCGGACAAGTTCACCGCCGCCGGTGTGCCGATCGTCGGTGACGACATCAAGAGCCAGGTGGGCGCCACCATCACGCACCGGGTGCTGGCCAAGCTGTTCGAGGACCGTGGCGTCCAGCTGGACCGCACCATGCAGCTCAACGTCGGCGGCAACATGGACTTCAAGAACATGCTGGAGCGAGAGCGCCTGGAGTCCAAGAAGATCTCCAAGACGCAGGCCGTCACCAGCCAGATCGAGCGGGACATGGGCGTGGGCAACGTGCACATCGGCCCGTCGGACCACGTGCCGTGGCTGTCGGACCGCAAGTGGGCCTACGTGCGTCTCGAGGGCCGTGCGTTCGGCGACGTCCCGCTGAGCCTGGAGTACAAGCTCGAGGTCTGGGACTCGCCCAACTCCGCCGGGATCATCATCGACGCCGTCCGCGCCGCGAAGATCGCCAAGGACCGGGGGATCGGTGGCCCGATCCTGTCGGCGTCGGCGTACTTCATGAAGAGCCCGCCGGTGCAGTACCGCGACAGCGAGGCCCGCGACATGGTCGAGGCGTTCATCGCGGGCGACGCCGAGCGCTGAGGCCTGACCGGGCATAGGAGGCTTTACCTACGTCCTGGCCCCCAGAGACGTAGGTAAAGCCTCCTATGCCTCCGTCGCGTCGGGCCCGGTCCGGGACGATCGGCTGCATACGCTGCACCCCATGCCCGCCTCCCGACCGCTCCTGCGCCGGGTGGGCGCGGCCGGGCTGGCCGCCGTCCTGCTCTCCGGCTGCGGCTCCGAGGAACGGCGGGCCGGCGAGCCGATCACGGCGGAGGACGCCGCCGTGCTGGCCGAGCTGCTGCACCACAACCACGAGGAGGGCGGGGCGGACTTCGTCGCCACCGTGCCGTTCTCCGAGGACGCGCTCCTGACCCTCACCGGTGAGATCGATTTCCGCCGCGGGGCCGGGCAGGCGCAGGCGGTGACGACGGTGGACGAGGAGGAGGTCGACACCCGCACCCTCTTCTTCGACCGGGACGGCCTCTGGACCGGCGACCTGCCCGGACTGACCGAGGCCCTGGCCGGGGACGGCGCACCGGCGGCCAGCTACCTCCGCCGGCCCCTGCCCGCCGGAACGCCGGAGTCCCCGCTGATCGACGTGGTCGTGCAGGCGCTGCAGAACCTGACCGCCGAGACCGCCGACGAGCCGGAGACGTTCCTGGCCGGCCCGTACCGGTGGCAGGGCGATCAGGCGATCGACGGCCGGCCCACGACCGTCTACCGGTTGCGGGAGGGGCGCACGGTCGCGGTCGACGACGTCGACGCGACTCTGGTGCAGTACCGCAGCCCGCTCCGCGACGGCGGACCGGAGCTGACGATCACGCTGGCCGACCACGGCGACCGCAGGCTCGCGCTGCCCACCGAGGAGGAGACCGCTGCGGCGGCGGACCACCCGGGGATCGCCGGCACGTTCGGGATCTAGAGGAAGGACCCCGTCCTCGCCACCCCTCGCCCGCTCGGGGCGGTACCCGGGACGGGACCGAGAACGGCGCCCGGACAAGCGGGAAGGGGCGGCCTCTTCCCCAGACCGCCCCTTCCCGGGCTCTTTCCTACCAGATCGCCGGAGATCACGCCGCTCGGCGCGCCGGGATCAGTTGACCGTCGGGTCCGCCGTCGCGGAGGAGAGCACCGCCAGCCGGCCGGTCTGGCGGCCCATCACCCGGCGCCACAGCTCGGGCCCCGGGAGCTCGCTGAGCACGTCGCCGGGCCGGCTGGGGACGCACGCCCAGGCTCCCTCCGAGATCTCACCGGCGAGCTGACCTGCGGACCAGCCCGCGTAGCCCGCGAACACGCGGAGCCCCTGCAGGTGCCCGACCAGGGCCTCCGGGTCGCCGTCCAGATCGACGAGGTGGACGTCGCCGGCCACCGGGCGCAGGCCGGCCGCCGGGTCCCCCGACGGCGCGGTCGCCAGGCACAGCGCGGTGTCGGTCTCGCACGGACCTCCCACGTGGAAGACGCCGGGCGGGACGGCGAGATCGCACCAGCCGGGCAGGACGTCCCGGATTTCGACCTGGCTGGGCCGGCCGAGCACGACGCCGACCGTCCCGGAGTCGGAGTGGTCGAGGACGAACACGACCGCCCCGGCGAACGTCGGGTCGGTCAGGACCGGCATGGCCACCAGGAGGGACCCCTGGGCGACGTCGTCCAGACCGCCCACCGACAGCGCCGGCACCGCCCTGGCACGTCGACGTCCTGCCGCGGGCCGCACGGGCGGGCCGGACTCGGGTTCGGGCGACGCAGGCACCGACGACATCTTTCCCAGTGTGCCCCAGATGAGGCCGGCGGGGACGGGCCCGGGTTGCCCGCCCGCGGGCCCGGCCCGCCGCCGCAGGCGCCCGCCTGCGTGCCGGCGGCGCGGTCGCCCCGGCGTCCGGGGTGGCGGTGACCGTGGGGGCGGCGCGGATCGCCTTAGGGTGACGGGGTGGCCGAGGCGGGGACGACCGTGCGCGGCCTGCTGGTGCGACCCGACTTCCGCCGCCTGCTCGGCACCCGGCTGCTGTCCCAGTTCGGCGACGGGGTCTTCCAGGCGGCGCTCGCCGGCACGGTGCTGTTCAACCCCCAGCGGGCCGCCGACCCGGTCGACGTCGCCGCGGGCT
This sequence comes from Blastococcus saxobsidens DD2, assembly GCF_000284015.1. Classification (NCBI taxonomy): domain Bacteria; kingdom Bacillati; phylum Actinomycetota; class Actinomycetes; order Geodermatophilales; family Geodermatophilaceae; genus Blastococcus; species Blastococcus saxobsidens. The sequence goes on from NC_016943.1 coordinate 4,852,042, forward strand.
TCGCCGTCCTGCTGCTGCCCTACTCCCTCGTCGGGCCGTTCGCCGGCGTGTGGCTGGACCGGTGGAGCCGGCGCCAGGTGCTGCTGCGCGCCAACGTGCTGCGCGCCGGCCTGGTGGCGGTGGTGGCCGCCCTCGTCCTGGCCGGGGTGCAGGGCCCGGCCTTCTACGCGGCCGGGCTCGCCGTCTTCTCGGTGAACCGGTTCATCCTGGCCGCGCTGTCGGCCGGCCTCCCGCACACCACCGACGAGGCGTCGCTGGTCTCGGCCAACGCGGTGTCGACGACGTCGGGCGCGGTGGCCACGGTGGCCGGCGGTGGGGCCGCCCTGGGGCTCCTGCAGTGGACGGGTTCCGACGACGCCGGCTACGCCGCCCTGGCGCTGACCGCCGCCCTGCCCTACCTCGCGGCCGCCGTCGTCGTCGCCGGCTTCTCCCGCGGCCACCTGGGCCCCGACCACATGGCCCGCTCCGCGCGGCTCTCGGCCGGGCAGGTGCTGGCCGGCATGGCCTCGGGCGCGCGGCACGCCTGGCAGCACCGCCCCGCGGCGGCCGCGCTGACCGCGATCAGCCTGCACCGCATCTGGTACGGCTTCCTCACCCTCATGGCGCTGCTGCTCTACCGCAACACCTTCGTCGAGGCGTCCGGACCGTTCCCCGGTGGGCTGGTGGGCCTCGGCCTGGTGGTCGCCGCGGGCGCCGTGGGCACCCTCACCGCCGCCGCGGTGACGCCCGCGGCGGTGCACCGGATCGGCAAGGCCGGCTGGATCGGGCTGCTCCTCGCCACCGGCGGTGTCGCTCAGGTGGGGCTCTGGCTGCTGCTGCAGCCGCCGGCCGCGGTGGCGGCGGGGTTCGTCCTCGGCTTCATGGGCCAGGGCGTCAAGATCTGCGTGGACACCACGCTGCAGGAGTGCATCGACGACGACCACCGCGGCCGGGTGTTCTCCGTCTACGACACGCTGGTCAACGTCGGGTACGTCGTGGCCCTGATGGCCGGCGCGTTCGTGCTGCCGGCGTCGGGGGTCTCCCGCCCGCTGCTCCTCGTGGTCGGCGTCGGATACGTGGCCACCGCCGTCCTGCACGGCCGCATGGTCCGCCGCTGAACACCGGTCACAGCTCGGGGACGCACGTCCCCTGGCCGAGGGTCGCCAGACCGGTGCGGTCCCCGTCGGCGAAGTCGGTGACCCCCCGGCGCGCCTCGGGGAACATCAGCTCGCGGTCGTCGTCGACGTGGGAGAGCCCCACCAGGTGGGCCAGTTCGTGCAGGACCACCGACCGCAGCGTGGCAGCGCCGTCCGGCTCGGCGAGGATGTCGGGGACCTGGACGGCGTCCAGGCTGACCGTGCCGGTCACGTAGACCCGCGGCCCGTCCCCGAGGGACACGGCGGTGCTGCCGCCCTCGCCCACCACGTCGCCGACCAGCGCGGGGTTCTGCGCCTCGTCCTGCCAGCCGATCAGCACCGGGGCCCACTGGTCGCCGTAGCGCTCCGGCTGGAACGGCGGGCGCTCCGCGGACAGCGGCTCGTCGGTGTAGCCGTCGAAGACGAACCGCAGCCCGGTGAGCTCGGTGATCCGGGCCACCGCGTCGTGCACCAGCCCGTCGGTGCCCGGCGGAGCCGCTTCGGGGTGCAGGACGTAGTGGATCTCCCGGCACGGGTCGTAGCTCACGGGGGTGAGCCCGTCGTCCTGCAGGGAGGCGTAGGCGTACGCCCCGCCGGCCGGCGGGGGGAGCGGCGGGCGACCCAGCGGGGTCGTCGCCCCGGCCGGCGTGGGCCGGTCGGTCGGCTTCGCCGGGGCGGTGGCGGCCGGTGGGGCCTGGACGGCCGCCGGTGCGCCCGGCGTCCAGGACCAGGCCGGCGGGTCGGAGAACGCGAGGCCTGCGGCCACGGCGGCGACGACCAGCGGAACAGCCCAGCGGCCCCGCCGACGACGGCGGGGCAGCGGAGCCGCCACGGGCGTCACCGTGCCGGTCGCCTCGGCCACGACCCACTGCGGGGTCCGCCCGCTGGGCGACGTCGGCATCCGGGGGACGTCGTTCCCGGGCTCCTGCGGGTGCACACCCGTCATGTCGGCACCGCCCCCCTCTCCTGGAGCGCGCAACGCCCACGACGGGCCGCCCGTTCCGCGCCGGCGGCGGACGTCAGCCGGCGCGGCCGGCCCACCACTCCCGCAGCGCCGCCTCCGCCTCGTCGCGGTCCAGCGGGCCGCGTTCGAGCCGCAGGTCCTTGAGGAAGCGCCAGGCCGCCCCCACCTCGGGGCCGGGAGGCAGGCCGAGCAGCTCCATGATCGCGTTGCCGTCGAGGTCGGGCCGGACCCGTGCGAGGTCCTCCTGCTCGGCCAGCTCGGCGATCCGCTGCTCCAGGGCGTCGTACGTGGCCGACAGCGCCGCGGCGCGCCGCTTGTTGCGGGTGGTCGAGTCCGACCGGACGAGCTTGTGCAGGCGGGGCAGCAGGTTCCCGGCGTCGGTCACGTACCGGCGGACGGCGGAGTCGGTCCAGTGGCCCTCCCCGTACCCGTGGAAGCGCAGGTGCAGGAAGGTCAGCCGGGCGACGGCCTCGACGACGTCCTTGGGGTAGCGCAGGGCGGTGAGCCGCTTGCGGACCAGCTTGGCGCCCACCACCTCGTGGTGGTGGAAGGAGACCCGCCCCCGCGGCTCGTGCCGCCGGGTCGCCGGCTTGCCGATGTCGTGCAGCAGCGCCGCCAGGCGCAGCACCAGGTCCGGTGACTCGTGCTCCGGATCGGCCAGCTCCAGGGCGATCGCCTGGTCCAGCACGGTGAGGGAGTGGGTGTAGACGTCCTTGTGCTGGTGGTGCTCGTCGATCTCCATGCGCAGCGCCGACAGCTCGGGCAGGACGACGTCGGCCAGCCCGGTGGAGACGAACAGCTCCAGGGCGGCGCGCGGTGAGTCCTGCAGCAGCGTCTTGGAGAGCTCGGCGTTGACCCGCTCCGGAGTGATCCGGGCCAGGTCGCCCCCCAGCGAGGTCATCGCGGAGACGACCGCGTCGTCCGGTGCGAGGCCGAGCTGAGCCACGAACCGGACCGCGCGCAGCATCCGCAGCGGGTCGTCGGCGAAGGATTCGACGGCCGCCGCCGGCGTGCGCAGTCTCCGGGCGAGCAGGTCCCCGAGGCCACCGAAGGGGTCGGTGACGGTGCGGTCCGGTCCCAGCGAGACGGCCATCGCGTTGACCGTGAAGTCCCGGCGGGCCAGGTCGTCGACCAGGGAGTCGCCCCACGCCACCTCCGGATTGCGCGACTCGCGGTCGTAGCGGTCGGCCCGGAAGGTGGTGATCTCCACCCGGGTCCCGCGGACGTCGGCTCCCACGGTCCCGAACGCGATGCCGGTGTTCCACGTGGAACGCGCCCAGCCGCGCAGCAGCTCCAGGACCTGCTCCGGGCGCGCGTCGGTGGTGACGTCGAGATCCCCGGGAACGCCCGGCCCACCGGCACCGGCGGCGAGCAGCGCGTCCCGCACCGAGCCGCCGACCAGGTGGGCCTGGTGACCGGCGGCCGCGAACCGTTCCCCCAGCTCGGTGAGCACCGGGGAGAACTCCACGAGCTTCCGGACGGTCTCCTGGACCGCGGGCGGCACCGGGTCGGGGTCGGCGGGGCTCGGCGGGGTGGCGGACACGACGAGCCAGCGTAGTGCGGCGGCGGAGCGACTTCGTCCGGTGCGCCGCGCCGCCGGTCGGCTGCCCTGCGCCTGTTCGCCGCTGCGGTGCTCCCGGAGCTGATGGCAGAGCCGCGCTACCCTCCTGGACATGGCTGGATCGGGCGGGCGAGGACGCCCGGGCCGCCGGCTGCGCCGGGTCGACGAGACCTCCGCCGGGGGCCTGGTGGTGGCTGACGACGGCGTGACCGGGCCCCGTGCCGCCCTGATCGGCCGCACCGACCGCCGCGGCCGGCTGCTCTGGTCGCTGCCGAAGGGGCACATCGAGGCGGGCGAGACGCCCGAGGACACCGCCGTCCGCGAGGTGGCCGAGGAGACCGGCATCATCGGGGAAGTGGTCGCGCCCCTCGGGATCATCGACTTCTGGTTCGTCGCCGAGGGCCGGCGGGTGCACAAGACCGTGCACCACTTCCTGCTCCGGGCGGTCGGCGGCGCGCTCTCCGATGCCGACGTCGAGGTCACCGAGGTCGCCTGGGTGCCCCTGGACGAGCTCAGCACCCGGCTGGCCTACGCCGACGAGCGGGCGCTGGTCGAGCGCGCGCCCGGACTCCTGGCCGACAGCGCGTGACACGGCCGGCTGCCGCACGCGCCGGCGGCCGCCCCGCCGCCGCATCGTCCGCCCGGCCGGGTGCCGCCCGGCGTGCGGCCGCGTTCGCCCCGTTGCTGGCCGGAGCGCTGGCCGTCGCCGGGTCCGGGCTCGCCGCCGTCACCGTGCCCGCCACGGCGGCCGCCGCACCGGGCTCGACGGCGGCGGAGCAGGTGACCGACGCCGACCGCCAGGTCCGCATCGACGTCGCGCGGTTCGAGCCGCGGACGGTGACGCCCGGATCGCTGATCACCGTCACCGGCACCCTCACCAACACCGGGACCGAGCCGATCACCGACCTCGCCGTCCGGCTGCAGCGCGGCTCCGTGCTCACCGGCCGGCAGGACCTCGCCGAGGCGGTCGGTGAACCCGATCCGGCCACGACCGTCGAACCCCCCTTCGTCCCGCTGCCCGGCGCGCTCGCCCCCGGCGCCAGCATGGAGTTCAGCTACACGCTCGACTCCGCCGAACTGCGGCTCGAGCAGGACGGCGTCTACCCCGCACTGTTCAACGTCAACGGCACCGTCGGCGGCGACCTCGAACGCCGGGTCGGGGAGCTGTCCACCTTCCTGGTGCAGCAGCCGGTGGTCCCCTCGTCCCGCACCACCGTCGCCTGGCTGTGGCCCCTGTCGGAGCCCAGCCACCGGAACGCGGCGGGGGCCTTCGTCGACGACGGACTGACCGAGGAGATCAGCTCGGGCGGCCGGCTCGACCGCGCCCTCACCGTCCTCGAGCGGCTGCCCGCCGGCCCGCCCGCCGGCGGAACCGGGGAGGCGACCCGGCTGCCGGTCACCCTGGCCCTGGACCCGGCGCTGGTCGAGGAGTTGGCCCTGATGGCCGACGGGCCGTACGCCGTCGGTGGGGTGGCGGGCGCGGGCACCGGCACGGAGGAGGCCCAGGCCTTCCTCGAGCGCCTGCGCGCCCTCACCGCCGGCCACCCGGTGGTGGCACTGCCCTACGGCGACGTCGACGCCGACGGCCTGCAGTCCGCGGGGCTGGGACAGGTCATCACCCGCAGCCTGCCCGGAACACCGGAGGGCACCGCGCAGGCCCGGCCGGCCCCCTGGCCCGACCCGGCGGCCGGGGACGGTGCGACTCCTCCCACCCCCGTCGAGCCGCCGACGACCGGTGCCGGGGCGCAGATCCTCGCCGACGTCCTGGGCGTCACCCCCGTCACCGACCTGGCCTGGGCCGCCGACGGATCCTACGAGCTGCAGACGCTGGACATCCTCCGCGACGGCGGGATCGACCGGGTGGTGCTGGGCAGCGGCGCGCTCTCCGAAGGGAACTCCGCCGTCGGCCTCGACGGCTCGGACGCCGTGGCCCGCACCGCCGTCGGCGAGGGGGATGACGCCCTGGACGTGCTGGTCGCCGATCCGACGCTCAGCGCGGTCGTGGGCGCGGCCGGGGTGACGCCCGGTGGCCCGCGCATCGCCGAGCAGCGCTACCTGGCCGAGCTGGCCGCGTTGACCCTGCAGGGGCCCCCGGGCAGCGAGCAGACCGTGCTGGTCGCCCCGCCGCGCGACCTCGTGGCCGGGTTGGAGGGCGCCGGGGCGATGATCTCCGACACCGTCGGGTTGCCGTGGCTGCGCGCGGGCAGCGTGGCCGGGCTCGGCGACGTCCCGCCCGCCGATGCCGGGTCGCTGGCCGAACCGGCCGAGGAGACCGGGCTGGGCGGCGTGGGGATGGCCACTCTCGGCGAGGCCGTGGCGGCCCGGGAGGACCTCGCCGCAGCGGTGGCCGGGGACGGCGACCTGGCGCTGCGGCCCTACGACGCGGGCATCGCCCGGGCCGCGTCGGTGCTCCGGCGGGACGCCCCGGAGGAGTTCGCCGAGGCCGCGGTCGACGCACGGGCCACCGTGGCCGCTCTCCGGGAGCAGGTCACCGTCGTCGCACCGGTCGACGGGACGTACAGCCTCGCCTCCAGCAACGCACCGCTGGTGCTGACGGTGGACAACCCGCTCCCCTTTCCGGTCCAGGTACGCCTGCAGGTGCAGACGCCGGGCAACCGTGGGCTCTCCGTCGGCGACATCGGCGTCCAGACGCTGGCCCCCGAGCAGCTCACCACGCTCCAGGTGCCCACCGAGTTGCGGCGTTCGGGTGGCTTCTCGGTCACCGCCCAGGTCACGACGCCGTCGGGCAGACCGCTGGGCGATCCGGTCGAGATCCAGGTGAAGAGCACCGCGTACGGCCCGATCACGCTGATCATCACCGTCGGCGCCGCGTCGCTGCTCGGGCTGCTGTTCCTGCGCCGACTCGTGCACTTCGTCCTCCGCCGGCGCCGGGGGGCGGCCGCCGGCGCCGACGCGTCCGGCCCCGTGGCGCCCGGCCTGGCGGCGCCGCCGGCACGGAGCCCCGTGTGAGCGACGACTCCCGGCCCTCCGCAGACGACTCCGCACCGCCCCGTACCGAGGCTCCCGTGCGCCCGCAGCCGGCCCGCCTGCCACCTCCGCCGCCCCGTACCCCGGGCGAGCGTCGTCCGTGGGGAACGGCGACGCCGTTGCCGCCCGCCCCCTACCTGGCGACCCCGCCGAGCGACGCGGTGTTCGCCGCACCTCCCGTCGCCGACGGCGGGCCGGCCGAGGCGGCCACCGACAGCGCCGTCCCGCCGCCGGTGCGGGCCTCGCCCGCGCTCCCGCCGGTCCCCCCACCTGCGGCGGACCGGGCCGCGCCGCCGCGGCGGGCGACCCCGGTCCCGCCGCTCCCGCCGCTGCGGCACCGTTGGGTGCCGGCCGCGGACGAGACCCAGGTCTTCCCGATGCCGGTGCTCCCACCGGTGCCCCGGGCCGAGCAGGAGACCGATGAGGACGTCGAGCGGCGCGAGGGCGCCCCCGGCGCGAGCGGAGGCATCCTGCGGGCCGCCGGGACGATGGCGGTCGCGACGCTGGTCTCCCGGATCACCGGGCTGCTGCGCACGATGGTGCTGGCCGCGGCGCTCGGCGTCGGTCTGGTCGCCGATGCGTACAACACCGCCAACACGCTGCCGAACATCGTCTACGAACTCCTGCTGGGCGGCGTCCTCACCTCGGTGATCGTGCCGCTGCTGGTGCACGCGCAGGAGCGCGACCGCGACGACGGCGTCGGCTACGCGCAGCGGCTGGCCACGCTCGCGATGGCCGGCCTGCTGGTCATGACGGTGCTGGCCGTGCTCGCCGCGCCCCTGCTCACCTCGCTGTACGGCCTCGACGAGAACCCCGCGCAGTACGAGCTGGCCAACTGGCTGGCCCGGATCCTGCTGGTCGAGATCGTCTTCTACGGGCTCGGTGCCTTCGCCCAGGCACTCCTCAACTCCCGGGGCGTCTTCGGGCCCCCCGCCTGGGCCCCGGTGCTCAACAACGTCGTCGTCATCGCCACCGGTTTGGTGTTCCTCGCCGCCAGCGGCCCCGGCCCCCTCGAGCCGGCCACGATCGCGCCGGGCCTCGTCTGGCTTCTCGGCGCGGGCACGGTGCTGGGCATCGCGGTTCAGGCGCTGGTGCTGGTGCCGCTGCTCCGCCGGGCCGGCATCCCGCTGCGCCCCCGCTGGGGCGTGCGCGACACCGGGCTCCGCGAGGCGGGCACGCTCGGGTTGTGGGTGATCGGCTACGTCGCCGTGAGCCAGGTGGGGGTACTCGTGGCCCTCCGCATCGCCAACGAGGCACAGCGCGACGGCGGCCTGGGTTCGTCGGCCTTCCAGTACGCCAGCCTGCTCTTCCAGATGCCCTACGGGATCATCGGCGTCGCGCTGCTCACCGCGCTGGTGCCGCGGATGAGCCGGGCCGCGGCGCGCTCGGACGTCCCCGGCGTCATCGAGGACCTGGCCCTGGGCACGCGGCTGTCGGCGGTCGGGCTGCTGCCCGTCACCGCCCTGCTCACCGTCCTCGGCCCGGCGCTGGGCGTCCTCGCCTTCGCCCGCGGGAACACCTCCGTCGACGAGGCGCAGGCGATCGGGACCGCGCTGGCCGTCGGGGCGTTCGGCCTGCTGCCGATGGCCGTGACGCTGCTGCAGCTACGGGTCTTCTACGCGATGAAGGACGCCCGGACGCCGACCCTCATCCAGATCGGCATGGTCGCCGTCCGCGTGCCGCTGCTGCTGCTGGTGCCGGCTGTCGTCGAGGCCGAGCACGTCGTCGCCGGGCTGATGCTGGCCACGAGCCTCACCTACGTCGCCGGGTGGGCCCTCGGGGACCTGGCGCTGCGCCGCCGGCTCGGAGGCCTGCGCACGAGGGAGACGTTCGGCCCGGTCGTGCGGATCGCCGCCGTGGCCCTGGCGGCGGGCCTGGTGGGCGGTCTTGTCCAGATCGTGACCGACGACCTGCTCGGACGGTCGACCACAGGGTCGCTCCTGCAGGTGCTCATCGGTACCGTGGTCATCGGCGGCGTCGCACTGGTCGGTCTGGTGGTGGCCCGTGTTCCGGAAGTCCGAGAGCCCCTGACCGCGGTCAAGGCCCGGCTGGGACGCGGGTGACCGACGACCGCCCACCGGGGCCGACCGTGCCGGAGCGTCCGCCTCGGCGGCAGGAGCAGCACAGGGAGTCGACAGTGTCGATGGCGTCCACGACCACCGGCCTGCCCGACCGCTACCGGCCGCTGGACCAGCTCGGTCCCGACGAGGTCACCCCCACGGGCATCATCCAGAGCTGGCGGGCGAAGGACCGCGTGCTCAACCGGGACGTCGCCATCCGGGTGCACATCCCGGCCGGTCCCGCGGCGCACGCCTGGATCACCCGGGCGCTCACCGCCGGCGGCCTGGCGACCCCCGCGCTGGCGATGGTCTACGACGCCTCCGAGGGCAGCGTGGGGCGGCCGGGCGACGACGGCGCGGACGAGCAGGTCGACGTCTCCGCCGCGTACGTCGTCAACGAGTGGATCGACGGCGAGACGCTGGCCGACCGGCTGCGCTCGGGCCCCATGCCCGAGCGCGAGGTGCGCCTGGTCCTCCGGCGTCTGGCCGAGGGGGTCGCGGAGGCGCACCGGGTCGGTCTGGCGGTCGGCGGCCTGTCGCTCGAGAACGTCGTCCTGCGGCCCAACGGCCTGGTCGGGCTGCGTGCGGTTCCCGCCGCAGCCGGCACCATCGACGGCGACATCGCCGCCCTCGGCGCGCTCCTGGATGCGTGCCTGTCCGGGGTCGGCCCGGGCGCACGCCCCATGTCCGGCCCGTCCGACCTGGTCGCCCTGGCCCGCCGGGCGCGCTCGACCGAGCCCGGACAGCGGCTGTCCAGCGTGGCCGCCATGGCCGCCCTCCTCGCCGAGCGACCGCGGACCGGCCCGACCCAGTCGATCACCCCCTCCCGCTCCGGAGAGGGCGACGGCGGCCGGCGGCGACGTCCGCGCGACCGCCGGGGCGACGCCGAGGCACCCGTCCGGCTGGAGCCGGGCGCGCTGCCCCCGGTGCCGCCCGTCCGCCCGGTCCCGCAGCCGCTCTCCGCCGCCGTACTCGGTGTGGACACCGTCAGCGCCGGCACGGTCGGACCGGTCGCCGGGGGCGCGCCCGGTGCCCCCGACCAGGACAACCCGTTCGGTGTGCTGGATGCCGACGACCCGGGCGCCGATGACGAGTACGGGGACTACCCGGCCGAGCCGGACGCCGACGGCGAGGACGCGGACGCCGCCCGCAGGCACCGGCTGTTCGTCGTCGGCCTGCCCCTGCTGGCCGTCGCGGTCGTGATCGCCCTCGCGTGGTGGTTCGGTTCCAGCGTCCTGTCCGTCGCCGACTCCGTCGACGGGGGCATCGAAGGCTCCACGCCTCCGCCGGTCAGCGCTCCCGCCACCGGTGAGGAGACGCCGGAGGCCGCCGCCCCGGGTCCGGTCGCCCCGGGTCCGGCAGCCACGATCGCGGCCGCCGAGGTGTTCGACCCGTTCGGCGACGGTGAGCCGGAGAACGACGGCAGCGTGCCGCTGTCCTACGACGGCGACCCGGCAACCGGCTGGTCGACGCTGACCTACCGGGGATCGCCGGCCTTCGGGAACCTCAAGCCCGGCGTCGGGGTGGTCTACGACCTCGGCAGCGTCCAGCAACTGGCCGGCGTCGCCCTCGACAGCCCCTCCACCGGCGCCACCGTCGAGGTGCGCACCAGCGAGTCCGCGGGCGCCACCCTCGAGGACTTCGCCGTCGCCGCCGACGGGACCCTCGGGGAGTCCGCCGAGCTCGCCTTCGACGAGCCGGTGACCGCCCGCTACGTCCTCGTGTGGCTGACCGGTCTGGTCGACGTGCCGAACGGGTTCTCCGCGCAGGTGGACGAGGTCGAGGTCCGCACCGCCGGCTGAGCACGGCCCCGGGACGGGACCGCACGGGAATGGGCACCCTACGATCAGAGGTTGTGCCGCCCGTGAGTGATTCCCCGACCCCTGGCCCCGCTGTGACGACGGAGGAGATCGAGCACCCCACGATCCCGCCGGCAGAACACGACGGCGTCCGTGACCTCATCATCATCGGGTCCGGGCCCGCCGGGTACACGGCGGCCACGTACGCCGCCCGCGCCAACCTCCACCCGCTGGTGTTCGAGGGCTCCCAGTTCGGCGGCGCCCTCATGACCACCACCGAAGTGGAGAACTTCCCGGGTTTCCCGGAGGGGATCCAGGGCCCGCAGCTGATGGACGACCTGCGGACGCAGGCCGAGAAGTTCGGTGCCCAGCTCGAGCCGCGTGACGTCACCGAGGTCGACCTCACCGCCGAGCCCAAGATCGTCAAGGTCGGGGCCGAGGTCTTCCGCGCCCACGCGGTGATCGTGGCCACCGGGTCCAAGTACCGGTACCTGGGCCTGGACAACGAGGAGCGACTGCTCGGCCGCGGGGTCTCCGCCTGCGCCACCTGTGACGGCTTCTTCTTCCGCGACCAGGACATCGTGGTCGTCGGCGGCGGCGACTCCGCGATGGAGGAGGCCACCTTCCTCACCCGCTTCGCCAAGAGCGTCACCGTCGTCCACCGGCGGCATGAGCTACGGGCCTCGAAGATCATGATCAAGCGCGCGCAGGACAACGCGAAGATCCGCTGGGCCCTGGGCAAGCAGGTCACGGACGTGATCGGTGAGAACACCGTCTCCGCCGTCGAGCTCACCGACACCGCCACCGGCGGCACCGAGACGATGCCGGCCGCCGGCCTGTTCATCGCCATCGGCCACGACCCGCGCAGCGAGCTGTTCGCCGGCCAGCTGAAGCTGGACGATGCGGGGTACATCGTCGTCGACCACCCCACCACCCGCACCACCATCGACGGCGTCTTCGCCTGCGGCGACGTCGTCGACCACATCTACCGCCAGGCGATCACGTCGGCCGGCACCGGTGCCGCCGCGGCGATCGACGCCGAGCGGTGGCTCGCCGACACCTTCGACGAGCGCTGAACCGGGCATAACCGGCGCCGGGCGCCGGTTATGCCGGCAGGCAACCTCGTCAGCATCACCCACGAGCCAGTCGACCGAGAGGGAGAACGACCATGGCAGGCAACACCGTGACGGTCACCGACGCCAGCTTCGCCACCGACGTGCTGGGCAGCGACAAGCCCGTGCTCGTCGACTTCTGGGCGGAGTGGTGCGGCCCGTGCAAGATGGTCGCCCCCGTGCTGGAGGAGATCGCCTCCGAGCACGGCGACAAGCTCACCATCGCCAAGCTCAACATCGACGAGAACCCGCAGATCGCCCGCGACTACCAGGTCATGTCGATCCCGACCATGACGGTGTTCCAGGGCGGCAAGCCGGTCAAGAGCATCATCGGCGCCAAGCCGAAGGGCGCGATCCTCAGCGACCTGGCCGACTACATCTGAACGCAGCTCCGCTGGGGAACCGGAATTCCTGTCGATCGCAGCTCCGCTGGGGATCCGGAGCCCCGCCACGGGAATCCAGTCACGCTCCGTAGGCCGAAGGCCCACTCGTCCACCGGACGGGTGGGCCTTCGCCGCGACCGGGAGCAGGATGCCCCTGCCCCCGGTGGGCCATCCCCGGCCGGACGGGCGACAATCGGTGACACGATGATGACAACGGCGAAGCTTTCCGGTTCCCCAGCGGAGCTGTGAATGGGAACTGACAGCCGCATGCAGCCCCTGAGGCCGGGGGACCGCGGACCGGCGGTGGCCGACGTGCACGCCGCCCTGCGCAGCCTGGGCCTCCTCCCGCCCGCCGGCTCCGACGGCCTCGAGCCGGGCCTGGAGTCCGCGGAGTACGACTCGGGGACCGAGCTCGCCGTCCGCCACTTCCAGCAGGTGCGCGGACTCTCCGTCGACGGACGGGTCGGCGAGGAGACCTACCGGGCGCTCAGCGAGGCACGCTGGTCGCTGGGGGACCGGCTGCTGCGCTACGACCCCGAGCGCCCCATGCGCGGCGACGACGTCACCAACCTCCAGGAGCGGTTGCTGGAGCTGGGCTACGACGCCGGTCGCGCCGACGGCATCCTGGGCCCGGAGACCGAGGCGGGCCTGCGCGCGTTCCAGCGCGACTACGGGCTGACCGCCGACGGGACCTGCGGCCCTGCGACCCTCCGAGCGCTGCGGCAGCTCGGCCGCAAGGTCACCGGCGGCCGACCGCAGCTCCTCCGCCAGAGCGCCTCCTTCGTGGAGAGCGGACCGCACCTGATCGGCCGGCGGATCGTCGTCGATGCCGGACACGGGGGTGACGACACCGGCTTCACGGAGGGCGAGACGACCGAGGCGGACCTGGTGTTCGACCTCGCGTCCCGCATCGAGGGCCGGCTGGCCGCCGCCGGCGCCACGGTCTACCTGACCCGGGGCCGCGCGCAGGGCCCGGCGCTGGCCGAGCGCACCGCCTTCGCCAACGACGCCCGCGCCGACCTCTTCATCTCCCTGCACATGGACGCGCACAGTTCCGAGCACGCGCGCGGAGTGGCCAGCTACTACTACGGCACCGGGTCGGGTGCGTCCTCGACCGTGGGCGAGCAGTTCGCCAACCTCGTCCGCCGCGAGGTCGTGGCCCGCACCGGCATGCTCGACCTCGGCTCGCACCCCAAGACCTGGGACCTGCTGCGCATGACCCGCATGCCGTCGGTCCGGCTCGACAGCGGCTACCTCTCCCACCCGGTCGACCGGCTGCTGCTGCTGGACGCCCGGGTGCGCAGCGCCATCGCGCACGGCGTCCTGGCCGCCGTCCAGCGGCTTTACCTGCCCGCCGACGCGGACCCGCCCACGGGCACGTTCGTCCTGCCCTGACCCATCACCGGCATAGGAACCTATGCATATGGATTCGCGGTCGAAACCGTATGCATAGGTTCCTATGCCCGGGAGCGGGAGGACGGGTCCGTCCCTGCGAACGCTGCGCGGCCCGCTGCCTACACTCGACAGGGTGGTCACTCCTCCGCCCGGCTCGCCTGCCGGTCCCGGTCAGCCGGGGACGCACCTGACCCACGGTGCCCATCCCCACGTCGTCCCGCGTCACCCGCGGCTGGACCCGCTGGCCGACCGCTACGCGGCACGGACGCACGGGATGAAGTCCTCGGAGATCCGGGCCCTGTTCTCCGTCGTGAGCCGGCCGGAGGTCGTCTCCCTGGCCGGCGGGATGCCCGCGGTCACCGCGCTGCCCCTGGACGCCGTCGGATTGATGATCGGCGACCTGGTGTCCGGCATGGGGGCCCAGACGTTGCAGTACGGCTCCGGTCAGGGCGACCCGCGGCTGCGTGAGCGGATCTGCGACGTCATGGCGCTGGAGGGCATCACCGACGCCTCGGCCAGCGAGGTCGTCGTCACCGTCGGCTCGCAGCAGGGGCTGGACCTGGTGACCCGCGTCTTCGTCGACCCCGGTGACGTCATCCTCGCCGAGGGCCCGTCCTACGTCGGTGCCCTGGGCGTCTTCCAGGCCGCGCAGGCCCGCGTCCGACACGTGGCGATGGACGAGCACGGCCTGATCCCGGAGGCGCTGGAGGAGGCGCTGGCCGACTGCCGCGCCAACGGTGACCGGGTGAAGTTCCTCTACACCGTGCCGAACTTCCACAACCCGGCCGGCGTCACCCTGTCCGAGCCGCGCCGCGAGGCCGTCATGGCGCTGGCCGAGCAGCACGACCTGCTGATCATCGAGGACAACCCGTACGGCCTGCTCGGGTTCGAGCACGAGCCGCTGCGCGCCCTGCGGGCCCGGAACAGCCAGCGGGTCATCTACCTGGGCTCCTTCTCCAAGACCTTCTCCCCGGGCCTCCGCGTGGGCTGGGTGCTGGCGCCCCTCGCCGTCCGGGAGAAGCTGGTGCTCGCCACCGAGGCGCAGGTGCTCTGCCCGCCGTCGCTCACCCAGTACGCCGTCGCCCGGTACCTGGACACCCAGCCCTGGCGGGAGCAGATCAAGACGTTCACCGAGCTGTACCGCGAGCGCCGCGACGCCACTCTGGAGTCCCTGGCCGCGCTGATGCCCGCCGGCACCGCGTGGACCAAGCCCGAGGGCGGGTTCTACGTGTGGTTGAAGCTGCCGGCCGGGCTGGACGCCAAGCTCATGCAGCCACGGGCCGTCGCCGCCCACGTGGCGTACGTGCCCGGTATCGGCTTCTTCGCCGACGGGAACGGCCAGGAGTACATGCGCCTGTCCTACTGCTACCCCGAGCCCGACCAGATCCGGGAGGGCGTACGGCGGCTGGCCCGTGTGGTCGAGGCCGAGCTGGACCTGCACTCCACCTTCGACAAGGTGGACACCGGCACGTTCCGGGCGGTCCGCGGCACACCTGGGCGCGAGGCCGAGCGAATCGTCGGACCCGCCAACAGCGACACCTACGAGGACCCGCGATGAGCGAGACGGCCCCCGCACCCGACACCACCGGCGGCACCGCACCGCACCCGCTGCGCGCCGTCGTCCTCGCCGGTGGGCTGACCTTCGAGCGGGAGGTCAGCCTCTCCTCGGGGACCCAGGTCGTCGAAGAGCTCACCCGCGCCGGGCTGGATGCCGAACTGCGGGACGCCGACGCCGAGCTCCTGCCGGGGCTGGCCGCCGCACCCGCCGACGCCGTCTTCATCGCCCTGCACGGGGCCACGGGGGAGGACGGAGCACTGCGCGCGGTCCTCGACCTGGCCGGGGTGCCGTACGTCGGGTCGCCCGCCGCCGCCTGCCGGCTGGCGTGGGACAAGCCCGCGGCCAAGTCGGTGGTTCGGTCGGCCGCAGTGACGACGCCGGACTGGGTCGCGCTGCCGCACAGCACCTTCCGCGAGCTGGGTGCGGGCGCGGTGCTCGACCTGATGGTGGCGCGGCTGGGGCTGCCCCTGATGGTCAAGCCCGCATCCGGGGGATCGGCCCTGGGCGTGCAGAAGGTGAGCCGGGTGGAGGACCTCCCAGCGGCCATGGTCAGCTGCTTCGCCTACGGGGACACCGTGATGGTGGAACGGTTCGTCGAGGGGGTCGAGCTGGCCATCGCCGTGGTCGACCTCGGCGACGGGCCGGAGGCGCTGCCCGCCGTGGAGATCGAACCTGAGTCGGGCGTCTTCGACTACGCCTCGCGCTACACCCCGGGACTCACCGAGTACCACGCACCCGCCCGCATCCCCGACGAGACGGCCGCCCGGGCCGCCGAGGTCGCCGTCCGCGTGCACCAGGTGCTGGGCCTCGCCGACCTCTCCCGGACCGACGCCATCGTCACCCCCGACGGGGAGGTCCACTTCCTCGAGGTCAACGTCTCTCCCGGCCTGACCGAGACGTCGATGTTCCCCATGGCCGTCGAGGCGGCCGGCCACGAGCTGGGCGACGTCCTCGCGCGGCTCCTCGCCCGCCGGGCGTCCGCCGGGCGGTAAGTGGGGCCCGCTGAGGACCGCTGGGCGGAAACCGGTACCGCAACGGAGATTCTCAGCGGGCTGAGTGAGACGGAATCTGCGTCACCGGAGAGATTCTTGCCGGTGACGACGCTGAGATTCTGCTTTCTCGAGTAGATCCTGCGATATGGCGCGCCTCGTCCGGATCGGAGACATCGGTCGTGAGTTCGGCCTGTCACCATCCCAGGTGCGGCAACTGGCCGATACCGGCGTCATCCCGTTCGAGCGCTCACCCGGCGGCCATCGGGTGTTCGATCCCGGCCAGGTTCGTAGGGCCTTGACGCGCGTCGCTACCAGTGTGGTGGTCGAAGGACGGTGGTCGAGTCCGGACTGGCAGCGGTCTCTGGACCTGTCAGACCTGCGGGAGGACCTCGTGTGGCGTGACCTCGCCGCCGACCTGGTCCAGGACCGTCTCGGAACCGAGGCGCGCTCCATCGTGGGCTTTGCGTTCACCGAGATGCTCAACAACGCGATCGACCACTCGGAGGCCGAGCGAGTCACAGTGTCTGCCTGGGTCGGACGGTTCGAGGCTCGCTTCGAGATCCGGGACACCGGCCGCGGAGCGTTGGCACAGGGCACATCCGCGAGGTCTTCGGCCTTCCGGACCTGTATGACGCCCTAGGAGACCTGACCAAGGGCAAGACGACCACCGACCCGGATCGCCACACCGGGAAAGGCATCTTCTTCACATCCAGAGCAGTCGACGTGTTCAGCCTCGAATCTGACGGGATCGTCTGGACGGTGGACAATGTCCGACAGGACCAGGCGGTGGGAGTGAGCGACGTAGCCCGCGGGACCCGCGTGCGATGGGAACTCGACCCGGCTACCGACCGATCCCTGACGGACGTCTTCGCGGAGTACACCGACGAGGACCACGCCTTCACGCAGACAAGGACCACCGTCCGCCTGTTCGGCTACGGGGTCCGGTTCGTCAGCCGCTCCGAAGCCAAGCGACTGCTCCGGGGACTGGAACGCTTTCGCGAGGTCCGCGTCGATTTCGCCGGCGTCGAGGAGGTGGGCCAAGGCTTCGTCGACGAAGTGTTCCGGGTCTGGCCGTCGCAGAATCCCCGGACGACAGTCGTACCCCTCGGCATGGCTGGCCCGGTGGAGTTCATGGTGCGGAGAGGACTGCCGCGGGCGACCCGCTCCAACCATTGAGCTCACCGATCAATCGGACAAATCCCATGACAGTGGACGGCACGCATCCCGCGCACGACAACCACTGAATTTCGTCAGTGACGTAGGGTGGCCCGCCCTTCCGTGGTGATCCCGCTCAGGCGTCGGGATGGCGCCCGGTGATCTCCGGCGCCATGACGCCGATGATCCGCTGCAGGTCATCGACCGACCCGAACTCGACGACGATCTTCCCCTTGGCCCGGCCGATCTGGATCTTGACCTTGGTCTCGAACATGTCGGAAAGGCGCGAGCCGAGTTCCTCCACGCCGGGGGCGCTGATGTTGCGCGCCCGCCGCTTGGCGGCAGGCTGCTCGGCCGCAGCCATGGCGACCGCTTCCTCCGTGGCCCGGACCGACAGGCCCTCGGCGACGATGCGGGTGGCGAGGGCGTCCTGCGCGTCGGCGTCGTGCAGCCCGAGCAGGGCACGGGCGTGGCCGGCGGAGATGACGCCCGCGGCGACGCGGGTCTGCACCTTCACCGGCAGCTTCATCAGCCGGATCGTGTTGGTGACCTGCGACCGGCTGCGGCCGATGCGGCCGGCCAGCTCCTCGTGCGTCGCGCCGAACTCCTCGAGCAGCTGCTGGTAGGCGGCTGCCTCCTCCAGCGGGTTCAGCTGCACCCGGTGGATGTTCTCCAGCAGGGCGTCGCGGAGCATGGCGTCGTCGGTGGTGTCGCGGACGATCGCCGGAACGCTCTCCAGCCCGGCCGCCCGCGCGGCGCGCAACCGCCGCTCGCCCATGATGAGCTCGTACCGTGCCTCGCCCGCTTCGCGGACGACGATCGGCTGGAGCAGCCCGAACTCCCGGATGCTGTGGGTGAGCTCCTCCAGCGCCTCGTCGTCGAAGACCTGCCGGGGCTGCTTCGGGTTGGGGACGATGTCGTCGACGGCGACCTCGCGCAGCTGAGCACCGGGCACGCCCACCGCCCCGGTCTCCGGCGGCGTCACCGGGGGAGGCACCAGGCTCACCGGCGAGGACGGCGCCGAGGCGGCTGCGTCGGCACCCGGGCCCGACACCGGCGCCGACTGCTCGCCAGGGCGGTCGTCGCGGTCCGCGGGCTCCACGGCCGGAGCGACGATCGGCGACACGGCCGGGGGTGGCGTGGGAGCCGGACCGGTGGGGATGAGCGCCGCCAGTCCGCGACCCAGACCGCCTCGCTTCGTCATGACTGCTCCTCGCTGGACCGGGTGCTCACTGGGAATCCTGGGTGCGGAAGGGGACGGCCGTCTCACCGAAGGAGAGCGCCCCGACCGGTGTGGCTCCGTTGCTGCCCGCGGCGCCGTCGAGCGGCTGCAGGGCGGAACCACGGTGTGCGAGCTCGCGTGCGGCCTCCACGTAGCTGGTGGAGCCGCGGGAGCCCGGGTCGTAGGTGAGGACCGACTGGCCGTAACCGGGGGCCTCGGAGACCCGGACGTTCCGCGGGATCACGGCGCCCAGGACCAGTTCGCCGAAATGGTTGCGCACCTCGTCGGCGACCTGGTCGGCGAGCTTCGTCCGGCCGTCGTACATGGTCAGCAGGATCGTGCGGACGGCGATCCCCGGGTTGAGGTGCTGGCGCACCAGGTCGATGTTGTTGAGCAGCTGCCCCAGGCCCTCGAGCGCGTAGTACTCGCACTGGATCGGGATGAGCACCTCGTCCCCGGCGACGAGGGCGTTGAGGGTGAGCAGCCCGAGCGAGGGCGGGCAGTCGATCAGCACGTAGTGCGGCCGGCGCTCCTGGGGGAGGGCCGCCACGTAGGACTCGATGGACCGGCGCAGCCGGTGCTCACGGGCGACGACCGAGACCAGCTCGATCTCGGCACCGGCCAGGTCGATGGTGGCCGGGACGCAGAGCAGGTTCGGGCTGGCCGTCGTCGGGTGCACCACCTCGGACAGCGTGCTGTCCCCGACGAGGGCGTCGTAGATCGACGGCGTCCCCACGGTGTGGTCCACGCCGAGGGCCGTGCTCGCGTTCCCCTGGGGGTCGAGGTCGATCACCAGCGTGCGGAGCCCGTAGAGGGCGAGAGCAACCCCGAGGTTCACCGTGGAGGTGGTCTTCCCGACGCCGCCCTTCTGGTTGGCGATGGTGATGACCCGGATCCGGCCGGGAGCCGGGAAGGGCTCCTGGTCCGAGGCGTGCAGGACGCGGGTGGCCCGCAGCGCCTCCATCGCGATGGGGCTGTCGAAGTCCGCCAGACCCCCGGAGGACGCGGACGACGCGGTCGGCGACTGGTCAGCGGCCAGACTGCTCCGTAGCCGCTCGCCCGGGTCGGTCATCGCGGATCCTTCCTGTGCCGGCGTTTCACGTGGAACGGGTCGGGCAGCTGCGCCTGTTCCACGTGGAACAGGACGGGGCGTTCGCGCGAGAGCATCGTCAGCGGTGTCCACGCGTCATGACCACCACGGTAGTGGCAGCGTCCCCCAGAGATGAACCGACGGCTCGCGCCTCGATGTTCTCCATCCCGGCGGCGCGGAGTTCCGGCAGGAGCGCCGGCAGTTGCTCCACGGCGCGGGAGCCGACCAGGGCCACCAGCTGCGCACCCGGCCGGAGGAGCCCGCGGCACCAGCTCACCAACCGGGGGAGTGGCGCCACCGCCCGCGCGGTGACCACGTCGACCCTGCCGGCGGACGAGACCACCGAGCGGTCCTCGGCGCGGCCGCGGATCACCCGCCAGGGCTGACGGGCGTCAGCCGCCAGTTCGGCCACGGTCTCCTCGAGGAACTCCACCCGCCGGGCCATCGGCTCGACCAGGGTGAGGGCGATGTCGGGCCGCGCCAGGCCGAGCGGGATGCCGGGCAGGCCGGCGCCGCTCCCGACGTCCACCACCCGGGCGTCGGCCGGCACGGCCTCCGAGACGGCAGCACTGTTGAGCACGTGCCGCTCCCAGAGCCGGGACACCTCCCGGGGCCCGATCAGGCCCCGGGTCACCCCGTCGGTCGCGAGCCGGGCGACGTAGCGCTCCGCCGCCGGGAGCGCGGCGCCGAACACCTCCGCCGCCGCGGCCGGCGGCGCCGGAGGTGCTCCCTCAGCCGGCCCGGACGCCGGCCGCCCCACCGTCACGCGTCGGGCAGGACCACGACGCGGCGGTTGGGCTCCTCGCCCTCCGACTCGCTGTGCACCCCGGACACCGAGGCGATGACGTCGTGGACGACCTTGCGCTCGAACGGGTTCATCGGGCTCAGCCGCTCCGGCTGGCGGCTGGCGGACACCCGTCGGGCGGTCTCCGCGGCCAGCGCGGTCAGGTCCGCCCGGCGCTTGGCGCGGTAGCCACCGACGTCGAGCATCAGCCGGCTCCGCACGCCCGTGGACTGGGCGACGGCGAGCCGGGTGAGCTCCTGGAGGGCTTCCAGGGTGGCGCCGTCGGGACCGATGAGGTCGGTGAGGCGGCCTCCGACGATGGCCACCGATGCCCGGTCGCCCTCCACGTCGAGATCGATGTCGCCGTCGACGTCGAGGATGTCCAGGAGGCGCTCGAGGTAGTCGCCGGCCACGTCGCCCTCACGCACGAGCAGATCGTCACCGACCCCACCCGACCCACGGGCCCCGGTGGTCACGACCTCGATCGGCTCCACGACCGCGTCGTCGCCGGCGGCGTCGTCATCGGGCAGAGCGGGCGGATTCTCTGTCACGGGCTGCTGCGGAGCACTCACGGGTGTTCCTCCCAGTTCGGTGCGGCGGCCGGGTTGCCCCGGTGGTCGGTGTGCCGGCGGGCCGGCGGGGGGTGCGGTCGGACGGAGCTCAGCGACGCTTCCGCTTGCCGCGGTTGGCCGGGCCCTGGCCGGCACCGGGGCGGGAGCCGCCACCGGCGCGGGTGGAGCCGCCGTTGCCGCCGGAGGCGGGGCCGGCACCGTTGCCGCCGGAGGCGGGACCGGCACCGTTGCCGTCGACCGTGCTGCCGGTGACGTCGGTGACCGGTTCGGGGTCGACCACCGGACGGCCCTGCTTCGGGCGGACCGGCTTGGCGCCGGGCTTCGGGGCCAGCGTCTTCGGGTCGATCGCGGGCTTCTCGGCGGCGGCCTTGGCCTTGGCGGCGTCGGACCCGGGCGGCGGCATCTTGCGAAGGACGAAGAACTGCTGGCCCATGGTCCAGAGGTTGTTGGTCATCCAGTAGATGAGCACACCGATCGGGAAGATGAACCCGGAGATGAAGAGGCTGATCGGGATGCCGTAGAGCATCAGCTTCTGCACCATCGCCGCCTGGCCCTCGACCGGCCCCGAGCGCGCCATGATCTGCTTCTGCGTGAAGTAGGTCGTGAAGCACATGACCACGATCAGCGCGAACGCGACGATGCGGATGTTCGTGTAGGTGACGCCCTGGATGCCCAGGATCGCCTGCTCCTTGGCGCCGTCCATGTTGAACGACGACGAGATCGGTGCCCCGAACAGCTGCGCCCGGGCGGCCTCCGCGATCTGCTCGGCACTCAGGCTGTAGTGCGCCTCCGCGCCCGGCGCGATGTAGCGCAGCACGTGGAAGAGCGCGAAGAAGACCGGGATCTGCGGCAGGATCGGCAGGCAGCCGGCCAGCGGATTGACCCCGCGCTCCTTCTGGAGCTGCTGCATCGCGACGGCCATGCCCTGGCGGTCGCTGCCGTACTGCTTGCGCAGCTTGGCCAGCTCCGGCTGGAGCTGCTGCATGGCCCGCTGCGACTTGATCTGCTTCACGAACAGCGGGAAGAGGATCACCCGGATCGTGATGACCAGGAACACGATCGCCAGCACCCAGCTCAGGCCGCCGAGGGCGGTCTCGGGCGCCGGATCACCGAAGACCAGGTTCCACAGCGAGTGCCACCGGGCCATCACCCAGGCGATGGCAGTGTAGAGCGGGTCAAACAACGGAGGACTCCTCCTGCGGGGTCCGGCACGTGGCCGGCACGGTGGCCTCGCGGCCGGGATCATCGGACAGCGCGCCGCACGGGCGTGCCCCTGAGCTGGACGAGCGGGCGGCCCCACCGGTTCCGCGCACCACGGCCGCGGGCGGCACCAGGTCGACGCCCCCCGGGTGCCACGGCGCACACTTGAGCAGGCGGATCAACACCAGCCGGCTGCCGCGCCCGGCGCCGTGCACGGCCACCGCCTCGGCGGCGTAGGCGCTGCACGTGGGGTGGAACCGGCAGCGCGGCGGCAGGGCGGGACTCACCGCGCGGGAGTAGAAACCGACCACGCCCAGGAGGGCGCGGGCGGTCGGCGAGGGCCGCCGGGCCCCTCCGGGAGCGGGGTTCATCGGGCGGGGGCCCGGTCGCCGAGCAACCGGTCCAGGCCGGCGGACAGATCGCGGTGCAGCGTGGACGAATCGGCCGCGGCGGCCTCCGGGCGGGCCCGCACGACGAGGTCCGCACCGGCCGGCAGCCGATCCAGCTCGGTACGGACGACGGCCCGCAGCCGCCGGGTCACCCGGTGGCGGATCACCGAGTTGCCCACGCTCTTGCCGACCACGAAACCGGCCCGCGCAACCGCCGGCGACGTGGAGTCGCCGGCCGGCTGCTCGGGCCGTTCGGGGAGGTAGTGCAGCACCATGGTCGGCCGCCCGGCGCGTCGGCCGGAACGGACGACGGCGGTGAACTCCGGACGCCGGCGCAGGCGTGCCTGCGCAGGCAGCACGTCAGGCGGAGAGCTTCTCGCGGCCCTTGCGCCGACGGGTGGCGAGGATCGCCCGGCCCGCGCGGGTACGCATCCGCAGCCGGAAGCCGTGGACCTTGGACCGGCGCCGGTTGTTCGGCTGGAACGTGCGCTTGCTCACGAGGTACTCCCACTACACGACATCGGCGGTGCGCCCCCGTCGGTGGACGGGCGCGCGCAGGGTGGCGGAGCGGCACGACGGCCCTCCCCGGAACCCCGGAAGCTGACACTGCGGACGGCCACGACCGGCACCCGACCGGCGCAGGCACGCTGCAGCGGACGAGGACGGGCAGACCCGTCCACAGACTCGGCCCAGCATAGCCGAGGATCGCGACGTCCCGGCGACCACCCGCGGGCGCGACCACCCATGATCTCCCCGCCGGACCCGCGAGGCCGCTCCGGCGCGCCGGAGGATCCGGACCCCGCACGCACCGGCCGCCGGGAGCGACCCGCCGCAGGATCGGCCACGGCGTTGCCGGGCTGTGGACGGGGCTGTTAGCGTCGCCGTCGCTCCGCGTCGGGCGTCAGGGTCACGACGCGAGGGCCGATCCCGTCGGTCGACCGACCGACGAACCGCTCCCCC